>NZ_JBFWNP010000001.1:0-390869 GCF_050250995.1 Ramlibacter sp.
GCACCGCCTCTTCGACGGCGATCTCGTCGAACGGGTTCATGCTCATCTTCACGTTCGCGAGATCGACGCCCGTGCCGTCCGACTTGACGCGGACCTTGACGTTGTAATCGATGACTCGCTTGACTGCGACCAGTACCTTCATGATGCGATTCCTTCAGTTCCCTAGATGAATGTGCCGGCGGCGCGATGCGCGGCGATGGCGGATTCGTTGAGCCACGGCGCGAGCGCGGCCTGTGCATTGTCGGTGGTCAGCGGCGCGGGCGGCGTGGGCATGTCCGGCGGGGTGCGCGAGAAGCGCGGGCCGGGCGCCGGCTGCGACAGGCCATCCACCTCCACGAACGTCTTGCGCGCCGCGAGATGCGGATGCGACGGCGCCTCGGCGAAGCTCAGCACCGGCGAGAAGCACGCGTCGGTGCCTTCCAGGAGGGCCGTCCACTCCGCGCGGGTGCGCGTGATGAACTTGGCGGCGAAGAGCCGCCTCTGCTCGGGCCAGGCGCTCTTGTCCATCTGCCGGTCGAACACGGGGTCCTTCAACTCGAGCTTGTCCAGCAGCAGGCGGTAGAACTTCGCTTCGATCGGCGCGATGCTGATGTACTTGCCATCGGCGCATTCGTAGACGTCGTAGAAGGACGCGCCGCTGTCGATGAGGTTCGTGCCGCGCTCGTCGCTCAGGATGCCGGAGGCCCGCAGCGACAGCAGCGGCGCGGTGAGCGCGGCGGCGCCATCGACCATCGCGCCGTCCACCACCTGCCCGAGGCCCGAGTTGCGCGCCTCGATGATGCCGGCGAGCATGCCGAACGCCAGGAACAGCGCGCCGCCCGCGTAGTCGCCCATGATGTTCAGGGGAATCGTCGGCGGGTCGCCCGCACGGCCGATCGCGTTCAGGATGCCCGTGATCGCCACGTAGTTGACGTCGTGGCCCGCCGAATGCGCGAGCGGGCCGTCCTGGCCCCAGCCGGTGGCGCGCCCGTAGACGAGCTTCGCATTGCGCTTCAGGCACACGTCGGGCCCGAGCCCGAGGCGCTCCATCACGCCCGGGCGGAAACCCTCGATCAGCGCATCGGCCCCGGCGATGAGGTCGAGGACCAGCGCAAGGCCCTTGGGGTCCTTGAGGTCCACGCGGATCGACTTGCGGTTGCGCAGGCCGATGTCGAACTGCACCGGCTTCTCCACGCCGAGCCCCGAAGGTTCCTTGCGGTCCACGCGGATGATCGTCGCGCCGAGGTCCGCGAGGAACATCGCCGCGACCGGCCCCGGGCCGATGCCCGCGAGCTCGACGATCTTGATACCGCGAAGCGGCCCCCTACGTTCGCTGTTCGCTTCGGTCATGGCCTTCAGATCACTCCTTCGGATTTCAGTTGGCGCAGTTCCTCGGCGGACAGCTTCAGCAAGCCGCCGTAGATCTGCTCGTTCGATTCGCCGAGGTTCGGCGCCGGCCGGTCGAACTGCACGTTCGCGTTCGACATCCGGATCGGGTTGCCCATGGCCGTCGGGCGTGCATCGCCCAGCCCCGGATGCGCGATGCGCATCACCGCGCCGCGCTCGTGCAGCACCGGGTCATCCAGCACTTCCAGCGGCGAGCGCACGCGCGCGCAGGGCACGCCGCGCTTGTCGAGCAGTTCGCGCACGATCTCCTCGGTCGTGTGCTCGCGCGTCCACGCCTCGATCAGCGCGTTGACTTCCTTCGCATGCTTCATGCGCGGCCCGCGCGTCGCGTAGCGCGCATCCTCCAGCAGGTCCGTGCGTCCGATCCACCCGACCAGCGACCGGAACCACTCCGGGCTGAACGCCACGATGGCCACGGCCCCGTCCTTCGCCGCGTACACGCCGAAGGGACACAGACGATCCTGGAAATTGCCCGACTTCAGCGGGTAGCCCGCCTGCGTCATGACGTCGAAGTTCTCGCCCGCCACCATGGAGGCGAGGCAGTCGAGCATCGACACGGTGACGGCCTGGCCTTCGCCCGTGCGGCCGCGCTGGATCAATGCGGCAAGGATGCCGTTGACGACGAACAGCGGCGAGACCATGTCGGCGATGGGCAGGCCCCAGCGCGTCGGCGCGCCGCCGGGCTCGCCGGTCACTTCCATGATGCCGCTGAGCGCCTGCACGATGATGTCCATGCCCTTCAGTTGCGGCCGGTCGCTCGGCTCGCCAAAGGCCTTGATGGAGGCGTAGATGATCTTCGGGTTCGCCTCGCGCACGCGCGCGTAGTCGACCTTCAGCTTCGCGGCGGTGCCTTCGCTGAAATTCTCGAACACCACGTCCGCTTCCTTCACGAGCCGCATGAAGAGCTCGTGGCCCTTCTTCGACTTCAGGTCGAGCGTGACGCTTTTCTTGTTGCGGGCGCGATTGAGCGTCGTGAGCGACACGTCGCCCGGCTTCATCGCGCCGAAATGCATGCCCTCGTCGCCGACGAAGGGCGGATTGGTCCGCGCGATGTCGCCGCCGTCCGGCGACTCGACGCGGATGACTTCCGCGCCGAGGCCGGCGAGCAGCAGCGAGCCGTACGGCCCCGAGAGCGCGACCGTGAGGTCGAGGACGCGCACGCCCTCGAGCGGCCGCGAGAGGGAACTCGACATGGGCTGCGAACCGGCTTCAGTAGGACTTGGGCAGGCCCAGCACCTTGTTGGAGATGAAGTTGCACACCATCTCCTGCGACACCGGCGCCAGGCGCAGCAGCCGCACTTCGCGCCACAGGCGCTCGATGTGGTACTCCTTCGCGTAGGCGTAGCCGCCGTGCGTCTGCATCGCCTGGTCGGCCGCCTGCCAGCCGGCATCGGCGCCGAGGAACTTGGCGGTGTTCGACTCCGCGCCGCAGGGCTGGCCGGCATCGAACAGCATGGCGGCATGGTGCGCCACCTTGTCGGCGGCTTCCAGGCGCATCCAGGCTTCGGCGAGCGGGTGCGCCACGGCCTGGTTCTTGCCGATCGGGCGGTCGAAGATCACGCGCTCGTTGGCGTACTTGGTCGCGAGCTTCAGCGCGGCGCGGCCGATGCCGATGCACTCGGTGGCCACCACCACGCGCTCGGGATTCAGGCCGTCGAGCAGGTAGTGGAAGCCCTTGCCGACTTCGCCGATCACGTTTTCTTCCGGCACTTCCAGGCCGTCGATGAACACTTCGTTCGAGTCGATGGCGGCGCGGCCCAGCTTGTCGATCACGCGGACGTCGCAGTGCTTCCTGTCCATGTCGGCGAAGAAGAGCGTCATGCCGTCGAGCGGACGCTTCTCGTCGCGGGGCGATGTGCGCGCCAGGATCAGGTACTTGTTCGCGTTCTGCGCGTTCGTGCTCCAGACCTTCTGGCCGTTGATCACCCAGCGGTCGCCCTTCTTCTCGGCGCGCGTCTTGATGCGCGAGGTGTCCACGCCGGCGGTCGGCTCCGTCACGCCGAAGGCCATCAGGTGCTCGCCCTTGGCGAGCTGCGGCAGCAGGCGCCGCTTCATCTCTTCCGAGCCGTGCTTCAGGATCGGCGCGGGCGGGAAGACGTAGAAGTGGATCGCCGAGGCGCCGCTCATGCCGGCGCCCGAGGCCGCGATTTCCTGCATCAGGATCGCCGCTTCGGACAGGCCGAGGTTCATGCCGCCGACTTCCTCGGGCATCATGATGCCCATCCAGCCTGCTGCCGCGAAGGCCTTCACGAACTCCCAGGGGTACTTGCCCGGGTCCTTGTCGTGTTCACGCCAGTACGACAGCGGGAACTTCTCGGAGAGCTTGCGCGCGGCTTCGCGCACGTCGTTCATCTGCTGCTGGCGCTGCTCGTAGGCGGCCCAGTAGGCGCGGGTGGAATCGGTCATCGAGGACATGCTTGCTCCTTATGCCTTGGCGGCGACCTTGGTGCCAACGGGGACGCCGGACTTGGCGCCTTCCTTGGGTCGCAGCATCATCAGGCCCTGGCGCACGCAGATGCAGACCTCTTCGTCGCGCTGGTTGATGCCCACGTGGCGGAAGGTCACGATGCCCGTGTCGGGGCGGCTCTTCGACTGGCGTGCGTCGAGGATCTCGGTGCGCACGCGGATCGTGTCGCCGTGGAACACCGGCTTGGGAAACTTGATCTCGGTGAAGCCGAGGTTGCCCAGCGTCGTGCCGATGGTCGTCTCGATCACGGTGATGCCGTTGACGAGCGCGAGCATGAACATGCTGTTGACCAGGCGCTGGCCGTAAATCTGCTGCGAGCTGTATTCGGCGTCGATGTGCAGCGGCGCGCAGTTGTAGGTCATCGCCGAGAACAGGATGTTGTCCGTCTCGGTCACGGTGCGACGGATCGCGTGCTCGATCACCAGACCCGGCTTGAGGTCTTCGAAATACATTCCGGCCATGTGAGTGCTCCTGCTTCTGGTTTGAGTTAAGCGTTGAACGAACGTGCGAGCGCGAGGATTTCCTTCGCGGTCTTCACGTGGGCGATGTCGATGTGCTCGCCGTCGTACACGCAGGACGCGCGGCCTTCGCCGACCGCCTTGTCCAGCGCCGCGACCATGCCCTCGTAATAGGCAACCTGCTCGGGCGACGGGGTGTAGCTCTCGTTGATGAGCGCGACGTTGCTGGGGTGCAGTGCGAGTTCGCCGCTGAAGCCGAGCTGGCGATCGAGCTTGGTGGCTTCGCGCAGGCCGTCCAGATCCTTGATCTGCTGCCACACGCCGCCGATGGGCTTCTTGCCGGCGGCCTTCGCGGCCATCACGACGCGCGACTTGAAGTAGTTCGACTCGCGGCCCTCGGGCGACCAGATCGTGTCGAGCGCGCGGGCCACGTCGGCGTTCTTCGCCGTAGCGCCCACGATGAAGTCGACGCGCGAATGCATGGCGATTTCATAGGCGAACTGCAGCGCGCGCGCCGTCTCCAGCAGCGGCAGCACGCTCGTGTGGCCGACTTCGAGGCCGGCACGCGTCTCGGCTTCGGCCAGCATCGAGTGGATCGTGTGCATGTCTTCCGGGCCGCAGGGCTTGGAAATCACGATGCCCTCGGTGTGCGGGCTCACGACGGCGAGCACGTCCTCGAAGTCGTAGAGGTGCGGCGTGCGGTTGATGCGCACCCAGGTGCGCTGCTTCTTCTCGGCCAGCCAGGCGAGCTTCGACTTGACGATGCCGCGGGCTTCGACCTTCTGCGGATGCGGGACGCTGTCTTCGAGGTCCAGGATCAGCGCATCGGCCTTGGAGGTGATGGACTTCTCGATCCAGTCGGCCTTGTTGCCCGGAACGAAAAGGAAAGAGCGAATGGGTTTTTTCGGGGTGTTCATGCTTGCCTCGGCGCGACGCCTCTGGTACCTTTCTAACGTTCGGTAGGTTATCTAACGAACGATAGGCAGTTTGCCGTTCGGGACCTTCGGATGTACTAGGGTAAATACCTAGATTCGGTTGAATTCAAGGAAACAAGGACATGGCGAAAAGGAACGTCAATGCGGCGAGCGACACGCGGGAAAACCTGCTGCGTCTTGCCGCGCAATCGTTCAGCACGCACGGGTACGCCGCGACGACCATGCGCGGCATCGCCGACCTGGCCGGCATCGAGGCGGCCAGCATCTACTACCACTTCGGCTCCAAGGAAGACCTGGTCGAGGCGGTGATGGAGCACGCCGCCGAGCGGTTCTTCACGGCGCTCAACGAACACATCGCGACCGTGCCGGCCGGCGCCGGCGCATTCGCCCGCTTCCGGGCCGGCCTGATCGGCCTCATGAACGGCCTCGTGCAGCACGGCGACTTCACTTTCTCGCACAACCGACTGCTCGGGCAGCTGCCGGACAAGGTGCGCGAGCGTCAGGTGCGCCGGCGCGAGGAGCACCACCGTCTTTGGACCTCGATGCTGGAAGACCTGCGCGCCGAAGGCCTGATCCGGGAAGACGTCGACCTGGGCCTGTGCCGCATGTTCGTCCTGGGCAGCATCAACACGATCCACGCCTGGTTCAACCCGAAGAAGGGTTCGCTCGAGACGATCGCCGACCAGCTGTGCTCCATGCTGTTCGAGGGTGTTGCCGCGCCGGGCGGCCGGGCGCTGATCGCGCGCGAGCTCGCCGAGTCATGAAATCGTCCCCGGATGCCGCAAATCGGCCGATCCGCGCCCCGGTACCGCTCCGTACTGGGGTTGCCGGCCTCGAGGTGTGGCAGCACCGCAACAGATGTGTTGCGATGTACGGAACACACAAACCTTGCGGATTGACCCCCTGAGGGCGTCCGGAGAACCTTCACATGTCAGCACGCAGAGCCATGGACTACAACCTCGCCCGCTTCGATCTCGTCTCGATCCGACTCGCCGTCCTGTGCGCGGAACTGGGGTCGTTGTCGGCCGCCGCGAAGGAGGTGCATTGCTCCCTCTCCACGGGGAGTTATCGCCTGAGCACGCTGGAATATTCCTTCGGCAAACCCCTGTTCACGCGGGACCGCCGCGGCCTGCATCCGACGGCCGCCGGCGAGGTCTTCGTGCGGCATGCGCGCCACATTCTGGAGCGCGTCGAACTGATGACCCGGCAGGTCGCTTCTCTCCCCGACGACCTCCCGGAAGTGACCAATTTCCCAGAAGTCCGAACAAATCCATACGGGTTTTCCCGTACTGCGCCACTCACCTCAACCGGCTGAAATCAGCCTTTTCCACACCTCCTTCAACGAAAACGGAGACCCGACCTTGAACAAGAAATCCCTACTGCTGCTGCCCCTCGTTGGCCTGTGCGGCGCCGCCTTCGCGCAATCCAGCGTGACGCTCTTCGGCGTCGTGGATGCAACGCTCGCCTTCGGTCGCGGCTCCATCGCGGACCGCACGCAGCTGACCCGCGGCGGCTACAACTCCAACCGCCTCGGCTTCCGCGGCGTGGAAGACCTCGGCGGCGGCCTGTCGGCGAGCTTCCACCTCGAAGCCGGCCTGAACGTGGACGACGGCGAAGGCGCCGCCACGAACAGCAACAACCAGGCTTCGGGCGCGGGCGCTGCCGTCGCCGGCCGCCAGGGCCTCACCTTCAACCGCCGCTCGACCGTTTCGCTGTCGGGCCGCAACTGGGGTGAGCTGCGCCTCGGCCGCGACTTCACGCCGGCGTACTGGAACAACGTGTTCGGCGACCCGTTCGGCAACGTGGGCGTCGGCGCAGCCGTCAGCTACACCGCGTCGATCGCCGGCGTGACCAACACCCGCGTGTCCAACAGCATCGGCTACCTGACGCCCGCCGGTCTCGGCGGCTTCGGCGCCCAGATCGCCTACTACATGGGTGAGCAGCTGAACAACGCCGCCGGCGGTACCAGCGACGACGGCGACGGCTGGGCCATCCGCGGCACGTACGACAAAGGCCCGCTGGGCCTGGGCGCCGGCTACGGCCGCACCCAGTACGCCGCTGGCGACATCGTCATGCGCAACCTCAACGCTTCGTACAACTTCGGCGTTGCCAAGCTGATGAGCACGTACAACGATGACCGCAACGGCGCCATCAAGGCCCGCGGCTGGGTCCTCGGCGTGGTCGTGCCGGTCGGCGCGGGCGAAGCCAAGGCTTCCTACTCCGAGCACACCGTCCGCGTGGCCGGCCCGGATCCGAAGGCCAAGCAGATCGCCGTCGGCTACGTGCATCACCTGTCGAAGCGCACGTCGCTCTACACGACGTACGCCCACATCAGCAACAGCAACGGCTCCGCCCGCGCGCTCAACGGCGGCCTGACCGCCGGCGGCCGTTCGGCCAGCGGCCTGGCCATCGGCCTGCGCCACGCGTTCTAAGCAACGCGACAAAGAGTTTCGCCGGAACGATTCGCAAGTTTCTCCAACCGGTGTTGAGGGATGCGCTGCAAGCGCATCCCTTTTTTATTTGTGCGCCCGATTCCGCGTGTGCCACTATGTGGACCGCGTCAGTTCCATTCCCCGGAACACTCCGCACACCCCCCGGACCTCTCCCCGGGCGCCTGGCCTACAAAGCAGCGCATGGATGAAAAGCCGCTCGGCGGCAAAGGCCGCGAGGCGGCAGAGAGGTCAGGATGAAGGTGACGATCGACAGGACCCGGTGCATGGCGTCGGGCAATTGCGTGCTCACGGTGCCCGAACTGTTCGAGCAGGACGAGGACGGGTTCGCGCGACTGAAGCCGGTGGACCCGGCAGGCTTTTCCGCCGCGGCGATCGAGGAAGCCGTGAAATCGTGCCCCACCGCGGCGATCTCCTTCGAACCCACGAAAGACGCGGCCTGAATGTCCGCCGTGCTTTCCGGAAACGCCCCGCAGCCGAAGGAGAAGCAGGCCGTGTCGTCCTTCGCGCGCTTCACGCTCGGCTCGCGCGTGACGCCGATCAGCGTGGAGGGCTATCGCAAGCTCGCCCGCAAGCGCCTGCCGGGCATGGTCTGGGCTTACGTCGACGGCGGCGCGGACGGCCAGGTGACGCTGGCCGACAATCGCAACGGATTCCAGAAGTGGCGGCTGCGCCAGCGCTCGCTCACGGGCATCTCCAAGCCCGTACTCGCGACGCGAATGGCGGGCGTCGACGTCTCGCTGCCGATCGCGCTCGCGCCGACCGGCCTGTGCGGCCTCACCCGCTGGAACGGCGACTGGGCCGCCGCGCGCGCGGCGGAATCGGCCGGCACGCGCCACGTGCTCAGCACGGGCTCCTCGTGGACGCTCGAAGAGGTGGCGGGCCGCACCGAGAAAGACCACTGGTACCAGCTCTATCCCTTCGGCAACCGGGCCAAGGTCGGTGAGCTGATGCAGCGCGCCGAGGACGCGGGCTTCACCGCGCTCTTCGTCACCGTCGACGTGCCGGTGCGCGGCAATCGCGAGGGCGAGCGCGAGACGGGCATGGGCGTGCCGCTCACCTTCACGCCCGCGAACGTGCTCGACGCGGCGATGCGTCCGCGCTGGGTGTACGAGCTCTTTCGCCACCAGCGCGCGGTCGCGATCCAGTACGCGCAGGCCGGCGCCGTCGGCGTGCGCGCCGCCGTCATGGCCGCGAGCGAGCAGGACCGCTACATGCAGGGCGACCTGAGCTGGGACGACCTGATGTGGATGCGCCAGCGCTGGAAGGGCAAGCTGTACGTGAAGGGCGTGCTCGACGCGGAAGATGCCGCGCGCTGCGTCGACGAGATCGGCGCCGACGGCGTGGTGGTGTCGAACCATGGCGCGCGCCAGCTCGATCACGCGCTCGGCTCCATCGACGCGCTGCCGGCGATCGTCGAGCGCATCGGCGGCCGGGGCGAGGTCTACCTCGACGGCGGCGTGCGGCGCGGCACCGACGTCATCATCGCCCTCGCGCTCGGCGCCAAGGGCGTGTTCGTCGGCCGCCCCTACCTCTACGGCCTCGCCGTCGACGGCGAGCGCGGCGCGCGCAACGTGCTGGACATCCTGCGGGACGACATGGTCCGCGCGCTGATCCTCATGGGCTGCCCCGACGTGAAGTCGCTCGACAGGAGCTGGCTGATCCCGGCCTCCTCCGCCACAACCTGAGACCCCGACACCGGACACCGACATGCCAAGAGACGCATTCAAATTCAAAGGCGCGGGCAGCAAGCCCGTCCTCGGCGGCTTCATCACCTTCGACTCGATGCCGATGGTCGAGATCCTGGCCGGCATCGGCTTCGACTACCTCGCCATCGACACGCAGCACGCGATGCTCGACGTGGTGATGGCGGGCCGGCTGATGTACGCCATCCCGACCGAAATGCCCGTGCTCGTGCGCGTGGGCAACACCGACGGCTCGCTCATCGGCAAGGCGCTCGACAGCGGCGCGGACGGCGTGATCGTGCCCATGGTCGAGACGCGCGAGCAGGCCGCCGCCGCCGTGGCCGCGTGCAAGTACAACCCGGCCGGCAACCGCAGCTTCGGCCCGGTGCGCAAGCACCTCGGCTTCGACGCGAAGGAAATCATGGAGCGCGCCGCCTGCTTCGTGATGATCGAGACGGCCAAGGCCGTCGAGAACATCGACGAGATCGTGACCACGCCCGGCGTCACCGGCGTGTACTTCGGCTCGGGCGACCTCGCGGTCAACCTCGGCCTGCATCCCCTGGAGCCGCACCATCCGAAGATCCGCGAAGCGACGAAGCGCGTGGCCGACGCGTGCCAGCGCGCGGGCGTCGTCGCCGGCATGCACGGCCAGACGCCGGAGCACATCCGCGACGTCATCGAGCAGGGCTTCACGATGGTCACGCTGAGCGGCGACCGCACCTACATCGCCCGCGGCGCGGGCGACATGCTGAAGGCGGGACGGGCGGTCCGGTGATTCCGCAACCGTGGATGGACGTCCGCGTCCAGGCGAAGCGGGTCGAGGCGACGGACATCGTCGTGCTCGAACTCGCGGCTTTGCAGGGCCATGCCCTGCCGCCTTTCAGCGCGGGCTCGCACATCGACATCGAGGTGCGCCCCGGCCTCGCGCGCCAGTATTCGCTGTGCAACGACCCGTCGGAGACGCACCGCTACGTCGTCGCCATCCTGCGCGAGCCCCTCTCGCGCGGCGGCTCCTCGTTCATCCATGCCGGCCTGAACGAGGGCGACACGGTGCGCATCGGCGCGCCGAAGAACCATTTCCCGCTGCAGTCGGACGGCCAGCGCCACGTGCTCTTCGCGGGCGGCATCGGCATCACGCCGCTGCTGTGCATGTCCGAGCGGCTCGCGCGCACGGACAAGGCCTTCGCCCTCCACTACTGCGTCCGCTCGGCCGACCGCGCCGCGTTCCGCGCGCGGCTCGCCGCGCCCGACCTCGCGGCCCGGGTCCACGTGCATCGCGACGACGGCGACGCTGCCCAGAAGCTCGACGTGGCGCGGGCGCTGGGCGCGTATACCCCCGGCGCGCATGCCTACGTCTGCGGCCCGGGCGGCTTCATCGCCTGGGTGCTCGACGCGGCGCGGCAGGCGGGCTGGCCCGAGGGCGCGCTGCACCGCGAGTACTTCACGCCGCCGGACACGGGCGTTGCCGCGGCGCCCGCGGAGGCTTTCCAGGTCAGGCTCGCCTCGAGCGACCGCGTGATCGACATCCCGGCCGAGCGCAGCGTGATGCAGGTGCTGGCCGAGGCGGGCGTCGAGCTGCCCTCGTCGTGCGAACAGGGCACCTGCGGCAGCTGCCTCACGCGCGTGCTCGAGGGCATTCCCGACCACCGCGACGTGTACCTCACCGACGACGAGCGCGCCGCGAACGACCAGTTCACGCCCTGCGTGTCGCGTGCGAAGACGCCCCTGCTGGTGCTCGACATCTAGCCACCGAATCTCTCAAGGAAGCAACATGGATTTCGATTTCGATCTCTACTCGCGCGAAACGGCGCAGAACCCCTGGCCCGCGATCAAGGCCATGCAGGAGGCCGGCCCGGTGCTGCGCAACGTGCGCACCGGCGCGTACATGGTCACCACCGACAAGCTCGCGCGCAACGTCCTCACCGACACGACGCGCTTCACGATCGAAGGCACGGCGGTGACCATCCGCTTCGGCAAGGAAGCCTTCTTCGGCATCGACGACAAGGCCCTGCACGACAAGCTGCGCAGCATCTGGATGGGCGCCTTCACGCGCCCCGCGATGGAGGCGATGCGCCCGATGATCACGCAGCTGGCCGACGAGATGATCGACCCGGTGGAGGAGAAGCTGCGCGCCGGCGAGACCGTCGACCTCGAGGCCGAGCTGTGCCGCAGCCTGCCCGCGTACGTCATCGCGCACATGATGGGCGTGCCCCGCAGCTACCGCGACGACGTGGTGCGCTGGAGCGACGCGCTCGGCGCGGCGTCCGTGCTGCCCGCCAATGCGGACAAGCAGACGCACCCCGCGTGGCTGGCCGCTTACAAGGCGCGCGACGAGATCGGCGCCTACCTCGCCGAAGCCATCGCGCACCGCCGCAAGAACCCCGGCGGCACCGACCTCATCAGCCAGATCGTGCATTCCTCGCACAACCTGCCCGACGAGTTCATCGTCTCCAACAGCCGGCAGATGCTCTACGCGGGCAACGAGACCACGGCCAAGTGGCTCGGCCACATCGTGGTGGCGCTGGACGAGCGCAAGGACGTGCGCCGGGAAGTCCTGGCCGACCCGAAGCTCATGCCGCAGGCGCTGGAGGAAGTGATGCGCTGGCGGCCGGTCGTGATGGCGTCGGTTCGCCTGGTGAAGCCGGGCGGCACCGAGATCGAGGGCGTGCGGATCCCCGAAGGCACGACGATCATGCCGGTGGTCGGCTGCGCCAACCGCGACCCCGCGCGCTACGAGAACCCGGAGGAGCTCGACATCCATCGCAAGTTCCAGACGAACCTGGGCTTCGGCTTCGGCATGCACAGCTGCCTGGGCGTGACGCTGGCGCGGCTGGAAGCGCAGATCGTGATCGAGCGCCTGCTGGCGCGCATCCCGGACTACGAAGTGGCCGGGGACGTGATCTACAACGCCTTCGCGTTGCGCGGCCCCAAGGTCCTGCCCATTGCAATGCATTGACATTCGAGACTTGAACGGAGACATCCCACCCATGACGAAACGCAGATCCCTCCTCGCCCTGGCGCTCGCCGCCGCCTCGCTGTTCGCAAGCGGCGCCGCGCTCGCGCAGACCTATCCCGACCGCCCCATCCGCCTGGTCGTGCCGTACGCGGCCGGCGGCTCGGCCGACGGCATGGCCCGGCTGATCGGCCAGCATCTGGGCGACACGCTCGGTCAGCCGGTGGTCATCGACAACAAGGCCGGCGGCGGCACGCTGATCGGCGCGGAATTCGTGAAGGCCGCGAAGCCCGACGGCTACACGCTCTTCCTCGGCACCTCGTCGACCAGCCTGCTCATGCTGCGCAAGGGCGGCTCGCCCGTCGACTTCCGCAAGGACCTGGAGCCGGTCATGGCATTCGCCGAATCGGTGTTCGTGATCCTGGGCGGCATCAATTCGCCGTTCAAGACCTTCCCCGAGATGCTCGCCTGGGCCAAGGCGAATCCCGGCAAGCTGACCTACAGCGTGCCGGGACCCGGCTCCACGTCGCACCTGCTCGGCGAGTACATCGCGAGCGTCGCCGGCGTGAAGATGACCGTGGTGCCTTACAAGGGCGGCGGCCCCGCGTCCGTGGGCCTGATGGGCGGCGAGGTCATGGCGTCCGTCGACGGCATCGGCCCCACCAACGTCTTCGTCAGGGACGGCAAGATGAACCTGCTCGCCACGACCGGCGCGCAGCGCAGTCCCGTGTTCCCCAATACGCCCATCATCGGCGAGACGCTGCAGGGCATGTCGGCCGGCGGCTGGATCGGGCTGGCTTCCGCGCCCGGCACGCCCAAGCCCATCATCGACCGGCTGCACGCCGCGCTGACCACCGTGATCGCCAAGCCGGACGTGAAGGCGCGCATCGAGTCGCTGTCGCTCAAGCCGATGACGTCGACGCCCGCCGAATACCGCGGCCTGATCGCAGGCGAGATCGACAAGTGGGCCAAGGTCGTGCGCGACGCGAACCTCACGATCGACTGACGCCCGCGACATGACGAACGCGAAGTTCGAAGTCGTCGCCGAGGGCCTGCGCTTCCCCGAAGGCCCGATCGCGATGCCCGACGGCACGCTGCTGCTCGTGGAAATCGAGCGGCAGACGTTGACGCGCATCGACCGGGACGGCCGCGCCGACGTCGTCGCCTACGTCGGCGGCGGCCCCAACGGCGCGGCGATCGGGCCGGACGGGCACTGCTACATCTGCAACAACGGCGGCTTCGCCTGGCACGAGGACGAGCACGGGCTGCGCCCGACGCACCAGCCCGCCGACTACAGCGGCGGGCGCATCGAGCGCGTCGACCTGAAGACCGGCCGGGTGGAAGTGCTCTACACCAAGGGGCCGAACGCGCCGCTGAAGGGGCCGAACGACATCGTGTTCGACGGCCACGGCGGCTTCTGGTTCACCGACCTCGGCAAGGCGCGCACGAACGAGGTCGACCGCGGCCGCGTCTACTACGCGAAGTGCGACGGCAGCCGCATCGAGGAAGCCGTCTACCCGATGCTGTTTCCGAACGGCATCGCGCTGTCGCCCGACGACAGGCGCCTGTATGTCGCCGAGACGGATGCGGGCCGCGTGTGGGCGTTCGACATCGAGTCGCCCGGCAGGATCGCGAAGAAACCCTGGCCCTCGCCGAACGGCGGCGAACTGCTGATCGGCCTGCCCGGCTACCAGCGGCTCGATTCGATGGCGGTGGAGGCGAGCGGCAACGTGTGCGTCGCGACCCTCATGGAAAACGCGGGCGTGACCGTGATCGCGCCCGACGGCAAGCTCGTCGAGCAGGTCCTGATGCCCGACCGCGCGACCACCAACATCTGCTTCGGCGGCCCCGACCTGCGCACCGCCTTCGTCACCCTGTCATTGAGCGGCCGCCTCGTCGCGGTGGATTGGCCGCGACCCGGGCTCCCTCTGCACCATCTGAACCGCGACTGACAACACACCCTGAGGAGACATCCATGCAATTGCTGAAGAGAACCCTGCTCGCGAGCGCTTTCATCGCGCTCGCCCTTCCCGCCTTCGCGCAGCAAGGCGGCCCCAAGAAATACGGCCCCGGCGTCACCGACACCGAGATCAAGATCGGCCAGACCATGTCGTACAGCGGCGCGGCCGCGACCTACGGCACCTTCGGCCGGGTGATGGTCGCGTACTTCAAGGAGCTGAACGACAAGGGCGGCATCAACGGCCGCAAGATCAACCTGATGAGCGTGGACGACGGCTTCAGCCCGCCCAAGACGGTGGAGATGACGCGCAAGCTCGTCGAATCCGACAACGTGCTCTTCATGTGCTGCTCGATGGGAACCGGCCCCAACGCCTCGGTGCAGAAGTACCTGAACGACCGCAAGGTGCCGCAGGTCTTCGTGCTGTCCGGCGCGACGCGCTTCACCGACGCGAAGACCGCGCCGTGGACCATGAGCTTCTCGCCCACCTACATCGACGAGGGCCGCGAGGCGGCGCGCTACATCCTGCGCACCAAGCCCAACGCCAAGATCGCGCTGCTCTACGCCAACGACGACTCCGGCAAGGACACCGCCATCGGCTTCAAGGAAGGCCTGGGCGCCGACAAGGTGAAGATGATCGTGTCGGAGCAGACGTACGAAGTGACCGACGCGACCATCGACTCGCAGATCCGCCAGGCCAAGGCCTCGGGCGCGGACGCCTTCTTCGACAGCACGGCCGCGAAGTTCACCGCGCAGGCGATCCGTATCGCGCACGACATCGGCTGGCAGCGCCTGCACGTGACGACCAACAACTCCTCGTCCATCGCGCAGGTGCTGCAGCCCGCCGGCTTCGACAAGTCGCAGGGCCTGGTCGCCGGCAAGTTCATCAAGGAGCCGACCGACAAGCAGTGGGACAACGACCCGCGCATGAAGGCATGGCGCGACTGGATGACGAAGAACTATCCGGAAGGCCTGAAGACCGACTGGTGGAACGTCTACGGCTACATGGTCGCCGAGACGCTCGCGAACGTGATCCGCACGGCCGGCAACGACCTCACGCGCGAGAACATCATGAAGATCGCGCTGAGCATGAACTACGACTCGCCCTACCTGCTGCCCGGCCTGAAGATCCAGACGAGCCCCACCGTGCGCTCGGCGGTGAACAAGCTGCGCTACTACCGGTTCCAGGGCGACCAGTGGATGATGATCAAGGAGTGAGCGCCATCGCTTCTCCCGCGGCTGCGACGCCCCGCCCGCCGGCGGCGGCGCCGCTCTTGAGCGTGCGCGACGTCACCGTCCGGTTCGGGGGCATCCTCGCGCTGGACGGCATCACTTTCGACGTCGACGAGGGCGACATCGTCGGCCTGATCGGCCCCAACGGGGCCGGCAAGACGACGCTGTTCAACTGCCTGAGCCGGCTCTACGTCCCGACCTCGGGCGACATCCGGTTTCGCGGCCAGTCGGTCATGTCGCTGGCCCGCCACCGGATCGCCGACCTCGGCATCGGCCGCACGTTCCAGAACGCGGCGCTCTTCGAGACGCTCACCGTGCTGGACAACGTGCTGGTGGGCGGCCACCACGTCACGAAGAGCGACTTCCTCTCCAACGCGCTCGGCCTGAAATGGGTCGCGCGCGAGGAGGAAGCCGTCGAGGCGAAGGCGATGGACAAGATCCGCTTCATGGGGCTCGAGGAGTACGTCGACCGTCCCGCGGGCGGCCTGCCCTTCCCCGTGAAGAAGCGCGTGGAACTCGCGCGCGCGCTCATGTCCGAGCCGACGCTGCTGCTGCTCGACGAGCCCGCGGCCGGCCTGAATCACGGCGAGATCGAGACGCTGAGCGAGCAGATCCGCCGCATCCGCGAAACCGAGAAGGTGACCATCCTGCTCGTCGAACACCACATGAGCCTGGTGATGGCCATCTCCGACAAGGTCGTCGCCATCGACTTCGGCAAGAAGATCGCCGAAGGCAAGCCGGCCGAAGTGCAGCGCGACCCCGCGGTGATCCGCGCGTATTTGGGCGAAAAGCTCTGACATGGCAGCCATCCTCGAACTGAAGAACGTCGACGCGCACTACGCCGGCACGCAGGCGCTGTTCGGCGTCGACTGCGCGGTGGAGCGCGGCGGCGTGACCACGCTGCTCGGCGCCAACGGCGCGGGCAAGACCACGACGCTGCGCGCGATCTGCGGCATGGTGCGCCGCACCGGCGAGATCTGGTTCGACGGCCAGCGCATCGACGGCAAGTCGACCGAGGACATCGTGCGCATGGGCATCGCCCACGTGCCCGAGGGCCGCGGCACGTTCACCAACCTGACGGTGCAGGACAACCTGAACCTCGCCGCCCATGCGCGCCGCAACCGCGCCGAGGTGGCGCGGGACGAGGAGCGCGTGCTCGGCTACTTTCCGCGCCTGAAGGAGCGGCTGCGCCAGCAGGCCGGCACGCTGTCGGGCGGCGAGCAGCAGATGCTCGCCATCGCGCGCGGGCTCATGCTCAAGCCGCGCCTCATGCTGCTCGACGAACCCTCGTTCGGCCTCGCGCCGCTCGTGGTCCGCGAAATCTTCCAGATCATGCAGCGCATCAACAAGGAGGAGAGCGTGAGCATCTTCCTGATCGAGCAGAACGCCGCGCTCGCGCTGGAGCTCGCGGACGACGCCTACCTGATCGAGACCGGGCGCGTCGTGATGTCGGGCACGGCCGCCACGCTGCGCGACGACGACGCGATCCGCCGAACCTACCTGGGCTATTGAGGCTCTCCATGGATCTCTTCCTCTCCCAAGTCTTCTCCGGCATCGCCACGGGCGCCATCTACGGCTGCGTCGGCCTCGCCATGGTGATGATCTTCACGTCCACCGAGAAGATCAATTTCGCGCAGGGCGAAATGGCGACCTTCAGCACCTACGTCGCCTGGACGCTGATGACGGTCGGCCTGCCCTACTGGGGCGCGTTCGCGGCGGCCGTCGCGCTCTCGTTCGCGGGCGGCGTCCTCATCCAGCGCGTGCTGCTCACGCCGCTGAACAACGCGCCCGAGATGTCGCAGGTCATCGTGTTCTTCGGCCTGTTCCTCGTCTTCAACTCGGTCGCCGGCTGGATCTGGGGCTACCTGCCCTTCGACTTCCCGAGCCCCTTGAAGGGCTTCAACACGGGCACGACGCTGATCAGCGCGCACCAGCTGTTCATCATGCTGGTGGCGGTCATCATGCTCACGCTGCTCTTCGTGTTCTTCCGCTACACCGCGCTGGGCCTGTGCATGCGCGCGGCCGCGCAGAACCCGGTGTCCGCGCGGCTCATGGGCATTCGCGTCGGCTGGATGCTGGCGCTCGGCTGGGGCCTCTCGGCGGCCGTCGGCGCGGTCGCCGGCATCATGGTCGCGCCCGTCGTGTTCCTCGAGCCGCAGATGATGGTGGGCGTGCTGCTGTATGCCTTCGCCGCGGCGCTCGTAGGCGGCATCGACAGCCCGCCGGGCGCTTTCGTGGGCGGCATCATCGTTGGCGTTCTGGAGAATCTGGTCGGCACCTATTTCGTGGGCACCGACCTCAAGCTGACCGTCGCGCTCGTGCTGATCATCGCGGTGCTGATCTTCCGGCCCACCGGCCTGTTCGGCAGCAAGCGCGTCGTGCGCGTCTGAAGGGGACACCATGAAGACACTGTCCTCGAAGCAGAAGGTCCTGATCGGCGTGGCCGTCGCGGTGGCCGTCGCGCTGCCGCTCTTCACACCCGACTTCCGCCTGTTCCAGGCGAGCCAGGTGCTGATCTTCGCCATCGCCATCCTCGGCCTCAACCTGCTCACCGGCTACAACGGGCAGCTCTCGGTGGGGCACGGCGCGTTCTTCGCGGTGGGCGCCTACACGACGGCGCTGCTCATGAACTTCGCCGGTTTCCCCTACTGGGCCACGGTGCCGGCGGCGGCGCTCGTGTGCCTCGCCATTGGCTTCCTGTTCGGCCTGCCGGCGCTCAAGCTCGACGGGCACTACCTCGCGCTCGCCACCTTCGCGCTCGCGCTGGCCGTGCCGCAGCTGCTCAAGTACAAGAAGTTCTCCAAATACACCGGCGGCGCGCCGGGCACCTCCATCGAGAAGCCGAACTCGCCTTTCGAGTTCGAGCTCTTCGGCCGCGCCTTCAACGCGGACGTGTGGCTGTACCTCTTCGTGCTCGCCATCACCGTGGTCCTTTTCCTCTGCGCCTGGAATCTCGTGCGCGGGCGCATCGGCCGCGCGCTCGTGGCGATCCGCGACCAGCCGATGGCCGCGCAGGCGATGGGCGTGAACACCGCCATCTACAAGTCGCTCACCTTCGGCGTGAGCGCGATGTACACCGGCATCGCGGGCGCGCTGAACGCGATCACGGTGCAGTACCTCGCGCCCGATTCGTTCCACATGTTCCTGTCGGTGTTCCTGCTGGTGGGCATGGTGATCGGCGGCATGGGCTTCATCCCGAGCGCGCTGTTCGGCGCGGTCGTGATCGTGTACCTGCCGAACTTCGCCGCCGACATCTCCAAGTCGCTGCCCGGCGCGATCTACGGCGTGCTGCTGATCCTGCTCGTCTATTTCATGCCGCAGGGCATCTGGGGCGCGCTCGACAGGCTGCGCACGATGCGGTTGCCGCAGCGCAGCAAGGACGCCGCGATTCCGAATCCCGGAACGCAGCGCCCGACCCCGTAACGCACGGGGAAGTCCATGCCCTACAACGAGGGCATGGACACCTCGATTCAAACCCTTCTCGACAAAGACCAGATTCGCGACGTCATGCTGCGGTACTGCCGCGGCGTGGACCGGCGCGACTGGGAAGCGGTGCGTGCGACCTTCTTCGAGGACGGCCACGACGACCACGCCGACTTCCACGGCGTGCGCGACGAATTCGTCGCGTGGGTGAGCGAGCGGCACAACGACCCCGGCGTGCTGAAGTCCGCGCACATGCTCAGCAACATGCTGATCGAGTTCGCGTCGCCCGAGAAAGCCGTGGTCGAGACCTACTTCATGGCGAAGCTGGAGCTCGCGCAGGAAGCCGGCGGCCACCGCGAGATGCTGGCCAAGGGCCTGGGCGCCGGCAACGCCGCCGTCGAAGTGCTGGGCCGCTACGTCGACCGCTTCGAGAAGCGCAACGGAGTGTGGAAGGTCGCGAAGCGCCGCACCGTGTTCGACTCCATGCACACGATCACCGTGTCCTCCGACGATCCGCGCGGCAAAACGTGGCTGCTCGGCACGCGCGATGGCGAGGATCCGCTGCACGTGGCGCGCAAGGAGTCGGGGCTGGCCGCGCACGCCATCCATCCTGCGACCCGGAAATGATCGCCACGCGGTCGAGGCGCTGTCGGCCGCTCTCTAGAATGCGCCGCATGAAGAGCAGCCGAGCCGACGCACGACCGCAGACCGCGACCGCCCCCGAGGGCTCCGCCCGGGCGCAGATCAAGGAATACAAGGAGACGCTCATCCTGGATGCGGCGACCTCCCTGTTCCACGAGCGCGGCTTCGAGCGCACCACGCTCGACGACATCGCCTCCGCGCTCGGCGTCACCAAGCCGTTCATCTACACCTACTTCGATTCGAAGCATCACCTGCTCGAGCGTCTTTTCGATCGCGTATTCGAGCACTTCGAGATCGGCGTCGAGCAGTTCGAGAAGCTGTCCGAGAAGGATCCGGTGCAGCGCTTCGAGCTCTTCATCTCCGTCTTCCTCGAATACAACCTTTCGCGCCGCCAGCACACCGCGTTCTCCCTGAAGGAGGAGAAGCACCTCAGCCCCGAGAAGCTCGCGGACTTCCGCCGCCGCCAGCGCGAATTCGACCAGATGCTCGCATCGGTGGTGGCCGACGGCGTGAAGGCGGGCGTGTTCAAGGTGGAAGACCCGCAGCTCGCGTCCTTCGCCCTCAGCGGCATGGTCCGCTGGACGCACCGCTGGTACAAGCCCGAGGGTCGCCTCTCCGCGGAGCAGATCCGCGCGCAGATGACGGCCATGGCGCTGCGGCTGGTCGGCTACGAACCGGCGTTTCGTGCGCGCGCGCCGAAGACGGCGCCACGCAAGAAGGCGCCTGCGCAGGCGAAGCGCGCCCCGACCTAGCGTCCCCGCTCGCGTCCGCCGACTCATACCGGCCAGTATCTTTTAATACTTTAGGGAATACACCAATTCCCGAGAGTATTGACAAGGCGAGAATCCGCTCGCTGGGCGACCCGCCGATACACCGAGGCATGGCATGAGCGAACTCACTGGATCACAGATCATCGCGAAGGCGCTGCGCGCCCAGGGGACCGAGCACATGTTCTACCTGATGGGCGGCCCGATGCTGCAGACGGAGAACTCGTGCATGCGCGAAGGCATCCGCGCCATCGACGTGCGTCACGAGCAGGCGGCGGCAATGGCCGCGATGGCGTACGCGCGCCTCACGCAGAAGCCCGGCGTCTGCATGGCCGCGAGCGGCCCCGGCGCGATCAACCTGACCACCGGCCTCGCGCATGCGCTCATCGACTGCTCGCCCGTGGTCGCCATCGGCGGCTCGAGCCCGTCGAACCTCGTCGGACGCCAGGCGTTCCAGGAGATCGACCAGGTCGCGATCATGAAGCCGGTCACGAAGTGGGCCGCGCGCGCCGAGCACCTCGACCGCATTCCCGAACTCGTCAACACCGCCTTCCAGAAGGCCATGAGCGGCAAGCCGGGTCCCGTGTACCTCGACTTTCCCGCGGACCTGCTGTTCGAGACCATCGAGGAGAGCAAGCTCGACCTGGGCTTCGCGCGCCGGCCGCCGCTCGCCGCGCGGCCTCAGGGCGACCCGGCCCGGGTCGCGCAGCTGGTCGACAGGCTCAGGTCCGCGAAGCGCCCCGTCGTCGTCTCCGGCAGCGGCGTGATCTGGTCGCGGGCCTCGGCCGAACTGCAGGCGTTCGTGGAGCGCACGGGCATCCCGTTCTTCCCCACGCCGCAAGGACGCGGCTGCGTGCCCGACGATCACGAGCTCGCCTTCGGCACTCCGCGCTCCCTCGCATTCAAGGAAGCGGACCTCGTGCTGATCGTCGGCACGCGCATGAACTACATCATCGGCCACGGCGTGGCGCCGCGTTTCTCGAAGGAAGCGACCATCGCGCGCATCGACATCGATGCCGAGGAGATCGCGACGGCCGCGCGCGAAGTCGAGATCGGCATCGTGGGCGATTGCCGCGAAGTGCTGAAGCAGCTGCTTTCGTCGCTCGACGGCAAGGTGGACGGCAAGGCGTACGCCGAATGGCGCGCGCACCTGAAGAGGCACGACGACGCGCGCAAGTCCGAAGCCGCCGCCGAAGCCTATTCCAGCGAGCCCGTGCATCCGATCCGCCTGCTGCGCGAGATCAACGCCATCGCGAAGCGCGACGCGATCCTCTGCGTCGACGGGCAGGAGATCCTCAACTACGGCCGGCAGGTCATGCCGACCTTCGCGCCGGGACACCGCATCAACTCGGGACCGTTCGGCACCATGGGCGTGGGCGTTCCCTTCGGCTTGGGCGCGAAGGTCGCGAAGCCGGACAAGCAGGTGATCGTCGTCACCGGAGACGGCGCGTTCGGCTTCAATGCGATGGAGATCGACACGATGGTCCGCCACGAGGTGCCGGTGCTGCTCGTCATCAGCAACAACGGCGGCTGGTCGGCCGACTGGCCCAAGGGCAAGCCGGGTCGCGACCTCGGCTTCACGCGCTACGACGTGCTGGCGCAGTCGCTCGGCGCCTACGGCGAATACGTGGAGCGCGTCGAGGATGTCGGCCCCGCGCTGCGGCGTGCGCAGGCGCAGGTCGATGCCGGCGTGACGGCGGTGGTCAACGTGAAGACGGACCCCGCCGCGCGCTGCACGACGCAGCAGTTCACGCTGTCGATGACCTGACCGGAGGACGCCCGTGCGCGCGCAGGGAGACATCGAACGCATCATCCGGGAACGGGTGCGCGCGCATCCCGATGCGGTGTGGCTCAAGTTCCGGGACGAGCGCTACACCTGGGCACAGTTCCTGTCGAACGCGCAGCGCGCCGCCAACGGCCTGCTGCGCGCCGGCGTGCGGCCCGGCGAGCGGGTGGGCATCATGGCCGGGAACAAGCCGGACTTCATCTGGGCCTACTTCGGCATCATCCTCATCGGCGCGGGCTTCGTGCCGCTCAACAAGTGGCAGCGCGGGCCCGCGCTCGCGCACATGGTGTCCGACTCGGACACGCGCACGATCATCCACGACGAAGACGTCCGCGAGCCGCTGAACGAGCTGCGTCCCGCGTGCCCCGGCTTCACGCGCGCCATCGTGTTCGGCCAGGCCGCGCCGGGCGAGCTTGCCTTCGCCGACCTGATGACGGCGCCGGACACCGAGCCCGACGTCGAGGTCGCGACGCCCAGCAAGGTCGTCGACATCATCTACACCTCGGGCACGACCGGCACGCCCAAGGGCATCTACGCGAACACGTTCGAGTCTCACCTCGGCCCGATCCGCGAGGGCCTGCGCATGCAGCCCGGCGAGACCTACTACACCTGCATGCCGCTCTTCCACGGCAGCGGCCTCTACATCGGCGTGAACGCGTCGATCCGTCTCGACGCGTGCCTCGCGCTCGGCGAGAAGTTCAGCGCGAGCGGCTTCTGGGACGAGTGCCGCCGGCATGGCGCGGTCGCGACGCAGCTGTTCAGCTCGATGTTTCCCATCCTGCTGAAGCAGCCGCCGCGTGCCGACGATGCGGACAACCCGGTGCGCCGCATCTTCTCCATCGGCTGCCCGCCCGGCATCTGGCGCGAATTCGAGCAGCGCTTCGGCGTCAGCATCATGGAGTCGTATTCGATGTCCGATGCGGTCGGCATGACCGTCAACAACGACGGCCGCGTCGGCAGTGCCGGCCCCGGCGCGGGCGGCTCGGAGTTCCGCATCGTCGACGAGAACGACATGCCGCTGCCGCCCGAGACGCTGGGCGAGATCCTGTTTCGCCACCCCGCCGGTCAGGCGACGCGCTATCACAACCTGCCCGAAGCGACCGCGCACGCCTACCGCGGCGGCTGGTTCCACACCGGCGACCTCGGCAAGATGGACGCCGACGGCCACCTCTACTTCTGCGGCCGGCTGAAGGAAGCGATCCGCCGCCGCGCCGAGAACATCTCGGCCTGGGAAGTCGCGAGCGTGATCGACATGCACCCCAAGGTGCAGGAGAGCGCGGTGTTCGGCGTGCCGTCCGAGCTCGGCGAAGAGGAGGTGATGGCGGCCATCGTGCCCGTGCCCGGCGAGACGCTGCGGCCCGAGGAGGTGATGGACTTCTGCCAGGGCCGCCTCGCCTATTACGCGATGCCGCGCTTCGTCGACGTGGTCGACGAGTTGCCGAAGACGAGCACGCAGAAAGTCCAGCACCTCGCGCTGAAGGCGCGCGGGCCGGGCCCCTCGACCTGGGACCGCGAGAAGGCGGGCTACGTGGTGAAACGATGACGACGCAATTCAAGGAAATCTTCAGCGGCCTCCAGTTCCCCGAGGGCCCCATCGCCCTCGACGACGGCGGCTTCTACGTGTGCGAGACCGCCGCGGGCGCGATCCGCCACATCCGCAAGGACGGCAGCGCCACGGTGCTGGCCAAGGTCGGCGGCTGCCCGAGCGGCATCGCCTTCGGCCCCGACGGCGCGCTGTACGGCACGAACGGCGGCATCGCCGACTTCCACGAGCGCGACGGCAAGCTGCTGCCGCACTTCGCGCCCGACAACGCGCCGCCCGGCTTCATCATGCGCATCGACCCCGGCACGGGGAAGATGGAGCGGCTCTACACCGAATGCGACGGCGTGCCGCTGATCGCGCCCAACGACATCGTGGCCGACGCGCACGGCGGCTTCTGGTTCACCGACCACGGCAAGGTGCGGCAGAAGGACCGTGACCATGGCGCGATCTATTACGCGAAGTTCGACGGCTCGTACATCCGGAAGATGTTCGGCACGATGATCGGCCCCAACGGCATCGCGCTCTCGCCGGACGGCAAGAGCGTGTACGTCGCGGAGACGCCGACCGCGCGCATGTGGCGCTTCGACCTGAGCGCGCCGGGCGAGTTCGCGCGCTCCGATGCGGCGCAGCTCGGACGCAAGGGCCATCTGCTCGCCGGCCTCGGCGGCTGGCAATGGTTCGATTCGATGAAGGTCGACGGCGAAGGCTGGGCCTGCGTCGCGACGCTCTACAACAGCGGGATCACCGCGATCTCGCCGGACGGCCGGACCGTCGAGCACGTCCCCCTGCCCGACCCCTTCACCACCAACCTGTGCTTCGGCGGGCCGGACATGCGCACCGCCTACGTCACCTTGTCCACGCTCGGAAAGCTCGTCGCGGTGCCGTGGCCGCGCCGGGGCCTGCGATTGAACCACGCGCGCTGAACTCTCACCCCATCAACGGAGACAAGCCATGACACTCGTGCAACGCAGAAACGTCCTATCCGCCTTCGCGGCGTCGATGCTGGCCTTCGCGGCCGGCGCATCGTCGGCGCAGGAGCTCGTCATCGGCGCGCCGCTGGCGATGACCGGCCCGGCCGGCCAGGTCAGCGCCGACGTGGTCAAGGGCGCGCAGCTCGCGATCGACGAGGTCAATGCGGCGGGGGGCGTGCTCGGCCGCAAGCTGAAGCTGGAAGTGCAGGACACGACGGGCGCGCCCGCGCAGGCCGTGCAGCTGGTCGGCAGCTTCGCGCGCAATCCGAACGTGATCGCCATCCTCGGCCCCATCAACGCCGCCGAAGTCGGCGCGGTGACCGGCCTGGCCGCATCGAACAAGATCGTGGTGTACGCGCCCGCATCGGCCGGCACGGTGCCGGGCGTGCCGGACCTCAAGTTCAACGAATGGACCTTCCGCCTGAACCAGGCGCAGCCCACGGTGCTCGGCCCGCTGGTCAACCAGGTCGCGGCGATCTCGAAGGCGAAGTCGATCACCATCCTCAACTACAGCGACAACGGCGCGTACGTCGACGCCGGCAACCTGTGGCAGAAGACCGCGGAGGGCAAGGGCATGACGGTGCAGCGCATCCAGTTCCCGTCGGCCACCCAGGACTTCTCGGCCATCGTCACGCAGATCAAGAAGGACACGCAGCTGGTCGGCATCGGCGCGCTCTCCGGCACGCTCGGCCCGCTGATCCGCGCGATCCGGCAGGCGGGCATCAACGCGCCGATCATGGGCGACGCGAGCATCCTCGCGGCGTCGGTGTTCACCGTCTCCCAGGGCGCGAGCAAGGGCGCTTATTCGTACAGCAGCTACCTCTCGGGCGCGGGCACGGGCACCAACGAATTCATCGCGGGGTTCAAGAAGGCGCACAACGCCGATCCGAGCGCCATCGCGTCCTATGGCTACGAGGCGGTGAAGCTGATCGCGAATGCGCTGAAGACGCAGAAGGCCGTGACGCGCCAGGCGCTGCGCGACGGCCTGGGCAAGACGCGCGGCTACAAGGGCATCACCGGCGACGTGTCGTACAACAACAGCGGCGACGCGGTGCGCCAGAGCGTCCCTCTCGTGCAGGTGGGAGACAACGGCGAACTGAAGAAGGTCGGCGACATCAAACTCCAATGAGCGTTCCGATCCTGCAAGTCGAACAGGTCCATCGCCGCTTCGGCGGCGTGAAGGCCCTCGCCGGAGTCGACTTCGAAGTGAACGCGGGCGAGCTGGTGGGGCTGATCGGCCCCAACGGCTCGGGCAAGAGCACGCTCGTGAACGTCATCACGCGCATGATCGATTCGGATGCCGGACGCGTGGTCGTGGACGGCGCCGATCTCACGCGCGTCGCGCCGCATCGCGTGGCGGACTTCGGCGTCGCGCGCACCTACCAGCGCCTGCGGCTCAACCCGGAACTGACTTTGCAGGAGAACGCGGCCACGGGCGTGCTGTACCGCCACCAGCGGCCGTTCGCTTCGGCGCTGCGGCTGTGGTTCGACGTGCGCTCCACGCGCGACGCCGCGCTGGCGCAGGCCGACGCGGCGCTGGACCTGATGAAGGTGCCGGCGGCCGTGCGCGGCAAGCTGCCGAAGGAAGTGCCTTTCTCGCTGCAGCGGCGCACGGAAATCGCGCGCGCGCTCGTCGCGAAACCCAAGGTCGTGCTGCTCGACGAACCCGCCGCCGGCATGAACCCCGCGGAGGTCGTCGAGCTCGGCGAACTGCTCGCCGCCGCGAACCGGCAACTCGGCGTGACCGTCGTGCTGATCGAACACAACATGGAATTCGTGATGCGCGTCGTGCAGCGCATCACCGTCATCAACCGCGGCGAGCGCATCGCCACCGGCACGCCGGCGGAAATCCGCAACAACCCGGCCGTCGTCGAAGCCTATCTCGGCACGCGCGGCGAAGCGAAGGCGTCGGCGCAGGCATGACGGACGAAGCGACCCCCTACCTGCGCCTGTCGAACGTCAGCGTGCGCTACGGCGCCGTGGCGGCGCTCGACGGCGTGTCCATCGACGTGCGGCGCGGCGAGACCGTGACGATCCTCGGCGCCAACGGCGCGGGCAAGACGACGATCATGCGCGCGATCCTCGGCATGGCGCCGCTCGTCGGCGGCGAAGTTCATCTGGAAGGGCGCGAGCTGAGCGGCATGGAGCCGCACGAAGTGGCGCGCGCCGGCATCGGCATCGTGCCCGAGGGCCGCAAGGTCTACGGCCGCCTGTCCGTGCGCGAGAACCTGCTGATGGCGGCGCGGCTGTCGACGTCGAAGGAGTCCGGAGAGACGCGGCTCGAACGCGTGCTGCAGCGCTTCCCGGCGCTGCGCACCCGCATGTCGGAGTCCGGCGCGCTGCTCTCCGGCGGCGAGCAGCAGATGGTGGCGCTCGGTCGTGCGCTCATGACCGACCCGAAGGTGCTGCTGATGGACGAGCCCTCGCTCGGCCTCGCACCCCTGCTCATCGACGAAGTGTTCCGCGCGATCGGCGAATTGCGCTCGCAGGGCGTGACGATCCTGCTCGTGGAGCAGAACGCGGCGATGGCGCTCGAGGTCGCGGACCGCGCGTACGTGCTGCAGACGGGGCGCGTGGTGGCATCGGGCACCGCCGAGGATTTGAAATCGTCCAGCGCGGTCGCCGACGCCTACCTCGGCCTGCACTAGAAACGAAGGGGACACGCGTGGAACTGTTTCTCGCGCAACTGGTCAACGGCCTCACCATCGGCTCGACCTACGCGCTCGTGGCCCTGGGCATCGTGCTCATCTTCTCCGTGCTCGACGTGATGAGCGTCGCGCAGGGCGAGATCCTCATCGCGGCCGCGTACATCGGCCTCGTGTGGTTCTTCCACAAGGTCACGAACAACCTGTACGTCTGCATGCTCGTCGTGGTCCTGGCGTCGCTCGCCATCGGCCTGCTCACCGAGCGCCTCGCGGTGCGGCCCGCGCTGCACGGCGGCCACCTCGGCACGCTGATCTCCACCTTCGGCGTCGGCCTCATCCTCGCCAACGGCATCCAGATCCTGGCCGGCCCCGACACCCAGCTCGTGCCGAACAACGCCGCCGTCGCGCCGCTGTTCCGCATCGCCGGGGTGTCGATCACACCCATCGCCATCGCGTCGGTCCTCGTGCTTGCGGCGGGCTTCGCCTTCCTGAAGTTCTTCACGGAAAAGACGCGCACCGGCTCGCTCGTTCGCGCGGTGGCGGAAGACAGCGAGACGGCCGCGGCGATGGGCGTGAACGTGAAGCGCGTGCGCGCCGCGACCTTCGCCGCAGGCAGCCTGCTCGCGGGCCTGGCCGCCGTGCTCCTGAGCTTGAAGTACGGCAACCTCACGCCCAACCTCGGCATCGGCTTCAGCCTTACGGCGCTGACGGCCGCGATCATCGGCGGCGCGAGCCGCGTGGAGGGCGCCGTCATCGTCGCGTTCTTCCTCGGCATCGCGGAGACCATGACGACCACGTATCTCGGCGCGGATTTCACGCTGCTCGTGCAGTTCTCGCTGTTCCTGCTGATCCTCCTCGTGCTGCCCGAAGGCATCTTCCGCCGCACCCTCCGGAGGGCCGGCTGATGGCGACCGTCGACTGGCACCACCTGCTGATCCTGATCTCGATCAACTGCATCGGGGCGCTCGGCTACTACGTCACGCTCACCAGCGGGCAGCTCTCCATCTGCCACGGCGCGCTCTACGCGCTCGGCGGCTACTTCGCGGGCTACGTCGCGATGAAGCTCCAGTGGCCCGTCGCGCTGCTGCTCGCGGTGGGCTTCCTGGCGGCGGCGATCCCGGGCTACCTGCTCGCCCTCGCGACGCGGCGGCTGCGCGACCTGTACTTCGCCGTGGCCACCTTCGGCTTCGGCGGCGCGCTGGTCGAGGCGATCGGCCACATGCCCTTCCTCGGCGGGCACTTCGGCCTCGGCGGCATCCCGATGTTCACGACCTTGCCGCTCTCGCTGGGCGTGCTGCTCGTCACCGTCCTCTTCGTCTGGCGCTGGGACCATTCGCTCAACTACCAGATCAACGCCGTCACCAAGCTCGATCTCGAAATGGCGCTCGTGCTCGGGATCGACGTGCGCCAGGTGCGCCGCACCGCGTTCGCGCTCGGCGCGGGCATCGCCGGCGTCTCCGGCGCGCTCTACGCGGGCAGCACGACGATCATGACGCCGCGCGAAGGCGGCTTCGAGCACAGCCTCGCGCTGCTGCTGATGGTGGTGATCGGCGGCACGCGCTCGTGGAAGGGGCCGATCCTCGGCGCGGTGATCTGGACGCTGCTGCCGGAGCTGCTGCGCTTCGCGAGCACCTGGCGGCTCGTCATCTTCGGCGCGATCGCGGTGCTGCTGATGGCACTGCGGCCGGAGGGCATCATCGGCCGCAGCCTGCCGGGCCGCTCGATGTTCGGCGGCTCGTGGTTCGGCGGCTCGCGAGCGGCGCCGGACAAGGCCGGGAGCCCCGGTGCCTGAGACATCGTCCGGCACGCCGCCGCTCGCGGGACGCGTCGCCGTCGTGCTCGGCTGCGCGACCGGCATCGGCGCCGCGTCGGCGCGCGGCCTCGCGGCCCGCGGCGCGCACGTCGTCATGGGCGACATCGATGCGGAGGCCGTGACGCGCACCGCATCGCGCATCGTCGATGGCGGCGGCAGTGCGGTCCCGATCGCCTGCGACGTGCAGGACGAAGCGCAGATCGCCATGGTCATGCAACGCGCCATCGAGCGTTTCGGCCGCCTCGACATCCTGCACAACAATGCGGCGGCGATGCATCTCGTGGGCGAGGACAAGGACGTCGCGTCCACCTCCGTCGCGCTCTGGGACGAGACGCTCGCCGTCAACGTGCGCGGCCAGATGCTCGGCTGCAAGCATGCCATCCCGCACATGCTCGCGGGCGGCGGCGGCAGCATCGTCAACACCTCCTCGCTCTCCGGCATCGCGGGGGAGCTCACCTCGACGGCCTACGGCGCATCCAAGGCCGCGATCAACCAGCTCACGCGCGCGGTCGCGACGCAGTACGGCCGCAAGGGCATCCGCTGCAATGCGGTGCTGCCGGGCCTGATCCGCTTCGAAGGCGAGCGCCCCGCCGGCCGCGGCCTGCCGCCCGCGCTGCGCGAGACGCTGATCCGCCACCAGCTCGTGCCCTGGGCCGGACGGGCCGACGACGTCGCGAACGCGGTGGCGTTCCTCGCGGGCGACGAGGCGCGTTTCATCACCGGCCACCTGCTCGTGATCGACGGCGGCATGAGCGCGCACCAGCCCTTCTATGCGGACATGCTCGGCGTGATGGAGCCGGGGACCTGAGGCACGCGCGATGGACGCCACCCTTCGCGGCAAGGCCGCCATCGTCGGCGTCGGCGAGACGACGTACTACCGGCACGGCCAGTCGCCCGACCCGGAATTCAAGCTCGCACTGAAGGCGATCCTGCGCGCGTGCGAGGACGCAGGCGTCGATCCGCGCAGCATCGACGGATTCGCGTCGTACTCCAACGACCGCAACGATCCGTCGCGCCTGGCCGCCGCGCTCGGCATCCGCGAGTTGCGCTACGCCACCATGCAATGGGGCGGCGGCGGTGGCGGCGGCGCGGCCGCCGTCGGCAATGCGGCGGCGGCCATCGCGTCGGGCATGGCCGAGCGAGTGATCGTGTTCCGTGCGCTGAACCAGGGGCAGTTCGGACGCTTCGGCCAAGGCGCGGGCTATGGGCAGGACGCGCGTGCCGAGGAGGTCACCGGCGAAGAGGCGCTGCGCATTCCCTACGGCGTCATCACGCCCGCGCAGCGCCACGTGCTGAAGGTGAACCGCTTCCTCTCGGAAGCCGGCATCGGCCAGGATGCGCTGATGGCCATCGCCCTCGCCTCGTACCACCATGCGCAGAACAACCCACGCGCGATCATGTACGGCAAGCCGCTCGATGAAGCGATGTACCGCGCCTCGCGCTGGATCGTCGAGCCCTTCCACCTCTACGACTGCTGCCAGGAGAACGACGGCGCGGCGGCGCTGCTCGTCGTGCGCGCCGAGGCCGCGCGCGATCTTGCGAAGAAACCGGCCTATCTGCTCGCGGCCGCGGCCGGCTCGCACTACCGCTGCGCAGCGACCGGCTTCAACGTGCCGGACCTCGGCAGCGCCGGCTTCAAGACCGTCGCGCCGCGCCTGTATGCGATGGCCGGCCTCACGCCCGCCGACGTCGACGTGGTGCAGTCGTACGAGCACTTCACGGGCGGCGTCGTCATGAGCCTGATCGAGCACGGCTTCTTCCGCGCGGAAGAGGCCGGCGACTTCCTGAGGTTCGAGAACCTGCAGGCGCCGCACGGCAGGCTGCCGCTCAACACGAGCGGCGGCAACCTCGCGGAGTGCTACATGCATGGACTTGGCCTGTTCGTCGAGGCGGTGCGGCAGTTGCGCGGCGAATCGTGCAATCCGGTGCGCGACGCGAAGGTGGCGCTCGTCTCGGCGGGTCCGCTCGTCACGCCCGTGAGCGACGCGCTGCTCGGAACCGAGGACGTGTTGTGAGCGAGTCCACCTCCGCCTTGCCGACGGGACTTCCGATCCCCGCGCCCGAGAACGACGGCCTGAGCGCGCCGTTCTGGGAGGGCCTGAGGGAAGACGTGCTGCGCATCCAGCGGTGCCGCGCGTGCGGGACATGGCAGTGGGGACCGGAATGGATCTGCCATTCTTGCCACTCGTTCGACATGGGCTGGGACGAGGTTGCGCCGCGCGGGCGCGTGTACTCGTGGGAGCGCGTGTGGCATCCGGTACATCCCGTCCTGAAAGGCGCCACGCCGTATTGCGCCGTGCTGGTGGAGCTGCCGCACGCGGGGAACGTGCGCCTGCTCGGCAACCTGCTCGGCGATCCGATGCAGGTGCTGCACGCCGACATCGCGGTGCGCGGCGTGTTCGATCACCGGACCCAGGGGACGCGGCGATACTCGCTGCTGAACTGGATCCGCACTTCCGAAGGTGAATGACATGGCAAGACTGAACGTTCCCGAAGGCGATGGCCACGAGATCGAGCGCGTGTGGCAGCTCAACCCGAAGCTCGGCCAGGCCGTGCTGGGCCTGCGCTATTCCGTCTATCACGACAGCGTGCTGCCGCTGCGCATCCGCGAAGGACTGCGCTACATCGTGGCCGACTGCAACCAGTGCCCGATCTGCCTGGCCGCGCGCGACGTCGACGGAAGCGGCGCGGGCCTGGGGATGGACTTCTACCGCCTCGTCCTCGAGGACCGCGGCAATGCCGCGTTCGACGAGCGCGAGCGTCTCGCCTTCGAGTACACGCACCGCTTCTGCCACGACCATTTCTCGATCGACGACGAGTTGATGGCGCGGATGCGCGCGGTCTTCAGCGACACCGAGATGTTCGATCTGTGCGTGCTCGCCGCGCGGCATCTCGGCTTCGGGCGGCTCACGCAGGTGCTGCAGCTCGACTTCGCCTGCGCGGTGCATGTGTCGCCCTCGTCGCTCGCGGGGCCGGCGCGCGACCCCTGAAGCGCAAGCGCAGGCGCGCCCGCGCGCGGTCCCGAACAGGACCGGCGGCATGCGTTCGCATCCGGCCCGTTCACCGAGGCTGCAGAATGCGCGCATGAATCCGATGGTGAAGCACCTCTCGCGCTTTGATCTCGTCTCCGTGCGCCTGCTCGTCGACTGCGTGCAGCACGGCAGCCTGAGCGCCGCCGCGGAGCGGTCGCATCTGGCGCTCCCCGCGGCCAGCCGCCGCATCAAGGACCTGGAGCTCGCCGTGGGCGCGGATCTCTTCGAGCGCCAGGGCCGGCGCTTGCAGGCCACGCCCGCCGGGCGAACCTTCTACCGGCACGGCGTGGGCATCCTGCAGGCCGTCGAACTCCTCGGCGCGGAACTCACGAACATGCAGCTGGGCACGCTGACGCAGGTGCGGCTTTCGGCCAGCACCGCGGCGCTCAGCCAATCCCTCTCGCCGATTCTTCGCGACTACGCCCGGGAGTTTCCCCGGGTCCGCGTCCACCTCGAGGAGCAGGTGTCCGAAATGGTGGTGAAGTCCTTGCACGAAGGGCGGGCGGATGTGGGCGTGTTCGTCGAGGGCCAGGAGACCCAGGGGCTGGACGTGCATGCGTTCGACCAGGACGAGCTCGTCTTCGTGTTCCCGCCGGGTCACAGGTTCTCGCACGAACAGACGCCACTCGCATTCGCGGAGGCGCTCGACGAAGACTGGATCAGCTTCTCGGACGGCGCCGCACTGCTGCGGCGACTGCATGAGGCGGCGCACGCGGAAGGCCGTGTGCTGAAGCTGCGGATGCAGACCCGCAGCTTCGACACGATGTGCCACCTCGTGGCCGCCAGGATGGGCATCGCCATGCTGCCGGGCGTGGCGGCGCAGATCGCGCGGGGCATGGGTCTCGTCTGCCGCCCGCTCGCCGAGCCCTGGGCCATCCGCCAGTTGCTGGTGGCAACGCGCTCGGGCATCGTGAATCCGCATGCGAGTTCGCTCGTATTGTTCATCCGGGAACATTCCCGGCGTCACTTAACAGAACGCGAAGGAAAGTGAACGGAATCGGGAATTGACGTTAGCGGACCGCGACTGCAACACTGCGCGCGGTGACAACGAAGTTGTCCGCGCCCCGAGGCGGAGTGCTCGCTGCTCCCGTGGGCGAACAAAAACGCAGTACTCATCCCGGTTTCATCCAAGGAGCATTCATGATCCGTCGTTCGCTGCTTCGCGGCGCCGCAGGCGCCGCCGCCACCCCCTTGCTCAGCCCGTTCGCGCGCGCGCAGGCCTTTCCCTCGAAGCCGATCACGATCGTCGCCCCGGTCCAGCCCGGCGGCATCCTCGACATGTCGGCGCGGATGGTGTCCGAGCCGCTCGGCAAGCTACTGAATACCTCGGTGATCGTGGACAACCGCCCCGGCGGCAACGCCACCGTGGGCTACAACGCGGTGCTGCGCGCGCCGGCCGACGGGCACACGCTGCTCTGCACCTCGTTCTGGCACGTGCTCAATCCTTCGCTGATCAAGAACCTCACGTGGTCGCAGAAGGACTTCGTGCCTGTCGCGAACCTGACGGCGTCGACCAACGTCATCACGGTGCATCCCTCGGTGCCGGCCAACACTTTGCAGGAATTGTTCGCGTACGCGAAGGCCAATCCCGGCAAGCTGAGTTATGCGGACAATGGCGGCATCGGCTCTCCGGCCCACATCGGCACGGAAATGCTCAAGGACATCACGGGCACGAACATCGTCCACATCCCGTTCAAGGGCTCCGGCGCCGCGATCGCGAACCTTCTCTCCGGCGACGTTCACATGTTCATGACCTCCCCGCCTTCGGTGCTGCAGCATGTGCAGGCCGGCAAGCTCAGGGCGCTCGCGGTCACCGGGAAGAAGCGGCACCCCGGTCTGCCCAACGTGCCGACGACCGCCGAAGCCGGCCTCAAGTTCGAGCTCGAGACCTGGGTTGCCCTCTTCGCGTCCGCCGGTACCCCGCCGGCCATCGTGGCCACGCTGACGAGCAACATCCAGAAGGCGCTCGAAACGCGCGAGGTGAGGCAGCGTGCCGAAGCACAAGGCGTCGACGTGAGCTATCTGTCGCCGCCGGATCTCGATGCGGTCATCAAACGCGAAACGGCCGAGGGCGCCGCGATCATCAGGAAGCTGAAGATCTCCCTGGACAACTGAAGCCAGCCGCGGCAGGCATCGCAAACGCCCCCGAGGGGGCGTTTCGCGTTTTCAGAAGTTCCAGGGCACCTCGGCCCGGCGGCGTTCCTCGAACGCCCGGATCTTGTCCTCGTGCCGCAGCGTCAGGCCGATCTCGTCGAGGCCGTTGAGCAGGCAGTATTTCCTGAACGGGTCGATGTTGAAGCAGAAGGTCCTGGCGCCGTCCGCGGTGGTGACGCTCTGTCGCTCGAGGTCGATGCGCAGCCGGACGCTCGGCGATGCCGCGCAGGCGCGGAACAGCTCGTCGACCTCCGGCTCGGCCAGCGCGACCGGCAACACGCCGTTCTTGGTCGCGTTGTTGAAGAAGATCTCTCCGAACGAGGGCGCGACGACGGCCCTGAAGCCGAAGTCCCGCAGCGCCCAGGGCGCATGCTCCCGCGAAGAGCCGCAGCCGAAATTGGCGCGCGCCAGCAGGATCTGCGCGCCGGCATAGGCGGGCTGGTTGAGCACGAAGTCCGGCGCCTTTCGCCATTCCGCGAAGCAGCCGGCTTCGTAACCCGTGCGCTTGATGGACGTCAGGAACTGCTTGGGAATGATCTGGTCCGTGTCGACGTCCGCGCGGTCGAGCGGGGCCACGAGGCCATCGAGAAAAGTGAATTTGTCCATCGTCAGTTCCAGCTCCGCACGTCGGTGAAATGGCCGGCGATCGCCGCCGCGGCCGCCATGGCCGGGCTGACGAGGTGCGTGCGGCCGCCAGCGCCCTGCCGGCCCTCGAAGTTGCGGTTGGACGTGGATGCGCAACGCTCTCCGGGCTCCAGCCGGTCCGCATTCATGGCGACGCACATCGAGCAGCCCGGCTCGCGCCATTCGAATCCCGCCTCCGTGAATACCTTGTCCAGCCCTTCGGCCTCGGCCTGCTTCTTCACGAGGCCGGAGCCGGGAACGACCATGGCGAGCTTGACCGCGGGCGCGACGTGCCGGCCTTTGACGATCGCCGCCGCGGACCGGAGGTCCTCGATCCGCGAGTTCGTGCAGGAACCGATGAACACCTTGTCGATTCGGATGTCGGAAATGGGCATGCCGGGCACGAGAGCCATGTAGTCGATCGCCCGCGCGATCGTGCCGCGCCGGACCTCGTCCGCTTCCCGCGCCGGATCGGGCACGAGGCCGTCCACCGGAACGACCATGTCCGGCGCCGTGCCCCAGGAGACGTGGGGCTTGATGGCCGCCGCATCCAGCGTGACCTCGCGGTCGAACTTCGCATCCGGGTCGCTCTTCATCGTTCGCCAGGACGCCACGGCGCTGTCCCACTGCTCGGCCGCCGGCGCGAACGGCCGTCCGCGCAGGTACTCGACCGTGGTGTCGTCGACGGCGATCATGCCGGCCCGCGCGCCGCCCTCGATCGCCATGCTGCAGACCGTCATGCGGCCTTCCATCGACAGCGCGCGGATCGCGCTGCCGGCGAACTCGATCGCATGGCCCACACCGCCCACCGTGCCGATGCGCCCCAGGATCGCGAGCGCGACATCCTTGGCGGTCACGCCGGCGCCGAGCTCGCCTTCGACGTTGACGCGCATGTTCCTCATCTTCTTCGACATCAGGCACTGGGTCGCGAGCACGTGCTCCACTTCGGACGTGCCGATGCCATGGGCCAGGCAGCCGAAGGCGCCGTGCGTCGAGGTGTGCGAGTCGCCGCAGACCACGGTCATGCCGGGCAAGGTCGCGCCCTGCTCGGGTCCGATCACGTGAACGATGCCCTGGCGGCCGTCCAGGAAAGGGAAATAGGCCTTGGCGCCGAAGGCCTGGACATTCGCGTCGAGCGTCTCGATCTGCAGCCGCGCGAGCGGATCGCCGACGCCCGCCAGGCCTTCCTGCCAGTTCTTCGTCGGCGTGCTGTGGTCGGCCGTCGCGACGACGGAACCCGTGCGCCAGGCCTTGCGGCCCGCCTCCCTCAGGCCCTCGAAGGCCTGGGGGCTCGTTGCCTCATGCACGTAGTGCCGGTCGATGTAGAGCAGCGCGGTGCCGTCGTCCTCGACGTGCACCACGTGGCTGTCCCATAACTTGTCGTAAAGCGTCTTTGCCATCGCGCGAGTGTTCCCGGCGGACTCCCGCCGCGTCCATTACTTTTTCGGCCCGCGACGCTTCGCGTTCTGCGAACTGTCCGCGAACTGCCGCGCTTCGGACGAGAGTTCGCAAATCGCGAACGTTCCCGCGGAAAACCGGCAATGGACGCGAGGGCTCCGGCGTTCCACACTCGGGGTCACGGAACTCTCACCAACCAAGGGGAAAAAGAAAGCATGGCCTACGACATCCTGATCAAGGGCGGTACCGTCGTCGACGGCACGGGCGCACCCGGCTTCCGGGCCGACGTGGCGCTGCAGGACGGCCGCATCGCCGAAATCGGCACGATTTCGGCCGCGGCGCGGCGCACGATCGATGCGACCGGACTCGTGGTCGCGCCCGGCGCGATCGACGTCCACACCCACTACGACGCCGAAGTCGTCTGGAACGGCCTGCTCGGCGCCTCGGCCGAGCACGGCGTGACCACGGTCGTCCAGGGCAACTGCGGCATCGGCATCGCGCCGTGCAAGCCGCAGGACCGCGAAGCGGTGGTGCAGGACCTCGTCATTCTCGAGGGGGTTTCCTACGAAAGCCTCAACGCCGGCATCGACTGGAAGTTCGAAACCTTCCCCGAGTACCTCGACTGCATTCGCAAGCGCGGCCTCGGCATCAACGTCGCCGCGTTCGTGCCCTTGTCCCCGATGCGCCGCTACGTCATCGGCGAGCCGTCCGTCGAGCGCGGCGCGACGCCGGAAGAGCGCACGAAGATCGCCCAGGCGATCCGCGAGGCGGTGGAGGCCGGCGCGCTCGGCTTCAGCGCGACGACCGTGCGCCGGCAGGTCGGCTACAAGGGCAACCCGATGCCCGGCCAGTTGACCGATGCCGACGAGATGCGCGAGTACGCCCGCGTGCTGCGCGATCTCGGCAAGGGCGCGATGCAGTTCAACGTGATCGACGCCATCGCCAAGCCGACGAAGGACGAGCTCTCGATCATCGGCCTGCTCGTCGAGGAAAGCGGCGGGCGGCCCGTCACGTTCTCGGGCGCCCTGCATCGCACCGACGACCCCTCCGCGGTGGAGCGCATGCTGCAGATGGTGGAGCCGCTGCGCCGCCGCGGCGCGCGTCCGCAGACGACGACCATCCCGTTCACGATGGAGATCAATTTCAGGAGCCCCATGATGTTCGCCGACGTCGGCGCCTTCAAGATGGCCCTGAGCAAGCCGAGGGAGGAACAGATCGCGATGTACAGCGACCCGGCGTGGCGGGCGCAGGCCAAGGCGAATCTTGCCGAGGGCGGAAAGATCGTCGGCGACTGGAAGAGCAGCACCGTACACCATGTGAAGAGCGCGCAGCTCCAGCCGCTTCTGGACCGCACCATCGACGACATCGCGCGCGAGCGCGGGCAGGATCCGCTGGACGTCATGATGGACCTCGCCATCGCCGACAACCTGGAATTCGTGATCCGGGCCTATATCTACAACAGCGACCCCAAGTACCTGCGGCAGATGATTTCGGACTCGCGCATTCTCCTCGGCCAGCACGATGCGGGCGCGCACGTCGACATGATGTTCATGGGGAACTTCCCCACCCACATGCTCGGGCACTGGGTGCGCGAGGAGCAGGCGATCAGCCTGGAGCATGCGATCCAGCGGATGACCTCCGACCCCGCGGACTTCTTCGGATTCGCCGACCGCGGCCGCATCGCCCCCGGCAAGGCGGGCGACATCATGGTGTTCGACCCGGCCACGGTCCAGTCGTCGACGCTCGCCGAGAAGGTCCTGTACGACCTGCCGGCCGGCGGCAAGCGCCTGTATTCGCCGCCGACCGGCATGGAATATGTGCTGGTGAACGGCGAAGTCCTGTTCGACCAGGGCAAGCACACCGGCGCGCTTCCCGGAAAGATCGTGAACGGCTGACGCACATCCCCGCGCGGCGGCGTCTTATGCAGATTGAAGATCATTTCTTCAATCTGCATAAACCCGGTACCATCCGGCCATGATCCACCGCAACATCGGGCCTCTGCTTGCCCAGCTTGCGGCGCAGTACCCGGTGGTCACCCTCACCGGCCCGCGCCAGAGCGGCAAGACGACCCTTGCGCGGGCCGCGTTTCCTCACCTGCCCTACGTTTCGCTCGAAGATCCCGACGTGCGCCGCTTCGCGGGCGACGATCCGCGAGGCTTTCTTGCAGCCTATCCGCAGGGTGCGCTGCTCGACGAGATTCAGCGCGCGCCGGAACTGCCCTCGTTCCTGCAGACGCTGGTCGACGCCGATCCCACGCCCGGTCGCTTCATCCTCACCGGCAGCCAGCAGTTCGAGCTGATGACCCAGGTGACGCAGTCGCTCGCCGGTCGCATCGCGCTCCTGCGCCTGCTCCCGATCACCCTTGCAGAGGCCGTCCGCGCCAATCCAGAGGCCCTCGAAGGCGGGTTGCCGCAGGTGATGCTCTCCGGTTTCTACCCGCGTATCCACGACCGCAAGCTCGATCCCACGCAGGCGCTTGCAGACTACTTCGCCACCTACGTCGAGCGTGACTTGCGCCAACTCACCACGGTACACAACCTGCAACAGTTCGAGCGCTTCGTGCGCCTGTGCGCGGGCCGCACCGGACAACTGCTCAACCTCTCGAGCCTGGGCAACGACGCGGGGGTGTCGCACACGACCGCGCGCCAGTGGATCGACCTCCTGCAGGCCAGCTTCATCATCCACTTGCTGCCGCCCTGGTTCGTGAACAACGGCAAGCGGCTGGTGAAGGCGCCGAAGCTCTATTTCATCGACGTGGGACTGGCCTGCTGGCTCCTCGGACTGCGCGAGCCGGAGCAGGTCGCACGCGATCCGCTCTGGGGGTCGCTGTTCGAGAACTTCATCGTGATGGAAGCGATGAAGGACCGGTTCAATCGGGGCGATTCGAACCCGCTCCACTTCTACCGCGACTCGGCAGGCAACGAAGTCGATCTGCTCATGCCGGTCGGCCGGCAACTGCACGGCATCGAAGTGAAGGCCGGAGCCACGGTGAATCCCGACTACTTTCGCGGCCTCGAGGCATTCGACCGTCATCACCCCGGCATGTTGAGCGGCGGCTCGGTCCTGATCGGCGGGTCGCGCAGCGAGGCCCGCAGCCGCTGGCCGGTGTGGTCCTGGGAGCAGCTGGCAAGAGGACCGACGACGTAGCGCGATCACGCCCGGGACGTCGCGCGGTTCCGCATTCGGAACAATTCCGGCCTGTTTCAGAATCCGGTCATGCCGATCACCGCCGCCTCCGATTCCCCGGCCGCCTCGCGCGACGCGCCCGCGGAGTGGAATTTCGCCGATGTGTGGGAGACCGTGGCCCTTGCGCAGCCCGGCCGGGTGGCGCAGGTCCATGGTGAGGTCGAAGTCACGTGGCGCGAGTTCGACGAACGCGCCAACGGCGTGGCGGCATGGCTGCTCGCGGCCGGGTGCGGGCGCCAGGACAAGGTGGCGCTGTACCTCTTCAACGGGCCCGAATATCTCCAGGCCGCGTTCGCCTGCCTCAAGGTCTCGCTCGTTCCCGTCAACACCAACTATCGCTACCGTCAGGAAGAGCTGCGCGCGCTCTGGGACGACGCCGATGCGGCGGCCGTGGTGTTCGATGCATCGTTCGCACCGACCATCGCCGACATCCGCGCGCAATGCACGAAGGTGCGCGCATGGCTGTGCGTGGGCGACCGTGCCGCATGTCCGCCGTGGGCGACGCCCTATGAGGACGCCACGCCCCTGCCGGCGTGTCCGTCGACCGGACAGGCGCGCACCGGCGACGATCTCCTGCTGATCTACACCGGCGGCACCACGGGCCACCCGCGCGGCGTGATGTGGCGCCAGCATGACATGTACATGGCGTCGAACACGACGGGCGACGCGGAAGCCGCGGACCCGGCGCGGGTGCGCGAGCGCGTACTCGACCCGGCGAAGCCGAGGCCCGTCGGCCTGCCGGCGGCGCCGCTCATGCACGGCACCGCGTTCGTTTTCGCCGCCACCATCCTCAACCGCGGCGGCACCGTGGTCACGCTGCCGAGCCGCCAGCTCGACATCCACGAGATGCTCGATGCCGTGCAGTCGCGCAACGTGAGCGAGCTTTGCATCGTGGGCGATGCGTTCTGCCGGCCGATGGTCGAGGCGCTCGATGCACAGCCCGGACGGTGGGATCTCGGCAGCCTCAAGGCCGTCTCGTCGTCCGGAATGATGTGGGGCCAGGCGAACAAGGACCGACTGCTGCGTCATGCGCCGCACGCCGTGCTCGTCGACTTCCTCAACAGCAGCGAAGCGAGCGGCATGGGCCGCGCCGTGTCCTCGCGCGACAAGCCGGCGAAGGCGGCGCGCTTCAAGCTCGGCGTCAACGCCGTGGTGCTCGACGCCGACAACAGGCCCCTGCCTGCCGGCAGCGCCGAAGTGGGCCGAATCGCGGTGCGCGGCCGCGTGCCGCTCGGCTACTACGGCGACCCGGCGAAGACCGCCGCGACCTTCCCCGTCATCGACGGCGTCCGCCACGCGATTCCCGGCGACTTCGCGCGCATCGAAGCCGACGGCACCGTCACGCTGCTCGGGCGCGGCTCGGTCAGCATCAACTCCGGCGGCGAGAAGGTATTCCCCGAGGAGGTGGAGGAATGCATCAAGCTGATGCCCGCGGTGCGCGATGCGCTCGTGGTCGGCGTGCCGCACGAGCGCTTCGGCGAGACCGTGACGGCCGTCGTCGAAGTCCCCGCCGACCAGCGGCCCGCCCAGGAAGCCGTCATCGCCCATGTGCGCGAGCGGCTCGCCGGTCACAAGGCCCCGCGACACGTGCTGTTCGTGGACTCGGTGGGCCGCGGCCCCAACGGCAAGGCCGACTACATGGGCTGGCGCAAGCGCGCCGCCGCCGCGCTGCAGGCGAACACGAAGGACCGATGACGATGTCCCACCTCCTCATCGAGCGCCGCGGCGACGTCGCGCTCCTCACCCTCAACCGGCCCGAGAAGCGCAACGCGCTCTCGCCCGAGATGATCGTTCGCCTCGCGGCGTTCTGGGACGAGGTCGCGAAGGACGACGACGTCCGCGCCGTCGTCGTCACCGGCGCGGGCGACCAGGCTTTCTCCTCGGGCGGCGATCTCGGCAGCACCATCCCGCTGATGATGCGCACGCGCGCACCCGAGGGCGAGTGGGAGGAACGCTTCGCGGCCGACCGCAAGCAGCTGGGCCGCGCGCTGCTTCGCACGGCGGGCTTCTTCAAGCCCGTCATCGCGGCCATCAACGGCCACGCGCATGCGGGCGGTGCGGAGTTCGTCATGGCCACGGACCTGCGCGTGATGGCGAGCGATGCAACGCTCGCGGTCACCGAAGTGCGCCGCGGCCTGATCGCCAGCGGCGGCTCGCTCGTGCGCATGCCGCGCCAGGTGCCGTGGGCGCATGCGATGGAGCTGCTGCTGCTCGGCGAGCCGATCCCCGCCGAGCGTGCGCTCGCGATGGGACTGGTCAACCGCGTCGTGCCCCCGGACCGGGTACTCGATACCGCGCTCGACCTCGCGCGCCGCGTGAGCCTCGGCGCGCCGGTGGCGCTGGAGAAGACCAAGGAAGTGATGGTGCGCACGAGCGGCCTGCCGCTGGAAGAGGCGTTCGCCATCGAGACGCAATGCACGAAGGAGAACGCCGCCATGCCCGACGCGCGCGAGGGCCCGCGGGCCTTCATGGAAAAGCGGCCCCCGGTGTTCCGCGGAAGGAAAACATCATGAGCGCACTGCAAGGCATCCGCGTCGTCGAGATGGGCCTGTGGGTCGCGGGCCCCGCGGCCGGCGGCATTCTCGCCGACTGGGGCGCGGAAGTGATCAAGATCGAGATGCCCGGCGGCGACCCGATGCGCAAGCTGTTCGCGGCGCTCTCCGGTTCGAAGGAGTCGCGCTGCCCGCCCTTCGAGCTGTACAACCGCGGCAAGAAGAGCATCGCGATGGACGTCAACGCGCCAGGCGGGCGCGAGCCGATCGAGCGCCTGCTCGCGACGGCCGACGTGTTCCTCACCAACATGCGCCCCCAGTTCCTCGAGCGCGTGGGGCTGGATCCGGCGACGCTGGAGGCGAAATTTCCGAGGCTCGTCTACGCGAGCCTCACGGCCTACGGACTCGAAGGCCCCGACCGCGACGCGCCCGGCTACGACATGGCCGCGTTCTCCGGCCGCAGCGGCCTCGCGGAGCGCGCCACGCCCGCGGGCGCGCAGCCGCCCATTCTCCCCGGCGGCCTCGGCGACAACGTGAGCGCGCTGTCCATGGTCTCCGGCATCTGCGCCGCGCTCTTTCATCGCGAGCGCAGCGGCAAGGGGCAACTCGTGTCGACCTCGCTGTTGCGCACCGGCATCTACAGCATCGGCATGGACGTGTCCTCGCGCATGGGCCTCGGCCGTGCGGCGTCGCCGCCGCCGCGCACGAAGCCGCAGAACCCCCTGATGAATCTCTACCGGGCCGGCGACGACAAGTGGTTCTGGCTCGTCGGCGCGGAGTCCGAGCGCCACTGGCCCGGCATCGCGCGCGCGCTGGGGCTGGAAGCCCTGATGGACGACGACCGCTTCCGCACGCCGCGCGACCGCCGCCGCAACGGCACGGAACTCGTTGCGCTGATCGACGGGGCGACGAATGCGAAGTCGCGCGACGACTGGGCGAAAGTGTTCGCGATGCACGACGTCTGGTGGGCGCCGGTGAATTCCATCGACGAGGTGATCGAGGATCCGCAGGCCATCGCCGCAGGCGCCTTCGTGCGGGTGCCGGGCTCGCCCGGCGATGCGCCGCCCGCCGAAGCAAACAACGTCGCGACGCCCATCGACTTCAGCGCTACGCCCTCGGGTCCCGCTGGGCCGCCGCCCGGCGTGGGCGCCGATGCCGACGACCTGCTGCGCAGCATCGGCTACGGCGACGACGAGCTCGCGCGGCTGCGCGATGCCAAGGTGCTCGCACCGTGACTGCGCCGAACACCGAAGCGCCCTTGCAGCCGCTGAAGGGCGTGCGCGTCGCCGACTTCAGCTTCAACATGGCGGGCCCCTTCGCCACGATGATCCTGGCGCAGCTCGGCGCGGACGTGGTGAAAGTCGAGTCGCTCGAAGGCGACGATGCGCGCGCCTGGCCGCCCATCGTCGAGGGCATGAGCGTGACGCATCGCCACATGGGCGCGGGCAAGCGCGGCCTCGCGCTCGACCTCAAGCAGCCGCAGGGCCTCGAGGTCGCGCTGAAGCTCATGGCGCGCAGCGACGTCGTGCTGCAGAGCATGCGCCCCGGCGTCGCCGAGCGGCTGGGCATCGGCGCCGACGCCGCGCGCCGCGCGAATGCCGGCATCCTCTACTACGACCTCAATGCATTCGGCGCCGGCGCGCGCGGCCAGTCGATGCCCGGCTACGACCCGCTCGTGCAGGCCTTCTCCGGCATCATGCAGATGACGGGCCACGACGGCATGCCGCCCACGCGCTGCGCGCCCTCGATGGTCGACCTCGGCACCGGCCAGTGGATCGCCATGGGCGTGCTCGCCGCGATCATGGCCCGCGGGCAGGGCCAGCGCGTGAGCCACATGGAGACCGCGCTCGTCGACACCGCCTTCAGCGTCGTGCCCTACCAGGCGACGACCGCGCGGCTCACCGGCGAACGCCCGCCGAAGGCGGGCTCCGGCAACCCGATCGCCGCGCCCTACCAGGTCTATCCCGCGCGCGACGGGGACATCATGATCGCCGCGCCGAGCCAGCGCCTGTGGGAGTCGGTGCTCGCCGTGATCGAGGCGCCGGAACTCGCGCGGGACGAGCGCTTCCTCACGGTGGCCGACCGCTCGCGCAACGTGCGCGCGCTCGAAGGGGAAATCTCCGCCCGGCTGGCCTCGCGCGACGTCGCGAGCTGGGTGGAGCGTTTCACGCGCGCGGGCGTTCCGGTCACGCGCGCGAGCGGGCTCGAACAGGCCGTGGTGAGCGACATCGCGCAGGAGCGCGGCACCTTCATCGAGTCCGACGGCGTGCCGCTCGTTCGCCTGCCCTGGCTCGCCGACGGCCGGCCGCTGCCGTGGGCGCGCCGCGCGCCGCGGCTCGGCGAGCACAGCCTCGAAATCCTCGCCGAGCTCGGCTACGACGAATCGCTGAGCGCGTCGCTCGTCCACAGCGGCGCGGTGTTCGCGGACGGTTCGTCCCCGGCCTCGTGATCCGCCTTTCCCGACGCAACGTTTTCCAACGCCCCGCCCCTAGAACACCCAGGAGACACTCGATGCAACGCCGGCACTTCAACCAGATGCTTTCCACGTTCGCGCTCGGCGCGCTGCCCGCCGCGGTCCGCGCGCAAGGCGCCTGGCCCGACAAGCCCGTGAAGATCGTCATCGGCTTCGGCCCGGGCAGCGGCACCGACATCATCGCGCGGCTGATGGCCGAGGAATTGCGGCAGGCCCTGGGCCAGCCCTTCGTCGTCGAGAACCGCCCGGGCGCCTCGGCGCAGATCGCGGCCGGCGCCGTCGCGAAGTCGCCCAACGACGGCTACACGCTCATGCTCACGTCGAACACGACGCACTCGGTCAATCCGCACCTGTTCAAGAAGCTGCCCTACGACCCCATGGCCGACTTCACGCCCATCGGCGGCGTCGCCTACTTCCCCTTCATCCTCGCCGTGAACGCAAGCCTGCCCGTGCGCACCGCGCAGGAACTCGTGACGTACGCGCAGCAGAACAAGGGCAAGGTCGCGTACGCCTACGGGACGCCCACGGTGCAGATTCCCGCGGAGGCGATCAACCGCCTGAAGGACATGGGCGCCATCGGCGTGCCGTACAAGAGCAGCCCGCCCGCGCTGACCGACGTCGTCGGCGGCCAGGCGCAGTTCCTCGTCGTCGATCTCGCGTCCGCGAAGCCGCACCTGCAATCGGGCCGGCTGCGCGCGCTCGCGGTGACGATGGCGCGCCGCTCCTCGCTCGCGCCCGAGTTGCCGACGGTGGGCGAAGCGCTCGGCCTGCGCGACTTCGACCTCGCGGCGTGGACCGGCATGTTCGGCCCGGCCAACCTGCCGAAGGACGTCGTCGACAAGGTCTCCGGCGCGCTGCAGCGCGCGCTGGCGCGGCCGGAAGTTCGCGACCGCATCATCGGCATGGGCGCGGAGCCCACGCCCTCCGACCCCGCGACGTTCTCCGCGCTCGTGAAGCGGCAGCTCGAAGTCTGGGGCAAGAACGTGCAGCTCGCGGGCATCCAGCCGGAGTAGGCGTCCTCGCGCAACGCCGTGAACGAAGCCAGCCCGTTCGACCTGCAGGCGCTCGGTGCGGCGGCGGCCGGCCCGCGCGCGATCCTGCGCGTGCTGCACGTGCTGGGGCACCTGTCCGATCATCCCGAAGGATGCACGCTCGCGCAGTTGTGCGATGCGCTGCGCCTGCCGAAGACGACGCTCTTCACGATGCTCAGGACGCTGCAGGCGGCGGGGCATCTTCACGCAGCGGCCGGCGTCTGGCGGCTCGGCCCCGAAGCCATCGCGCTCGGCGCGCGCATGGCGGCGAGTGCGCGCCATGCCTTCCCCGCATGCGCGATGGAAGCGCTCGAGGGCCTGTGCCGGCGCACCGGCGAGACCGGCATCCTCGCCGTGCTCACGGCCGACGGCATGAACTGCCGCTACGTCGCCGTCGTCGAATCGGAGAGCTGGCTGCGGTTCAGCGTGGAGCGCGAATCGACGCGGCCGTCGTATGCCACGGGCACGGGCCACGCGATGCTCGCGTGGCTTGCGCCCGGGGAGTTGCGCGCGATCCTCGCGCGCGTGCGCTTCGACAGGATCACCGACAAGACCGTGGCCTCGAAGCGCGCGCTCGCGGCCGCGCTCGCCAAGGTGCGCGCCGACCGGGTGAGCACCACCGACAGCGGCACGGTCGCCGGCGTGCTGTCGGTCGCCGCGCCCATCTTCGACGCGAGCGGCCGTGTGATGGCTGCCATCAGCGCGGGCGGCCCGGCGGCACGCATGACGCCGCAGCTCGCGACGATCCAGCGTGCGGTGCGCGGTGCGGCCGAAGACGTGTCGCGAACGCTGGGGCTCGTTGGCGACTGGCCGGCGGTCCCGGCTCAGGTGGCCGGGCCGTAGAGCGCCCGGCACTGCTGCGCCAGGCGCCGCAGCGCGGCCCGATGCGTTGCCTCGCAGCGCGCAAGGTGTTCCGCCCCCGAACCCGCGAGCTCGGCACGCCACAGCGCCTGCGTGAACTCGGCGCGGCTGATGAGCGCTTCGATCCACGCCTGCTGCACCCCGGGCAACTCGCGCACGTGCGCCTCGAGCGCGTCGAACATCGCGGACGCTTCCGAATAGTCGTCCCGGTTCCAGTCGACGCAGGCAAGCGCCATCACCTTCCGCTCGTAGCCCTCGATGATCGGGAGCGCGAGCCCCGCGCTGTCGCGGTACAGCGACCGGTACATGTCGCCGATGTCGTCCGGAGTGCCTTGATTCGTCACGCACCGAGCGTAAGCAAGCGCTATGTGCGAAAGAGGACACATGCGCCCGAGGCGCCGCGGAATTCAGCCCTTCAGCAAGGTCTCGTAGGCGCGCCGGATCACGCCATAGCAGGGGCACGCCGCCTCTTCGAGCCGGTCGCGGTCGAGGACCGTGACGCTGCCGCGGGTGTACCGGATGATCCCGCGCTCGCGCAGCGCGGATTCCGACCGGCTCACGGTGACGCGCCGTTCGCCCAGCATGGTGCCCAGGAATTCCTGCGTGAGATCGAAGGTGTCGCCGCTCACCCGGTCGCGCGTCATGAGCAGCCAGCGCGCGCAGCGCTGCACGGGCGAGTGCTTGCGGTTGCACGCGACCGCCTGGGACATTTGCACCATGAGCGCCTGCGCATAGCGGTGCAGCACGCGGGTGAGGTCGGGGTGCGCACGGGCCGCGCGCACGAAGCTCTCGGCCGGCATGCGCCAGCCCGCGCCCGCGACCTGCATGAAGGTGTCGCCCAGCGCGTGCGTCGCGCCGAAGAACACCGAAAGGCCGACCATGCCTTCGCGGCCCACGGTGCCCACTTCCACGCTCGGTTCGCCGCCTTCGGAAGCGGCGAGCATGGAGCCCACGCCCTCGGTCGGAAACCAGACGTGGCGCACGGCCCGCTTCTCGCGCTCCAGCATCCGGCGCAGGGGCAGCGCGACGGGCTCGAGGTCCGGCTCGATCGCGGCCAGCGTCTTCGCGTCGAGGAGCGAGAGCAGATGGTTCGCGCCGGGCGGCAAGGTCAAGGCGGTGGACGACGACATGGTGGCGCCGATGGTACGCCGCCTCGCCTGCACGGGTTTCCGATCTACGGAACGCCGTGGGCGCGTCCTCTCCCGCGCCCCGCGGCCGGTGACACGATGGGCGCATGTCCGAGTCCACCACGACCCCTTCGTCCGCCGAGCTTGTCGCACGCTTTCGCGAGCTGCACGGCTGGGCCGACCGCGCCGTCGAGCTTGCCGCCGAGGCCGACCCCCCGTTCCTCGCCCGCTATCTCCAGTTGGCGACGGTGGCGATGGACCGGGGTCCGCTGAGCGCGAAATTCGTGCAGTTCGTGCTGCTGGCCGCCAATGCGTCGATCACGCACATGAACGCGCCCGCGGCGCAGCAGAACATCCGAAAGGCGCAGGCGCTCGGCGCCACCGACGCCGAGCTGCGCGAGGTGCTGCAGATCTCCTCGGTGCTCGGCATCCACGGCTACATGGTCGGCTCGACGGCGATGCTGGAGGAGGCCGCGAAGGCCGAAGGCAAGCCCGCGAACTGGCGGCCGGCGCTCGGCGCGCGCGAGCAGGACATCAAGGCGAAGTTCATCGAAGGCCGCAAGTACTGGAGCGACCTGCTCGAAGACCTGCTCGCCGCCTCGCCGCCGTTCTGGGAGGCGTATGCCGGCTTCTCGTCGCACCCGTGGACCAACGGCGTGCTCACGCCGAAGGAGAAGGAACTGCTCTACGTCGCCATCGACGTGCAGACCACGCACCTCTTCGAGCCCGGCATCCGCATCCACATGGCGAACGCGCTGCGCTACGAGGCGACGCGCGAAGAGATCATCCAGGTGTGCGAGATCGTGAGCTGCCTGGGAATCCAGACCTATCTGACCGGGCTACCGATGCTCGCCAAGTCATAGACCTTCGTCTTCTGTACCTTCGGTGTGTCATGCCCTAGATTCCCGCCCAATCTTGGGGGGATACGGGGATGCCCACAGCAGCAGCCGCATCGGCGATGCACAAAGCACAACGCCGTCTCACGACGGCGTTGGCTCTGTTATCGAGAGGCCATCACCAGCTTGGAGGTACCTGCGAGCAGGCGTGGGAGCGGGTTTTCCTCGACGTACCCGCGGATTGTATCAAGGTCAAGCGCCATGCGTGAGGCCGACGAACGTGCCGAGTTCAAGGCGTTTTTCGACGCGATTTCCCTGCCGAGGATTCGCACCTACCAGCGAGCATTCGGGAGCGGCAATGACCGGCAGGTCCTCGGGGCCTATCTCTGGGGGCAGGCTGCCGGGGCGGCGCTCCAGCCCTTCATCGGCATCGCCGAAGTCGCTCTGCGCAATGCAATTCACACCTCCCTGTCCACACAGCTGAGCCGCGGTCAATCCGTGTCATGGCCGTGGTACGACCAAACCGTGAAAGGATCGTTGGTTCTCAGAGGAAGAACAGCCGCCGCATTCGAAGCCGTCCTGTGCGACAGGCATGGCGTCAGGCTGGCGGCGCTTCCGTCGCCCGACAGTGTCGTCGCGTCCCTGTCGTTCGGCGTGTGGTCGGACATCCTCGCATCGCAGTTGCCACCCACCCATGTCGGGCGGACCTTCAACGAAGTGTTTCCGCACCACCCGTACTCCAGACGCGCGTACTGGTCGCATGGGGCCTCGCGCACGCCCGTCGTCGAACGCATCAAGCGACTGCAGCGTATGCGCAATCGCGTTTCGCATTCCGAACCGGTCTGGTCCCCGACGATGCTCGTGACGAGCAAAGGCAAGCACTGGACGCATGCGGTTCATGCGCTCGAAGCCTGCTTGCGAGAATTCGTCGAACTGCTCGGCTGGATTTCGCCGGTCTCGCTCGAGATCTTCCGAAAATCATTCGCGCAGCAATGGGTCGCACGACTCATCGCGACAGGCGCTGTCGAGGCGTTCATGCGCGATCCCTTCGGCAATGGGATGCTCGCCGAACCGCAAGCTCCGCCCCGTCGCAGCGAAGTCGATCTTCAACCGACCTTCTTGTGAAACTTCGGCCAGAGCTTCAGCACCAGCTCGCGCGACTCGCCGTAGGCATGGCAGGCGTCGATCTTCACCGGCCGGCCGTTCGCGTCGGTCGCGTGAAGCGAGGCCGGATCCCGCTGCGTCACCATCGTCTGGATGGCGGCGGTCGCCAGTGGAATCATCATTTCCTTGAAGTGCGTGCAGGTGTCGGCGTTCGGAAGCCGCGAACGGACCTCGTTGTTCCAGCCGCGGCCGATGGTCACGCCGATGAAGTTCTTCAGGGTGCCGCCGCCGCCGGGGCACGACACATAAGGCCAGACGTGCATCGTGGAGTCGATGTCGCGGATCACCATGTCCTTGTCGAACAGCACGCGGATCTCGTGGTCGTGGATCGGGTCGTTGGCCGGGATCCACTCGTCGCGGCTCGGTGGCAGGAAGTCGTAGGGCTTGCGGTCGGTCAGCCGCGCGACGATTTCGTAGAGGCCGTCGCTGCGCTTGCAGCCCCGGAAATCGATGCGCCGGAAATGCAGGTCCTCGCGCGTCACGTCGTCGGTCAGGGTCATCCTCCGAGCCTACGCGATGGGGCGCGGACGTGCCAAGTCGCGAATTCCGAAGGGGGGCTTCTGCGAGGTCGAATCCCTGGGGACGGGCGCCCGCCGGGACTCAGGCCGCGATGGCGAGGATTTCCTCGACCTGCGCGGCGCTCGTGATCGGCCGCGGATTGCGCGGGACCCACGGCGTCTTCATGGCCTCCTGCGCGATACGCGGAAAGTGTTCTTTTCCGATGCCGAGCTCGCCGAGGCTGCGCGGCTGGCCGAGTGCGCGGATGAGCTTGGCCAGCACCTCGCTGGCCGGCGTTCCGGCCTGTCCCATCGCAGCCGAGAGCTGCGCCTGGCGCTCCCGCGTCGCCGGCTCGTTCCATTGCAGCACCGCCGGCAGCATCACGCACGAGGTGTGGCCATGCGGCACGCCGAACGCGGCGCCCAGCACGTAGCCGATGCCGTGGCTCGCGCCCATCGGCACGCCGGTCGAGACCGAGCCCATCGAAAGCCACGCGCCGAGCTGGCAGTCGAGACGGGCCGCGAGGTCGGAAGGATCCGCCTTTACGCGGCCAAGGCCGCGCGCGAGCAGACCGAGCCCATGCAGCGCCTGGCCTTGCGAGAACGCATGGGCCTCGTTCGCGCAGAAGCCCTCGACGCAGTGGTCGACGGCGCGCACGCCGGTCGACAGGAACAGCCACTCGGGCGTGTGGACGGTGATCGCGGGGTCGAGCACGACCGCCGCCGGAATCATGCCCGGGTGCTTCAGCAGTTCCTTCGCCTGCGTTCGTTCGTTCGTCACGCCCGAGATCGACGAGAACTCGCCCGCCGACAGCGTCGTCGGCACCGCGACCTGTCGCACGACAGGGGCGCGGCAGTCCGCGCCCTGCAGCCGGTCGATCGCATCGGCGTCGCGCACGTCATTCGCGAGGCAGAAGGACACGGCCTTGGCCGCGTCGGTCGCGGAGCCGCCGCCGACGGAGACGATGAGATCGGCCTTCGCTTCGCGCGCATGGCCGGACGCTTCGACAACGGACGCGCGCGGCGTGTGCGCGGGAATGCGGTCGAAAGTGGCCGCATGCCGCTCGCCGAGCGCGGCGCGGATGCGCTCCACTTCCCCGGTCTTCCGGTTCAGCGTGCCGCTCGCCATGATGAAGACACGCTTCGCGTCGAAGCGCTGCGCGAGTTCGGCCACCGCCGCCGCCGCGGGCGTGCCGTACAGCACTTCCTCCATGCGCGTGAACTGCACCCGGCCGCTGCGCATCGCCCGGCCCCTCAGCGGATCTTCTCGCCGAGGATGATCTGGTAGATCACCTCCACGGCATCCTTGCCGGGCGACTTCGTCATGTCGAGGTTGCCCGAGAACTCGGAGGCCAGCGACACCACCGAGGTCATCACGGCGCCGGCCTGCTCGAAGCGCCGGTAAGCCGCCGCCTCGGACACCTCGCCGACACCGCCGCACGCATCCGCGACCACGTAGGCCTGGTAGCCGTTCGCGATGCCGGACACCGTGAGCCAATGCACCGCGACCTCCGTGGCGACGCCGCTCAGCACGAGCGTCTTGCGCCCGGTCTTCTCGAGCGCGTCGACGAACTCGCGGTTCTGGAACGAGTCGGGGGTGAAGCGCTGGATCTGACGCAGCTTCGTGCGCGTTCCGGTGATTTCCTCCGAGATCACGGGCGTCTCGCCCGCGCGCTTGGGGATGCACAGTGCGATGGTCGGGATGTCGAAGATCTCCGCGAGCCGCGCGAGGCCCTGGGCCGAACGCATCAGCGTCGTCGCGGGCCGCGTCATCGGCAAGTCCAGGATGCCGGTCTGCAGATCGGCGAAGACGACGACCGCGTCGTCGGGTGAAAGCTTCGGGTCGACCGCCATGTCCTCGAACTCCTGAATCCTGGTGTGTTAGATGACCTTGCGCTCGCGCAGGCCCGCGAGATCGTCCTCGCCGAGACCGAGCCAGTCCCCCAGCACTTCCTGCGTGTGCTCGCCGAGCTTCGGCGGATGCGCCGTGGGCGGGTGGGGCATGCCGCTCATCTTGATCGGGAACGCGGGAACGCGCATCGTGCCCCAGACCGGGTCCTCGATCGTCTGCAACATCTCGCGCGCCTCGGCATGCGGGCAGTCCATGATGTCGCTCGCATCGTTGATGACGGCCACCGGCACGCCTTTCGACGACAGCGTCTCCACGATCTCGGCCCGCGTGCGCGCCGCGAGCCAGGGGTCGATGAGCGCGTTGAGCGCCTGCGAATTGTTGTAGCGCGTCACGCCGTCGCTGAATCGCTCGTCGGCGACGAGCTCCGGCTGGCCGATCACCTGTGTGAAGCGCTTCCAGATGTCCTCGCCGAGCACGGCCACCACGACCCAGCCGTCCGAGGCCTTGTAGGTGCCGAAGGGCGCGGTGACACCCGCGACGCCGGGCTTGTTGTTCTTCCTGAACACCGAATACATCGCCACCGACAGCTCGTTGAACACGAGGCTGGAGTCGTACATCGCGACGTCGACCAGCTGCCCCTCGCCCGTCAACTGCCGCTGCAGCAGCGCGAGCACCGCGCCGTGCGCGGCGACGATGCCGGCCTGCACGTCCGAGATCGACACGCCGAAATACACCGGCTTCTCGCTCGTGCGCTCGGCGCGCATCATCAGCCCCGTCATCGCCTGCGCGACGATGTCGAAGGCCGGCATGTCGCTGTAGGGGCTGCGCTTCAGGTCGGGCTGGCCGAAGCCGGAGACCGCGACGTAGATCAGGCGCGGATTGATCTCGCGCAGGTCGGTCCAGCCGAGCCCCAGCTTGCTCATGACGCCCGGGCGGAAGTTCTCCACCACCATGTCCGCCTTGGCCGCGAGCTGCTTGAAGATCTTCTTGCCCTCTTCGGTCTTCAGGTCGAGCGTCACGCTGCGCTTGTTGCGGTTGGTGCGCAGGAAGGAGAAGCCCTGCGGCTTGCCGTCCGCGTCGGGCCGCAGGGGTGCGGTCTGGCGCATCTGGTCGCCCTTGCCGGGCATCTCGATCTTGATCACGTCGGCCCCGGCGTCGCCGAGCCACATCGTGGCGAAGGGCGCGGCGAGGAAGTTCTCGACGGCGAGCACCTTCACCCCGGCCAGGGGCAGCGGCTTCTCGCCATTCGTCGATTGCGGATTCGTCATGGATTCGTCTTCTTCAGAGCTTCGCCGCGGTCGCGGCCCAGGCACGTTCGAGTTCTTCGCGGAATTGCGGCGCGGCCACGCCGATGAGCGCCTTCGCGCGCTCATGCACGCTCGCCACCCGCATGTCGGCAACGCCGAATTCGGTGACGACGACGTCGACGTCGAGGCGCGACAGCGAGACGACCGCGCCGGGGCTCAGCGTCGAGACGATGCGCGACTGCGGCACCCGGCCGAAGGTCGCATTGAGCGCGACCACGCTGATGCCGCCGCGGCAGGTGCGCGCGGTGCCCGCGAAATCGGGCGCGCCGCCCGCGCCGCTGATTGCGCGGCCCGAGAGATGTTCGAGGTTGCACTGGCCGAGCAGGTCGACCTCGAGGGCGGAGTTCACCGACACGAACTGCTCGAGCTTCGCGAGCGCCTCGTTCGTGTACATGCCCGCGCAGCCGACGACCGAGAGCTGCTGCTTCGCGCGCGGCAGCCAGTCGTACAGCGCCTGGCTGCCGGCGATGACCGCCATGCGGTGGTCCGCGCCGTCGTCGAGCGCGCCGGCTTTCGCGAGTTCGAGCACGCCGTCGGACACCATGCCCGAATAGATCTTCAGGTTCCGATGCCCGCTGAGGTGTTTCGCCAGCGCGCTCGGCACCTTGCCGATTCCGGTCTGGATCGTGCTGCCGTCCCCGATGAGGTCGGCGATGTGGCGGCCGATCGCATCGGTCGGCTCGTCCGTCTCGGTGAGGTACTGCGGAATGGCCGACGCCGATTCGCACATTGCCGCGATCTCGTCCGCGCCGAGCGACACAGCATTGGGCATCGAAGGCAGCAGCGGATTCACGACGACCGCGATGCGCCTGCACTGCTTCAGCGCCGCCGGCTGGAACTCCACATTGGGTCCCAGCGAGTAGCGGCCGTTGGCGTCGGGCGGCGCGACCTGCACCACACCGAGATCGAAGGTCTGCGTGCCGAGGTAGCGCAGGAACTGCGAGAACGAGGCGGGCAACTGGCGAAAGCGCCCCTCGCGCTGCGCGGCGCTGAATTCCGCCACCATCAGCGGCCCGGTCAGCGTCGCCGTGGGATGCAGCTTCGCGAAGTCGAACGGATTCGGAAAACCGGGCGTGATCGTCGAGAGGATGCGCACGTCCCGCGTGAGCGCGGGGTCGGCCTGCAGGGCTTCGACGAACGCGCCCGGCGGCGCGAGGCCGCCTCCGACGTAGATCGATTGGCCAGGGCGTACCAGCGCCGCGAGTTCGGCGGCGCTTTTCATCGGCATGTCATTCAGGTTGGATGTTCAGGGTTTGGAGCAGGTTCTTCCCCGTGCGCCTCGTCGACGGCGGGTTCATGCGTGGTCTTCTTCCAGATTGCCGAAAACTTCCTCGTACTTCCATTCCTCGCGGGGCTGCGCATGGTTGCGCCAGAACATCTCCGCCACCTCCTCGGCGTCCTTCGAGCCGGCCGTCACGTACTGGCAGATCACGGCGCTGAAGACGTGGATGTTCTGCTTCTTCAGCTGCTCGAAGAGCGTCTGGGTCATGGTGCGCAACGCGACCTTGCCGAGGCTGAGCGTGAGGTAGTCGCCCGAGGGCGCGAAGCAGAAGCCGCCGCCGGTGATGAGGAGGGTGCCGCTGCCGCGCGCCTTCATCGCGCCGGTGGCGGCCTTGATCGCGGCGAGCGCGCTGATCGCGCTCGTGTTGAGGTCCGCGAGCAGCGAGTCGAGCGTCTCGTCGTCGAGCGTGCGCGTGAGCAGACGGCCGTTGGCGAAGTGCAGCGCCGCGCCGTTGTAATGCACCACGTGCAGATCGGGGCCGATGCTCTCGACGAGCTTCGCCACCGCCCGCGCATCGCTCGCGTCGATCTGCCGCACCTCCACCTTCGCGCCCAGCTTCTCGATCTCCGCGGCGCAGGGCCGCAGCTTCTCGACACTGCGCGAACTCAGCACGATGTCGTAGCCCTCGCGCGCGAAGCGCTTCGCGGTCGAGAGCGCCATGCCGGGGCCGGATGCGATGCTCAGGAAAATCTTGCTCATGGTCGTCTCCTTCGTCCTTCGACGTCAGTCCTTGCGAAGCAGGGATTTCAGTTGCTCGTTGTCCCGCCCGAGCGAGGGCGCGGCGGAAAGCGGCGGCGGGCGCTGGCCGTCGAAGGACAGCGGCACGCCCACGAGCTCGAGCGTGTCGTCGGCCGGATGGCCGAGGATGCCCAGCGCCTTCGTCTGCTCGTGCGCGAAGATCTCGGCGGTGGTCTGCACCGGCGCCGACGCGATGCCGGCGCGGCCGAGCACGTCCTTCCAGTGCGCGCGCGTGTGCTCCGCCAGCGCATCGCCGATGAGTCCGTCGATGGCGTCGCGGTTCGCGACGCGCGCCATGTTGTTCGCGAAGCGTTCGTCCGTCGCCCACTCGGCGTGGCCCAGTGCCTCGCACAGTTTCGCGAACAGACGGTCGTTGCCGCAGCTCACCGCGATGTGGCCGTCGGCGGCCGGGTAGGCGCGGTGCGGCACGAGAAACGCGACGCCCGAGCCGTGCCGGCTGCCGGGGTAGCCGTCGGCCGCGTAGCTCGCGAGGCCGAGCGACATCCACGCGATGGCGGTCTCCAGCAGCGACGAATTGACGGTCGCGCCCTTGTTCGTCCCCTTGCAACGATAGAGCGCGGCGAGGATGCCGATCACCGACCACATGCCGGTGCCGAAGTCGCACACCGACACGCCCGCGCGCACGGGCGGCTGGCCCTCTTCGCCGGTCAGGGTCATGATGCCGCCGAAGGCCTGCATCAGCGGGTCGTAGCCGGGCTCCTTGTTCAGCGGGCCGACGTGGCCGAAGGCGCCGAGTTCGCAGCAGACGAGCTCGGGCTTGTTCGCGCGCAGGCTGGCGGCGTCGAGCCCGTATTGGGCGGCCGAGCCGGGCCGCAGGTTGTGCGAGAACACGTGCGCGTGCCCCTGGATCAGGTCCTTGAGCGTCGCGAGGTCGTGCGGGTCCTTGATGTCGAGGCAGATCGAGCGCTTGCCTCGGTTGAGCGCGTGGAACGCGACGCCTTCGCCGCGCCAGCGACTGGGTCCCCAGGTGCGCGTGGCGTCGCCGCCGGGGCGCTCCACCTTCCAGACCTCGGCGCCCAGCCCGGCCAGCAATTGTCCGCCGTAGGGCAGCGACGCGTTGTCGCTCAGCTCGACGGCCACCACGCCCGCGAGGGGCAAGTCATCCTGCATGTCGTGTCTCCTGCCGCGAGGCTAGGGCAAAGGCCGCGCCGCACCAATCCGCAAATTTCGAAAGCTCGGTTCGGGATTCGGAAAGCGCGCACGGCCCGCCTCCGCCTAGACTGGAAGTGCCTTGCCGCCCGCCTCCTCCACGCCCCTCGCGCCCTCCGCGCCCTCGCCGATCCCGGTGCGCCTCGTCGCCGCGCTCACCTTCGGCCACGTCGCCTTCATCGGCTACCGCTTCACCTTCCTGCTGCATGCGGTGAAGCTGGGCGCGGCGCCGCTCGAGATCGGCGTGCTGCTGGGCCTGCTCATGCTCGGGCCGATGCTGCTGTCCGTGCAGTTCGGCCGCTGGTCCGACCGCTTCGGCTACGGACGGCTTTGCGCGCTGGGCTTCTCGATGGAATTCGTGGCCGGGGTGCTCGCCATCGCCGGCGCGTCGATGCCCGCGCTCTATGTCACGAGCGTGCTCACCGGCTGCGGCTACATGCTCGCCTACGTGGCCGCGCTCAACGCCACCGGCAAGCTCACGCGCTCCGAGGACATGACGCGCGCCTTCGCGATGCTCACGATGTCGCTGTCGCTCTCGGCGCTGGTCGCGCCGCTGGTGTGCGGCTACGCCATCGACCACTGGGGCCACGCCGCGGGCTATGCGGCGATGGCGGGCTCCACCGTCATCAGCCTGTCGCTGCTCGCCTGGGCCGTGCGCAAGTACAGGGTCGCGCCCATGCCGGCCGTGGCGAAATCCAGCGGCAGCCTGCTCGAACTGATCTGGCATCCGAACCTGCGCACCATCTTCATGGTGAGCGCCCTGCTCTCGATGGGCTGGGACACCTTCGGCTTCCTCGCGCCGCTGCACGGCGTGCATGCCGGGCTGAGCGCCACGGCCATCGGCGTGATCGTCGGCATCTTCGCGGGCGGCAGCTTCGCGGTACGACTCGCGCTGCCCCTGCTCTCGCGCCGGCTGGGCGAATGGCGCATCCTGTGCATCGCGCTGCTGGTCACCGGCGCGGGCTTCGTCGCATTTCCGGTGCTCACGAATTTCTGGGCGCTGGTCGCCGTCGCCTTCGTCCTCGGCATGAGCCTCGGCTGCGCGCAACCCACGTCGATGAGCCTCATCTACCGCGCCTCGCCGCCCGAACGCGCGGGCGAGGCAGGCGGCGTGCGCGCGGCCATCGTGAGCAGCAGCCAGACCGCGCTGCCCATGATCTTCGGCGCGCTGGGTTCGGCCGTCGGCCTCGCGGCCGTCTTCTGGTGTACGGCGGCGCTGCTGATCGCGGGCGGCGCGCGGGCGCTGCGTCATCGCGTCTGAACCGGCCGGGCGCCTACTTCGTCGACTGCGCCGAGGGCGTTTCGCCCGCGATGAGCTGGTAGCACACGCCGATCACGTCCCAGCCGGGCTGCTTCGTCATGTCGCCCGCGAACTCGCCGGACAAGGCATGCACGGAGGTGATGACGGCGCCGGCCTGCTCGAAGCGGCGCAGCGCGGCATCTTCCGAGCGCGGGCTCAGGCCGGCGCAGGCATCGACGGCCACGTAGACCTTGTAGCCGTTGGCGATGCCGGAGAGCACCAGCCACTGCACGACGATCTCGGTGGCCACGCCGCACACGATCAGCGTCTTGCGGCCGCTCTCCTCGATGGCCGCCACGATGTCGGGGTTCTCGAACGAGTCGGGACGCGTGCGCTGCACGTGCTTGAACTTGCTGCGCCGCTCGGTGATCTCGGGCACGACGACGGGCGTGCCGCCGCCGCGCTTCGGGATCGTGAGCGCGATGGTCGGCATGTCGAGGATTTCCGCCAGGCGCGCGAGGCCGGCGGCGAAGCGCAGCATCTCCTTCGGGTCGACCGTGAGGCCAGGCAGGTCGACGATGCCGGTCTGCAGGTCGGCGAAGACGACGATGGCGTCGTCGGGGTTCAGCTTCGGATTTTTCATTTTCATGTACTGCTCCTTGGATGTCGTTCGATATCGTTCGATGTGTTCGAAGGTGACGCGAACGGCTCAGCGGCCCTGCCAGCGCGGCTTGCGCTTCTCGGCGAAGGCGCGCATGCCTTCCTGCGCGTCCTCGCTGGTATACACCTTGCGGTAGATTTCCACTGCGTCGTCGAGGCCCTGCTCCGCGCCCACGGCGGCCGCGTGCATCAGCGACTCCTTGCCCGCGCGCACCGACAGCGGCGCATTCTCCGCGATGCGCTGCGCCAGCGCGAGGGCGCGTGCGCGCACCTCGTCCGGCGTCGCGGCGACGTCGTTGACGAAGCCGATGCGGTGCAGCCGCTCGATGGGCATGAAGTCGCCGGTGAGGGTCATCTCCATCAGCACCGGCTGCGGCATCATCCACAGCAGGGGCACGGCCCAGGGCGAGCCGCGGCCCACCTTCACTTCGGCGATGCCGCCCTGCGTGCCCGCGAGGCCGATACGCAGGTCGCACATCAGCGAGAGCATCATGCCGCCCGCCGTGAAGCTGCCCGTCATCGCGGCGATGAGGGGCTTCTTCACGCTGCGCATCGTGCGCTGGAACGGGTCTTCGATGAACGCCATGATGTCCCGGCCGGTCTCCTGCTTGAGCCGCGCCGCCTCCTTGAGGTCCATGCCGGCGCAGAAGGTGCCGCAGTCGGACGAGGTGAGGATCACCGCGTTGATCGTCGCGTCGTCGTCGACGCGCTTCCAGAAGGCGGTCAGGCCGGCGAAGATCGCGACGCTCAGCGCGTTGCGCGCCTCGGGCCGGTCGATGCGCAGTTCGGCCACGCCGCCTTCGAGGCGCGTGAGGAGGAGGCCGTCGGCAAGGCGCTCGACGGCGGCGGGGGATGGCGAAGTCGTCATCCCCGCATCATGCGGGCGGCGCACCGCCTCGCCCAAACGCGCGGCGGCGTGTTCCGCTTTGCGAAACTGGCCGGACCCCGCCGCCCTCGTGCCTGTACCATCGACGCCCATGAGAGGACCCTGGGGCACGCTGGCCGTCACGCTCGTGCTTCAGGCACTCGTGTCCATGGCCGTCATCACGGTGCCCGCGATGGCGCCGGCCATGGCGCAGGCGCTGGCGGTCTCGCCCGCGCTCGTCGGCCCGTACGTCGGCATCGTGTATGGCGCCGCCATGTTCGCCAGCCTGGCGGGCGGCTCGATGGTCGCGCGCTTCGGCGCGATCCGCGTGAGCCAGGCCTGCGTGGTCCTGTGCGCGGCGGGCCTCGCGATCAGCGCGACCCCCTCGCTCGCGGCTACGGTGCTGGGCGCCGTCTTCATCGGCTTCGGCTACGGCCCCATGACCCCCGCGAGCTCGCACCTGCTCGCCAAGACGACACCCGCGCATCGCATGTCGCTCGTGTTCTCGGTCAAGCAGACGGGCGTGCCGCTGGGCGGCGTGCTCGCGGGCGCCTTCGTGCCGCTGCTGCTCGGCTGGGGCTGGCAGGCGGCGCTGCTGGGCGTGGCGCTCGCCAACCTGCTGTGCGCCCTGCTCGCGCAGCCGATGCGCGCGGCGCTCGACGAGGACCGCAGCGCCTCGGCCCCGCTCGTGTTCGGCAACCTCGCGCGGCCGCTGCGCATGGTGTTCGCGCACCGCGAGCTGCGCATGCTCGCGTTCTGCTCGTTCCTGTTCTCGATGGCTCAGCTGTCGCTCACCGCCTACATCGTCACCTTCCTGCACACCTCGCTGGCCTACACCCTCGTCGCCGCCGGCCTCGTGCTTTCGGTCTCGCAGTTCGCGGGCGTCGGCGGCCGCGTCGTCTGGGGCTACATCTCCGACCGCTGGCTCGGCGCGCGGCGCATGCTGCTCGTGCTCGGCGCGACGATGAGCCTGGCCTGCGTCGCCACGGCGCTGCTGCAGCCGGGCGCGAGCCCGTGGCTCGTGTTCGCGATCATGACCGTGTACGGCATGACCGCGATCGGCTGGAACGGGGTGTATCTCGCCGAGGTCGCGCGCCAGGCGCCGCCCGGCGAAGCGGGCATGGCCACGGGCGGCTCGCTCGCCATCACCTATTTCGGCGTGGTGCTCGGCCCGCCCGCCTTCGGCGTCGTGGCGAGCCTCACGGGCAGCTATCGCGCGGGCTACGCCGTCGCGGCCGCGGCGACGGCGCTGTCGGTCGTGGCGCTCACGCTGCGCCGCGCCCGCTGAGCACGGCGCCCCGACGCGATCAGACCGCGGCCGGCGACGCCGGCGAGGCGCGCCGCATGAGCAGCAGCAGCACGCCGCCGATGGCCAGCACGCCGACGCCGATCCACGCGGCGTTCAGGCCGCCGAGCGACTGGCTGTAGACGTACGAGAGGCTCGACCAGAGCATGTACGCGCAGCTCGCGCAGAAGACCATGGGCAGCACCGGATACATCGGCACGCGGAACGGCCGCTCGGCGTCCGGCGCGCGCCGCCGCAGGATGAACAGCGACAGGCCCGACAGCAGGAAGAACAGCCAGAACACCGGCGCGGTGAATTCGACCATGGCGCGGAAGCCGCTGCCGGTCCAGGCGCCGAGGCCCACGAGAAGCACGGCGGCGACGTTCTGCAGGTGCATCGCATTGGCGGGCGTGCTGCGCCCGGCGTCCCACAGCGCGATGGTCCGCAGTTGCGGCCAGTCGTTGGCGAGCGCGTAATTGGTGCGCGCGCCGACGATCATCGTGGCGTTGATCGAGGTGAGCGCCGCCACCGCCGCCAGCAGCGCGATGACCTTCTCGCCCACCGGACCGAATGCCACGCGCAGCAGGTCCGCCGCGACCGCTTCGGACTTCGCCATGCCGGCAATGCCGAGGCCGCGCCAGTAAGCCCAGGTGACCAGCAGATACAGCAGGGTGATGATCGCGATGGAGTAGATCAGCGCGCGCACCATGTTGCGGCGCGCGTCCTTGAGCTCCGCGCTGATGTACGCTGCCTCGTTCCAGCCGCCGAAGGTCAGGAGCACGAAGACCATCGCGAGGCCGAACGCCGACATGCTCGGCGCGCCCGCCGCAGCCTGCGCCGCGGGCGCGGCGGCCGGCGCGGCGCTCGACGGCCCGACCACCAGCCACAACGCGGCCAGCACGATCAGCAGCAGGCCGCTCACCTCCATGACCGTGAGCCAGCTCTGGGCCGACGCGCCCGCGCGCAGGCCGCGCGCGTTCACGGCCCACAGCACCCCGATGACCGCGAGCGCGTACACGGTCGGCCCGATCGCCATGCCGCCCGCGCGCAGCGGCACGACCTGGTGCAGGTAGTCGCCGAAGACGAAGGCGAGCAGTGCGATGGAGCCGGTGGTGATGACGGAGAACCGCGCCCAGCCGAAGAGGAACGCGACCGAGCGCCCGTACGCACGCGAAAGAAAGTTGTAATCGCCCCCGGCGCTCGGGAAACTCGTCGTCAGTTCGGCGTAGCAGAGCGCGCCGATGAGGGAGATCGCGCCGCCCAGGATCCAGGCGCCGAACATCCATTCGGGCGAACCCGTCATCTGGGCGACCATCGAGGGCGCCTTGAAGATGCCCGCGCCGATGACCACGCCCACGATGAGAAGCACCGCTTCGCGCAGGCCGAGGAGCGCGGCAGGCCGCCCGGTGGGAACGCTTTCGCCCGCGACAGACGTCGTCGGAAGACTCATTGACAACCCCGCTTCCTAGGTTTGAAAAGGAAGGGCCGGTTTCGACCCACGCGGGACTATACAGTCGGGCTCGCGGAATCGCATTGGAGCGAACCCCTTGTAAATCAGTCCGTTTTCCGGGATGATCGGTCCGAATTCAGGACTGACATGACACTCCTCGATGCCCTGATTCCCCGCCGCGAGCAGCGGCTGTTGCGAGCGCTCGTCCTTCATCCCGACCGTTCGTTCTCGGTGAATGAACTATGCCGCCTGGGTGGAGACAGCAAGTCCGCGAGCATGGCGATCATCGAGCGTTTCTCGAAGTCCGGCCTGATCGGCGAGGAACGAGTCGGCAACCAGCGGCGGATGCGCTTCAACGAGGCGTGGCCACTTGCGCAGGAATTGCGGACGATGTGCGTGAAGTCGTTCGGCGTCGCGGAGCCGATTCGCGAGGCGCTCGGTCCCCTGATCGATCGGGTGCAGCTCGCGTTCGTATTCGGGTCCGTCGCGAAGGGCACGGATCACGCCGGCAGCGACATCGACCTGATGGTCGTCGGCGAGGTCACGACCGTGGACCTGATCGAGGCCATGCGGAGCCTCGACGAGCAGCTCATGCGGCCCGTCAGCTTCAATATCTATTCGCCCGTTGAATGGCAGCGAATGCAGAAGGATCCCGTGATCGCCTCGATCATGGCCGAACCCAGAATCATCATCCATGAACGGACCGACGCCACCCAATCTCCAAAACCTGCTGCAAAAGGGCTACCTGAAGCCCGCGCCGGCAGGCGCAGGCGCTGAGGTCTTCTTCAACCGGGCGAAGGGCTCGCTTCAAAGCGCGCGAGTGAAGGGCCTGCGCAGTCACGACCGATTCGTGATCGCCTACGAGGGACTGTTCGCGCTTGCAATGGGCGTTCTCGCGCACTACCAGCTTCGACCCGGCGACAAGGAAGGTCATCGCGTGACCGCATTGCAAGGGGCGCTCGGCGTCATCGGACTCGCGCCCCAGGATCTCGCCCTGGTGGTCTGGGTGCATGAGCAACGGAACAACAAGATCTACAAGATGCCGCTGGACGCGTCGGAAGCCGAGGCGGACGACGCGACTCGCTTGCTGGCCACCGCGCTCGAGCAGGCGGTTGCCGTCACGCGGAAGTAGCGACCCGGAAAAGCACAAGCCGCGATTCGCGAGGCGGTGACGCTCGTCCCGGCTTCGAGGACTCCGCTCATGCGCTCCCGTCCTCCAGCACATACATCCCCCGCTCCAGCCGGCGCACGTGGCCCGTCGCGCAGAGCGTGAACAGCAGGCGCGACACCGTCGCCTTGGCCAGGCCCGTCCCCGCCACGACCTCGTGATGGCTGATCGGCCGGTCGGCCAGCTGCATCATGCGCAGGATCGCGAGTCCGCGTTCGAGCGACCGTATCGTCGGCTGTGCTTCCGTCGCGTCTTCTGGCATCACGGCTCACCTCCCTTGCACCGAGAAGCCCAGCGTATCAACCCGCGGCGTTGCGCGACACGGCGAGTTTTGCCACGCGGAACAAGGCCGCGCCCGTTGTGCAAATTCGCCATCGCGCCACTAGCATCGCCCGATTCACCTCCGACCCCGGGCGACCCGATGATCCGTTACGAAGTGAAGGACGGCGTGGCCGTCGTCACGCTGGCCCGCCCCGAGCGGCTGAACGCGCTGCTCTTCGAGATGCGCGAGGCGCTCGGCACCCACTTCGAGGAAGCCGACCGCGACGAGCGCGTGCGTTGCGTGCTGCTGCAGGCCGAGGGCAAGGCGTTCTGCGCGGGCGGCGACGTCGGGCGCATCGCCGAGGACACGCCGGAGACCAACCGCGAGGTGATGAAGCGCTCGCACCGGATGATCCGCAACCTTGCCGCGGTGCGAAAGCCCGTGGTCGCGGCCGTGCGCGGCGCCTGCGCCGGCATGGGCTGGAGCCTCGCGCTCGCCGCCGACGTCGTCGTCGCCTCGGACACCGCGAAATTCGCGCAGGTCTTCCGCAACATCGGCCTGGTGCCCGATGGCGGCGCGGTGTGGTTCCTCACCCAGTACCTCGGCACGCTGCGCGCGAAGGAGCTGGTGTTCTCGGCCCGGCGCATCGATGCGGCGGAAGCGCATTCGCTCGGCCTCGTCACGCGCGTCGTGCCCGACGCGGAGCTGGACGCCATCGCCCGGCAGACGGCCCGCGACCTCGCGCAGGGCCCGACGCGCGCGCTCGGCGCGGCGAAGAAGATGTTCCGCTTCATGCACCAGCCCGACCTCGTCGAGTTCCTGGAGCTGGAAGCCGCCGAGCAGATGGCCGCCATTCGCGGCTACGATCATCGCGAGGGCGTCACGGCCTTCCTCGAGAAGCGCCCGCCGAAATTCGAAGGACGCTGAACTTCGACGACACCGAGAGCGCCCGAGAAGATCCTGCGACAGAAGCCGAAGTAGCGCCTTGCCTCCGAATTCCACGCCCGCGATTCCGCTTCGCATCATCATCGCCGTCGTGCTGTCGCACGCGGCCTTCATCGGCTGCCGCTTCGTGCTCACGCTGCATGCCGTGGCGCTGGGCGCCGCGCCGGGCGAAGTAGGCCTGGTGCTCGGCGTGTTGATGCTCGGGCCGATGCTGCTGTCGGTCCAGTACGGACGCTGGGCCGACCGCTGGGGCTATGCGCGGCTGAGTGGATTCTCGATCGCCACCGTCTGCGTCGGCGGCATCGCCGCCGCGATGGCGTCGAGCCTGCCGGTGCTCTATGTCGCGAGCGCCCTGGTCGGCACCGGCTACATGCTCGCCTACGTCTCGGTGGTCAACGCCATCGCCCGGCTCACGCCGAGCGCGGAGATGACGCGCGCGTTCGCGGTGCTCTCCATCGGCTTCTCGTTCTCGCCGCTCGCCGGCCCCGTGGTCGGCGGCTGGGTGATCGACCACTACGGCCACCGCGCGGCCTACCTCACGATGCTGGTGTCGACGCTCGCGAGCGGCGCGCAGTTCTGGTGGGCCAGCCGCCGCTACGTGTTGCCGCCCCCGCCGGCTGCATCCCACGCACGCCGGCGCGTGTGGGACCTCTTCCGCTACCCGGACCTGCGGGCCGTCTTCATCGTCGGCGGCATGCTGTCCATCGGCGTGGACACTTTCACGCTGCTCGCGCCGCTGCAGGGCGTGGCCGCCGGACTGAGCGCCACGGCCGTCGGCATCACGGTCGGCGCCTTCAGCGTGGGCAGCATCGCGATCCGCGCGGCGCTGCCGTGGATGTCGCGCCGGATCGGCGACTGGCGCATCGTCATGCTCGCCCTGTTCGTCACGGCCGCTGGCTTCGCCGTGTATCCGTTCCTGCATCATCTGTGGCTGCTGTGCGCGGCATCGGCCGTGCTGGGCATGACGCTCGGCGCCTCCGCGCCGCTGGCGATGACGCTCATCACCGGCAATGCGCCGGCCGAGCGCGTGGGCGAGGCGCTGGGCCTGCGCGCCGCCATCGCCAGCGCGGGGCAGGCATTGGTGCCCATGTTCCTGGGCGGCATCGGCACGGCCGTCGGCCTGGGGCCGGTGTTCTGGTGCGGCGCGCTGCTGATGGCCGCGGGCGGATTCGTCGCGACGCGCAGGACCTGATTCGAAGTTGGTCAATGAAGATTCATCACAAGGAGACAAGCATGTTCTTAGGCAAATTGTTCGGCAAACTCGCGATCGCCACGGTCGCCGCGGCGGCCATCGGCGCGCACGCATTCCCCGAGAAACAGGTGCAGGTGATCGTGCCGTTCGCCGCGGGCTCTTCCACCGACATCGCTGCGCGCACGCTGGCCGAAGGCCTGTCGCGCGCCATCAACCAGGGCGTCGCGGTCGAGAACCGCACGGGCGCCGAGGGCGCCATCGGCGCGCGCGCGGTGCTGAGCGCGCCGGCCGACGGCCACGTGATGATGTTCACGAGCAGCTCGGTCACGGTGCTCGACCCGCTGATGCGCGCGAACCTCGGCTACGACCCGGTCAACGACTTCACGCCGATCTGCACGGTGGGCGGCACGCGCTTCCTGCTGAACATCACCGGCGCGAGCCCGTACAAGACGGTGGCCGACATCATCGCCGCGGCGAAGGCGGCGCCGGGCAAGATCACGTTCGCTTATTCGAGCGCCTCGACACGGCTCGCGGGCGAGCTCTTCCAGCAGGTGGCCGGCGTGAAGTTCAGGGGCGTGCCCTATCGCTCCAGCGCGCAGGGGCTGACCGAAGTCGCGGCGGGCCAGGTCGACATCTTCTTCATCGACACGCCCTCGGCCGGGCCGTTCTACCAGTCCGGCAAGATCCGCCCCGTGGTCGTGTCGGGCACCGGGCGCCTGAAGGAGTTCCCGGACGTTCCCGCCGCGTCCGAATTCGGCCTGGCCGACTTCAACGTCACGCCGTGGTTCGGCCTCTACATCTCGGGCAAGACGCCCGCGCCCATCCTGGAACAGGTCCGCACGGCCGTGTCGCGCGCGCTCGCCCGGCCGGAGATGAGGGAATCGCTCGAGAAGCGCAACATCCTGCCCTTCGCGCATTGCGGCGACGCGATGAAGAACTACCTGAACAACGAGATCAACGTGTGGCGGCGCGTGACGAAGAACGCGGGAATCGAGCCGCAGTAAGCTCGCGCGCTCCTCATGGGCCGCCTCGCTCCTGCGCGGCGGCGACGATTTCGCGCGCCGTCCGGACGTGCGCGATGTCGATGTGCTCGCCGTCGTACAGGCACGACGCGCGGCCTTCGGCCTGCGCCTGGTCGAGGGCGGCGATCATTCCCCGGTAGTAGGCGAGTTGTTCGGCCGACGGGCTGTAGACGGCGTTCACGATCGGCACGTTCGAAGGATGGATCACGAGTTCTCCGCTCATGCCGATGGCACGGTCCCTCATGCACGCGATGCGCAGACCGTCGAGGTCATGCACCTGCTGCCACATGCCCCCAATGGGCAGCTTGCCCGCCGCGCGCGCCGCCATCACGACGCGCGATTTCATGTAAAGGCTCTCCCGGCCATCGACGGACCACACCGTGTTCAGCGCGCGCTCGACGTCGCCGTTGCGCGCGGTCGCGCCCGACAACGCGGCCACGCGCTCGTGCGACGCGAGCTCGAAGGCGAACTGCATGGCCCGCGCGGTCTCCATGATGGGGATCACACGGGTGGAGCCGACGGGCATTCCGCGCCGGTGCTCCGCTTCGGAAAGCATCGCCGAGACGAGGTTCACGTCCTCCACGCCCATGGGCTTGGAGATGAAGACACCTTCGATGTGCGGGCCGACGACGGCCAGGATGTCGTCGAAGTCGTAGAGGTAGGGGGTCCGGTTGATGCGGACCCACGTGCGCTGTCGCTGCTCGGCAAGCCACGCGAGCCTGGACGTGACAATCTCGCGCGCCGCCGCCTTGTGGTCCGGCGGAACGCTGTCTTCGAGATCGAGGATGAGGGCGTCCGCCTTCGCGGCGGCCGCCTTCTCGATCCACGTCGGCTTGTTGCCAGGCACGAAAAGGAAGGTGCGCACGGGCTTGTGAAGGTGTGTCATGAAAATCCTGGGGTGCTGTCGCTGTCAAACGACCCGGCTGCGGCGCAGCGCGTCGATGGCCTCGTCCGGGTAGCCGATCTCGCGCAGGATCGCGTCAGTGTGCTCGCCGGCCTTTGGCGCGGGCCGACGGATCGCGGGCGGCGTGCGCGACAGCGAAACGGGTGGCGAAACGAAAGGCACCGGCTCCTCGATTCCATCCACCTTCATCGGCTGGAACGCACCCGCGGCGCGAATGTCCGGATCGGCCAGAACCTCGCGCGGCGAGTTGACCGGCCCGGCGGGCAGCCGCGCTTCGGCGAGGAGGCTCAGCGCCTCGGCGCGCGTATACCTTGCGCACCACTCGGACATCCAGCCGCCGAGCAGTTCGCCCTGCAGCCCCCGCTTCGCGTCGTCGTCGAAACGCACGTCGCTCGCCAGATCCGGTCGGCCGATCATGCGCGACCAGCGCTTGAACATCGCCGTGCCGACCACCTGCGTCATGATCCAGCCGTCCTTCACCCGGAAGATGTCGGAGGGCGCGTACTGCGGCGCACGGTTGCGCGTCGCCGAACGGTCGAGGCGCAGCACCGCCTCCTCGATGAGGTGGCCGCTCGACATATTCAGCGCGGTCTGCATCAGCGAACCCGTGACCTCCTGACCCATCCCGCTCGACTTTCGCTCGTACAGGGCCATCATGGTTCCCATGGCGGACGACATCGCGGTGCCGTAGTCGACCACGGGCACCATCGACTTGATCGGCTGGTGCGGATCGCCGGACACATGCACCGCCCCGCTCATGCACTGCGCGACGCCGTCGAAGCCCGTGCGGTCGCGCACCGCCGGCGCGATGCCGAAGGCGGACGCGGCGGTGAGGATGATGTCCGGCTTGAGGCGCCGCAGCGACTCGTAGTCGAGGCCCAGGCTCTCCAGCGTGCGCTGCGGCATGTTGGCGACGACGACGTCGGCGCCTTGCAGCAGGCGACGCACCACCTCCCTGCCCTCGCGCCGGTCGAGATCGAGCGTGATCGAGCGTTTGTTGCGGTTCACCTGCAGGTAGACGGCGCCGTCGCCGTCGGGCGTGACGGGCAGGATGAACCGGTCTTCGCTGCCGCCCACGCGGTCGATGCGGATCACGTCCGCTCCGTAGTCGGCGAGAAGCGCCGCGCAGAACGGGCCCGCGATGAAACGCCCGAAGTCGAGGACTCGCACGCCCTCCAGCACGTTGCCCATGGGTGTGTGTCCTTCCACGCTCAGATCACCTGCTCGTTCTTCAGACGCGCGATGTCGGACTCCGTCATGCGCAGCCAGTCGCGCAGCACCTGGCCGTTGTGCTCGCCGAGCAGGGGCGGAAGATGCGCCTCGGGCTCCGGCACATCGGACATCTTCACGGGGTTGCCGGTCACGGCCACCCGTCCCCACACCGGGTCGTCGAGGGTCAGGATCATGTTGCGCGCGGCGACGTGCGGGCATTCGAAGATCTCGCCGATGTCGTTGACCGGCGCGCACGGTGCGCCGGCCGCGCGCAGCACGCGCATCGCCTCTTCCCGGCTGCGGCCGGACAGCCATGCGTTCACGTGTACGTCGAGTTCCGCCAGGTTGGCGCGGCGTCGAACGCCATCGCTGTACTTCGGATCGTCCACGAGGTGCGGGATGCCGATCGTCTCGGCAAAGCGCTTCCAGATGTGCTCGCCCACGATGGCGAGCACGAGGTAGCCGTCCTTCGCGCGGTAGGCGCCGAACGGCGCCGTGACCGCATGCACGCCGGGGGGCGCGGCCTTGCGCGACTGGGAGTACATCGTGACGGAAATCTCGTTGAGGATGAGCGATGCGTCGTACATCGACACGTCGACCTTCTTGCCGCGGCCGGTGCGCGTGCGATGGAACAGCGCGAGCACCAGGCCATACAGCCCGACGATGCCGACCTCGACGTCGGCCAGCGAGAAGCCGAGGTACGTCGGCTTGTCGTCCTGGCGCTCGGGTCGGTACATCAGGCCGGCCATCGCTTGGCCAACGATGTCGAACGCAGGGAATTCGCCATAGGGGCTGGGCAGGATGTCGTCGTGGCCGAAGCCCGAGATCGCGCCGTAGATCAGCTTGGGATTGACCTTGCTCAGCACTTCGTAGCCGAGGCCGAGCCGGTCCATGACGTTGGGCCTCAAGTTCTCGATGAAGATGTCGGCCTCCGCCACGAGCGCCTTGAACACCGCCTTGCCTTCGGGGTTCTTCAGGTCGAGCGTGACGCTCTTCTTGTTGCGGTTCGTGCGGAAGAACGACAGGCCGTTGGGATTGCCGTCGATGCCGGGCTTCACCGGGCTCGTGCCGCGGGCATGGTCGCCGCCGTCGCGCGTTTCAATCTTGATGACTTCGGCGCCGGCGTCGGCAAGCCACATGGTGGCGAACGGCGCCGCGACGAAGTTCTCGATGGCGAGAACGCGGATGCCCGAGAGAGGTCGGTCGACGCCAGCCGGGTCGGCGCGTTCGCGTTCGTTGATCGGGGTCGCGCTGACGGCTTGCATGGCACTCGTTCCTTGGCTTGAGATGCGTGGATGCTAGGCAGGACCTCGTGGCAAGCCAAATGCCGATTCGCGACCGGCGCGGTGCTGCTTTCGCAACGCGTCCCTGTCCCGCGAATGTGTTCACGAACGGACAACGCTCGGGTCGCGAACCAGCAGTCGCAAATCGATGGCGACCTTCCTACCATTCGCCGCATTCAGTCCGTCGGAGCATGCAGTGGAATTGGGTTTGAAGGGACGGCGCGTCCTCGTCACCGGCGCATCGCAGGGCATCGGCGCAGGTCTTGCCCAGGCCTTCGCGGGCGAGGGCTGCGACCTCTTCCTGGTCGCGCGCTCCGCGGAAAGGCTGCAGCAGGTCGCAGGCGAGGCGCGCGCGCTCGGCGTGAACGTGCGTGCCATGGCGGTCGACCTGACGACGGACCGCGCGATAGACGAAGTCGCACGCTCCGCGGGCGACGTCGACATCCTCGTGAACAACGCGGGGAGCATTCCCGGCGGCACGTTGTGGGACGTGGACCGTGCCGCCTGGCGGAAAGGCTGGGACCTCAAGGTGTTCGGCTACATCGACCTGACGCGCGCCATCTACCCGGTGATGAAGCAGCGCGGCAGCGGCGTCATCCTGAACAACATCGGCAACGGCGGCCAGAACTTCGACTTCAACTATATCGCCGGCACGACGGGCAATGCGGCGCTGATGGCATTCACTTGCGCCCTCGGCGGACGCAGCCTCGAAGACGGCATCCGTGTCGTCGGCATCAACCCCGGCCCGGTGGACACCGACCGCATCCGCAAGGTGATGTGCGGCCGTGCCGAGAAGCTGTTCGGCGAGGCGGAACGCTACGACGAACTGATCGCACGCTACCCCCTGGGCCGCCCGGCAAGCGTGGCCGAGGTGGCGAATCTCTTCGTGTATCTGGCCAGCGACCTCTCGCGCTACACGACGGGTACGATCGTGACGGTGGACGGCGGCATCGCCTCGAAGCGTTCGGTCTGAACGCACGCCGGACGGCGGCCTTTTCCGAGAACGCCCCCTCGATTGGCCTCTGCATCCGCCGAGGACGCTGCGATTCGCTATTCGGGCTTGATGCCTGCGCGGCGGATGAGATCTCCCCACTTCTGGGATTCGCTGGCGATGAATTCCCCGAACTCACGCGGCCCCACGTGGTCGGCATCGAGGCCTTGTTCCCGCGCAAGCGTCTGCAGATCGGAAGCGGCCACTGCGGACTGACACGCCTCCGATGCGCGGGCCACGATGGACCCCGGCGTGCTCGCGGGAAGGGCCAACCCGATCCAGCCTTCCAGCCGCAGTCCCGCGAAGCCCAGCTCTTCAAAGGTGGGCACCTCCGGGGCCGATGCCAGGCGGCGCCCGCCTGTCATGCCGAGGGCGACCAGCTTGCCGGCGCGAATATGCGGCAGCAGCGGCCCCGGTGAATCCATCAGCACCTGGGCGTGGCCCCCCATCGTGTCGGTGACGGCTTGAGCCGTTCCCTTGTACGGCACGTGAAGAAAGGGCATGCCCGTGCGCGACTTGAACATCTCCTGCGCCATGTGCGGGGAAGAGCCCACGCCCGCGGACGCGAACGAGAGCGTCGTGGTCTTCGCCTTCGCAAGCAGCTCCTGAACGGAACGCACGCCCAGGGAAGGATGTGCAACGAGGATGTAGGGGCTCAGGCCGATGCGGCAGACCGGAACGAAATCCTTCGAGGGGGAGTACGGCATTTCCTTGCGCAGGTGCGGGTTTGCCGCGAAGGCACCGGAGGTGACGACGAGCCACGTGTAGCCATCGGGCGCAGCACGAGCCACCGCGGCCGTGCCCAGCATGCCTCCCGCGCCTGGCTGGTTGTCGATGACGACCGGCTGACCCAGTCCGGCGCCCAGCTTGACGGCCATGGCACGCACGAAGATGTCGGTGGTGCTGCCCGTCGACAGAGGGATGACGATGCGAACCGGCTTCGTGGGATACGACTGCGCGAGGGATGCGAGGGGCAACGCCACGGCGAGCGCGCATGCTGCTTTGACAAGGAGATTCATGGCGGTGTGCTGTATCCGGGTCACTGGGGCGCGATGCCTGCCTTGGTCGTGACGCGGCGCCACAGGTTCACCTCGTCCCTCTGGAAGGTGCGCATCGCTTCACCGCACACCGAGCCCGAGATCAGATTGCGCTGCTCGAGAGCCGCCTTCATTTCGGGTCGCCTCATCGCCTGAGCGACGGCATTGCGGACTTGCTCGACGACGGCAGCAGGCGCCTTCGCTGTGATGTACACCCCGTACCAGGGGGCCACGTTGAACTCGGCAATGCCCGCCTCGACCGCTGAAGGAACATCCGGCAGTTCCTTCATGCGCGCGGGCCCGGCGACCACCAATGGCCGGATCTTGCCGGACTGGTGGAACGACGCAGCCGACACAGGGTCGATGAAGAAGAGGTCGACCTGGCCTGCCGCCACTTCGGTCAGGCCCAGCACGCTGGAGCGGTAGGGAATGCCGGTAAGCTTGATGCCTGCGGCCTGCTGGAACAGTTCGCCCGCGAGCCGCGTCGAGGCGCTCGAGTAGGCAAACGTCAGCTTGCCGGGCGCTGCCTTCGCGGCCGCGACAAGGTCGGCGACGGACTTGTAGGGGCTGGCGCCCGTGACGTTCGCGAGGAACCGCACGCTCGCCACGCTGCAGACCGGTATCAGATCGGTCGAGGGGTCGTATGGCATGTTCGCCTTCATCAGCGGGTCGAGCACGGTCAGCGAACTGCTCGTGAACAGCATCGTGTGGCCGTCGGTCGGCCCGGTGATCACGGCGCGTGCGCCGATCGAGCCCTCGGCGCCCGTTCGGTTGTCGGTCACGACCCCCTGGTTCAGGGCCTTCGACAGCACATCGGCGAACGTACGGGCAGCGACGTCGGTCGCGGAGCCGGCCGCGAAGGGCGCGATAAGCGTAATCGGCTTGTCGGGGAATCCATGGCTCGCCCCCGCGGCGGCGAACGTCAGCGCGACGGCGATCCGCCGGATGATTCGATTGAACACGTTGTCTCCAGTCTCTCGATGATCAAAAAGCCGGGATGACTTTTGCGGCGGATCATAGGAAGCCGGGCATCCGATAGCGAATGCGGATTTTCGATCTCGGAAATGCCGGTTCGTCAACACCCGCATTTCGCGGGAATTGCGTCGGACGCCTCGTCGTTCGTGCAAGCACCGCCGGCGATCGGCGGTCTGGGCTGGCCCGCTACTTATCGACGAGCTGCGCGATGAACGCCTTCGCAGCCGCGGTCACGGGCTCCCCCCGCTTGGTGCCCGCGCAGAGCATGCGCACGGCCCATGGCTCATCCAGCCGCAACAATTCCATTCGGTCGAGATCCGCGGTCGGCAACATGCAGTCGGGGTGAACCATGACGCCGAGGCCCGCTTTCACCAGGCTGCGCGCGGCTTCCACGGTGGTCACCCGGTACTTCTCGGGCAGCTGCCTGCCCAGCGCCTCCGCGGCCTTGCGCGCCTGGACCATGAGTGAAGTGGTCGGGCCGATGCCGATCACCACTTCATCGAGCAGGTCCCGCATCGTCACGCTCGTTCTCTCGGCGAGCGGGTGCCCGCGGGGAACCAGCGCCGCCAGCCGGTCGGTGCGGCACTCCACGACGTCGAGTCCGCCCGCGTCGATGTCGCTGGTGGCGTAGAACATCGCGATGTCGGCGTGTCCGGCCAGCACGGCATTCACCACGTTGACGTTCGGCTCTTCCCGCAGTTCGATGTCGATGAGCGGGAATTCGCGGGCGAACTCCGCGATGCGCGGCGCCAGCAGCTGCACGATGATCGCACTGGTCGAGCTGATGGAAATGTGCCCGCGCACGCCCTCCGTGAACTGCGCGACCTCGCGCCCCATCACGTCGAGATTCGCGAACATCAGCCGGACGTGGCGCGCGAGGACCTCGCCTGCGGGGGTTGTGACCATGCCGTTCGGCTGCCGGTCGAACAGACTGATGCCGGCGACCTCCTCCAACTCGTGGACGCGCCGCGTTGCCGCCGACGGTGCGATGTTCTCCCGCAGGGCCGCACGACGGATCTGCTGCTCCTCGACGATCGTCAGGAACAGGCGCAAGGTGAACAGGTCGATGCGTCTCGTGAGGGTGTGGGCACTCAATACGGTCATGGCGTCTCCTGCTTTTGCGGCATTCTCGCCGAGCGCTCGTCGGGGCCTTCGGCCTTTCGCAGGATGCCGCGGTCCCCCCGCTGCGCCCCCAATGCCGGTTCGGCATCGGCGGACTCGCGAATCGGCAATCGCAATTGGAAGCCGCCATTCCTATCATTCGCCGATCCGGCGGACCTTCCTCGCCATTTCCACGCAATTTCAACAGGAGACAAACGTGTCAATGGACATCCTCAAGAGCGTCGCCCTCGCCGCTGCCATCGCCGCGGCCGGCACGAGCCACGCGTTTCCCGACAAGGGCGTCACCATGATCGTGCCCTTCGCCGCAGGCTCCGCGACCGACGTCGCCGCGCGCACGCTCGCCGATGGCTTGCAGCGCTCGCTGAACCAGGGCGTGGCCGTCGACAACCGCACCGGCGCCGAAGGCGCCATCGGCGCGCGCGCCGTGCTCAACGGCCCGCAGGACGGGCACATGATGCTGTTCACCAGCAGCTCGATCACCGTGCTCGACCCGCTGATGCGCGCGAACCTGGGCTACGACCCGATCAACGACTTCGCGCCGATCTGCACGGTAGGCGGCACACGCTTCCTGCTGAACATGACCGCCGCGAGCCCGTGGAAGACGGTGGCGGAAGTGATCGCGGCGGCCAAGGCCGCGCCGGGCAAGCTCACGTTCGCCTACTCGAGCGCGTCGACGCGGCTTGCCGGCGAGCTGTTCCAGCAGGCCGCAGGCGTGAAGCTCACCGGCGTGCCCTACCGCTCCAGCGCGCAAGGCCTGACGGAGGTTGCCGCGGGACAGGTCAACTTCTTCTTCATCGACACCGCCTCCGCCGGGCCGTTCTACCAGTCCGGCAAGATCCGCCCCGTCATCGTCTCGGGCGCGACACGCCTGAAGGAACTGCCGGACATTCCCTCCGCCACCGAGGCGGGCCTGCCCGAATTCAACGTCACGCCGTGGTTCGGCCTGTACCTCTCCGGCAAGACGCCCGCGACCGTGGTCGAACAGGTGCGCACCGCCGTGTCCCAGGCGCTCGCGAAACCCGACATGAAGGCGGCCATCGAAAAGCGCAACCTCATCCCATTCGCGCACTGCGGCGATGCGATGAAATCCTTCCAGGCCAACGAGATCAACGTCTGGCGTCGCGTCACCAAGTCCGCCGGCATCGAGCCGCAATAAGGATCCGTCATGGAACGCTACAAGCACTTCGGCATCCGGTTCGACCGACAACAGGACGGCGTGCTGGAGCTCGTGTTCGACGGCCCCAACCTCACTGCGGTCAGTGCCCGCATGCACGCGGAGCTGCCGAAGATCTGGCCGGCGATCGACGACGATCCCGAGACACGCGTCGTGCTCGTGCGCGGCGAGGGCCGTGCGTTCTCCGCGGGTGGCAGCTTCGACCTGGTCGAGGAGCAGATCAGCGGACACGCGCCGAACATGCGCGCGTACTACGAAGCGCGGGAGCTGGTCATGAACATGATCAACTTCAGGAAGCCGGTCGTCTCCGCGATCCATGGCCCGGCAGTGGGCGCGGGACTCGTGATCGCGATGCTGGCGGACATCTCGATCGCCGCACGCACCGCCAAGATCGTCGACGGCCACACGCGCCTGGGCGTCGCCGCGGGCGACCACGGCGCCATGGTCTGGCCCATGCTGTGCGGCATGGCCAAGGCGAAGTACTACCTCATGACCTGCAAGCACCTCTCGGGCGAGGAGGCGGAACGCATCGGCCTCGTGTCGCTGTGCGTCGACGACGACAGGCTGCTCGAGACCGCGCGGGAGACGGCGCGCGAACTCGCGCAGGGTGCGCAGGAGGCCATCGGCCACACGAAATATTCGATGAACGGCTTCTACCGTCAGTTCATGCCGATCTTCGACTCGTCCCTCGCCCTCGAATTCCTCGGCTTCTCGGGCCCGGAGGTCAAGGAAGGCGTGAAGTCGTATCGCGAGCGCCGCGCGCCGAAGTTCGTGCAGTCATGAACGCCGACGCCATCACGGACTGGCAGCCCGGCGCGGAAGACCGCGCCAGCTCAGGCATCGCGCAGATGATGCGCGCGCTCGAGGTCGAGAGCTACGACGATCTGCTGGCGGTTTCGGTCGCCGACCCGGCCCGCTACTGGCGCGTCGCGACGAAGCACTGCCGCATCGTGTGGGATGCCGAGCCGCATGGCTACCTGGACGACAGCGCGGGCCGCGAGTTCCCGCGCTGGTTTCCGGGCGGGCGACTGAACTGGGTGAACACCGCGCTCGCCTGGGCGCGCCGCGAGGAGACGGCCGCGCACCCTGCCGTGGTCGCCGAGCGTGAAGATGGGCAGGTCGAAAGCCTGACGTACGCGGAACTCGCGGTGGCCGTGCGGGAGTTCGCCCAGGGACTGTCGCAACTCGGTGTCACGCGCGGCGACCGCGTCGGTCTGCTGATGGAGAACGGCATCGAGGCCACGGTTTCGCTGATGGCCGTGTCCTGGCTCGGCGCGATCCTCGTGCCGCTCTTCAGCGGCTTCGGCGTGGATGCGATCGTCGCGCGTCTCGGTGCGGCGGAAGCGTCGGTGCTGCTCGCCTCGACCGGCTTCGCGCGGCGCGGCAAGCGCGTGGATGTGGAAGCGCCGGTGCGCGAGGCCTGGGCGAAGCTGCCGATGTTGCGCAAGGTCGTGTGGAAGTCGTCCGTCGCGGAAGCGCGCGCAGGCGCGAACGAGTTTGCCTGGAACGCGGTCCTCGAAAGCGGGCGCGGCTCGTCGCTCGCCGCGGAGATCCTCGACGCGAACGATCCCTTTCTGGTGATCTATACGTCGGGCACGACCGGCAAGCCGAAGGGCGTCGTCCACACGCACGGCAGTTTCCCCCTCAAGATCGCCCACGATGCCGTGGTGCATTTCGACGTGCGCCCGCAAAGCGTGTTCTGCTGGCCGGCGGACATGGGCTGGATCGCGGGCACGCTGGTGCTGAGCGTGTCGCTGCTGCGCGGCGCCACGCTCGTCTGCTACGACGGCGCGCCCGACTTTCCCGACTGGTCGCGCATGTCGCGGCTCGTGGAGCGGCACCGGATCACCCACTTCGGCTCGGCGCCGACGCTCATCCGCGGCATGGCGAACAACGAATCGGTAGCGCTGCAGGGCGACGTGTCGAGCGTGCGCCTGCTCATCACCGCGGGCGAAGGCATCGACCCCGAGCACTTCAACTGGTTCCGGCGCACCTTCGGCCGCGGCACGCAGCCGGTGATCAACTCCACCGGCGGCACCGAGGCATCGGGTTCGCTGCTCGCGAGCGTCGTCGTGCGACCCATCCCGCCGAGCGGCTTCAACACGATCTCACCCGGCGTCGAGGTCGATGTGGCGGACACTTCAGGGGCCTCCCTGACAGGCTCCGTCGGCGAACTGGTGGTGAGGCAGCCCTTCGTCGGCATGACGCAATCGTTCTGGAAGGACGACGAGCGCTATCTCGACACGTACTGGCGCAGCATTCCCGGCGTGTGGGCTCATGGTGACCTGGCATTGCGCCGCGAGGACGGCAACTTTTTCATCCTCGGCCGCTCCGACGACACCCTCAAGGTGGCGGGCAAGCGCCTGGGTCCGGCAGAGGTCGAGGAGGTGGTGCTGGAGTTGCCGCAGATCGCCGAGGCGGCGGCGATCGGCGTGAGCGATGCGGAGAAGGGGCAGCGTCTCGTGGTCTTCGTGGTGCTGGCCGCGACCGCCGGGACGCCCGAGGGCGCTACCGCGCAACAGGTCACCCATCACGTGGGCGAAAGGCTCGGAAAGCCTTTCCGGCCCAGTGCCGTCCATACGGTAGCGCTGTTGCCGAAGACGCGCAGCTCGAAAATCATGCGACGCGTGATCCGCAGCGTGTATTGCGGCGAGCCGGCGGGCGACCTGTCTTCGCTAGACAATCCGGCGTCGCTGGAGGAGATTCGCGCCCTCACCGTCCTCGCCGCCACGCGCTGAAGGCACCAGATGACCGCGACATCGGCAGGGAAATCGGCGCGCATCGGCCCACTTCCTGGCCGTTCGCGCGATGGCCGAACGGCCCGGTTGAACGCCCAAGCCATGGCATCACTCGCGGGCGCGCGGGAGCCGGGCCGCGGCCGTCGCGACCTGACGATGATCGCCACGCTGAAGGCGCTGCTGGACACCGGCAACGTCTCGCGGGCGGCGGACTCGCTGGGCGTGACGCAGCCGAGCGTGAGCCAGGCACTCAAGCGGCTGCGCGACTACTTCGGCGACGAATTGTTCGTGCGCAGCGGCAACGCGATGCGGCCGACGCCGCGCGCGCTCGATCTTGCCCCGGCCGTGCATCGCTTGATGCGCGACCTGTCCCTCGTCTTCCAATCGAACGCGGAGTTCAACGCGACGGCCGCTCGGCGCGAGTTCGTGGTCTGCACTTCGGACATTGCCGAATTCCTCGTCGTTCCCGGTCTCGCTTCCATCTTCGCCGAGGAAGCGCCCGGCTGCGCGCTCAGGACCGTTCGCCTGGAGCAAAGCAGGCTGCGCGACGCGCTTGAACGCGGTGATGCAGACGTCGCGCTAGGCACACTCTCGGGGGCCGATGGCCTGCTGCGCCAGCAGACGCTCGGCGAATTCGCAGCGACCTGCATGGTGAGCACGCGAGGCCGATGGGCCGACGCCCGGCTGACGCAGGAGGGCTTCGCCAGCGCCAGGCACGTCGTCGTGCAGCGCCTGAGCGACTCGCTGGATCGCATCACGGATCGGCTGCGTGTCATGGGCATGCACCGCGACGTGGTGCTGCGGGTCGACAATCACTTCGCGGCGGCACAGGCGGTCTCGGATGCGGACCTGATCTGCACCGTCCCAAACGTCGTGATGGCGCACAAGCTGGCCTCGCTGTTCCCCGTGAAGCTGGTCCCGCTGCCATTCGAGTTCGGGCGCTTCACGTCACGCCTGCTGTGGCACGAGCGATATCAGAAGGACCCCGGCCACATCTGGTTGCGCACGGCCACGGAGCGATGCGTCAGGGCGATGGCGCGGCGCGCCGAGCACCTCGAACCCGCTGCGGCGACAGCGGAATAGCTGCAAGCCTATATCCACTATAGGACTGCAAGTCTTCAAGCTGCGGGCTGTTCGCGCTTCAATTTCAGGCGGCGCACGTTCGATCGCAGCGGAGCGTCTACACACAACTTTCCAGGAGACTGATCGTGCGAAAAGTGAGAGATGGATACGGCCTCGGCCGCCGGATGTTCGGACTTATGGCGCTGTCCCTGGCGGTGGGCGCGGGCAGTGCCGCCGCACAGTCCTATCCGGACAAGTCGAAGCCGATCCGCATCGTGGTGCCCTTCAATGCGGGCACCTCCACGGACTCGATAGGACGGGCGCTTGCACGCGGAATGTCCGATGTCGCGGGCGTCAACGTCGTGGTCGAAAACATTCCCGGCGCGGAGGCGGTGCTGGGCGCGCGCGCCGTCAAGCAGGCGGCCCCCGACGGCTACACACTGCTGCTGACGACCCTGTCGACGCATGCCGTCAACCCGCACATGATCCCGAATCTGCCGTACGACGCGGTGAAGGACTTTACACCGATCACCGGCGTGGCGAAGGGTCCGCTGGTGGCCGCCGTCGGCCCGAAGTTCCCATTCGCTTCCGCGCGCGAATTCATCGTGGCCGCCCGCGCCAACCCTGGGAAGTACACGGTCGGCAGCGCATCGGCCACCACGCGCCTCGCGGGCGAGATGCTTGCGCAGGCGGCAGGCATTCAGGTGCTCTCGGTACCGTACAAGAGCTTCAGCGACCTGATGACGAACCTGATCTCCGGCGAAATCCACACGATGATCATCGACATCGGGACGATGAAGCCGTTCGTGGCTTCGGGGATGCGACCCTTGCTGAATGTGAGCGGCCGGCGAATCGCCGCATTCCCCAACGTGCCGACCGCGCAGGAAGAGGGAATGCCTTCGTACGAAGTTTCGGTGTGGTTCGCGACTTACTTCCCCGCCAGCACGCCGGCAGCGACGACCTCGCGCATGCGCGAGCTGATCGCCGAAGCGATGAAGACAAAACACGTGACCGACGTGCTTTCCACCTTCTCGCTCGATCCGATGCCGCTTTCCGGAAAGGAATTCGATGCCTTCCAACGTTCGGAGCTCGACAAGTGGGGCGCGGCGGTCAAAGCATCGAACCTCGGACCCAAATAGGCCGATGGAGACGTACGACTACGTCATCGTCGGCGCCGGCTCGGCCGGCTGCGTCGTGGCCCATGGCCTCAGCGAGGACTCCGGCACCCGGGTCCTCCTGCTGGAGGCAGGCCCCGAGACTGACCGCTTCTGGGTGCGCACGCCCGCCGGCATGGCGAAGCTGTTCTGGGATCCGGAGCTGAACTGGAATTTCATGACGGAGCCGATCAACGCGCTTCGCGGTCGCGAGATGTACTGGCCGCGCGGCAAGGGCCTCGGCGGCTCCAGCGCGATCAACGGCATGATCTACATCCGCGGCCATCGCTCGGACTTCGACAGCTGGGCACGACTGGGCAACGCCGGATGGGGCTATGAGGACGTGCTGCCTTACTTCAAGGCGATCGAGCACAACGAACGCGGTCCCGACGCGTGGCGCGCCGTCGGCGGACCGCTGTGGATCAGCGACCCGAAGCTGAAGGTGGCGAGTTCGTTCGACTTCATCGAAGCCGCGGCGAACACCGGCATTCCGCGCACCGACGATTTGAACGGCGCGCTGCATGACGGCGTCGGGTTCATGCAGCACACGATCCGCAACGGACGGCGACAGTCGGCCTACACGGCTTTCATCGCACCCATTCGGAATCGACCGAACCTCGCCATCCGATCCGACTGCCTGGTGCAACGCATCGCGATCGAAGGCCGGCAGGCGACGGGCGTCGAAGTGATCGCCAGGGGCTCGAAGCAATTCATCGCCGCGGCGAGGGAAGTCATCGTTTGCGCCGGATCGATCGGCTCTCCGCAATTGTTGATGTTGTCGGGAATCGGACCCGCGCCGGAACTGCGAAAGCACGGCATCGAGGTGATCCAGGAGCTGCGCGGAGTCGGGGCGAATCTCCAGGATCATTTCTATGTGCATACGGGATACCGGTCGACCCCCTCGAGTTCCTACAACCGCAACCTTCGAGGCGCGTGGAAATACCTCGAGGGTGCGCGCTACCTCGCGACGCGCGGGGGATACCTTTCGCTGGGCGCATCGCAAGCCGCCGCCTTCGTGAAGAGCGGTCCCGGGGTCGCCTATGCGGACCTGCAGATCAGCTTTCGGCCGATGACCTTCAGCTTTCACCCGAGCAAGCGCTGGGAGGTCGACGCCCAACCCGGCATGGGGGTGTCGGTCTGCCTCCTGCGGCCGAAGTCGAACGGCGCCGTGACCCTTCGTTCGGCGAATGCCGCCGACCCGCCGAAGCTCGCGCCGAACTTCCTGCAGCACGACGACGACGTGAGCGCGATGGTGAGCGGCCTTCGGCAGATCCGGCAGATCATGGCAACGGCGCCCATCGCGAGCCGCGTCACCGGCGAATTCCTGCCGGGTCCCCATGTGCGAACGGATCATGAGCTCGTCGAGTTCATGGCCGAGACAGGCAACTCCGCATTTCATCAAAGCAGCACCTGCAGGATGGGTCGCGACGACTTGGCGGTGGTTGACGAAAGGCTCTGCGTCAGGGACATCGCGAGGTTGCGCGTCGTCGATGCATCGGTGATGCCGCACCTGACGTCGGGCAACACCAATGCGCCTTCGCTGATGATCGGCGCGAAGGGCGCGGACATGATCCGCAGGGACGCCCGTGTTCGGCGGCCCATCGCGGCGTGAGGAGCGATCCAGTGACACAACGCCCGGACTACCCGCCTATCGGCCTCTACATCGATGGCGAATGGATCCATGATCGGCCATCCTGCGGGCAGGTCATCGATCCGGCGACCGAGGAAGTTCTCTCCGAGGTTCCGAAGGCGAGCAAGGCCGACCTGACGCGTGCGCTCGACGCGGCAGCCCGCGGCTTCGTGGCGTGGAGGGACACGCCCGTGCGGCACAGGGTTCGCATCCTGAAGGACGCGGTGGCCCGGATGCGCGCGCGGATGCGGACGATCGCGACGATTCTGACGCTCGAGAACGGGAAGCCTCTCGCGCAGGCGAGCGCCGAAATGGAGCGATCGCTCGAGTTCCTCGAGTGGGACATCGGCCAGGCAGAGCGCGCGTACGGAGTGATCGTCCCGGGCGGTCCCGGGATGCAGAAGCTGGTGCTGCGTCGGCCCGTCGGACCCGTCTATGCGGCGACGCCATGGAACGGACCCATGGGCGCCATCGCGCGCAAGACGGGCGCGGCACTCGCGGCCGGTTGCTCGCTCGTGCTGAAAGCCGCGGAAGAAACGCCGGGCACGGCGTGCGAGGTCGTGCGCTGCTTCGACGAGGCGGGACTGCCGGCCGGCGTTCTGAACCTGGTGCTCGGCGATGCCCCGGAAATCTCGTCGACGATGATTGCGTCGCCGACGATCCGCATGGTGACGTTTACGGGGTCCGTCAGGGTCGGCAGGAGCCTCGCGGAACTCTCGGCACGCGCATTGAAGCCGGTGTTGCTCGAACTGGGAGGACACGCGCCCGTCGTCGTGGGCAGAAATGTGCGAGCCGCGGAGATCGCACGCCTGGCCGCGGTGACGAAGACAAGGGCGGCGGGGCAGATCTGCACGTCGCCGACCCGCTTCATCGTGCATCGGGAGGTGTACGAGCAGTTCGTGCAGGCATTCGCGGCTGCGCTTGCCGAACTGCGGGTCGGCAACGGAATCGACCCCGGCGTCGACGTCGGGCCGGTGGCGAACGCGCGCAGGCTGGCCGCGGTCCAGGCGTTGATCGACGATGCGAGAAGCGTGAACGCGCGTGTCGTCACAGGCGGCCATCGGCTCGGAACTCGCGGCTATTTCTTCGCGCCGACGTTGCTGGCGGACGTGCCTCCCACGGCCGCTGTCATGAACACGGAGCCCTTCGGTCCCGTCGCCGCATGCGTTCCCGCAGCGGACCTGGACGAGGCGATTCGCATCGCCAATGCCCTGCCGCTTGGACTGGCGGCCTATGCCTTTACCGATTCTCTCGACGAAGCGGAGCAACTCTCGCGCCGGCTCGAGTGCGGCATGCTGTCCGTCAATCATTTCGACACGCCCGGCGCCGACACGCCGTTCGGCGGGGTCGGGGACAGCGGCCTCGGGCGCGAAGGCGGCCCCTTCAGCCTGGACGCGTACATGGTGACGAAAACCATTCTGCAGCGGACTTCGCCCACCTGAGGGGAGATGGCCGATGCTCGTTGGGACGCGCGACGGCCGGACCATGCACCCGCCGATCACGCCGCTCAACCGAGCATGTCTTCGCGGCCGAATCTCGGTCCGTTCGCAATCTCGACATGGGAAACGAGCGGCCGGATGCCAGCCCCTGTTCTAGACCACTCCCTCCGCGCGCAGTTCGCGCAGCTCCGACTCGCTCAGGCCCAGCAGTTCCGTCAAGACCTCCTCCGTGTGCTCGCCCAGCATCGGCGGCGCATGGGAATATTCGATGGGCGTGGCCGCGAAGCGGATCGGGTTGGCGATGGAGGCCACGCTTCCTGCGCGCGAATGCGCCAGATCGATGCGCATCCCCCGTGCCATGACCTGCGGATCCGCGAACACCTGGTCGATCGAATGGATCGGCCCGGCCGGCACCTTGGCGCGTTCGAGTATGTCGATCCACCCCGATGTGGTCCGCTCTAGGATCCACCGCTCGACGATCGGAACAAGTTCAGAACGATTCTCGCTTCGTGCGGCCGTGGTCGCATATCGCGGATTCCACGCATATTCGGGGTGGCCGCACGCTTCGCAAAACCGTTTGTACTGCTCATCGTTGCCAACGGTCAGGAGAAGGAATCCGTCTCGCGTACGGAACGCTTGATTGGGCACCATGTTCGGATGGCCGGTCCCTGCGCGCTGTGGAACGATACCGCCGACCAGCCAGTTCAAGCCTTGATTGGCAAGTGCCGCGACGAGCGAGTCGAGCAGCGCAATGTCGATGTATTGGCCCTGACCGGTCCGTTCGCGGTGATAAAGCGCGGAGGTCACCGCGCTCGTCGCATACAGGCCGGTCACGATATCCACCAGTGCCACGCCCACGCGCTGCGGTCCGCCGCCCGGCATTCCGTCGCGCTCGCCCGTGATGCTCATGAGCCCTCCCATCGCCTGGACGAGCCCGTCGTAGCCGGGACGATTGCTATACGGACCCGTCTGACCGAACCCGGTGATAGAGCAGTAGACAATTCGCGGGTCCGCCGAGCGCAATGTCGCGTAGTCCAGTCCGTATCGCGCCAGCGTGCCCACCCTGTAGTTCTCGATGACCACATCGCACTGGCGAGCCAGGGCCCGCACGATCGCCTGGCCCTCCTCGCGCCCGAAATCGACAGTCACCGCGCGTTTCCCGCGGTTCGCGGCGGCGTGATAGACGGAATCCACGCTCTCGCCTGTCGTTCCATCCTCGATCCAGGGGGGCCGAACCCGCGCGTGTCGTCGCCGGTCGACGGCCGCTCGACCTTCACCACGTCGGCGCCCATGTCCGCAAAGATCTGGCAGGCCCAGGGACCCGCAAGCACTCTCGAGAGGTCCAGGACCCTGATGCCCTTCAGCGGGCCCATCGCGAGCCTCCGTCGACTGCGCAGCGCATCATTGCGTGGGGAGCCGGATCGCGGCCTGGTCCTTGGAGGGAACGAAGGGGTACGGCACGCGCGCACCCGCGGCCGATGGAAGCACGTTCACGGCATGCCCGACAGCACAGACGTCGTCGTGCCGATTGAGGATGGATACGCGGGTGGTGACAAACCCGAGATCGCCCACCGACTGCTTGCTCATGACCTCGCCGGTGCCGCGGAGCGAGTCTCCGACGAGGCACATCTTGAGCGTCCGGAACTTCATGCGCCATGTCCAGCTCTCGCGGCCGAAGCCGTCCTTGAGGAGTTGCATGATCACCTGCTGCATGAACGACCCGTTGATCAACACGCCCGGCAGTCCGTCGTGACCGGTTGCGAAGGGGTGGTCGAAGTGGATGCGGTGGAAGTTCTCTACGGCCGCGCACCATCGCATGAGATGAACGCTGGTCACGGTGTTCTTGTCGAGGACGGGCAGAAGCGACCCGACCTCGATTCGATCGAAAGGAATCGGCACGCTCATCTCCACAACAGTGTTTGACGGGATATCAGAAGCCGGTCGCCGGCATCGGTTCGAAACTCGGTCTCGATCTGAACGACCAGCATCGGCCCGGACTTCGCCTGCTTGAGTTCGACGCTGGCGTACCGCGCTTGCGCGACGCACAGTTCGCCGACTGCGAGGCAGCGCGAGACTTCGAACTCATTGCCGCCATTGACAAGGCGCTTGAACGGCGAGTCGATGGGCGCAAGTCCGAAGTGGACGCCCTCCATTCCCTGTGTCCCGTCCGCGTCGGGATCTGCCCACAGCGCCGCAAGCGGGTCGGGTGCGCCTGCCGGCGTGCGAAAGGCATGCACGGGATACAAGGCGGGCGCGACGATCGTACCCTCGCGCGATGCCGCAGCAAAGGCCTCGTCGTGGTAGAGCGGGTCGGAGTCCATGGTGGCTTGCACGAAGCGGCGAACCGTCTCGCGGTCGAGCGGCGCATGCGCCCGCAAGATCGCGCCCGTCACGCCCACATAGCGATCATAGGGACCTGACGCCGTGACTGAAGGAGGGTCGGCGATCATCGTGCAGGCTGCTGCGATGCGTGAAGGTTCTTCCAGAACTGTTCGAGCTCGATCACGTCCTGCTTCACCTCTTCCAGTGTCGTGGGCGCGGGCGTCTGCCCGGCGAACTTCTCCTCGATGTCGGGATTCGCGAGCGCCTTGCGCAGCGCGGCGTTGAATTCCTGCGCCATCGCGGGCGGCATGTCCCTGGGCCCGAAGAAGCTCACGATCGTCGTGACCGATTCCAGCCCCGCGACCCCAAGTTCCTTGAAGGTCGGCACGTCGGGCATCCGGGGGCTGCGCGCCGAACCCGTCACCGCGAGCACCTTGGCCTTGCCCGTCCGATGCACGTTGACCGCGCCCGGCATGCCCATGGTCCCGGCAGGCACCTGGCCGGCGAGCACGTTCTGGAGGACCGGTCCCGAGCCGAGGTATGGCACCTCGACCATCTTCACGTTCGCGTACTTGCCGACAGCGCTGCCCACGGCGGTCGGCGCGCCTCCGTTCCAGGGCGCGCCGTACGAGCGCAACAGCGGTTCGCGCTGCAGCGCCCCGACATAGTCGCGAAAGCTCCCGTACCCCGCTTGCGCGGGCGCGACGAGCGTCCAGTAGGTCTTGGCCGCATGGCCGAGCGCGGTGAAGTCGGTGCTGGCCTTGAACTTGACGTCAGGGGTCGTGGCGGGCAGGACGATCATCGTGTGGTCGACGGTACACAGGATCATCGTTCCGTTCGGCGGCGCGGCCATCACCTGCTGCGCGGCAATCATGCCGTTCGCACCGGGCTTGTTCTCGATGACCACCGTCTGCCCCAACTCCTTCGAGAGGTGCGGGCCGAGGACGCGCGCCACGAGATCGATTCCGGCGCCGGGCGCCGAGGAAACGACAATGCGAATCGGGCCCTTGAAGCTCTGTTGCGCGCTCGCAGGGTACGACGCCGCCACCGCGGCCGCGAAGAGGACAGGCCCAAGACCCCAACCCCGGAATGCGAAATGTTTCTTCATGTCTGTCTCCTGCATTTCACTTCTGCTTCTGTCTGAAGTTCTCGCGCGCAGCGAGGTAGAACTCGCGCGGCAGCGTCGCCGACCCCATGTAAGCGATGAAGTTGCATAGCTCGAACTCCCGGGCTTCACCGGGCGCGAGGTGCGCCGCTTCCTGGAACACCCGCTTGCTGGCCTGCAGCGCGGGGCGCGACTTGTTCGAGAGGGTGCTCGCGAACGCGATCGCCTCGTCTCGCAGACGCGCGCGCGGAACGCTCTTCAACGCATAGCCCGCGGCCACCGCCTCGGCCGCGGACCACCAGCGCGAACTCCACACGAGTTCCTTCGCCCGCTGCTCGCCCACGCGGCGCGCGAGCCGCATGGCGCCCGCGCCGGGAATGACGCCGACGTCGGTATGCACGTCGCCGCAACGCGCCTCGTCCGCGATCAACGCGAAATCGCAGCCGAGGCTGATCTCGAAGCCGGCGGCACGTGCGTGGCCATTGACGGCGGCTATGGTCGGCATCGGCAGCGCCTCGATGCGCTCTGCGATTCCGCTCACGCGGCGCACGAGTGCTTCGAACGCTCGAATATCCTCGAAACACCGGTCCAGGATTTCGAAATGCACGCCAACGCAGAACGCCTTGTCGACGCCGGTGAGGATGAAGGCGCCGAGGGACTCGTCCTTCGCCGCGTCGTCGAGCACGCGCTCGACCTCGGACATCTGGCGCTCGGTCAGCGCATTGAGCGTGTCGGCCGCGTTCAGCGTGAGGATTCCGACGCGGGAGATCCTTTCGTAGACAACGGTCCGCAACTGGTCCATGGCTGTCATGCCGGCTACTCCGCCTTGAGCTGCAGGTCGCGCACAAGCGTCGCGTTGAGCGCGATTTCGTCGGCGATCATCCGAGCGAACTCGGCGGGCGTGTTGCTGCACACCGGGAAGTCGGCCGCCGCCAGCTGCTGCTGGACGCCGGGGTCGCGCAAGGCCTTCGTCATCTCCAGGTGGATGCGTTGCACCACCGTCGCAGGTGTCGCGCGCGGCACGAAGACGCCCGCCCAGGGCGACGTCATGTTCTTGTAGCCAAGCTCCGTGAACGTCGGCGTGCCGGACATGGTCTTCGCGCGCGCCTCATCGAGCACCGCAAGCGCGCGCAGCTTTCCGGCCTTCACGAACTCGGCGCCGGTATTGACGCCGAACATGGAGAAGTGAACGTCGCCGCTCGCGACCGCCAGCAGCATTTGTCCGCCGCCCTTGTAGTTGACGTTCGTCGCCTTGAGGCCATTCGCCCGCAGGAAGATCTCCGCCACGACGTGCTGCGCGCTGCCCGTGCCGGCCGAGGCATAGTTGACCTTGCCGGGGTTGGCACGGATGTACTCCACAAACTCCGGCACCGTGCGGGCCGGCACGCTCGGATGCACTACCAGCATGTGCTGGTAGCGCACCATGCACGTGACCGGCAGCATGTCCTTCTGGATATCGAATCGAAGTTTCGGCGCGAGCAGCACCGCATTCATGGTGACGGTGGAGGCGTCTAGCAGGATGGTGTGTCCGTCCGGCATAGACTTGACGAGCAGTTCCTCGGCAATCACGCCGCTCGCGCCTGGCTTGTAGTCGATGACGACGGGCTGTCCCAAGCTCTCCGAAAGCTTCGGGTGGATGATCCGCGCGAGCCGGTCGACCGAGCCGCCGGGGCCCGCGGGGATCAGCACCGTGACCGGCTTCTGCGGAAAGGAATCGGAAGCGATCGACGCGGCGGGCCACACGCTCGCGCATGCGAGCACGGCGGCGATCGGCCGAAGGAAGAGGCTTTTCATTGTGTCTCCTGAATCTTGATGGGTAAGAGGGCTGCGCGCAGCAGTGCGTTGTGCTCGCCCAGGCGCGGCGCTGCTGAAAGTGGCGGCGGGCGCCGGCCGTCGAACGAGAGCGGCAGGCCGACGAGCGCAAGTTCGTCCGCTGCGGGGCTTTGCAGGATCTGCAAGGCAGCGGTCTGTGCATGGGCGACGATCTCGGACGTGGTCTGGACCGGCGCCGAGGCGACGCCGACGGCCGCGAGGCGCGCCTGCCAATGCTCGCGCGATGCACGCGCAAGTTGCGTCTCGATGAGTCCGTCGATGGCCGCCCTGTTCTCGATGCGCGCGGGGTTCGTCGCGAACCGCGGATCCCGTGCCCACTGCGGGTGGCCGAGCACGTCGGACAGCTTCGCGAACAACCGGTCATTCGCGCAGCTCACGGCGATGTGGCCATCGGCCGCCGCATACGCGCGGTGAGGCACCACCGTCGCGGTGCCCGAACCGTAGCGGCGTCCCGGGTCGCCGTCGGCGGCGAGGCAAGCGATATTGGTCGACATCCACGAGATCGCGGTTTCCAGCAGCGAGCTGTTCACCGTCGCGCCGGTACCCGTTCGCGCGCGAGTCGCGAGGGCGGCGAGTATGCCGATGACCGCCCACATGCCCGTGCCGGAATCGTTGACCGAGACCCCCGCGCGCACCGGCTGCCGCCCCTCCTCGCCCGTCACGCTCATGATGCCGGCGAAGGCCTGCATGAGGGGGTCGTAGCCGGGCAGTCGGTTCATTGCGCCGACGTGGCCGTAGGCCCCGATCTCGCAGCAGACGAGCCCGGGCTTGCCTTCGCGCAGGCTTGCCGGGTCCAGCCCGTAGCGTGCGGCCGAACCCGGACGCAGGTTGTGCAGGAAGATGTCCGCGCGCGCCACGATGAACTCATGCAGCGCCGCCAGGTCTGCGCCGTCCTTGATGTCGAGGCACAACGACTTCTTCCCGCGGTTGAGGGCATGGAACGCGGCGGCGCTGCCCTTGCAGCTCTTCGGCCCCCACGACCGCGTCGAGTCGCCCGTGACTGGCCGCTCCACCTTCCATACCTCGACGCCGAGGCCCGCGAGGATCTGGCCGGCGAAAGGCGCCGACGCACTGTCGCCCACCTCGACCGCGATGAGCCCGGCGAGCGGCAAGGTCGTGCGGGCGTCCGTGGATTCCGGGTCGTGCAAGGTCAGCGTCCTTCGAAACGCGCCGGGCGCTTCTCCAGAAAGGCGGCGATGCCCTCGCGATGATCGAAGCTGCGGATCGCGGTCGCCTGCGCCGCCGCTTCCACTTCGAGCAGCGCGACGAGATCGGGCTGGTGCACGAAGCGGAAGAGTTTCTTGCCGGCACCCAGGGCGCGCGTGGGCGCCGAAGCGTAGTCGAGCGCGGTCTGCCAACCGACCGCGTCTAGCTCCGCGTCGGCGACAACACGGGTCGCAAGGCCGAGCGAAAGCGCCTCCTGTGCCTCGACGCGCCGCCCGGAAAAGACGAGTTCCTTTGCCCGCAAGGCGCCGACGTACCGGGTGAGGAACCAGACAGCGCCGCCGTCCGGCACGAGGCCGATGTTGCGAAACACCTGGGCGAACTTCGCGTTGTCCGACGCAAGCACGATGTCGCAAGCGAGCGCTAGGCTCCAGCCGATGCCGGCGACGGCGCCGCGCACGGCCACGATCACCGGTTTCTGGATGTCGACCAAGTTGAGGATCATCCGGTGAGACATCTTTCCCACCTCCGCGTTCGCCTCGGGCGTGCTGTCCGCGATGCTGCCCACGTCGCCGCCGGCGCAGAAGGCGCGACCTTCGCCCCGCAGCAGGACGCTGCGCACCTTGTCGTCGCGCGCCGCCTGCTCGAACCAGCCGGCAAGGGCTTCGCGCATTTCGAACGTGAGCGCGTTCAGCCGCTCGGGGCGGGCAAGCGCCACCACCGCGACGCCTTCCTTGACTTCGTACCTGATCATTGAAATTCCAACCTTCGTGCAATCGAGACAATCCGCACGCGCTCGGATCCACCCGACGCATGCCGGCCCCGATGGTGATCTCCGCGGCCATGCCGCACAATGCCGAACTTCGGAACAGATCCTTCCGGTTCATTGAACCCTCCCGCCCGGATAAACCTCACGATGAAGCTGGACCCCGCCGACCTGCGGCTCTTCGTCGCCATCGCCCAGCACGGGAACATGACACGCGGCGCGGCCGACGCTCACCTCTCGCTCACCGCCGCCAGTGCGCGCGTGAAGGCGATGGAGTCCGGCGCGGGCGTGGAACTGCTGCATCGCGAGCCACGCGGCGTCCGGCTCACCGCCGCAGGACAGGCCTTTTTGCATCGCGCGCGCGCGATCCTTCGCGACTTCGAGGCCCTGCGCGCCGAGATGGACGACTACAGCCGCGGATTGCGCGCGCAGGTCCGCGTCCATGCGAACACGACGGGGTTCACGCACATCCTTCCCGAAATCCTGCCGGGCTTACTCACCGCGCATCCCCGCATCAACCTCGATCTGCGGGAGCACAGGAACGAGGAGATCGCCATGGCCGTGCTGGACCGCCGGGCCGACCTCGGCATCGTCTCCGCCCGTACCGAACTCCCAGGGCTGCGGTTGATCCACTTCTGCTCCGACCGGCTCGTGCTGGTGGTGCCGCAGGCACATCCCCTGGCCGCGCGCGAGAGCGTCCTCTTCTCCGAAACGCTGGAGCACGACTACGTGGGTATGCATCAGGGCAGCACGATCACGGAGTTTCTCGAGATGGTCGCGGTCGGCATCGGCATGCCGCTGCGCACGCGCGTGCATCTTTCGAACTTCGACACGATCTGCCGGATGATCGCCACCGGCGTCGGCATCGGCGCGATTCCGGCCAACATCGCCGCACGAAACCTGCTGGCGCATCCGCTTGCGCAACTCGAACTCGAAGACGAGTGGCGCAAGCTCGAGCGCTACGTCGTCGTGCGCGACAGCGAGTCGCTTCCGGAGTTCGCGCAGGCGCTCGTGGAGACGCTCGTTGCGCACTACGCGCAAGGCACTCCGGCAACGTTCGAACGTTGAGAACGGCGACGGGTTGCCAGGTACTCGCACGCAACCGGCGCGAGCCGGGGCAGCAGTACGTTCCGCAGCGCATGGTGGCCGCTCACCGTAAGGCCGACTAGACTCGGCACAAGGAGACGCATTGCATGACAGTCAGAGTCCGAATCCGCACCACACGGGCGCCGCATGCGCGCTGACCCGACGAGGACGCCGCCCGTGTTCAGCACGCGCTTCACCGAAACCGTCGGCTGCCGCTACCCGGTCATGCAGGGCGGCATGCAATGGGTGGGCCGCGCGCAGCTCGCCGCCGCGGTTTCGAACGCGGGCGCGCTGGGTTGCCTCACGGCGCTCACGCAGCCCACGCCCGAGGACCTGCGCCGCGAGATCGCGCGCTGCCGCGACCTCACCGACCAGCCCTTCGCGGTCAACCTGACGATCCTGCCGGCGCTGAAGACGCCGCCTTACGCCGAGTACCGGCAGGCGATCATCGAGTCGGGCGTGAAGGTGGTGGAGACGGCGGGCAACAACCCCGGCGAGCACGTGCGCGCATTCAAGGCGGCCGGCATCAAGGTCGTCCACAAATGCACGTCGGTGCGCCACGCGGTCAAGGCCGAGGAACTCGGCGTGGACGTCGTGTCCATCGACGGCTTCGAGTGCGCGGGCCACCCCGGCGAGAACGACACGCCGGGGCTGATCCTCATCCCGGCGACGGTGCGCAAGGTGACGATTCCGGTCATCGCCTCCGGCGGTTTCGCGGACGGCGCGGGGCTCGTCGCCGCGCTCGCGCTCGGCGCCGAAGGCATCAACATGGGCACGCGCTTCATGTGTACGGCCGAGAGCCACATCCACGAGCGCGTGAAGCAGCAGATCGTCGCGAACGACGAGATGCAGACCAACCTGATCCTGCGCACGCTGCGCAACACGGTGCGCGTCGCGAAGAACAAGGTGAGCGACGACATCATCGCGCGCGAGCGCGAGGGCGCGACGATCCAGGACCTCGCGCCGCTGGTGTCGGGGCAGCGCGGAAAGATGGTCTACGAGACCGGCGATCTCGACCACGGCACCTGGGCCGCGAGCCAGGTGCAGGCGCTCATCGACGACGTGCCGACGTGCGAGGAACTGCTGTCGCGGATGATCGCGGACGCGCGGCGCATCACGCAACGCCTGAGCGGACTGGGCAGCTGACCTTCAGGCCGCCGCGCCCTTGCGGCAGCAGCACGGCCAGCACGTTGCGCGCCGCCGCCACGCCCATGTTCACGTAGGCGTCGCTCGTCACGCCGCCGATGTGCGGGCTCAGGACGATGTTCGCTTCGCCGTGGAAGGGATGGCCCGGCGCCATCGGCTCGACCGCGAAGCTGTCGAGTCCCGCGGCGAGGACGTGGCGCGAGCGCACGGCGTCCTGCAGCGAGGCCTCGTCGATCAGCCCGCCGCGCGCGGTGTTCACGATCATGACGCCGGACTTGCAGCGGGCCAGCGTATGCGCGTTCAGCATCGCGCGGTTTTCCGGCGTCAGCGGGCAGTGCAGCGAGATCGCATCGGACTCGCGCCAGATCGCTTCGAGATCGACCACGCGGATGAACGAAGGAAGATCCTTCGCGAACGGATCGTGGCCGATCACCGTCATGCCCATCGCATCGCACATGCGCGCGAAGCGCTGGCCGATGGCGCCCAGGCCCACGAGCCCGACGGTGCGGCCCTGCAGTTCCACGCTCTTGTGCGTGGCCTTGTCCCAATGACCGGCGTGCATGCGGGCGTCGAGATGGGTCACGGACTTGGCGCAGGCCAGCAGCAGCGCGAGCGCCTGCTCGGCCACCGCGGCGGCGTTGGCGCCCACGGCCGCGCGCACCTCGATCCCGCGCTCGCGCGCCGCATCCTTGTCGATCGTGTCGGTGCCGCTGCCATGCTTGGAGACCACGCGCAGCGCGGGCGCGGCGTCCATCACGGCGGCAGGCACCTTGCCGTAGCGGACGATGATGGCGACCGGGTCGTGCTTGCGACACAGTTCCAGCAATTCCGGCTCGGTGCAGGTCTTGCCGGCATACACGACGTCGAAGTCGTGCAGCAACTCAAGGGCCTGGGGCGCGAGGTCCGCGCCCGTCACCATGACCACGGAACGCATGCTCACAGCGACTCGCCTTCCTTCAGGACGCCGGCCGTGCGCAGCGCGGCGGCGAGCCACGGCGCGGCGGTGTGGCCGGCCTGGATCTGCGCGATGCGCGCCGACTCGTCCTCGACCTTCCTGCGCGCCTGCGGCAGCAGCGCCTCGACGCGCTCGCGCTCGATGACGGTCACGCCATCGGCATCGGCAACCACGAGGTCGCCCGAGCGCACGGTGACGCCGCCGCAGGTGATCGGATGGCCGATGCGGCCGGGGACGTTCTTCGTAGGCCCGTTCGGGTTCGTGCCGACCGAGAAGACGGGGAAATCCATCTCGTCGATCTCCAGGCTGTCGCGCACCGCGCCGTCGATGACCACGCCCGCGATGCCGAGCTGCTTGCAAGCGGTCATCATGATCGTGCCCATGAGCGCCGCCGTCTGGTCGCCCTTGCCGTCGATGACGAGCACGTCGCCCGGCTTCGCCAGCGCGATGGCCGCGTGGATCATGAGGTTGTCGCCGGGGCGCACGTCGACCGTGAGCGCCGTGCCGGCGATCTTCATGCGCGGGCGCAGCGCGGCGATGCGGCCGTGCAGCGCGCCGCGCCGGCCATTGACGTCGGCGAGGATGGCGGCTTGATACTCGGCGGCCTGGCGCACGAGGCTTGAGGGAACGCGCTCGAAGTCGCGGAGGATGTCGGTGCTCATGGCGAAGTGTCCTGTTGTGTTCGTGGGGTTCGATGGGGATCAGTCGACCTTCGCACCCGATTCCTTGACGATCTTCCCCCAGCGGCCGATGTCGTCGCGGATGAGCTTCGCGAACTGGTCGGGGGTGCTGCCCGCCACGTCGGCGCCCTGGTCGCCGAGCTTCTTCTGCAGGTCCGCGTCCTTCAGGGCCTTGTTGATGTCGGCGTTGAACTTCGCGACCACGTCCTTCGGCAGCGACGCCGGGCCGGCGATGCCGAACCAGGTGACGGCTTCGAAGCCCTTGTAGCTCTCCGCGATGGCGGGAACCTGCGGCAGATCGTCCGCGCGCTTGGGCGAGGTCACGGCGATGGGGCGCATCTTGCCGCTCTTCACGTGGCCGATGAGCGTGGGAATGGACGACACGTACAGCTGCACCTGCCCGCTCATCACGTCGGTCGCGCCCTGCGCCGCGCCCTTGTACGGAACGTGCGTGAGCTTGATGCCGGCCGTCTTCTGGAATGACTCGGCGGCCAGATGCGCGACCGTGCCGTTGCCCGACGTCGCATAGTTGATCGAACCGGGCTTCGCCCTGGCGGCGGCGACCACGTCGGCCAGCGTCTTGTACGGCGAGTCCGCGCCCGTGACGATCACGAGCGGCGCGCTCGCGACCAGGCTCACCGGCGCGAGGTCCTTCAGCGGATCGTAGGGCAGCTTCGCGTAGAGCGAGGGATTGATCGCGAGATTGCTCGTCTGCCCGAGCACGAAGGTGTAGCCGTCGCCCGCCGCCTTCGCGGCCGCATCGACGCCGAGGTTGCCGCCCGAGCCGGGCCTGTTGTCGATGATGAAGGTGTAGCCCGAGGCCGTCATCTTGTTCGCGACCTCGCGCGCGATGATGTCCGTGCCGCCGCCGGCCGGAAACGGCACGACGAGGCGCACGGGCTTGGACGGCCAGGCCTGCGCATGCAGGCTGCCGGCGAGCACGGCGCCGGCGGCGAGGACGAACAACGAACGGCGGGAAGTCTGCATGGGTTTGTCTCCTGTTTCCGCTCTGGCGCGGGGTGTGGACCGGACTGTAGAAGGGCGTTGCGCACCGTACAATCCCGTTGCGTACAGTGAACCGAGGTGCAGGATGCGCAACGCCCAGATGGAGGAGTCCGAAGGTGCGGCCGGCGGCCGCGACGGCGGCGTGATCGCGGTCACGCGCGCGCTTTCGCTGATGGAGGCGTTCGCGCTCGGCGAATCGTCGCTGCCGCTCGCCGAGCTGAGCCGGCGCGCGGGCATGCACAAGACCACGGCGCTGCGCCTGGCGCGTACGCTCGCCTTGTCGCAGTACATGGTGCAGACGGAAGACGGCCAGTGGCGGCTCGGCCCCGCGAGCGGCTGGCTCGGCGCGCGTTACCAGGCCGGCTTCGACGTGAACAACGTGGTGGAGCCCGCGTTGCACGAACTCGTGAAGCAGACGGGCGAGAGCGCCTCGTTCTATGTGCGAGAGGGCGCGATCCGCTCCTGCGTCGCCCGCGTCGAGGGTCCGCGTTCGGTGCGGCACAACGTGCGCATCGGCGAGCGCCTGCCGCTCGACAAGGGTGCCCCCGGCCGCGTGATCCTCGCGTTCACGGGCGCATCGGGCGAACCGTACGAGTCGATCCGCAAGCGCGGCTTCCACATTTCGCTGGGCGAGCGCGAGGCCGAGGTCGCGAGCGCGGCCGCGCCGGTGTTCGGCCTCAACTGGCGCCTGCTCGGCTCGATGTGCATTTCGGGCCCGAGTTCGCGGCTCACGAAAACGAAGCTGGAGAAGTATGCGAAGGAAGTGATCCGCGCGGCGAACCAGCTATCGTATGCGCTCGCCGGCAGCAAGTCGCCGGCGACGCCGGCGGCGCTCTCAAAGTGGCATCCGTGAGACGTGCCGCGGCGTTTTTTCGCTAAGCCGCCTTCAGCAGGAAGTCGACCTTGACGGCGTCGAAGGGAAACACGACGCCGCCCCCTTCCGCCCGGTCGAGAACGCCCGCATCGAGCAGCGCCGTGATGTCCGAATGAACCGCCTTCACATCCCGCTCGACACGTCGCGCAGCCTCACGGATGGAGATCGGTCCGGCGCCGCACAGGACTTTCAGCAATTCCCACCGCTTCGCCGTCAGGACCTGCCAGAGCAACTCGGGCGTTGCGAAGGCGATGCGCGCCGATCGCGCGGCCTTCCCTGTCTTCCAGGCCTGCGCAAACTCCGCCATCGATTCCGCCGGGGACCGAACCTCAAGCACCACGGTTTTCATCATTCCACCTCGCAATGTCCTTCTGGAAATCGACCATCAGCTTCTCGGGCGTGCTGAACTCGTACGCGGTCTCGGTCCGCCCGAAGTGGCGGTGATCGCCCTTTCCGACTTCGTTGTCGTACCGTACGACACAAATCTCGTCGACGATGTAGGCCAGCCGGTACTTGAACTCGTGGACAGACCCGCTGACCGGCGCCGGAACTCGCCAGAGAACCAGTTCGGCAAAGGCCCGAGGGGAGTACACGATGCGAGTCCGGGCAATCAGCGTTGCCTTCATGATGGAGATCATGCCAACAGTCCATCGCGTTGTCAATGACTCCAACACGTTCCGCGCCCGCGGATTCGAATTCCGCGAACCGGGCCCACGCTCGGGGCAGAATGACCGGACGAGTTCTCGATCCGGGCTCGAGGAGGGCTGCACGCATGACCTACGACATCCTGATCCAGGGCGGCACCGTCGTCGACGGCACCGGCGCGCCCGCATTCCAGGCGGACGTGGCGCTGCAGGACGGGCGCATCGCCGCCATCGGCAAGATCGACGCGCCCGCGCGCCGCACGATCGACGCCACCGGCCTCGTCGTCGCGCCCGGCGCGATCGACGTGCATACCCACTACGACGCCGAAGTCGTCTGGAACGGCTTGCTCGGTGCGTCCGCCGAGCATGGCGTCACCACCGTCGTGCAGGGCAACTGCGGCATCGGCATCGCGCCGTGCAGGCCGCAGGACCGCGAGGCGGTCGAGGCGGGCGCGCTCGGCTTCAGCGCGACGACGGTGCGCCGGCAGGTCGGTTACAAGGGCAACCCGATGCCGGGGCAGCTCACCGACGAGGATGAACTGCGCGCGTATGCGCACGTGCTGCGCGACCTGGGCAAGGGCGCGATGCAGTTCAACGTGATCGACGCGGTGGCGAAGCCGCTCGACGACGAACTGAAGATCATCGACCTGCTGATCGAGGAAAGCGGCGGCCGGCCCGTCACGTATTCGGGCGCGCTGCATCGAAGCGACGACCCCGGCGCGGTGGAGCGCATGCTGCAGAAGGTGGAGCCGCTGCGCCAGCGCGGCGCGCGGCCGCAGACGACCACGATTCCCTTCACGATGGAGATCAATTTCCGCAGCCCGATGATGTTCGCGGACGTGACGGCCTTCAAGCGGGTGCTGAACCGTTCGCGCGAAGAGCAGATCGCGATGTACCGTGACCCTGCCTGGCGCACCGAAGCGAAGGCCGAGCTCGCGGCCGGCGGCAAGATCCTGAGCCGCTGGCGCACGGCGACGATCCACCATGTGAAGAGCGCCGAGGTGGAGCCGCTGCTCGACCGCACGATCGAGGACATCGCGCGCGAACGCGGCGTGGACCCGCTCGACGCGATGATGGACATCGCCGTCGCGGACAACCTCGACCTCGTGATCCGCGCGGAGATCTTCAACAGCGACCCCGAGTTCCTGGCGCGCCAGATCGCCGACCCGCGCATCCTGCTCGGCCAGCACGACGCGGGCGCGCACGTCGACATGATGTTCATGGGGAACTTCCCCACCTACATGCTCGGCCACTGGGTGCGCGAGAAGCAGGCGATGACGATGGAGCACGCGATCCAGCGCATCACTTCGGACCCGGCGGACTTCTTCGGCTTCGCCGACCGCGGCCGCGTGGCGCAGGGCAAGGCGGGCGATCTCATGGTGTTCGATCCGCGCACGGTGCGGTCCTCCGCCCTCGCGGAGAAGGTGCTCTACGACCTGCCCGCCGGCGGCAAGCGCCTGTCGTCGCCGCCGACGGGCATGGAGTTCGTGTTCGTGAACGGGGAACTGCTGTACGAGAAGGGCAAGCACTCGGGGGCGCTGCCGGGGAAGATCGTGAACGGGTGAGACGGTTCCGGCGCGCGTCAGGCGGCCAGTGCGCCCGGGGCGAACGTCCTCAGATTCCGCTCCACCTGAGGCGCCAGGTTCACCGGCACCAGCCGCACCTGCGGGTGTGCGGTCGCGAAGACGCGAAAGACTTCGTCGAGAAACGCCTGTCCCGCGAACTCGACGCCCGCGAAGTCGAGGATCACCGTCTGGAACTGCGTCGCGCGCGCGACGACCCATTTACCCTGCGAGCGCGAGACCAGCTGGCTGCTCAGCTCCGCCAGTTTCACCGGCACCTCGGTCGTGTGGAAAGCCTCGCCGCCGACCTCGTCCGGCGTCAAGTACCGCTCGTAGATCGACTGGGCCGTGCGCGTGGAATCGAGCGCGATATCGACCAGCACGATCGTCCCCTGCGTATAAGGACGCCAGTCGATCCAGCCGAAGCTCAGGTCGACGCCTCGCGGCGTGCGCGGCGCGTAGGTGATGCCGCGCGAGTACACGCAGAATCCGTCGGCCAGGCGCGAGCTGACGAAGATGCCCATGCCCGAGTGGCCGCTCGCGGCCGTGGTGTACTTGCCCTTGGCGAGCTCCAGCACGGCGAGCCGGTCGTCGAACAGATCCTGCGCCTGCGCGATGTTGCGGAAGATGCCCACGCCGTCGTCCATCACGGCGATCTGCAGGCGGCCGCTGTGGATGTGGGCGCCCATGGCGAGCGTGCGGGCCTTCGCGTGGTCGCGCACGTTGTTCACGAGCTCGGTGAAGACGATCTGCGCCATGTTCATGACGTTGGGCTGCAGCCCGCCTGTCATGGGATGCAGATGCGCCTCCCAGAGCGCGAACTCGTCCGGCGACTTTTCCGTGCAGGCGATCGACAGCGTCCAGAAACCGTTCGTACCCGGCGAGTAGGTCTGGCGCGTCCCGCTGCCATGGCGCTGGAGATACCCGGTATCGGCCAGCCGCTTGATGCGGCGCGACACGGCGACCCGCGAAAGGCCGGTCGCGCGTGCGGCATCGCCGGCCAGTTGCCGCGTGGTACGGGCCAGGGCGAGGATCGTCGCGTCGTGGGTGTCCATCGATTGTATCGCCGCTATGTCGCCTTCGATACCTTATTGTATCGCCGGCTCGAAGGGTGGCGCCCTTCCGGCGGGGGCCGCCGCCGTTGGGGCGCGGCTATCCGAGCAGCTGCGGATTCATCCGCCACACGCTCCAGTTGAGCGCGGCGGCGAAGCAGATCCACAGCAGGTAGGGCGCCATCAGGACCGCCGCGAGGCGTCGCCGCCGTGCGAAGCCGACCATGGTCGCGATCACCAGCGCGATCAGCAGCAGGATGTCGAAGAACGCGGCGCCGCCCATCTTCCATGAGAAGAACAGCCACGACCACAGCGCGTTGACCGCGAGCTGCGCGACGAACAGTCCCGCGAGCTTGCGGTGATCGGCCAGCGGCGCGATGGTCAGCCATGCGGCCACGGCCATGAGCACGTAGAGCGCGCTCCACACCGGGCCGAAGATCGCCGCGGGCGGCGCCCAGGCGGGCCTGGCGAGCTGGGCATAGAAGGTCCCCGCCTCGCGGGACGCCAGCGAGGCGAGAACGGCGAAAGCGCCGACGAATAGAAGCCAGGGAACGAGATTGCGGATGGGCGGACGGGATTGCATGCCGCATTGAAGCACGTGCGCGCCGCGCGCCGGTTCGATTCGTGCCGGCCCTCGACGCGACTCGCGCGCTCAGCCGACCCAGGTGACCAGTTCGTCCAGGGATGCGCGCCCCAGCCGGTACGAGTTCGCGATGTGCGACGCGTCCTCGTAGCCGAACGAGATGCCGCACACGATGCGCCGCCCTTCGGGGATCTCGACGTGCGCGCGCAGGATGTCGGGCCAGGAAGCGAGCGCGGCCTGCGCGATCGCGCCGAGGCCGAGCGCCTCGATGGCGAGCAGGAAGGTCGCGACCCACGCGCCGCAGTCCATCACGCCGTGCGTGCCGTGCGTCTGCGGGCTCGTCAGCACCACGAGGTGCGGCGCGCCGAACATGCGGAAATTCTCGAGCGCCTGCTTCGCCGACGCTTCGCGGTCGCCCTTGCCGATGCCGACCGCCTGGTAGAGGCTCCAGCCGGTGGCGCGGCGGCGCTCGACGTACACGCCGCCGTAGTCCTTCGGCCAGTCGAGCTCGGGCGCGGGCTGCGCGCCCGAAGACGCACGCGCGACGAGGTCCGCGCGCAGCCGCTCGAGCGGCTCGCCGCTCACCACGTGGATCTGCCACGGCTGGAAGTTGCACCACGAGGCCGTGCGGCCCGCCGTCGCGAGCAGCCGTTCGATCACCTCGCGCGGCACGGGGTCCGGGCGGAACGCGCGGCAGCTGTGGCGGCGCGCGAGCAGCGCGTCGAGCTGCTCGATGTCGCTGCCCACTTGTTCGGACGCTTGCAGCATGGCGGACGCGCTCAGTCCTTGGACGCGGTGAGCGCCGTCATGCGCTTCCACTTCTCGAGTTCGGCCGGGCCGGCGGCCTTGGACTGCGCCATGCCCGCCACGTCGACTTCGAGGCCGGCCTTCGCCACGGCATCCCTGAACTCGGGCGTGTTGCCGATGCGCACGAGCGCGTCGGACAGCTTGGCGAGGATCGGCTGCGGCGTGCCCTTCACGGCGAACATCCACACCGGCGACGAGTTCTCGTAGCCGGGCAGGCCCGCCTCGACCATCGTCGGCACGTCGGGCATGGAGCTCATGCGCTTCGTGCCGGTCTGCGCGACGATGCGCAGCCGTCCGCCCTGCACGAGCGGCATCACCGACGCGGGGCCGTTGAAGCACATGTCGAGCACGCCCGATGCGGCATCCACGGCGGCGGCGCCCGGCGTCTTGTAAGGCACGTGCTTGAGCTCGATGCCCGCGATACTCGCGAACAGCGCGCCTGCCATGTGGCCGGTGGTGCCGGGGCCGGCGGTGCCGTAGGTCAGCGTGCCGGGCGCCTTCTTCGCGGCGGCGATCACGTCGCGCGCCGTCTTGAACGGGGAGTCGGGCTTGACGGCCAGCACGAGCGCCGTGCTCGCCATGCGCGCCACGGGCTCGAAGTCGTTGACGGCGTCGTAGGGCGTCTTGGTCGTCCACTGGTTCGAGTAGTGCGACGCGTACGTGAACAGCAGCGTGTAGCCGTCGGCCGGCGCGCGGAACACCTGCGTGGTCGCGATCACGCCGCCCGCGCCGGTAACGTTCTCGACGACGACGGGCTGGTTCCACATCTTCGTGAGCTGGCTGGCCGCATAGCGCGCGGTGGCGTCCGTCGCGGTGCCCGCGCCGGTGGACACGAGGATGCGGATCGTCTTGCTCGGGTATTCGTCGGCGAAAGCGAAGCCGGCGGGAAGGGTGGCCAGGGCCGAAGATGCGAGAAGGCTGCGCCTCGTGATCATGGGAATGTCTCCAGAAGATGAACGAATCGCCCGCCGGATACCGGACGGGCGCTCTGTGGGAATCGTAGGGAGCCCCACCGCATGCGGCAAGTTCCGAGCGGTGAACCCCCGATTCGATTTTCTTCAGGCTGACACGCCGCTGAACGGCGGGCGCGCACGGTTCCTAGTTCTTGGCCGTGACCAGCGCCGTCAGGCGTTTCCACTTCTCGAGCTCGACGGGGCCGTGGGCCTTGGCCTGCGCCATGCCCTGCACGTCGACGTCGAGGCCGGCCTTGGCCACGGCTTCCTTGTACTCGGGCGTGTTGCCGATGCGAACCAGCGCGTCCGACAGCTTCGCGAGGACCGGCTGCGGCACGCCTTTCACGGCGAACATCCAGATCGGCGAGGAGTTCTCGTAGCCGGGCACGCCCGCCTCGACCATCGTGGGGATGTCGGGGAAGGAGGACATGCGCTTCAGGCCCGTCTGCGCGAGGACCCGCAGTCGCCCGCCCTGCACGAGCGGAAGCACCGCCGCGGGACCGGTGAAACACATGTCGAGCACGCCCGACGAGGCATCGACGGCAGCGGCGGCCGGCGTCTTGTACGGCACGTGCTTCAGTTCGCCGCCGGTCAGGCTCGCGAACAGCGCGCCCGCCATGTGGCCGGTGGTGCCCGGGCCGGCGGTGCCGTAGGTCAGCGTGCCGGGCGCGCGCTTCGCGGCGGCGGCGACGTCCTGCGCGGTCTTGAACGGCGAGTCGGGCTTGACGGCCAGCACGAGGGCCGTGGTCGCCACGCGCGCGACCGGCTCGAAATCGGCGACCGCGTCGTAAGGCGTTTTGGTCGACCACTGGTTCGAGTAATGGGAGGCATACGTGAAGAGCAGCGTGTAGCCGTCGGCCGGCGCGCGGAAGACCTGCGTGGTCGCGATGACGCCGCCCGCGCCCGCGACGTTCTCGACCACGAAGGGTTGGTTCAGCATCTTCGAAAGCTGGCTGGCCGTGTAGCGCGCCGCCGCGTCGGTCGCGGAGCCCGCGCCGATGGACACGACGATGCGCACGGGCTTGCTCGGGTAGTCGTCGGCGAAAGCGAATCCGGCGGGAAGGGTGGCCAGGGCCGAAGAAGCGAGAAGGCTGCGCCTCGTGATCATGCTTGGTGTCTCCAGGGTAATGACAAAGGGAATCGCGGGGGTCGACCCGAAGGCCGCTCGGTCCGCATCCTAGGGAGCCTTGCCGCAAGCCACAAGGCGCAAAAACCCCGATACCGGGCAAGCTCAGTCCGGCACGCCCCTGAAGAGCGGGCCGCGCATCAGCGCGATGGGCACCTCGGCGATGTGCGGCGTACACGCGATGCGCTGCGCACCTTCGTAGTCGTTCACCGCGCGGCTCTCGGTGTCGAACACCATCGTCGCGCGCGTGGCCATGTCATAGGGTTTCCACGCGGGCAGGCGCGCATTGTTCGGGTCGCCGGTGCGCGCGAAAGCGACGAAGGCCGACATGATGTCGTGCGACACGCCGCGGGCCGCCGACGCATCGCCGATCAGCGCGGGGGCGGCTTCCAGCGTGCCGAAGACGAGCGGAATGTCGATGGTGTGCGGCGAGCGCCAGACGCCGCCTTCCACCGGGCTGCGCCAGGCGAGGTGGTAGAGGTAGACGGGCGCGCCCGGCGCCGACGCCTTCGCCTCCACGCACCGGATCATCGCGCCGCGCGCGAGGATGTCGCTCGCGAGCGAGGCCAGGAGATCGGCGGCGCTGCGCCCGGGGTCGTCGGTGCGGTAGGCCGCGATCATCGCGTCGGCCTCGGCGGCATTCATGCCGAACTGCGCCTGCACGCGCGCCTTCAGCTGCGCCTCGCCGATCGCGAAGTTGGCGCGGTTGTTGCCGAGGAAGAGCGTCGCCTCCGTCCCTGTCGTGCCCATCATGAGCGGCACCGACGATTGCAGGGCGATCCCCTCGGGATCGAAGGGGCTCGCGAGCACATGGCGGCCGTCGATCACCGGGTGCGCGCCCTCCATGCGCGCGGCCGCCATCGCCTTCGCGCGCGCGGCGACCAGCACGTCGGCCGGCACATCCTGCAGGCGGCGGACGTCGCGCGCATCGACGCCGAGCGCCTTCAGCAGTTCGCGCACGTAGGGCGCGACGTCGGCCGACCGCACGAGCCGCAGCCCCGTCGCGCCGCTCATGTTGATGGCGCGGTGGAAGAGCCCGCGCGCGGCCGGCATCATCATCGCCACCAGCACCTTGCCGCCGCCGCCGGACTGGCCGAAGAGCGTGACGTTGTCCGGGTCGCCGCCGAAGGCGCGGATGTTGTCCTGCACCCACTGGAGCGCGGCGACGATGTCGAGCTGGCCCACGTGGCAGGCATCAGGAAAGTCGGTCGCGCCCTGGCCCGCGAAATCGGTGTGGCCGAACACGTTGAGCCGGTGATTGAGGGTGACGACGACCACGTCGCCGAAAGCCGCGAGCTCGCTGCCGTCGGACGCGGGGCTGCCGCTGCCGCCGCTCCAGTAGCCGCCGCCGTGCAGATAGACCATCACGGGGCGCCTCGCCTGCGGGTCGAGGTCCGGCGTGAAGACGTTGAGCACGCAGCAGTTCTCGCTGAAGCCGGTGGATTCGCCGTACCAGGCGAAGGCCGGGATCTTCACGAGGTTCTCGGGCAGCTGCGGGCAGCGGTCGCCGAGCGCGAACGCATCATGCACGCCGGTCCACGCGGGCACGGGCTTCGGCGCGACGAAGCGGTTCGCGCCCGACGTGTCCGCCGCATAGGGGATGCCCCGGAAGCTCAGCGCCGAGCCGGCACGCGGGCCCCGCAGTCCCCGCAGCCTGCCGCTGCGCGTCTCGACCGGGGTCGAAATTCGGTCTTCATTGTCCACGGCGCATCCTAAGGAAACCGGCGCGGCGCATCAATTTCCGGTCGAAGAAGCACCGATTCGTGTTTCGGCACTGTGCCGCGCGCCTGCGCACGGGCAAGATTCGCCGTCATGAGCGCCCCGCCCCCACGCCAGTGGACTTTTCCGGTCGAAGCCACGCAGATCCAGCTGTTCGCGCGCGCCATCGGCGACGACAACCCCGCCTTCCGCGATGCCGATTCACCCGAGGCGGAGGCCAGCGGCGGCATCGTCGCGCCGCCGACCTTCGGGATGATCGCCGAGCAGTTCGACCCCGAGCACTACGCGCGGCCGCGCCCGGGGCAGCCCTGGTTCGGCTCGGGTGCGACGCCCGGCTTCGCCTTCGGTCCGCAGGGCCTGCACGCGAGCCAGGAGTTCACCTACCACCGCGACATCCGTCCCGGCGACGTGCTGACGGTCGAGCTGCGCACGGGCGACACGTGGGAGAAGGAAGGCAAGCGCGCCGGGAAGATGCGCTTCGTCGAGTACCTCTACGACTACCGCGACGCGCAGGGCGAGCTCGTGCTGAGCGTGCGCCGCGTGCGCGTGCTGCTGGACCAGCCGCCCGCCGGGAGCGCATGAGCATGGCCTTGTCCGCATCGACCCTGCGCGTCGGCGACTCGCGCACCACGCGCGTCGTGGAAGACCTGAAGCGCACGCAGCTCGTGCAATACGCGGGCGCCTCCGGCGACTACCACCCGCTGCATTCCGACGAAGTCTTCGCCACCGAGATCGGCGGCTACAAGTCGATCTTCGCGCACGGCATGCTCACCATGGGCATGACGGGCAGGGCCGTGACCGACTTCGTGGGCGCGGGCCGCCTCGCGAAGTACGGCGCGCAGTTCCGCGGCCAGGTCTGGCCGGGCGACACGCTCGACACCACCGTGACCGTGACGGCCCTGCGCGAGGAAGGCGGACGGCGCCTCGCGGACCTGACCATCGCGACCGTCAACCAGCACGGGGCCGAAGTGCTCGCGGGCTGGGCCACGGCGCGCATCGACGAATGAAAACGCAGGAGACCCTGAAATGAGCAACAAGCCGCTGGACGGCATCCGGGTGCTGGAGATCGGCGCCTACATCTCCGCGCCGTATGCGGGTTCGCTGCTGGCCGCGCTGGGCGCCGACGTCGTGAAGGTGGAGCCGCCCGAAGGCGACGCCTTCCGCCGCGGCATGGGCATCGGGAGCGACTACTTCGTGCAGTACAACGCGGGCAAGCGCAGCATCGCCATCGACCTGAAGTCGAAGGAGGGCGTCGCGCTCGTGAAGGACATGCTGCCGAAGTTCGACGTGCTGATCGAGAACATGCGGCCCGGCAAGATGGACGCGCTCGGCCTCGGCAAGGACGCCTGCCGCGCGGTGCATGCGGGCCTGGTCTACGCATCGATCTCCGGCTTCGGCGACGGCGGCCCGCTCGTCGACCGGCCCGCCTACGACACCATCGGCCAGAGCTACGGCGGCCTTTATTCGCTGATGCACGACGCGGGCAAGCCGGGCCTCACGGGCTCGCCCGTCGCGGACCTCATCACGGGCGTGAGCTGCGTGATGGGCATCCTCGCAGGCCTCGTCGCGAAGGGCCGCACCGGCAAGGGCTCGGCCGTCGGCACCTCGCTGCTGGAAGCGGTGTCGCTGATCACCGTCGACTCGATGACGCAGGCCTTCGAGATGGGCGAGGCGCCCACGCGCCAGGCGCGCCATCCGCAGGCGCAGAACTTCTGCCTGAAGACCTCGGACGGCGCGGCCGTGACGCTGCACCTGTCGAGTTCGCAGAAATTCTGGACCAACCTCCTGCGCGTCGTCGAGCGCGAGGACCTGCTGCAGGACAAGCGTTTCGCGACCTACGCCGACCGCATGGTGCCGGACCACTACTTCGCGCTCGTGGACATCTTCGCGAAAGAGATCGCGAAGCGCCCGCTGGCCGAGTGGGAGGAGAAGCTCACCGCGCTCGACGTCCCCTATGCGCCGGTGCTCGACCTGCTGCAGTACGCCGACCATCCGCAGATGCAGTGGCTACAAATGACGTCGCGCGAGCCGGGCGGCAAGTTGCTGGTGCGCCCGCCCTGGCGCTTCGACGGCGAGCGCCCGGACCGCACCCAGGCCGCGCCGCACATCGGACAGCACACGCGCGAAATCCTCCAGGAGCTGCGCACGCCCGAGCAGGTGGAGGCGCTCATCGCCGGCGGCACCGTCAACGCCGTCCCGCGCTAGCGGACGAGGTCCGGCATGCGCGCGCTGCGCCTACTGCACCTGGCCCTGGCCGATCAGCTGCGCGAGGAAGTTGCGCGCGGCCACGGTCTGCGTGCGTCCGCGCGCCGTGCCGACGACCAGTTGCCGCTTCGCCCACGGCTCGACCAGCGGGATCGACTGCACGAGGTCCAGGTCGGCGGCCGACAGCATGTTGTCCGGCTGGATGGTCACGCCCTGCTTCACGCGCACCAGCGCCGTCGCCGCGTACACGCTGTTGACCATGTACTTGGGCTTGAACTCCACGCCGGCCTGCGCCGCCTCGCGCGGAATCTGGCTCATGAGGTTGGTGGAGGGCGCGATGCCGATGAAGTTGTGGCTCAGGAGCTCGGGCACGCTCACCGCTTCGCGGTCGGCCAGCACGTGGCCGCGCGGCACCACCGCCACGAGGCGATCGGCGCGGTAGGGCAGCATGTCGATGGAGTCCCCGTCGGCCGCGGGCGTGTGGACGAACACGGCCACGTCGACCTCGCCGAAGGCCACCCGGCGGATCACCTCGGCGTTGTGGCCCTCGCTCAGGTCGATGTCGACCATCGGGAAGGCGTGCGCGAACTCCGCGATCTCGTGCGCGAGGTACAGGCTGATGATGCCGCCGGTGGCGCACACGCGGATCGTGCCGCGCACGCCCTCGGTGAACTCGCTGAAGTCACGGCGCACGTCTTCGAACAATCCGAACACCTGCGTGACGTAACGCGCGAGCACGCGGCCCGCGGCCGTGGGCAGCACGCCGCGCGGATTGCGCTCGAACAGCTGGACGCCGACGATTTCCTCCAGGTCCCGGATTCGTTTCGTCGCCGCCGAGGCGGTGATGTTCTCCTGCGCGGCGGCGCGCCCGACCTGCCCCTCCTGCACGACCGTCAGGAAGAGCTTCAGGGTGAACAGGTCCACCGACCGGATGAGGTGGATCTTGTTGAATGCGCCAGCCATGCGTCCAATTTACATCAAAGGAAAACACCGGGGTCCCCGGTGAAGCCATGATCGAACTCGACAACCCCGAGCAGCTCGACCTCACCCGCTACATCCGCGCGGGCGACGCCCTCGTCACCACGCAGATGCATGCCGAGCCCGTGACGCTGGTGCGCCGCCTCATCGCGCAGCGCGCCGCCATCGGCAAGGTGAGCATCTTCATCGGCCCCCTGCTGGCCGACACCTTCGGCCCCGAGCACGCGGACTTCATCACCTTCCGCAGCTATTGCGGCACGGCGCGCAACGCGCTGCTGGCCGACGCTGGCGCGCTCGATCCGGTGCCGACGCATTTCTCGGAGTACCCGCGGGTCTTCGCGAGCGGCGCGATGCCCTGCGACGTCGCGTTCCTCGCGCTCACGGAGCCCGACGCGCAGGGCCGCTTCAACCTCGGCACGGCGAACGACTATGCCGTGGCGGCCGCGCGCAGGGCGCGCGTCGTGATCGCGGAAGTGATGCCGGGCCTGCCGTGGATGAACGGCGCGGAGCTGCCCGACGACATTCGTCCGCACGTGCTGCTGCGCGCGGGCGCGGAGCCGGTGGCGATGCCGGAGACGGGCGAGGGCTCCGACGAGGAGCGCGCCATCGCCGCGAACGTGGCGAAGCTCGTGCCCGACGGCGCGACCCTCGCGCTGGGGGTCGGGTCGATGCCCAATTTCGTGATGCGCGCGATGCTGAACCACCGCAACCTCGGCATCCATTCGGGCGCGATCGGCGAAGCGGTGGTGGAGCTGATCGAGTCAGGCGTCGTCACGAACGAATCGAAGCCGGTCTACACGGGCGTCTCGGTCGCCAACATGCTGATGGGCAGCCGGAGGCTGCTCGCCTATGCGCACCGCAACCCGCGCCTGCGCGTCGCGCCGACCTCGTTCACGCACGACATCGCGAACATGCGCGACATCCCGCGATTCTTCTCGGTCTCGTCGGGCGTGGAGATCGACCTCACCGGACAGGTGAACGGCGAGATCGCCAACGGCCGCTACATCGGCGCGGTGGGCGGCGCGGGCGACTTCGTGCGCGGCGCGAACCTGTCGCCGGGCGGCGCGTCGATCATGATGTTCTCGTCGACCGCGCGCCGCGGCAAGGTGAGCCGCATCGTCGCGCGCCTGTCGGAGCCGGTGGTGACCACGCCGCGCAGCGACGTGCAGTACGTGGTGACGGAGTTCGGCATCGCGGACCTGCGCGGCAAGAGCCTGAAGCAGCGCATCGAGGCGATGATTCCGCTGGCGCACCCGGATTTCCGCGACCCGCTCGCGCGGGATGCGGGGCTGGCGGTCGCCTAGCAACCGCAGGCCGTCCTTCGGGGGATGGCGCTACCCGATTGCAGGTATTCCGCCGAGGGCGCGGCCGCCCGGCTTGCGGCGCCCTGCCGCGGCCCCTTAGCATGGCCGCCATGACCTCTTCCGCGGCAACCCCCTCCTTCGGCGCCGACGTCGTCGTCGCATCGCTCGTCGCCCACGGCGTCGACACTTTCTTCGCGAACCCCGGCACGTCGGAGATCCACCTCGTCTCCGCGATCGACCGGCATCCGACGGCGCGCGCGGTGCTGTGCCTGTTCGAGGGCGTCGCCACGGGCGCGGCGGACGGCTACGCGCGCGCTTCGGGCAAGCCCGCCGCCGTGCTGCTGCACCTCGGCCCCGGCCTCGCGAACGGCCTCGCGAACCTGCACAACGCGATGAAGGCCGGCACGCCGATGATCGTGCTGGTGGGCGAACATGCGACGCAGCACCTGCAGTACGAGTCGCCCTTGAGGAGCGATCTCGAATCGTTGGCGGGCTACGCCGCGAAGGAGGTGATGCACGCGCGGCCGGGGGATGACCTCGATGCGCTGATCGCGCGCGCCGTCGCCGCGACGCAGGCGCGGCCGTCGGGGCCGGTCGTGGTGGTGGCGAATGCGGATGTGATGTGGGGTGCGCCGGGGGTGGCGGGTGCATCGGGCGTGTCCGACGCAGGGGGCGCATCGCACGAATCGAGCGCGCCAGGTACCTCGAACACATCGAGCCCGGCAGACCGCCCTCCCCCGCTCGACGCCGCGAAGGCGCTCGCGTTCCTGCGCTCTCCGGGCGCCACGGTTCTGCTGGGCGGCGCGGCGCTCTCGGCGCACGCGCTGAAGCTCGCCGACAGCCTCGCGCAACTCACCGGCTGCACGCTGATGTGCGAAACCTTCAATGCGCTGCACGAGCGCGGGGCGGGCGTGCCGCACGTCGAGCGCCTGCCCTACTTCCGCGAACTCGCCGTCGACAAGCTCGCCTCGACGCGCCATCTGCTTCTGCTCGGCAGCCGCCCGCCGGTGTCGTTCTTCGGCAGCCCGGATGCGGGCAGCGTCCTCACCGCGCCCGATGCGCAAGTGCTCGCGCATGCGCCCACGCAGTCGCCGGTCGCGCTGCTGGAGCAGATGGCGCAGCTCGCCGGCACCCTGCCCGCCCCGCGCGTCGTCGCGCGCACGCAGTCGGACGCCCCCGCCGGCGCGCTCTCGCCCAAGGCCGTGTGGGCCGCCGTCAACCGGGCGCTGCCCGAAGGCGCGGTGGTGAGCGACGAATCGGGCGTGTCCTCCGTCGGCGCGGACGACACGATGAAGGGGGCCGCACCGCATTCGTGGATGAACCTCACGGGCGGCTCCATCGGCCAGGGCCTGCCGGCGGGCACCGGCGCGGCCATCGCGACGCCGGGCCGCCAGACGCTCGTGTTCCACGGCGACGGCGGCGCGATGTATACGGTGCAGTCGCTCTGGACGCAGGCGCGCGAAAAGGCGAAGGTCGTGAACGTGATCTTCCGCAACGACCGCTACGCGATCCTCGACCATGAAGTGAAGCGGCACGGCCTGCCGCCCCTCGGACCGAAGGGCGCGGCGATGTTTTCGCTGGCCGAGCCGACGCTCGACTGGGTGTCGGTGGCACGGGGAATGGGCGTGCCGGCGGTGACGGTACGGACCGCAGAGGAATTCGTCGAGGCGTTGGGGAAGGGTCTGGGAAGCGAAGGGCCGTGCCTGATCGAGGCGGTGATGGGCGCGCCGAAGAAGAAGACGTGATTCAAGCGGTCAGCGGGCACCGCCCCTGCGCCGCCCCGCCGGCAACTCCACCAGGTTCGCCGCCCCCGTGAGATAGCTCGCGATCTGCGAACGCGACTTCAGCGCCAGCTTGCGCAGGATGTTCTTCACGTGCGTCTCCACCGTGAGCTCGCTCAGGAACAGCTCCGATGCGATCTCCTTGTTCGTGCAGCCGCGTGCGACCAGCGCCATCACCTCCGACTCGCGCGCGCTCACCGGCTGCCCCGCCGTGCGGCGCACGCTCGTGAAGGTCGGCCGCACGTTCATGCGCCGCAGCCGCTGGCCCACCATCGCGGCGTCGCGCGTCGCGCCGATGGCTTCGAACTCGCCGCCCGCGAGGTTCAACGCGACGCCGGCCGCCTGCACGTCGCCCAGTTGCTCCAGCGCGTCCGCGAGATCGATGCGCGTGCGCGCCGCCTCGTGCCGGCGCCGCAACTCCGTGCGCAAGGTCACCGCGCGCGCGAATTCGTCGCAGGCCACGGCGGCATCGCCCGATTGCAGGGCCAGCAGCCCGCGCACGTGCGCAAGGCAGGCTTCGGCCGACACCGCGCCCTTGCGCAGCGCACGGATCTCGTCGACCACCGCGCCGACTTCGTCGCGCCGCCCCAGCCGCGCCGCGCACTCGGCCGCGAGCGGCAGCACGTGCGGATGCAGCGCGAAGAAGGGGAGCGGCTCGAACGCGCGAATGCGTTCGGCCAGGGCCCGCGAAATGCGCAGCGCCCCCTCGAGATCGCCTTCGAGGAAGGCGAGGAAGGCGCGCGCGCCCTCCACCACCACGACCGAACGCAGCTCGGTCTTGTGATGCCGGCCGTGCAGTTCCTCGGCCTGCGCCTGGTGCCGCGCGGCCTTCGCGTTCTGCCCGAGCAGCCGCCAGGCCACCGCCGTGAAGGAATGCGTGCGCGGCAGCATCGTCCCCTGGCCGATGCCTTCGTCGAGCGCGATGGCCTTCTCGCCGATGGCCACCGCCTCCTCCAGCCGGCCTTCGAGCGCCAGGCGCTCAACCTGCAGCGACATCGGCCACGACTCGAGCGCGACCGCATGCATGCGCTGCGCGATGCGCGCGCAGGCCTCGCGATGCGACTCGAACGCCTGCGCATCGCCCTCGTAGCGGTTCAGCGACGCGAGCGTGTAGTGCGTGAGGAAGGCGGCGCCCGGATACGGCAGGTCGCCGCAGTAATGCAGCGCGCGCACGCCCGCCTGCTGCGCCGAGCGCATGTCGCCGCGCAGGCCGTGCGCCATGCTCATCACCGTCCAGGTGCGGCCGAGCAGTTCACGGTCGCCGTCCTCCCCGGCGATGGCGAGCACGCGGGCGCACTCCTCCAGGCCGCCGCGCACATCGCCCTGGCGCACGCGCGCGAGCGCGCGTTCCTGCCGCAGCAGCGCGCCCTCCGCCGTGGCGTCCGCGCTGCCGAGCGCACGCAGGCCCTCCTCCAGCTGCATCGCCGCGGCCTGCTCGCGGCCCTGCTGCCACATGGCGCGCGCGATGCAGCGATGCAGGCTCGCCTGCTCGACCTCGTTCGCCGCGGGCAAAGCCGTGGTCCAGGTGGCGATCGCATCGTCGAACAGGCCCAGGCGCTTCTGCGATTCGCCGAGCTGCAGGTACAGCGGCGCCAGCGGCAGGTCATGGACGCCGCACGCCTTCGCGGCGCGCATCGCGGACTCGAGCAGGTAGATGACCTCGTGGTTGCCGAACACCTTGAGCGCATCGCGCGCGGCCTGCAGCAGGTACGGCAAGGCGGCCTTCTGCCGCGCGCCCGGCTCCGCCGCCACGAGGTGGCGTGCCACGGTCGCCGCATCGCTCGTCGCCGGCTGCTTCATCAGCTCGTCGGCGATCACGCCGTGCAGGAAGCGCTGGCGCGCGAGGCCCATGCGGCGGTACACGGTCGCCTGCACCAGCGGCCGGTGGAATTCGTAGACGATCTCCGCGCCCTCCACGCGCTCGTCGAGCAGGCGGTGCGCGGTGAGCAGGTCGAGCGCATCGAGCAGGCGTTCCTCGTCGAACGCGGTCGCCGCGCGCAGCAGCGGATAGCCGATGGGCGCCTCGAACACGGCCGCCAGCGCGAGCACGCGCCGCGCGTCGTCGGGCAGTTCGCGCAGGCGTTCGTGGATCAGCGATTCGATGGATTCGGGCAGCGAGCGCGCGCCCATTTCCCGGAACACGGGACGGCCACCGCCCGGTTCGGCGCGCGCCTGCTTCGCGAGTTCCGACGCGAAGAAGGGATTGCCCTGCGTGACGAGATGCAGCTGCAGCACGGCATCGTCGGGCCAGCGCGAGCCCGAGGCGTGCGATGCGATCGCGCCGGTGGCCGCCACGCTGAGCGACGGCAGCGCCAACCCCGATGCGAGGCCCGAGGCCTCCAGCGAATTCGACAGGCGCGCGAGCAGTCCACCCTCGTCGACTTCGTCGGAGCGCAGCGGCGCGAGGAAGAGCAGCCGGCTGTCCTGCGTCGCGTGCAGCACCGCGTGCAGCAGCTCGAGCGAACTCGGGTCGGCCCACTGCAGGTTTTCCAGCACGACCACGACGGGCGCCGCCGCGGCGAGCGTTCTCAGCAGCGCCGCGACCTGCCCGTAGAGCCGCGTCTGGTCGGGCGCGGGTCCAGCGTCGGCCCCTTCGCCGCCGTGCTCCGGCGGATCGAGCCGCTGCGATGCCGCGGGAAAGAGGCTGCGCAGATCGGGGCTGTCGCGCAGCACGTGCAGCAGCTCGCGGCGGTGCAGCGAACGCAGGTGCATGTCGAGCGCATCGACCCACACGGCGTACGACATGCGGCTGGTGGCCTGGAATGCGCGGCCGAAGAGGAACAGCGCCTTGTTCGCATGCGCGCGGCGGAACTCCTCCACCAGCCGGCTCTTGCCGGCGCCGGCCTCGGCGCCGATGAAGGCGCAGTGCGAGCGGCCCTCGCACGCGTTGGCGAGCAGCGCGTCGAGCCGCGCGAGCTCCTCGCGTCGCTCGAGGAAGGGCGGCGGCGATTCGGCGGGACGCATCACGCCCATCGCCGGGTCAGGCGCCCTGGCCCTCGATCAGGCCCAGCTTCGCCGCGACGGCCAGCGTGCGCTTGGCGATGTCGATGTTCACCTTCTCGATCAGCTTGCCGCCGATGATGAGCGCCGCCATGTTGGAGCCCGCGGCCTGCGCGATGGCCTCGCGCATTTCCAGCGCCGCATCGATCTCGGCGCGAGAGGGTGAGAAGATGCCGTTGACCACGGCCACGTGCTTCGGATGGATCACCAGCGCGCCGTCGTAGCCCACGCGCTTCAAGTAGCGGCCCCAGCGCTCGATGATCGCGTGGTCGCCCATGTCGGTGAAGGCGACGGCCGGCGCGAAGGGCACCAGGCCGTGGTAGCGCGCCACGCACACCACCTTGCCCAGCGGATACGCCACGCGGTCGGGCTCGTCGAGGAACACGCCGCCCACCGAGACGGTGTAGTCGCCGATGCCGAAGCACATGCCCATCATGCGGGGCACTTCCTGCGCGATGCGCTCGCAGTTGACGATGGCGCCCACCGTTTCCATCATCGGCCAGAGCTTGATGTCGTCCGCGCCGGGCAGCGTGTCGAGAAAGTTCGTGACCTGCTGCAGCTGCTTCGGCGTGTCGGCCTTCACCGGCATGATGGTCCTGATGCCCGCCTCGACGCAGGCGCGGATGTCGTCCTGCCACCAGGGCATGTCGACGGCATTGATGCGGACCACGACCTCCTTGCCCTTGAAGTCGACCTCGGACATCGCCTGCACCAGGTTGCGCTGCGCGCCCTTCTTCGACTCGTCGAGGTAGACCACCGCATCGTCGAAGTCGATCATCAGCAGGTCGGCGTCGGACGTCGCGGCCTTGTCGATCATCTTGCGGTTCGAGCCGGGCACGAGCAGCATGCAGCGCCGGGGCATCTGTTCCTGGGTCATGGGGAAATCCTTTCGAGGCGGAGCCTGTTGTCGACTCTGCCAGTGTCCGCGCGGACGCGCGCGCGGACTATCCCCGATAGCAGGTAGCCAGGCTCGAGACGCCTACGCGGTCGGCACGAGCCAGGGAAACCGCTTCAGGTGCTGCTCCTGGAACGCGCGGATCTGCTCCGCCTTGCCGAGCGTCGCGCCCACTTCGTCGAGGCCGTTGAGCAGGCTGTGCTTGCGCGACGGATCGATGTCGAAATGGAAGGTCATCGAGCCGTCGGTCGTGCGCACTTCCTGCGCGGGCAGGTCGATCTCCAGCGTCAGCGGCTCGTCGCGCAGGGCGGCTTCGAACAGGCGGTCGATCTCGGCTTCCGACAGCACGATCGACAACAAGCCGTTCTTGGAACTGTTCTGGTAGTAGATGTCCCCGAAGCTCGGCGCGATGACCGCGCGGAAGCCGTACTCCGCGATGGCCCACGCCGCATGCTCGCGCGAGGAGCCGCAGGCGAAATTCTTGCGCGCGAGCAGGATCGACGCGCCCTGGTACTTCGGCAGGTTGAGCACGAAGTCCTTGTTCTTCGGCCGGTGCGTCGCGTCCTGCTCGGGCTCGCCACGGTCGAGGTAGCGCCACTCGTCGAACAGGTTCTTGCCGAAGCCCGTGCGCTTGATCGAGATGAGGAACTGCTTGGGAATGATCGCGTCGGTGTCGACGTTGGCCCGGTCGAGCGGCGCGACGAGGCCGCGGTGCGTGGTGAATTTTTCCATGATGTCTCCTGCGGTCTCAGGCCTGCGCCGGCAGGCGGCGAACGTCGACGAAATGCCCTGCCACCGCGGCGGCGGCGGCCATCGCGGGGCTCACGAGGTGGGTGCGTCCGCCCGTGCCCTGGCGGCCTTCGAAATTGCGGTTGGAGGTGGACGCGCAGCGCTCGCCCGGCGCGAGGCGGTCGGCGTTCATCGCCATGCACATCGAGCAGCCCGGCTCGCGCCATTCGAAGCCGGCATCCAGGAACACCTTGTCGAGGCCTTCCTGCTCGGCCTGTTTCTTCACCGGACCGGAGCCGGGCACGACCATCGCGAGCTTCACGTTCGACGCGACCTTGCGGCCTTTCACGACGCTGGCCGCGGCCCGCAGGTCCTCGATGCGCGAGTTCGTGCAGGAGCCGATGAACACCTTGTCGATGGCGATGTCGGTGATCGGCGTGTTGGCCTTCAGGCCCATGTAGTCGAGCGCGCGGCGCCAGCCTTCGCGGCGCACCGGGTCCTGCTCCTGGTCGGGGTCGGGCACCTTGCCGTCGACCGAGGTCACCATCTCGGGCGAGGTGCCCCAGGTGACTTGCGGCACGATCTGCGATGCGTCGAGCTCGACCACCGTGTCGAAGTGCGCGCCCTCGTCCGACGTCAGGGTGCGCCAGTACTCGACCGCGCGGTCCCACATCTCGCCCTTGGGCGCGAGCGGGCGGCCGCGCATGTACTCGATGGTCTTGTCGTCCACGGCGATCATGCCCGCGCGCGCGCCGGCCTCGATCGACATGTTGCACACCGTCATGCGGCCTTCCATCGACAGCGCGCGGATCGTGGAGCCGCCGTACTCGATGGCGTAGCCCGTCGCGCCCGCCGCGCCGATCTTGCCGATGAGCGCGAGGATGATGTCCTTGGCGGTCGCGCCGGGACCGAGCTCGCCCTCGACCTTCACCAGCATCGACTTCATCTTGCGCGTCACGAGCGTCTGCGTCGCCAGCACGTGCTCGACTTCCGAGGTGCCGATGCCGTGCGCGAGGCAGGCGAACGCGCCGTGCGTGGAGGTGTGCGAGTCGCCGCACACCACCGTCATGCCGGGCAGCGTGGCGCCCTGCTCCGGGCCGACGACGTGCTCGATGCCCTGGCGCGGGTCCATCATGCCGAAATACATGAGCTTGAATTCGGCGGTGTTGGCGTCCATCGCCTCGACCATCTTGCGCGACAGCGGGTCGGTGTTGCCCTTGCTGCGGTCGGTGGTGGGAATGTTGTGGTCGACGACGGCCAGCGCGGACTCGGGCCGCCAGGCCTTGCGGCCGGCGAGGCGCACGGCCTCGAAGGCCTGCGGGCTCGAGACCTCGTTGATCATGTGCCGGTCGATGTAGAGCAGGCTGGTGCCGTCCGCCTCGGTGGCGAAGGCGTGCGTGTCCCAGAGCTTGTCGTAGAGGTTTTTGGGCATGGATCGGCCAGTGGTCGGGAATGAATGCTTCGATATTACGTCGCGTCCTGCCCCGCCGCAGCCGCGATTGGCGACCGCCGGGCTCGCGAATCGCGAGGACGGCGCGCGCCCCGGTGGCTAAGATCGGAGCAGAACTTTTCCATTCTTCCGAGCCCTCCATGGACACCGTACAGCGTTTCACCGGCCGCGCCCTCTATCTCTCGCAAGACCCCGCCAAGGTCGCCGCGCAGCTCGCGGGCGAGAACCTCACGCTCGCGACCGCGTCGCCGCTGCGCGACGACATCTCCACCGACGAGATCACGCCGGTGACGGTGATGCTGGTGTACGACGAGCGCCTGGGCCGCTACCCCTACGTCGGCTTCCAGACCGGCGGGCAGAAGCCCATCGGCATGGATGCGATCAAGAACGGCGGCTTCGAGATCACCGTCGCCGGCAAGCGCTACGGCAAGGGCTCGTCGCGCGAGCACAGCCCGCTGGCCGAGCTGTCCGCGGGCATCCGGCTCGTGGTCGCGGAGAGCTTCGAGCGCATCTACCAGCAGAACTGCGACAACATCGGCATCCTCACCACGACGAACTTCGGCGTGCTCGACCGCATCCGCGCGGGCGAGGGCATTCCCATCGAGGAGTTCCTCGTGGGCCGCGACGAACTCACGCAGCAGATCATCCGCGCCGGCGGCCTGATGGCGTACAGCAAGAGCGTGAAGTGGCCCACGCCGGGGGCCGCGGGTTCTGCGAACGGTGACACGGCCGGGCCGCTGACGCTCGTCGAGAAGATCATCCGCCGCAACGTCCACCCCGACACACCGAACCCGAAGACGGGCGACGGCGTGTTCCTCGCGGCGCACTGGCGCTTCAGCCACGACTACTTCACGGGCATGAGCGCGCACTTCATGCACCGCAACTTCGGCAAGCCCGCGCCGCTGCACGACCCGAGCACCATCGTCGCGTTCCAGGACCACCTCGTGCTCGCGCCGCAGAGCATTCCGCACAAGGATGGCGGGCTGCTCCCCGGCGTGGCGAACCTGTTCCAGGGCCACACCGCCTTCACGCGCGACTACCCGGTGCGCGTCCACGAGGAACTGCCCGACGGCTCGGGCGCCGAGGGCATCTGCCACGCGATCATGGCCGAGCGCTATGCGCTGCCGGGGCAGGTGGTGGTGGGCACCGATTCGCACACGCCGCACTCGGGCGCGCTCGGCTGCCTCGCGTTCGGCGCGGGCTCGACCGACATCGCCAACAGCTGGGCCACCGGCTACATCCGCTGCAAGGTGCCCGACACCGTGCGCGTGCAGATCGATGGCGACATGCCCGCGGGCGTGATGGCCAAGGACCTCGTGCTGTACCTGCTCGCCATGCCCGAGATCAAGGCCGGCAAGGCCATCGGCGCGGTGTTCGAGTACGCGGGCTCGACGATCGCGGCGCTGTCGATCGACGAGCGCGCGACGCTCACCAACATGGTCGCGGAGCTCGGCGGCTTCACCGGCATCGTCGCGCCGGACGAGAAGACCGTGGCCTTCGTGAAGGAGCGCCGCGGGCAGGACATCGCGCTCGAGCCCTGGATGCAGAGCGACCCCGGCGCGAAGTACCGCGACACGATCCGCATCGACGCATCGAAGATCGAGGCCATGGTGGCGCGGCCCGGGGACCCGGGCAACGGCGCGGCGATCTCCTCGTTCGAGGCGCCCGTGAAGGTCAACATCGCGTATGGCGGCTCCTGCACGGGCGGCAAGCGCGAGGACTTCGACCGCTATCACGAGGTGTTGCGCTGGGCCGTCGACAACGGCCGCAAGCTGCCGGAAGGCATGCGCCTGTACCTGCAGTTCGGAACGTCCGACGTGCGCGACTACTGCATCGAGAAGGGCTACCTGAAGACCTTCGAAGAGGTCGGCGCCGAGATGATCATGCCGGGCTGCGGCGCGTGCGCGAACTGCGGCCCCGGCCAGTCGGCGTCCACCAGCGACGTGACGATCAGCGCGATCAACCGCAACTTCCCTGGCCGCTCGGGCCCGGGCGGCGTCTACCTCGCGAGTCCGACCACGGTCGCCGCCACGGCGCTGGCCGGACACATCGCGACCTTCGAGGAGTTGCAGGCGCAGGCCGCGTGAGCGTCGCGAACCCCTGGCTCTGGTTCGCCGTCGTTCTCTTCGCGGCGTTCACGCAGACCATCCGCAACATGGCGCAGCGGTCGCTGAGCGGCCAGGCCGGCATGCTCGGCGCGACGCTCGCGCGCTTCCTCTACGGCATACCGTTCGCGTTCGCGGGCATGCTGCTGGTGCAGAACCTCTGGGGCGAGCCCTGGCGCCTGCCGCCTTTCACCGTGGCCTATATCGCCTGGCTGTTCCTCGGCGCGGCCACGCAGGCCATCGCCACGGCGATGCTGCTCGCGGCCATGAAGCACGGCAACTTCGTCGTGTCGGTGACGTATTCCAAGACCGAGGTCCTGCAGGTCGCATTCTTCGGCGCGGTGTTCCTGCACGAATTGCCTTCCGTGCTGTCGCTGGCGGGCATGGTGGTGGCGCTGGCGGGCGTGATCCTGCTGATGCGCGCGAAGATGTCGCCGGCCGCGGCTGCAGGCCAGACCCGGACCTGGGGCGGCTTCAGCCCCAGCGCGTGGTTCGGCCTCGGCGCGGGCGCTTGCTTCGCGATCGCGGCCATCGGCTACCGCGCCGCGGCGCTCGAACTCATGGCGGTGAGCGGCGCGCCTGCGTGGCACGTCAGCACCTGGAGCGTGCTGCTCGCGCAGATCATGCAGTCGGCCGGCGTGATGGCGTGGCTGCTCGTGCGCAACCGCGCGGCGATCGTGGCGGTGTTCAGCGGCTGGCGCGTGTCGCTGACCGCCGGCTGCGCGGGAGCGCTGGCGTCGCTCGGATGGTTTCTCGCTTACGCGCTGCAGACGCCCGCGAACGTGCGGGCCGTGGGCATGGTGGAGGTGGTGTTCAGCTACGTCGTGTCGCGGCGCCTGCTGAGCGAAGGAGTCACGCAGATGGAGAAGGCGGGCTTGCTGCTGGTGGTGGCGGGGGCGGTCGGGACTTGCATCGGGGCGGCTTGAGCGCCGATTCGCCAAGGGTCGTTCAGCGACGCGGCTTCGGAGGCAACATCTGTTCCATCGCTCACGCGCGAGTACCCGCACTCCCCGCCGACCAATCCTCCCCCGCCTTCTTGGGATGCCGGTAAGTGTGACCGCGCTCGATCACCGGGAACTCCACCATGGCCGCGGCATCCAGGCCCTGCGTGCGCGCGCGGCGGATCAGCTCGTCCTCCGCCTCGTAAGCGAACGGATCGCCCAGCTGCTTTTCCATCTCCGCGGCACGCTCGCGTCCATGCGCCGCCAGCCACTTCGCCGACAGCGCAATCGCCTCCGCCGTCGGGACCTTGTCGCTGTACCCCAGCTGCGTGCGGACTTTCGTCGTGTCGAACGCCATGTGCGTCGAGTCGTAGGTCATGTGCTTGTGGTCGCCCCACAGCGGACACGCGCGCGCGGCGAGGTTCTGCGGCAGGTTCACCAGCTCCCACTCGTGGCCGAGCGTGCGCGCGATGAGTTCGATGCGCTGGCGCAGCGAATGCTGCACGTCGTCGGCCACGTGGTAGATCTGGCCTGAACACGCCTCGGGCTGGTCGACCGCGAGCAGCAGCGCGTGCGCGACGTTCGCGGCATAGCCCCAGCGTTGAATCAGCAAACCGTTGTCACCGAGGATGAACTGCCGGCGGCCGTCGAGGATGCGGCGCACGATGGACCAGTCCAGCGGCGCCGGCGCATGCGGGCCGTACACGAGCGGATAGCGGAAGATCGTCGCGCGGAAATCGCCCGCGGCATGCATCGCCATCACCGCCTGCTCGGTGAGCCAGATCTTGTGCCACAGCTTGTCTTCGGCCCAGCGCTCGTCGCGCTTCGGGCCGTCTTCGCGGATGGCGGGCGGGCGTCCGAGCGCGCCCCAGCGTTCGTCGCTGCGCGGCGCGTATCCGCCGGCGCCGCTGACCGAAATGAAGCGCCCCGTGCGCCCGCGAAGCGTTTCGGCGATCACGCGCACGCGTCCGTAGGTCGCGATCACGGTGTCGAAGGTGCGCCCCGCGAGCGCGGGCTCCAGCGTTTCCGCGAAATGCGGATCGGTGTGGATGTGCTCGATCTCCCGGTCGAACTCGACTTCATGGAAGCCGCCGTGCAGGATGATGACCTCATGGCCGCGCGCGAGCAGGCCGTTGACCAGGTGCGGACCGCTCGGGCCCGTGCCGCCGATGACGAGGACGCGCACGTGCAGTCCCCTCAGCGGCGCAACGAACCGAACACTTCGTCGTTGTGCTCGCCGATGCCGGGCGCGCCGCGCCGCGCGGGCGCCGCCGGCAGCGTGAGCGCGCAGCCCACCTGGCGGATGGTGCCGCGCGTCGGATGCGGCACGTCGATGATCATGCCGCTGTCGGCCACGGGCGGCATCTTCGCCGTCTCCGCGTACGTCGCGATGGGCGCGCACAGCACATCGCCCGCGCCGAGCACTTCGAGCCAGTGCGCGGTGGTGTTCCTGCGCAGGCGCTGCGCGACCGCTTCGACCATCGCCGGCCGGTTCGCGATGCGCTGGTCCATCGTCGCGAAACGCGGATCCTCGGCGAGCTGCGGCGCGTCGAGCAGTTCGACCAGCGCGCGCCAACGCTCGTCCTGGTACGCGATGATCATGATCCAGCCGTCGCCCGTCGGGAAGGCTTCGTTGGGCGCGGCATAGGGCGCGGCGCTTCCGCTGCGCACCGGCACTTCGCCATTCGTGACATAGCCCGCGAAGGCGGTCTGCTGCAGCATCAGGGCGCAGGCCATCATCGACGTGTCGATGTGCTGGCCCTTGCCGGTGCGATTCCTGTCGTGCAGCGCGGCCTGCACCGCATTCGCCGCAAGGAAGCCGGTCACGATGTCGACGATGGGCACCTGCACCTTGATCGGCACGCCGCCGTCTTCTCCGGTGATCGCCATGAGGCCCGACAGTGCCTGCACCACGCCGTCCATGCCGCCGCGTTCGCGCCACGCGCCCTTCTGGCCATAGCCGGAGATCGAGCAGTACACGAGGCGCGGATTGCGCTTCGACAGGGCCTCGTAGCCGAAACCGAGCCGCTCCATCACGCCGGGGCGGAAGTTCTCCGCCACGACGTCGGCGTCCTCGCAGAGCTTGAGCATGCGGTCGCGGTCGGCCGGGTCCTTGAGGTTGACCGAGACGCCGCGCTTGTTGCGGTTGAGTGCGAGGAAGAGCATGCCGTCGCCGTCGACGTAGGGCGGACCGAGCGGCCGCGCGATGTCGCCCGAGGCCGCCTCCACCTTGATCACGTCCGCGCCCAGGTCCGCGAGCATCACGGTGCAGGTCGGACCCGAGCCGATCTGCGAGAAGTCGATGACGCGGATGCCTTCGAGTGCCTTGTCGAGCATGCCCCTGCCTGCCTTCGCTTATTCGAACTTGATGTTGTTCTGCTTGATCACGTTGCCCCACATCGCGAGTTCCTTGCCGATGCGCGCGCGGATCGCTTCGCTGGCCGTGCCGTCGTCGCCGACGATGCCCATGCGCTCCAGCCGGTCGCCCATCTCCTTGGTCGCGAGAATCTGCGCCACGGCGCCGCGCAGTTTCTCCACCACGTCGCGCGGCGTGCCCGCCGGAGCCATGAAAGCGTACCAGGTCACGGCCTCATAGCCCGTGAGGCCCTGCTCCGCGACGGTGGGCACGTCGGGCAGCAGCGGCGAGCGCTTGGCCGAGGTCACGGCGAGCGCACGGGCGCGGCCGTCCTTGATGAGCGGCACGGCCGGCGCCATCGTCGAGAAGATGAGCGGCATCTGGCCCGAGAGGAACGCGGACATCGCGGGACCCGTGCCGTTGAAGGGCACGTGCGTCATCGGGATGCCGAGCGTCTTGAGCAGCTCGCCCGAGACGTGCGGGCTGGTGCCCGCGCCGCCGCTGGAATAGAACAGCTTGTCCGGATTCGCGCGGGCGAACTCGCCGAGTTCCTTGACGTTCTTCGGCGCGAAGCTGGATGCGGCCAGGATGACGTTGGGCGAATAGCCGACGAGCGCGACCGGCTGGAAATCCTTCACCGGGTCGTAGCGCTGCGACTTGACCATGTTGGGGCCGATGGTGAGTTCGGCCGAAGTGCCCATGAGCAGCGTGTAGCCGTCCGGCGGCGCGGAGGCGACGAACTGCGCGCCGATCATCGCGCCCGCGCCGGGCTTGTTCTCGGCGACGAAGGACTGCTTCAGCACGTTCGTCAGGCGCTCGGCCATCAAGCGGCCCACGACGTCGGTGCCGCCGCCGGGGGCGTGCGGAATGATGATCTTGACGGGCCGGTCGGGATAGTCGGCCGCCGCGGGGACGGCGACGAGCGCGGCGACGAGGGCCGCGGCGACGGTGAATGCGTGCCGGAGGTGTCTCATGGTGTCTCTCTCTCTTGCGGGTGGCAGATGCGCCGATTGTCGAGAGATGCCCTGCCGCGGCCTCCGGGTTTGACCCTAGGCGGATGCGAATTACCTGCTTTCGGGGAGGTGGGGGAGGCCGCACGAGGCTGCCGCCGAAACAGGCCCCAGGGGGAGCCTGGCGATAGAATGCCCGACCCCACCGGTCATTGTTTCTCACCATGGAACTCGCCACGCGGCTCATTCAGCTGTGCAAGGTCAAGGGACCGTTTCAGCGGCCGCAGACCGAGCGCGCGCGTCCCGGAATGCCCGGCCGTGCCAGGCGCGCGGCGCACGCGGTCCGATGACCACGGCTGCCGGCATGCCGCTCTCCATCGGTGAGGTGGCGCAGCGGATTCACCTCGTGCGCGGTCAGCGGGTGGTCCTCGACGCGGACCTGGCGGCGTTCTACGGCGAGACGACCAAGCGTTTCAATCAGCAGGTGCGGCGCAACCTTGCGCGCTTTCCGTCGGACTTCATGTTCCAGCTCGATGCCCAGGATCTGGCGACTTTAAGGTTGCAATCTGCAACCTTGAAGCGCGGTCGCGGCCAGCACACCAAATACCTTCCGCTGGCCTTCACCGAACATGGTGCGATCATGGCGGCCACGCTGTTGAACAGCGCGCGCGCCACCGAATTGAGCGTGCATGTGGTGCGCGCCTTCGTGGAACTGCGCGGCATCTTGGTGAGCAACCGCGAATTGGCCGCTAAAGTGCATCAACTCGAGCGCAAGGTCTCCATCCACGATCGCAACATCGCCGAGCTGGCTGACTCGATGGGTCAACTGCTGGCGACGCCGGCACCGCCGCCCAAGCGGCCGATCGGGTTCTTGCCGCTAGAAGAAAACAAGGGCAAGCCAGCCAGCAAGGCGACCGTCAAGAAGGCTGTTCGCAGGAAGGCTTGAAGCGACATCTCCCGCCACACGTGCACGCGTGTCGCATAAGGCGCGCGGCTCGCTTTCGACGAATCGTCCATCAGGTCGCATCAGTCAGCGCGCCCCCCACTCCGCCCGCGACGCCCCCAGCGGCACCGGCGGACTGTCCCAGTACGCCGGCGTCCGCGAATACTGCGCGACGGGCGCGAGGTAGTGGAGCTCGCCGAAAGGCGAGTCCATCGTGGCGATGCGCGGCCTGCCCCTACGCGCCTCCTCCGGCGAAGGTCGGGGAAGGCGCAGGCCGAGGTCCTGCACCCACAGGCAGGTCTGCGCGAGCGAGATGCGCACGTGGTAGCTGCCGCCGTCGCGCGCGCGCCGGATCAGTCCCGCGAGCGCGCCGAACGTGCCGAGGTACGCCGTGAGGTAGTCCGCGAGCAGGTGCGAGGGCACGACACGGGGCGCATCCGCGCCGCCTTCTTCGACGGCGATGCCGGTCGCGGCCTGCGCGATCGGGTCGTAGCCGACGTAGCGCGACCACGGTCCGTCGACGCCGCCGTAGCAGCTCACCGAGACATACACGAGCCCCTTCCTCGACGACGCCGCGAGTTCGCGCGGTCCGAGGCCGCGTCGTTCGAGCGCGTCCGGGCGCAGCGACTGCACCACGATGTCGGCGTCGTTCGCGAGCGCCTTGTACCGGGCGACATCCGCATCCGCATCGAGGTCCAGGAACGCCGAGCGCTTGCCGAAGCCGGTGTCGATCATGAAATTGATCGGGTCGCTCGTGCGCGGCGGCGCGATGCGCAGTGCATCCGCGCCCTGCTCCGCGAGGCAGCGGCCGATGCCGGGCCCGGCCAGGATGTGCGTGTTCTCCAGCACGCGAATGCCCGAAAGCGGACGCGCCGCCTCGCCAAAAGGAAGCGGCGCGCCGTCCGCGATGCGTTCGATGTCGATCACGGGCCGGCCCGCGAGAAAGCGGCCGTGCGGACTCGCGCGCCACTGGGCCGCATCGCGCACCTTGACGAGCGGCAGACCGCGCTCCTGGCAGATCGACTCGAGTTCCTCCGCGTTCCACCGACCAACCGTCTCCATGAGCGCGGGCTTCGTGTTCGCGCATCGCAGGACGTCGAGGATGCCGTTTCGCAAGCGCGGACTGCCGTGCGCCATGTAGATCCACGCGTCCTTCGCGCGGAAGAATCCGTTGCCCGGTTCCTGGAACACGAAGCGCACCGTGAGCGGATAGCCGTTCTGCAACAGGTGTTCGGCCGGGTTCAGCGCATGCGCCGCATCCGCGAAGTCCACGCGCACGTCTTGCGACCGGCCGGTGCGCAGCCGCCAGATTTCCGCGACGGCGGCGGCCTGCGCTGCGAGCGCGACACCGCTGGCCGTGGCGAGGCGATGCGGGCTGGCGAGCGGCGAATCGTCGCCCGTCAGCGTCACGTTCGCGATGGGCACGTCCACGCCCGACTGCGCGACGAGGCCGGCGAGCGCATCGCGCGCATCGACCTGCGATGCGCCGGAATCGGCAGGCGCAGCGGCGTTCAAGCTTCAATCCTCCAGCGGCACACCCGCATCCTTGATGACGGTTGCATACGTCGCGATGTCCTTTGCGAAGAACGCCGCGAAGTCCCCCGCCGTGCCCGGCCGCGCCTGCAGCCCCATCGACGCCAGGCGCGTCTGCATGTCGGGCAGCGCGATCGCCTTGTTCACTTCCTCGTTCAGCCGACGCACGAGCGGCGCGGGCATGTTGCCGGGTCCCATGAGCCCGTACCAGGCCTGCACGGAAAAGCCGGGAAAGCCCGACTCCGCCATCGTCGGAACGTCGGGGGCGGCCGGCGAACGCGTGTCGGTGGTCACGGCCAGCGCGCGCAGCTTCCCGCCCTGCGCGAGCTTCACGCCGGTGATGAACGCATCGAAGATGTAGGCGACGTGGCCGCCCATCACGTCCACCTGCGCGGGCGCGCCGCCCTTGTAGGGGATGTGGTTGATGTTCAGGCCCGCCGCCTTCTTCATGATCTCGCCGGACAGGTGGTTGGCGCTGCCCGCGCCGGCCGAGCCGTAGCTCATCTTGCCGGGCGAGGCACGCACGAGCGACACGAGTTCCTGCACGGTCTTCGCAGGCGAATTCGCGGGCACGACGAGCAGGTAGGGCGCGTCGCCGACATACGCGATCGGCGTGAAGTCGCGCAGCGAGTTGTACGGCAGCGACTTCTTGATCGAGGCCTGGATCGCCATCGGATTCGCGCCGAGCATCAGCGTGTAGCCGTCCGGCGCGGACTTCGCCAGACGCTGGTTGGCGATCATCCCGGTGGCGCCGGGCACGTTCTCCACGACGACCGTCTGCCCCATCGACGCGGACAGCTTCTCGCCGATGGCGCGCGCGAGCGTGTCGACGGGGCCGCCTGCCGGATAGCCGACGAGCAGCGTGACCGGCTTCGTGGGGTAGCCGCCCTGCGCGGCGGCGGGCATGTGAACCGTGGCCGCCGCGAACAGCGCGGAGGCGAGGATGAGAAGTCTGCGTTGCATGGTCGGTCTCCTTATTCTTCGCACACCGTGCCGTCGTGCAGCGATGCGAAATGCAGCACCTGCCGCGCGCATTGCGCGGCGCGATAGAACTGGATGGAATGCGCCTCGGTAGGCAGCAGCGTCATCTTCACGCCGGGGATCGTGGTTCTCACGCGCTCCTGGTCGAAGCGCGTGATGGTTCCGTTGCCGGGGTACAGGCCGAGCGTGGGCGTCCTGATGCGCGCGGCCTGCGCCGACACGTCGAACTGGATCGCGCCGAGTGACAGGCCCACCATCGCATCGACGTGGTTGCGGCCCATGTCCTTCGAATACCAGTCGAGCAGGCCTTCCTCGGTGCCCGCCGGGAAACGGGTGGAGCCATTGGTGGCCGCCGTCCACTTCTCGGTGCCCAGCGCACGCATGGCCTCCTGCCAGCTCGGATAGCCGAGCGCGAACACGTCCTGCGTGTGCTTCGGGATCGTGAACGGCGTCGAGACGAGGCTCAGCGTGCGCAAGCGGTCGGGCCGCTCGGCGGCAAGCATGATGCCGACGATGCCGCCGATCGATTCGCCGCAGTAATGCACCGGCACGCCGGGGCTCACTTCGTCGACGATGGCGAGGATGTCGCCCAGCATGTTCTCGGGCGTGTAGCCGTGCTCGGTGTCGAAGTCGCGCGGCGCGTCGCCGTGGCCGCGCAGGTCCGGGCGCACCACCTTGAAGAAGCGCGAGAGGTACGGCACCCATCGATACCAGAGGTTGGAGGTGCGGCCGAAGCCGTGCTGCAGCACGATCACCGGCGCGTTCTTCCACGGGTCGGTGAAGTCGTCGATCTTGTAGTTCAGCGTCGCCTGGCCGGCACGTTGGATCTGGGGCATCGGATGGTCTCTTGTGTTGTCGGAAATATCAGTCGAGCGAGATGCGCGCGGTGCGGATGATCGTCCGCCATGCATCGATGTCCGCGCGGATGCGACGCGCGAAATCGGGCGCGTTGCTCGCGACCACCGCGGCGCCCTGCGATTCGAGCGCGGTGCGCACTTCGGTGCTGTTCATCACCTTCTGCAGTTCGGCGGACAGGCGATTGACGATCGCCTCGGGCGTGCCGGCCGGCGCGGCGATGCCGAACCAGGTCGCCGCCTCGTAGCCGGGCACGCCGGACTCCGCGACCGTCGGAATGTCCGGGGCGCCCGCGAAACGCGAGGTGCCGGTCACGGCGAGCGCGCGCAGCTTGCCGGCGCGCACCTGCTGCAGCGTGGTCACGGGGTTGGCGAACATGAAGGCGATCTGGCCGCCCAGCAGGTCGTTCATGGCCGGCGCCTGGCCCTTGTACGGGACGTGAACGATGTCGATACCGGCGGCGACCTTGAGCGCCTCGCCCGACAGGTGCGAAGACACTCCCGTACCGGCCGAGCCGTAGGTGAGCTTGCCCGGCTGCGCCTTCGCCAGTGCCAGGAACTGCTTGAAGTCCTGCGCAGGCAGCGAAGGATGCACCGCGATCAGGAAGGGCGACGACGCGAGGAGCGAGACCGGCGCGAAGTCCTTCCCGAAGTCGTAGGGCATCGACTTGTAGAGCGACACCGCCATCGCGTCGCCCACGTTGCACAGCAGCAGCGTGTAGCCGTCGGGCGCGGCCTTGGCAACGGCCTCCGCGCCCACGCGCCCGCCCGCGCCCGCGCGGTTGTCCACGATCACGGGCTGGCCGAGCGCATTGGAAAGACCCTGCGCGGCGATGCGGCCGATGGCGTCGGCCGGTCCGCCGCTGGCGAAAGGAACGATCAGGCGCAGGGGTTTGGTCGGAAAGCCCGCGGCGCCGGCCTGCGCCGCCGCGCTCCCCGCGGCGACGAGCGATGCGAATGCCACGATGCCTGCGCACGAAGCGCGAACGAGTCTGCCGAGGGTCGGGTGCATGAGGTGTCTCCGGTCAATCCATGGAACGTGAAGCGGGGCCGTCGTACTCGATGTCGTCGGCGGTGGCGACCTTGCGCCAGCCGCGCTCGCGCGTCGCCTCTTCCATCGCGTGCGCGGCGAGGCCGGCGGCGCGCGGGATGAAGATGAACGCGCGGCCCAGCCGCCAGTTGAAGCCGAGGTCGGACGCGAGCGCGGCCACGACGCCGTCGATGTTGAGCGGCAGCGACTTGCCGCTCGCGGCCTCGATGGCTTCGGAGATGTGCAGCGCGAGTTGCAGGTGCGGCCCGACGAGGTCGACTTCGCGCGCGACGGCAATCACCGCATCGACGCGCGCATCGCCCTTCGGATGCAGCGGGTGCCCGTAGCCCTCGACGCGCTCGCCCTTCTCGCGCAACGACTTCACGATCTGCGTGGCCTTCTTGTCGAGCGCGAGTCCTTCGGCTTTCGCTTCCGCCACCCACTCCTCCAGCCGGCGCGACAGCTCCTGCCCCGCGCCGCCGTGGATGTCGCCGATGGTGAGGATGCCCGCGGCCACGCTCGCCTGCAGCGGCACGCCCGAGGCCGACACGATGCGCGTGACGGCGGACGACGCGACGATCGAGTGGTCGATCACCGAGATCATCATCGCGTTGAGCACGCGCACTTCCGCCGGGCTCGGAATTCGCTGCTGGAAGAGCACGAACAGCATGCTCGTGAAGTCGAGCTTGCTGATCAGGTCCTCGTGCTTGTAGCCCGCGATCTCGACGCTCGCGTCGTCGAAACGGGAGATGGCGGTGCGCCAGGGCTTCTTTTGCGGCAATTCAGGCTCCTTCGGTGGCATGTTTCGTGGGGTCGGGGCCGCGCGCGGCCAGCGCCAGGATCTCGGCGCGGTGTTCGTCCAGGCGCGGCGGCGGCAGCGTCGCGGCCAGCGCGCGCGAGCCGATGCGAAACGGGGCACGCACCATGCGGAAACCTTCGATCTCCGGGTGCGGGATGTCCACGACCATGCCGAGCGTTTCGGTCTGTGGATGCGCGAGCACTTCGTCGACCGAAAGCACGCTGGAGTGCGAGACCTTGGCGTCGCCGAGTCGCTGTGCCCACTCGTCGCGCGTGCGCGTGGCGAACACCGCTTCCAGCGCCGGAATCAGCGTGGCCTGGTGGCGCGTGCGCGCGAGGTTGGTCGCGTAGCGCGGGTCGTCGCGCAGCTGCGGCGTCTGGAGCGCATCGCACAGGCGCCGCCACATCGGCTCGTTGCTGCAGGCGATGGCCATCCAGCCATCGCTCGCGCGAAAGGTCTGGTTGGGCACCGTGATGCTCGCGCCGAGGTCCTCGTCTTCCTTCACCGGCGGCTGGCTCGCGGCGGCGAGCTGCGTCGTCGCGAAGTAGCTGAGCATGCCGATGCCGCTCTCGTAGAGCGACGTGTTCACCTGCGTGCCCACTCCCGTGCGCGTCCGTTCATGCAGCGCCGCGACGATGGCGAGCGCCGCGTTGAGCCCGGTGAACATGTCGACCATGGCGGGCACGACCTTCTGCGGCCGGCCGTCCGCCTGCGGATTGAGGCTCATCACGCCGCACGATGCCTGCGCGACGAGATCATTCGCGCCCGCCATCGCGAGCGGGCCGACCTCGCCGAAACCCGAGATGCTGCAGTAGACCAGCCGCGGATGGAGCGCGCGCATTTCCTCGCAGCCCAGGCCGCTCTTGTCCATCACGCCGGGGCGGAAGTTCTCGACCAGCACGTCGGCCTGCGCGACGAGGCGGCGCGCGACGTCGCGGTCCTCCTCCCGGTCGAGGTCGAGCGCGATGCTGCGCTTGCCCCGGTTGAACGACAGGTACATCGTCCCCGTGCCTTGCCACAGCGCGGGGAAGTTGTAGGCGCGCGCATCGTCGCCGGTCTCGGGCCGCTCGACCTTGATGACATCCGCGCCGAGGTCCGCGAGGTACTGCGTGCAGAAGGGGCCGGCAATGATGCGGCTGAAATCGAGCACGCGGATGCCCTGCAGCGGGAGCGTCGCGGGAGCTTTCGACTCCGTCATGGCGTGACGTACTCCCGCACCGCCTCGATGGTCGAGGCGCAGCCGTTGTGCAGGTGGGTGCGGATCGCCTGCTCGAGCCGCTCGAGGTCCTTCGCGTGCAGCGCGGCCACCATCTCGGTGTTCTCCTGCAGCACCTGCGGCGAGCGCCGCCGGTTGCGCGAGTTGAGCATGAAGCCCAGCACCTGGATGCGTTCGTGCAGGCCCGCGAGCAGGTCGATGAGCACGCGGTTGCCCGAAGCCTCGGCGATGGCGCGGTGGATGCTGCGCGAGGTCTCCACGAAATCGGCGGTGCGCGATTTCTCCAGGTGTTTCGCCGACAGGGCGAGCAGCTTGTCGATGCGCGCGAGTTCGGCCGTGCCGATCCTGTCGAGCGCCGCGCGCGCCGCCTCCACTTCGAGCGCCATGCGCACCGAATAGAGGTCACGGATCTCCTGGGCGCTCAGCGCGCGGACGGAGTAGCCCCAGCCGCCCTCCTTCTGGACGAGTCCTTCATGCACGAGGCGGCCGAGCGCCTCGCGCACGGGCGTGCGGCTCACCTCGATCTCGTCGGCGATCTTGTGCGCGTAGATGCGCTCGCGCGGACGGTATTCGCAGCGCGAGAGCTTGTGCTTCAGGAACCGGTAGGCGCGCGCTTGCGCGTCTTCTTCGGGCGACAGATCGCTCATGAATTCAATTTCTTGAAAATTGAATTCAATTTTGGGCGCGGGTCCGCGCGGGGGTCACAGGGTATTCCCGGTCGGAGACGGCCGGGCGCGGGCGGTGTTTTCCCTAATCCTTGCGACGCACCAGCCGCCCCGGATACGCCCCGGTGAACTGTCCGTCGCGGTACGTCACCTCGCCGTTCACGATAGTCGCCGTGTAGCCGTCCGCGGCCTGCGTGAGACGGCAGCCGCCGGCCGGCAGATCGAACACCGGCCGCGGCGGATGCAATTGCAGCCGGTCGTAGTCGATCACGTTCACGTCGGCCTTCATGCCTTCGGCAAGCAGCCCGCGGTCGGTGAGGCCCACCGCCAGCGCGTTGTTGCGCGTGAGGCGGTTCACGGCCCATTCGAGCGGCACGCGGCCGTGCGCGCGGTCGCGCGTCCAGAACGCGAGCACGGTCGTCGGATAGCTCGAATCGCACACCATGCCGTAGTGCGCACCGCCGTCGCCCAGGCCCACGAGCGTGTTCTCGTCGGTAAGCATGCGGTGTACGGCTTCGAGGTTGCCCTCGGCGAAGTTCGTCGCGGGATTGAGCAACAGGCCTTGCCCGTCGTGCTCCAGCAGCGCGTCGTACGCGACCTCGGCCACGGACACGCCGCGCCGCTTCGCGACCGCCTGCAGGAACTCGTCGGGCGAGGGCTCGTAGTTGACCGGGTCCGAGAGCGCGAAGGCCTTGTCGTACTGCGACACGAGGTACACCACCGCCGGATTCGTGTTCACCGAGGTCTCGGACAGGATCGCCTTCTTGCGCGCCGGATCGCGCATCGCCGCCGCGCGTTCGGCCACGGGCAGGTGATGGATCTCGAGGTAGCTGGGATGGAAGCGGAAGGGATGGAAAGACAGCGCGAGGCCGAAGAGAAATCCCACGGGCCGCGGAAACACCTGCGCCTTGATCGGCAGACCGTCGGCCTGCGCCTGCTGCGTGAGCTGGAGCAGCTCGTCGTGCAGTTTCACGTACGGCGCTTTCTGCGCGCAGGTGAAGCTGAGCGGCCGTCCCGACGTCTGCGCGATGTTGCGCAGCAGCGCCATCTGCGTGCTCGCGTCGGAGCCCCCGTAGAAGCCGTCGGTGACGATCTGGAACACGCCGGCATCCGCCTCGCGCAATCCGCGCGCGAGCGCCAGCACTTCGTCCGGCGGCGCGACGACCGAGGGCGCGGGCGTGCCGTCGTTCGCGCGGTGGCCGAGATGCTGCGAGGTGCTCACGCCGATGGCGCCGGCCTGCACGGCCTCGCGCACGATGTCGGTCATCTGCCGCAGTTCCTGCTCGGTGGCCGCGACCTTCTGCTCGCCGCGCTCGCCCATCACGTACACGCGCACGGCGCTGTGCGGCACCTGCACCGCAAAGTCGATGTCGTAGCGGCGCGGCTCGAGGAACTGCAGGTACTCGGGGAAGGTCTCCCATTCCCAGGGCACGCCTTCGGTCATCACGACCTCGGGCACGTCCTCGACGCCCTCCATGACGCGCACGAGGATCTCGCGCTGGTGCGGCTTGCACGGCGCGAAGCCGACGCCGCAGTTGCCGGTGACCACTGTCGTCACGCCATGCGTGGACGAGGGCTGCAACCGATGTTCCCAGGTCACCTGCCCGTCGTAGTGCGTGTGCAGGTCGACGAAGCCGGGCGTGACGATCCGGCCGCGCGCGTCGATTTCTTCGCGTCCTTTCTCCGGCACGTCGCCCACGCGGGCGATCACGCCGCCGCGGATGGCGACGTCCGCCATGCGTGCCGGGCTGCCGCTGCCGTCGACGACTTTGCCGCCGCGGATGACGAGATCGAATTCGCTGCTCATGGGCCGGGTACTCCTTGTGGGACCCATCATCGTGCGCTTTTCGCGGGGGGAACTCCAGAAGCGCGAGCAATCGTTTCGCGCTGCGAAACAGACTTGCCTCGTCACTCCCGCGAAGGCGGGAATCCAGGCCCCCCGATCGACCGTCGCAATTCCGTTTCCCGGAACCCCCTGTCTCACCGCGCGCCCCGGGCAGCGGCCGGCCCCAGAATTTCCGGATCGACATCCCGATGGAGACACCATGCTGCGCCGCACCTTCACCCTCGCCGGCCTCGCCGCCACCTTGCCGGCCACGTCGCAGGCCGCGGCAGCCGACGGCACGCTGCGCCTCATCGTGCCCAGCGCGCCCGGCACCGGCGTCGACATCCTGTCGCGCTACTTCGCGCAGCAGATCGCCAAGCCGCTCGATGCCAAGGTCATCGTCGACAACCGCGCCGGCGCGGGCGGCATGCTCGCCTGCGACGTGCTCGCCAAGGCGCCCGCCGACGGCGGCGCCTGCATGCTCACGAGCGGCTCGATCTACACCTTCCCCTGGCTCTACAACAAGCTGCCCTACGACGGCGTGAACGACCTCGCGCCGGTCGTGAACGTCGGCCTGTCGCAACTGCTTCTGCTCGTGCCGACGCAGTCGCCCTACAGAACCGTGCAGGAGCTGGTCGCGGATGCGAAGCGGGGCACGCCGCTCTCGTTCGCGTCGGCCGGCGCGGGCACCGCTTCGCACCTGGCGGGCGCGCTCTTCAACCAGATGGCCGGCGTGAACCTCACGCACATCCCGTACAAGGTCGCGTCGCAGAGCGTGGTCGACGTCGCGAGCGGCGTCGTCGGTGTGGGCTTCCAGGGTCCTGCCGGCGTGCTGCCGCTGCTGAAGGCCGGCAAGGTGCGCATCCTCGCCGTGACGGGTCTGCAGCGCTCGTCGCTCATGCCCGAGATTCCCACGCTCGACGAGAGCGGCGTGAAGGGCTACGAACTCGTGTCGCCCATCGTCATGGTCACGCGCGCGGGCAATCCGCCGGCATTCGTGAAGGCGCTCGGCGACGCGACGCTCGCGGCCGCATCCACGCCCGAGTACAAGCAGCTCTGCAGCACCATCGGCCTCGACGTGCATCTGCAATCGCAGGCGCAGACGCAAGCCGCGACGGCCGGCGAGTTCGCGAAGTGGAGGCGCATCGTCGCCCTGGGCGGAGCCAAGCTTGACTGAAGGCCGCGCCGGTCCGCTGCGCGGCATTCGCGTCCTGGACCTCGGCCAGATCGTCGCCGGCCCCTTCGCCGCGAGCCTGCTCGCCGACTACGGCGCGGACGTGGTGAAGGTCGAGCGGCCCGGCAAGGGCGACCCCCTGCGCGCGCTCGGCAAGCAGAAGGACGGCGTGTCGCTCTGGTGGCATGCGTGCAACCGCAACAAGCGCACGATCGCGCTCGACCTCGCGAACGACGACGATCGCGCGACGCTGCGCACGCTGATCGCGCATGCGGACGCGATGGTCGAGAACTATGTCCCCGGCACGCTGGAGAAGCTGGGCTTCGGCTACGACCGGCTCGCCGAGATCAACCCCGGCCTCGTGCTGCTGCGCGTGAGCGGCTACGGGCAGGAAGGCCCGTACTCTCGCTGGCCCGGCTTCGCGCGCACGAGCGAAGCGTTCAGCGGCCTCACGCACCTCACCGGTTTCGCCGACCGCCCGCCCGTCAACGTCACGGCGTTCCCTGTCGCGGACTACATCACCGGCCTTTTCGGCGCGTTTGCCATCGTGTCGGCGCTGCGCGAGCGCGATGCGCACAGCGGCAGGGGCCAGGTGATCGACCTCGCGCTGCACGACGGCCTGTTCCGGATGATGGAGCTGGGCTGCATCTCCTACGACCAGCTCGGCTTCCTCGCCGAGCGCAACGGCGGCACGAACGAAGTGGCCGCGCCCGTCGGGATCTGGCCCTCGCAGGACGGCATGCCGATCCAGCTTGCGGTCGGCACGGATGCGATGGCGAAGAGCTTCTTCGCGGCCATCGGGCAGCCGGACCTGATCGAGGACCCGCGCTACGCGACCAACCGCTCCCGCGTGCTGAACCGCGCGGCGCTCGAAACGATGGTGGCCGAGTGGCTCGCATCGCGGCCCGCGGCGGAGTCGCTGAAGGCCCTGAGCGAACGCGGCGTCGCGGCCGCGCCGGTCATGTCGATGGACGCGATCTTCAAGGATCCGCAGTACGCGGCGCGGGGCAATCTCGCGCAGGTCGACGACGCGAAGCTCGGCAAGGTGACGCTGCCGGGCGTGATCCCGCGCCTGTCGCGCACGCCGGGCGCGGTGCGCCATGCGGCGCGCGACATCGACGCGGACCGCGCGAGCGTGCTGAGGAGCTGGAGCGACTCGGGGCCGGACTGATCCGCGCGGCGCTTCAGCCTGCGATTCCTCGGCACGGCCTATCGAAATTCGGCCGGAGGCGGCATCCCGCGAGCCCTCACTCGGTTCGGATGTTCGCCTCCTTCGCGATTCTCGCCCAGCGCGCGGACTCCGTAGCGATCAGGCGCTCGAAGCCCTGGCGGCTCGTATCGTCGGCGGGTGCGAACGCCTGCAGCTTCAGCGCATCGCGCGTGGCCGGCGCTTCGAGGAAACGGCGCACTTCCGCGTTGAGCTTGTCGAGGATGGGCGCGGGCGTCTTCGCCGTCGCTGCAAGGCCGATCCAGCCCACGGCGGTCGCGTTCGGCAGGCCAAGTTCGGCAAGCGTCGGCGTATCGGGCATGAAGGGCGAACGCTGCGGCGCGGCCACCGCCAGCGGACGCAGCTTGCCGCCCCGCACCAGCGCCAGGGCACCCGGCACCGTGTCGTACATCGCGGCCACGTCGCCGGCCATCACCTGCGTCGCGCCATCGAGGTTGCCCTTGAACGGGACGAGGTTGAACTTCACGTTGGCGGCCCGGGTAAAGGCGACATAAGCGAGGTGGCTCGTCGATCCGAGCGGGGGAATCGCGAACGCCAGGTCCTTCTGCTTCGCCGCGGCCGTGAGGTCCGCAAGCCGCCGGTAAGGGCTGTTCGCGCCCACCAGGATCACCTGAGGCGTGATCGCGATGTTGGCGATGGGCGCGAGGTCCTTCACCGGATCGATCGCGACCTTGCTCAGCACCGCGGGCGAGATCGTCACGGGGCCGCTCGACGCGATCACCAGCTTGTAGCCGTCCGCCGGCGACTTCGCGACGTCGGTGAAGGCGATGAAGCCGCCCGCCCCGACCTTGTTCTCGACGATGAAGGGCTGGCCGAAGGCCTTGGTGAAGTGTTCGGCGAGCATGCGCGCGAGCTGGTCGGACGCGAGGCCCGGCGCGGTGGGCACGACGATGCGAACGGGTTTGACGGGCCATGCGTCCTGCGCCTTCGCGGGCGTCGCTGCCAGGCAGCCGAGCGCGAACAACGCAGCGGCGCAATATCGGATCGGGGAATTCATGTGTCTCTCCTGGGGGAAGGTTCAGGGAATGCGGACGTCCAGCAGCGGAATGAACTGCTGGCCGCCGTGCAGGTCGGCGCTGCCGAGCGCGGCCTGCGTCGTGGGGTGCGGAATGCTGAACTTGAAGGCGCGCGCCTTGTCGCATTCGAAGAAGCGAACCTTCGCGGGGTCCGTCTTGTACAAGCGCGCGAACATCTGAGCGTTGAGCGCGCCGGAGCGCTTCACGCGCTCGTAGCTCGCATCGTCGGTGAACAGGATGTCGAAGGTGAGCGTGAACGGGCCCGCATTCTTGCTGCGGATCATGGCGGCGAGATCAGCGAGGCGCATGCGCGGCTCCTTCGATGCGTGTGATGGTGGTGCGGAACAGGTCGAGCGGCGCATCGGCCAGCACGACGTGATTGAGGTTGAACTGGAAGACCGGCCCGCGTTCGATATGCGAGGGGTTGTGCAGACAGGCGAAGCCGGTGATCGAGCCCTTCCACTTGGTGGTGGGCTGGTGCAGCAGCGGCTGGCGCGTGAGCTGCACGAGCGCGGTAGCCGTGGCCTGGTTCGGCGCGGTCGCCTCGACTACGATGCCGACTTCGTGCGGCACGCGCTCCCGGTCCGGCTCGAGCGCGCCCATCACGCCGTCCCGGCCGTACACGTGATAGTCGATCCGCGCCCCCAGCGCCCGCAGGTCGCGGCCGAAGACCTCCTTCACCGACTTGTCGACGCGCAACTCGACCTTTTCCATCCAGGCGTCGAACTCCGCGAGGATGAACGGGTCGCGAACCCCGCCGATGAGGATGCTCTGGAAGCCCGCGCGCTCCGCACCCTCGAGCTTCACCGTGTGCTGCGAGGCATGCTCGAACGCGCTGCCGCGGATGCGGACGCTGGTGTCGTCGACCTGCTCGTAGGTGGCGTCGGTGAGGTCGAGCACGCCCGACGATTCGGTGAAGCGGAAGGGATCGGCGTTCTCGTAGAGGCTGTGCGCGGCGACCGACTGCGGGGTGCAGCGCAGGCCCGCGCCGACCGGGCGGATGATCACTTCGTCCTGCCGCACGTAGCCGACGACGACGCCGTGGCCCGGCTTCTCGCACACGGACGCCCCGCACTCGACCACCTTGCCCGCATGCCAGGCCAGGCCGTGCGGCAGACCCATGCGGATCGGCACGGCCGCGAAGAGGGCGGGGTCGCTGCAGCGGCCCGCGACCACGAGGTCCACGCCCTCGTCGAGCGCGGCCTGCAAGGGCTCCACGCCCATCATGCCGACGATGCGAACGCTGCGTTCGATCGTTTCTTCGTCCAGCGGCGGCGCGGCGTCGAGGGCGCGGATGCGGCCACCGCGCAATTGCGAGCGCAGGAATTCCTTCGACTGCTCCGATCGGATCTCGGCCACCTTCAGCTTCAGGCCCTCCGTGGCCGCGACCTCCCGCACGATGTCCATGAACTGGTCGACGTGGACGTCCGCGCCACCGGTGCCCACCGAGCCGATGAGGAGCGGGATCTTGCGCGGGACCGTGTGGCGCAACAGCACCGACAGGTCGCGCACGATGGCCGCACGCGGAAAGGCGGAAATGCCCATTCCGAGCGCGAAGGGGCCGGCGTCGGTCGTGCCGGCATCGCACGCGACGAAGTGGGGGTCGACGGCGAGCGCCTGGACCAGGCTCTCTTCCGCGACGCCGATGCCCAGCATGCCGTGGGCGGCGATGAATCTGCATTCCTTCATGGACTCTCCAGCAGGGGGCCGGACCGGCCCGATGGGGATGAAATGTCGATGAAGGCGCTGTGTCCGTCAATCTCGATCATAATCGTCGATATATTGACTGGAGTCTCGTCATGTCTTCCACTTCGCAGGCGGCCCCGGCCGCGCTCGGCTCGAGCGACGGCCTCTACCTCACCGCCGAGGAGGCCGCCCGCGCGCTGAACGTCAGCGTCCCGACGCTCTACACCTACGTGAGCCGCAAGAACATCCGCGCGCACAAGACGCGCGGCAGCCGGGTGAGCCGTTACCTGCGCTCGGACATTGAACAGATCCGATCGGGCGTGACGCCCGCGTCCGCTCGCGATGCGACGCCGGGGCTCACCGGCTCATCCGCGATCACGCTGCTCACCGAAGCCGGGTCGTTCTACCGCGGCGTGAGCGCGGTTCACCTTGCGCAGAGCGCTTCCCTGGAGGACGTGTGCCGCCTGCTCTGGGACAGCGGCGACTTCGACCCCTTCGCAGGCGGCGCGGCGACGCCGCCTGCGAACTGGGAGGCTCTGCTGAAGGCGAGCGCGCCCTACGGCTCGCTCGATCGCGCAAGCATGCTTCTGCCTGCGATCGAAGCCGCGAATCCGCGCGCGCACGATTTGTCGAAGCCCGGCTTTCTGCGTTCGGGCGCCGACGTGTTGCGCTGGTTCGCCACTGTCATGCTGCAGCAGGCGATGCCGGGCAAGGGCCCGCTGCACCGCCAGATCGCCATCGCCACGCGATGCGGCGCGAAGCTCGAAGACGCGGTCCGCCGTGTGCTGGTGCTGGCGGCGGACCAGGCGCTTCATCCGGCCACCTACGTCGTGCGTGCCGCGGCCAGCACCGGCGCGACGCCCTACCGCTGCGTTCTCGCCGGCCTGTCGGCTTCGATGGGGCGGCGGCTGCCGGCCGTGCGCGTCGGCGCGTTCGCGCGCTTCATGGCGGAGATCGAGGCGGCGCGCGACCCCACGGAGCCGGTGCGCGTGCGCCTGCGCGAGAACGAGGACATTCCCGGCTTCGGCTTTTCGCCCTTCGACACGCCGGATCCACGCGCCGCCGCCTTGTGGGACGCCTTTCGCCAACAGCTCGCGAGCGACCGCGCCTTCTCGCGTTTCGAGCGCGCCATCGAGACGGCGCGAGAGCTGACGGGCAAGGCGCCCGAGTTCGCCCTGCTCGCGACCTTCGTCAACCGCCGCATCGGCGTGGAGCCGGATGCGAATCTGATCCGCCTCGGCCGCATCGCGGGATGGGTCGCGCATGCCTGGGAGCAACAATCCGACATGCCCCTCGTGCGGTGGAAGGTCAACTACACGGGCGTGCTGCCACCTTGAGCGTTATATCGACTCTATCAATCGACATTGACTGAAAAGACCCGTCCCCAGTAAGCTGCGCACCTTCACGAACCGAGGAGACGACCGTGGGCCAGCGTTGGGTCAAGCGACCGGAAGGATCGAACTGGGGCGAGTTCGGCGAGGACGACCGGCTCGGCCGGCTGAACCTGCTCACGCCACGGAAGGTGAAGGAAGGACTGGCCGAAGCGCGCGAGGGGTTGACCTTCTGCCTCAGCCTGCCGCTCGACTTTCCCGGCGGCACCGTCGCGAATCCGCGCCGTCGCCCGCCGCGACTCTTTGGCGCCGTGCTCGACGGCCAGTGTTTCCACAACCACGTACGCGACGTGCCGGGAAACCGCATGCGCTCGGTGGTGTGCGACGACGCGGTGTTGCTCTCCACGCAGTATTCGACGCAGTGGGACAGCCTCGCGCACGTGGGCGCGGAATTCGATGCCGATGGCGACGGGCTGCCCGAGCGCGTTTACTACAACGGCTGGCGCGGCGGCGATCACATCGTGACGCCCGCGCCGCTCGAGGACGTCGAGGATTGGGCGCGCTACGAAGGCGTGAGCTGCGGGCCGCTCGGCGTCGACACCATGGCGGCGTCCTGCGTGCAGGGCCGCGGCGTCATGCTGGACCTGCACCGGCGCTACGGGCGCGACCGGGAACTCGTGGGCTACGACGCCTTGATGCGCATCATGGAAGCGGACCGCGTCGAGGTCGAGCCCGGCGACATGCTGTGCCTTTGGACCGGCTTCGACGAACTGCTGCTGGAGATGAACCGCGAGCCGGATGCCGAGCGCCTGCACGGCAGCTGCGCCGGCCTCGACGGCGGCGACGAGCGTCTGCTGCGGTGGATCACCGATTCCGGCGTCGCCGCGCTCATCTCGGACAACCGCGCGGTCGAGATCCTGCCGCCACGAGCCGGCGCGAGCAGCACGATCCACGAACACTGCCTGTTCAAGCTCGGCATACCGCTCGGCGAACAGTGGCTCCTGTCCCCGCTGAATCGCTGGTTGCGCGAGCACGGGCGTTCGCGCTTCCTGCTGACCGCGCCACCGCTGCGGCTGCCCGGCGCGGCAGGGTCGCCGGTCACCCCCGTGGCGACAGTCTGAGCGGGGTATGCATGGCGATTCATAAGGACTGCGTCCGATGCGTGGACGCGGCGGCATTCCTAGGATGTGCGCATGACCCGATTCAATCGCCGCACGGCTCTCGTCGCCCTTTTTGCCGCACTCCTCGCCGCCGCCGGCGCGCATGCCCAGCAGGCCCCCGCCATCACGATGGCGTCGACCACCTCCACGGAACAATCCGGCCTCTTCACGAACCTCCTGCCCGCGTTCAAGCGGGCCACCGGCATCGACGTGAAGGTCGTCGCGGTCGGAACCGGCCAGGCCATCGACATGGCGCGCCGCGGCGATGCCGACGTGCTGTTCGTCCATGATCAGCCGGCCGAGGAGAAGTTTGTCGCCGACGGTTTCGCGGCCCGCCGCTTCCCGGTCATGTACAACGACTTCGTGCTCGTCGGGCCGAAGACCGATCCCGTGGGCACGAAGGGCAACGACATCGTCGCCGCGATGCGCAAGGTCGGCGCCGCCAACGCGCCCTTCGTATCGCGCGGCGACAAGAGCGGCACGCACGCGGCAGAGAACCGCTACTGGACACTGGCCGAAGGCCCCAGGGGCAGCGGCTACAAGGAATGCGGCTGCGGCATGGGTCCGGCGCTCAACATCGCCGCGCAGGCCAACGGCTATGCGATCACCGACCGGGGCACCTGGCTCAACTTCAAGAACCGGGCCGATCTCGTTGTCCTCGTCGAGGGTGACCAGCGCCTCTTCAACCAGTACGGCGTGATGGCCGTGAGCCCCGCGAAATTCCCCCATCTCAAGGCCGCGGAGGCGCAACGCTTCGTCGACTGGGTCGTTTCGCCCGCAGGCCAGCAGGCCATCGCCGCGTACAAGATCGGCGGCGAGCAGCTGTTCTTTCCGAACGCGGGGAAATGAGCGTCCGGCGGGTCCGCCCATCCAGTGGCGCTCGCAGCACGATCGAGTAGGATTGAATCCTATCGGCCGCATGGAGTACCTGATGCGAAGCACCCAACAGATGAGCATCACGCTCCCGAACGAAATGATCGATATCGTGAAGGCGAAGGTACGAGCAGGCGAGTACGCCAGCGAGAGTGAAGTGATTCGCGATGGCCTGCGTGCGCTGATGGCACGTGATCGGGCGATCGAGAATTGGCTGCACGACGAGGTCGGTCCGGCCTACGATGCCCTGAAGGCCGATCCAGGAAGCGCTGTCACAGCCGATCATGTTCGCGCGCGTCTGGCTGCGGAGCGGTCCAGGTCGAGATGAGCTACCGCGTCGCTTTCGCGCGCAAGGCAGAGGACCAGCTTCTCGAACTTCAAAGGTACATCGCGGAAGCCGCATCGCCGGACATTGCAGCCCGATACGCCAACGCCATCGTGAGCTACTGCGAAAGCCTGCGCACGTTTCCCCATCGAGGCACACGCCGAGACGATGTGCGCCCCGGGCTGAGGATCACCAACTACAGAAAGCGAGCCGTCATCGCATTCGACGTAGAGGCCGACACGGTCTCCATCATCGGGGTCTTCTACGGCGGGCAGAACTACGAAGCGAAGCTTCGGGAGGACTCCGACTTGCAGCCGTCTCTCCTCGTTGCTCCGGCAGCAAAGCAATAGCCGTTCAAAGATCCTTCGCCAGCCGCCCGAACCGATCCAGCACCAGCCGCCAGTACGGCAGCACGCACTCCGAATGCCCCGCCGGCTGCGCGACGCAGTCGGTCAAGGTGACGCGGTCGCCGGCGCCGCGGCCGCGCATCACCTGCAGCGTGAGGCTCGAGTTCAGGTACGTCACCGTTCGGTCGTCGCGGCCGTGGAACAGGCTCAGGGGCGCCTGCGGCGACCAGTCGAACACGTTGCTCGCCGCCTCGATGGCCGCGCGGTCGTCGGAAAGGTAGTTGTCGATCGCCGTGGTCATGAACGTGACCTCCGCATCGGTGCCCAGCGTCTGCGCGAGCAGCAGCGCCGTGACCTTGCGTCGATCCGAGTCGCCCAGGCGCTTGAGCACGTTCGGACTGAGAATTTCCGCGAGCAGCGGGTTGTCGTCGCGCACCTTCGCGAGCTGCAGGTCGAGCGTCGTGCGTACGTCGTACGGCCCGGCGCCGGCAACGACGTGAACGATCTCGTCGCGATGCGGCGTCGCCCCGGCCTGCAGCGCGCGCTGCGCGGCCACGGTCACGTAACCGCCTTCGGAATAGCCCGTCATGAACAGCTGGCCGTTGTCCGCGATCTTCTGCGACTGGCGCCAGGTCTTCGCCGCGGTGAGGAAGTCGACGACGGCCGCGGCCGAAGGCGCAGAGAGCAGGTAGGGATGCGGCGAGCCGAGCGACACGCCGTAGCCGACGTAATCCGCCGCGACGACGATGTAGCCGAGCGACGCCAGCACGACCGGCGGCTCACCGACGTCGGTCAGGCGGCTGGGCGCATCGGCCTGGCGCTTGATCGTCGCGTGCTGGTAGCTCAGCACGGGGCTCGTCGCGCCGGCCGGCTTCTGCGGCAAGGCGACGAGGCCCGACGCGATGACCTGCCGGCCCTGCCCGTCGACCGTGTAGTAGCTCAGCCGCCACGCCTGTACCGGGTAGCGCGGCGTGGCGAGGAAGGCGGCATCGCCGTCGGCCGAGAGCGCGGATGCGACTTCCGCCGTGCCGATCGTCTTGAGGAGCGTCGCGTCGAGCAGCTGGCCGGCCACCGGTGCGCTGGCCGCCGTCGAAGGCGGAGTCGCGGTGCCGCTGGACGATGAGCCGCCGCCGCCGCAGGCCCCGAGAAGGACCGACACGAAAAGGGCAAGAATGATTTTTGGGTACTGCATGGAAAGCTCGACCCTCCACGCGCGAGCGCGGCCAGTGTACGGGCGACCGGCCCCGTCGAGTTTGTCGCGAAAGTAAATGCGCGCTGCCGAGCTACGCGGCCATCGCGGCCGTGAGCTTCTGCGCCGCGAGCGCCATGAGCGGCGCGATGTCGCGCTCGACGCGCTCGGGAAAGAACTCGCGCGCCGACATGCCGCAGGCCAGCACGAACATGTCGTGCCCGCCGATCGGGATCATGGGCATGGCGACCGCGCCGACCACCGGCGACAGCGCCGCGACCGACGTGCAGTAGCCCTTGCGCATGTATTCCTGCCGCGTGCGCACGAGCTGCCGGTGCAGCGGGTCCCAGCGCTCGCCGTAGCGCATCTTCAATTGCGTCACGAGCGGCACGGCCTCGCGCTCGGGCATGGCGGACAGCGCCGCGAGGCCCGAGGCCGAGCGGCACAGCGGCAGCAGGCCGCCCACGTCCATGCGCACCGCGTCCGGGTGGAACGGGCTCGCGACGTTCTCGAGGATCTGCACGCGATCGACGCGGCGGATGCTGAGCGCGGCATACACGTCGAGTTCGCGCGCGAGCGATTCCAGCTCGGCCTGCGCGGCATCGGCCGGCAGCACCGAGAACGCGCTGCCGAAGCCGAGCGCAAGCGTCGACGCCGTGAGCCGCACGCGGCCGCGCCGGCCTTCGCGTGCCAGATAGCCCTGGTCCACCAGCACCGAGGTCAGGCGCGACACGGTCGTGCGCGTGAGGCCGCAGCGGTCGGAGAGTTCGGAATTGGAGAGCCACACCTCGTGGCCCTTCCAGCATTCGAGCAGCGCGAGGCCGTGCGCCAGCGCCTCGACGAAATCGGCGCCGGGCGCCTTGCGCGGCGGCGTCTTGCGACGCGCGGCGTCGGCCACCGTCGCCGCGTCGGCCACCCTCGCGGCGTCCGCCAGGCGATGCCGGCGCGATACCACGCCCGTGAGGTCGGGTGCACCGGGGCGCGGCGCGGCGGTGCGCCAGACGGTGTCGAGGAGGTCGAGTCCCATGGGCCGGCCCTCAGGCGGAAGCGTCGCTGCGCAGCGCGCCGGAGACTTTGAGCAACGCGGCTTTCGCCCGGTCGAGCTGCGCATCCGTCAGCTCGACGCCCGGCGGCACGCGGAACGTGAGCACGAATTCGCCGACGCTGCCAAGGTCCACCGATTCGCAGGCGGCGAGTTCCGTGGATTCACCGTACCCCGCGGACAGGAGGGTGCAGCCATCGTGCAGCCAGCGGAACACCGCCACGCGCGCGGCGCCGATCTGCGCTTCGAGGTACGCCGCGCCGCCGGTGGCCGAGAGCACGGACTTGAGCGCGGGCGCATGGCGCTCCAGGCGCAGGCCTTCGAGCATCGCGCGGCCGGGGCGCGCGCTCTGGTCGCGCAGCACGTAGCTGCCCTGGTCGGTGCGGCGCAGGTAGCCGAGCGTGCTCAGCGTGCTCATGAGGCGCGACACGGTCGCCTTCGGCAAGCCGGTGCGCGACACCACGTCGTGGTTGCGCAGCGGCCCGTCGGCATCGCGCATCGCGCGCAGCACCGCCAGGCCGCGTTCGAGCGAGGTGACCTTGTAGCGGGGTTCGGAGGAAGTGGCGACGACGGACACGGATGGGCGGATTCGAGTACGTCGGAGCATAGGTTCGCCTCGCGGCGTCGTGCCGGGGGCGCCGAATGCTGTTCCGTACTTCGGACTTCCGGAAGCCCTGAACTCCCGCCTTCGCGGGAATGACGAGCTGCGTCCTATCGCCCCTGCCACCGGGGAGGACGCTTCTCGACGAAGGCGCGGATGCCTTCGGCCGCGTCTTCGCTGGCGTAGATGGTGCGGAAGATTTCGTACGCGCGGTCCAGCGCCTCGGACTGGCCGTATTCGTCGGCGAACTGCGCGATGCGCCGGGCGCCCGCCACGGACAGGGGCGCGGAGGCGACGATCTGCCGCGCGAGTTCCATCGCCTTCGGCATCACCTGGTCGCGCTCGACCACGTGGTTGACGAGCCCGATCTCGTACGCGCGCTGCGCCGTGATGGAGACGCCGGTGAGCAGCAGCTCCATCATCGCCTTGCGGGGAATCATCGTCGCGAGCGGCACCGCCCAGGCGACGCCGCGGCCGAGCTTCACTTCGCTGATGCTGAAGTTGGCATGCGAACTCGCGACGCACAGGTCGCACATCTGCACGAAGATGAAACCGAGCGCGTGCGCGGGGCCGTTCACGGCGGCGATGACGGGCTTGCTCACGGGGATGGCGTCCCCGAGGATGGGCAGGTAGCCGCGCTTCACCTCGGTCATCTCGGCCTGCGTCTTGTCCTTCAGGTCGCGGCCGGCGCAAAACGCCTTGTCGCCGACGGCGGTGAGGATCGCGACGCGCGCATTCGGGTCGGCCTCGAAGCAGGCGAACGCATCGAACAGCCCGTCGCGCACGGGCGTGTTCATGGTGTTCATGCGCTCCGGCCGGTTGATGGTGATGACGGCGACGCCGTCGCTCACCTCGTACAGCAGATCGCTCATAGGCCTTCGACGATCCGCAGGTCGCGCCGGACACCGCCTTCGAGCGCGGCCAGCGCGGCCTTGTAGGCGGGCGTTTCGTGCGCGGCCAGGGCGGCTTCGAGGCTGTCGAACTCGATCAGCACCGTGCGCTGCTTCACGCCGAGCTCGAACGCCGCGGCGGGCACGGCGCGCGCGATGAAGCGGCCGCCCGCGGCCTCGATGGCCGGCAGGGCGAGCTTGCCGTACGCGGCCATCTTGTCGTTGTCGTCGATCCCCTGGTAGGTGGAGACCCAGTAGGCTTTCGGCATCGTTCTTCCTTCGGTTCTGTTCTGTTCGGTTCGGTGAAGTCACCAGGCCTGCTCGAGCACGCCCTCGAGTTCGGCGACGTCGCGGATCTTGCGCGGATTGTTCTGCAGGTACCAGTCGCCGAACGCGATGGTAGCGAGCTCGTGCAGCACCTCGCGCCCAATGCCCGCATCGCGCAGCCGCTTCGGCACGCCGAGCGCGCCGAAGATCGCTTCGAGCTTCGCGATCACCGCCTCGACTTCGGACTCGCCAACGGCAAGCCGCAGGCCGAGCGCATCGACCAGCTTCGTGATTCCCGCCGCCGCCGCTTCGGCGTTGAAGCGCAACACGTGCGGCAGCATGATGGCATCGGACACGCCCATGTCGATGCCGCAGCGCGTGCCGATCGCGTGGCCCACGGGGATCGCCATGCCGGCGCCGGTGTAGTCGGTGCCGTGCCCCGCCATCAGCGAGGCCATCATCAGGTCGGACCGCACCTGCATGTCGTCGCTCGTCGACGCCGCCACGATCTGCCGCGACATCAGCCGCACCGCGTGGATCAGCATCGCGTCGGACATCGGGTCGCCCGTCGGCGACAGGAGCCCTTCGAGCGCCAGCGCCATCGTGTTCAGGCTCGCGCTCACGACCAGCTCGCGCGAGGCCGTCGCCATGAAGTCCGGGTGGATGAACAGGGCGCGGGCGCGCGTCTTCGGATCGAAGAGCGGCAGGCGCGTGCCCTCGACCGGATCGAGCACCGCGCTGCCCGCCTTGATCGATGCGGTGGTCGGCGTGGTCGGCACGACGAACTGCGGAATCTTCGGCTTCAGCAGCTTCGGGCTCACCTGCTTGTCGCCGACCTGGCGCGTGCAGAGGTTCTTCACCTCGTCCTTTTCCGCGAGCAGGATCGCGGCGGCGCGCGCCGTCACGATGGCGGAGCCGCCGCCAACCGCGATGATGGCATCGGCGCCCAGGCGCTCGAGCTCGCGCGCGGCGTCCTCGACCGCGGGCACGGGGCTGTCGGATTTCACGCCGGCATACACGCCCGCGCAACGCTCGCCGAGCGCCGCGCGGATCAGGTCGACCGGCGAGCCCGGCTTCGACAAGGTGTTGCCGGTGAAGATCACCGCCCGGCTCGCGCCCTCGCGTTCGAGCTCGGCGGCCAGGGTCTTGAAGCAGTCCGCGCCGTGGAAGATGCGCAGGGCGGGAACGAGATGGCGAAAGGATTTCATCCGCGCATTATTCCGGTTCGATGCCGGCGGACTTGATGACGCGGGCCCAGCGGGCGAGTTCGGTCTTCTGGAACGCGGCCATCTCCTGGCGCGACATGGGCATCGGGCTCCACGCCGTCTCGCCGAAGAAGCGCACGGCCTCGGGCATCCTCAGCACGGATACCAGCACTTCGTTGAGCCGGTCGGCGATGTCGGTGGGCGTGCCCTTGGGCGCGAACGCGGCGATCCAGCCCGTCAGCTCGTAGCCGGCGAGGCCCTGCTCCGCGATGGTCGGCACGTTGTCCAGGCCGGGCATGCGTGCGCGCGTGGACACGCCGAGCGCCTTGAGCCGGCCGCTGCGCACGAGCGGCAGCACGGCAGGCCCGTCGCCGAAGACCATGTCGACCTGGCCCCCGATCACGTCGGTGATCGCCGCGGGCAGCGCCTTGTAGGGAACATGCAGAAGCTCGACCTTGCCGATCTCCTTGAACAGCTCGCCGCCGGCGCGCGAGGACGAGTTGCCGCTGCCGAAGGTGAGCTTGCCCGGGCGGTTCTTCGCGAGTTCGAGGACGTCCTTCACGTTCTGCGCCGGAAAGCCCGGCGCCACCGCCAGCACGAGGCCGCCGACCGACACGCCGGTGAGCGGAATGAAGTCCGACACGGGGTCGTAGGGCAGCTTCTTGAACAGGGCCGCATTCGCCGCGTGCGTCGTGCTGGTGGAGATGATGACCGTGTAGCCGTCCGCCGGCTGGGTGAGCGCGTACTGGATGCCGATGAAGCCGTTGGCGCCCGCGCGGTTCTCGATGACCACGGGCTGCTTCAAGCGCTCGCTGACGTGCTGCGCGAGGAAGCGCGCGGTGAGATCGGTCGTGCTGCCGGCCGCGAACGGCACGACGAACTTGATCGGCTTCGACGGGAAGGCCTGCGCAGAAGCGCCGGCCGCGGCTGCCGAGAGTGCTGCGGCCAGCAAGGCGCGCCGGGTGATGTCGAGGATGGTGGTCATGGCGGTGATACTCCTGTGCGTTCAGTCGAGCTTGATGTTGGCGTCGCGGATCAGCTTGCGGTAGTTGTCCATGTCGCGCTGGATGCGCTGCCCGAGCTGCTCGGGCTTGCCGCCGCCGGCCGTGTAGCCCAGGTCGCCGATGCGCGCCTTCACCTCGGGCAGCTCGACGATCTTCGCGAGCTCCGCGCTCACGCGCTCGATGGCCGCGCGCGGCGTCTTCGCGGGGTACAGCACGCCCATCCAGATGCCCACGTCGAAGTTGGCCACGCCCGCCTCCTGCATGGTCGGCGTGTCGGGGATCGCGGGCAGGCGGCGGCCGACCGACATCGCGAGCGGCCTGACCTTGTTCGCCTTGATGTGCGGCAGCACGGTGGCCGGAGAAATGAACATCATGTCGGTCTGGCCGGCCAGCACCGAGTTCATGCCTTCCGCCGCGCCCTTGAACGGGACGTGCAGCAGGTCGACGCCGGCCTGCTGCTTGAAGAACTCCGCGGCGAAGTGGTGCGACGTGCCGTTGCCCGCCGACGCGACGGTGTATTTGCCGGGGCTGGCCTTGGCCAGCGCGATCAGCTCGCGCACATTGTTGGCGGCGACGCGCTGCGGATTGGTCACGAGCACCATCGGCAGGTTCACGACCAGGCTCACCGGCTCGAAGTCCTTGATCGGGTCGTAGGGTGTCTTCGTCAGCTGCGGATGGATCGTGAACGCGACGTCCGAGCCCCACACCAGCGTGTGGCCGTCCGGCGGGCTCTTGGCGGCCACGTCGGTGCCGATGATGCCGCCCGCGCCGCCGCGGTTCTCCACGATCACGGGCTGGCCCAGCGCCACGGACAGCGGCTGCGCGATGAGGCGCGCGGTGATGTCGGCGCCCGCCCCCGGCGTGTACGGAACGATCAGCTTCACGGGGCGCGTCGGCGCCCAGTCGGCGGCGACGGCGGGCGTCGACAGGCCGACGGCGGCGACGCCGGCGAGGGTCAGTCGAACGAGGGACGCCGCGAAGGCGCGCGAAATGCAATGGCTCATGCCAGTCTCCTTGGGATGCACGGATGATCCGGCTTCCGGGCGCCGGACGCGATGGACGGAGCCTGCGTTCCGTTGTGCAAAACATGGGCCGACCGACGGCGCGTTTTGCGCAGCGGAACGGCCGCGGCCTCGCTTCGCCGGGCCGGCTTCCCGCGCTACGCTGCCGCGATGAGTGAAGTCCTGTTCGACGTGGGGACGGACGGCGTCGCCGTGGTCACCCTCAACAATCCCGCGCGCAAGAACGCGGTCTCGATCGCGGCGGCGCAGAAGCTGCACGAGCTGTGGGCCACCGTCGAAGAACGCGCCGACATCAAGGTGCTCGTGATCGCGGCGGCGGAGTGCGGCGTGTTCTGCGCGGGCATGGACCTGGCCGAGGTGTCGCGCGTTCGCAGCGAGCGGGGGCTGGAGATCCACGAGCTGCTGCCCGACGGCTACTACGACCGCCTGCGCAACCTGGGCAAGCCAGTGGTCGCGGCGCTGAATGGCCACTTCACCGCGTTGGGCATGCTGCTCGCGGTGCATTCGGACCTGCGCGTGGGCCTGGCGGGGAGCAAGGCCGGCATCACCGAAGCGCGCGTGGGACGCGGCGCGGCCTGGACGGCGCTGATGCTCGACATGGTTCCGAAGGCGCTCGTGCTCGAGCTGCTGCTGTCGGCGGAGATGATGCCGGTGGAGCGGCTGCGCGAGGTCGGCTTCCTCAACTACGTCGAGGCGACGCCGCAGGCCGTGAACGAGCGCGCCATGGCGCTCGCGCGGTCCATCGCGCGCAACGCGCCGATGTCGCTGTCGATCGGCAAGGCGGGCCTGCGCAAGGTGGGCGAGCTCGGACTCGAAGCGGGTTACGCGGCGTCGCGGGAGATGCACCTGGCCGTCGCGTCGAGCGCGGATGCGGCCGAAGGCGTGCGTGCGTTCACCGAGAAGCGCGCGCCCGTCTGGCAGGGGCGCTGAAGCGTTTTCCGATCTGTGTTCTGATTCCCACCTGAAAGGAATCCGGCCAAATGCCCCTGCCCCCACCGGCGCCGCGCAAGAACGTCCACGACCGCGTCATCGCGATGCGCACCTACGAACGCGAGGACGGCCTCTTCGACGTCGAAGGCCGCGTCAGCGACACCAAGCCCTTCGACTTCATCCGCCCCAACGGTCCCGGCACCGTGCCCACCGGCGAATTCATCCACGACATGTGGATCCGCCTGACCATCGACCGCGAGTTCGTGGTCCGCGAGGTCGCCGCCGCCTCCGACACGACGCCCTGGGCGCTGTGCAAGGAAGCGGAAGCGACGCTGCAGGTGCTCGTTGGCCGCACGGTCGGCCGCGGCTGGTCCGCGTTCATCAAGGAGAAGCTGCGGGGCACGGCGAGTTGCACGCACCTCATGGAGATGCTGATCCCGATGGCCACGGTCGCCTTCCAGGGCATGCGCCCGCGCCTGGGCAAGTCGGGCGACCCCGGCTACCTGCTCGACACCTGCTGGTCGTTCTCGGCGGAGCGCGAGGTGGTGATGCGGGTGTGGCCGCACCTGGCGCGGCCGCCGAAGTCGTCGACGACCTGAAGTCGACCTGAAGGCTAGGAAGACAGCGAACGCAACGCGTCGCCGAAGGCCTTCGCCGGCAGGCTCTCGAGGTCCTGCACCACGTTCCAGAACTCGCGCGCCTGCGCCTCGGTCGGCGGCCGCGGCGCCAGCGCCGCGCAGTCGAGAAACTTGCGCATGAGCACGTCGTCGGACACCGGATGGTCCGGATGGCCCATCGCGTGGCGCACCTCGTGGCGCAGCACGTCGCCGTTGCGCAGGTGGATCGCCACGTCGCCGCGCTCGATGGTGCCATCGTGCGACTGCGCTTCGTTCACCTCCCAGGTCATGCGCTGCGCGAGCGCCAGCACGCGCTCGTCCTTCATGCCCTCGGGCTGGAAGGCGGACAGCCGCACGTGGCCGTGCGTGAGCGCGACGGCGCCGCCGTAGGGCAGGCTGAAGAGCGCATCCATGCGCACCGTCGGCCGGCGGCGCAGCTCGGCGGGCTCGCAGCAGCCGAGGTTGGTCGCGCCGACGCGCATGACGACCTTCTCGATGGCATCGGGCTCGATGCGATGCCTGTCGCGCAGTTCGAGCAGCGCCTGCAGGGTCGCGTGCGTCTCGCGCGCCGACGGCCAGGGCTTGATCGTGATGCGCTCGACCTCGTATCGCTTTCCGAGTTCGCCGACGAGGCGCTCGCGGTTGTAGCGGCCCTTGAAGAACGCGCCGAAGAAGCCGTACTTGCCCTCGAAGGGCTCGGCGTCGCCGCGCAGGCCCGCCTCGGCGAGGAACGCCGCCGTCACGCCGTTGCGCGCCGCGAGGCCGTCGCGGAAGCCGCGCATGTCGGAGCCGGGGCGGTACAGGCATTCGAGCGTCGTGCCCGCCTGGTGCAGCGTGTGGCCGTAGGCGGCGCGCAGCGTGTCGGCGTCCAGCCCCATCAGGCGGCCGGCCGCCGTCGTCGAACCCCAGATCGCGGTGATGGCGGGCCAGAGGAATTCGATGTCGTAGAGCGCGCCCTCGCCCGCGATGCCGGCGCGGCAGACGATCTCGTTGCCCAGCAGCGTGGCCGTGAGCAGGTCGCGGCCGTTCGCGCCGCGTTCCTCGGCGAGCGCGAGCGCCGCCGCGAACGAGTTGCCCGAGGGGTGCGTCGCGCCCGCATCGTGCGCATCGTCGAAGTCGTACTGGTGCGCCATCGCCGCGTTCGCGAACGCGGCGTGCGGCGGCGGCAGCTTCACTTCGTGGCCGATGACCGTGGACGAGGGCGTGCCGCCCCAGGCGGCGAGCATCTTCACGATGCCCTTCGCGTTCGCGGCCGGGCCGCCGCCCGCGAGCATGACGCCGACGGTGTCGAAGATCGAGCGCTTGGTCGCGGCGATGGCCGTCGCGGGAAAGTCCTCGAAGCGCGCACGCGTCACGTATTCCGCCAGCACCTGGCCGGCATCGATTCGGGTGTCGGCCATCGTCATTCTCCTTCCACGGCGCGCACGGCCATGCCGCGGCGCCTGGCCTGCGCGATCACGGCGCGCGCCTGCGGCTCCATCGCGTAATCGACCATCGCGCCCCGGTAGGCCACGGCCGCCGAACCGGTCTTCTCCGCCGCTCGCATCGCTTCGAGCAGCCCCACGGCGTATTCCACTTCGTCGGCCGACGGCGCGAAGACTTCGTTCGCGACCGCCACGTGGCTCGGGTGGATGAGCACCGCGCCGGAGAAACCGAACTGCTTGGCGCGCACGCACAGCGTGCGCACCGAGTCCAGGTCGTCGAGCCGCGTGCCGATGATGCTGCCCATCGGGTAAGGCGCGCCGCCCGCGCGGCTGTCGAGGATCGTCTTCGAGGCGAGGTACATCTGCTCGTGGCCTTCCATCGTCGGAATGAAGCCCATCGCGCGCGCGACGTCGCCGTTGACGGGGCCGCACATGCCCATCAGCCCCTTGCAGCGCCTGCTGGCCGACGCGAGCGCATGCGCGTGGTACACGCCTTGCGTCGTCTCGGGAATCGGCACGATGTCCACCGTGCCGAGCGCGATGCCGTTCGCGCCTTCGGCATGCGCGATGGCGAGGTCGAGTTCGCGGATCTGGCCCGCGTCGTTCGCCTTGGGCAGCACGATGCCGGCGATGCCCGGGACCACGGCGCGCGCGACGTCCTCCGCGCCGCCCTCGCCCCAGCCGTTGATGCGCACGAAGGGCGCGATGCCCATGCCCTTCAGCAGCGCGATGCCTTCACGCGCGAGATCGCGTGCTTCGACCTTGAGCGCGGGCGGCACCGCGTCCTCGAGGTCCAGGATGACGGCGTCCGGCTTGTACCGGTCGACCTTGCGGACCCACTCGAGCTTGTGAGCGGGGAGGAAGAGCATGGAGGTAAGAGGCCACATGAGGCCGTATTCAACCGGGTTCGCGCGCGCGGCGGAAGGGGGCAAGGCCTATGCGGCGCATAAGGTTCGCTAATGTCGAAGGCAGGCGCGCGCGGCCTCAGGCCAGCGCGTCGCGGTACACGTTCTCCACGATCTTGCGCAACCACATGTGGCTCGCATCGCGCTGGAAGCGCTCGTGCCAGATCAGGCGGCTCGACATGCGGCCGAGTTCGACCGGCGGCGGCTGCAGCCCGACCGGGAACAAGGCGGCGAGCTGCCGGCCCACGGGGACCGTCACGGTGCAGATCAGGTCGGTGTCCGCCACCACGCGCGCCGCCACGAAGTCGTTCGCCACCGTCAGCGCGATGCTGCGGTGGATGCCCTTCACGCGCAGCCGCTCGCCGATGGGGTCGTCCGCGTCGGTGATGCGCTGCACGAGCACGTGCCGGCTCTCGGTGTAGGCCTGCCGCGTGAGCGGCGTCTTGGCCCAGCGGCCGTTCGCCGACACCAGGCAGACGAAGCCGAAGTCGATGAGGCGCGTCTGCCGCAGCGAGCGGTCCGCGCCCAGCAGGATGCCGGCCGCGAGATCCACCTCGCCCTTCTCCAGCGCCTGCATCAGCTGCGGCTGCGGCAGGCGCGTGCCGCGGATGCTGCAGCCCGGCGCCTGCTCGGCGAACAGCGCCGCGAGGCGCGGCAGCACGACGTACTCCGCGGCCTCGGACATGCAGATGATGAATTCGCGGTTCGCCGCGGCCGGGTCGAAATCGTCCGGCGGCTGCGAGATGAGGTCGATGTCGCGCATGAGCCGCGCGACCAGCGGCTGCAGCGCCAGCGCGCGCGCGGTCGGCTGCAGCGAGTTGCCGCTGCGCACGAAGAGTTCGTCGTTGAAGTAGGCGCGCAGGCGCTTGAGGTTCTGGCTGACGGACGGCTGCGTGACGCCGAGCGCGTCGGCCGCCTTCGACACCTTGCCGGTGTCGAAGATCGCCTTCAGCGTCGCGACCATCGTGAGGTCGACGCGCGCGAGGCGGCCGCGGTCGGAAGCCCTGCTCATATAGGCGCTGCTTATACCAGACATAGGCGGCGAGGGCTTCACCCGTGTCGCGCCGCGCGATCCAATGCGAGGATCCATGGTCGCGCAAGACGCGCGCATTCCGCCCCAGGAGACACATGACAACGGAATCGGCCAGCAATCTTCCCGTCCACAACCGCGGCCCGCTCGAAGGCGTGGTCGTGCTCGACTTCACCACGCAGCTCGCGGGCCCCTTCATCACCTACCTGCTCGCGGGCATGGGCGCCACGGTGATCAAGATCGAGGAGAAGAAGGGCGACACCGTGCGCGGCTATTCGCCCTTCGTCGGGCCCGACGGCGAACTGAGCATGTGGAAGGAGCACCCGGATGCGATGTCGCTGCCGATGCTCAATCGCGCCCGCGGCAAGCACAGCATCACCCTCGACCTGAAGAAGCCCGAGGCGAAGGAGATCTACCGCCAGCTCGCCTCGCGCGCCGACGTGGTCGTCGAGAACTTCGCCAGCGGCACCGCCGACCGCATCGGCATCGGCTACGAGACCACGCGCGCGATCAATCCGAAGGTCATCTACTGCTCGCTGAGCGGGTTCGGGGCCGACAGCGCGATGGGCGAGCGCAAGGCGCTCGACATCGTGGTCCAGGCCATGAGCGGCTTCACCATGGCCAACGGCAGCGAAGGCGATCCGCCGATCCGCGTGGGCTTCACGCTCGGCGACCTGATCGCGCCGCTCTTCGCGGTGATGGGGATCAACGCGGCGCTGCATCGCCGCAACGCGACGGGCGACGGCGAGTACGTCGACGTGTCGATGCTGGGCAGCATGACGGGCCTGCTCGCCGTCGAGGAATGGCAGGCGATGGAGCGCCTGGGCATGCCCACGCGCACCGGCAACCACCATGCGCGGGCCACGCCGTTCGGCATATTCCCCTGCAAGGACGGCTACGTCGCGATCGGCGCCGGCGCCCGCGAGCCCTTCGCGCATTCGTTCTATCGCGTGATGGGCCGGCCCGAGATGATCGAGGACCCGCGCTACGCCACACTCGCCGAACGCTGCAAGCGCCAGCCCGAGATCAACGCAATCGTCGACGCCTGGTGCGCCGACAAGACCGCCGACGAGATCGAGCGCCTGCTGGTCGCGGCGGACATTCCCGTGTCGAAGGTACGCACGCCGGCCGATGCGCTGAACGAGCCCGTGGTGAACGAGCGGCGGGAGGTCGTCGACACCATCCACCCGGACATCGGCGCGGTGAAGGGACTCAAGACCGTCGGCATCCCGCTGAAGTTCCATCGCGCGGAATACGGGCATGGCGCGGCCGCGCCCCGGCTGGGCGAACACAACGAAGCGGTCTACGCCGACTGGCTGGGCATCGACGCCGCAACGCTCGCGGCGTGGAAGGCCGCGGGCGTCATCTGACTCACGAACACGGAAAGGACTTCGACATGGCAGGACTTCAAGGCAAGGTGGCCTTCATCACCGGATCGACCGGCGGCATCGGACGCGGCGCCGCATTGCGGCTGGCTGCGCGCGGCGCGAACATCGTGGTGAACGGCCGCGACCCCGCCAAGGGCGCCGCCGTCGTCGCGGAAATCGAGAAGCTCGGCGCGAAAGCGATCTTCGCCCCGGGCGATGCGCTGTCGAAGGAGGACATGGACCGCGTGTGCGCCGAAGCGGCGCGCGTGTTCGGCGGCATCGACATGGTCGTCTCCAACGCGGGCGCGCGCGACAACGACCTGCGCCAGCCCGACGTGCGCGGACCCTTCCGCAAGATCGACCTCCTCAAGGTGACGAAGGCCATCGCGGACACCACCCTCGGCAAGCTCCAGCCCGTTCAATCCGCGCTCCCCTACATGGCGGACCGCGGCGGCGGCAGCGTCGTCTTCGTCGCGTCCGAGGGCGGCCGCGTGCCGACGCCCGGACAGACCGGCACGTCCACCTGGGCCGGCGGCCTGATCATGTCGACGAAGGTGTTGGCGAAGGAACTGGCGAAGGACCGCATCCGCGTCAACTGCGTGTGCGTCACGATCGTGCGCGACACGCCGTCGTGGGACCTCATGTCCGCGGGCGGCCTGAACGAGCAGAACCAGAAGCAGTACGAGAAGATCGAATCGCGCAGCCCGCTGGGCGTGGCCGGTTCGGAGGACATCGGCTCGGTGATCGCGTTCCTCGCCACCGACGATTCGAAGTACATCACGGGCGCCACGGTGAGCTCCACCGGCGGCCTCACGCTCAGCTGACGGATCGCGCGCGATGAATTTCGAACTGGACGAAGAGCACCGCATGCTCAAGGAGCTGGTCGCGCGTTTCGTGCGCGAGCAGCTGATCCCGCTGGAGCCCGCGCTGCAGAAGCGCGAGCTGACGACGGGAAAGCTCGAGCTGCTGCCCGAAGAGCGCAAGCGCCTCGACGACCTCTCGCGCGAGCTGGGCCTGTGGGGGCTCGATGCGCCCACGGAGTTGGGCGGCCATGACCTGCCGGTGACGGCGATGGTCGGCGTGAACGAGGAATTCGGCAGGACGATCGTGCCCTACGAACTCGCGCCCGACTCGCCCAACCTGATCATGCTGCTGCGCTCGGCCAGCGACGCGCAGCGCGAGAAGTACCTCGCCCCGTACGCGCGCGGCGAGACGCAATCGGCGATGGCGATCTCCGAGCCCGGCGCGGGCACCGACCCCGCAGGCCTCACCACGCGCGCGACGCGCGACGGCGACCACTGGGTGATCGACGGCCGCAAGATCTGGATCAGCCGCGCCGACAAGGCCGACTGGTTCATCGTCATGGCCGTGACGGACAAGGAGCGCGGCGTGAAGGGCGGCATCTCCGCCTTCATCGTGGACAAGGGAACGCCGGGCCTGATCGTCGAGCGGCGCATTCCGATGGTGGCGGGCGCCTCCACCTTCGAGCTGATCTTCGAGAACTGCCGCGTGCCGTCGGCGCAGGTGCTGGGCAAGGAAGGCTACGGATTCGGCCCGATGCAGTCGCGCCTGTCGTCCCGGCGCGTGCAGATCGCCGCGTGGAACGTCGGCCGGGCGCAGCGCGCGCTCGACATGATGATCGAGTATGCACCGCAGCGCCGCACGTTCGGCGTGCCCTTGTCGGAGCGCCAGACCGTGCAGAACTGGATCGCCGACGCGGCGATGCGCATCCACGCCTGCCGCCTCATGATCTACGAAGCGGCGGCCCGCGTGGATCGCGGCGAGGAAGCGCGTGCGCAGGTGTCGATGATCAAGGTCGCCGCGACCGAGATGGCATGGGACGTGATCGACCACGCGATCCAGCTGTACGGCGCGATGGGCGTGACGATGGAGATGCCGCTGCAGGCGATGGCGGACCTGGCGCGGCTGGGGCGGATCTACGAAGGGCCGAACGAGATCCACCGCTGGGTGATTGCGCGGGAGTTGCTGGGGTTGAAGCGCTGAGCTCGCGAACTTCTATTGTTCGCGCATAATCAGATCTATTGGCTGCCGGTGCCGACACATCAAAAAGCATGACGACGCAAACCATCGATCACTCCACTCTGACCCAGCTCGTCCAAGCGGGTACCGTTCGAGGCGCGCGCGTCGTGGGTCAAGACGGCGGCTGGATCTTGCGGATTCGTTATGGCGCGGTGGAAAGTGTCCTGGCCGCTCACCGCAGTCGTCAAGCGAGAATGTGGCGTCGGCTGGAAACGCTCGTCTCGTATCTGAAAGAGATGGGCATCGCGCGATTCGATGTCGATGCCTCGGCTTTCGACCCCACTGCGTCCAACACCTATAGCAGGCCAGATCGTGCCGAAGCGATGAAGCGCGCTCACGAAGCAGTTGCCTACGATGCTTGGTTTCGAGAGGAAGTGCAAGCCAGCATCGACGATGCCCGACCTGGAATTCCGCATGAACACGTCTCCGCCGAAATGGCCGCGAGGAAGGCTGCGCTTCGTCGGGGAATTCAGGCTCAAGGCAAGAGTTGACGCGGCTGGAATGGAAGCCGATGGCCGTTGACGACCGCGCAGCCATCATGGACTACATCGCCCGGGACAATCCCGCGGCAGCGATCGAACTGGATGACGCCTTCGAGGCGAAGGCAGAGTTGGCCCGGCAAAACCCTGCGCTCTATCGGCCGGGGCGCGTCAAGGGCACGCGCGAAGTCGTCGTCAGGCCGAACTACGTCATGGTGTACCGGCACGAGCCCGACGATGTCCTCGCCATTCTGCGGGTGCTGCATGCTGCGCAGCAATGGCCGAAAGCCAAGCGTCGCTGAGCCGATTCGGCGAGCACCATCCACTCAACCGAACTCGGCCGGGCGAAGCGTCAGCGAGATACACGGCCGATCGAATTCAATGTCTTCATCCAACTGCATCGCCAGCAGCTCGGCATCCCGCTACTTCAGCTGCGACAGCAGATCGTCCACAATCGCCGGCATTTCCGCCATCGTCCCCGCACCGAACACATAGAAGTCTGGCCGCACCAGCATCGCCTCGATGCCATGTGCGTCGAAGAAGCGGCGGTACGTGCAGTCGACGTCCATCTCCGGCGTGATCTGCACGAAGAGCACGCCGAGGCGATCCACCGCTACACGCGCGTGCGCGGGGATCGATGTGGCGGGATCGGCCGCCATGGAGATCATCGTGAATCTGCCGCGTGGCAGGAAGGTGTCGAGCCGGTCGAAGCGCCCCCGCCACTGCACGCGGCCCTGCACGCCGAGGTCGCCGACCGGGGAGCGCAGGCTCCCGTCGGCGCCGCGGTGAAGAACGCCTTCGGTCAGCTTCGGAAAGTCGGGCATCGGCGGCAGCCAGCCGTCGCGGAAGCGCTGGTCGCGCTCTTGCGCGGCCACCGGGTCGACCGTGCACGGCAACTTGCCCGACTCGATCGAGATCAGCGTCCAGTCGCGCACATGCGGCGAACGCTCCTGCTGGTAGGCATCGAGCAGCGACGGGGCGGCAATGCCGCGAAGCACGAGGTCGAGCTTCCAGCCGAGGTTGGCCGCATCACGAATGCCCGAACACATCCCCTGGCCCATGAAGGGCGGCATGGTATGCGCCGCATCGCCCATGAGGAAGATGCGGCCGTCGCTCCAGCGGCGCGCGTGATGGGCGCTGAAGACATACGGCAACTGGCGCACGATCTCCACGTCGTCGGGCGTCACGCCCTGCTCCGCCAGCAGTTCCCACGCCTTCTCGGGACGCGAGAAATCCTCGGGACGCTCGTTCTCGAACATGTACCACTCCCAGCGGCGATGGCGCTTGCCCAGGGGCAGGATGGTCACCGGTCGCCGCGGGTCGCAGATCTGCCCGCAATCGGGATCGAAGCGGCGCAGCTCGCGCTTGCGCCGCGCGTCGACCACCAGCCAGCGCTCGTTGAAGCCGAGGTCGTCCTGTTCGATGCCGAGCTGGCGGCGCACCGGACTGTTGGCGCCGTCGGAGGCGATGACGTAGCGCCCGAAGATGCGCCGCTCTTCGCCGGTGAGTTCGAGGCCCGCCGGCCCGCCCGCGGGGCGCGTACGCCGCAGCACCACTTCGACGTGGTCCGCGTGCTGGATCACCTCCATGGCCTGCCATCCGTACAGCCGTTCGACCCTGGGATCGTTCTCGAGCCGCCGCGCCAGGGCCGCATCGATCAGCGGCATGAACATCATGTAGTCGGCGTTGTAGCCGCTCACGCCCTGCGCGCCCCACGCGAATTCGATCAGTTTCTCACCCTGCGCGTTCTTCCAGACGTAGTCCATCGGCGCCTCGGCGTCGGCGAGCACGTCCTCGGCGCTGTCGATCGACGCGAGCACGCGCGCGATTTCGTGGTCGATGTGGCCCGCGCGCGGATGGCCGTACAGCCCCTCGTGCTTCTCGACCATCGCGACGCGGTGCCCCGCCTGCGCCAGCAGCGCCGCCGACACCATGCCGACGGGGCCGCGCCCCAGCTGGATCACGTCGTGCATTTCTTCCCCTTGCATTGCTCGTCTCCTTCGTCTTGCGGTCTCAGACCGCCGGTGCCGTCAGTTCCGTGTTGTCGGCGAAGCCCGCCGGCGGGGGCGGGCCCCAGATGTAGAACGCGTCCTCGTCCTCGTGATCCCCCGCTGGCCACTCGGCGCCGGCCGCGATGAAATCCATGTCCCACGAGTACTCGGCCCAGCCACCCCACGGGTCGCGGACATAGTAGAAATAGTTCGAGCCGAGGACGTGGCGGCCCACGCCCCAGCCCTGATCGAAGCCTTGGGCCGCCATCTGCATCGCACCGTGGCCCACCTCGTCGAGCGAGCGCACGCGCCAGCTGCTGTGATGCAGCCCCGGACCGTCGGACGTCACGAAGGCGACGAGATGGTGATCGCTGCCATGCGGCGTGTGGAGAAAAGCGATGTTGCTGCCCGCGCGGTCGGACAACCGCAGGCCCAGCGCGTCGCGGTAGAAATCGATGGCACGCCCGACGTCCGCGGTGAACAGCAGCAGATGCGACAGCCCCGCCGGCCGCACCGCCGCGGCGGCGCTGCGCTTGGGCGCCGGACCGCGCGGCTGCGGCGACATCGGGGCGTCGGGAGAGGTCTTGCGCGTCTCGACCAACTCGATCGCGAGACCGTCCGGATCGCGAAAGCTCAGCGTGCGCGGAGAATTCGTCGCGGAAGCGATGCCACGCGCCCGCAGATGCTCCGCGAAACGGGCGAGTTGCCCCGGGTGGACACCGAAGCGCACCGCGAGCAGCTTCTTGCGTTCACCCCGCGTCACGCGCATCACCGCGTGGTCGGCGCCTGCCGCGCCGATCACCAGCGCATCCGGTTGTCGTGCGACCTCGAGGCCGAAAGCGGCATAGAAGCGCTCGGCCTGCGCGAGATCGGGAACGGCAAGCTCGAACCGGTCGACCGAGTGCACCGCCAGCAGATCGGAATCCATGGAATCTCCTCGTCCTCAGGCGGCCGTCCAGCCGCCATCCACCAGCAGCGACGCGCCGGTCATCAGGGCCGCCGCGTCGCTCGCGAGAAACACCACCGGCCCCATGATGTCGCACAACTCGCCCAGCCGGCCGAGCGGAATCTTCGCGAGCACCTCCGCGCGGAAATCCTGCCGCTCCAGCTGCGCCCGCGTCATGTCGGTCGCGATGAACGTCGGGCACACGCTGTTGACCCGAATGCCATGCGGGCCCACCTCGCAGGCGAGGGCCTTGGTCATGCCTTCCAGCGCGTGCTTGCTCGCACAGTACACCGTGCGCCGCGCCGCGCCGACGTGCCCCATCTGCGACGAGATCTGGATGATCGATCCGCCCTGCCCCGCCGCGACGAGTCCGCGCACCACCTCGCGCGCGACGACCAGCGCCGCGCGCACGTTGAGGTCGAGCATCACGTCGATGTCGCCGTCCGGCGTGTCCGTGAGCGGCGCGGGCCGGTTCGTCCCCGCGTTGTTGACGAGTATCGGATACGGTCCGGTCTCGCGCACGAAGCGCGCAACGGACTCGGCATCGGTGACGTCGAGCGTGGCCGCCGACGCGCGATGACCGGCCGCGCGCAGCGCGGTGGCGACCCCCTGCACTTCGGGCGCGGACCTCGCCACCAGCGTGACGTCGGCGCCCGCTTCCGCGAGCGCCACCGCGGCCGCCATGCCGATGCCGCGGCCCGCGCCGGTCACGAGCGCACGACGGCCATCGAGGCGCCAGGACGGCGTGCGGGGCATGTCGGCGCCGAGTTTCGTCTCGCGCATCGTCAGCCCGCGGCCACCGGCTCGTACCAGGCCACTTCGGGGCGCTTGCCGTAGCGGCGCACGCGGATGTTGGCCTGCTCGCCGTGTCCGGCGAAGTTCTCCATGTGGCACAGGCGCGAGCAATATGCGCCGATCGTGGCCGATGCCTCGTCGGTCAGCACGCGCTGGTAGGTGCAGGTCTTGATGAACTTGCCCACCCAGAGACCGCCCGTGTAGCGCGCCGCCTTGTTCGTCGGCAGCGTGTGGTTGGTGCCGATCACCTTGTCGCCGAAGGACACGTTAGTGCGCGGCCCGAGGAACAAGGCGCCGTAGTTGGTCATGCGCCGAAGAAAGAGATCCGGATCGCGCGTCATGACCTGCACGTGCTCGGAAGCCAGCTCGTCCGCCTTCGCAACCATCTCGTCGGGCGTGTCGCAGACGATGACCTCGCCGTTCTCGGCCCACGCGACGCGCGCGATGTCGGCCGTGGGCAGGATGGACAGCTGGCGTTCGACTTCGGCGAGCGTCGCGCGCGCGAGCGCTTCCGAATTCGTGAGGAGCACGGCGGGTGTCGTCGGGCCGTGCTCGGCCTGGCCCAGGAGGTCCACCGCGCACAGCTCGGCATCCACCGAATCGTCGGCGATGACCAGCGTTTCCGTCGGACCGGCGAGGAGGTCGATGCCAACGCGGCCGAACAGCTGCCGCTTGGCTTCGGCCACGTACATGTTGCCGGGGCCGACGATCATGTCCACCGGCGCGATGGTGCCGGTGCCCAGCGCCATCGCAGCCACGGCCTGCACGCCGCCCAGGACCAGGATCTCGTCCGCTCCCGCGAGATGCATGGCGGCGACGATCGCCGGATGCGGTGCGCCCAGGAACGGAGGCGCCGTTGCGACCACGCGCTTCACGCCCGCGACCTTCGCCGTGAGCACGCTCATGTGCGCGGAGGCGATCAGGGGGTACTTGCCGCCGGGGATGTAGCAGCCCACGGCATTCACCGGGATGTGCTTGTGGCCGAGGACCACACCCGGCAGCGTCTCGACCTCGAGCTCGACCATCGTGTCGCGCTGCTTCTGCGCGAAGCCCCGGATCTGCGCCTGCGCGAAACGGATGTCCGCGAGTTCCTGCGGGCTCAGGGTCGCGATGGCGGCCTGGATCTGCTCGTCCGTCAGGCGGAAGTCCGCGGGCGACCAGTTGTCGAAGCGGGAGGAGTACTCGCGCACGGCGTCGTCGCCGCGCTCGCCGACGGCCCGCAGGATGTCTTCGACGGTGCTGCGCACCTTCGCGTCCGCGGCGGCCAGGGCTTCGACGTCGCGGCCCTTCTTCAGGTATCGGATCATGGAGAGGTTTTCCTTAGGTGTTCGAGGGAGTGATCGGGCGGCGCGGCTGCGCGCGGCGCCACAGCAGGTGCCAGCGCATGCGGAGGTCGTCGCTGTCGGCGAACGCGACGGCCAGCAGCACGGCGCCGGTGGCAATGTCGTGCACGCAAGGCGCGACGCCCATCGCGGTCAGGCCCGAGCGCAGGACGCAAAGCACGAGCGCACCGGCGGCGATACCCAGCGGGCGGCCGCGGCCGCCTTGCAGCGACACGCCGCCCACGATTGCAGCGGCGGCTGCGGGCGCAAGCGTGTCGGCCAGGGCGAGCGGCGACGCCGCGGCGAGGCTGAAACTCAGCAGGGCGCCGCTGCCTGCGGCGAGCATGCCGGCCACGGCGAAAGTGCCGCACAGGATCGCGGTCACCGGCACGCCCGCGGTCGCCGAGGCACGGCGGTCGCTGCCCACCGCGAGCAGGTCGCGGCCGATGCGTGTCCACGACACGACGAACTCGGCGAGGGCAAACACCGCGAGCGCGAGCAGGCTGCGCCAGGAGAACACACCGCCGACGCGGTCGTTGACGGCGGCGACGACGTCGCTGCGCGCATAGGAGATCGTTTCGTTGTTGGTGACGACGTAGGCGAGGCCGGAGAGCACGAGCAGGCCGCCGAGCGTGACGCTGATCGAGCCCAGGCCCACGCGCAACATCAGGCCCGATTGGACGAGACCCGCCGTCGCGCCGAGCGCCACCGCCAGCATCAACCCGAGGAGCGGGCTCGTCGTGCCCGCCAGCACGGCGACGCAACCGGCGAGGCTGAGCGTTCCGCCGATCGACAGGTCGAACTCGCGCGCCATCATCGTCAGGCCGAGCGCGAGCGCGAGCGGACCGAGCGTCGCGAACTGCTGGAGCACGCTGTACGCCGTCGCGGCGCTCCAGACGCGGCCCTGTGCGCCGTCGGCCAGCAGCAGTCCCGCCACGACCACCAGCAACAGCAGCAGGGGGCGCACGGCCGGCCGTGCGAGCCATGTCGACATCCTCGTCATCGCGTGCCTCCCCGGTACTGCAGCAAGATGGCGAACAGCACCAGCAGACCGGTCAGCAGATGCTGCATCGCGGTGCTGAAGCCGTGCAGCAGCAGCAGGCCCTGCACGCTCGCCAGCAGCAGGGCGCCGACGAGCGTATGCACGACGGAGCCGCGGCCGCCCTGGATCGCCGTGCCGCCCAGCACGATGGCGCTGATGGCGTGGTAGTCGTAGCCGATGCCGTGCTGCATGTCGCCCGAACCGTAGCGCGCGGCAATCAGCACCGCGGCGATAGCCGTGAACACGCCCGCGGTGACGTACGCGAACACGATCGTCGGCCAGGGCTCGATGCCCGCGGCACGCGCGGCGCGCGGGTTCGAGCCGATCAGGTAGATCTGGCGGCCGAGGCGGGTGAACGAGAGAACAAACTGGCCGGCGGCGGTCAGTGCCAGCAGCGCCGCCAGCGGCCCCGGCACCGGACCGACCGAGCCCTTCAGCCAGTCCGACGCGCCGCCCTCCAGATACAGCCCGCGGCCTTCGGACAGCCACGTCGCCGCGCCGGTGATCAGCGCCATCGCCGCCATGCTGACGATGATGGGGTTGGCGCGGAAGTAGCCGACGATCCAGCCTTGCAGGCCGCTCACCGCGCCGCCGAACAGGAGCGTCAGCGCGATGGCCGGCAGCACGCCGGACGGCAGGGCGGCGACGAACACCATGGTCGCGGCCGACAGCGTGACGCCGAGGCTGAACGACATGATGTTCCCGGTCAGGGTGATGAACGTCATGCCCACGGCCACGCAGCCGATGAAGGCGACGGTGGTGAGCAGCGCGAGCAGGCTCGTCTTCGAGAAGAAGCCCGGCGTGGCCAGGGCCCATGCGAACAGCGCCAGCAGGGCGATGCCGCGCACGAGCACGGGCCAGGCGAGGCGCTTCGCCAATGCGCCGAGGGACGGGCGCGATTCGCGCGGCATCGAGAGCGCGCCGGTGGTCGATTTCATGCGGCCGCTCCTGCCGGGTGGGTGATGTCGGCCACCAATCCGGCCAAGTCGATCTCGCCGCGCGCGTATCGACCCACCACGCGCCCGCGGAACATCGTGACCACGGAGTCGCCGATCGCCAGCACTTCCTCCAGGTCGGTGGACGCCACGAGCAGCGCGTGGCCTGCGCCCGCGAGCCGCTGCATCAGCGCGTAGATGTCCTCGCGCGCGCCGACGTCGATGCCGCGGGTCGGCTCCACCATCACGATGGCGCCGGGTTCGCCCCGATCGATGCAGCGCCCGAAGGCGATCTTCTGCTGGTTGCCGCCGCTGAGATCGCCAGTGCGCGAACGAAGGCGCCGTGCATCGACGCGAACTCGCTCCGCGAGTTCGAGCGCCTTGCGGCGAAGCGCCTGCCGCTGCAGCACGCCTCCGCGCGCGTAGCGCCGCAGGCGAGTGGCCACCATGTTCTCTTCCACGCTGAGTTCCTGGAACAGCCCGTCCCCCGCGCGATCGCCCGAGACGTACAGCACGTCCTTGCGGGCCGCCGCTGCCGGCGAACCGAGCGTCAGTTCGCGCCCGCGCACGGCGACCGAGCCCATCGCGGTGTATTCGAGCCCCGCGATCGCGCGGACGACGTCCTCGGCGCCCGAGCCCACCTGGCCGACGATGCAGGCGACGGCGCCCGCCGGCACGCCGAAGCTCGCTTCGTGCACGCGCCCCGGCACCGAAAGGCCCGCCACCTCGAGCTGCGGGGCCGCGCCGGTGGCGAGTGCGCGCGCAGCGGGCGCGGCGGGCGCATGACCGAGCATCAACTCGACGAGCTGGCGCCGGTTCAGCCCCGCGACGGGACGGGTCGCCACGTGCTTGCCGTTGCGCAGCACCGTGACCGAGTCGCACAGGTCGAACACTTCGCCCATGCGATGCGTGATGTAGAGGATCGCGCGGCCCTCGCGCCGCAAGGCGCGCAGCGCGTCGAGCACCTTCGCGATCTCGGTGTCCGACAGGGTGGCCGTCGGCTCGTCGAGCAGCAGCACCTCCGCGTCGCGGCTGAGGGCGCGTGCGATTTCGACCATCTGCCGCTCGCCCAGGCTCAGCCGCGTGAGGGGCGTGTCGAGCGGGAGCGTCTGCATGCCGAGCAGGTCCAGCACCTGACGCGCCCTCTGCCGCAGCGCTGCGCGGCGATGGAACAGGGGCACGCCGATCGTGCCGAGCCACATGTTGTCCTCGACGCTCAGGTCGGGACAGACGCTCAGCTCCTGCGCTACCAGCGCAATGCCCGCCGCCTGCGCTTCGCGCGGCGAGCGCATGCCCTCGCGCGCGCCGACGCGCACCGCGCCCGCATCGGGCTGGTACACGCCGGTGAGCAGCTTGATGAAAGTGCTCTTGCCGGCGCCGTTCTCGCCGCACACCGCGCGGATCTCGCCGGCATGCAAGGTGAAGTCGACGCCGTCGAGCGCCTGCACCGCGCCGAACCGCTTGCTCAAGCCCCGCGCGGTCAGCACGGGCTGCGCTTGCATCGCCTGCGTCACGGCCGGCTCAGTAGGAACAGTCGGCCGCGGTCTTCACGAGATTGGCCTGCGTGATGATCTCGTGCTCGATGTAGTGGCGCTTCTCGAGCGTCTTGCCGTCGAAGAAGTCGCGGATACGCGCGGCGGCCAGGCGCGCTTCTTCGGCGGGGATCATCCGCACGGAAGCGGCCATCCGGCCCTCTTGCAGGTTCTTCACGCCCGGCGCCTGGCAATTGCCGCCGACCACGGTGAGCGCGCCCTTCTCGGCGCCGAGCTTCACGCCCGCGGCCAGCGCCGCCTGAATCGCGCCATTGGCCAGGCTGTCGTTCATGCCGTAGATGCCGTCGAGTCCGCCTTGCGCGCCGAATCGCGCCAGCACCTGCCCCGCAGTGCGTTCGGCCTGCGCGGGGTTCCACTTCACGTCTTCCACCGCCACGATCTGGATGCCGGGGTAACGGGCCAGCGCGCGCTTCATGCCGTCCATGCGCATGGGCGCAATGCCTTCGGCCATGCTGCCCGTGATGGCGGCGATGCGCGCATTGGGCCGGCCGCTCGCGGTCATGGCCTTGCCGATCGCTTCGCCCGCGAGTTCGCCGAGACGGCCGGAGTTCGTGCCGATGTAGCTCTGGTACAGGTCGGCCGATTCGTTGCCGGGGAACTCCGAGATGATCAGGACGACCGGGACCTTGGCAGCCTTCGCGCGCGTCAGCGCCGGCACGATGGCCTTCTGGCTGATCGTCTGCACCACGAGCATGTCGAACTTCTGCGCGAGCGCGTCGTCGACCTGCTGCGCCTGCAGCGCGGGATCGAAGGGACTCGAGAACACCGTTGTCGTGATGCCCTTGGGTGCGGCGGCCTCCGTGAAGGCCTTCGACCACGCGCCGATGTACTTGTCCTGCGTCGGCCCGACGAGGAGCGCGACGCGCTTCGGCGCGGGGGCCTGGGCGAAAGCCGGCTGCTGCGCCAGCAGCGCGCTGCCGGCGAGTAGCGTGACCGCAATGGCCTTGAGGAAGGTGCGAGTGCTCATGGTGCTTGTCTCCGTTGGGCTTCGTTGGGTTCGAGGATTCAGGACGCTGCGGATGCTTCGTCGACGATGGGGTTGCGCAGGATGCCGAGGCCTTCGATCTCGACTTCGCAGACGTCGCCGGGTTTCATCCACAGCGGCGGTTTGCGCGCAGCGCCCACGCCCGAAGGCGTGCCGGTGACGAGGATGTCGCCAGGTTCGAGCGTGACGGCGGCGCTGATGTCGCGAACCAGCGTCGCGACGTCGAAGACGAGGTCGCTGGTCGAGGCGTCCTGGACGACCTGGCCGTTCAGGCGCGTGCGGATGCGCAGGCCCGCGCCGCCGGGCGGAAGCTCGTCGGCGGTCACGAGCTGCGGTCCGAACGCGCCGGTGCCGTCGTAATTCTTCCCGAGCGTCCATTGCGGCGTGCGGTGCTGCACGTCGCGCACCGAGCCGTCGTTGAAGATGGAGTACGCGCAGACATGGTCGAGCGCGCGTTCGCGCGGGATGCGGCGGCCGCCTTTGCCGATGACGGCGACGAGCTCGCCCTCGAAGTCCAGCTGCGTCGAATCGGACGGACGCACGATGGGCGCGCCGTGTCCGACGAGGCTGGACGCGAAACGGACGAAGAGCGTCGGATGGTCGGGCGACTTGTAGCCGCTCTCGGCGGCGTGGTCCTTGTAGTTGAGGCCCACGCAGATGATCTTGCGGCCCTCGCCCGAGAGCACGGGAAGGTAGGTGGCCCCGGCAGCATCGATGCGCGTGCCGGCGGCGAGCAGTCCCGCGAGATCGCGAAGGCCGCCTGCGCCTCGGGCGACGTACGCGTCGAGAGACCCCGGATACCCCGGCTCGCCCTGCCAGTAGCCCCTCAGCGCGCCTTCGGCATCCGCGAGCGCCACGGCGCGCCGCACGCCCTGTTGAATTGAAACGAACCGCATTCAAATCCTTCCGTTGAGCTCAAGGAGCAATATCGACTTTCCGTAGAATATCTACTTTCTTTCCAAAGTCAACTTTTTTTGATACGATGCCGGGCATCCGAGGGAAAACCATGGAATTGAAAAAGATCACCGGCGGAAGCAGCCTCACCCACGCAGCGTATGAACAGTTGCGCGACGACGTGCTCTCCGGCGCCGTGCGTCCCGGGCAGAAGCTGAAGATCCATGAGCTGATCGAGCGCCTGGGCGCCAACCAGGGCGCGGTGCGCGAGGCGCTCTCGCGTCTCGCGTCCGAGGGGCTCGTGGTGTCGGAGCCGCAGAAAGGCTTCCGCGCGTGCCCGATCTCGGCCGCGGAACTGAAGGACCTCACGCGCGTGAGGATCGAGATCGAGAGCCTGTGTCTGCGGCGCGCCATCGAACTCGGCGACCTGCGCTGGGAGTCGGAACTCCTGGCGGCCTGGCACGAATTGTCGCGCACACCCGAGAAGGCTTTCGCCGACGAGACGCAGCCCGCCAGCGCGCGCATGACCGAATCGTGGTCCTCGGTGCATTCGCGCTTTCACGCGGCCCTCATCGCGAGTTGCGACAGCCCCTGGCTGCTGCGCCTGCGCGCGCAGTTGTTCGCGCAGGCCGAGCGCTATCGCCGGCTATCGGTGCCGCTGCAGCAGAGCCGGCGCGACACGAACGAGGAGCACCTGCGGATGATGGAAGCGGTGATCGCGCGCGACGCGCAGAAGGCCTGCGATATGCTGGCCGCGCACTTCAACCGCACGAGCGAAATCCTCCTGAAGGCCCTCGACCTGGAAGCGTCCGAGCCGCCATCGCCCGCAAAGGCCGCGGCGGGCGCCCTGTGATCGGCACCGAGGTGCTGCTGCACGGCGGACTCGCCTGGCCCGAGTCTCCGCGCGTGCACGACGGCAGTCTCTGGTTCTCCGACGTTCACCATTTCCGCGTCGTGCGTCTTGCGCCGGACGGGACCGTGGCGAATGTGGCGCACGTGCCGGGTCGCCCTGCGGGCCTCGGCTTCATGCCGGACGGGCGGCTGCTCGTCGCCGGCGCACTGGATCGAAAGCTCTGGTGGGTCGGTCCGGATGGCGGGCTCACCCTCGCCGCCGACTTGAGCCCGCTCGCGCGCGGCCTGCTGAACGACATGATCGTGGATGGGCAGGGCCGGGCCTGGGTGGGCGACACCGGCTTCGACCTGCTGAAGGGCGAGCCGGAAGCGCCGGGGCGCCTCATCTCCTGGCGTCCCGGCGTAGAGGCGCGCGTGGCGGTCGAGTCGGTGCGCTTCCCCAACGGTCTCGCGATGAGCCCGGATCACCGCAGCCTGTTTCTCGCGGAGACTTTCGGCGAATGCGTCACCGCGCTGCAGTTGTCGCCGGACGGCACGGTCGTCGGTCGAGCGACGCACGCACGGCTTGCGGCGCGCCCGGATGGCCTGTGCCTCGACAGCGAAGGGGGCCTGTGGGTGGCGCTGCTCTGGGACGGCAAGTTCCGATACATCGATCCATCGGGGCTAGCCCGCGAGGAGATCGTGCTCGACGGCGAGCGCGCGATTTCCTGCGTGCTCGCCGGAGAAGACCGGCGCGAACTGGTGATGGGCACCGCGCACATGGACGAAACGGACAAGGCGAATCCCCGGCGCGACGGCAGGCTGCGCCGTTGCCGTGTGGCGCTTGCAGGCGCGGGGATTCCCTGAAGCGCGAGAGGCGCTACTCGACGCCCGCCCGCTCCCGCTGCGCCAGCCACCAGCCGTAGGACTCGGGCATGAGGCTCCAATCCCGATCCACGCCGAGTGTGTGCGCGGCCTGGACGGCGAAGTGCGGATTCGCAAGCGCCTCGCGCGCCAAAGCGACGAGATCCGCACTGCCATCGGCCACGATCTGCTCGGCCTGCTGCGCATCGACGATGACGCCGACGGCCATCGTGGCGATGTCGGCTTCCGCGCGGATCGTGCGGGCATACGGCACCTGGTAGCCGCGCTTCAGCTTCATCGGCACGCCGCCCTTCGCGAGCAGCGAGCTCGCGGTGCGGATGCCGCCCGACGAACAATCGATCGCGTCCACGCCGCGCGCCTTCAGTTCGCGCGCCAGCGCGCAGCTGTCGGCGAGCGTCCATCCCGAGCCGTCGGGCGTGCCGTCGACGGCGCTGATGCGGAAGAAGAGCGGCTTGCCGGCCGGCCAGTTCGCACGAATCGTCTCGGCCACTTCGAGCGCGAAACGCATGCGGCCGGCGAGGTCGCCGCCATACGCGTCGGTGCGGAAATTCGTCAGCGGCGAAAGGAACGAGTGGATCAGGTAGCCATGCGCCGCATGCACCTCGATCGCATCGAAGCCGGCCGCATCGACGCGCCGTGTCGCGGCGGCATAGGTGGCGAGCATCTCGCCGACCTCTTCGGTGCGCAGGCCGCGTGCCTCGTGGCAGCCGGTCACGTAGCAGCCGTCGGACGAAGCGACCGGCTGCCATGCAGGCTCGCCGCGCGCCGCATCGTCGGCATCGAGCGCGCTGAATCCGTCCCAGGGGCGACGCCGCGCGGACTTCGGACCGGCATGATGGATCTGCGCGATCGAGACGGTGCCGTGTTCGCGCAGGAACGCGGTGATCCGCTTCAGCGGCGCGACCTGCTCGTCGCTCCAGATGCCGCAATCCGCATACGTGCAGCGCCCGCGCGCCTCGACGATCAATCCCTCGGTGGCGACGGCGGCGAAGCCGCCCACCGCGAACTTCGCGAGATGCTGGAAATGCCAGTCCGTCGCCATGCCGTCCTGGCCCGCGCGATACACCTGCATCGGGGACACCACGAGGCGATTGCGGAACGTGACGTCCCGCAGCTTCAGCGGAGAGAACAGCGCGGACGGCCGCGACTGCGACGCTTCGCCCGCGCTCACGCGACGACGAAGTTGCGGTAGCCGTTCGCGGCCACCTCGTCGCACACCGCCTTGTACTTGTCGAGGCCGCCGACGTAGGGCATGAAGATGCGCGGCTTGCCGGGAATGTTCGCGCCGGTGTACCACGAGCTCGCGAGCGGATACAGGGTGCTGTTCGCGACCTCGTTGACGTGGTCCACCCATTGATTCTCGCGCTCGGTGTCCGCATCGATCCGGGTGCGGCCCGACGACTTCAGCCAGCCCACGCAATCGCCGATCCAGTTCACGTGCTGCTCGAGGTGGCAGATCATGTTGGTCTTCACGGACGGACTGCCCGGCCCGGTGATGAAGAACATGTTGGGGAAGCCCGCGGACATGAGGCCCAGGTAGGTGCGCGGCCCGTCCTTCCACTTGTCCTTCAGCGACACGCCGCCCTTGCCGCGGATGTCGATGTCGAAGAGCGCGCCGGTCATCGCGTCGTAGCCCGTCGCGAACACGATGGCATCGAGCTCGTAGTGCGCGTCCTTCGTCTGGATGCCGGTTTCGGTGATGCGCTCGATGGGCGAATTGCGCACGTCGACGAGCGACACGTTCGGGCGGTTGAAGGTCTCGAAGTAGCCGCTGTCCACCACGAGCCGCTTCGTGCCGATGTAGTGGTCCTTCGGTGCGAGCTTTTCCGCGGTGGCGGGGTCCTTGACGATGGAGCGGATCTTCTGCCGCACGAACTCGCTCGCCGTCTCGTTCGCATCCTTGTTGCGCAGCAGGTCGTTGTACGCGCAAAGGAAGGCGATGTTGCCGCCGATGTTCCAGCGCACTTCATAGTTCTTCGCTCGCTCCTCGGGCGTGTCGTCCAGCGCGCCCTTGGGCGGCGGCGGGTGGCCGGCCATGCCGAAGGGCGAAGCCAGCTGGTTTGCGCGCCACTGCGGATAGATCGCCTTGCGCGCGTTGTCTTCCTCGGCGGTGATCGGGCCGTTGACGGCCGGCACGCTGAAGTTCGCCGTGCGCTGGAACACCGTGAGATGCTTCGCCTGCTTCGCGATCACCGGGATCGCCTGCATGCCCGACGAGCCCGTGCCGATCACGCCGACGCGCAGGCCGGTGAAGTCGACCGTCTCGTGCGGCCACTTGCCGGTGTGGTACCACTTGCCCTTGAAGTCGGCGAGGCCCTTGAAATCCGGCACGCGCGGCAGCGAGAGGTTGCCGCTGGCCATGACGCACCAGCGCGCGGTGAGTACCTCGCCCTTGTCGGTGGTGACCGACCACAGCGAGGTGTTCTCGTCGAAGTGCGCGGACTTCACGCGCGTGTTGAAGCGCATGTCGCGCTTCAGGTCGAAGCGCTCCGCCACGTGCTCCGCATAGCGCAGGATCTCGGGCTGCGTCGAATACTTCTCCGGCCACTTCCATTCCTGCTGCAGGTCCTCGGAGAACGAATAGGAGTATTCGAGACTCTCGACGTCGCAGCGCGCACCGGGGTAGCGGTTCCAGTACCAGGTGCCGCCGACGCTGCCGCCGGCCTCGATCACCTGGACCTTCAGGCCGAGGCCGCGCAGCTTGTGCAGCGCATACATGCCCGAGAAGCCGGCGCCGATGACGATGGCGTCGAAGACTTGATCTTGATTCATCCGGCCAGTCTCGGACGCGCACGGCACGGAATCAACTCGGGATTTGCACGCGTTCCGTACTCCGGCACGCGCCTTGTTTCACATTACGAAGGCAGTTCGAGCACGGCCTTCGCGAGGATGTTGCGATGCACCTCGCTCGTGCCGCCGTACAGGGACGCCGGCACGGCGTTCCACAAGGGCATGAGCACGGAGAGCGGCTCGCCGCCGACGTCCACCTCGCCTTCGAGGCCCGCGTACTCGCCCGCATGCTGCGCGATGGCCGCGCCGATCCGCTGGAAGGTCTCCGTTCCCCACACCTTGAGGATGGACACCGAGGCGGGCAGTTGCTCGCCGCGCTTCACGAACTCCGCGTAGTGGCTGTACAGGTCGCCCAGGTCCGCGAGGTCGATGGCGAAGTCGGCATGCAGGCCTTCGAATTCGGCGTCGCCCGACAGACCGAGGCCATCGGCCATCTTGCGGTAGTGGTTCAGCGCGGCCTGCGGGAATTTGGGGCTGCCCTGGTTGATGCGCTCGTGGCCCAGCAGCGCCTTCGCCACTTCCCAGCCCTTGTCGAGGCCGCCGACGATGTTCTCGACCGGGACGCGCACGTTGTCGAAGAAGACCTCGCAGAACTCCTCCATGCCCGCGAGGTTGCGGATCGGGCGCACGGTCACGCCGGGGGTGTCCAGCTCGCACAGCAGGAAGCTGATGCCGGCCTGCGGCTTCACGTTCTTGTTCGTGCGCACGAGCATGAAGATGTGCGTGGCCTCGTGCGCGTTCGTCGTCCAGATCTTCTGGCCGTTCACGACGAAGTGACCGCCGTCGACCACGGCCTGCGTGCGCAGGCTCGCGAGGTCCGAACCCGCGTTGGGTTCCGAATAGCCCTGGCACCAGACGTGCTCGCCCTTCAGGATCTTCGGCAGGTACTTCTCGCGCTGCGCGTCGGTGCCGTGCTTCAGCAGCAGCGGGCCGAGCATGATGAGGCTCTGGTTGGGCAGGGGGGCCGCGCCGTATTCCTCCAGCTCCTCGACCCACGCCAGCATCTTGTCCGGCGGCAGGCCCATGCCGCCGTGCGCGGGCGGCCACAGGGGCGCGATCCAGCCCTGCTTCGACAGGATGTGGAACCACTCCTTCACCTCGTGCCATCCGGGACGGTGCGCGAGGTGGCGCAGCCGCGCGGGGTAATGGGCCTCGAGGAAGGCGCGCGCCATCGCGCGGAACTCCGCCTCGGGCATCGCCGTCCAGTCCGCATTGCGCGGGAACTCGCCCTGCCACTTCGCGGCGGTCTCGGGCCGCGCTTCGCCCTGCGCTTCGAGCGCCGTCCAGCGCTTGCGCAGTTCGCCGTGCGAGCCGAGCCGGCCCATCAGCGTGACGGTGCGCTTGAAGAACAGGCCCACGTCGCATTCGTCGGTGTAGCCCATCGCGCCGTAGAGTTGCACCGCGGTCTGCGAGGCCGCCATGGCGCACTTCGCGGCACGCATGCGGGCGCGCGTGGCGCACGACTCGAAGCGGGCCGCATCGGCCGCCCCGTCGCCGAGCGCGTCGCCTTCGCGCACCGCGCGCGCCAGCGAGGCCTGCGCGAGTTCGAGCTGGATGCGAACGTCCACGCAGCGATGCTGCAGCACCTGGAACGCGCCGAGCGGCTTGCCGAACTGCGTGCGCGTGCGGATGTGGTCGAGCGTCAGCTCGTGGACGCGCTGCGCGGCGCCGCCGAGTTCGGCGGCGTGGAGCAGGTGACCGGCCGCGACCGCGCGTCGCAGCGCGGACTCCGCCTCCGCACCGCGCAGGAGGACCGCACCGTCGCCGACCTTCAGGCCGTCGAGCTTCAAGGTGCCGAGTTGCCGGCCATCCGCGGCCGGTTGCCTGTGCATCCGCCCGGCAACATCCGCAGCGTCCAGATACACGAGCGCGACGCGGCCGTCCTCGTCGCGTACCGTCGCAATCCAGCCGTCGACCGGATCGACGGGCGTGCAGAACTTCTTCTCACCCGAGAGCGCGCCGCTGCGCGCGAGCTTGCACTGGGGCTCGTACACATCGCGCGCGTGTTCGCCGAGCGCGATGCCGACGATGGCCTCGCCGCCCGCGATGCGCTTGCGCAAATCGGCTGCAAGCGGCACGTCCGAGCCGGCCAGCAGCGTGGCCGCGATGCCGGCTACTGCAGTGAACGGCTCGGGCGCGACCCAGCGGCCGATTTCCGCGGCGACGGCCGCAGCGGCCGCGAGGCCGAGTGCCGTGCCGCCATGCGATTCATCGACGAGGATGCCGGTCCACCCCAGCTCCGCCATCCTGCGCCATTCGTCGCGCGAGAACTCGGCGACGCGCGGCGCGCTCGCCGGCCACGTGCGCTGCTTGCGCGGCACGGCGAGGCCGCCGCGTCCTTCGAGATAGTCCGCGGCCGAATCGCGGACCTGGCGCACGACGTCGTCGTCGGCGCGGCCGAATGCTGTGGATGTCATCGTTGTACTTTCAAGGGGTCGCGCCGAACACCATGCGCGCGATGATGTTGCGCTGCACTTCGCTCGTGCCGCCGAAGATCGTCATGGCGCGCGTGAACGCGTAGTTGGAGAGGGCACGCGACTCCCACGCGGGATCGGTGTCGTCGCTTTCCAGGGCAGGGTGCGGGTCGCGCAGCGCGTCGCGGCCCGCGGCGGCGAGCAGCAGCGACTGCGCGGCCTGGTTCAGCTCGCTGCCCTTCAGCTTGAGGACCGAGGTCACCGGATCGGCCTTGTCGCCGTGGTGCGTGCCGCCGGTGGTGATCACGCGCAACTGCGTCATCTCGAGCGCGATCAGTTCGGCTTCGAGCCAAGCGAGGCGCAGCTTGAACACGGGCGCCTCGAGCGAACGATCGCCGCTCGCGAGCCTGCGCGCCGCGATGGCCTTGACCTGTCCGAGCCGCGCCTTCGCCAGCCCGACGCGAGCGATGTGCGTGCGCTCGTGCCCGAGCAGGAAGCGCGCGTAGTCCCAGCCGCGGTTCTCCTCGCCGACGCGCATGTCGACGGGAACACGCACGTCGTCGAAGAACACCTCCGTGAGATGCGCGCCGCCGTCGATGCTGGGAATGCGCCGCACCGTCAGGCCGGGCGTGCGCATGTCGATCAGCAGCATCGTGATGCCGCGCTGCTTCTTCGCCTCGGGGTCGGTGCGCACGAGGCAGAACATCCAGTCCGCCTGGTACGACTGCGAGGTCCAGATCTTCTGACCGTTGACGACGTAATGATCGCCGTCTCGCTTCGCCGCCGTTCGCAGCGAAGCGAGGTCGGAGCCCGCGCCCGGCTCCGAGAAGCCCTGGCACCACCACTCGTCGTGCGACGCGATCCTGGGCAGCAGGCGCTGCTTCTGCGCATCGGTGCCGAAGGCGATGAGCACGGGGCCGATCATGCTCACATTGATGGAATGCGGCTCGGGCACGCCCGCGCGGTACATCTCCTCGCGGAAGATGTACGACTGCACCGGCGTCCAGTCCGTGCCGCCCCATTCGCGCGACCAGGCGGGCACGGCCCAGCCCTTCGCGTGGACGATGCGCATCGCCGCCTGCGTGTCCGCCTTCTCGAACGCGCGGCCCTCGGCGGCCTTGCGGCGCAGCGACGCGGGAATGCGCGACTCGAAGAACTCGCGCACTTCGGCGCGGAAGCGGTCCTCCTCGGGGCTGAATGTGACGTCCATGGCCGCGGTCTAATTCGCGTCGCCCGACGCGTCGTCCAGGTCGATCAACCCGTCGCCGAACGGCTCGTCGCGCACCTTCAACGCCGCCTTCAGTCCGCCCGAGGCGAACGCATCGCGGAACTGCAGGCGCGCGTCCGCGCGGTGTGCCCTCGCATCCGTCTCGGCCGCCATGCGCTGCAGCGTACGCGCGCCCATCAGTTCCAGCCCGGCGTTCGTGATCCGCTTCTGCGCCGCCAGCAGGTCGGCGTCGACGTTCGCGAGGCGCCTGGCCAGCTTGTTCACTTCCTCGTCGAGCCGCGCCATCGGCACCGACTTCAGCGCGAGCCCGATGCGGGCCGCATCGCGGCCGCGCAGCAGGTCACCCGTCATCAGGATGCGCTTGGTCCACTGCGGGCCGACGTGGTAGAGCCACATGTGGTTCGGCGGCGAGCCCTGCATGCGCGTCGGCGGAAAACCAAAGCGCGCTTCGTTCGCGCAGATCACGAAGTCGCACAGCAGCGCGAGATCGGTGCCGCCCGCTACGCAGTTGCCATGCACGCGCGCAATCACCGGCTTGTGCATGTCGAAGAGGTACATGCGCAGGTCCTGCATGCGCTCCAGGCTCCACGTGTCGTCGTCGAGCTTGGCGATGCCGCGATACTGCACGCCGCCCACGCTCTCCGGCCCGGCGCCGGTGTAGGCCGAGGCGGTCGAGAGGTCGTAGCCGCCCGAGAAATCCTTCCCCGCGCCTTCGAGGATCACGCAGCGCACATCGAGGCGGTCGTCCGCCTCGTGCAGCGCCTGGTCGAGCTCGATCAGCAGCGCCTCGCTCAGCGCATTGCGCTTCTCGGGGCGGTTCAGCGTGATGCGCGCCACCCGGTCGGTCACGTCGAAGCGGATGAACTCCGTCGACTTCAGCCACTTGAGCGTGCTCATTCGACGTCCCTCCGCGCTGCGCACTGCGCGACCGTGAGCCACGGGGCGGCCCGGCTGCTCACAGGATGCCCTTCTTCGCCAGCGCGTCGAGCGCCTCCCGACCGATGCCGAGCAGTTGCCCGAACACTTCGTCGTTGTGCTGCCCCATGGTCGGCGGCGCCTTGTACTCGTCGATCGGCGTGCGGGAGAAGCGGATGGGGTTGCGCACCAGCGGAATCTCGCCGCCCACCGGATGCTGCGTCTTCACCACGATGCCGCGATGCTGCAGCTGCTTGTCCTCGAACACCTCGGCCATGTTGCGCACCGGGCCTGCCGGGATGTTCGCGGCGTCGAGCGCGGCGTAGAGATCGTCGCGCTTCCACTGCGCCGCGAGCCCCGCGATCCGCGCGGTCAACGCGGTGCGGTTGAGCGAGCGCTTAGCGATCGTGTCGAAGCGCTCGTCCTCCAGCAGCTCCATGCAGCCCAGCACTTCGCACAGGGCGCGGAACTTGATGTCGCCGGGCGCCGTGATCTGGACCGAGCCGTCGAGGCACTTCAGCGCCTGCGAAGGCATGCCGCCGTTGCCTTCGGTGCCGCGGCGCGTGGGCACGATGCCCGAGACGAGATATTCCTCGGCGAAGTGGCTGAGCGACGCGACGCAGCATTCGAGCAGCGCGATGTCGATGTGCTGGCCTTCGCCCGATCCGTTGTCGCGCGCGCGCAGCGCCGCCAGCACCGCGATCGTGACGTGATACGACGCGACCATGTCGACGATGCTGGGACCGACCTTCATCGGCCCGCCGCAGGGCTGGTCGTCGGGCAGGCCGGTCATGCCCATCATGCCGCCGGCCGCCTGGAACACCGCGTCGTAGCCGGGGCGGTACATGTCCGGCCCGTCCTGGCCGTAGCCGGTGAGCGAGCAGTACACCAGGCGCGGATTCACCGCCTTCAGCGACGCGTAGTCGAGGCCGTAGCGCGCGAGCGTGCCGGCGATGTAGTTCTCGATCACGACGTCCGACTCCGCCGCGAGCTTGCGGATGAGGGCCTGGCCCTCGGGCTTCGCGATGTTGACGGTGACGGACTTCTTGTTGCGGTTCGCGCTCAGGAAGAACGCGGACTCGGGCGTGTTCTTCCCGTCCGCATCCTTCACGAAGGCGGGGCCGTAGGCGCGGCACTCGTCGCCGGTGACGGGGCGTTCGACCTTGATGACCTCGGCGCCGAGGTCGCCGAGGGTCTGCGCGGCGAAGGGGCCCGCGAGCACGCGGGTGAGGTCGAGGACACGGATGCCCGAAAGAGGTTTGTTGCTCATGGCGATGGTGGGGTCAGAAGGGCGCGGGCTCGATCAGCCCGCCGGCATCGGCGAGCCGCTGCAGGTGTTCGTCGGCGTCGCCGAAAAGGATGTCGATGACGACGAGGCGGCGCAGGTAATGGCCCGCCTTGCAGTCCTCCGTCATGCCCATGCCGCCGTGCAGTTGCACGGCTTCCTGGCCGACGTGGCGCGCGGCGCGGCCGATGCGCGCCTTGGCGGCGCTCAGTGTCTTGTTTCTCTGCGCGGCGTCGTCCATGTCGCAGGACGCCGCAGCCAGCATCATCATGCTGCGCGAGAGTTCGAGTTCCACCTGCATGTCGGCCACCTTGTGCTGCAGCGACTGCATCGTGGACAGCGGCACGCCGAACTGCTGGCGGACATTGAGGTAATCGACGGTGGTGCGCAGGCATGCGGACATCGCGCCGACGGCTTCGGCGCTAAGCGCCGCGAGGCCACGCGATTGCACCCAGTCGATATGCGGGCGCATCTGGCCGGGCGTGCCGACGGCGTGCTGCGCCTGGACGTTGTCGAATTTCAGGTCGGCGGCGTCGTGGCCATCGGGCATGCGGTACGCCTTGCGCACCACGCCCGCCTGCGCAGGATCGACGAGGAACACGCCCCAGCCGTCGCCGCCATCGACCGCTGCGCTCACGAGCACCCGATCGGCGAGCCCGCCGCCGAGAACGAGCGGGCGCTCGCCGTGCAGCGTCCAGCCGTTCGCGGTGCGCGACGCGCGGAGCGCGCCCGAATCCTCGTGCGACCAGGCGACGATGGCGTCGCCGCTCGCGAACCGCGGCAGCAGCTCGCGCTTCAGTGTCTCGTCGGCCAGGCGATGCAGCGCGCTCCCCGCCATCACCGCGCAGGACAGGTAAGGGTCGAGGGCCAGCGCGCCGCCGAGCGCCTGCAGCACGATCATGTGCTCGACCGGTCCACCCTCGATGCCGCCGTGTTCCGCATCGAACGGCAGCGCGACGAGCCCCAGCTCGCACAGCTGCCGCCACTGCGCGCGCGCATCGCCTTGGGGGATCGAGCGCTTCTCGAGGAAGCCGGCGACGGCCTCGCCGAGCATGCGCTGCTCGTCGGACAGATCGAAGTTCATGCGTGTCGCGCCGTCATCCCCGCGTGTGTCCCGGGCGAGCTCATGCGGCCTTCACGCGCACGACGCCGTTGTTCAGCACCACGACATTGCGCTCCACAGCGGTCGCCCGGCAGAACACCTCGTCGCCGCGCTTCCACATGTCGGTGCGGATCGTGTCGCCGGGGAAGACGGGCGACGAGAAGCGCGCCGAGATCGACGCGAGGCGCGACGGATCGTAGTCGCACAGCGTGCGGACGACCGCATGCCCGAGCAGGCCGTAGGTCGCCAGCCCGTGCAGGATCGGCCGCTCGAAGCCCACGCCCTTCGCGGCCGAAGGGGTCGAGTGCAGCGGATTGCGATCGCCCGAGAGACGATAGATCAGCGCCTGCTGCGGCACGGTGCGCAACTCGCATGCGAGGTCCGGCGCGCCCGCGGGCATCTCCGGCGGCGGCGGCGGCGCGGGGTCGCTCTGCTCCAGCCCGCCGTCGCCGCGGCAGAACGTGCCCGTGCGGATCGTCGCGAGCAACTCGCCGGTGGCCTTGTCCGAGATCTCGCGCGCAAGGTAGACGACCGCGCCCTTGGCCGCGCCCTTGTCGGCGATGCCCGTCACGCGCGCACGGCTCACCACCGTCCCGGCGACCGGCAGCGGCTTGTGCAACTCGAGCGCGGTCTCGCCCGCGACGATCTTGCGCCAGTCGATGCCCGTCTCGGGGTTCTGCTGCCAGAAGCCCATGTGCGCGAGCACGACGGGCATGGTGGGCGCCGCGCGCAGTCCGTCCTCGATCACGAAGCGCAACTGCCCTTCGTCCATCGGGTCGCTGCCGTAGCCGACGCCGAGCGCGTACAGGATCGTGTCGAGCTCGGTGTAGGTCTGCTCGACCTCCGGGAAGCGCCAGTTCTTGATCGTCTCGTACTTCATCGCACGCTCGCGTTCAGACGGGTTCCCAGTTGAAGACGTCCGACGACTTCTCGAGGCCGTAGAAGTCGGGCTTGAGCGCGACCATCGCGTGCTCGTTGATGTCCTTGGGCGTCCAGCCGCCCGAGCGGTGGACCGAACGCAGCGGACGCGGCTGGCTCATGAGGATGATCTCGTTGCCGCGCACCGCGAAGACCTGCGCATTGACTTCCGCGGCGAGATCGCTGCCGAGGTACACGGCCATCGGCGCGATCTGCGCCGCCGTCATGGCCGCGGCGACCTTGCGCACCTTCTCCGCCTTCTCGGGCGTGTCGGTGGGAATGGAGCCGACCATGCGCGTGAACGCGAACGGGCAGATGCAGTTGGAGCGCACGTTGAACTTCGCCATGTCCACGGCGATGTTCTTCGACAGGCCGGCGATGCCGATCTTGGCCGCGCCGTAGTTCGTCTGGCCGAGGTTGCCCACGAGGCCCGCGCTCGACGACATGTGGACGTACGAACCCGAGCCCTGCTCCTTGAAATGCGTCGCGGCCGCGCGGGACACGTAGAACGCGCCGTTGAGGTGGACGTCGATCACCGACTTCCATTCCTCCGCGTTCATGCGGAAGAACATGCGGTCGCGCAGGATGCCCGCGTTGTTCACGACGCAGTCGATGCGGCCGAACGTGTCGAGCGCCGTCTGCACGATCGCATGCGCGCTGTCCCACTCCGCCACGCTGTGCGTGTCGGCCACGGCCTCGCCGCCCGCGGCCTTGATCTCGTTGACCACCTGCTGCGCCGCGCCGGGCGCGTTCACCTCGCCCGTGATCGACACGCCGAGGTCGTTGACCACGACCTTGCCGCCCGCCTTCGCCATCGCCAGCGCGATCTCACGGCCGATGCCGCCACCGGCGCCGGTGACCACGACCACCTTGCCTGCCATGTCCTGAGTCATTTCTTTTCTTCCTTCAAAATCATTGCGGCGTGAACATCGGCGCGATCGTGCCGTCCTGCGCGGCGCGGAACACCACGCGCACCTTCTGGCCGACCTTCAGCGCCTTCGGGTCGCAGTCGACGATGTGCGTCATCATCGACACGCCCTCGTCGAGCTTCACGTAGGCGATGACGTAGGCGGGCTCCGCACGGGCCATCTCGCTGTACGTGTAGATCTCGCCCGTGCCCTTGGCTTCCACCCACTCGGTGTCGCCCCAGCAGAAGGGGCACTGCGGCCGCGGGTAGTAGTGGAACTCGTTGCACTTCGTGCAGCGGCGCAGCAGGAGCTTGCCGTCCATCGCGGCCTGCCAGAAGCGCTCGGTGCCGGGCGCGCGCTTCGGCCCGGGGATGGTGGTGGTTTGTTGCTCTGCCATGCTCATTCCCTCCCGAGCACCAGCGTGGCGCTGCCGTGCCGCGTGCCGATGCGTCCGCCCGTTCCGTGCGCCAGCGCGAACTGGCAATCCTTGACCTGCACCATCGGGTGCGCCGTGCCGCGCAACTGCCGCACGGCTTCGATCACCTTGGTGATGCCGCCGCGGTTCGCGGGGTGGTTGTTGCACAGCCCGCCGCCGTCCGTGTTGAACGGCAGGTGGCCGCGGCCGGAGATGAGGCCGCCGTCCTCGACGAACTTGCCGCCCTGGCCCTTTTCGCAGAAGCCCAGGTCCTCCAGCGCGAGCAGCACGCTGATGGTGAAGCTGTCGTAGATCGAGGCGTACTGGATCTGCTTCGGCGTGAGGCCCGATTCCTTGAACGCGGTCGCGCCGGTCATGCGGGCGCCGGAGTACGTGAGGTCGACCTTGCCGCCGTAGGTGTTGCACGAGTATTCGCCCGCGCCGAGCACCGCGACGCGCGGCACCTTCAGCTGCTTCGCGATCTCGGGACTCGCCACGATGAGCGCGCCGCCGCCGTCGCTGATGACGCAGCAGTCGAGCTTGTGCAGCGGGTTCGCCACCATCGGCGAATTGACGACGTCTTCCACCGTCACCGGCTTCTTCAGCACGGCGTTGGGGTTGTGCTGCGCATGCTGCGAAGCGGCGACCTTGATCCACGCGAGCTGCTCGCTCGTGGTGCCGAACTCGTGCATGTGGCGGCGCGCGGCCATCGCATACAGGTTGGCGATCGCGGGGCGGTAGGGGCTCTCGAATTCCGCCGACGGATCGTTCGCGTCGAACGGGCGCGAGGCCGTGCCCGTCGACATGCCTTCCGCCTTGGGACGGCCGGCGAGCGTGATCAGCGCCACCTTGCACTTGCCCGCGGCGATGGCCTGCGCGGCATGCGACACGTGGACCAGCGGCGCCGAGCCGCCGGTCTCCGTCGTGTCCATGTGGCGCGGCTTGATGCCGAGGTATTCGATCAGCATGAGCGCGCCGTTGCCGGGCGCGTCGCTGTCGCAGAAGACGCCGTCGATGTCGTCCTTGGACAGGCCGGCATCGGCGATCGCGCCCATGGCGACTTCGACGTGGAGTTGCGCCAGCGACTTGTCGGGCGCGAAGCGGGTCGGGTGCTCGAAGGCCCCGACGATGTAGGCTTTGTTCTTGATGCTCATGCCGGGCTCACATCATGATCGCGCCGCCGTTCACGCCGAGCACCTGGCCCGTCATGAAGTTCGACTCGTCGGAGGCGAGGAAGGCGATGGCGGCGCCGATGTCGTAGGGCTTGCCCACGCGGCCGAGCGGAATGCTCGCGAGGTACTGCGGCGCGAGCTTCGGGTCGGTGAGGATCTTGGTGGTCATCTCGGTCTCGATCACGCCGGGCGCCACGCAGTTGCAACGCACGTTGTAGCGCGCCATTTCGAGCGCGGTGGCCTTGGTCATGCCGATCACGCCGGCCTTGGCGGAGGCGTAGTTCACCTGCCCGATCGTGCCCTTCTGGCCCGCGCCCGAGCTCACGTTGACGATGGAGCCGCTCTTGCGCTCCTTCATCAGCCGCGCGGCGGCGCGCGTCGTGTAGAACAGCGCGGTGAGGTTGACGCGGATCACGTCGTGCCACTGCTCGTCGGTCATCTTCAGCAGCATCGCGGTGCGCGTGATGCCGGCGTTGTTGACCAGCACGTCGATGGGGCCGTATTCGGACTCGATCTTCTGGAACGTGTCCTCCACGAACTTCGGATCGGACACGTCGCCCGCGATGGGCCACACGGTCGCGCCGGTTTCCTTGAGTTCGGCGGCGGCCTTCATGACCGCGTCCTCCTTCATGTCCCACAGGACGATCTTGCCGCCCTGCTTCGCCATTTCGGTCGCGATGCCCTTGCCGATGCCCTGTGCCGCGCCGGTGACGATGCAGAGCTTGCCGTCGAGTTTGCCCATGTGTGACTCCTGGTTGAATTGGATGGTGGAACGAATGCGTGCGTCAGGCGGTCTCGCGCAGCTGGACGACGCCGTCCACCGCGAAAGCGCCCCGCCCGGCGGGCAGCACGATGAGAGGATTGATGTCGATGCTCGCGATGCGGTCCGCGCCGCTGGCCGCGAGCGCGGAGAGCTTCACGATCGCATCGACGAGCGCGTCGACGTCGGCCGCGGGCTTGCCGCGCACGCCGTCGAGCATCTTCGCGCCGCGCAACTCGCGCAGCATGCCGCGCGCTTCGTCGCGGCTCACCGGCGCATGGCGGAACGCCACGTCCTCGAGCACTTCGATGAAGATGCCGCCGAGGCCGACCATGACGGTCGGTCCGAACACCGGATCGTTCTGCACGCCCAGCGAGAACTCGAGGCCGCCGGAGATCATCGGCGCGACCAGCACGCCGTCGATCCGCGCGCCGGGCGCCTTGGTGCTCACGTTGTCGTGCATCCGGCGGAACGCCGTGCGCAACTGGTCCGCATTGCGGATGTCGAGCTCGACGCCGCCGACGTCGGACTTGTGGACGAGGTCGCGGCTGAGCACTTTCAGCACGACCGGATAGCCGATGGATTCCGCGGCCGCGATGGCCTCGTCTTCCGTGCGCGCCGAATGTTCGGCGGGCACCGGCAAGCCGGCGGCGGCGAACAGCGCCTTCGACTCCTTCTCGTCGAGCGTCGCGGCGCCCGCGGGCAAGGCCGGCAGCGGCGGAAGCTTCACCGAAGTGACTGCGGCCTCTTCCTTCGCCGCCTTCTCGAACGACTGCGCGAACCAGCGCAGCGCAGCCAGCGGCCTGAAGGATTCCGACGGCTCCTCGAACACCATGAAGCCCAGGTCCTCGTAGCCGCGGCGGATCTCGTCCGTCGCGATGAGGATCAGCGCGAGCACCGAGTCGGGCTTGCGCTTGCGGAAGTTGGTCAGCGACTCCACCACCAGCGGGCGCATGTGCGTGTAGTCCACGCCCATCTGGTAGATCACGGCCATGTCGCACGCGTCCTGCTCGAAGACCTCGTCGACGGTGCGCGTGAAGAGCGAGAAGTCGTTGCGGATCTGCGCGGTGATGTCGACCGGGTTGCGCACGTTGGAGAACGGCAGGATCTGCTTGAGCCGCTGCTGCGTGTCGTCCGGCAGCGCCGGCACCGTGAGTCCGGCGCGCTCGGCCGTGTCGGCCATCAGCACGCCGAAGCCGCCGGACACCGTGATGATCCCCGTGCGGTTCGACTTCGGCAGGCCGGGCGAACGCATGCAGGCGTAGGCGACGTTGAACGCCTCATGCACGGTCTCGGCGCGGTACGCGCCGTACTGGCGCAGTGCGGCGTCGTACACCGCGTCCTCGCCCGCGAGCGTGGCCGTGTGCGAAGCGGTCGCGATGCCGCCCGCCTCCGAGCTGCCCACCTTCACCACGACGACCGGCTTGCGGTTGCGCCGCGCCTTCTTCAGCGCCTCGACGAGCTTGGGTCCGTCGGCGATGCCTTCGAGATAGCCCAGGATCACCTTCGTGTCCGGGTCGTCGGCGAGGTAGTCGATGCAATCGGCGAAGTCGGCCTCGGCCTGGTTGCCCAGCACGATCCAGTGGGCCAGGCCCAGCTGGCGCTTCTTCATCAGCATGAGCGCATACGACGCGAAGCCGCCGCTTTGCGCCACGATGCTCAGGCCGCCCACCGGCGGCAGTTGCGCCGCGCCGCCCGCGAAGGTGGCCCACGAGCCGAGCCGGTTGTTGCCGATGCCCAGGCAGTTCGGGCCCATGAGGCGCATGCCCGCGGCCCGGGCGGTCGCGACGAGTTTCTCCTGCATCGCCACGCCGTCGGGGCCTTCCTCGGCGAAGCCGGAGGAAAACACGACGCAGGCGTCGATGCCCTTGGCGATGCATTCCTCCACCGCGCCCTGCACCGACTTCGCGGGCAGCGCGACGATGACGAGATCGACCGGCCCGTCGACCGCGCCGATCGAAGGATAGGTCTTGAGCCCCTGCACGGTGTCGCGCGTCGGGTTCACAGCGTAGATCGCGCCCTTGAAATACTTCTTGAGCAGCTCGATGGGCTGGCCGCCGATGCGGTTGGGATCGTTCGACGCGCCGATCACCGCGATCGAGCGCGGATTGAACATCCGCTGCAGCGCTTCGCTCATGCCTGGATCTCGAAGCAGGGCAGCGATACGTCGTCGGAGATGCGCACCGGCACGAAGGACACGCGCTGGCCGATCTTCACCCACTCGGGCGTCGTGTTGACGATGCGTGTCAGCATGCGCGGCCCTTCGTCGAGCGTGACCAGCGCGACGACGTAGGGAACGTCCGCCGCGAACTCCGCGCCCGCCGGCTGGCGGTTCACGGTGTACGAGTAGATCGTGCCCTGCCCCGCGGCCGGCGCGAACTTCACGTTGAGCGAGCGGCAGTGCGGGCACAGCGCGCGCGGGTAGAAATGCCGCTTGCCGCAGTCGCCGCAGGTCGGCAGCACGAACCTGCCTTCATGCACGGCACGCCAGAAGGGCGCGGACTCCGCGTCTTCGCGCGGCACGGGCTTGGTGTTCATTGCGGGTGTCGCTTCGGCCATCAGCCTCTCCCCAGGATGCAGGTGGCCCCGCTCGACAGATAACCGCCCGTGCCATGCACGAGCGCGACTTCGGCATCCGCCACCTGGCGCTCGCCGCATTCCCCGCGCAACTGGCGCACGGCCTCGATCAGCAGGAACATGCCGTACATGCCGGGATGCATGCACGACAGGCCGCCCCCGCTCGTGTTCATGGGCAGCTTGCCGCCCTTGCCCGTGTGGCCGGCGCGGATGAACTCGCCCGCCTGGCCGCGTTCGCAGAAGCCCAGGGCTTCGAGCGTGAGCAGCACGGTGATGGTGAACGAATCGTAGACCTGCAGCACGTCGATGTCGCCATGCTTCAGGCCGGCCATGTCGAGCGCGCGGCCGCCGGCCATCGCGGCGGGCTTGAGCCACGCCAGGTCTTCCATCTCGGAAATCTGCAGGTTGCCGGCGGCTTCGCCATAGCCCAGCAGGCTGATGGGGCGGCTCTTCGAATCGCGCGCACGCTCGGCCGTCGTCATCACGATGGCGCCCGCGCCGTCGGTGACGAGGCAGCAGTCGCGAACGTGCAGCGGATCGCACAGCAGCGGGCTCGCGAACACGTCCTCGACGCTCAGCGGATCGCGCGCGAAGGCGGCGGGGTTGAGCTGCGCCCACTTGCGCGCGGCCACCGCCACTTCGGCCAGGTCCTCCGGGCCGCGCTTGTACTCGTGCATGTAGCGGTGCGCCGCCATCGCGTAGCTGCCCACCGGCACCATGTGGCCGAAGGGCACTTCGTACTGGTTCATGAACTCGGTGGGCCGGCCCCCGGCGGAGCGGCTGCGCGCGGAACGCTGCGCGCTGCCGTACACGATGACCGCGACCTCGCAATAGCCGGCCTGCAGCGCCATCGCCGCGTGGGCGACGTGCGCCTCGAACACGCTGCCGCCGATGTTGGTGCCGTCGAGATAGCGCGGCGAGATCGACAGGTACTCCGCGACGGCCAGCGGCATCAGCATGCCGGGGCCGGGATAGCCCCAGGCGCCGGCCGTGAGCAGGCCATCGACGTCGTTCAGCGACAGGCCCGCATCGGCCAGCGCGCCATGCACGGCCTTGGCCTGCGCCTGCAGCACGGTCTCGCCCTGCGCGAACTTGCCGGCGGCGAGCGGAACGTCGGCAATGCCGACGATGACGGGGGTTCGCTTGCTCAAGTGGCCGCCCCCTTCTTGCCGCCATTCACCCAGTCCGACTTCTTGAAGCCGCCATACGACAGCGGCTTCTTGGAGAGGAACTGCTCGACCGCGCCATGGTGCGCCTGCGTGTTCGCGGCCGCGCCCTGGCCCATGGCCTCGAGCTCGTTCATGGTCTTCAGGTCGGTCTCGAACGAGCGATTGAGCAGCGCCTTGGTGATGCCGATGGCGGTCATCGACGCATTCGTGAACTGCTTCGCGAGCGCCTGCACGGACACGTCGAGCTGGTCCTCTTCCACCACTTCGTAGATGAGGCCGATGGCCTTCGCCTCTTCGCCGCCCACCGCGCGCGCCGAGAACATCATCTCCTTGGCGCGCTGCAGGCCGATCAGGCGCGGCAGCACGTGCAGCAGCCCGAGGTCGGGGATGAGGCCCATGCGCGGGAACACCGAGCAGAAACTGGCCTTGGGCGTCGCCACGATCAGGTCGGCCGCGAGCGCCATGCTCAGGCCGGCGCCGAACGCGGGGCCGCGCACGGCGGCGATCACCGGCATCTCGAGGTTCAGCAGGTCGTCATACCAGGTGTGCGCGTCGATGATGCGGTTGCGGATCTCGGCGGCCGAGCGGATCTTGGTCATCGCCTTGACGTCGCCGCCCGCGCAGAACGCGTCGCCCGCGCCCTGCAGGATGAGCGCGCGCACGTCGAGGTCCTTGGTGTCCTCGCCGGCTCGCAGGCGCCGGATCGCGTCCGCGACTTCCAGCCGCATCGGCGTGCTCAGCGCGTTCTTCGCGGTGGGGTTGTTGAAGGTGAGCGTCGCGATCTTGTCGACGATCTCGAAGCGGATCCATTCGTAGGTCATGTCTTGCTTCCGTTGATTTCGTTCAGGCGGCAATGCGCGCGTAGCCGCGGTCCAGCACCTTCGCATCGCGTTCGCGCACGAAGCCGCGGAACAGCACGTCCTCGCCCTGCACCCACGCTTCGAGCGTGACGGTTTCGCCGGGCAGCACCGGCTGCGAGAAGCGCACTTCGAATTCGCGCAGGCGGTCGGCGTCGCCGCCCAGCACGTCGCGCACGATGCCGTAGGCGGCCACGGCCCAGGTCGCGAGGCCGTGCAGGATGGGCCGCGGGAAGCCGCCGATCTTCGCGACCTCGGGGTCCACGTGCAGCGGGTTGCGGTCGTAGTTGAGGCGGTACAGCAGCGCCTGCTGGATGAAGGTGGGCAGCTCGATCACGTGCGTGGGCGGCGTGTCGGGGAAGGCGCGCACCGGCTCGGCCGGCACGTTGCCGCCGCCGAAACCGCCGTCGGCGCGGCAGAAGATCTTGGCCTGCAGGGTGGCGAGCAGCGTGCCCGTCTTCGCATCGAACACCTGCCGCTCGGTCGCGACGATGGCGCCCTTCTCGGCGCCCTTGTCGTAGACGCCGGCGATGCGGTCCTTGGAGCGCACCTCGCCCTCGGGCGGGAAGGGCGCGTGGAACACGATGCGCTGCTCGCCGTGGACGAGCTTGGTGCGCGTCACGCCGGTCTCGGGCATCGTCGACCACGGCCGCGGCGTGCAGCCGAGCACCGCCGCCATCGTCGGGAAGGCCTTCAAGTCCTTCTCGTATACATAGCGCAACTGCGCCGGGTCGACCGGGTCGAGGCCGATGCCGATGGACAGGGCATAGCGAATCGAATCGTCGGCCGAATAGGACTGGACGACTTCGGGGAAGTCGAGGGCTTGGAGGACGTCGGGTTTGAGCGGCATGGCGGGGCCAGAATAGGCGCTGCCCCCCGCGGGCGCAATCGGGGCGGGGAGCAGCCGATCCACACTGTGGTACAGCCGGGGAGAGGTGGGGGTGCGGCGCCGCTTGGGGGGAGCCCTGGATTCCCGCCTTCGCGGGAATGACGTTCAGGGCTCGTCGACCGCGTCCGCCAGCGCCTGCGCCGCCTCGCGCAGCTCGGGCAGCACCGCCCGCAGCTTGCTCGCCGCATGGTTGCCGGACCAGGCGGACACGGCCACCGCGCCGATGGGGTCGTGGTGCGGGCCGAAGGCGAGCGCGATGGAGTTCACGCCGTGCCACAAATCGCCTTCGCTCAGCCCGTAGCCGTCGCGCTGGCAGCCCTTGAGCAGGTCGTCGACGCGCTTGAGGTGCGCCTCGCCGAGGTGCGCTTCGCGCTGGCGGTTGCGCTCGTACACGGCCCTGCCTTCCGCCGCCGGCATGGCCGCGATCATCGCCACGCCGGAGGTCACGCCGATCAGCGGCATGCGCTGGCCGGTCTTGGTCGCCGTCGCGGCGCTCGTGTAGGCGGTGAGGCCCTCGCGCGCGAAGCACACGCAGTCGTCGCCGCTGCGCAGGAAGCACACGGCGTTGATCCGGGGCATCGCCCGTGAGAGCTTTCTCAGCACCGCATGCACGTTTTCGAGCAGTTCCATGCGGCTGGGAACGCTCAGGCCCAGTTCGAAGTTCAGCGGGCCGATGAGGTAGCGGCTGTCGGTGCTGCGCCGGTGGACGAGGCGCTGGTCCACGAGGCACTTCAGGATGCGGTGGACGGTGCCCGGCCCCATGCCGGTGTGCTGCGCGAGGTCGCGCAAGCCCCAGCCCGTGCGGCCGCGCGAGGCGATCTCGCGCAGCAGGAGCACGGCGCGTTCGATGCTCTGGGTGCCCGTGCGCGCGGCCTCGGTGGAAGCGGTATCGACGGTGTTCCGCATGGTGGATCGATTGTGACACAGTCATCATCCGCGCGCCACGATACGGTCCCACAACGTGGCTTCGGCAAGGGTCACCTCGATCCCTTACTCCTCTGCGGTATCGGCATCTTCCGCCAGCAATTCGACGAAGTCGCGTGCAAATGCGGGGAGCGCCTGCAGGTCGCGTACACAAATCTGCATCACTCGGATGGCCCAGGCGTCGGACAGCCGCAGGAGCGAAACGCTGAGGCTACGCGCATGCCGTCGCGCGGCGGCTCCGGGAACGACGCTGATTCCGACTCCGGCCTCCGTCATGCGGCACGCAGTGTCGAAATTGCTCACCTGGATCCGCAGCCGCCACTGCATGTGGAGTTGGTCGCAAATGCCTCGCAAGAAAGCGTGAAAGACCGTCCCTTCGTGGAGACCCACCTGGTCGTACGGCAGGCTTTGCTTGAACTCGATCACCTCCGTTGCGGCAAGTTCATGGTCCTGCGGCACGACGAGAACGAGCCGGTCGGTCCGATACGGGAGGGCTTGCAGAGATCCCGTGCTGACTTCACCCGCCACGATTCCGATATCCATGTGCCCGTCTTCCACCGATTTGACGATGTCGAAGGAGGAACGCTCGCGCAGGTCGATATTGACATCGCGGTGGGTCTGCAGGTACGTGCGCAGAACAGCGGGCAGGAATTCGCCGAGTGCGGTGGTATTTGCCGCGACCCGCAGGTGCCCCTTCGCACCTCGCGCGTACTCCTGCAAATCGCCCTTCAGCAGATCCACCTGCCCTTGAACGATCTTGCCGTGATGCACTAGCGCCTGACCCGCAGGCGTCAGGGTCACGCCGTGACTGGTGCGATACAGCAGCTTCGAACCCACCGCCTCCTCCAGACTTCGTACCCGCACGCTGGCGGCCGGCAGCGAAATGTTCGAGAGATCGGCTCCCTTCGTCATGCTGCTCGTCATGGCGATGTTCACCATCAAGCGCAGATCGATCAGATCGAAGTGCATGGGGTTCTCCTACACGTTGCCGAGCGACTGTACATCGCGAGCGTCTCGCCGAAGCCGCTGGTCCGGTCCGGCGCAAAACACGGCCTTAATGAAATGTGAAGCCGTTGGGAGCGTAGCGGAATTACGCTTTGCACATCCCATTGCGCAACGCATTTCGTTTCTCACCCACGACTGGAGTAATCAGTGTCAGATGAACTAGAGCAAAGGCTGATCCGTCTCGAGCGGAAAGTGGAGGCAGTCGAAGACCTCGAGAAGATCAAGAACCTCATGTACGAATACGGGTACGCGTTCGACGAGGACCGCATCGACGACTTCGTCGCCTGCTTCACCGAAGACTGCGTCGGCGAGTACTCGCCATTCACGAAGAGCTTCAACAAGCGCAGCGAGATCTCGGAATTCGCGCGAGGAGTGAAAGGGGTACACCCGCTGCTCACCTCCACGTTCCACGTCACGGTGAGCCCCGTCATCGAGGTCGATGGAACACACGCCACCGGCCGCTGGAACTGGATGAATCCCTGCACCCTGGAAAGGGTTCCGGGACAACCGGTCTCCGCCTGGCAGTACGGCGTCTACGAATGCAAGTATCGAAAGGAGCGCGAAGGCTGGAAGATCTCGCACGTCAAGGTTACGTATCTCGCTGCGTTCGAACTACTGAAAGGCTGGGCGAACCAGCCCATGCTGATCGTGGGGGGAGTGGATTCCACGTCCCTCCCGGCCTGAGGCGGAACGCCCGGAAAGGATCGAAAATGAAAGATGGAATGTTCGTCTTCGACAACGTGGTGCACATGTTCGACAACACCATGAAGAACACGACACCGACCGGAGTACAGATCGCCCAGAACATCCTCGGGATGGCAAAGATCTTCTCGAGTCCGAAGCTCCCTGCAAATCCGGACTTCCTCGGCTCGGAGATCAGCGTCGAGGAGGCGCATCGGATCCTCTTCGTCGACTCCGACACCGACATGGCGATGGCACAGACCGTGCCGCTGTTCGGTTGGTGGAAGGACGGATTTTCGCCTGCGCGCCGGCAGTACGACCTCAAGAAGGCCTACCCGGACAAGGTGCTGTTCTGCGGAGGCGTCGACCCCTTGTTCCAGGGCGTCGAGGGCGCCTGCAACGAGATGACGCGGCAGGCCGAAGAATGGGGCGCAGTCAGCTTCAAGTTCTACCAGGCGCACGCCAATTCTCTGAATTGGCGAGTCGACGACCGGGCGATCGCCTACCCGATGTGGGAACGCGCACTGAGCCTCGGCGTCAAGACCGTGCAGTTCCACAAGGGTGTTCCGTTCGGCAGCGAGTGCATGGAGGCGATGCGGCCGAACGACATCCAGCAAGCCGCCAACGACTTTCCGGAACTCAACTTCGTCATCCATCACCTTGGCGACCCGTACATCGACGAGACGATCAGCATCGCGGCGAGGACGCCGAACGTCTGGCTGTCGCTTTCGGCCTGGATCAACGTCTACCCGATCATGCCGCGCGAGGCCCTGATGCGACTGGGCAAGGCGTTGATGTATGTAGGACCCGACCGGTTGCTGTATGGCAGCGAAGCATTCGTATGGCCCGCCGTACAAGGGTACATCGATCTGTTCGCGGAATTGGAGATGCCCGAGGACCTGATGGATGGCTACGGATTCCCGGCGATCACGCGCGAAACGAAGCGGAAGATCTTCGGCGAAAACTTCGCGCGGCTGATGGGCGTGGATGTTGCCGCGTTTCTCGAGAAGAAGTACGGACATGACACTCGCCACGACTGAAGCCGTCACTGCGGTATCGACCCCTCCGGTCGATACCGACGCTTTGAGGCTCGAGGTTCAGCGAACCCTCGACGATTCCGTCGCCAGGTTCCTGGACTCCCACGGCGGCGCCGTGAGAGTTGGAAGGATCGCGGCGAACGGCGACATCCACCTCGAGTTCCTCGGTGCCTGCGAGAGTTGTCCGGCAGCCGCGGCAACTTTCTACAGCCGGGTGTTGCCCGCCATCCGTGGAATTCCCGACGTCGGGACGGTCACCACGTCGAAGGCCAACATCTCGAAGGCAGCGATCGACCGTCTGACGAATCTCAGCAGCCGGGTTGCCCACCCACCGAGCCGCCGCCCGACATCGACGCGAGCGCATCCCACGGGCTGCACAGCACACGAAGGAGAGATCAAGTGAAATGCAGTGTCGCCCCTCGATTCGAGTCCAGATCGGCCGACCCGGTCGAGATGCTTCATCAGATCCTCTTTACCCGCCGATTCGAGGAGGCGGTCTTGCGGCTTCGACGCGAGAACCATTTCAGCGGGTCCGTCCACCTGTGCGTGGGTCAGGAGTCGGTGCCCGTGGCGATGCTCGCCAATCTCGACTCGCGTGATCGGGTGCTTTCCACGTATCGCGGACACGGTTGGGCGCTCGCATGCGGCGCCCCGCCTGCAGCCGTGCTGGCGGAGATTCTGGGCCGCGAGACCGGAACGAACGGGGGCCGCGCGGGATCGGCCTATCTAAGCGCCCCGGAGCACGGGTTCATCGGAGAGAACAGTATCGTGGGCGCAAGCGCACCGATCGCCAATGGCATAGCAATGGGACTGCTGGCCGAGGGGCGCGGCGGCGTTTCGGTCGTCTCGATGGGCGACGGAGCGACCAATCAAGGCGCCGTTCACGAGGCCATCGTCTTCGCGATCGCCAGGCAGTTGCCCGTCATTTTCGTTTGCGAGAACAACCGGTGGTCGGAGATGACGCCGATCTCCAATACGGTTCCGAAAACGACGCTTTCGGCGCGCGCCGCAGCATATGGATTGCCGGCTCTGCCGCTCAACGGCTCGGACGTCAGAGGGCTGCAGGCGGCGCTGTCCGAAGTCGTGCAAAAGGTCCGCGCCGGCGGCGGACCGGCTTTCGTCGAGGTGGATGTTCCCCGCATCCTGGGCCATTACAACTCGGACATCCAGCACTATCGCACGGCTGCGGATCGCTCCGAACACCTGGGTCGGGACCCGCTCGCCCTGTTGTCCCATGCGCTGCTCTCGGAGGGCGCGCTGAGCGAACGGGACTGGGCCGGCTTGCAGCAGTCGGTGGCGGATGACGTGGGTGCGCTCACGGCGGAGGCGATCGAGGCGCGTCAACCCGATCCTCTTACCGCGACCCGCCATGTCGCGGCGGTTTCGCCGCAGATGGCGATCGCGCCGCTGCCCGCGGAAGGCGCCAGCCTCACTTACAGCCAGGCACTCAACCGGGCGCTGCGCAAGGAATTCGAGGTGCGTCCAGGACTCGTCTCGTTCGGCGAAGACATCGGCGTACCGGGGGGCACGTTCGGTGTCACCAGGGACCTTCGCAGGGACTTCGGCGAAAGGATCTTCGATACGCCCATTTCCGAGTCCGCCATCCTGGGCGCTGCATTGGGAGCGAGCCTGGAGGGCCTGACCCCGGTGGTGGAGATCATGTGGACGGATTTCCTGCTCGTGGCGCTGGATCAAGTCGCGAACCAGATGGCGAATGTCCGCTATCTTTCCCGAGGCGCGGTCAATGCCCCCCTCGTCGTACGCATGCAGCAGGGCGCCACGCCCGGATCCTGTGCCCAGCACTCCCAGTGCCTGGAAGCCGTGCTTGCCCACATACCGGGCATCAAGGTAGGGTTGCCCTCCAATCCGCACGACGCATACGCCATGCTGCGTGCGGCGGTCGCCGATCCCGATCCGGTCATTCTCATCGAATCCCGCGCCCTCTACCAGATGAGCGCACCCGTCGATGTCGAACGCGCGACCGAGAGCGTAGGCGGTAGTCGCTTGAGGCGCCGGGGCTCGCAGGTCTTGGTCGTCACCTGGGGCCGGATGGTCGAGGTCGCGTTGTCGGCCGCGCAACAGTTGGCGGACGAAGGAATCAGCGCCGCCGTACTGGACCTGCGCTGGCTCTGCCCCTTGGACGAGGAGTCCATCGTGGCTCTGGTCAGGCAACTGGGGAAGATGGTCGTCGTCCACGAAGCGAACGTCACGGGAGGTTTTGGCGGGGAGATTGCCGCCCGCATTTCCAACCTGTGTTTCGCCGAACTCAAGGCGCCCATCGTCCGCGTTGGCATGCCCGACGTGAGAGTCCCGTCTTCCCCTGCCCTTCAGTCCGCGGTCGTACCCGACAGCGGAGCCGTCGTGCAGGCAGTAAGAAGGTTGGCAACGTGGCCAACCCAACCCGGCCTTTCGAATTGATGTGTCAACCCATGGAGATCCCAATGAACCGGCGATTGCTCAGTGTCCTTTTTTCGGTCTTGATTGTCTGCGGCGCACCCCACTCGCCTGCATGGGCGCAGGCCGACGATAAATTCCCCTCGAAACCCTTGCGGATGATCGTCGCCTGGCCTGCGGGGGGCGGCATCGACTCCGGCACCCGTGCCGTTGCGCAGGGACTCGCGAAGCGGATCGGCCAACCCGTGGTTGTCGAGAACAGACCCGGTGCGAGTGGAGTCATCGGCACCGAATACGGCGCACGTTCGGCGCCGGATGGCTACACGATCATGGTCGGCAACATCGACGCGTTCTCGATCAATCCCCACGTCCTTTCCGTCAAGTACGACCCGGAGAAAAGTTTCGAACCCGTCGCTCCGCTGGGCAGCTATCCCATGGCCGTGGCAGCGCGCTCCGGGTTTCAGGGAAACACGATTGCCGACGCGGTCAGGATGGCCAAGGCCGACCCCGGCAAGCTGACTTTCGGATCGCAAGGTACCGGAACCAGCGGGCAACTGGGATTCGTGCTGCTCGAGCAGATGGCAGGGATCGAGCTTCTGCATGTGCCGTACAACGGAGGATCTCCGTCCGTCGCGGCGCTCCTTGCAAATCAGATCGACTTGCTCATCCTGCCCTTGTTCCAGGCCGACCTGCTCCAGAAGAGCGGCAAGATCAAGATTCTCGGCATCACCTCTGGCAGGCGGTCGGCACTCTTCCCTCAGTACCCCACCATCGCGGAACAGGGCTTTCCCGAATACAACTGGCAGCAGTGGCTGGGGTTCTACCTGCCTACGGGGTCGCCACCGAAGACAAGGCAATTCATCGAGACCGAGATCAACGCCCTGCTTCAGGCGCCGGACGCCGCGCCGACATTCCGGCCCATGGGATATGAGAAAACCGGAGGCACCGCCGCCGAACTGAACGCGATGATGTTGAAGGATAGTGCGACGTGGGGGCATCTGGTTCGCAGTCGAAAAATTCGAGTGCAAGAGACGGCGCGCTGAATCCATGAGCGACGGACAGGCACCGGAATCCGTACTCGCCCGCTTCGCGGCGACGCTGGACATGGCGGACATTCCAGCGGCCGTGCAGCGCCGCGGCGAGGACCTGCTGCTCGACTGGATCGGCTCCGCGCTCGCCGGCAAGGGCGCCCGTCCGGTCGAGACCATCCGGCGCTTCGCGAAGGCGATGGGCCCGGGCGATGGCCCCAGCGAAATACTGATCGATCGCAGTCGCTCCAGTCCGTTGCTGGCGGCCATGGTGAACGCCGCCGCTTCGCACTTCGCCGAACAGGACGACGTGCACAATGGGTCGGTCTTCCACCCGGCCGCGGTGGTGTTTCCCGTGGCTCTCGCGGTCGCACAGGCGAACGGCGCGAGCGGTGCGGACATGCTCGTTGCAGCGGTGGCGGGCTACGAGGTCGGGATACGTGTCGGTGAGTTTCTCGGGCGATCCCACTACAGGATCTTCCATACGACGGGAACCGCCGGGGCAATCGCCGCCGCAGTCACCGCAGGGCGGCTGCTTTGCCTCGATCCGGAAGAAATGCTCCACGCCATGGGGTCCGCGGGTACGCAAGCTTCCGGCTTGTGGGAATTCCTGCGGGACGCGGCCGACTCGAAGCAACTCCACACGGCCCATGCGGCTGGCGCCGGCATCATGGCGGCATTTCTGGCCAAAGAGGGGTTCACGGGTGCCAGGCGAATACTGTCCGGCGCTCAGGGCATGGCAGCCGGGATGTCGAAGGACTCCGACATCTCCCGGCTTGCCGATCGGCTCGGCGAGCGATGGGCGTTGTCGGAGACCTCGTTCAAGTTCCATGCGTCATGTCGCCACACGCATCCAGCGGCGGACGCCCTGCAACAGACACTTATTGAACACGACTTGACGCCACGCGACGTCAAGGCCGTCACTGCCAGGGTTCATCAAGCCGCGATCGATGTGCTGGGTGCCGTCACCGCGCCGCAGACCGTGCATCAATCCAAATTCTCGATGGGAACCGTCCTGGGTCTGGTCGCCGTGCATGGCCGAGCTGGCCTCCCGGAATTCGACGAACACTACAAGGACGACGCGGTCGTCGATTTCAGCGCGAAGGTAGAAATGGAGCTGGACGAAGAAGTCGATCGCGCATATCCAGGCCGGTGGATCGGCAAGGTCGTGATCACGACACACGATGGACGTCGATTCTCCGGGCGCGTCGACGTGCCGAAAGGAGATCCCGGCAACACGCTCAGTCGCGCCGAACTCGAGCAAAAGGCGACCTGCCTGGCGGGGTACCGCAAGGGAGCCAACCCCACCGAAATGCAATCCGTGATCGGTCTCGTCTGGTCGCTCACACGGATCCAGAAGATGCCTTCCGTACTCGACTGGAACGCCTTCTAACCGGCCATCTTCCGATCTTCCGCGAAACGCAGAAGCGGCGAGAACTTCCAATTCCCAAGACAAGGCACATGTTTTGACAGAGGTGAGAGTACCCGACATAGGGGACGTGCAGGACGTTGCCGTTATCGAGATCCTCGCTCAACCGGGCGACAGCGTCTCGGTAGGACAGGCGTTGGTCATCGTAGAGTCCGAGAAGGCATCCATCGAGATCCCGTCATCGTTGGCTGGCGTGCTCAGGGAGCTCAAAGTCCGCAAGGGCGACAAAGTGAACGTTGGTGACGTGCTCGCGATCTTAGAAATCGGCGGCAGCGCAAATGTCGCGTTGCCGGCTGCGGCTCTCCCGATGCCACCCGCGCCGCCCGCGCTGCCAGATCGGGAACCCCGGGCGCCGGTCGATAGCGACGTACCCGGCCCGCCAGACCGGCCGAAGGTGGAATTCGCCAAGTTCGGCCCTGTGCAGCGCAGAGAACTCTCGCGCATCAAGAAGATCAGTGGCGCAAATCTCCATCGCAACTGGATGACGATTCCGCACGTCACCAGTCATGACGATGCCGACATCACGGAGCTCGAGGCGTTCCGCGTTCGGTTAAACAAGGAATTCGAGAAGTCCAGCGTGAAGATCTCGATCCTGCCGTTCCTCGTCATGGCCAGCGTTGCTGCGCTGAAGACGCTGCCGGAGTTCAACAGTTCGCTGGACGAAGAACAGCTGGTGCTCAAGCAGTATTTCCATATCGGCTTCGCCGCGGATACGCCGAATGGTCTGATCGTGCCCGTGGTCAGGGATGCCGACAGAAAGGGGCTTTTTCAGATCGGCAAAGAGATGGTCGAACTGGCCGAGAAGGCGCGGGATGGCAAGCTCGGCGCAGAGGCCATGACTGGAGCCTGCTTCACGATCTCATCTTTGGGCGGCATCGGTGGGACTTACTTCACGCCCATCATCAACGCGCCGGAGGTTGCCATCCTGGGTGTGGGCAGAAGCAGGATGCAGGCGGTGTGGGACGGCAAGCAGGTCCAGGCAAGGTTGATGCTGCCGCTGTCTTTGTCATGGGATCATCGCGTGATCGATGGGGCCGCGGCTGCACGCTTTCTTACTGCGCTCGGCGCCCATCTGTCCGACCTGCGACGCACCATGCTCTGAACGAAGTTTCTGCGATGTCGGCTCGACCGTCGGACCCTGCGCCAGGCCATCATCGGCAGCAGGCGCCTTGCGTCAAGGCGCGGTCCCGGTGAAGGCGCTATCGACGGCGTTCCGCATCGTGGATCGATTTCGCTACAGGTGCTGGGCGGGCGCTGCGTTACACGCCATCCTCGCAGGATGACCCTCGACGCCCGCCTGCGCGACCGCCTTGTCCTGCCCGCATTCTGCGCGCCCATGTTCCTCGTGAGCGGCCCGCGCCTGCTCGTCGCCGCATGCAAGGCCGGCATCATCTGCGGCACCAATCCCGCGAACTGGCGCGACGTGAAGTCCTACGAGGCGGACATGCTCGCCATTCGCCGCGAGCTCGACGAGTACCAGGCCGCGAACCCCGGCGCGCGCATCGGGCCGCTGGCCACGAACATCAACCTGCGCTCGAGCCGCGAGGAGGTGGAAAACCACATCCGCATCTGCAAGGCCGCGCGCGTGGACATCATCGTCTCGGTCTCGGGCGACCCGACGAGCCTGATCGAGCAGGTCCACGAGAGCGGCGGCGTGGTGTGGCACGACGCGACGTCGATCCGGTTCGCGGAGAAGGCGATCCGCGCGGGGGCCGACGGGATCATCGCGATCGGAGCCGGCGGCGGCGGCCACTCGGGGACGGTCACGCACCTCACGCTGATACCGCAGATCCGCGCGATGTTCGATGGCACGATCGTGATGGCCGGCGCGGTGTCGAACGGCGCCGCGATCCGTGCGGCGGAAGTCCTCGGCGCCGACCTCGCCTACCTCGGCACGCGTTTCATCGCGACGCAGGAGGCGGATGCGCCGGATGCGTACAAGCAGATGATCGCGGAAGCGGAGATCACGGACCTTTGCTACACGCCCACGGTCAATGGCGTGCCGGCGAACTGGCTGATGCCCTCGCTGCAGTCGCACGGGTTCGATCCGAAGACGGCGGCCGTGCCGGCGTCGAAGGGGACCGCGCATCTGCCCGAGGGCATGAAGCCCTGGCAGAACGTGTGGAGTGCCGGGCAGGGGGTCGGATTGATCCGCGACATTCCCACCGTTGCGGCGCTGGTGGATCGATTGCGCGACGAGTATGTGGCGGCTTGCGAGACGCCGTCGATGGCGGAGGTGGCCCGGCGGCGGTGAGGGTCGTGCCGACAGGGACCCGGCCGGAGAAACGAACATGGGATCGAGAGCGATGCCGATAGCAATCACGCCCGAGTGGTCATGCGTGCTCGATGCGAAGGCGAACGTCGGCGAAGTGCCGATCTGGTCTGCGCGGTCCCAGCGCCTCTACTGGATCGATATCTATGCCCCGTCGCTGAATCGGACCGATCCGCTGACCGGTGCAACGCAGACGTGGCGTTTCACGTCGCCCATCGGGAGCTACGCGCTGGATGCCGACGAAGCATTCGCCCTGGTGGCATTGCAGGAGGGATATTTCAAGCTGGATCTGCGCACCGGCGCTTCATCCATGCTCTTCGCTGCACCGTACGACGTCGCCAACTACCGGTTCAACGACGGGCGGTGCGACCGTCAAGGCCGGTTCTGGGTGGGCACCGCGCGACTGCGGGACTCGACGCAGCCGGACGGTGGCGCTTCGTTCTATCGACTGGACGCACAAGGGCCGGTCAGGCTGATCGAGGGCGTCACGATCGCGAACGGCATCGCCTGGAGTCCGGATGGACGAACGATGTATCTTGCCGATCGGCCGAACTGGCAGATGCTCGCATTCGACTACGACCCGGCAAGCGGGGTGCCGAGCAACCGACGACGATTCGCCGGCCTGAACGTCGGCGAGATTCCGGATGGTGCCGTGGTCGACAGCGAGGGCTTCTACTGGATCGCGTTGATGGATGCCGGCAAGATCCTGCGATTCAGTCCCGCCGGGGAACTGGATCGAATCCTCGAGGCGCCGACACTGCAGCCGACCATGATCACGTTCGGAGGGCACGACTACCGGACTCTGTTCGTCACGACGGCGGCCCATGATCGCGGCTCGAAGGAAGCGGCAGCGGAACGTCTCGCCGGTGGAATTTTCTCGCTGGATCTGGACGTTCGGGGGATTCCCGAGCCGAGAGTGAAGTGGCTCTGGGGTTGAGGGGAGGCTCGCTGGATGTCTACCAGAGCCCGCCCTCCCGAACAGCGGGAAAGTTGATAGGTACAAATCTCTCTGCCGCGATTGCAGACTCGCCACATGCTGCGCGTAGCCCTGGACGAACTGATCGAACACGCCGATGAGGCAATGCGTCGATTGCTGCAACTTGTCGACATCTGCGGCTTCGTGATGCTGCGAAGCTAACCCTCCCGAGTCCCCCTGCAAGCAGGAAAACGTGAACACCCCCAGAACATCTTCCCTGCATTCGCGCCCGCCTTGGCAGCGCGCTTCTTCATCCCCGATCCGCACTTCGGGCACATCGGCGAAACACTGACCGTCGGCGGCGGCGACATAGGCGCCTCAGGCTGCTGGGAAAGTAGCCCCGACAGGGTCTTTCCGTCCCATAGCTGGATGTTCCGTCCTTCCGCGAAGGCAACGGCATCCGACGTGAATGCGCCCGAGGTCACAACGTAGCCCTCGCTGGCGCCGCTCGCAGCCATCACGCCGTAAAGCTCGCGCACGACCGTCACGCCGACCTTGAACGCCTTCCACTGCTTGCACTGTACGAGCGCAAGTTCGCCGTTCTTGCGCATTTTCAGGTCGTAGCCGCCATCGGCGCCGCCATCGAAATTCTCGGCGACCGAATAACCGCGCTCTCGAAAGACTTCGCTGACGAAAGCTTCGAATTCCCGCCATGACATTGTCGAAATCGCATGCGTACCGCCACCGGTGGCGTCGACCATGAGCTGGGCGCGCCTTCGACGTCTGGCGAACGAAACCGCCGCTGCGACGACGCAGAGCGCGGGAACGACCACCTTCCCTATGGAACCAAAAGCCGCCAACATCGTGACCTGGATGGACGCAGCCAATTGGCCCTGCACGGGAACACCAGAAGTCAGGCGAGAAAGTCGCTCGAGGACGAAGTAACTCGCGATGGCCAACAAGAGCCCCACCCACCACGGTAGCATGGCCACCAAGTTCAGAAGCGCTTCCGCCCCGCTATTTCGCCTGCGTGCCATGGACCGTTTCTCCCAAGAGCCAAAGCATACCCAACCCGTCCAGAAAGACCCACGCAGGGCGCGCTTGCCTCACCGAAGGCGAGAAAAATCCGTCACCCCGTCCCTTCGCGTCGAAGCGAGCGCACTTGCGTTGCCCCAGTGTCTCGCAATTCGTGTCACCATTCCGACGTGCATGCGAGCGAAGATCGTATTCGGGATGTCATCGAAGAATTGCTGTGCAGCCGCGCTCTGTCGGCGACGATCTGCCCCTCGGAAGTGGCACGTGCGATCGATCCGCAACGATGGCGCCCTCTGATGCCGGAGGTCCGCGCAGCGGCGATCGCACTCGCGAAATCGGGGGCGGTCGAGATCCGGCAAGGTGGGCTCACCCTCGACCCCGATCAACCGTTGCGGGGGCCGATCCGACTGGGGCGGGCGTTGGCTGGCGCTGGCTCGTCGGATACGAGCTGAGCCCGTGTCGGTCGGGATCGTTCCAAACTCTCCCGTCTCGAATCCCGGTGCAGCACCGTTCAGCTACCCCAACCTACAGCCGCGCAGGACTCCCCCCACATCCTCACGGCCTCCGCGCCGCTCCCTCTGCGCCGCCCATCGCGCTCCAATGACACAAAGCGGATTGACCGCAAAGGAGCAACTCATGAAGAAGTACATCTTGACGGCGGCCGCGGTGGCTGCGTGTGCATTCGGCGGCGCGGCGCGGGCCGATCTGATCGACAGCGTGGGAACCACGCTGTCCAGCATCTTCGGCGTGCCGTACGATGCGCGGCCCTCCGGCACCATCACGCATGTCTACACCGATGCCTACGGTCGCCAAGTGCAGGTCGATGCCGCCGGCCGGCACACCGTGATCACGCAGCCCGGCTACGTCGACCAGTATGGGCAGGTGGTCCCCTACGGCAGCGCCCCCGGCACCTACGCCGTGGCACCTTCGTACGACAACGACCGCGACGGCGTGTCCAACCGGTACGACCGCTACCCGAACGATCCGCGCTATCGCTGATCGCGAATGACGAGCGCACCCCCGGTGCGCTCCGTCAGGTCTCGCTCGGCGCCCGGGTTTCGCTGCCCAGGGCGTCGAGCAGGTCGGGCAGAAGCCCGGCCAGCTCGCCCGTGAGGATGGCCGCGTCCGCATCGAATCCGTCCTCGTCCTTGCCCGGCTTGTCCACGCCCTCCATCACCACGTCCAGCATCTTCATGCGGCGCACCAGCCCCGTGTCGCTCAGGACGAAGGACACCCGCTCGTTCCATGTCATTGCCAGCTGGGTCGGCACCTTGCCGGCCGAGATGTGCTGCGCGACCTCGTCGATGTCGAGCGTGTGGCGTGAGTAGCGCACGCTCGATTTCTGATCGTCCGGCGTCTTCAGTTCGCAGTCGCGGTCGATCGTGAAGTTGAACGGCGCCTCGCGCGTGACGAGCCAGTGCGCCATGGCCGCGGAGGGCGACAGCTCTGTCTGCGTGAGCTGCAGATCCAGCGCCGGTCCGGCACCCGGGATGTCGATCAGCGCCGCGAGCAGGGCCGACACGATCCGGTCCGCACCCGCCAGCGTGCCGCTGTCGATCACCAGCATTTGCTGCTCCGGTGCGAGCCAGAGCAATGTGTGGCTCCGCTTGGTGAAGGCGCGCGGCAGCAGGTCCAGGAGCACCTCCTCCTTGAACTCCTTCTTCGCCTTGGCGCCGATGCGCTCCTGTCCCGTTTCCTTCTTGTACCTTTCGATCTTTTCCTCGACCCCCGCCTTGATGGCCGACGCGGGCACGGCACGCTTTTCCGTGCAGAGCTTCAGGATCAGCTGGCCGCCCACGAGTTCCGCGAGCTGGGTGTGCCTGGCGCCGCGCGGCGGCACCCAGCCGCTCGACTCGGGCTGGGTCGGGCCGCAGGGCACGAAGCGGGTCTTTTGCAGCGCCTTTTCCAAGGCGGGAAGCGGCGGCAGCTCGAAGCCGTCCGCGATGCGGAAGTAGCAGGCGTTCTTGAACATGAGGGGCGCATTCTAGGGCGGACGTCCGTCGGCGACCCGGACAACATGACCGATGCGCCCGCAGCCCCTCTGTAACGCACGCCTTCCGCCCCTACCCCATCATCAGGCGTTCGATCTTCCGGTTCGCCCCATTGAGCTTCTTGAACAGCGCGAGCAGCAGCGCCTTGTCCATGCTGACCATCGCGTGCGGATCGGCCTGCAGCGCCTCGATCGCGGTCTTGCTGAACTCGGCCGCGACGATCTTGTCGTCGGCGATGACGGTGGCGGATGCGGTCATGGTGCCGTCGCCGAAGAAGATCGCCTCCCCGAAACAGTCGCCGGTCTCGATGGTGCCGACCACCTTGCCGTTGCGATAGGCCTCCGCCGCGCCGTACAGGATGACGTAGAAGGCCTTCAGGTCCTCGCCCTGCGACATGATGCTCACGTCGGAGCGGAAGGTCCTGATTTCCGCCATCGCAGAGAGGCGCTGCAGCCACTCGTCGGAAACCGGCTGGAAGAACGAGCACTTTCGCAACGCATCGAGGCGGGCCGACGGGTCCTCCGTCAGCTGCCTCGCATGACGGGCGAATTGGTCGTCGATGCTGTCGAATTCGTCCATGTGTTCTCCTCGAAATTCAGACCTTGGACGGGGGCGCCGGAGGCGCTGGCTTCTCCTCCAGGGACAGCTCCAGCGCCGCCGGTTTCGTGGTGGGCGCCGCTGGCGTTGCCGCGGCTGGCGGCGGCGCGGCAGCGGCCTGCGCAGGCTCCGGCTTCCTGATCTTCACCACGAGCTGACCCGGCTTCGGGGTGTCGTCATCCTCCTCGGGCTCCGGCTCCTTCTGCAGCGACAGCCCGCCGGTTGCCGCCTCCCCGGTGGGCAATTCCTCGCGGATGAAGCGCTTGCTGTTCAACTTCAGCCGCAGCATCAGCTCGCTCTTCGAATCCGAATTCACCTGCAGCTCCTGCAGCGAGATGTCGCCCGCGTCGTAAAGCTCGTACAGGCACTGGTCGAAGGTCTTCATGCCGAGCTCGACCGACTTCTTCATGATCTCCTTGAGCTGGCCGATCTCGCCTTTGGCGATGGCGTCGCGCGAGGTGGACGTGCTGAGCAGAATCTCGATGGCCGCGGCGCGACCGCCGGAGATCTTGCGCACCAAGCGCTGCGAAATGATGGCGCGCATGTTCAGCGCGATGTCGTTGCGCACCTGCTCGTGCTTCTCGATCGGGAAGAAGTTGACGATGCGGTCGATGGCCTGGTTGGCGCTGTTCGCGTGCAGTGTGGCCATGCACAGGTGGCCGGTCTCGGCGAAATTGAGCGCGTACTCCATCGTCTCGTGATCGCGGATCTCGCCGATCAGGATCACGTCGGGCGCCTGGCGCAGCGTGTCCTTCAGCGCGTCGAACCAGCCCACCGTGTCGATACCGACTTCGCGGTGCGTGACGATGCAGTTGCCGTGCGGATGCACGTACTCCACCGGGTCCTCGATGGTGATGATGTGGCCGTGCGTCTCCCGGTTGCGCACGCCGAGCATGGCGGCGAGCGTCGTCGACTTGCCCGATCCGGTGCCGCCCACCAGCAGCACGAGCCCGCGCTTTTCCTGCACGACCGACTTCAGGATCGGCGGCAGGTTCATCTTGTCGAAATCGGGGATCTCGGTGGTGATGACGCGGATCACCATGCCGGTTCGCTGCTGCTGCGTGAAGATGTTGATGCGAAACCGGCCGATGCCCTCGAGCGAGATCGCGAAGTTCTGGCCCTTGGTGTCGATGTAGCTTTGCCACTGCTTCTCGGAAGCGATGGCGCGCGCCATCTTGCTCGTGTGCTCCGCCGTCAGCGGTTGTTCGTTCAGCTTGGTGAGCTTCCCGTTCAACTTGATCGAGGCCGGGAAGCCGGCGGTGAGGAACAGGTCCGACCCCTTCGCCTGCACCATGGCGCCGAGCATCTTGTGGACGATGGACTGGTATTGCTGCTTTTCCTGGGGATCCATGACTGCTCCTGATCCGTGCCCCCGGCGCGCACGCCGGAAAGCTACGAATGTAAGAGCAATCGATCCGAGTTGAAAGGTCGCAGGAGCCGCGGAGCCTGCCGACGGCGCACCTGCTTCGCGTGAACTCCTAGACCGACGCGTCCCGGAACGCGCGCAGCACGCTGTTGATGCGAGTCTGGTAGCCCGGTCCTTGCGCCTTGAACCACTCGAGCACATCCTGGTCGACTCTCAGCGAAATGCTCGCCTTGGATGGGAGCTGCTGCAGTCCACGCCGAACGACTCCACGAACGATGTGCCTGATGTCGGCTTCCGGGTGGTCGTCCGAAGAAGCGCCCTTGTCCTCCTTCAGACGCGCCCAATCAGTTCTGGATTTCATCGAAGTAGATTTGCGCTTCGCGCTTTGTGGCTTTGCGGAACGAGATGATGCGGATTTCATGGTCACTCTCCGTGTGAACTACTGAAACGGGAATGCCGGCCAAGAGGCCAAGCGTCACGAAGCGCTGCTCGCCATAGGCGAACCTGGCGTCTTCGAACGTGAACGTCACGCCCTCAAAGACCAGTGGAGCATCAACAAAGTCGAGGTCGTGGCTGTTGAGGTTCGCGGCGCGCTTGGCCTCGGACCATGTGAACTCCATGCGCAAATTGTATATACACTTCGTATGGGCGTCAACTGCTTGACGTGCGACTCGAACCCTACCGAACCCCCGCCCCCCGGACCTCGATCCTGACCTCGTCGAGCACGGCACCCGCGGCGTCGACAAGCTGCACGCGATGCCGCCCCGGCCACGGCAACCACGCCGCGGCGTTGCCGCGCGCGAATTCCTTTCCATCGATGCGCCACCGCAAGGCACTGCGAGGGCCGACGCCGCCCGCCGCGAAGTGCAGGCGCTGCCGATCCGGCGGAATGTCGGGGTCCAGCGCGATGATCGCGCCCGCGGCTGGCTGCCGGATGAACGCCGCGCCGTCCGTCGCGCGTGAACTCGCGGCATCGCGCGCTACGGCGAACAGCGGCTGCTGCGTGCCTGGAAGGAACCATTCCGAGCGCGGCGCTTCCAGCGCATCGCCGAAGACGACGCTCGTCGAAACCACCGAAGTCGGCGGCACCGGCGCCCGGCGGGGTTCGTCGCGGTGCAGATGCCGCATCACATCGGCCCAGACGGGCGCCGCGCCGCTCGTGCCGCTCACGTCGTGCATCGCCGCGCCGTCCGCGTTGCCGACCCACACGCCCACCGTGTAGCGCTGCGACCAGCCCACGGCCCAGTTGTCCCGCATGTCCTTGCTCGTGCCGGTCTTCACGGCCGTCCAGAACCGGGTGCCCAGCAGGCTGTCGGTCCCGAACGTCCGGGACCGCGCATTCGGGTCGGACAGGATGTCGCCCACGATGAAAGCCGCACCTGAATCGATGGCCTGGGGCGAGACTCGCATCCCCGCGCGCGGGCGCGAAGGCGAGAGCGAGGGAGAAAGCGAATATGCCACCTCCCCGAACTTCCCCCCGTTCGCCAGCGTGCGATAGGCATTCGTCAGATTCAGCAGCGACACCTCCGCACTGCCCAGCGCGAGGCTGTAGCCGTAGTAGTCCCCGCCTTCCTTCAACGGCAGGCCGACTGCCCGCAATTGCCGCGCGAAGTCTTCCGGCGACACCATGACCAGCGTGCGCACGGCAGGCACGTTCAACGACGCCGCCAGTGCGGTGCGCACCGTCACCCAGCCCTTGAATCCGCGGTCGTAGTTCTGCGGGATGTAGAGCCCCGACGCGGTGGGGATGTGCGTCGGCGAATCCTCGAGCAACGATGCCGCGGTGAGCCGCCTCTGCGAAATCGCCTGGGCATACAGGAAAGGCTTGAGCGTCGAGCCCGGCTGCCGCGGCGCGGTGACCCCGTCCACTTCGGCTGCATCGCTGAAGACGCCCGAGGAGCCCACCCAGGCCAGCACTTCGCCGCTCGCGTTGTCCAGAACGACGACCGCGCCGTCGTGGACGTTGCGGCCGCGAAGTTCGGCCAGCTGGCGGTGCAAGGCCTGGACGGCGACGCGCTGCACCGGCGCGCGCAGCGTCGAGCTCACCCGCGGCGGCGCGCCCGCGGGCAGCAGACGCCGCGCGAGATGCGGGGCGATGCCTTCGTCCGCGGGGAGTCCCTTGTGCTGCAGCGCCGCGTGAGTGAATGCGTCCAGCATGAGGCACGAGGCGCCCGGCTGCATCGCCTTGAGCACACCGCACGCCCGGGCCGCGATCTGCGGCGGCCGCGCGTTCGGCGCGCGCACGAGCGCAGCTGCCACGGCCGACTCCTGATCGTCGAGTCCGTGCGCGGCCTTGCCGAACAGCGTGCGCGACAGCGCATCGACACCCGCGAGCTCGCCGCGGAACGGCACGAGGTTGAGATAGGCCTCCAAAATCTGGTCCTTGCGCCAGCGACGGTCCAGCACCTGCGCCGCAATGGCCTGCCCCACCTTCTGGACGACGCCGCGACCGCCAGCCTCCTGCTTCAGGTCGTCGTCGAGCAGGCCCGCCAGCTGCATCGTGAGGGTGGATGCGCCGCGCGTTCGCGTGTTCCACAAATTGCCCCACGCCGCGGACGACACGGCGCGCCAGTCGACGCCGCTGTGCTCGTAGAAGCGCTTGTCTTCCGACAGCAGGATCGCCGTGCGCAGCGCGGGCGAGACGGCGTCCAGCGTCACCCACGCACCGCGTCGCACGCTCGCATCGGTGCGCAGCCGGTGGAGCACTTCGCCCTGGCGGTCCAGCAGCACACTCTCCGACGATCGGTGCGCGCGCTTCACTTCCTCGAACGACGGCAGCGCGGCGGCCGGCCCCGCCACGCAGGCGCAGAAGAGCAAAGACGCAAACCAGCGCAACTCGGTCACCGCCCCGGCTCCACTTTCATGCGCGCATTCGGCGCTTCGCCGAACATCTCCGGCGCGTACATCGCCTCCGCGCGCGTCGGCGGCAGGGCGAACTCGCCCACGTTGTTCAGGCGCAGCGTGTACTGGACGGTGAACGTGCCCTTGGGCACGCGTTCGTAATAGCCGCGCCATGATTCGAAGCTGCGTTCCTCGTACGCGGGCCACACGCCAGCCGCTCGCTTCTCCGCCGAAGTCGCCACCTGCGAATCGCGGGCCAGTCCGCCGCCGAGCAGCGTCGAGCCGCCGGGGATCGGGTCCGTCACCACCACCCACGCCATGTCGGCCGACGCGGCGATCTCGATGGCCACGCGCAGCACGTCGCCGCGCGAATACTTTCCGGGCACCGCCTGCTCCACCGGGGTGATGGTCTTCTTCACCGAATAGCCCGCGTCGAACGGCGCCTTCAGGTCCACGGCAGCGACGGACTGCAACGTGAGCCACGGCTTGCCGGTGCCCTGGTGCGTGACGGCCAGCGTCTCCTTGCCCATCCGCGGCGCCCACGGAATGAACATCGCGGGCCGGGGCTGGCGCCAGTCGGCGGATGCGGTCGCGGACGCCGTGCTGGCGCGCGTGCTGCCGCCCACCGGCGCGGATTCGAACTTCGCCGAGAACTTCTCGAGCGCGAGCCCACCCCATACATTGGCCGTGGTCGTGAGCCACGCGCCGCGTTGCTGGCGGGCGATGAATCCCGCCGCCAGGCGGCCCATGTCGTCCTTCCACGCGGGATCATCCATCACCGTGAGCAGCAGGCGCGCGGTGTTCACGTCGCCGTTCTGCATGAGCCACCACCAGTAGTCCTCGCGCTCGGTGCTGAAGGTGGCCTTGGTCCCCTGGAAGGACAGGCGGGCCTTGAGCACCTGCATCGCCTGCGCCAGCCGCTGCTCGCGTTGCGGCACGTCGCCCACGCGGCGCAGGATGCCCACCCAGTCGATCACCGCGTGCGTGGGCCACTGGTTCGGCGCAATGGCGATGCTGCCCACCATGCGGCCCTGCGCCTTCCCGTGGCGCGAAAGCGCCTCGAGCGCGGCGAGCTTGCGCACGTCCAGGTCCTTGCCGTTCCACGACTCGCGCTGGATGCGACCCTCGACGAAGGCGATGAGGCCGCGCTCCATCGGTGCGCGCACGTCGTCCGGCAGCGCGTAGGCACCGTCGATGCCGGACGCCTCGTGCGCGGTCGCGAGCAGGTAGGCGGTGAGCACGTCGCTGCCGCGGTTTGTCTCGCCGTCGCGCGGGGGGAAATAGCTCGCGAGGCCATCGCGGTCGAGATATGTCGGCAATTGCGCGACGACGCCCTGCCAAAGCTTCGGATCGCGCAGCCCGATGGACTTGCTGGCCTTCTGCTCCAGGCAGGTGAAGGGGTAGTCGACGAACCAGTCGCGCACACCCGGCAAGCCGTCCGCCAGCTTCGGCACCAGATTCACCTTCAGGCCGCCCCGGCCTGCGATCGCATCGGCGGGCGGCTGCACGTCGAGCGACAGCGCGGGGTCGAGCTGCACCAGCGTGGCCTGCTGCACCGTGAGGGGCACGGCAGGCAGCAGCCGCTGGCGCGCCTTCAGCGCGTCGCGCGCGCCGCCCAGCGTGTCCTTCGCCTCGATCTCCCACAGCAATGCCTCCGCGCGCGTCGCCGCGAGCTGGGGCGGCGCCTTCACGTTCCACGCCACTTCGCGCGCTTCGTTCGGCGGGATGTCGATGGTCTGCGGCGCCAGCGCGAGCAGCGTCGCGCGCGGCGCGACCTCGACCTTCATCGCCTTCGCCGTCGTGTTCCTGAGCGTCAGCTGCGCGCGGAAGCTGTCGTCCTCGCGCACCAGCGGCGGCAGGCCGCTGATGATCTGCAGATCCTGTGTCGAGCGGATCGTCGCCTGCCCCGTGCCGAACAGGCCGGTGCCCGAATCGGCCACCGCCGCGATGCGGAACGTTGTCAGCGCGTCGTTGATCGGCACCTCGACGACCGCCTGCCCGGCCGCGTCGAGCACCACGCGCGGATTCCACAGCAGCAGCGTGTCGAGCAACTCGCGTGTCTGGCCCTTGCCGCCGCCGCCGCCCGCGGGCACCGCCTTGCGGCCATAGTGACGCCGCCCGATGATTTCGCCCTGCGCCGTCGATGTCTGCACGCCCCAGGCGCGCCGCTGCAACATGGCCGAAAGCAGGTTCCAGCTGTCGTTGGGCATCAGCTCCAGCAGCGCCTGGTCCACGGCCGCGAGCGCCACCTCCGCGTTCGCGGCCGGCTGGCCGTTGGGCAGCTTCGCGCTGACCGTCACGCGTGCCTTGCCGCGCACCGGGTAGGCCTCCTTGTCCGGTTTCACGGCCACCGCCAGTTCGTGCGCGCGCGTGCCGACGCGGAGTTCCGCAAGGCCCAATCGAAACGCGGGCTTGCTCAGGTCGACCAGCGCCGTCGGTGCGGTGTATTCGCGGCCCTCGAACCAGAAGGCCGTCCACCATTCGCGCGGCGCGCGCAGGCCCCAGGTGAAGAAGCTGTACCAGGGCACCTCGCGCAATCGGCCGCGAAGCGCGAGCACGCTGACGTAGACGTTGGGTCCCCAGCCTTCCTTCACCTGCAGCGTCACGGTCGGGTCGCGACCGTTGAGCTGCACCACCTTCGTGTCGACGATGCCCTCGCGCTCCACCGCCACCAGCGCCGTTGCGAAGCGGAACGGCATGCGGACCTGCAGCCGTGCGGTTTCGCCGGGCTGGTAGGCCTTCTTCTCGGGCAGCACGTCCATGCGGTCGTGGTTTTCGCCGCCGAACCACACCTCGCCGCGCTTCGTCACCCACACCGCGCTTGCCGCTTCCGACGTCGCGCCCCGAGCGTCCTTTGCAGTCGCCACGAGTTCCACTTCGCCCGCCTGCTCCAGCTTCACCTCGCACAGCAGCATGCCGCGCGCATCGCTCTTGCCGCTGCACACGCTCCCGAGGTCCTTGACCTCGGTCCTGTTGTCATAGGTGTAGAAGCCCCCCACCATGCGCTTGCGGCTCGTGGTGACGATGCGCGCCGTGGCCCGCACGTCGAGCGGCACGCCGGCCGCCGGCTTGCCGTCGAGTCGAAGCGCCAGCGCCTGCAGCCGCATCCGCTGCGCGGCCGATACCCAGCCCTCGGTCTTGATCGCCGCGACCACGGCGGCGGGCCACAAAGGCTGCACGCTGCGCAGCGTCTGTACTTCGCCGTTGGGGTCGGCGTAGCTCGCCTCCAGCACGAGGTCCTGAGCGCGCTTCGCAACGGGCACGTTGGGAATGGCGACCTTGCCGGCGCCGTTGCGGTCGAGCGTGACCGGCAGCTTGTCGGCGATGACGCGCTGGTCGGTGGATGCGGCGGCCTCCTCTTCATCGGAACCCGTGCCCGAGCCCGCCTGCACGGGGCGCGGCGGATTGAAACTGAACTCGTCGTAGTCGGGGAAGCTCGTCGAGCGCGGCCGCACCGCCGCCGTCACGCGCACGGGCAGGTGGGCGGCCGGACCGCCGGACACGTAGTTCACCTGCACTTCGGCGGGCACGGCGCCGGAGTTCACCAGCGGCTCGTTGCCCGCCACGCTCACCCGGCCTTCGAACACCGGCAAGCGGAATTCCTCGACGCGGAAGTAGCCGGAGGCCGTGGCCTGCTCCGCGGGCCCCTTCAGCGTCACCTCGTACTGGCCCAGCTTCGCACCCGGCGGCGCCTGCCAGGTACTCTCCGCGCTCAGCCCGCCGGTCGCCGTCTTGCGCCACGCGATCTTCTGCGTGAATTGCTGGCCGCTGCCCCGGTGGGTGATGACCATCTCGGCCGGCGCGTTCTCCGGCAGGCCGAAGCCGGTGCGCGTCTGCACGCGCGCGATGTGCTTCATCGACAGCGTTTCGCCGGCGCGCAGGAGCGTGCGGTCCATCACCGTGTGGAGGCGCGCGTCGGGCTGCGTGTCCGTGCTGGTGGGCACGTTGAAGCGCCACGGCTCGATGCCCTGGGCCCAGTCGCTCCAGGTGAAGCTCATGTCGTCCGCGGCACGCGCGCTGACGAAGTAGGCCTCGTGCCAGCCGTCGACCTCGGGACAGCGGGGCGGCTCCGGCTTCAGGCCCTTGAGCTGCACGATTCCCTGCGCATCGGTCGTGCCGGACGCGAGCTCCCTGCCGTCGCAGTCCGACACGCGCACGGCCGCATTCGGCACGACCTGTCCCTTGTCCAGCGTCGTCACCCACGCCATCGAGTTCTCGCGCCCCAGCTTGAAGTGAACGCCCAGGTTGGTGACGAGCGCCGACGTACGGACGTACATCGTGCGCGGCTCGCCATGACGCCCGTCGAGGAGCGACTTGCCGAGCACCTGCGATGCGATCTCCAGCACGTGAAAGCCGGGCGCAAGCGGGATGCCGACCACTTCGAAAGGTCGCGGGGCTCCCGCGGCGGGCGCGGGAAGGTTCAGCGTCTTCGCACCCGCTTGCCCGCCGAGCAGGGACACCATGCGCGTCTGCACCGTGTCCTTGTGCGAGGGGTCGACGACCTTGGGCAGCGGCGCCTTGACGTCCCTGCGCGCCATCTCGCGCGTCACCGTGAAGTCGTTGTAGCGCCGAACCTTGCGAAACCACTGGATGATCTCCGCGTCGCCCTTCGGTTGCAGATCGCTCACCTTGCCGGGGGCGAGCATGCTCGCCTGCGGCGACGCCTCCACGCTGCGCAGCGTCACCGGCAGCAACGGCGGGCTGCCGGGCTCGGCGAAGCGCTCGACGATCCCGAAGGACGCCGCGGGGAATTTCGCGAGCGGGGGCATCGCGGCGGTGGCGACCTTCAACGGGAAGCGGTCCGCGTTGTGCAGCGCGCGGCCGGATGCGTCCTTGAAATCCTTCGGCAGCTCGAGGGTGAACTGCGCGCTTTCGGCCAGCGGCGGCTTGAAGGTGATTTCCTCGACGACGGCTTCGGCGTCGGCCGTCCCTTCCATCGAAGGCGTCAACGCTTCCCGCGCGGACTTCAGCCGGATCTGCGCCGCCAGCTGGCGGGAGACGGGCGCGTTGAACGCGAGGGTGATCGGCCGCAAGGGAAGGCAGGCCGCCTGTGCGTTCTCGCGTTCGCAGCCGAAGGTCGCGGCGAAGGGCTCGCGCACCTTGAAGTTGAAGCGCCGCTCGACCGAGTTCGCAACGCCGCCGGGCGTGGCGACGCCCTTGCCGTACACGAGCTGCACCTTGGCATTCGGCGCCAGCCTGCGGTTGCACGCCAGGGTGACGAAGCGCAGCGGGTCCCGGGCCGCGGCCTTGTCGGCGTTCATGGCCTTGAGCAGGGACGCGCGTTCGGGCGGCGCCAGCGTCCGCACGGGGACGCGCTCGCCCAGCCCTTCGACGGCGCACCACACGTTGTCGGCGATGCTCTGCATCGCGGCCGCGCCATTGAGGCGCAGCATGAAGAACTGCGCCTCGTCGATGCGGCTGCCGGCCGAAGGACGGATGTCCTGGACGAACGGGCCGCCGGTCGTGAACCGGAAATCGACCGCCGCGAGCGCGTCGCCCTTCGGCGAACGAAACCCGGCACGCGAGCGGATCGCGCAGCTCACGCCCGGCGGCAGGTCGGCCTGGAACACGAACACCCATTCCCGTTCGCTGTTCCAGCGGCCGGTGCCCTGCGTTGCCTGCGCATCGCTGCAAGCGAGTGCGAGCGGCGCCGCCGCCTTCGCGTCGCCGAAGTTCACGGCCGGTGCATCGAACCTGGCGACGATCTGCCGCACGCGCGAGACTTCGCCTTGCGGCGTCAGGCTCGCGATCTGCAACGCGTGGGCTTGCAGTGCGCCGGTCGCAATCGCGGCGGCCAGCAGGAATCGGGAGAGTGAGAAGTTCAAGCGGTCGCTCCTTGCGCTTTGAAGGAGGGTAGCCGAATGGCTTCGGCGATGGCCGCGCGTCCGCCACAGCCGATCCGTCAGATGCTCCAGCAAAGGCTTCACCCGCTACGTCAAGGACGAGGGGCAAGCCAGCAGCTGGCGCGGGCAGCGCAATGTTGAGGCCGCAGCCGCTACTTGACCTTGCGTATCTCCACCATGTCGGCGGCGAACACGGCGTCGAACCCCTCGCCGGGCTTGCCGATGGAAAGGTCCTGCAGGTTGTTCTTGTTGAAGTAGTCCTGGAACTCGGCGCTGGCGCGGGCTTGCAGCAGCGCCTTCTGCAGCGCTGCATAGCCGGCCGGGTTCCTGGCCTTGAATGCGGAGGGCACCACGTAAATGCCGTAACGGGCCATGAAATCCGGCGATGGCATGCTCACGCGCATGGGCCCGAGGATGCTGGCCAGCGTGGGGGCTTCGGGCCAGCGCGGACTTTTCCTGGCCGCGCCGATGAACAAAGCCTTCACCTGCTGGCGCAGGTTGAAGCGCGCGAAGTCGTCGCCGATCGTGGCCGCCACGTCGCCGGCCAGCAGCGCGTTGGAAGCTTCGGCGCCGCCTTTGTAGCCCACCACGGTCACGTCCAGGCCCAGCAGGCTGCTGAACAGCCATTTGGCGTACGCCTCCTGCGCGCTGCCGGCCGCCACCGACACGGCGAGCTGGCCCGGCTGGGCCTTGGCCCGGGCCACGAAGTCGGCGAAGCTCGCCATGTCGGAGCCGTTCTTCACCAGGAAGACGCGCGGGTCGACCATGTCCACCATGATCACCTGAAAGTCCGAGATCTTGAATCCCGCGTTGCCGCGCTCGACCGCCATGTACAGGTCGGGGTGGTTCATGGCCATGACGGACAGGCCATCGCCCCCTTCGCGCAGCAGGGCGCTGGCGGCGATCTGGCCGCCAGCGCCGGGCACGTTCTTGACCACGACCGGGCGACCTGCGGTTTTCGCCAGCGGGATGCCGATCAGGCGCGCCAGCAGGTCGGTGCCGCCGCCGGGGCCGTAGCCCACGATGATCTCCAGCGGCTTGCTGCTGCCCTGGCCCCAGGCGGCTCGGCCCGACAAGGCAAGTGCGGCGCCTGAGCCCATGAAACGTCGGCGGCAGAGGTTGGCGGTAGTTGCGTTCATCGTGATGTCTCCTTGAAGTGGATTTACTTCAGCAGGCGCTGGTCGTAAGGCGTGGTGTTGATCTGCTCGTGACCGTCCTTGGTCACCAGCACGACGTCCTCCAGATGCGCCCCGCCGATGTCGGGCCGGTCCGGCAGCACGATGCGCGGCTCCAGGCACATGACCATGTTCTCGACCACTTCGAAGTCGATGTTCTTGTCCACCAGCGGATCGCCATGCAGGCCGTAGCCCAGCTGGTGGCCGGTGTTGCCGGTGTAGAGGTAGTCGCCCCAACCGGCATCCCTGATCACTTCACGCGCGCGCGCATCGATCTGCTGGCAAGTCACGCCGGGCTTGATGATCTTCTTGGCTTCGTGCAGCGCCAGATGCGTGGCTTGGTAAATGGCCTTCTGCTCCGGCGTGGGATCGCCCCCGCAGATGACGGTGCGCCCCAGATCCGCGGTGTACCCTTTGACCACGGCGCCCAGGTCCAGGATCACCATTTCGCCGGCGCGCATGATCTTCTCGGTGGCCACGCGCTCGAACATCGAGGTGTTGTAGCCCGAAGCGACGAGCGGGATGAAGGGCTCGAACTCGGAGCCTTGCTTGCGCATCACGTACACGGCTTCGGCCACCACGGAATGCTCGCTGACGCCGGGCTTGATGGCGGCGATGGCGGCATCGGCGCCCATGTCGGCCACCCTGACCGAATTGCGGATCAGCTGCACTTCGATCGGGTGCTTTACCGCAGTGAGCTGAGCCCAGACCTTGCCCAGGTTGCCGATCCGCAGCGCCGGGAATTGGGCCTTCAGACCCTCGTGCACCATGAAGGGCATGAGGTCGGTGCCGATACGGGCGTTCGCCAGCCCATAGTCGGCGATCATGCCGGCGATGACGGTGTGCCAGCTGGTCACCGGTGGCAGGCGGCGCGCGTCCTCGATGTCGGACTTGAAGCGGATGCGCAGGTCGTCGCTGCCCGAGATGTAGCCCACCACCGGCGGCTTGCCCTTGACCACCAAGACCACGTATTCGGGCTCCATGAAAGGCCGGAAGCCCTTCACGTAGAAGTCGGTGACGTAGCGCACCGCTTCCGCCTTGAAGAACATGAAGGCGTCGAACTCCGACCTTTCCAGCGCCTGCTGGACCTTCTGCTGCTTGAAGCGGTGCAGTTCGTCGCCGGCGTAGAACACCGGGTCCTGTTTTTCGAAGCCGGCCGGCATGGCCTGGGCCTTGTTCATGACAAGCAGCCTTTCCTGGGAATTGAAAAAATGATCCGGGCAAAGGCGTCGATGGCCGCCTTCACGGCGGCCTCGTCCACCTGCGAATGGGTGACGAAGCGGATCTTGGTCCGCCTCGCGTTGGTCAGCACGCCGCGCGCGGCCAAGGCCTTGTTGATCTCCAGGGCGTCATCGGCGAAACGGTCGACAAAGCAATTGACGATGTTGGTCTGCACGCGCGGCACGTCGACCAGGCTGGCGTCGATGGCGGCGAGCCCGACGGCCAGCTGGCGGGCCAGCTCATGGTCGCGGCGGTGCTGCGTGTAAGGGTCCTGCAGGGCCACGATCGCGGGCGCGGCGATCAGGCCGGCCTGGCGCATGCCGCCGCCCAGCATCTTGGCCGCGCGGCGGGCGTCGCGCATGAAGTCGCGCGGGCCGGCGAGCACGGCGCCCACCGGCGAGCCCAGACCCTTGCACACCGCAAACCAGACCGAATCCACATGGCGGCAGATCTGGCTGATCGGCACGTTGAGGTACGTGGCCGCGTTGAACAGGCGCGCGCCGTCCAGATGCACCGGCAGCCCGGCCTCGCGGGCCACTGCGTGGATGGCCTCCATGTTCTCCAATGGCGCCACGGATCCGCCCGAGGCGTTGTGCGTGTTCTCCAGGCAGATGAGGCGTGTGGGCGCCAGCGCGAGGTCGCTCGAAGCGCGGATGGACGCTCTCACGTCCTCCGGGTTCATCACGCCGTAGCTGCCCTTGACGGGCCGGGCGATGGCGCCGGCCAGCACCGACAGGCCGCCGCCTTCGGAGTTGTAGATGTGGGCCTGCTCCTCGAGGATCACCTCGCCGCCCCGGCAGCCGTGCGCCATGACGGCGGACAGGTTGGCCATGGCGCCCGAGGGCACGAACAGCGCGTCCTCCTTGCCTGTGAGCTCGCGGCTCAGTGCCTCCAGCTCGTTGACGGTGGGGTCGTCGCCGCGCGCGGCGTCGCCCAGCCTGGCGCTGGCGATCGCGGCCATCATCGCGGGCGTGGGCAGCGTGACGGTGTCGCTTCTGAAATCGTGAGTGGTCATGGACGAGGAGAAAAGGAAAGCGGCGGATCAGCCTCTCGAGCGAGCTCATCGTAGGCCTCCCCTAGAATCAGAAAAAGCGATTTCTTATCAGACGTGAGTTGAGGATTACTTATGAATCTCGCCATGTTGTCGACCTTGGTGGCGATCCTCGACCGGGGCAGCTTCGCGCAGGCGGCGCAAGAGGTCGGCTGCACGCCCAGCGCGGTCAGCCTGCAGGTCAAGCAGATGGAGGTCTATTTCGGCCAGCCGCTCTTCGACCGGTCGGCCCGCACCGTCAAACCCACCGATTTCGCACTGGAAGCGGGGGCGGTGGCGCGCGAATTCGCGGCCCGCTTCGAGGCGTTGCGAGCGCGGCCGGCCGTGGCCGTGGCCGGCCGCGTGCGGCTGGGCGCGATCGCCACCGTGCAGACCGACGCCATGCCGCAAGTCCTGCGCACCTTGCAGGACCGCCATCCAGCGCTCAGCGTCCACGTGTCACTGAATGACTCCGACGTGCTGCTGTCCGAACTCAAGGCGGGGCGCATCGACGCCGCCATACTGGTGCGGCCGCAGGCCGGAGGTTCCTCGCGGCTGGTCTGGCAGAACGTGGTGCGCCAGCCGTTCGTCATGCTGCTGCCACCGGGCGTGGCGGCGGGCACACCGCAAGCCATGTTGCAGCGCTTTGGCCTGATCCGCTACGACACGACCCTCACAGGGGGAAGGATCGCCGATCAGTACGTGCGGCGCATCTTCCCGCGGGCGCGCCCTGCGATGGAACTGCGTTCCATCGACGCGATCGTCGCGATGGTGTCGGCGGGGCTGGGCGTGTCCATCGTCCCGCAGCCACGCAGGCCGTTGCTCGAAGCGCATGGGGTGGCCGAGCTGCCGCTCGGACGCAATGCGCCAGCGCGTCAGATCGCCATGGTGCGCCGCAATGCGGATGCCGATAGCCGCAACCTGGAGGCCGTGTTCTCAGCGGTGCAAGCCGCCTTCGCCGGGCGCTGAGCCCATCAGCGGGACTGCACACTGCGCAAGCCGGCCAGCGAATCCGCCACTCGCCCCGCCGCCCGCGCGCTCGCGCCCTTGCCCGTGATCGCCAGCGCCGGCGCGCGCGCCAGCATGCGCTCGAACACGCCCCGCACTTCCTCCGCGCCGATGCTCTCGATGGTCGCGATCGCCTCGTGCGGGGGCGTGACGGTTCCGCTCGCGAAGAGCTCTTCGACCGCCTGCTCCATGGTCGCGTAGGTCCGCTCCCCGGCGCGCACGCGCGACACGATCAGCTGGTTCTTCGCACGCTCCAGATGCACCGGATCGATGGCCGCGGCATGGGCGCGCAGCAGGTCGCCCGTGGCCGCCATCAGCGCGTCGAGCTTGTCGGGCGTCGTCACCGCATGCACCACGAAGTTCGCCCATGCATCGCCGCCGTCCACCATCGCATAGGTCGTGTAGGCAAGGCCGAGCCGCTCGCGCACCGTGTCGACCAGCGGCGACGACATCCCTTCGCCGAAGACGTTCGCAGCCAGCGCGGCGGCGAGCCGCCAGCGTTGCTGCGCCATTTCGTCCTGCCGCACGGGGGCGATCGGATAGGCCAGGTTCACGAAGACCTGCGACACCTGCGCGTAGCGCCGGGCCAGCGCCCGCGCGGCGTACGTCGCCGGGGCCGGCGCGTGCGACGCGGCGCCGTCCGGCGAGCCGGGCATCGCCGCGAAAAGCCTGCCCGCGCACGCGAGCCAGGCATCGGCATCGAAGTTGCCCGCGGCGGCCACGACGGTCCGGTCCGCCGTGTAGTGGCGCTGCACATGGCGCACCAGGTCCTGCCGCCCGAAGCCTTCGATGTTGGTCACCGTCCCGATCACCGGCATCCCCATCGGGCCGTCGCCCCACAGGGCGCGATCGAGCAGGTCGCCGCAGCCGTCCTCCGGGTCCTCCTCGTACTCGATGGCTTCCTGCCGGATCACTTCCAGCTCGCGCTGCAGTTCGACTTCGGGGAAGGTCCCGTTCAGGACGATGTCCGCCGTCATGCGCAGTAGCTGCTCCGCATGGCGGCCCAGGCCGTTCATGAAATAGCCGGTGCAGTCCTTGCCCGTGAACGCATTGACGTCCGCGCCCAGGCGCTCCGCGTCGAGGTTGATGGCCTGCACGTCGCGCGTTGCGGTTCCCTTGAACGCCATGTGCTCCAGCACGTGGCCGATGCCGTTGGTGGCGGGCGTCTCGTCGCGCGAACCGACGCGCAGGAACACGCCGACGCTGACGCTGTGGACGTGGGGCATGGGAATTGCAAGAAGTCGGGCGCCGTTCGCAAGCGTGCGGAGGATTCCGGGTTGGCCGAGTGTCATCGGGGAATTGTCGCTGCGCATTCGCGTCGCTTCCGGCAGAATCCCCCGGCCCCGTCCATTCGAGAAACTCCGATGAACAGAATGACCTCGCAAGACTCCGCATCGCACGCAGCCCATGTTCCCGGCCGGCCCGCGGGTCCGGGGTGGCGGCGCACCTTGGCCCGCCTCGGCCTCCAGCTCCTGCTGGTGTCTTCCGCGGGCCTCGCCGCGGCGCAGCAGCCCGCCTCGCGCGAGGACTGCGAACGAAACTACAAACCCTCCGTCGGCCAGTCCGGCAAGGACGTCATCTGGGTGCCCACGCCCGACGCCCTGGTGACCCGCATGTTCGAGATGGCGAAGGTCACGCCGCAGGACACGGTGGTGGACCTCGGCGCGGGGGACGGCAAGATCGCGATCGCGGCCGGCAAGCTGGGCGCCAATGCGGTTGGCATCGAATACAACGCCGACATGGCGAAGCTGGCGGACTGCCTGGTGCAGGTCGAAGGCGCCCGGGGCAAGACCCGCATCGTCCAGGGCGACATCTTCAAGGAGGACTTCAGCCATGCCTCGGTCCTCACCATGTACCTCCTGCCGGAGCTCAACCTCTGCGTGCGGCACCGCATCCTCGCCATGCGTCCCGGCACGCGCGTGACGGCGCACCAGTTCAACATGGGCGAGTGGACGCCCGACGAGACGAGCCACGTCGAGCATCGCATGGCCCACCTGTGGATCGTGCCGGCCCGCGCGGGTGGCTCCTGGTCGGTGCGGGGCTTCGGAACGGGCACCGCGCGTCTCGAGCTGGCACAGGACTTCCAGATGATCGGCGGCGAACTGCGCCAGGGCGATGCGCGCCGCCCGCTGATCGGCGCGCGGCTGCACGGGGACGAGCTTCGATTCGCGATCCAGGACGCCGATGGCGTGACCCGCAATTTCACCGGCAAGATCACGGGGAAACGGCTGGCGGGCGATCTGACGACCCTGGACGGGTCGAGGACCGAAGTCACCGGCACGCTGCAGAGCCGGCCCCGTGCCGTGGCGTGGGCCGAGATGGCCCCGAACTGCAAGCGCTTCTACGCAAAGTGACGGCGGCCTTCGCGCACGCCGGCACCGAAAGTCCGCCGCGCAATGGCGCGGCCCTACAATCCGACTCGCCGCGCCGGCAGCCATCGGCTTGCCGGCACGGTCACGCTAGGGGTGCTGGCGCGTCCGCGAGGAAGCGCCGGCTGAGAGAGTCCCTTCGAACCTGATCGAGGTAATCCTCGCGCAGGGAAGCACGTTCCGGAGCCTGCCGGCATTCTCTTCTCGCGCCGGCATCGGAGGCACCGGAACGTTCGCCGAACTGCAACCTGCATGAGTTGCACATGGAACATTCGTCGGAACATTCGTCCAGTTCGCGCTTGCGCGATTTCTCCAAGTCTTCCGGTCCTTCCGGTTCCTCCGCTTTCCGATCCTTCCGTCGCCTGCGGATCGCGCTGGTGTCGCTGGCTCTGCTGGCCGGCGGCGCGAGCTTCGCGCAGCAACCCTCGCAGCCGCCGCGCGCCGCAGCCACACCCCCCGGACACACGATCGCGGAAATCCAGGTCATCCCGACACCCGCGGGCACCGCCGACAACCGCTACAAGCATGTCGACGCCGCCATCGCCATCATCCAGGCCTCCGGCCTGCGCTACGAGGTCCATGGCCTGGGCACGGTCGTCGAAGGCCCGGCCGAAAGAATCTGGCCGCTGCTGCAGGCCATCCACCAGGCGACGCTCGAAGCCGGCGCTCAACGCACGCTGAGCATCATCAAGGTGTCGGGCGGCGCACAGGCCGGCGGGCCGACCGTGGACGACCTCGTCCGCAAGTTCAGGAAGTAGATCGTTTTCGAGGGGCGCGGCCTTCGCGCGCCCCTCGGCAGACGCCGTGGCGCGACGGGCCGCCGATCCACCATGCGGATCATCCCCACCCCGCCCCGGTTGTGGATCGCGAGCCCCAAACCTATGCTCGCCCCACATGAAAACTGCAACCCCCACGCTGACCCGCCGCCGGCTGATGCTCGCCGCCGCCTCCGTTTCCGCCACCACGCTGCCCACCCTCGGCTTCGCGCAGGAATATCCCAGCAAGCCCATCAAGTTCGTCGTGCCCGTCTCCGCCGGCACCGGCACCGACCTCATCGTCCGCTTTCTCGCCAACGGCCTGCAGACGCTGTGGCGCACCACCACCGTCGTGGACAACCGCGTCGGCGCGAGCGGCGTGATCGGCACCGACGTCGTCGCCAAATCGGCGCCCGATGGCTACACGCTGCTGGCCACCTACGCGGTGCACTACAGCAACCCCTGGGCCATGGACAAGGTGCCCTACGAAGCCGTCAAGGACTTCGTGCCGGTCGGCGCCTTCGCGAATTCCGCCCTCTCCCTGATCGTCCCCACCGACTCGCCGTTCAAGTCGGTGCAGGACCTGATCGATGCCGCGAAGAAGAACCCCGGCATGTACACCTACGGCACGGCCGGCGTCGGCTCCACGGGGCACGTCTGCGCGTCGCTCTTCACTTCGCTCACGGGCGTGAACCTGCGCCACGTGCCATACAAGAGCGCGGCGCAACCGGTGGTCGACACGGCCGGCGGCCAGGTCCACATGAGCTTCGCGGGCACGTCGTCCAGCATCGGCCTCGTGAAGGCCGGCAAGCTGCGCGTGCTGGCGACGACGGGGCGCAAGCGCTCCGCCATCCTGCCCGACACGCCGACGATGCAGGAAGCCGGCGTGAAGGGCTACGAAGTGAGCTCGCCGGTGTGGATCATGGCGCCCGCGGGCACGCCGGACGCCATCGTCAACAAGCTGTCGGCCGCCATGCTCACCTATGCGCGACTGCCCGAGTTCAAGGACCTGTGTACGGCGCAGGGCCTCGACGTCGATCTCGAGGATGCCGCGACCGCGCGCAAGAAGGCGCCGGCCGAATTCCAGAAGTGGAAGAACCTCGTCGCGCTGACCGGCGCGAACAAGGGCTGAGACCTTCCCGAAACCAGGACGAAGCGCCCATGTTCAAGCAGCTCGAGGAAGACGAAGCACGCAGCCAGTTGCGCGACAGCGTGGCGGCCTTCGTGCGCAAGGAGGCCGCGCCGCAGGGCGGCAACAAGGGCGCCGAGCAGGCGCCCGCGCTCGACACGCGCCGCTGGCGGCAGATGGCTTCGCTCGGCTGGCTCGGGCTGCAGTTGCCCGAAGCCGCGGGCGGGCTCGAACTCGCGGCCGGCGACCTCGTCGCGCTGCACCAGGAGATCGGGCGCGGCGCCTTCGCCGAGCCGCTGATTCCGGTGGCCGTGCTCGCGGCGCGGCCGGTGGCGCTGTCGTCCAACGATGCGCTGAAGCAGAAGCTGCTGCCCGGCCTGCTGGGCGGCGAAGTGCTGGGCTCGCTCGCGTGGCAGAAGGCGACGGGTTGCGTCGATGCCGACGACGTGGGGCCGACGGCCACCGCATCGGGCAACGGCTGGGTGCTGGAAGGCGAAGCGGTGTTCGTGCCCATCGCCGACGAAGCGCAGGGCCTCGTCGTCGCCGCGCGCGCGGCCGGCGGCACGATGCTGTTCTGGGTCGACCGCAAGGCGAACTACACGGTCGAGTCCGCGACGCTAGCCGACGGCACGCATGCCGGCGCGAAGGTGCGCTTCGACCGCGTGCGCGTCTCGCGCGCCGATCTCGTCGCGGACACCGACACGGCCCGCGAGGTGCTCGCCGAGACGCTCGACACCGCGAGCGTCGCCGCCTGCGGCGAGCTGCTCGGCGCGATGGAGCAGATGCTCGAGATGACCGTGGCCTACATGAACCAGCGCGTTCAGTTCGGCAAGCCGATCGGCAGCTTCCAGTCGCTGCAGCACAAGGCGGTCGACGTGTACGTGCAGGTCGAGTTGTCGCGCTCCGTGCTGCACCACGCGGTGCAGGTGTGCGAGAACGCGCCCACCCCGCACGATCGCGCGGTGGCCGTCGCGCGCGCGAAGAGCCGCTGCAGCGAAGCCGGCCTCTACACGGTGAAGCAGTGCATCCAGATGCACGGCGCGATCGCGTACACCGAGGAATACGCCCTGAGCCGCTTCGTGCGCCGCGCGATCGCGCTGGCGCACTCGCACGGCACCGCGGCCGCGCAGCGCCGCCGCTACGCATCGCTCGAATTGAACAACGCGGGGCACTGAGGACATGGCGATCGACTACAACGCGATGCCCGAGGCGGAGTTCCGCACGATGCTGCGGGACTTCATCCGGGCCGAATGCACGCCCAACCTGCTGTTCCAGGGCCGGCGCGTGCGCTGGAAGGAAATCGAGCCGTGGACGCGCAAGCTCGCGGCGAAGGGCTGGCTCGCGCCGGCCTGGCCGGTGGAGCACGGCGGCATGGGGCTCGGCGCCGAAAAGCTCGTGGCGTATCACGACGAGATCGACAACGCGGGTGTCTCGCGCGGCCTCGAGATGGGCGTCGTGATGATCGGCATGCTGCTGCTCAAGTTCGGCACGCCCGAGCAGAAGGCGCACTACCTGCCCCGCATCCTAAGCTGCGAGGATCTCTGGTGCCAGGGCTATTCGGAACCCAACTCCGGCTCCGACCTCGCCTCGCTGCGCACGCAGGCCGTGCTCGACGGCGACCACTGGGTGATCAACGGCCAGAAGATCTGGACCACGCTCGCGCAGGACTGCACGGACATCTTCATGCTCGTGCGCACGGACCCCGACGCGCCGAAGCAGAAGGGCATCAGCTTCCTGCTCGCGCGCATGGACACGCCGGGCATCACCGTGCGGCCGATCCGCACGCTGGCGGGCGAGGAGGAGTTCTGCGAAGTCTTCTTCGACAACGTGCGCGTGCCGCGCGAGAACATCGTGGGCCGCGCGAACGAAGGCTGGTCGATGGCCAAGGCGCTGCTCGGCTTCGAGCGCATCACCATCGGCAGCCCCAAGGTCGCGCAGGTCGCGCTGCTGCGCCTGGCCGATCTCGGCCGGCGCGTCGGCGCGTTCGACGACCCCGCGTTCGTGGAGACGTACACGCGACTGCAGCTCGACGTGCTGGACCACGTGACGGTGTACGAGCGCTTCGCGGCCGTGCTCAAGAAAGGCGGCGACCTCGGCGCCGAGGTGTCCATCCTCAAGATCTGGATCACCGAGGTCTACCAGCGCATCACCGAATACACGCTCGAGGTCGCGCAGGAGTACGGCGCGGTGTCGGGGCCGTCGCGCATCGGCGGCGGCGAGGTCGATCCGCTCGGCTTCTTCTGGCTCTCGCGGCCGGCGACGATCTACGCCGGCTCCAGCGAGATCCAGCGCAACATCCTGTCGAAGGCCGTGCTCGGCCTCGGCTGACGCACGCAAGGATGCCGATGGCGACCGTCGACTACAACGCGATGTCCGAGGCGGACTTCCGCGCGATGCTGCGCGAGTTCATCGCGGCCGAGTGTCCGCCGAACCTGCGCTTCCAGGCGCGGCTCGTCAAGCGCGCGGAGATGGAGCCGTGGGTCCGGAAGCTGTCCGCGCAAGGCTGGCTCGCACCCGCGTGGCCGGTCGAATTCGGCGGCATGGGGCTGTCGCCGGAGAAGCTCGTCGCGTATCACGACGAGCTCGATGCGGCGGGGGTGGCGCGCGGCTCCGAGATGAGCGTGAACATGCTCGGCATGCTCATCATCAAGCACGGCACGCCCGCGCAGCAGGCGCACTACCTGCCGCGCATCCTGCGCATCGAGGACATCTGGTGCCAGGGCTATTCCGAGCCCGGCGCGGGATCGGACCTCGCGTCGCTGCGCACGAAGGCCGTGCTCGAGGGCCACGAGTGGGTCATCAACGGCCAGAAGATCTGGACCTCGCGCGCCAACGATTCGACGGACATGTTCCTGCTCGCGCGCACCGACCCCGAGGCGAAGAAACAGGAGGGCATCAGCTTCTTCCTGCTGCGCATGGACACGCCGGGCGTGACGGTGCGCACGATCCGCACGCTCGCGGGCGAGGACGACTTTGCGGAAGTGTTCTTCGAGAACGTTCGCGTGCCGAAGGAGAACATCGTCGGCCCGGTGAACGGCGGCTGGTCGGTCGCGAAGGCTCTGATGGGGTTCGAGCGCATCACCATCGGCAGCCCGATGGCGGCGCAACTGGCCTTGCTCGAGCTCGAGAAGCTCGGGCGCGCGACGGGCGCATTCGCCAACGCCGCGTTCGTCGACACCTTCACGCGGCTGCATCTCGACGTGCAGGACCACATCGCGACCTACGAGCGCTTCGCGCAGACGCTCAAGCGCGGCGGCGCGCTCGGCCCCGAAGTGTCGATCCTCAAGATCTGGGTGACGGAGACCTTCCAGGCCATCACCGAAACGATGCTGGAGTGGAGCGCCGAACATGCGGCGGTGCGCGGCGGCGTCACGCTCGGCGCGGACACCCTCGACCCGCTCGGCCGCTACTGGATGGCGCGGCCCGCGTCCATCTACGCCGGCACCAACCAGATCCAGCGCAACATCCTCGCGAAAGCCGTGCTCGGCCTCGCCTCCTGACAGAGACTCCCTTGAACAAACCCACCCAGCAATACGTCACCGTCGAGCGCATCGGCCAGCACGTCCTCCTGCTCGTCCTCAACCGGCCCGAGGCGCGCAATGCGGTGAACACGGCCTTTGCCGCGGAAGTCGGCGCGTGGCTCGCGCATTTCGAGGCCGACCCCGAGCTGCGCATCGGCGTGTTCGCGGCCAATGGCGTGGCGTTCTGCGCCGGCGGCGACAACAAGGAAGACACGCGCGCCATCGTGAGCAAGGGCGGCTTCGCGGGCTTCACGCAGGTCAAGCGCACCAAGCCCTGGATCGCGTGCGTGCAGGGCCTGGCACTCGGCGGCGGCGCGGAGATCGCACTGTGCTGCGAGATGCTCGTGATGTCCGAGAACGCGACGATGCTGTGGCCCGGCGTGCATCGCGGCTTCGTGCCGCGCGCCGTCGGCGCGGTCTATGCGCCGCGCCGCCTGCCCGCCAACGTGTTCCACGAGGTCATTCTCACGGGCCAGCCGCTCACGGCCCAGCGCGCGTATCTCTACGGCCTCGCCAACAGCGTCGTGCCGGTGGAGAAGGTGCGCGAAGAAGCTTTGCGTCTTGCGGAACTCGCGGCCAAGGTCGACCCGGCCATCGCGCAGTCGTTCTTCGCGAAGGCACGGTCGACGGCCGAACTGCCGCTGGAAGAAGCCTGGCGGTTGAACGACGAGGCGGTGGCGCGCGGCGAGTTGTAGGCGCCTGCGCCAAGGTTCGATTCATGCCACGCCTACGGCCGCGGATTGCGCTGCTTCGCGCTCCGGCACGGTCTGCGCAACCGCGCAGATGTGGGAGTTGATCCGCTTCAGTTCGCTGATCAGGTCGAGGTGGAGCGCGCTCGTCTCCACGCTGCGCGCGGTGTTTCCCGTCAACCGCGCGAGATGGGCGCTCGCATAGGCGCGTTCGAGGGAACGGAACCTCGCCTTCTCTTCCATCAGCTTGCGGGCGTCGTCGCATGAGCCGGTGAGGAACACGCTCATGGCGAGACGCAGGTTGGCGAGCAGACGCGCATGCATTTCGCAGATCTCGGCAAGGCCCGCATCGGAGAAGCTTCTTCCCGCACGAATCTTCCGCGCCTCCACGTCGTCGATGACGCGCTCGACGATGTCGCCGACCTGTTCCAGGTTGATGATGAAGTGGATGATGCCGGACCAGCGCCGGCGGTCGTCTTCGTCCAGGCTGTCGGGCGGCATCTTCGTCAGATAGCTCTTGATCGCCGAGTAGTGCTCGTCCACCGCGTCGTCCATCTTGCGGAGCGTCTGCGCGAACTGGACGTCGTTCTCGCGCAGCACGCGGATCATGCCCGCGAGCATGGTTTCGACCAGGTCGGCCTGCCGCATGGCCTCGCGCGCCGCACAGGCGATCGCGAGCGACGGCGTGGCGAGCGCTGCCGGATCGAGGTGATGAATGCGCGAAGCAACGCCGTCGCTGCCGCTATTGCGAGGTACCGCCATCCATCTCTGCAGCAGACGCGCCACCACGCCGACGATCCCGATACAGAGCACTGCCAGCAGGACGTTGAATGCAAGGTGGAACGTGACCACCAGCGCCGCGTCTCCAAGGTAGAGGCCCGCATGCCGAACCCACTCGCCGAGCAGCGGAAGGACGAGCATCGACACGAGCGTCTTGCACAGGAGGTTGCCCAGCATCACATGCCGAGCTTCCATGGGCGACGCCCGGGTGATGAGCACGCCGAGGATGCCACCGCCCAGGTTGACGCCCACCACCACCGCCAGCGCCATGTCGGGTGCGAGAGCGCCCGACGCGCAGAGGCCGGCCGTCAACAGCACGACGGCAAGGCTCGAGTGCGACATGATCGTGAGGATCACGCCCACGGTGACGTTGATCAGGAGGTCGGAGGACAGCGACTGCAGGAGCGCTTCCACCGCCGGCGTCCTGACGATGCCCCCGGCCGTCTCCGCGATCAGGCGCAAGGCAAGAAGCATCAGGCCGACACCGATGAGCGCGCGTCCGACCGCTGCGGCGCGCGCTTGCGGCCATGCGGTCGCCAGTACGACGCCGGCCAGGATGAAGACGGGCGAGAGCCACTTCAGGTCGAAGGAAAAGACCACGGCCATGAGGCTGGAGCCGATGTCGGCGCCGAGCATCACGGCAAGCGCCGTATGCAGCGGCACAAGCTGCTGCGCAGCGAAGCCCGCGACGATCAGCCCGGTCGCGGTGCTGGACTGCACGAGCGCCGTCACGCCGAGCCCCGCCGCGGCGGCGGCGAGGCGGTTGCGCAGACCCTGGGCGAGCGTGCTGCGCAGGGCGTCGCCGCCCACCTGCAGGATGGCATTGCGGACGAGCGCGGTTGCCCAGACCAGCAGCGCGATGGCCGCGAGCAGATGAACCAGATGCTTCAAGGGCCGCTATTCGATCTGCAGATTGAGCCTGCGGACGATTTCGCCCCAGGCCATGAGGTCGCTTTCGACCACGGCCTTCAGTTCCTCGGGCGTCGAGCTTTCGAGATCCGCGCCGATTTCGGCAAACTTCGCCTTCACCGGCGCCGAGGCGAGCACGCGCTGCAGGCTTGCCGCCAACTGCCGCACGATCGCCGGCTCCGTGCCCGCGGTCGCGAACAGCGCGAACCAGGAGTCGGCCACCGGAATGCCCAGCTCGCCGAACGACGGGACCGAAGGCAGCAAGTCGGAGCGCTTCTTGCCGGTCACCGCGAGAGCGCGAAGCCGTCCGTCCTTCACGAACGGCGCCGACACGAGCACCGTGGGAATGGCGACGTCGATGCGGCCCGGCACCAGGTCCGCGAAGATGGCCGGCGAGGTCTTGTACGGCACGTGCGTCAGCTTCACCGCATACGTCGACGCATACAGTTCCGCGGCGAGGTGCAGGATGCTGCCGACGCCGGCGGAACCATACGTCACCTTGCCCGGCGCCTTTCGCGCGAGGTCGGTCAACTGCTGGAGGTTCGCGGCGGGAAGATCGTTGCGAACCACCATCGCGTTGCTCACGCGCGCGATCATTCCGATGGGCGCGAAGCTCGAGAGCGCATCGAAGGGCATCTGCTTGTACAGGTGCGGATTGATGACGTTCGTGCCGTTGTACCCGAGCAGGATGGTGTAGCCGTCGGGTCTGGCCTTGGCGACCATCGCGGCGCCGATGTTGCCGCCGGCGCCGGCGCGGTTGTCGATGGTGATGGATTGCCGCAGGTCCTTCGACATCGCATCGGCGACCGTACGGGCGATCGTGTCCGTGCTGCCGCCGGCGCCAAAGGGGACGATGAGCGTGATCGGTCGGTCGGGATACGCGGCCGCGACGATCGGCAACGCGAAGAGGGCCGCGGCGAGGCGGATCGAAAAGGCGCGTGACATGGTTCTCCTTGCGGAAGGTGGAATGCCGTTGGAATGCACGCAGCCAGAATAGATAATGAGGAATTGTCTCGCAAACGATCAAATCTTCCACTCTCGTGAGAAAAGCTGACATATGCCGCGCGATCTGCCGTCCCTCAACGCCCTGCGCGTCTTCGAAGTCACGGCGCGCGCCGGCAGCTACACGCAGGCGGGCGAAGAGCTGCACATCACCCACGGCGCGGTGAGCCGGCAGATCAAGTTGCTGGAGGAATCGCTCGGCCAGCCCCTCTTTCGCAAGGAAGGGCAGCGCATGATTCCCACGGCGCACGCGCGCGCCTTCGCCCGTGAAATCAGCGCCGCGTTCGACCACATCGGCGATGCGGCGCGCCGCTACGGCAAGAGCGCTCGTTCGCGCGTGATTCGAGTAGATGCACCCGCCACGCTCGCGATGCGCTGGCTCATTCCCAAGCTGCCCGGGTTCAAGGCGCTGCGTCCTGACGTGGAGGTGCGCGTGTCCACGGCATTCAGCAACGCGCCGCCGCTGCGCGGGAGTTTCGACGTGGGCATCCGCCGCTCGCCCGAAGACAAATCGCAGTTCGAGGTAACGCCGCTGTTCACGGAGCGCAGCACGGTGGTCGCGAGCGCGGACTACGTGGCCCAGCGCAAGCTCCGCAAGCTGCGGGACCTGCGCAAGGCGATCTGGCTGTCGACCGAGTCGCGACCCGCCGAGTGGGAGACATGGCTCGCCGCCGCAGGCGCGGGCGACCTGCGCGCGCAGCAGACGCTGCGGTTCGATCACTTCTTCGTCACGCTGCAGGCGATCGCGGACGGCATGGGCGTAGGGATCGGCCCGCTGCCGACGTTAGACCTCGACGTTCGACTGGGTCGGCTCGTCACGCCGTTTCCGGACGTTCTCGTCGAAGGCACGCACTACTACATGGTCCTCCCGCGCGACGCGGACAAGCCGGTCTACCTGCGGGACTTCACGGAGTGGCTGAGCGCGGAGGCAGCAGCTCAGTCCGCGCACGCTCCGCGTGGAGGAAAACAGGCAGGTCCATCGTAGGCGGCCGCACCCCACCGTCATACAGCATCGCGGCCACGGCGCCCCGGTGGTATGTGGCGTGGTTCGCGACATGTAAAAGCATGTCGCGGGCACGGAGCGCGCCGGACGAGCCGTCGATGGACTTGAACTCGATCTCACGGCCGAGCGCCGCTTCGTCGCGGCCGGCCGCGAACTCGACGTACCAGGCGTCGAGCTCGGCTTGCAGACGCCGGAGCTGTTCAAGCGGCACAGCGGACTCGAGTTGCTTCGAGCGAAAGCCGTGCGGTCGCGCGGTGAGATGCGACTTCCAGATTTCGCCGATCACGAAGACGTGGCCCATCACGCCGAGCAGACCTTGCGGGCGCCCGGGTCGCGGCTCCGCGAGTTCGGATCCGGGGCGTTGCGCGAGAGCTTCGTAGAGCAGACCGTTGGCCCACGCGGAATAGCTCAGGAGCAGGCGCGCTTCCGTACCGATTCCGAGCTGAACCGGGGCGGTCATGTTCCGAGATGCGTCACCTTCGGTTGGCAGGGCGTCCGCGCCGAAACGCCGAACACTTCTTCGAGCCGTGCCGCGAAGGCAATGAGCTCGTACTCGCCGCGCGGCTTTCCGACGACCTGGATGCCCACTGGAAGTCCCTCGGACGAATAGCCACAAGGCAGCGACAGCACAGGCAGCGACGTAAGCGTGAGGACGTAGCAGATGGCATACCACTCGTAATAGTGCTGGAACGCGACGCCGTCGATGCTCTCCACGTGCCTGCGTTCGACGTCGAATGGCAGCACTGCCGTTGCGGGACAGATCAGGAGGTCGTATGCCTCCATGAAGCGGGCAACGCGTTCATAGATTTCGCCGCGAGCGTTCTCAGCCTTGCCGAGAACTTCCGCCGGCAACTCCTTTCCCCGTGCGTAGTTCTCGACGAGTTCGCGGCGGACCTTGTTCGAATGCGCTTCGATGATCGGCCCGAGGTCGCCGACGAACTGGTTCGCGCGCAGCGCCTGATAGGCACCTGCCGCGCCCGTGAAGTCCGGTGCTTCCTCGACGCAGGCGATGCCTGCGTCATCGATCTTCTTCATCGCTTCGGCGAATAGCGTGCGAACCTGCCGCGACACCTGCACCGCCCCGCCCAGGTCCGCGGAGAACGCGATCCTGCGGGGCGTGCGCGGCGACAGCGCGGCATCGAGATAGCGATGGCCCGGGCTCTCCATCGAGATGGGGTCGAGCGGATGGGCGCCCAACATCGCGTCGAGCAGCATTGCCACGTCGCCGACGTTGCGCGCCATCGGGCCCTGCACCCACAGGTTGTCATAGGGCAGGCGCGTGCGACTGCGGGCGATCCGTCCGGGCGACGGCCGCAGCCCGACGACCGAGCAGAACGCGGCGGGCGTGCGCAGGCTGCAACCGAAATCCGAACCCGTGGCTGCCCACACCTGTCCGGTCGCGACCGCAACGGCGGACCCGCCCGAAGATCCGCCGCACGTGAGCGAGGTATCCCACGGGTTTCGCGTCTTGCCGAAGACCTCGTTGTACGTGTTCGCGCCATGGCCGAACTCCGGGACGTTGGACTTCGCCAGCACCAGCGCGCCGTTGCCTTCCAGGGTTTCGACCATCGCGTCCGATGCCGGGGGAACGTGGTCCGCGAACAGCGGTGAGCCGTAGGTGGTGCGGACGCCTTCGACGTCGTTCATGTCCTTGACCGCGATCGGCAGGCCGGCGAGCGGCGTTTCCACCAGCCCGGGCTTCGCGGCGCGTTGGAGCGCACGTTCGGCGCACAGCGTGGGCAGCGCATTCAGCGCCGCGTCCGTCTCGCGGATGCGCGCCAGCGCTGTGCGAACCAGTTCAGCGGGACTTGCCTTTCGAGCCTTCACCAGCGCGCTCGCCTCGCGCGCGGTCAGCTTCCAGAGGTCCGTCATGCGCCGGCTCCGCCTGGCGCGCCCGTCCGGTTCAGCGCGAGATCGAACACGTCGAAGTTGCGCAGACGCCGCGCCGGCACCGACGTCAGACGCCGATTGAACAGCAAAGGAACCCTTTGCTCCGATGCGCCGCCATGCGATCGCAGCGGGACATCGAGGCCGGCCAGGTCGTGGCGGCTGGCCGACGTGCCGAGCACCGAGAGCCGTTTCGCCGTCACGACGATGTCGCCGATCCGATCAGGCGGCAGTTCGAACTCCGCGGCGGCCTCGGCGCGGGTGAGCACGCGCTCCACGTGATCCTGTCGCGAGAGGAACTGGATCGCCGTCGCGAGGTGGTCGCGGGACGCGACATAGACCGTCGCATACGAACCCAGCGCACCGTGGTGGACGACGTAGGGATCGGTGATGGGTAGCAGCACGCGGGTCTTGCGGGCGCCGAGCACCTCGTCGAGCGCGTCCTGCAGGAACAGGATGTTGGGCCGGCCGGCCGAATCGGTCTTGGCGTTCATCCCGTGGTCGGCCGTGATGCCGATCACGGCGCCGGCCTGGTCCATGCGCAGGAGATAGCGGTCCATCATGGCGTAGAACGCGTTGGCGCCCGCGGTGCCGGGCGCGAACTTGTGCTGCACGTAGTCGGTGGTGGAGAGGTACATCAGGTCCGGGCGAGCGGTCTCGAGCAGCATCGCACCCGCGGCGAAGACGAATTCGGACAGGTCCGCACTGTAGACCGAAGGCAGCGGACGGCCGATGCGTGCAAGAACGTCGCCGATGCCGTTGTCCTTTTCGTTGGCGTCGTCTGCTTTTTCGGCGGAGAAGCAGATGCCCCGCAGGCCATGGCCGAGCAAAGCCCTCAACTTGTCCTTGGCGGTGACGACCGCAACAGAGCATCCCGCCTCTGCCGCACTCGCAAGGATGCTGGGCGCGCGGAGGTACCGCGGATCATTCATCAGTACCTCCTGGCCGGCCTCCGCGTCGTAGAAGTAGTTGCCGCAGATGCCGTGGACGCTCGGCGGCACGCCCGTCACGATCGACAAGTTGTTGGGGTTGGTGAACGACGGCATGACGCAGTCGGCTGCAAGGACCGAACCCCGCGCGGACAGCTGCGCCAGGAAGGGCGCGACACCCGCCTGGACGGCCTGGTTGATGTATTCCTGTTCGCAGCCATCGATGCAGACGACGATGGTCGGGGCCTGCGGCCGCGCGTACGAGCGGCCATTCACGTGGATCGGGTCATAAGGCATGACCCAAGGCTAAGCGGTGAGGCACCCTCACGCAATCGAGAAAATTTTCTGGATGCGTGAGGTCTGATCACGCATCCTCTCTGTTCAGTTTCCCACGGCTTCGTGAACCCCGGCATTGATTCGCAATGCGAAACGCCTTGGGAACACTCCGGTTGACGGTCCGCCGCATGCGGAATCGAATGTCTGACCCCAAGAGGAGACATCGAATGGCAGCGCTCTCGCTCGTGAATTCCGGACGCCGGCTCCTGTGCCTCGCGGCCCTGCTCGGCTGCGCGCTGGGCACCGCGTCCAAGGCCGTCGCGCAGGAAGGTCAGATGGTCTGGGCGACGCACCTGTCGCTCGTGCCGGCCTGGTTCAATCCGTCGGAGCATGCGGGCTCGCAGCCGCCGTGGTACGTGTATTTTGCGATCCACGACGCGCTGGTCAAGCCCATGCCCGGCAACAGCATGACGCCGAGCCTCGCGAAGTCGTGGTCGCGCTCGCCCGACGGGCTCGTCTATGAATTCGTGCTGCGCGAGAACGTGAAGTTCCACAACGGCGACCCCGTCACGTCGGAAGACGTCAAGTTCTCGTTCGAGCGCTACAAGGGCTCGGCCGCGACGCTGCTCAAGTCGCGCGTGGCCGCCGTCGAAACGCCGGACCCGCTGCGCGTGCGCTTCCGCCTCAAGGAGTCGTGGCCCGACTTCATGATCTATTACGCGATGACCGCGAGCGGCGCGGCCTGGGTGCTGCCCAAGCGCTACATCGAGCAGGTCGGCGACGACGGCTTCAAGCGCGCGCCCATCGGCGCGGGTCCGTACAAGTTCGTCTCGTTCAAGCCCGGCCTCGAGCTCATCGTGGAAGCCAACGAGAATTACTGGCGCAAAAAGCCCAGCGTGAAGCGCCACGTGTTCCGCTCGGTGCCCGAGGAGCTCACGCGCGCCGCGATGGTGAAGAACGGCGAGGCCGACGTCGCCAACCTCGTGCGCGGCGCCATCGCGCAGGACCTGCGCAAATCGCCCGGCATCACGCTGAAGGGCCCGCGCCTGTACTTCACCAACTGGCTCGCGTTCACGCAGCAGTGGGACCCCGCGTCGCCCTTCTCCAAAAAGGAAGTGCGGCAGGCCGTGAGCTACGCGATCAACCGCAAAGGCCTGATCGACAGCGAGTTCCTGGGCTACGCGCGGCCGGCCGGCTCCATCGTGCCGACGGGCGTGCAGTACGCGAAGGCTTTCCCCGCCGATGCCTACGATCCCGCGAAAGCGAAGAAGATGCTGGCTGCGGCCGGCTACCCGAACGGCTTCGACGGCGGCGACCTCATCGTGGATGCGGGCTACGCGACCATCGCGGAGGTGGTGCAGGCGAACCTGCAGGCCGTCGGCATCCGCCTGCGCCTGCGCTCGCTGGAGCGCGCCGCGTACTACTCGCAGTGGACCGAGAAGAAGATGAAGGGCGTAGTGTTCTGCATCCTGAGCGGGTTCGAGAACACGGGCACCTGGCTGGAGCAGTTCGTCACGCCGCAGGGCCGCGGCACCTTCGGCGTCTACCCGGAGATCACCGACGCGATGGCGATCCAGGCGAAGGAAGTCGACGAAGTGAAGCGCGAACGCCTGCTCGCCCACGTCCAGCAAATCGTGAACGACCGCATGATGTTCGTGCCCATCGTGCACCCGACCGCGCTGCATGCGGTGGGTCCGCGGGTTGCGGAATCGGGCTTCGACCTGATCGACGGGTTCGCGTATGCGGGGCCGTATGAAGATATCCGGCTGAAGGGGAAGTAAGCCGCGCGCCGACCACGTCGGCGGCCTGAGAAAATCCCGTGGGGCTGCGCCTTCAGGTCTGCTAAGGTGCAGGCTGGTTCCTGGTTGCCGTCCAGCTTCGGGGTACATCATGCGCCGCCTGCACACATTGACCTGGCTGATCAGGCAGACCCCGGACCGTGCTCGCGCGGTCGCCGCCTTGATCGTCGTCAAGAACGCGGCGTTGCTGGGGCTGCTGTGGACCCGCGCCTGCTCGCACGATGCCGGGGCCACCGGGTCGATGGCCGCGTGGGCCGGCGCCGCCGCGGCCGCGAGCGCGCTGCTCGACTTCGCCATCTTCTTCTGGCTTTACCGCAATCTCACTTCCGCTTACGTGCGCCGCATGGTGGCCGGCGCGGCGGCGATGATGGATGGGGTGGTGACCCTCGCGCCCGACCGCACCATCGTTCTCTTCAATCCTGCCGCCGAAGCGATGTTCGGTTACGCCGCGCGGGACGTGCTGGGCAAGTCGGTGGACCTGCTGATTCCGCCGCGCCTGCGGGAGTGGCATCGCGAGCATCTGGAGGCGTTCGCCCGAAGCGGCGAGCCCAACCGGCCGCTCGGCGAACCCGGCGCAATTTCGGCCCTGCGCGCTTCCGGCGATGAGTTCCCCATCGACGCCTCGGTCATGCAGGTCGGCAGCGGCGCAGGCAGACTGTTCAGCATCGTCCTGCGCGACGCCACGCGGCGCCTGGAAGGGCGCCTGCGCGCCGAGCGGCTTGCGGCGATCGTCGAGGCGAGCAGTGACGCCATCGTGGGGCTGGACGTGGAAGGCCGCGTGACGCACTGGAACGCGGGCGCGGAAAAGATGATGGGCTATGCCGCCCGCGAGGTGCTCGGGCGTCCGCTGGATGCCATGGTTCCGGCCGAACATCCCATGATCGCGCCCCGGGTGATCCAGGGCGAGCGTATCTTCGGCCACGTCTCGCGCAGGATCCGCAAGGACGGCACCCTCGTCGACGTGTCGCTCTCGACCGCCCCCATCCGCGACGAGCACGGAAAGGTCACGGGCATCTCGACCGTCGCCCGCGACATCACGGGACAGCTGGCCGCGGAGACGGCGCGCGCCAAGGACATCGAGCGCCTGCGCGGGCTGGCCCGGCGCCTCATGCTGGTGGAAGAAAGCCACAAGCGCCTGCTGGGCCGCGAGCTGCACGACCAGGTGGGCGGCAACCTCGCGACCCTGGGCCTGTCGCTGCAGCTGATTCGGCAGGAGTCGGACCCCGCCACCCTGGCGGCGATTTCGCGCAGGCTCGAGTTCTGCGAGGACCTGGTGCGGCAGACCGCCGGCGCCGTTCGGTCCGTGCTGGGCAACCTGCGGCCCACCGCGCTCGACGAACTGGGGCTGCTGGCCGCGCTGGGGCAGCTTGCGGCGGACATGAACAACAGCGGACTGATGCGCTTTACCGTCGAAGGCGAGGAACCCATGCCGCGCCTGGGCGCGGACTGCGAGATCGCCTTGTACCGGATCGCGCAGGAAGCCTTCACCAATGCGGCGAAGCATTCGGGCGGGGCGCACGTGCGCGCGCGCCTGTCGCAGGCGCCCGGCCAGGTGACCCTGGTCATCGTGGACGACGGGCACGGGCTGCAGCCGCCGGAGCAGCCGTGGCAATCGGCCGGGCTGGGCCTGACCACCATGCGCGAACGCGCCGAGGCCGTCGGCGCGACGCTGGAGGTCGCCCCCGATGCCGACGGCGGCACGGCGGTGATCGTCCGGCTCCCGTGCAACCTGCCCACCGCTCGGGACGCCGAATGAGAATCACCATCGTGATCGTCGACGACCACGCGATCATGCGCGAGGGCTTGAGCCAGGTTCTCGCGCAGCAGCCCGATTTCTCGATCGTCGGAACGTGCGGAGACGGCAGGCAAAGCCTGAAACTCATCGCCGAACTGCGTCCCACGGTCGTCATCCTCGACATTTCGATGCCGGGTCTCAACGGGATCGAAGTCACGCGGCAGGTCCGCGAGGAGTGGCCCGAATGCGGCGTGCTGATTCTCAGCATGCACGCATCGTCCGAACACGTCTTCCAGGCGATCGAGGCCGGCGCCCGCGCCTACCTGAAGAAGGAATCGGCGGCGCGCGACATCGTGGAAGCGGTGCGTGCCGTGAGCGCGGGGCGAAGGTACCTGGGTCCGGGCATTGCGGAAGTCGTCGCGGAGCACCTCGGCACGCGCAAGCCCGGCGAGAATCCGCTGCAGTCGCTGTCGCGGCGCGAGCGCGAGATCCTGCAGCTGGTGGCCGAGGGGCACAGCAGCGCCGAAATCGGCGCCCTGCTGTTTCTTTCGCCGAAAACCGTGGACAGCTATCGCAGCCGGCTCATGGGAAAGCTCGGGCTGGCGGACGTCCCCTCGCTGGTGAAGTTCGCCATCCGGCAGGGCGTCATTCCGCTCGAATGAGCGGCCGGGTTCCGGGCGGCCGCGCGGACGGGGTCGGCTGCGCCCGGGAACCCCGGGCCGCCAGCTCGGCTGTACAGAACTCCCCGCAGCCGCCAGGCAGAGTTCCTTGCAGACGGCCTCCCGCGCCCTCCGTACGCTCTGCATGCATGCCGACCCGCGGCTGACTTGCCCGACTCCTGCGCCGACGATGTTCCCCGATTCCATGCCAGGCGCAGGCGGGCGGCGGCGGGTCTCCCTGCGATTCACGGAAAACACCGACCCCATGAGCACCCCTTCTCTTTCCGCCGAAGTCCAGCAGGCGCTGCTGGATGCGATGCCCGCCGAGATCGCCCTGCTGGACGCCACCGGACATATCACCTACGTCAATGCGGCCTGGCGCGAGTTCGGCGATGCGAACGGCCTGGCAGTGCCCGCGCACTGCGTCGGCGCGAACTACCTGGCGGCTTGCGCCGGCGCGCGAGGCGAGGACGCGACGACGGCGCGGGCCATCGCCGACTTGCTGGAGGGCCGCATCGAAAGCACGACGCTGGAGTACGCGTGCCACTCGGACAACGAGGAGCGGTGGTTCCTTCAGCGCGGCATCGCGTTCGGCACGCGGGAAGGGCGAAGGGTGCTGGTGATGCACGTCGACATCACCGAGCGCTACCGGGCGGCGCGGCAACTTGCCCGCATGTCGCTGGAAACCGAACGCCGCGAGCGCATGCTCAACACCATGCTCGCGTCCATCACGGACCTGACTTACGCCACCGACGCGCAAGGCAACCTGCTCTACGCCAACCCCGGGGCCCTCGGCATCTGGGACTGCACGCTCGAGCAGGCGCGCGGCAAGAACGTGACGGACCTGCGCTATCCGCAGGAGGCCGGCGCCAAGCTGAACCGGCAGATCCGGCAGGTGTTCGCGACCGGCGTGCCGGTGCGCGACGAGATGCCGATCACCGACGTCGACGGCCGCGAGCGCTACTTCGAATACATCTTCTGCCCAGCCCTGGCGCCCGACGGAAGCGTGGAGATCATGGTGGGCGCCGCGCGGGACACCACCGAGCGAAAGCGGGCCGAGCAGACGCTGCGCGAGCTCAACGAAGGCCTCGAGGAACGCGTGCGCGAGCGCACGGCCCAGCTCGCCCTGGCGCGCGCCGAGGCGGAACAGGCGAACGCCGCGAAGTCGGCGTTCCTGGCCGCGATGAGCCACGAGATCCGCACGCCGATGAGCGGCATGCTCGGACTGCTCGAACTGCTGGACCTGTCGCCGCTCAACGAAGAGCAGCGCTCGACCCTGGATGTTGCGCGCAAGTCGGGCGAGGCGCTCAAGCAGATCATCGACGGCATCCTGGACTTCTCGCGCATCGAAGCGGGTTCGCTGGAGCTCAACCTGGCGCCGTGCTCCATCGCCGAGCTGATGAATACGATCTCGCGCCTGCATGCCCCGGTCGCGGCAAGCAAGGGCGTCGAGCTGGCCTGTTCGGTCGATCCCTCGATCAGCCGGCTGTCGCAGTGCGACGCATTGCGCCTGAGCCAGATCCTCAACAATTTCGCGGGCAACGCGGTGAAATTCACCGAGCGCGGGCGCGTGGACATCGACGTGCGGCTGGTGCAGCGCGACGCGGGACTGGAGCATCTGGAGTTCCGGGTGAAGGACACGGGCATCGGCGTGTCGCCGCAGCGCATGGGACGCCTGTTCCTGCCGTTCTCGCAGGCGGATTCGAAGATCGCAGGCCGGTATGGCGGCTCCGGGCTGGGGCTTTTCATCGCGCGAAGCCTTGCCGAGCTCATGGGCGGCACCGTGTCCCTGGACAGTGAAGTCGGGGTGGGCACGACGCTCACGCTGGCCGTCGCATTCCGCCGCTGCGACGAGGACTGGGGGTGCGAATCGTTCAGCGAGGCCCAGCGGCTGCGCCTGCACGTACTGGCGGCCAGCCGGCCGCCCGCGCCCTCCATCGAGGACGCGCAGGCCCAGGGCAGCCTGCTGCTCGTGGTCGACGACCATCCCATCAACCGCGTCGTGCTGCTGCGCCAGCTGAGCACGCTGGGCTATGCGGCGCAAGCCGTCGCCGACGGCCCGCAGGCGTTGCGGGCGTGGGAGAGCGGGCGCTTTGCCGCGATCATCACCGACTGCAACATGCCCGAAATGGACGGCTTCGAACTCACGCGGACCATTCGCGAACGAGAAGCGGAGGGCGTGCGCATCCCGATCGTCGGCTGCACGGCCAACGCGCAGGCATCGTCCGCCGCGGCCTGCCTCGCGGCGGGCATGGACGCCGCCGTCATCAAGCCGGTGACGCTGGAGACCCTGTGCGAAGCGCTCGATCGCTGGGTGCCGCTGCCGTCCGTGCGCCGGCATCCGGACTGGGCGCCGCCCGAGACGGCGTTCGAAGCGCTCCCGGCCGGCAGCGCGGGGCTGATCGACATCGCGCTGGTCACGGCAATCAGCTGCGGCGATCCCGAAAAGCGCGCGCAGATCGTCGCGGACTTCCGCCGCAACAACGACGAAGACGCGACCGCCTTGCGCCGCGCGGTCGCGACCGGCGATCGACAGAAGCTCGTGGGCTCCGTGCACCGTCTGAGGGGCGCTGCGGCCATGCTGGGCGCGACCTATCTCGCGCAAGCCTGCGCGGATCTGCAGGCCTCCGCGACCGGGGGTGACGCCGCCGCCCTGGCGGCCGACCTCGATACCTTCGAGATGGAGTTCCTGCGGGTCAACAACTTCCTCGACGGCTGGCTCGGCCCCGCCTCCGACGGCCGGGGCCTGGGCGACGAGGGCGCGGCGATGCATTGACCAGTTCTGACCAATCCGCGGCCAGCGGCGGTGGGATCATCCGCCGCTTCTCCACTTCCGGACGGCTGCCATGTCACGGACCGCACCCCGCGCACCCTTCGCAGCGGCCTTTGCCGCGCCCTTCGCCACGCGCCTTGCCACGCGCCTCGCCGGACGCGTCGCCGCGCTCGCCGTCATCGCCCTGACGCTCGCCGGCTGCGCATCGCTGCCGACGGAGGTCGTGCGCACCGAGTCCTTCGCGCGCCCGCCCGTGCACACGTCGCCGATCGTGCGCCTCGCGAACTCTGCCGCTTTGCCGCACGGAAAGACCGGGGTGTGGCCGATGCCGGGCGCGGGCTTCGCGCTCGATGCGCGCGTCGCCCTCATCCGCAACGCGGTGAGCACGCTCGACCTGCAGTACTACCTGCTGGGCAACGACGAGGTCGGCCACACGATCCTGCGCGAGCTGCGGCTCGCCGCGGAGCGCGGCGTGCGCGTGCGGCTGCTCGTCGACGACATGCACACGCCGGGGCTGGACCCTCTGCTGGCCGGCCTGCACGCGACGCCCAACGCGCAGGTGCGCTTGTTCAACCCTTTCCCCTCGGGCCGGGACAGCCAGGGCGCGCGCTACCTCGGGCTGCTCTTCGACTTCAGCCGGCTCAACCACCGCATGCACAACAAGGCGTTCATCGCCGACGGCGCCATGGCGGTGATCGGCGGGCGCAACCTGGCCGACGAATACTTCTTCCGCTCGCGCGAGGGCAACTTCATCGACATCGATTTCGTCGTCGCGGGCGAAGTGACTTCGCAGCTTGGACGCCTCTTCGACGAGTACTGGAACAGCGAGGAGGCGTACCCGGTGGATGCGGTCGTGCGTCCGGACTCAGCGCCCGCGGAGCTTCGCCAGGCTTTCGTCCGTGCCACGACACCGGCCACGCCGCCCGCGGAAACGAAGCCCGCGGCGCGCGACATGCTCGGCCAGCCCACGCTGACGGCCGTGCTCGCGGGCACGGCACCTCTGTCGATGCACGTTGCCGACGCCTCCGCGTGGGCCGACAGCCCGCAGAAGGCGCGCGGGTCAGCAGCGAAGCAGAAGCAGCGCGAGTCGGTCACGGTCAAGTTCGTGCAGGCGCTTCGCACCGCGCAGAAGGAAGTGCTGGTGTTCAACCCGTACTTCATTCCGGGCAGCCGGGGCATGGCGTCGATCCGGCAGCTGCGCGAGCGGGGCATCGACATCCACATCGTCACCAACTCGATGAGCACGAGCGACGAACCCATCGTCAACCTGGCTTACCGGCGTTACCGCGACGAGCTGCTGTCGCTGGGCGTGCGCATCTTCGAGCTGACCGACGACGGCCTCAAGCGCGAGGCGCGCTTCGCCGACGTGCTCGGCGAGTCGAAGGGACAACTGCATGCGAAGCTCGCGCTCGTCGATCGTCACACGGTCATGGCGGGGTCGATGAACCTCGATGCGCGATCCGCGTTCGCGAACACCGAGATCGGCGTCGTCATGAAATCGCCGGATCTCGCCGCTCGCATCCTGCCGCTGATGCAACTCGATCGTTTCCCCGGCGTCTACGAAGTGCGGCGCAGTGCCGAGGGCGGCAAGCTCGAATGGGTCTCACGCGACGGGAGCGAGGAACGCAAGCGCGACACCGACCCCGACGGCAACTGGTATCAGCGGTTCAAGGTGATGATCCAGTCGCTGTTCATTCACGAAGACATCCTGTAGCCGACCCACAAAAGACAAAAGCCCGGCCGCGCGAGCGGCCGGGCTTTCATTTCTCGACGCAGGCGAAGCGACTTACGGCGTCGCCTTCGGGATCTGGCCCGACTTGTTCTCCATCGCGGTCTGCTTCTTGCGCTCTTCGCGCGCCTTGGCGCTTTCTTCCTTCGACACCTTGGCGGCGGCAACCGGGCGGTTGTCGCTATCCTTCGCCTCGCCGCCACTCAACTGGCCCGCCTTGTTCGCCGCGGCGGTCTGCTTCTTGCGCTCTTCACGCGCCTTGGCGCGCTGCTCGGGCGTCAGCTTCTCGCCCGCCACGGGGCGGTTCTCGTCGGCTTCGCCGCCGGTGCGCGTCTGGGCGACCGGCTTCGCCTTGTCCGTGGTCGTGGCGGTCTGCGCGTGCGCGGTGGCGCCGAAGGCCATCAGGGCGGCGGCGGCGCAAAGGAAGAAGGTTCGCATGGGAGTCCTTAAGTTGAAACGAGCCGCGAGTATGTCGCGCCTCGCGCATCGAGATTGATCAGGATTGATCAATTCCAACCGGAAGGAATCGCTTCGTCGGCCAGCGACCCACCGCCCGGCAAATCGAAGACTTCACGCTCGTGGTCGGACCACTCGGCGTGCCGCGCAATCCGCATCAGCTCGCGCACGTCGACCAGCTCGATGCTCAGGTAGTGCAAGCGCACAATGCCGCGGCGCTGCCAGTCGCGCAGCACCGGCGAGACGCTCGCGCGCGCCAGCCCGATGCTGCGCGCCAGCATCTCCTGGCCCACCGGGACGAGCTGCGAGAATCCGACTCGCATGCCGTAGCCGCAAGCCATGCCAAGCAGTCGACGCGCCAGGCGCGTGTCGATCGCGCGGCCGGAGAACTCGTCGAGCAGGAAATACGCGAGCCGCAGCTTCATCGCCTGCAGGCGGCCGAGGTGCGCCCACCCTTGCGGATTCGCGTCGAGCAGGCGCAGCACGCGATCGCGCGAGAACAGCAGCGCCGTGCAGCGCGTGTGCGCCTGCGCTTCGTGCGTGACCGATCCGCCATCGAAGAGCTCGAGCTCGCCGAGCCACACCGGTCCCTCGAATGCACCCAGGAACGTGTCGCGATCGGGCTGCAGCTGGTTGAGCACGTGGACCACGCCACCGAGCACGCAGTACAGGCCGGCGTGGCGTTGGCCGCGCAGGCAGATGCGTTCGCCCGCTTCGAAGCGGCGCGACACGCCGGCCGACAGCAGGCTGTCGGCAAAGGCGGCGGGCAGGCTGGAGAACCAGCGGTCGTGGGCCAGCGCCTGGGGATGAAGGACGTGCGCGCTCATGCGGGCGGCGATGCTACTCAACATCGCGCGCGCTGGACCCCTACGAAGGTAGGGGGTGCGGCGGAGTCAGGACGAAGTTTCCGGGTAAAGATGGCACGCCACCGAGCGCCCCTGCACCACACGCTGCGCCGGATACGTCGACTTGCACACCTCCATCGCTTGCGGACAACGCGGATGGAAGTGGCAGCCGGAAGGCGGCGACAGCGGGCTTGGAATCTCGCCGAGGATCGGCGTGTCCTGCTGCGGCTCGTCCGGATGCCGCGGCAGCGCGGCGGCGAACAGGCTGCGCGTGTATGGGTGCAGCGGGTTGTCCGCGATGTCGCCGGCATCGCCCTTCTCCACGATGCGCCCCAGGTACATCACGAGAATCTCGTGGCTCATGTGCGCGACCGCGTCGAGGTCGTGGGTGATGAAGAGATACGACACGCCGAGCTGCGACTGCAGGTCGGCCAGCAGGTTCAGGATCTGCGCGCGGATCGACACGTCGAGCGCCGACACGGGCTCGTCGAGCACGATGAGGCCGGGCTTGAGCGCAAGCGCGCGCGCGATCGCGATGCGCTGGCGCTGCCCGCCCGAAAACTCATGCGGAAACATCGACTGCGAACGCGCGGGCAGACCCACCATCTCCAGCAGTTGCGCGACGCGTTCGGTGACCTCCGCCGACGACAGCTTCTCGTGTGCGGTGATCGGCTCGCTCACGATGGAGCGCACGCGCATGCGCGGATCGAGCGACGCGAACGGGTCCTGGAACACCGCCTGCACGCCGCGGCGATAGGCGCGCAGCGCTTCCTTCGACAGGCTGCGCAGGTCCTCGCCGCGATAGCGGATCGCGCCTTCGGTCGGCTCCTCGAGCTTGAGCAGCAGCTTCGCCGTCGTGCTCTTGCCGCAGCCCGACTCCCCGACGACGCCGAGCGTGCGGCCGGGAAAGATTTCGAACGAAAGCCCGTCCACCGCGTGCACGGTCCGCGACCCGCCGCGCACCGAAGCCGCCGGCGCCTTGAAGCGCTTCGCGACGTGTTCGACCTGGACGATGGGCGCGGTCATGCGGGCGACTCCGCGGCCTCGCGATTCGCCACTCGCAACCAGCACTTCGCCACGTGCCGGTCGCCCATTCGCACCTCCGGCGGAAATTCCGTCGTGCACACCGGCATTGCCTGCGGACACCGCGGATGAAAGCTGCAACCCGCAGGCAGCGCGGCGGGGTCGGGCGGCTGCCCCTCGATGGTCTTCAGTCGCGCGTGCCGCGCCGTGCGTCGCGGCATCGACTCCAGCAGCGCCTGCGTGTACGGATGCGCGGGCCGGTCGAAGATGTCGCGCACGGGGCCGCGCTCGACGATGCGGCCGCCGTACATGATCGCGACCGTGTCGCACATGCGCGCGACGATGCCGAGGTTGTGCGTGATGAGGATCATCGCGAGGCCGCGCTCGCGCTGGATCGAGCGCAGCAGGTCGAGGTATTGCGCCTGGATCGTGAGGTCGAGGCTGGTCGTCGGCTCGTCGGCGATGAGCAGCGAGGGCTCGCACGAAATGCCGATGGCGCCGACGATGCGCTGGCGCATGCCGCCCGACATCTCGTGCGGATACTGCTTCGCGCGCTCGCTGGCCGCGGGAATGCGCACGTCCGACAGCAGTTCGACCGCGCGCGCCTTCGCCGCCGCGCGCGTCATCGACTCGTGCAGGCGCAAAGGCTCCGCCACCTGCTCGCCGACCGTGAATAGCGGATTGAGCGACGCCATGGGGTCCTGCAGGATCATCGCCATGCGCTTGCCGCGCACGTGCGTCATTTCCTCGGCGCTCAGCTTGCGCAGGTCGCGCCCCTCGAAGATCACCTCGCCTTCGGTCACCTGCGCGCCGGGCGCGAGCAGTTGCAGCAAGCTGAGCACGAGCGTCGACTTGCCCGAGCCGGACTCGCCGACGATGCCGAGCGTCTCGCCCGCGCCGAGCTCGAACGACACGCCCGTGACCGCCTTCGCGATGCGCGCGCCACCGGCGGTGACGTAGCGCATGCTCAGGTTGCGGACTTGCAGCAGTGGACCGGCGACGCTCATAACTGCCGCAGCTGCGGATCGAATCGCACGCGGAACCAGTCGCCGATCAGGTTGGCCGAGAGCACGAGCAGCACGATGCACAGGCCGGGGAACACGGTGACCCACCAGTAACCCGAGGTCAGGCCGCGCTTGCCGTCGGAGAGCATCTGACCCCACGCCGGCTCCGGCGGCGGCACGCCGACGCCGAGGAACGAGAGCGAAGCCTCCGCGACGACGACGACACCCAGCATCAGCGTGGCGATCACCACCGCGGTGTTGGCCACGTTCGGCAGGATGTGCCGCAGCATGATCGATGGCGGGCTGCATCCCGCGACGACGGCGAGCTTCACGAAGTCGCGTTCGCGCAGCGACAGCACCTCGCCGCGCACGACGCGCGCATAGCGCGTCCAGTAGACGCCCGCGAGGATCAGGATGATGTTGACGTAGCTCGGCCCGACGATGGCCGCGAGAAAGATGGCGATGGTGATGGAGGGCAGCGCCATCCACGCGTCGATGATGCGCATGATCACCTGGTCGAAGATGCCGCCGAGGTAACCCGCGACGATGCCGATGAGCGTGCCGAGCACACCCGCGACCGCGACCGCCGCGAGGCCCACGGTCAGCGAGATGCGCCCGCCGTAGACCAGCCGCGCGAGCACGTCGCGGCCCATGTGGTCGGTGCCGAGCAGATGCTCCAGCGTGCCGCCTTCGAGCCACGCGGGCGGCCGGTAGCGCGCCGCAAGGTCCGCCGCCTGCGGATCGATGGGAAAGAACTGCGCGAAGATCGCGGCCAGCGCGAAGATGCCCAGGATGGCGATGGGGAACACCGGCACCGGGTGCGCGGATCGCCTGCGCGCGGGCGCTTGCGGCTCGACGGCCGCGGTCACCGAGGCCGTGCTCAATGGATGACCCTCCGCGCGAATCGCTCGGGGGCCGTGATCCCTGGGGCGGGCCGGCGGCTCATACCGCCTGCGCCTCCAGCTTGATGCGCGGATCGATCACCGCATAAAGAATGTCGACCAGCAGGTTGACCGTCACGATCATCACGCCGCCGAGCACCACGACGCCCTGCACCACGGGAAAGTCGCGCTGCGAAATGCCCTCGAACAGCAGCCGCCCGATGCCGGGCCAGGCGAAGATCGCCTCGACCACCACCGACGCGTTCACCATCTGCACGAGGTTGATGCCCGCGAGCGTCACCAGCGGGATCAGCGCGTTGCGCAGCGCGTGCTTGCCGATGACGAGCCACTCCGGCAAGCCTTTGAGGCGCGCGAGCTTGATGTATTCCGAGCCCATCACGTCGAGCATCGACGAGCGCGTGAGCCGCATGTGCGCGGCCGTGAAATACCAGCCGAGCGTGACGGCCGGCAGGATGATGTGCAGCGGCGAGCCCGAGCCCGACGACGGCAGCCAGCGCAGGTAGACCGAGAACACGAGGATGAAGATGAGGCCGAGCCAGAAGGACGGAAGCGCGAGCCCGAGCATCGCGAAGATGCGCGCGAAGCGGTCCCACAGGCCGCCCGACTTGACCGCCGACAAGACGCCGACGGGCACGCCCACCAGCAGCGAGAACGCGAGCGCGACCGCGGCGAGGTAGAGCGAACTGGGCAGGCGCGACAGGTACAGCTCGAGCACCGGCGCGCCGTACTGGAACGACTGGCCGAAATCGCCGCGCGCGAGGTTGCCGACGTAGGTGAGGTACTGCACGACGAGCGGCTGGTCGAGGCCGAGGCGCGTGCGGACCTCGGCGATCTCCTCGTTCGTCGCGTTGGGCGCGGCGAGCAGCGCGGCCGGGTCGCCCGACACGCGCATGAGCAGGAAGATCGTGAAGCTCAGGATGGCGAGCGAGATCAGCGCATACGCCGCGCGCTTCGCGATGAAACGGAGCATGGGTGGCAAGGGTGGCGCGACCGCGCGCTCAGCTTCCGACGCCCTTGAGGATTTCCCGGTACTTCGCGCGCTCGTCGGCCAGCGTCTTCGCCATCTGCGCGCCGGTCAGCGCGATCGGCTCGGCGCCCGAGTCCTCGATGAACTTCCTGTACTCCGCCGAGTTCACGACGCCGAGCATCGTCGCCTCGATCTTGCGCGCGATGTCGTCGGGCGTCTTCGAGCTCACGCCGAAGCCGGAGAACTGGAACAGCTTGTAGGGCACGCCCGCTTCGGTGGCGGTCGGCGCGTCGGGCAGACCCGGGTGGCGCGCGTCGCCGGTCTGCGCGAGGATGCGCACCTTGCCGCCCTTGGCGAGCTGCATGGCGGCGCCGAAGTCCATCAGCGTGCCGTCGAGGCTGCCGCCGATGATGTCGGTCGTCACCTGGTTCGGCGCCTTGTACGCGATGGGGTTGAACTTGACCTTCGCATCGCGCTCGATCTCCAGCAGGCCCAGGCGGAACGACTGCGCATACCAGGCCATGCTCACGGCGCCGGGACGCGCTTTCGCGTCGGCGATCAGGTCGGCCAGCTTCGTGTATTTGGAGTTCGGGCCGACGACGATGGCCGCGATGCTGCGCATGGAGCCGGAGACGGGCCGCACGTCCTTGTCGACGTCGTACGGCATGTCCTTCATCGTGATCGGATTGATGATCATCGCCGTGGGGCTCAGCAGCGTGATCGTGTGGCCGTCCGGCGGGGACTGCAGAAAGGCCGCCATGCCGATCAGCATTTCGCCGCCCGGCTTGTTCTCCACAATTGCGGTGGTGCCCAGCGCCTTGGCGGTGCGGTCCGCCATCCAGCGCGCGAGCACGTCGCTGTTGCTGCCGGGGCCCACGGGCACGATGAAGCGCAGCGGCTTCGACGGGAACGATGCGGCCTGCGCCAGCGCATTGCCCGTACCGGCCGCGAAGACCAGCGCCACCGACAAGGCCGGTGCGACCCGGCGAACCCATTGCATTGCGAACGCGATTTTCATGGCTGTGTCTCCTTCGTGAATTCTGGTCGTGCTCAGGGCACTGTGCATTCGGTCAGACCCGCACTACCCGGGCGAAGCTGCACGGTGTCGCCGATGGGCGAGCGCGCGAGGCTCTTGAGGTGCGCGATGGTGCGCGTGTCGCTTGCCGGAACGTTCGCGAGCGCACGTTCGCCCGCGGGCGTGATGACGAGCACGACGCCGTTCGTCGGTTCGCCATGGCGGTCGTGCATGACGGTGAAGGTCTCGAGCGTGGCCGGGCCGGTATAGGCGTCGGTCAGCGGCGGAACGGGGCCCCGCGCCGCATCGGCCTTCGCCTGCACGCTGAACGATTCCGGCAGCAGGGATTCGGGCGCGCGGCCCGACAGCACCAGCGCGTGGTGCTTCGTGACATTGCCGCCCTGGCCGTAGAGCAGCGCATGGCCATCGCGCGCGGCGCGCAACTGGCGGACGGTCGCCGCCGCCGCATGCGACATGTAGTTGTGGACGGGCGCGCCGAAGAACGAGAGCCCGCCCGCAATGGTGAGCCCGCCGTCCTCGGCAATGCCCAGCAGGCGGCGCGCCATCTTCGGCACGACGGGGAAGCAGCTGTAGAGGTCGACAAGTTCGAACCTGGAGCGGTCCCAGCCCATCTGCGCGAGCACCGTCTGCAGCACGGTGGTCTGCGATGCGTTCACGCCATAGCTGTCGCGCACGAGGTAGTCGTCCGGCTCGCGCGCCGCTGCGCCGCCGTGCAGGAAGACCATGCGGTCCTCGGCGATGCCCAGCTTGCGCGCATGGCCGACGCTCGTGAGGAAGATCGCGGCGCCGACGTTGACCGAAGGCTGCGCCACCATGAATTTCAGGTACGGCCAGGCGAGCGGACGGTTGTTCGCGGTCTGTTCGGCAACCTCCCGAGGCGTCAGCGGCTTGCGTGCCGACGCGCAAGCATTGCGCGCCGCCACCTCCGACATGTTCGCCCAGATGCGCGCCGATTCGTCGCGGGCCTGCTGCGGCGTCTGGCCCCACAGGGGGGCCGTCGCGTTCTCGTACAGCGGATAGATCTGGAACGGAATCTCCAGCCCGTACTTCACCGCGAGCGGATTCGCGTAGCTCTGCGCGCGAAACACAGGGCCCGCCTCCTGCTTGCCCATCCACGGCAGGCGGATGCCCTGCTTGCGCGCATGGTCGACGGAGCGCTGCGCCTCCGAGCCCGTGAGCAGCGCGACCTGGATCTCGCCGCGCTGGATGCGCAGCGCGGCGTTGTGCATCTCGCGCAGCGGGCCGTTGCCGCTGCCGTCGCTGAGCGTGGACGTTGCCTTGCCGGCGCGCAGGCGCAGCTTCACGAGCGCGGCCAGGTCGTCGTAGCTCACCGAGGTGTGCTTCACGACGTCGATCTGGTCGGTGATCTCGGCGAGCGGCACGCCGGCATCGCGCTCGGCATTCGCCACCGCCTCGGCGATGAGGTCGAGCGGCCCCTTGGAATTCTCCAGCGATTCGAGGCGGTCGATGCTTTCGCCGACGCCCACGATGACGGGCAAGCGGTCGTTCATGGTCGGTGCTCCTTCGATGTCTTCACGTGCGGTGCTCACGCGCTTGCGCCGCGCAGTTGCGCGGTCGCGCTCATGGTCGGCAGGCCGTCGGCACCGACGATGGCGAGTTCGATGCGCTTGCCTTCGCGCAGGCTGGCGATGCGCGCGGCATCGCCCAGGATGAGCGGCTTCGTCGAGCGGTACTCGAGCGAGTACAGCGTCTCGCCATCGGCCAGCGCGATCGCGCGCCGCAGCAGCAGCGTCGCCTGCAGCGGACCGTGGACGACGAGGCCGGGGTAGCCTTCGGCCTCGATGGCGTAGCGCTCGTCGAAGTGGATGCGGTGCGCGTTGAAGGTGATCGCCGAGTAGCGCAGCAGGTGTGCGGGCGTGAGGACGAGCGGAATGCTCGTCGCCGCGGCGGACGCCGCGACGCCCGACGGCCTGGCCGCCGCGGGCTTTTCGGTCGGATCGGCCGGGCCGCGATACACGGCATCGATGCGCTCGCTCATCGCGAGTGCGCCTTCGCAGTGGTAGTCGCGCTGCGTCGTGACGAAGCACAGCCAGCCGCTGCGACCCTGCTTCAGCTCGACCCCGGTGATGCGGTCGCGCCGCTGCACCGGCGCGCCGATGCGAAGCGGCCGATGGAAGCGCAGCCCGCCGCCCGCACGCATGCGGCGCGGCAGCTCCGGCGGCGACACGAATTCGCCGCCGTCGTCGTCGCTGCCGTCGGCCTGCAGTTCGCGCGTGGGCACCTGCAGCGCCGTGTGCAGGCAGGCATGCACGCCGGCCGGCGCGGGGTCGCCGTCGCGCAGGGCGTTCGCGTCGCCGTCGAAGGTCGCGAGGAAGGCTTGCGCCGTGCGCAGCGTGAGCACGTCGTCGAACGTGCGCTCCAGCCCGATCTTGTCGCGAAGGCGGCGGATGTCGGGTCGATCGCTCATCGCCCTGCCCTCACGCGCGCCGCATGATCGCGACCGAGCCTTCGCACATGTTGCCGAAGCCGGACACGAGCCCGATCTCGGCATCCTTCACCTGCGCCTTGCCGGCTTCGCCGCGCAGCTGCTTCACGAGCTCCACCACGTGGTTCATGCCCAGCACGTGGCCCTGGCTCAGCAAGCCGCCGTGCGTGTTGACCGGCAGCGTGCCGCCCAGGCCGATGTTGCCGTTCTCGACGAACGCGCCGCCCTCGCCCTTGCGGCAGAAACCGAGGTTCTCGAGCTGGTTGAGCACGACGAAGGTGAAGCAGTCGTAGATTTCCGCGACGTCGATGTCTTTCGGCGTCACGCCGGCCATCGCGAACGCATGCGGCGCCGCGCGCGCGGTGCCGAACTCCGTGAGGTTCTCGCGCTGCGTGATCGTGCTCGGCGAATCGGGGTGCCCCTCGGCGACGCCCATCACGATCACCGGCTTTTGCCGCATGTCGCGCGCGCGCTCCGTCGCGCTGACGACGATGGCCGCGCCGCCATCGGTCTCGAGCGAGCAGTCGAAGAGGCGGAAGGGGTCGGTGATCATGCGCGAGGCCTGGTGGTCCTCGATCGTCATCGGCGCCGTCATCGCCGCGTTGCCGTTGAGCGCGGCGTGCCTGCGCGTGGTGACCGCGATCTCGGCGAGCTGCCGGCTCGTGGTGCCGTAGAGCTCCATGTGCCGGCGCGCGAACTGCGCGTAGTACTGCGCGGGGGCGAACGCGCCCGCGGGCCGTTCGAACTCGGTGATGAGGCGCAGTTGCGAAGACCCCTTGATGCGGTCCGACGCGCGCGCGCCCGTGTAGTTGGACCGCCCCACCGGGATCAGCACGTGCCGGCAGACGCCGGCAAAGATCATCGCCGCCGCGCTCTGGATCGCGGCGACGGGGCTCGCGCCGCCGAGCGGCGTGTGGCCCGAGAAGCGCAGGTCGAGCCCGAAGTTGACGATGAAGTCCTCGGGGATGACCGGCGAGTTCGCGCCCGCGTAGGTGATGAGGCCGTCGATGTCGGTGGGCTTCAGGCCCGCGTCCGAGATCGCGGCCAGCGAGGCTTCGAGCTGCAGTTGCAGCGCCGTCTTGCCGAGCGACTTCTTCTGGTAGACGGTCTCGCCGATGCCGGTGACCGCGACGGCATCGCGCATCAGGTGCTCCACACCGGCTTGCGCTTCTCGACGAAGGCCCGCGGGCCTTCCTTGAAGTCGGGCGACTCGTAGAGCGCGTGCATCGCTTCGTTGTTGATGCGCCAGGCCTCGTCGATGGTGGCGTCGTAGGTGGCGCGCGACACGCTCAGGGTCAGGCGCACGCTGAGCGGCGAGGCTTCGGCGATCTGCTCCGCATAGCGGATGGCTTCCTCGCGCACCTTGTCCGCCGGCACGACGCTGTTGGCGAGGCCATGCTGATAGGCCTTCTGCGCCGACAGGGGCATGCCCGTCAGCAGCATCTCGTTCGCGATGGGGCCCGGCAGGCGGCGCGGCGCGTAGACCGCGCCGCCGCCGAGCGGAACGAGCCCGCGCCGCACCTCGGTGAGCGCGAGGCTCGCGTTCTCGGCCAGCACGACGAGGTCGCAGCCGAGCGTGAGTTCCGCGCCGCCGCCGTAGGCCGGCCCCTGCAGCGCCGCGATGAAGGGCTTGGTGCGCCGGAACATCGTGAAGCCCATGAAGCCGCCCTTGCGCGGGATGCGGATGTCGCGGCCGGCCGAGACTTCCTTCAGGTCCGCGCCGGCGCAGAACACCGGGCCGTTGCCGGTGATGATGCCCACGCGCAATTCGGGGTCGGCCTCGAACTTGTGGAGGTAGTCGTTGACCTCCGCCGCCATCGCGGCGCTCGCGGCATTGCGCGCCTCGGGGCGGTTGAGGATCAGCAGGCCGATGTGCTTGCCGATACGTTCGGTGAGGATGAATTGATAGTCTTGCGTCATGGGGCTTGTCATCCCTGCTTCTGGGCGAGCTCGGCGAGCATCTTCCACTTGGTGAATTCGCGCGGCATGGAGGCGGCGAGCGCGGCCTCCTCGACGGGAGCCACTTCCAGGATCTGCGCCGTACACAGCGCCTTGAACTCCGGCGTGCCGGCGGCCGTCACGATGGACCTCGACAGCGCGTCGAGGATGGGCTTGGGCGTGCCCGCGCGCGCAAGCGCGAACATCGGCGTCACCACCTCGAAGTTCGGCAGGCCGCTCTCTGCCACCGTCGGCACGTCGGGCATCAGCTCCGAGCGGCGAATGCTCGTGACCGCGATGGGCCGCAGCTTGCCCGCCTTGATGAGCCCGACAGTGCCGCCGATGCCGCTCATGGCCATGCTCACCTGGCCGGTGGACGCATCGAGGATCGCCTGCGGCGCGACCTTGTAATGCACGGCCTTGATGTCGGTGCCGGCCATCGAGTTGAAGAGCGCGCCCGCCATGTGGACGGTGGTGCCGACGCCGGACGTGGAGTAAGTGAGCGCGCCCGGCCGCTTCTTCGCCTCTGCAACGATGTCGCGCACGCTCCTGAGCGGCGAGTCGGCGGGCACCGTGATGATGAGCGCGGCCTGCGCGAAAGCGGCGACCGCCGCGAAGTCCTTGAACGCGTCGTAGGGCAGCTTGTCCTGCACGAAGGGCAGCGCGTAATGGCTCGCCGTGGTGAAGAGCAGGTTGTAGCCGTCGGGCGCGGACTTCGCGACGAAGTCGGCGGCGATCATGCCGCCCGCGCCGACCTTGTTGTCGACGATGACCTGGCCGTTGAGCGTCTTCGCCATGCTGGTGCCGACGAGTCGCGCGACCGCGTCGGTGCCCGAGCCGGGCGAATAAGCGGCGACGAGCCGGATCGGCCTCGACGGAAACGGCTCCGACTGCGCGAACGCGGCCGGCGCGGCGCCGAGCAGGGGCAGCAGGTTGAAGGTGCGGCGAGTCAGCATGGAGCGTCTCCAGTGGGTTGTCGGTACATCAGGCGAGGCGAAGCCCCGCCACCGTGAGCTCGTCGCTCACCTTGTCGAATGTCATGCGCACGGGCGTGCCGATGCGCAGCGCGCCCGCATCGGCGTCGTGCAGGCGGCCGAGCATGCGCACGCCCTCCTCAAGATCGACCGTCGCGAGCACGTAGGGCGTCTGCCCCGCGACGCTGGCGTCGAAGACCTGGTGCGTGACCGTCCAGCTGTGGACCGTCCCGCGGCCGCTCGCCGCGATCCAGTCGAATTCGAGCGAGAAGCACCGGGCGCAGACCGGCCGCGGATAGTGCCGGCGCGTGCCGCACTCGCCGCACTGCTGGATGAGGTAGCGGCCTTCCTTCAGGCCGTCCCAGTGCGGCTGCGATTCGGGGGTGGCGTCGGGTGCGGTCACGATGCGGCTCCGTTCACGAAGAGGGTGTCGACCACGCAGTGCCCTTCGCCTTGCGCGTAGACGATGACGGGGTTGAGGTCGAGCTGCTGGACATCCGGGTGATCGGCAACGAGCTGCGACACGCCAACCAGCAGTTCCGCGAGGCTGTCGATGTCGTCCGGCTTCTCGCCGCGCGCGCCCTGGAGAATTTCCACGCCGCGCAGCCGCTGGATCATCGACGCGGCCGTGGCCTTGTCGAGGGGCAGCGGCGCGAGCACCGTGTCCTTCAGGATTTCGGCATAGGTGCCGCCGAAGCCCACCATGATCTGCGGACCGAAGGTGTCGTCGGCGATCGTGCCGACGATCATCTCGCGGCCCCGCTTCGCCATCGCCTGCACCAGCACGCCGTCGATGCGCGCTTGCGGCGCAAACGCTTTCGCGTCACGCTGGATCTCGTGGAAGGCGAGGCGCACGCCGGCTTCGTCGGCGACGTTCAGGCGCACGCCACCCGCCTCGGTCTTGTGCGGGATGTCCTGCGATTCGATCTTGAGCACGACCGGAAAGCCGATATCGCGCGCCGCGGCGGCGGCCGCGTCTTCGCTCGTCGCGAGCGCCTCCGCGGGCAGGCGGATGCCGTAGTGCTTCAGCAATGCGTTCTGGCCGGCGCGGGTGTCGGGTCGCAGATTCGCCGGCGGCTTTGCACGCGAGCGGGCTGGGGAGGCCGCCGACGCGGCACGCTGCGCCGCGATCTCGTTGAAGCGCGCCAGCGCCTTCAACGCCTGCGTGGCCTCCGCGAGCGTCAACAGGTGATAGCCCATGCCGTTGAGCGCCTCGACGTTCTCCTCGCTCGGCGTCGCGGCGGAGACGAGCACGACGGGTTTCTTCCTTTCCTCGTCGAATTTCTTCAGGTACGGCCACATCACCTTGTCCAGACCGGTCAGGCCGAAGTGGCAGGTGGCGACGACCGCATCCACTTCGTCCGAGCGCAGCAGCGACTTCATCGCGCGCACGATCTTCAAGCCGCGGTCGTCGTTGGAGCCGGCCGTGTCGACCGGATTGTTCGCCGAACCGTGCGGCGGCACGTAGGTGGCGATCTCGTCGTAGAGCGCCTGGCTCAGCGACGGCACGGACAGGCCGTTGATCTCGCACAGGTCGGTCCAGATCGTCGCGTGGCCCCCGCCCGCCGACACGATGCCCACCCTGCGCCCGCGCATCGGGACGCGGCGCGCCATGACGGAGGCGAGCGACACCATCGAATCCGGGTCGTACACGCGCGTGATGCCGTACTTGTCGAACACCGCCTCGTACACGGCATCGGAGCCGGTGAGGTGCGCGGTGTGCGAGATCGCGGCACGGCTCGCGGCCTGCGACTTGCCGACCTTCATGGCGATGATCGGAATGCCCGCGGCGGCGGCCTTGTCCGCGGCGCGCACGAAGCCGGGGCCGTCGTTGATGCCCTCGATGTACATCAGCACGAGATCGACCTCGCCCGACTCCACCGCGTGGTCGAGCAGCTCGACGAGTTCGATGTCCGCCTCGTTGCCGGGCATGATGACCTGCACGACGTTCATGCCGGCGGCCGCGCACATCTCGTAGATCTGCAGCCCGGTGCCGCCGCTTTGCGAAATGATCGAGACGCGCTTGCCGTCGGGCGACGTGCTCGCGAACTGCTTCGGATCGAGCGGCGAGAAGGTTGCGGCGACGTTGCCGAAGGGCCGGAAGAAGCCGAGGCAGTTCGGCCCGAGCACCCGCACGTTCTGCTCGCGCGCGACGCGCGTCACTTCCGCCTGCAGCTGATGCCCCGCGGGGCCGCCCGGAATGCCGGAGATCACGACCGCGCCCTTCACCTTCGCCTGTCCGCACTCGCGCAGCACATCGAGGAGGCTCTCCGACGGCACGGCGATCATCGCGAGGTCGATGCCGGGGCCGGCCTCCGACACGGACGGATAGGCGCGCAGCCCCTGGATCTCCGCGTGCTTCGGATGGATGGGGAGGATGTCGCCCTTGAATCCGCTGACCTTCAGGTTGTGGACGAGGCGGCCCCGCACCTGCAGCGGGTCCTGCCCGGCGCCGATGACGGCGACGCGGCGCGGCGCGAAGATGGCTTGCAACGGACTGGTCATCGAATTCCCTGGATCCCTTCTCAATCGGACAGACGCACGCCGTGGTCCCGCCACAGGTGCTTGGCGACGTAGGCGCGATGCACCTCCGACGGGCCTTCGCCGATGCGGATCCACCGCACCGTTTCCGCGAAGAGGCTGAGCGGCAATTCCCGCGTCATGCCCATCGCGCCGAATGCCTGCATGGCATGGTCGATCACGATGGTCGCCATCTCGGTCGCGTGGATCTTGCACATCGCGCACTCGACGCGCGCCTCCTCGCCGTGGTCGAGCTTCCATGCGGCGTCGTACAGCATCAGGCGCGCGGCATGGATCTGCATCGCGCCATCGACCGCCCACCACTGGATGGCCTGGCGGTCGGACAGCGCCGTGCCGAAGGTCTTCCGCTGCGGCACGTACTCCATCATCATCTCGTGCGCGCGCTGCGCCATGCCGACGCAGTTGGCGGCGAGCTGAAGGCGGCGCAGCGAGAAGCGCTTCTGCAGGTTGCCGAAGCCCTGGCCCGGCTCGCCGATCAGCTGCGATGCGGGCAGGCGCATGTTCTCGAACAGCAGCTCGTACGTGAACATGCCGCCGATCATGGGGATCTTGCGCTCGATGACGAAGCCCGGCGTGCCGATCTCGACGATGAAGCTCGACACCTGGCGGCGCGCGCCCTTCTCGCCGGTGGCGGCCATCATGATCACGAAGTCGAGATTGGGGACGTTCGTGATCCAGATCTTGCGGCCGTTGACGACCCAGTCGTTGCCGTCCCTCACAGCGCGCGTCGTCATGCCGGCGGGGTCGCCGCCGCCGCCGGGTTCGGAGACGGCGATGCCCGAGCGCATGTTGCCGTTCAGCGAGGGCTCGAGGTACTTGCGCTTCTGTTCCGCCGTGCCCGACTGCAGCAGGAACAGCAGGTTGATCGAGTCCGGCGGAAACATGTAGAAGGGCGCGACGCGGCCGAGCGCTTCGTTCACGCCGATCATCGCCACGGCCGGCAATGCGGAGCCGCCGAGCTCCTCGGGAATGTCGAGCGCCCAGAGGCCGTATTCCTTCGCCTTGGCGTCGAGCCCGTCGAGCACGTCGCGCGAGAACATGCGGCCTTCGCCGGCCGCAATGTTCTTCAGCACCTGCTTTTCCAGCGGCATCAATTCCTTGTCGACGAAGCGGCGGGCAATGTCGAAGAGCGGCTGGTGTTCTTGCGTGATCGCTTTCATGAGGGTCCTTCGCGCACTGGACGATTCCGAGCGCTGCGCAAGGATAGGCAGCGGGGCGAACCACGCGCTAGGAGGAAGCCCCGCGCAGGATTCACTATGTGAATCAATCGGTGGTGAAACCCGGTTGCCGGATGCAGGCGCGCGGCGTCTCATCACGGCCATGAAAACGCAAGCCACCGAACTCTTCGGCATCGAGACGCCGCTCTTCGCCTTCTCGCATTGCCGCGACGTCGTCGCCGAGGCCACGCGCGCGGGCGGCATGGGCGTGCTGGGCGCGATGACGCACACGCCGCAGGAGCTGAAGATCGACCTCGACTGGATCGCCGAGCGCACCGGCGGCAAGCCCTTCGGGGTCGACGTGCTCATGCCCGCGAGCGAGGGCGGCGAGGCGCCGAAGCTCGACCTGTCCATCCTCGAAAAAATCCCGAAGCGGCACTTCGAGTTCGTCGAAAGCGTCCTGGCGCGCCACGGCGTGCCCGACATCCCGCAGGACGAGAAAGATGCGCTCCTGCGCCATTTCATCGACGAGCTCGCGTTCACCGTCGAAGGCGCGCAGCGACGGCTGGACGTCGTGTTCGACCATCCTTCGGTGAAGTTCGTCGTGAGCGCGCTCGGCCCCGCGCCGGCCGACGTCGTGGCGCGGGCGCGTGCACGCGGCATGAAGATCGGCGGCATGGTCGGCAGCGCGAAGCATGCGAAGCGCCACGTGGCCGCCGGCGCCGACATCGTCATCGCCAGCGGCTACGAAGCCGCGGGCCACACGGGCGAGGTGACGACCATGATCCTCGTGCCCGAGATCGCCGACGCGATCGCGCCGGTGCCCGTGCTCGCCGCGGGCGGCATCGGGCGCGGGCGCCAGTTAGCGGCGGCGCTCGCGCTCGGCGCGCAGGGCGCGTGGTGCGGCACGGTCTGGCTCGGGACGGTGGAGAGCGACGCCACGCCGGAAGTGAAGGCCCGACTTTTCGCGAGCTCCGCCGAGGAGACGCAGCGCACGCGCTGCAACACCGGCAAGCCGGCGCGCCGGCTGTCGAGCGCCTGGGTCGAGGCGTGGAACGCGCCCGATGCGCCGCCGCCGCTGCCGATGCCCTTGCAGGGCGTGCTGACGCACGTGGCGCTGAAACGCATCGAGCGCGCGCGGCGCGAGGACCTGGTGAGCTGGGCCGCCGGCCAGGTGGCGGGCCAGCTCACCGGCGAGACGACCGTGCGCACGATCTACCGCGAGATGCTGGAGGAGTTCTCGGCCTCGGTGGAACGTCTCGAGGCGATCGTCGCGGGGTGAGCCTCGAGACGAGCGCGGCGCTACTCCAGCACCGCGCCGCCACGCTTCGCGAGGTAGGCGTGCCGCACCATCTCCGCCTCCAGGAACCGGGTTGCCTGATCGGGGTTGCTGGGCGTGATCGTGACCGCCGCCTTCGTCAACGTCTGCTGCACGTCGGGCCGCGCGAGGGCGGTGCGCAGCGCGGCATTGAGCTTGTCGATGATCGGGCGCGGAACACCCGCGGGCGCAACGAGCAGGACCCAGCCTGCGAAATTGGAATTCGTCAGGTCGAGCTCCTGCAAGGTCGGCACGTTCGGCAGCAGCGCCGACCGCGTGGGCGACGTGACGGCGAGCGCCCGCAGCTTGCCGCCCTCGACCTGCGGCGCGCCCGTGGCGAGGCCGGTGAACAGCATGTCGATCTGCCCGCCCATGAGGTCGTTGAACTGCTGTCCGGCCGACTTGTAGGGCACGTGCTTCATCTCGATCTTCGCGTCCGTCGTCAGCATGACGCCTGCGAGATGGCCCACCGTGCCGTTGCCGGTGGAGCCGAAGGTCAGCGCGCCGGGTTTCTGCCGCGCGGCCGCGAGCAGATCCTTCAGCTCGCGGATCGGACCCGTCGGCCCGGTCACCAGCAAGAGCGGCGTGTTGCCGACGTTGCCGATCGGCTGCACGTCCTTCAGGCTGTCGAACTGCATGTCCTTGTAGATGTTCGGATTGATCACGTGGTTGTTGGTGATCATGCCGATCGTGTAGCCGTCCTTCGGCGAGCGCACGAGCTGCCGCGTGCCGGTCACGCCGCCCGCGCCCACGACGTTTTCGACCACCACGCTCTGGCCGAGCAGCTCGGCAAGGTGCGGCGCGAGCAGGCGGGACGACAGGTCCGTCACGGAGCCGACGGCGGTCGGCGTGAGCAGGCGAATCGTCCGCGTCGGATAGTTGGCCTCTGCCGGGTCGGCCGCCCAGGCGGGCAGGCCGGCGCCGGCGAGTCCAGCGGCGACGGCAGCCAGCGCGGCGCGACGCGTGACGAACGATTCCTTCGAAGCCTTCATACGGCGATCTCCTCGAGCGGTTAAAGAGAGAGTCTGGTCAGCTGCCATTTGCAACATAGCGGGAGTGCCGCCGCGCAGCAACGGGGTTCACCCCTTTCGAACGCACCGCGCCCCGCCGAGTGGCTCACAATGTGAGGTGCCTCTCTTTCTCGCCCTCGCCATCAACGGCCTCGGATTCACCGCGCTCAATTCCGCGTTGATGGTTTTTTCGCTGTATCCGCTCAGCCTCGGCGCGAGCGCGGTCCACGTCGGATCGATCATCGCGACCCTGTATGCGCTCCCCCTGCTGCTGTCGTGGACCATCGGCGTGCTGGCCGGACGCACGTCGCCGCGCTGGCTGCTCACCGGCGGCACGGCCGTCGGCGCATGCGGCGCGCTCGTTCCCTTCCTGTTCCCGGGATTGCCCTCGCTGTACGTGGCCGCGGCGACGATCGGACTGACCACCGCCTGCACCACGGTGATCGGGCAGAGCCTGATCGGCCTGCTCAGCACCCCCGCCACGCGCACGCGGAATTTCAGCAACTACAGCATGATGGGATCGATCTCGATCCTGGTGGGCCCGCCGCTCGCGGGATCCTCGATCGACCGCTTCGGGTTTCCGGCCACCTGCGCCGTGATCTCGCTGCTGCTCTTCATCGGCGTCGCCGGACTGCTCGCATGGGGCAAGGCGCTGCCGAGGGACGACACCGCGCGCCGTCTCGAGGTCAACCTGATGGCCACCCTGCGCGACCGGCGGCTGTGGGGCCTGCTCGCGGTCAGCGCGATCGGCCAGCTGGTCACCGATATCTTCCTGATCTTCCTGCCGATGTATGGCCATGGGATCGGCCTGTCGGCCACGACGATCGGCATCATCGTGTCGACCGTCGCCGTGGGCTCGTTCAGCGTGCGGCTCGGCCTGGTGCGTCTGGTCGCCTGGTTCGGGGAAGCGCGCCTGCTCGCGATCGCGCTCTTCATCGGCGCCGCCGCCTTCGCGCTGGTGCCGCTCTTCCGGCACGTCGCGCCCTTGTGCATGCTGGCGCTGGCGTTCGGCCTCTGCGGCGGCTGCACGCAACCGCTCAGCATGCTCATGATGTTCAACGCCGCGCCGCCGGGGCGCGGGGGCGAAGTCATCGGCCTGCGCATGACCGGCAACAATCTCGCGCGCATGGCCGGGCCCGCCCTGTTCGGCGGCATCGCGACGGCAACCGGGCTGCTGGCCGTGTTCTGGATCAACAGCGTGCTGATGGCGGGCGGGGGATGGTGGGCGGCGCGGCGCGCTTCGCCCGGCCGGGACTGAAGGGGGCCAGGTTCCGATCGGTCCGGCTGCCCGTTCCGAAAGGCGAAACAGAATCGGGGTCCGCGCGATCGCCCAACACCCGCGCTTCACAATGCGAAGCATGGCCCCCGCGTCCTCTCCCGCCTCCCGCAGCGGCACGCAAAGCATCGAACGCGCCGCATTCCTCATGCGCGAGATCGCCTCGCGTTCGAATCTCGGCTGGGGCCTGCGCGACCTCGCGCAGCATTGCGGCCTCGACCCCGGCACCGTGCATCGCATGCTCAAGTGCCTGGTCAGGGAGCGCCTCGTGCAGCAGCGCGCGAGCGACAGCCGCTACTTCATCGGGCCGCTGAACTTCGAGCTCGGCCTCGCGGTGCCGCATCGCGTCGACCTGATGGATGCGACGCAGGCCGCGCTGCGGCGCGTCGTGCGCGTGCTGCCGCGCATCAGCGTCGTCGGCTTCCTGCGCAGCGGCGACGACTGCGTGTGCATCGGCCGCGCGGGACATCCGACGTACACGCGCACGGAAAGCAGTTCGCAGATGGGCCAGCGCTTTCCCCTGCTGACCAAAGCGGCGGGCGTCGCGATCGTCGTGGCGATGCGGCCCGACGAGATGCGCGCCGTCATCGCGCGCAACCGCGAGCGGCTCGCGCACTTCGGCACGCCGCACCTCGCGCGCGTGGACGAGCTGCTGAAGGCCAGCCAGCGCAATGGCTATGCGCTCAGCGAAGGGCTGCTCTGGCACGGCGTGAATTCGATCGCGATGGCCTTCGGTCCGCCGGGCGAACCGGCGGGCTCGATCACGGTATCGTCCTGGGCGGCGGACGTGCCGACGGAGATGCTGCGCAAGGTGCTGCCGGATCTGCGGGAGGCGGTGGCCGCGCTGGCGGAGGAGTCGGTCAGCATTTGAGGCGGCCCGAAATGCACGGGCCGAGCGGAAATGTTTCGGCGAAGTGCATCGTGAGACACGTCCCTTTCCGCATCTACCGCTCGAGCTTCACCAGTTCCCCCCGCATCGCATCGAGGATCTTCTCCCGCGTGCGCTTGATCTGGTCCGCGCGCCCCGAGACACCGATGGCGAGCTCCATGCCGGGGGTCTTCAAGGGCATCGCGATCACGCTGTAGCCGGCGCGATGCATGTTCTCGCCAAGCACGTAGCCGGCTTCGCGGCACTCCTCGACCAGCGCGAGCAGCGGCTCCGCGTCCACGCGGTCTTCGCTCGGCAGGCTCGCGTTGGTGCGACGCACGATGCTGTGGATCGCGCGCGGCGTGAGGAATGACATCAGCGCCCAGCCCATCGCGGAGCGGCACAGCTGGCGCGTCGTGCCGATGCGCACGGCGGGCTCCAGATCCTTGCCGGGAATGAAGTGCAGGTACTGCAGGCGCAGGTCGTTGCGGTGCGCGATGGCGACGTTGCCGCCGGTGCGGTTGCGGATGGCCGTCGCGGCTTCGATGACGTTCGATCCGGGCGCGAAGCGCGACGCCACCCACCCGCCCAGGTCGGCGAGCAGCACCGTCGGCGCATACGTGCGGCGCGAGCGGTCGTGATGCAGGTAGCCGAGCTGCACCAGCGTGCGCAGCGTCATCGCGAGCGTCGAGACCGGACAGTCGAGCTCGTCCTGCAGCTCGCGCAGCGACAGCGGACGCTCGGCCGCATCGAGCGCCTCGAGGCATCCGAAAACACGATTGACGGCATCCACGTGCGTGCGTACTCCCTGGAAACTGTTTCCAATATTTTGGAAGCAGCTTGACACTGCGGCAGGCGCTCGTCAACACTCGGCCGCAAATGCGTTCCGTACGGCAACGCGCCAGTCCAAACCTGCTCGGGGAACGCCCTATGTCCGCCACGGCATCGTCCAGCACCGGCCGCTTCGCGCCGCTCTCGCCGAAGTTCGGCGTCGAACTCACCGGCGTCGACCTGAGCCGTCCGATCCCGACAGCGCTTGCGCAGCAGATGTGCGCGGCGATCGAAAAGCATCACCTGCTCGTCGTGCGCGACCAGCATCTCGACGCCGACGCGCAGGAGGCGTTCTCCCGCTGCTTCGGTGAGGTCCAGGAACACGTGGGCCGCATGCGGGACGGATCGCGCCTCGCGCCCGTCCACGAAATCTCGAACGTCGACGAGAACGACCAGCCCACCGACAAGCCGTATCTCCACGCGACTTCGTACTGGCACACCGACGGCGCGCACTTTCCCACGCCGCCCTCCTTCACCGTCCTGCACGCCGTGATCCTGCCGCCCGACGGCGGCGACACGAGCTTCGCGTCGATGGTGCGGGCCTACGAGGCGCTGCCGACCGCGCGCCAGCGCGATCTCGAGCAGTTGCGCGCGGCGCATAGCTATGGCGAGAAGAACCTGAACATCGGCGGGCCGCCCGGCAAGGAAGCGGAGATGCGCGACGCGCCGCCGGTGCTCCATCCTCTCGTGCGCAAGAACCCCACCGGCGAGAAGGCGCTCTACATCGGCATGTACGCCGTCCGCATTCCGGGCATGCCCGACGAGGACGCCCGCGCGCTGCTGAAAGACCTCCTCGCGCATGCGACGCAGGAGCAGTTCGTGTACACGCACCAGTGGCGGCCCGGCGACGTCGTGATGTGGGACAACCGCGCGCTGCTGCACCGCGCGGTGCAGAACTTCGACATGCGCAAGCACAAGCGCGTGATGCGGCGCACGGTGGTCAAGGGCACGGTCACCACCGGCACGTTCGAGAAGGACGCGGTCGCGGCGGCATGAGTCGGGCCACCACGCTCACGAATCCCGCGAAGGACACGCTCGCGGCCGGCGGCTTCGTGCGCTGCCTCACGCTGCGCCACCTCGTCGGCGCCGATGCGCCGCTCATGATCCGCGAAGCAGGCTTCGACGCCTTCTACGTCGACCGCGAGCATTGCGCCGTCTCCGACGAAACCACGTCGAAGCTGTGCATCGTCGCGGCCGCCATCGGCATGACGCCGCTCGTGCGCGTGCGCAGCCTCACCTCCGCCGACATCGCGGGCGCCCTCGACGGCGGCGCGCTCGGCGTGATCGTCCCGCACATCGGGACCGTGGCCGAAGCCGAATTCGCCGTGCGCTGCGCTAAGTTTCCGCCGCTGGGCGAGCGCTCGGTCGCCGCGCTGAATCCGACGCTGCAGTACCGCAGCGTGCCGGTGGCCGAGTCGATGCGCGTGCAGAACGACGCGACGCTCGTGATCGCCATGCTCGAGTCCGAGGAAGGCATCGCGAACGCGGACGCCATCGCGGCCATTGCGGGCATCGACGTGCTGATGATCGGCTCGAACGATCTCACCGCGCAGATGGGCATCGCGGGCGAGCGCAACCATCCGCGGCTGCGCGCGGCGTTCGAGCACGTCGCGCAGGCGGCGAAGCGGCACGGCAAGCACCTCGTATGCGGCGGCGCGGGGCCCGACATGCCGTGGGTCATCGGCCTCGGCGCGCGCATGCTGATGGGCGCGACCGACGCGGCGTACTTCATCGCGGGCGCGAAACAGGCGACGGCGGCGATGGCCGCCGCGGCAGACAAGACGAAAGAAACCTGATTCCCACACAAGGAACACGCATGAGCGAGACAAGCAGCGAAGCGCTGGAGCGGATCGCCCTCAGCCACTTCAGGGGCGACGACGACTTCAAGCCCGGCTTCCGGCCGAACAGCAGCTATCGCGACCTCGGCGTCGAGAAGGCCACGAACGGTCTCGCGATGGCGCACGTGGTGCGCGCGGCGCGGCCGTTTCCGAAAGAGGGCGTGGGCGGGCCGCACCGCCACCTGGTGCATTTCCAGTTCTGCTACATGATCCGCGGCTGGCAGAAGATGCGCTTCGCCGGGCACGACGAAGTCATCACCGCGACCGCGGGCACGTCGTGGATCCAGCCGAGCGGAATCGTGCATGAAGTGCTCGGCTTCTCCGACGACCGCGAGATCCTCGAAGTGATCCTGCCCGCGAAGTACGAGACGGTCGACGGCCGATACGACGAACCCGATGCGCTGCATCGCGCCATGAGGAGCCCGACATGAACACGACCCGCCGCACTTTCCTCGCACAGGCCGCCGCCACGACGGCGCTGGCCAGCGTCGCCCCGCACGTGCACGCGCAGGCCTGGCCCGCGCGCCCCGTGCGATTCGTGCTCGGCCTGCCGCCGGGCGGCGGCACCGACGCCACCATCCGCGTGATCGCGGCGGCGCTGAAGGACCGCATCGGCCCCGGCGTCGTGGTGGACAACGTCACCGGCGCGGGCGGCACCATCGCATCGGCGAACGTCGCGCGCGCGGCGCCGGACGGCTACACCTTCGAAGTGAAGACGGTCTCCGCGGCCGTCATCAACTCGTTCGTGTACACGAACCTCGCCTACCAGCCGGTGAACGACTTCAAGGCGGTCAGCCTGATCGGCCGCGCGCCGCTGGTGGCCGCCGTGCCGGGGAACCTGCCCGCGCGCAACCTCGCGGAATTCGTCGCGTTGCTGAAGGCGAACCCGAAGAAGTATTCCTACGGCTCCTCGGGCATCGGCACCATCACGCACTTCGCGGGCGAGATGTTCAACCGTCAGGCGGGGGTGGAGATGATGCACGTGCCCTATCGCGGCAACGGCCCGGCGATGGCGGGCCTGCTCGCGGGCGACGTCGCACTGATCTTCGACACCGTCGGCTCGACCAAACAGCATCTGCAGTCGGGCAAGCTGCGCTCGCTCGGCGTGACGACCGCGAAGCCCACCGAGTTCCTGCCGGGCTCCGCGCCCATCGGCGCGACCGTGCCAGGCTTCGCGATGGACACGTGGTTCGGCATCTACGCGCCGGCGAAGATGCCGAAGGACATCGTCGACAGGATGTCGGCCGAGATCGCCGCCGTGATGAAGCAGCCCGCCATCGCCGAGCGCGTGAAGGAGCTCGGCTACGAGCCCGCGGGCTCGACGCCGGAGGAGTTCGACCGCTTCTGGCGGGAGGAGCTCGACCGTTACGGCCCGCTCGTCAAACAGATGGACGTGAAGGTCAACTGAGTGCGCGACATCGGCTTCATCGGCGTGGGCGCGATGGGCGCGCCCATCGCCGCGCGGCTGATCGATGCGGGGTATCGGCTCACGGTGTACGACACGAACCCGGCGGCGCTCGATGCGTTCCGCGGGCGGGCGTCGGTGGCGAAGTCGCCCGCCGGGTGCGCGGCGCTCGATGCGGTCGTCGTGCTCGTCGCGGACGCCGGGCAGGCGAAGCAAGTGCTCCTGGGCGAAGGCGGCGTGGTGCCCGCACTTCGAGAAAAGAACGCGTCGCCGCAGATCGTCGTGATGTCCACGATCCATCCGGACGTCGTGCGTGAACTGTCGCAGTCGCTGGAAGGTACGGACGCATCGCTCGTCGACGCGCCCATCAGCGGCGGCATCGACGGGGCCGCGAGCGGCAGGCTGAGCGTGATGGTGGGCGGACGGGCAGCGGACGTCGCGCGTTCGCGCGCATTGCTGGAGACGATCGGCCACAGCGTCACCCATTGCGGACCGCTCGCCGCCGGCATGACGACCAAGATTCTCAACAACCTGATCGGCGTCGCGAACTGGCTGCTGATGGCCGAGGCCATGTCGCTCGCCTCCCGGCTCGGTCTGGACCTCGCCGCGTTGGCCGCGACGATGGAGCAGGGGTCGGGCCGGAACATCGCGACGGGCAACTGGCCCGCTCGGCAGGCGTCCTATGCGCGCTATGTTCAGGACGGCGCGCTCTTCGCTTCGAACAACGCGATCTGCAGGAAAGACCTCGACCTGGTGTTGAGTCTCGCCGAATCGGCGCGGGTCGACATGCCTGTCACGCAGGGACTGTCGTCCCTGGTGGGCGAGACGCCGTGGCAGGCCCTGCAGGCGGCGTGGTCGGGCCTCGCGCCGAACAGCTGAAGACTCGCGCCCATGCCCATCCCTTCCGACACCGGTTCGTCCGCCGAGCGCCCGCTTGCCGGCGTGCGCGTCCTCGCCATCGAAAACTTCGTCGCCGGCCCCTTCGCCTCGATGTGGCTCGCCGACGCGGGCGCCGAAGTGGTGAAGATCGAGCGTCGGGACGGTGGAGACTTCTCCCGCGCCTTGACGCCGACGCGCACCGACGACGAGGGGCGCGATCGCAGCCTCGCGTTCCTGCGCACCAACCGCAACAAGAAGAGCGTGACGCTCGACCTGAAGCATGCGGAGGGCAAGCGCGTCTTCAAGGAACTCGCGGCGCAAGCCGACGTGCTGATCGAGAACCTGCGCCCCGGCGTGATGGACGAACTCGGCCTCGGCTGGCCCGTGCTGAGCGCCTTGAATCCGCGGCTCGTGTACGTCGCCATTTCCGGCTTCGGCCACGACGACATCCTGCCGAGCCCCTATACGCAGCGCCCCGCCTTCGACATCGTCGGGCAGGCCATGAGCGGCCTGATGCATCGCGCGGAGCGCGAGCACGACCGGCCGGTCTACCTGGGCTTTTCGCTCGCCGATATCGAGGCCGGCATCCTGGGCGCGTACGGCGCGATGCTCGCGCTCTTCCAGCGGCATGTGACCGGCAAGGGCAAGATGGTCGACATCTCGCTGTACGACGCATGCGTGGCGCTCAACGAAGTGTCCGTCGCGATGTATTCGGCGACGAGGAAGCCGGCGAAGCCCGGCGTCCATCCGGTCACCGCGCCCTTCGGCACGTACCGCGCGAGCGATGGCGACATCGTGATCGCGGTCGTCGGCGAGCCGACGTGGGAACGGTTCTGCATAGCGCTCGGCCGCCGCGACCTGCTGGAGGACGAACGCTTCAAGGACGGCATCAGCCGCCGCAGGAACATCGAAGCGCTCGATGCGAACATCGCGCCGTGGCTCTCCGCCCGCACGCGCGAGGAGGCGGTCGACGCGCTCACCGCCGTGGGCGTGCCCGCGTCGCTCGTGAACACCGAGGCGGACCTCTTCGACTGTCCGCACGTGGCGGCGCGCAACATGATCCTCACGCTGAACGATCCGGCGTGGGGCCCGGTGCAGGTGGCGGGGAATCCGGTCAAGTTGTCCGGCGTGCCGGAGGCGGCGACGGGCCTCCCCCCGACGCTCGGCGAGCACACCGACGATGTGCTGAGGCAGTGGCTGGGGACGAGCGACGAGCGGATCGCGGCATTGCGCGGCAGCCGGGTGATCTGAAGTCTGCGTCGGCGCGTCAGAAGCTTTCGAGCAGAGGGAGCAACTCGGGCCTCTTGGCCACCATCTTGATCAACAGGGCCGCCTGGGCATTCGGCTTGGCCCGTCCCTGCTCCCAGTTCTCGAGCGTTCGCGGATTGGTCCTCAAATACCGTGCGAACACCCGTTGCGAAACATGGAGCTTTTCGCGCGCGGCCTGCACTTCGCGGGCCGTGATCGTCACAGGGGGCTTGTCGTCCACCACCGTGGACTTCAATGTCCTCTTTCCTTCGCGGTGCTCCTTCAACGACTCGAGGCCCTCGACGATCTCCGCATAGAGATCCCGCTTTGAATTCCGATTGGTCATAACTGCTTTCCCTTCGGTCAATCGCGCTGTTCCAGCTCGCGCCGGATCAACTCGCGCAAGCTCTTCTTCTGCAAATTCGTCAGGTCGCTCGCCTCGTCCTTGTCGTACACCGTCACGAGCCAGAACTGTTCGCCGCCGAGCCACCAGTAATAGATCACCCGCAAGCCGCCTCTCTTGCCCTTCCCTCGTCGCGGATCGGGTCGCCTCAGCTTTCGAAGACCGCCCGTGTCCGCGATCAGGTCCCCCGCCTCCGGGTTGGCCATGAGGACCTGTTGCAATTCAAGGTACGAGTCGTCATCGAGATACTCCGAACGATGCCTCTCGAACGGAGCAAGTTCGATGAAGGTGGCCTGCATGTTCAACTATACGCAATATGCGTATGGTATCACCGGCTTCCCTACGCTTCTCGTTTCACCATGCGAATCGACGCTTGCCGGCGCCCAGGCACCTTCGTTGCGCCTTTCGCGTGATGGCGACGGTGAAGGCGAGAGTCGAACCCGGGCTCGGCTCGCGCCTGAACGACGAAGGACCGCAAGGCCCTGTCCTCGCGGCGATCCGCCTGAACGACGGCCGCACGTACGAGAAGCTGATCGCGAAGTGCAAGGGCGATCCGTCGAAGCCGATGTCCTTCGACGAGGTGGCCGAGGAAAAATTCAGGAAGTACCTGCCCATCTCCATCGGGCCGATTCCGCGCGAGCGGGCGGAGGCGATCGTGGAGAGCGTGCGCGGGATCGCAGCGCTGCGCGACGTGGGCGAGATCGGGCAACGCTTGGGCACGCTGGTCGGCACGCACGAATGACTCGCATCCGCAGACGATTCGCAATGTGAATCGCGTACGGCCGCACCCGGTTGTGCGGGTGGCCGCGCGCTGCCTATCCTGCGCCGCATGACCGACTGGTATCCGAAGCGCACGATCGGATCGCTGCCGCGCGACGCGGCGGTGCGCTGGGGCGCGCGCGAAGCGCTCGTGTTCCAGGATCGGCGCTGGACGCATGCGGACGTGGACCGCGAAGTCGATGCGCTCGCGGCCTCGCTCCTCGCGCTCGGCGTGCAGCCGCAGGACAAGGTTGCGCTGTGGCTCGTGAACCGGCCGGAGCTCTTCTTCCTCTTCTACGCGGTGCTGAAGGTCGGCGCGGTCGCCGTGCCGCTCAACACGCGCTATCGCATCGAGGATCTCGCCGTCGCGCTGCGCAAGGCGGATTGCGCCTGGCTGTTCGCCATGGACCGGTCCGGGCCAGTGGACTATGCGGCGATGGTCCGCACCGCGCTGCAGGAGCCCCTTGCACACCTGAAGCGCGTGGTCATGCTGGGCGACGACGCCATCGAGGGCGCGATACGTTGGGACGAATTCAGGCAGTCGCGCGTTTCCGCCGGGGACCTGCAAGCCCGCGCGGCCGCCGTCGACCCCGACGCGCCCGCCATGATCATCTATACCTCGGGCACCACCGCTGCGCCCAAGGGCGTGATGCACAGCCACATCTGCGTGCGCGCGATGCAGGAGCGCTCGCTGCCCTTCGGCATGACCTGCGGCGACGTCTCGCTCAACTACCTGCCGCTCTTCCACCTCTTCGGCATCTCGATCATGATGAGCTCCATCCTCTGCGGCGCGAAGCAGGTGGTCATGGACAAGTTCGACGGCGACGAGGCCATCGACCTCGTCGAGCGCGAGCGCGTGACCATGGCCTACGGCTTCGACACGCACTGGCTCGCGATGCTCGACGCGCAGAAGGCGCGGCCACGCGACGTGTCGTCCCTGCGCATCGGCCAGTGCGCGAGCGGCTCCGAGGACGCGATCGTCTCCACGTACAAGGTGCAGGAACTGTGCCTCACGACCTCGGGCTATGGCATGACGGAGTGCTGGTCGTGGAACGCGCTGTGCTTCGCCAACTCCACGCCGGAGCAGCGCTGCGAGACCTCCGGCATCGCGATGCCCGGCGTCGAATTCCGCATCCGCGATCCGGAGACCGGCGCGGACGTCGCCACCGGCGCGCTCGGCGAAATCTGGATCCGCTCGTACACCAACATGCTCGGCTACTACGGCGAGCCGCAGGCGACCGCGGAGGTGTTCGACGGCGAGTGGCTGCGCACGGGCGACGAAGGCCGGTTGCGCGAGGACGGCTACCTGCAGTTCGTCGGGCGCTACAAGGACATGCTCAAGGTCGGCGGCGAGAACGTCGCGCCGGCCGAAGTGGAGGCCCTGCTGCTGACGATGGACGGCGTGGCGCAGGCGGCCGTGGTCGGCATCCCCGATGCGAAGCTGAGCGAGGTGCCAGTCGCCTTCGTCGTCGCGCACGAGTCCGCGCGGCTCGATGCCGAGGCGCTCATCGCGGCCTGCCGCGGCCGCATCGCGAGCTTCAAGATTCCGCGCGCCGTGCATGTCGTCCCCGACTTCCCCATGACCTCGACCGGCAAGGTGCAGAAGGCGGAACTGCGCAAGCGCGCGAAAGAGAGCGCGCGATGAGTCCGCTGCTGCAGGTCGATCGCGTCTCGAAGCGCTTCGACGGCGTGCAGGCCCTGAGCGACGTGTCGTTCTCGCTCGGCGAGGGCGAGCTCGTGGGCCTGATCGGACCCAACGGCTCGGGCAAGACGACGCTGTTCAACGTGGCGAGCGGCTTCATCCGCCCCACGAGCGGGCGCGTGGTGTTCGACGGCGAGGACATCACCGCGTGGGCGCCGAACCGCATCGCGCGGCGCGGCCTGTCGCGAACCTGGCAGCACAACCTCGTCGTGCTCGACGAGACGGTGCGCGCCAACATCGAGGTCTTCGCCCAGGCCTCGCCGCGCGCGGACGCGGTGCGCGTCGACGACATCGCTTCCGTCCTCGGGCTCGAGGCCTTCATGGACAAGCGCGCGGGGAGTTGTCCGCACGGCGTGCTGCGCAAACTCGGGATCGCGATGGGGCTTGCCGCATCGCCGCGCCTGCTCATGCTCGACGAGCCGCTGGCCGGGCTGAGCACGCTCGAGATCGACCAGGCGACCGCCGCGATCCGGTCCGTGCGCGACCGATTCGGCACCACGGTCCTCTGGGTCGAACACAACGTCGCCGCCATCATGTCGACGTGCGAGCGCGTGGTCGTGCTCAGCTACGGCAAGTTCATCGCGGACGGGACGCCGGGCGAGGTGCAGGCGCACCCCGAGGTGATCGAAGCGTATCTGGGCCGCGACGAGGAACCGGAAGCCCCGGATTCCCGCCTTCGCGGGAATGACGAGAGGCTTGCCCATGCTGCTTGAAGTCCGCCAGCTCGGCGTGCGCTACGGCGGCGCGACCGCGCTCGATCGCGTGTCGCTTTCCGTCGACGACGGCGAAGCGGTCTGCGTGATCGGCCCCAACGGCGCCGGCAAGACCACGCTTCTTCGCGCGATCTCGGGGCTGGTGCCGGCCACTTCCGGCACGATCCACGTCGCAGGCGCGGACGTCGGCAGCACGCCGACGCGACTGCTCGCGAAGCTCGGCGTCGCGCACGTGCCCGAAGCGCGCCGCATCCTTGCCGCGCTGAGCGTGCTCGACAACCTGCGGCTCGGCGCCTACCTGCGCAACGACGCGGACGGCGTGCAGGCCGACCTGGAAAAGGTCTACGGCTACTTCCCCGTGCTGCGTGCGCGCGGCAAGCAGTCGGGCGGGACCTTGAGCGGCGGCGAGCAGCAGATGCTGGCCATCGGCCGCGCGCTCATGATGCGCCCGCGCCTGCTGCTGCTCGACGAGCCATCGCTCGGCATCGCGCCGACCATCGTCGCGCAGATCTATCGCGACCTGAAGGACATCGTCGCACGTGAACGCATGGCGGTCGTGCTCGTCGAACAGAACGCGCGCGTGGCATTCAGCCTCGCGAAGCGCGGCTATGTGCTCGCACAGGGCCGTGTCGCGCTCGAAGGCAGCGTCGGCGAACTCGCGCGCGATCCGGCGGTGGCCGAGGCCTACGTCGGCAAGACAGCGCATGCCTGACAACGAAATCAACCCCCGGAGACCCCCGCCATGACCTTCAGAAAACTCGCCCTCGCGGCGCTCGCCGCCGGCGCCTTCCTCGCCGCGCACGCCCAGACCACGGTGCCGGTCGGCTACACCGGCCCGCTCACCGGCTCCGCCTCCTCGTGGGGCATCGGCATGGCCGAAGGCATGAAGATGGCGTTCGCCGACGCGGGTACCGTGCAGATCGGCGGCAAGCCCTACAAGTTCGTGCTCGACGCCTACGACGATGCGTACAACACGCAGACGGCCGTGGCGAACTCGCAGCGCATGATCCAGGAGAAGAAGGTCAAGTTCGCGGCCACCATGGGCGGCGCGATCGGCGTCGTGACCGAGCCCGTGATGAGCAGCGCGAAGGTGCTGCAGTTCCACCTCGGCGCGGCCGAAGCCTTCCTCGGCAAGGACAAGCCGCTGTCGCTGCGCAGCCACATGAGCTCGCTCGACGCGTTCTACGTCTACTGGCCGTGGGTCGCGAACAAGTACCCGCAGGTGAAGACGGTCGCGCTGTTCCAGCCGAACGACGACACCGGCCGCGCCTCGCAGGTGCACGAGGAAGCGGCGATCAAGAAGACGCGCCTGTCCATCGTCGCCAACGAGCGTGTGCCGCGCGACGTGACCGACTTCTACCCCATCCTCACCAAGGTGCTCGAGAAGAAGCCCGACGCGATCTCGTTCTACACGCCGCCGGGCCAGCAGCCCATCGCCGCGAAGCAGGCGCGCGAGCTGGGCTTCAAGGGCCTGATCATGCTGCCGTCCATGGAAGCCGGCTCCGTGGTGACCGCGATGGGTCCGGCCGCCGAGGGTGTGCTCAACACCGTGGCGCTCACTTATCCCATGACCGACCGCGCGCGCAAGGTCCACACGAACTGGGTCACCGCGCGCAAGAGCGCGCCGCCCGCGCTGCTGCTGGACGGCTACAACATCGGCGAGATGCTGATCCGCGCCGCCGTCGCCGCCGGCACGGTGGAGAACACGACGGCCGTCTACAACGCGCTGCAGAAACTGCCGTTCAAGGACAGCGTGTTCGGCAAGGCCTGCTTCCACGAGGTGAAGGGCATCCGCAACGCGATGGTGAACTCGATGGCGATCACCAGCATCAAGGCCGGCAAGGAAGAGCTGCTCGACGTCGCGCAGCCGCCCTGCAAGTAAGCCGCGCGCAGAGGGGACGTTCGACGTGTCGATGATCGGCCAGGTCCTGGTCAACGCCGTGGTGCTGGGCTCGTCCCTCGCGCTGCTGTCGGTGGGTTTCACGCTCGCGTACGGCGTGATGCACGTCGTCAACTTCGCGCACGGCGCGGTGTACATGCTGGGCGCGTACGGCGTGTTCATCCTGTCGCAGCAGATGGGCCTGCCCTTCGGGATCGGGCTGCTCGCGACGATCGCGATCGTCGCGGCGCTCGCCCCGCTCCTGCACTGGCTCCTGTTCCGGCACGTCTACGGCAAGTTCATGGACAGCCTGATGGTGACCATCGGGCTGACCCTGGTCATCCAGGGCCTCGCGCAGCTCGCGATGGGGCCGGAGCACCGCAACGTGCGCAGCTACCTCGGCTCGGTCATCCACGTCGGCGGCGTCGCGATCACGGCCGAGCGGCTGGTGGTCGTGGTGGCCGCCCTCGCTTCGCTCGCGGCGGTGTATTTCTTCGTGGTTCGCACGAAACTCGGGCTTGCGATCCGCGCCGCGGAGCAGGACGCCGAGGTGGCGGGCCTGCACGGCGTCAATCTCGACGTGGTGTCGATCATCGTGCTCGCGATCTCGTTCGCGCTGGCGGCGGCGGCGGGCGCCATCATGTCGCCGCTCATCTTCATCGACCCTTACATCGGGGAGGACGCGATCCTGCTCGCCTTCGCCGTCGTGATCCTCGGCGGCCTCGGCAGCGTGGCCGGCTCGCTGCTCGCCGCGATGGCGCTCGGGCTCACGCTCAGCATCGCGCAGACCTACCTCTCGCTCGACGCGGGACGGCTGATCTTCTTCGCGCTCGTGGGCGCCATCCTCCTCATCCGCCCGAGCGGCCTGCTCGGACGAAAGACCGCGTGAAGCCTCGCTACCTCCCCCTAGCCGCCATCGCCGTCGCGGGCGCCGCCGTGCCCTTCGTCCTGAGCGAATACCGGACGAGCGTCGCCACGCAGATCCTCTTCGCCTGCGTCGGCGCGTACAGCCTGTGGCTGATGATGCGCATCAACCTGCTGTCGCTCGGCCACGCGGCTTTCATGGGCGTGGGGGCGTACACGACAGCCATCCTGTGCGTGACCCATGGCTGGAGCTTCTGGGCGACGGTGCCCGTCGCGGGCCTGGCGGCCGCCGTCGCCGCGCTGCTCTTCGGCGTCATCACGCTGCGCCTGTCGGGCATCTACTTCGCGATGATGAGCTTCGTGCTGCTGGAGATGTTCCAGGGCCTGCTGCGCCAGGCCGACGACTACACCGGCGGGCAGAGCGGCATCTCGGGCGTGCCGCGGCCGGGGACGATCGCCCTCGGCGGCTGGGAGATCGACTTCTCGAAGACCGAGAACATCTACTGGCTCACGCTCGTCCTCACCCTGCTCACGCTCGGCTTCGTCGTGTGGCTCACCGGATCGCGCACGGGCCTGCGGCTGAAGCTCATCGCCGCGAGCGAGAAGCTCGCGGAGAGCGCGGGTGTCAGCGTCTTCAAGCATCGCCTCGCGATCCTCGGCTCCTCGGCCTTCATCCTCGGCGTGTGCGGGCCGCTCGTCGCGACCTTCACGCGGCTCGCGAGTCCGTCGAGCTATTCGCTGCACATCAGCATCGACTGGCTCGTGTACGCCGCCGTCGGCGCGCGCTTCGGCACCTACGGGCCCGCGCTCGTCGCCATCGTGCTGGTCGCGCTCACGCAGATCGTGTTCACGCAGATGGGGATCTATCGCGTGGTGCTGTACGGCGTCATCCTGATCCTGGCCGTGATGGTGCGCAGTCCGTCCGGCGAGGCCGGGGGCGCATCGCGATGGCTGCGGCGCGTGCGCGCCGGCGGGCGCGACGACGCCGCGCCGAAGGAAGCGTCGCAATCCGCATGATGAGAGGACCGCAGTGAACTACGAAACGATCCGCGTCGACGTGAGCGACGGCCTGGGCGTGCTGACCCTGAACCGTCCGCACGTGCGCAACGCGCTGTCGCTGGAGATGATCCAGGAGCTGCGCCACGCGACCGCCGCGCTCGAACGCGACAAGGCCGTGCGGGCGGTGCTGCTGCGCGCCGCGGGCGAGCACTTCATGGTGGGCGGCGACGTGAAGCGGCTGCACCGCGCGGTGACGACCGAACGGCAGGACTACACCGAGGGCTTCGAGCATCGCGCCATCGAGGCGCACCAGGTGGTGGCCGCGCTGTTCCGCATGCCCAAGCCCGTGCTGGTCGCCGTGCAGGGCGCGGCCGCGGGCTTCGGAATGGCGCTCGTGATGTCGGCCGACCTCGCCATCGCCGCGCGCGACGCGTACTTCGGCTATGCCTACAGCAAGATCGGCCTGTCGTCCGATGGCGGCGCCACCTACTTCCTGCCGCGCCTCGTGGGCGAGCGGCGCGCGCTCGAGCTCGCGCTGCTGGGGGATCGCTTCGACGCGCAGCGTGCGTACGAACTCGGGATCGTGAACCGCCTCGTCGAGCCGGCGTCGCTCGAAGAAGAGGCGATGACGCTCGCGAAGCGGCTGGCCGCCGGCCCCACGCTCGCGCTCGCCGAAGTGAAGCGCCTCGTGCGCAGTTCGATGGGCCGCTCGTGGGACGAACAGTCGAACCGGGAGGCGGAGTCGGTGGCGGCGATGTCCGCCACGCAGGACCATCTCGAAGGCGTCACCGCCTTCGTCGAGAAGCGCGCGCCCGTGTTCACGGGCCGCTGAAGTAAAAGGAGTATCGAAGAATGAGCTATCAAGTGTCCCGCCTCGACGTCGCCGACGGCGTCGCCGAGTTCACGCTGCTGCGCGGCGAGAAGCGCAACCCGCTCGTGCCGGAGCTCACCGCGGACCTCTACCGCATGCTGCACGAGATGGAAACGCGCGAGGACATCGCCTCGCTGATCGTCTACGGCGGCCCCGGGGCCTTCTGCGCGGGCGGCAACATGGCGCAGCTGAAGGAAGGCTTCGCGACCGCGGCCGAAGCGCGCCGCCACATGCGCGAGGTCAACGGCTGGAGCGAGCGCATCCATCGCCTGCCGATCCCCGTGATCATGGCGGTGGACGGCGCGGCCTTCGGCGGCGGCTTCAGCCTCGCGCTCACGGGCGACTTCATTTTCGCGACGCCACGCGCGTCCTTCTCCGCGGTGTTCGGCCGCATCGGCCTCGTGCCCGACCTCGGCGCGATGTACTACCTGCCGCGCATGGTTGGCCTGCAGAACGCGAAGGACATGGTCTACACGGCGCGCAAGGTGGAGGCCGAGGAGGCGAAGGCGATGGGCCTGGTGCATTCCATCCATGCGCCCGACGACCTGATGCCAGCCGCGCGCCGGTTCGCGCGCCGCTTCGTCCACGGTTCGCGCACCGCATTCGACGTCGCGAAGGGCTGCCTCAACGAATCGCTGCATATCGACTTCCGCGCGGTGCAGGAGATGGAGATCAGCGGCCAGCCGATCTGCCTGAAGTCGGACTATCACCGCGCGGCGGTGGGACGATTTCTCGCGAAGGAGCCGGCGACGTTCGACTGGGATCGGCTCGTTGCGGAGGACAAGTCCTGAAAGCCCCGGATCCCCGCCTGCGCGGGGATGACGAAGGACACGGGGATGACGACGTGCGAGAGCGCGCGGCCCCCAACCCGTACGCGCCTTGGTCGACCCTCGGCGAACTGATCCGCGCGCGCGCCCTCGCAAGGCCGGATGGCGTGCGCATCGCCATCGACGGCCGCACGCTCACCTACGCGGAACTCGATGCGCAAAGCGACCGCGTGGCCCAGAACCTGCGCGCGGCCGGCGTGCGCAAGGGCGATCGCGTTGCCTGCCTCATGTTCAACTGCGTCGAGCAACTGCTCGTGTGGATCGGCACGGTGAAGATCGGCGCGGTGTGGGTGCCGATCAATGCCAGCGTGGCCGGCAACGACTTGCAGCATGTGCTCGACGACGCATCGCCTTCCCTCATCTTCATCGACGACGACAACGAACCCAAGCTCGACGCGGTGCGGTTCGACGGCCTGCAGGTCAAGGTGGGCCGCGTTTCGACGCACGGACGCGGGGGCTTCGAGCAATTCCTGCGCGAGCACGAGCCCATCGAGCGGGAAGCGGCCATCGCGCCCGGCGACCCCGCCGTCATCCTCTACACCGGCGGCACGACCGGCCTGCCCAAGGGCGTCGTGCTGCCCCACTTCGCCTGGATCGCCGCGGGCATGCGCTATGTCGAGGCGCTCGGCATCACGGCCGGGGACCGCCACTACTCCGTGCTGCCGATGTTCCACGTCGGCGGCCTGATGGCGGGCCTCATCGGCCCGATCTACGCGGACATTCCGACGACGCTCGACCGCTGGTTCAGCGCGAGCGCCTTCTGGCAGCGCGTCAACGACACGGGCGCCACCGTCGTCGATCCCATCGGCACGATGTTCGCGGTGCTCGCGAAGTCGCCACCGCATGCGCTCGAGCGTTCGCACCGCGTGCGTGTCGCGACCGGCGCCTTCGGCCAGTTGCCGTGGGACACCGTGCAGGGCTTCGCGGATCGCTTCGGCATCGGCTTCGTGAACCTCTATTCGCTGAGCGAGGGCGGCGGGCTCATGATCGTCAACAATCCGCTCGGCTCGACGAAGCCGCAATCCAACGGGCGCGCGAGCCGCTGGGTCGACATCATGATCGCGGACGCGCAGGGCTTCCCTGCCCCCGCCGGCGTGCAGGGCGAGATCCTTCTGCGACCGAGGATTCCGCACACCTTCATGCTCGGCTATCACAACGCGCCCGAGCGCACCGCGCAGGTGTTGCAGGGCTTGTGGCTGCACACGGGCGACCTGGGCCATCTCGACGAAGAGGGGTACCTGTACTTCACCGGGCGCCAGGCGCACTTCCTGCGCAGGCGCGGCGAGAACATTTCGGCGCATGAGGTCGAGGCCGTGGTCGCGACGTGTCCCGGCGTGTTCGAGGTCGCCGTCGTCGGCGTGCCCTCGGACCTGGGCGAGGACGACGTGAAGGCGTTCGTCATCGCGTCGCCGAACGCGACGCCCGATCCGCGTGCCGTGTTCGACTGGTGCCGCGAGCGGCTCGCGTATTTCAAGGTGCCGCGCTACGTCGAGTTCGTGGCGGATTTCCCGCGCTCGGCCGCGAAGCGCGAGATCGAGCGGCACAAGCTCAAGGCGCTGCCGCACGACGCGGCCTGGGACGCCGAGAAGGTTGTCGGCCGGCTGACGGCGAAGCGCTAGCGCCGCTGGACGCGCGCGTCGCTTTCCACCACAGTACGGAACGGCCGACGCGCGCGCCGCCCCCGCCGGCGTGGCCCGTCGTTTAATCCGAAGTCCTACTTTTATGCTGCGCCATGGTCGCCACCGCATCTTCGACACTCCCCGACTGCCCGCCGCTCGAGCAGTCCATCGTGCAATTCGTGCAAAGCCTGCGTGACGATGACCTCGATGCGCCCGCGCGCGCCGGGCTCTCGCGCCTCGTCCGGGACCAGATCGCGCTGCAGGTCGGCATCTCGCGGATGCCGTGGTCGCAGCAGCTGCTCGAGTACGCGAAGGCGAACGGGCGGCCCGGCAAGAGCCGCGTCGCCGCGAGTTCGCTCACCTTCGCCGCGGGCGATGCCGCGTTCGTGAACGGCTCCTACGGCCACGGCTTCGAGTACGACGACGCGCACGGCCCGAGCTACAGCCACCCCGGCAGCAGCGTGATCCCCGCGGGTCTCGCGCTTGGCGAGGAACTCGGCGCGACCCTCGGCGAGGTGATGACCGCCATCGTCGCCGGCTACGAGGTCTACACGCGCCTCGGCGTGCTGCTCGCCCCGGAACTGCTGCAGCGCGGCTATCACCCGCATGCGGTGCTGTCGAACTTCGGCGCGGCGGCGGTCGCGGCCAAGCTGCGCGGCTTCGATGCCGAGACGACGCTGCACGCGCTCTCGATCGCCGCGAGCCATGCGAGCGGCATCACCGAGTTCAGCTCGACCGGCGGCTCCGTCAAGCGAGTCCATGCGGGCATGGGCACGCGCAACGGCATGACGGCGGCCGATCTGGCGAAGGCCGGCATCACCGGCCCGCGCGCCTTCCTGAGCGGACGCAAGGGCTTCTTCCGCACCTTCCTGCAGCGCCCCCCCGCGGATCGCGCGGAGGAACGCTTCGCGCCCGGCACGAAGTTCGAGATCTCGACCGTGTGGCTCAAGGCCTACTGCGCCTGCTACTGCTGCCACGCCTACATCGACGCGACGCGCCCCTTCGCGCCGCGCCTGGCCGACATCGAAAAGGTCGACCTGCGCATCTCGCCCACCTTCAACGTCGTCGTGGGCACGGCGAATGCGAACGCGTTCGCGCCGAAGACCATCGAGCACGTGCAGTACAGCCTGCCCACGCAGGCCGCCTTCGCGCTGCACGGCCTGGGCAACGGCTACCGCGTGCATCGCGACTACATGGCGAAGAAGATCGACATGCAGCCGCTGCTCGCGACGATCGGCAGGATGGCCATCGTCGAGGCGCCGGAGCTCGACGAGAAATACCCCGGCCAGTTCGTGGCCGACGTCGCCGTCACTTTCAAGAACGGAACGACCGAGCGGGTGTTCGTGGACAACGCCATCGGCACCGAGAAAAACCCGATGACGGAGGATTTCCAGGACGACAAGTTCATGGACCTTACGACCGACGTGTTGGGCACGGACCGCGCGAAGGCGCTGCTCGCGACCCTGCGCCGGCTCGACCCCAATCTCAAGGCGTCCGAGCTGACGGCGCTTTTCGCCGCCTGAGCGGCGCGGGTCCGGGTTCGGGTTCGGGTACGCCGGCGTCGGCCGGCGACTGCGGCGCGCTCACGACCACGAGCGCTTCGGCGCGCGTGCGTCCGAGCGAGCGCGACCGGTGCGGCAGTGCCGCCGCGAAATACACCGAGTCGCCCGCTTCCAGCACGAAGCGGCGGTCCTTGAAGATGAGCTCCAACCGGCCGCTGATGACGAACACGAGTTCCTCGCCCGCATGCGTGACCAGGTCGAGCCGCTCGCTGCTGGCGAGCGGCGGCCGCATGATGAAGGGCGTCATGCGCTTGTCGGCGCCGTGCGCGGCGATGGCCTCGTACACGTAGCCGGCACGGCCCGCGGTCCGGCTGAACGGGATGCGCTCGCCCTTCTTCACGACCACGATGTCCGTGGGCGCACCCGAATCGCCGAGCAGCCGGCCGGATGGCACGCCAAATGCTTTCGCGAGCTTCAGCACCGTCGCGATGGACGGCTGCGACACGCCGCGCTCCAGCTTGGACAGGTAGCTCTTCGTCAGGCCCGCGCGCGACGCGACGTCCTCCAGGCTCTGGGCATTGAGCAGGCGCAGCGCCGCGATGCGCTGGCCGAAACCCTCCGCCAGCGAGGCGGATGACTCTTTGATGTCCATCAGGACACGATTGTGTCATGAACGTTTGATCCATGTCATACTCGCCATGACACGCTTGTGTCATGCATCTTGCCCCCGCCCCCCCCGATTCACGAAGGACCCCTCCGATGACCCGACTCCTCCCGCGACGCGCCTTCACCGCCGCAGCCATCGCCGCCGCCGTGCTGGCCACGCTGCCCGCGCCGTCGCACGCGCAGTCGTATCCCGACAAGCCGATCCGCATGCTGGTGCCCTTCGGCGCCGGCGGCATCACCGACGTCGTCGCGCGCACCTTCGCGGAGCAGCTCGGCCGCGAGCTGGGCCAGACCGTCATCGTCGACAATCGCCCCGGCGCGGGCGGCAACATCGCGGCCGAGGCGCTGAAGCGGTCCGCGCCCGACGGCTACACGCTCATGCTCACCACCATGGGACTCGTCGCCGCGAACCCGCACACCTACGCGAGCCTGCGCTTCGATCCGCTCACCGACTTCACCTACATCTCGAGCGTCGCCGAGACGCCGCACGCGATCGTCATCGGCCCGGCGGTGCGCGCGAACACGCTCGGCGAACTCGTCACCCTGTCGAAGACGAAGCCGCAGGCGCTGTCGTACGGGACCGCCGGCTACGGCAGTTCGCCCTTCCAGGGCATGAAGCTGGTGGAAGCCGCCACGGGCGCATCGTTCCTGCACGTGCCGTTCAAGAGCGGTTCGGAGAGCGTGACCAACGTGATGAGCGGCCAGGTGTCGATGACGCTGGAGGCGTTGCCCGTCGTGCTGCCGCAGGTGCAGGGCGGCAAGCTGAAGGCGCTCGCCATCGCCGCGCCCAAGCGCCATGCGTCCGCGCCCGATCTGAAGACGACCGCGGAGCTCGGCTTCCCCGGTATCCGCTCCTCGTCGGTCTCGGGCCTCGTGGGTCCGGCAGGCCTGCCGGCCGAGGTGGTGGCCAAGCTCAACGCCGCCGCGCGCAAGGCGGTGACGAATACGGAACTGAAGGCGAAACTGTTCGTGCAGGGCACCGAGGCCACGGGCTCGACGCCCGAACAGTTCCTGCAGAACGTCAAGGCCGAGCATGCGAAATGGGGCAAGCTGCTGGCCGGCTCGCCGAAGATCTGAAGCACGCCCGCGAGCAAGAAAAGGAGACAGCCATGAACACCAGCACCATGCAACTCGGCAAGGACGAGATCGTCGACTCCGCGCTGCGCCAGATGCAGACGCACCTGCACGCCGACGCGATGCCGCTGCGCGACGCCGTGGCGCAGACCTGCCGCACGCTCTTCGCCTTCGGCCACGACTCCGGCCTGTCGGGCCAGATCACCGCGCGCACCGATCGTCCGGGCACCTACTGGACGCAGAGGCTCGGACTCGGCCTCGACGAGATCACGGCCGACAACCTGCTGCTCGTCGACGAGGACCTGCGCGTCCTCGAGGGCGACGGCATGCCCAATCCGGCGAACCGCTTCCACAGCTGGCTCTACCGCGCGCGGCCCGACATCAACTGCATCGTCCACACGCACGCGCCGCATGCGTCGGCGCTCGCCATGCTCGAGGTGCCGCTGGAGATCGCGCACATGGACACCTGCGTGCTCTACGGCCAGGTCGCGTTCCTGAAGAAGTGGCCGGGCATTCCGGTGGGCAACGAAGAAGGCGAGATCATCTCCGCCGCGCTCGGCGACAAGAAGGCGATCCTGCTCGCGCACCACGGGCTGCTGGTCACGGGCGCGTCGGTGGAAGAAGCCTGCGTGCTCGGCGTGATGTTCGAACGCGCGGCGCGTCTTCAGCTTCTCTCCATGGCCGCCGGCGCCGTGCAGCCCATCCCGCCGGAGCTCGGCGAGGAGGCGCAGCGCTGGATCTCGACGCCCAAGCGCCACCAGGCGACGTTCGCGTACTACGCGCGGCGCGCGGAGCGCCTGCTGGCGAGCGGATCGATCTGACGCCGGACCCGGACCGCTTGCCCGACCCGGGCGTCAGCGGGCCGGCCGCGCGCTCGGCCGTGCGTACAAGGGCGCTTCGCCGCGCAAGAGGCGGGTGACGTTCTCGAACGCCGTCCGGCCCATCGCCTCGTACAGCTCGCGCGTGTGGCCCACCAGGTGCGGCGTGAGGATCGCGTTGTCGAGCGTGCGCAGCGGGCTGTCCTTGGGCAGCGGCTCGGTTTCGAATACGTCGAGCGCCGCGCCCGCGATGCGCCTGTCGCGCAGGACCTCGTAGAGCGCCGCCTCGTCCACCAGTTGGCCGCGCGCGATGTTGACGAGATACGCATCCGGCTTCATCAGCGACAGCGCGCGCGCATCCACGAGGCGACGGTTGCCGGGATGCGCCGCCGCGAAAAGGCCGACGATGTCGCTGCGCTGCATCAAGGCATCGAAGTCGACGAGGGCCACGTCGGCCGGAACGCTGTCCGCGCGCGCCGTCGGCGCATACGCGATGAACTCGACGCCGAACGGCCGCAGCCGGTCGACCACCGCGCGTCCGATGCGGCCCAGCCCGACGACGCCCACGGTGCAGCCGCGCAGCATGCGTCCATGCTGCGCCTCCGCCGACGCCGCGGGCCGCGGCCGTTCGCCGCGCAGCACCGCCTCGGTCGCGCGCAGCCGGTAGCGCAGGTTCAGCATCAGCATGACCGTGGCTTCCGCCATGCCGAGCGTGTTCTCGGGCGTCGCGCCATAGCCGACGACGATGCCGAGTTCGTCCGCCGCTTCGAGGTCCATCGTCTCCAGGCCCACGCCCAGGTTCACGATGCCGCGCAGGCGCGGCGCGGATTCGAGCAGCGAGCGCGGAACCGACGTGCGCGAGGTGAAGAGCGCGACCTCGACGTCGCCGAAGATGCGCGCGTAGTCGGCGGGCGGGATCACCGTCGTGATGCCGGGGATGGAAGGCGGGCCGCGCACGACTTCGACACCCGCCGACTGCAGGTCGCGCGACAGCGCGTCGAGCACCGCGACCAGCACGTGGTCGCGGCAGACGAAGACCTTTCCGCCCGTCGGCGCCGTCATTCGAACTTGATGTGGGCCTTCTCGATCAGCTGCCCGTAGGTCTGCACTTCCTTCGCGATGCGCGCCTTGAATTCGTCGGGCGTCATGTTGCTCGTGGCGGTGAACACGGTGCCGAGCCATTCCGTCATCGCCGGCTCGTGCATCACGCGGCGGATGTCGTTGGACAGCTTGTCGACGATGGGCTTCGGCGTGCCGTTGCGCACGAACACCGCGAGCCCGACCGGGAAGTCGTAGCCGGGATAGCCCGACTCGCTGATCGTCGGGATGTTCGGGAACTGCGGCACCCGGTCCTTGCTCGCCACCGCGATGTTGCGCAGCTTGCCCGCCTGCACGTGCGGCATGGTGACGGAGGTCGACACCATCATCGCGTCGAGCCGGCCGCCGAGCAGGTCGGCCATCGTGGGCGCGGCGCCCTTGTACGGGACGGCCGTGATGTCGACGCCGGCCACGGCCTTCAGCTGCTCGAGCGCGAGGTGGAACCCGCTGCCCGTGCCCTGCACGCCGAAATTGATCTTGCCGGGATTCTTCTTCGCGTAGTCGAGGAAGTCCTTGAGCGTCTTGTGCGGCGAATTCGCGGGCACGGTGAGCACCACGCTGCTCAGCGCGGTCAGCGCGATGGGCTGGAAGTCGTTGACCGGGTCGAAGCCGACGTTCTGCTTCGCGGCCTTGGTGATCGAGAGCGTTTCGGGAATGGTGTACATCAGCGTGTAGCCATCGGCCGGCGCCTTCGCGACCAGGCCCGCGCCGAGCAGGCCGGCCGCGCCGGGCTTGTTGTCGACGGTGACGGGCACCTTCCACATCTCCGACAAGCGCAGAGAGAGCCGCCGCACGATCGCATCGCCGAGTCCGCCGGGCGGATACGGCAGGATGAAGGTCACGGCCTTGTTCGGGTAGTCGCCCGACTGGGCGTGCGCGAACGATGCGGGCAGGCCCGCGCCGGCCGCGCAGGCGAGCGCGAGCAGCAGCGCGCGGCGCAGGGAAGAAATTCGGTTCATGTCGTCTCCTCGATGTTGTGGGAACGGAAAGCTTCGCGCCGCGGCGGGGCCTGTCCGTCGATGCGGACCAGCCCGCCATGGATGTCCTCGATGCCGCGGCAGCCCAGGTAGGCCATCACGCGGTCGAGTTCGGTGCGATAGGTATCGAGCGCGAGCGCCACGCCCGCTTCGCCGCCGGCGGCCACGCCCCACAGCGGCGCGCGGCCGGCCATGACAGCATGCGCGCCCAGCGCGATGGCCTTCGCGATGTCGGAGCCGCGGATGACGGCGCCGTCGATCAGGATCTTCGCGCGGTCACCGACGGCCTGCGCGATGTCGGGCAGCGCTTCGAGCGGCGCGATGGCGCCGTCGAGCGCGCGGCCGCCGTGGTTGGACACCACCACGGCATCGGCGCCGCAGTCGATGGCACGCAGCGCATCGTCCGCGTGCAGCACGCCCTTCACGACCAAGGGGCCCTGCCACAGGTCGCGCAGCCGGCGGATGTCGTCCCAGTTCTGCCCTTCGTGCTTCGGCAGGCTCGCGGGCCGGTTGCCGCCGGCGCGGCCCCGCAGGTCGGAGCGGATGGCCGCAGGGAAATTCGCGAACTCGGGAACGCCGCTGGTCAGGAGGTATCGCGCCATCACGCCCAGCGTCCAGCGCGGATGCAGCGCGCCGTCGACCACGTTGCGCGGCGTGAGGCGGATCGGCACCGAGAAGCCGTTGCGCCGGTTGTGCTCGCGGTTGCCGTTGACCACGCTGTCGATGGTGACGACCAGCGCGCCGAAGCCGGCCGACTGCGCGCGGCGCACGAGGTCGCGCGACATCTCGATGTCGGGCCACAGATAGAGCTGGAACCAGAGGTTGCCGCCGACCGCCGCGACCTCTTCGAGCGAGGTGATGGAGTAGGTCGACAGCGTGAACGGCACCTGCGCCGCCTTCGCCGCGCGCGCGAGCGCCAGTTCGCCGCGGTGCCACAGCAGGCCCGCCATGCCGGTGGGCGCGATGACGAGGGGCATGCCCAAAGTGCGGCCGAACATTTCGGTGCGCTGCGAGCGCGTCGCCACGCCCGCGAGCGGACGCGGCACGAAGCGCACGCGGTCCCAGGCCTCGCGGTTGGCGCGCAGCGACACCTCTTCCTCCGTGCCGCGGTCGACGTACTCGAAGAGTCCGCGCGGCACCCGTCGCCGCGCCGCGAGGCGCAGGTCCGCGATGTTGTGGGCGACCAGCGATGCCATGCGGGCGGGCCTCAGCCGACGCGGCGCTTCTCGATCGTGCGCGGATCGAAGCGGAAGCCGTGGCCGGGCGTGGTGGGCACCTGCAGGAAGCCGTCCTGCATTCGCACGGGCTCGGTGAAGAGCTCCTCGAACCAGTCGATGTATTCGACGAAGTTGAGGTTGGAGAAGGTCGCGCAGGCCGCGAGGCTGTGCTCGGTGAAGATGTGGTTGGACACCGGCAGGTCGTGCGCGCGGGCGAGGGCCGCCACCTTGCGCATTTCCGACAGGCCGCCGACGCGCGCCAGGTCCATCATCAGCACGTGCGCTGCGCGCGCCTCGATCACGCGGCGGAAACCGTAGCGCGTGTAGTCGTTCTCGCCGATGGCGATGGGCACCGGGACCGCCGCCGCCACCTGCGCGATGCCGTCGATGTCGTGCGCGGGCAGCGGCTCCTCCAGCCAGGTGAGGTTGTAGGGCTCGAGCGCGCGGCCGAGGCGGATGGCGTGCGGCACGGTCAATGCCCGGCTGCAGTCGGCCATCAGGGCGACGCCGTCGCCGATGGCTTCGCGCACGGCCTTCACGGCCTGCACGTCGTCCGCGACGTTCGGCCGGCCCGTGCGCATCTTCATTGCGCGCCATCCCGCGGCCTTGTAGTCCGCGGCTTCGCGGGCCAGCGCGTCGGGTTCGAGGTCGGTCCACAGGCCCTGGCTCGCGTAGACCGGCACCTTGCTCGCATTGCCGCCCCACAGCACGCCCAGCGGCTGGTCGAGGCTGCGCGCATGCGCGTCCCACACGGCGGTGTCGAGCGCCGAGATCGCCATGACGGCGACGCCGGTGAAGCCGAAGAAATAGATTTCGCGCCAGAGCTTCTCCCACAGCCGCTCGGGCTGCGAGACGTCCTCGCCGACCAGCAGCTCGCCGAGCGAATCGATCATCGCCTTCAGCGGCGCCATGTGCTTGCCGCGCATGGTGTAGAGGAAACCTTCGCCGTCTGCGCCGCCGTCCGTGCGCAACTGCACCAGCACGCAGCCGACGGTCTTGATCGCGACGCGCGCGGAGTTGACGGCCGGCTTGGGCAGCGTGAGTTCGACGACGGTCGTGTCGATGCGGGTGATCTTCATGCGGCGGGTCCGGTCGGGGCGGAAAGCGCGGCGATGCGCGCGGTGACGGCCGCCATCAGCAGGCCGAGGTCGTTGCCGATCAGGGCGAAGTTCATGCCCTGCGCGATGTAGCCGCGCAGAAGAGCGGGGTCGCCGACGCCGCCGACGCCCACCCATTTGCCGTGCGCGCGGCAGGCGGCGAGGGTGTTCTCGACGACGGCGCGCACCGACGCATGGCCGACGTCGCCCGGCACGCCGAGTTCCATCGACAGGTCGGTGAGGCCGAGCAGGATGCCGTCGAGCCCCGGCGTGGCGGCGATGTCGCGCGCGGCCGCCGCGCCTTCGCGCGTCTCGACCATCGGGAACAGGAGAATGCGCGACTCGATCGCCGCCACCGCGTCGCGCAAGGGCATCGACGCGAAGCCGATCTGCGGCAGGCCCGCCGCGACGGAGCGCTTGCCCAGCGGCGGATAGCGGCACGCCCTCGCGAACTCGGCGGCCTGCTCGCCGCTGTCCACGTGCGGCATCACGATCGCCATGGCGCCGTTGTCCAGCAGGCGGTTGGCGAGCGCGTAGTCGCGGCCGGGCACGCGCACCACCGGCGTGACGCCCGCATCCTGCGCGGCCACCGACAGCTGCGCCGCGGTGTCGAGGTGCATGGCGTTGTGCTCGGTATCGATGAAGAGCCAGTCGCATCCCGCCGTGCGCATCGCGCGGCCCGTGTCCGCGGTGCGCGCCTGGCGCAGCCCGACGCCATGCGCCACGGCGCCCGACTGCATGCACGCGAGCATGTGATTCGGCGTTCCAGCCATCGTGTCTCCTTCGGCCGGCCATTGTCGAAGCGGACGATACTTAATTCAATTGAATAATTTGGAACACTGTCATAACGTATCGGCATGACCGCCAATCTCCGCCAGGTGCGCGCCTTCCTCGCGGTCGCGCGCCACAGCAGCTTCACCCGCGCGGCAAGCGAGTTGCACATCTCGCAGCCCGCGCTCACGGTGCAGATCCGCCAGCTCGAGTCCGCCCTGGGCTTGCGCCTCTTCGACCGCAACACGCGCACGGTGGAGATCACGCGCGCGGGCCGCGAGCTCGCGATGAAGTTCGAGCGTCTTCAGGACGAATTCGACGCCGTGCTCGCGGAAACGCGCGACATCGCGCTCGGCCTGCGCGGCGTGGTCCGGCTCGCATGCCTGCAGTCGTTCGCGAGCACCGTGCTGCCGCAGGCCGTCGCCCGCTTCCAGCGCGAACACCCCAGGATCGGCTTCTCGGTGAAGGACGCATCGGGCACGCGCACCGTGGACATGGTGCGAAGCGGCGAGGTGGACTTCGGCGTGGCCGACATGGCCACCGCCGGCGATCCGCAGCTGGAAGTGACGCCGCTGCTCGAGGCACGGCTGCATGCGCTGCTGCCGGCCGGACACGCGCTGGCGCGCGCCCGCCGGCTCACGCTCGCCCGGCTGGCCGACTGCCCGCTCGTTCTGCTCGATCGCGAGACCAGCGCGCGTCGGCTCGTCGATGCCGCCATCGCGCAATCGGGACTCGCGCTCGCGCCCGCCTGCGAGGTGATGACGCTGGCCTCCGCCGTGGCCATGGTGCGCTCGGGCGGCATGGTCGCCGTGCTGCCCGTGTCGTCGCGCGATGCGCCCATGTATCTCGGCGTCACCGTGAAGCCGCTGGCGGACGACCTGCCGACGCGCTGGATGGGGATCGTGAAGAAGGCCGGGCGCTCCCTGCCCCCGCCCAGCGAAGCGTTCATCCGGCAGTTGCTCGCGAGTTGCCGCGATGGATGAGCCTCGGTGCGCCAACGTAGAAAGTCGTCGTAGGGGTGCGCCTACTCCGTTAACAACCCTTTTCCCCGACACGCGCCCCATTTCGTTTCGTAGCCTTTGGGCACACAACGAAAGCACAGGGAGTGCGAGATGACAGCTTCTGAAATCCAGGCATGGTTCAGCCAGGCCCGGCTGCGCCTCGGCGGCAAGTCCGCCGATCACCTCACCGCGACGGCCTACGCGACCGTGCTCGCCGGCATGGACGGCAACGACACGCTGTCGGCCGCGCCGGCGGGCAACGTCTTCGACATCGGGTTCTGGGGTGGCAAAGGAAATGACGTCATGACGGGCAGCTACGCCCGCGACGCCTACCTCTACCTGCGCGGCGATGGCCACGACACCATCGTCGACGACGTGCGCAGCCTGGGCAGCGGCGCGGCCGACTACTTCCAAGCGAACACGGGACTCGAGAGCTACCAGGATCATCTGCTGTTCGGGCCGGGCATCGCGCCGTCCGACGTGACGACCGCGCGCGACGGGGCCGACCTCGTATTCCGCATCGGCGCGGACGGCAGCATCCGCGTGAAGGACTGGTTCGCGCCCGGCGTGTTCACGCAGATCGAGCACGTGTATTTCATGAATGGCACGCGATGGTCGGCGTCGGACATCACGCTGAAGCTCGACCCTTCCCATGCCGGCGTGACGCTGGCGCTCGGCGGCGACCTGTCGGGCACGGTGTATGCGGACACGCTCACCGCGGTCAGCTACGGGGCGGCGCTCTCCGGCGATGCCGGGAGCGACACGCTGACGGCGCGCATCGACCCGGGCGTGTTCGACCTGCGCCTGCGCGGCGGCCAGGGCGACGACACCCTCACCGGCAGCTACGGGGGGGGACACTTACTTCTACGAGCGTGGCGACGGCAGGGACGTCATCAGCGACGACGTGCGCAGCCTCGGCAATGCGGACGTCGCGGCCTACTTCCTCGCGAACTCCACGTCCGCGAGCTACCAGGACACGCTGGTCTTCGGCGCGGGCATCTCCGCGGACGGCCTGCGCGCCGCACGCACCGGCGCCGACCTCGTGCTGACCTTCGCCGGCAGCGCCGGCGACGCGGTCACCGTGAAGAACTTCTTCGACGGCACGATCTACTCGCAGATCGAGCAGTTCCAGTTCGCGGATGGCGCCACGCTGACGCATGCGGATATCGCCACGATGGCGGACCCCGGCTACGTCGGCCTCACATTGCAAGGCGGCGGCACGCTGGCCGGCTCGCGCCTGAACGACTCGCTCACCGCCACCGGCTGGGGTACGGAGCTGCGCGGCGGCGACGGCGCGGACACGCTCGCGGCGATCGTCGACGGCGGCGTGTTCAACGTCTCGTTCCGCGGCGGCAAGGGCAACGATGCGATCACGGGCTCGTATGCCGGCGACACCTACTATTTCGCGAGGGGCGACGGCAACGACGTGATCCACGACAGCGTCGGCTTCCATCCGTCCACGGGCGTTCGCGATTACTTCCTCGCCAACCCGACGGACCCGGCGTACCAGGACCGGCTCGTCATCGACATGAAGTCGTCCGAGCTGGTCGGCGCCTCGAGGCAGGGCAAGGACCTGTTCCTCGATTTCACCGGCGACGACAGCATCACCATCAAGGACTGGTACGACGGCACCGGCCTGGCCCGCATCGAGCTGATCGGGTTCACCGACGGAACGTTGCAGACCTGAGCAGCCGAGGCGGCGGCGCGCGCCAGACTTCCGTACAGGGTGCACGCGCCGGTTCGCATTTGGATTCGGCGTGCGTCTCGCGCACACTGGGGAGAGTTTTCTCTTTCCCATCCAGCGAGGTCGCAATGAACGAACAGGCGGACTGGTCCGACGGCTACGTCACCGAGATCGACTACACGTACGGCTACTACGGCGAGCTCAATCCCATGCGGGCGCAGTGGGCCCTGCTGGAGGCCGGCTACGATCCGCTGCCGCCCGGCCCCGAGGGTCGACTGTGCTGCGAGCTCGGCTTCGGCCAGGGCCTGGCGTTCAACATCCACGCGGCCGCGCAGCCGGGCGCGTGGTGGGGCACCGACTTCAATCCCTCGCATGCCGCGTTCGCGCAGCGCCTCGCGCAGGCCAGCGGCGCGCGCGTGACCATTGCCGACGATACCTTCGCCGAGTTCGCGGCGCGCACCGATCTCCCGCAGTTCGACTTCATCGTGCTGCACGGCATCTGGAGCTGGGTGTCGGCCGAGAACCGGCAGGTGATCGTGGATTTCCTGCGCAGGCGCCTGAAGGTGGGCGGCATGGTCTATGCCAGCTACAACACCCTGCCGGGATGGACGAGCGGCCTGCCGCTGCGTCACCTGATGTTCGAGCATGCCAACAGCCAGGGCGCGCCGGGCTCGGGCATGGTGCAGCGGGTGGATGCGGCGCTCGCTTTCGCGCAGGCGCTGCTGGACGTGAATCCGGCGACGCTGCGCGCGAACCCGCAGGTCGCCGCGCGGCTCGAGCGCGTGAAGAAGTACGACCGCCACTACCTCGCCCACGAATTCTTCAACGCCGACTGGCAGCCGATGTACTTCTCGGACGTCGCGCGGCTGCTCGCGCCGGCCAAGCTCACTTTTGCCGCGTCGGCCGCGCCGCTGTACAACCTGAAGGCGATCAACGCCACGCCGGAGCAGCAGGCGCTGATCGACGACATCCGCGACCCGGTGCTGCGCGAGACGGTGCGCGACTTCTGCGTCAACGAGCAGTTCCGCCGCGACTACTGGGTGCGCGGCGCGCCGCGCCTGAAGCCGCAGGAGATACAGCGCCGAATGAGCGAGCTGCGCGTGCTGCTGCTCACGGACCCGGCCAAGGTGAAGCTGACGGTGCCCGGGCCAACCGGCGAGCTGACGCTGCGCGAGGAGTTCTACCGGCCCATCCTCGACGAGCTGTCCGACCACCGGGTCCGCACGGTGGCGGAGCTGCAGCAGAAGCTGTCGCACACCGTCAACTGGCTGCAGCTGCGCGAGGCGATCGGCGTGCTCATCGGGCTCGGCGCACTGGGCATCGCCCAGTCGGACGCCGACATGGTCCGGCAGACGCACGCCACGTCGCGGCTGAACCAGCACCTGATGGACATGAGCCGCACGCGCGACGACATTTCGTGGCTCGCGAGCCCGGTCACCGGCGGCGGCGTGTCCGTGACGCGCACCGAACAGTTCTTCCTGGCCGCGCGCGCGGCGCAGATGAATCCGTCGACCTGGGGCAGCTACGCCTGGGCGCAGTTGCGCGCCAACGGAGAGCGGATGCTCAGGGACGGCAACACGCTCTCGACCGACGAGGAGATGGCGGACCTGAACGCGCAGGCGGCCACGTTCGAGACGGAGAAACTGGGCGTGCTGAAGGCGTTGAAGGTGGCGGGGTAGCGCCGACCTGTCACTGCAGGAAGAGCGCCTGCAAATCGTTGAGGAAGTCGAAGCCGCGCGTCGTCGGCCTCACGCGCGCGAAGTCCCTCTCCACCAGTCCCTTTGCCTCCGCCTCGCGCAGCGGCGCTTCGATGGAAGACAGCGGGAGGCCCGTGCGGGCGGTGAAATCCTGCAGCAGGAACCCGTCCTTCAGGCGCAGCGCGTTCAGCATGAACTCGAACGGCAAGTCGCCGCGCGCGACCTCGTCGTCCTGCGCGATCGCGTTGCCGGCCAGCGCGTTGTCCATGTACAGCTTCGGCTCGCGATAACGCACCTGCCGCACCACGCGGTGCGGAAAACTCAGCTTGCCGTGCGCGCCCGCGCCGATGCCGAGGTAGTCGCCGAACTGCCAATAGTTGAAGTTGTGCCAGCAGCGGTGGCCGGGCTTCGCATAGGCCGAGACCTCATAGCGCTCCAGACCCGCGCCCTCCGTCATCTCGGTGATGCGGTCCAGCATCGCGTACGCCAGATCGTCGGGCGGGACCTGCGGCGGGAACTTCGAGAAGTAGGTGTTGGGCTCGATGGTGAGGTGATAGATCGACAGATGGGGCGGCGCCATCGCGAGCGCCTGCGTCACGTCCGCCTCGAGCTGCTCCAGGGTCTGGCCCGGAAGCGCATACATCAGGTCGAGATTGAACGTGTCGAAGGCAAGCGCGGCCTCTTCGAGCGCGGCGATCGCCTGCGAGCGATCGTGCACGCGTCCGAGCGACTTGAGGTGCGCATCGTTGAAACTCTGCACGCCGACCGACAGTCGTGTCACACCCGCGGACCGGAATGCCTTGAAGCGCTCCTTCTCGAACGTGCCGGGATTGGCCTCCAGCGTGATCTCGCAATCGGCGGTGAGCTTCAGACGAGCGCGGATGTCGCCGAGGAGGCGGTCGATGCCTTGCGGCGAGAACAGGCTGGGCGTGCCGCCGCCGATGAAGATGCTGTGGACGGGCCGTCCCCACACGAGCGGCAGCGCGGCTTCGAGGTCGGCGGTCAACGCATCGAGGTAACGCTGCTCGGGAAGTTCACCGCTCTTGGCCTCGTGCGAATTGAAGTCGCAGTACGGGCACTTGCGGATGCACCACGGCAGATGCACGTACAGCGACAGCGGCGGCAGCGCCGCGAGCTGCAGCGTGCCCGGCCGCATGTAGTGCGCGATGTCCTTCACAGCCATGCGCCGCGGATCAGTTCGATCATCTGCCGCGCGGCCTTGCCGCGGTGGCTGTTCGCGTTCTTGGTCTCGGGCGAGAGTTGCGCGAAGGTCTGGCCGAACTCCGGGATGAACATGACGGGATCGAAGCCGAAGCCGTGTTCGCCCGCACGCTCGCGCGCGATCTCGCCGACCGCGCGGCCGACCGCGATGAGCGGCTCCGGATCTTCCGGCGTGCGCACGGCCACGAGCGTGCTGACGAGCGCGGCGCGGCGATTCGTCACGTCGCGCATCTGCGCCAGCAAGGCATCGACGTTGTGGTCGTCGCCCTTCGGGTAGCCGAACTGCGTGGCATAGAACGCCGTGTCGACGCCCGGCAGGCCGCCGAATGCATCGACGCACAGGCCCGCGTCGTCGGCAATCGCCGGCAGTCCGGTGTGCCGCGCGGCATTGCGCGCTTTCGCGAGCGCGTTTTCCACGAAGGTGCGGAAGGGTTCCTCGGCCTCGGGAACACCAAGCTGGCCCTGCGCAATGAGCTCGATGCCCAGCGGCGCGAACATCGCCTGAAGTTCGGCGAGCTTGCCCTTGTTGTTGGAGGCGAGGACGAGTCGGGTGATCTTCATGGCCGCGGGCGGCAGGCGCCGGTCTATGCCGCGAGCGCCGCGCGCTGCAGCTCGGTCAGCTCGCGAATGCCCTTGTCCGCGAGGGCAAGCAGCTGGTCCATCTCGACCCGCGTGAACGCAGCGCCCTCCGCCGTGCCCTGCACTTCCACGAAGTGCCCGGCGCCGGTCATCACGACGTTCATGTCGGTGTCGCAGGCGACGTCTTCCACGTATTCCAGGTCGAGCAGCGGCGTGCCCTCGACGATGCCGACGGAAATCGCGGCGACATGGCCCGTGATCGGCGACGCGGCGAGCTTGCCCGACGCCATCAATTTCGCCACCGCATCCTGCGCCGCCACGAATGCGCCCGTGATCGCCGCCGTGCGCGTGCCGCCGTCGGCCTGGAGCACGTCGCAGTCGAGCGTGATGGTGCGTTCGCCGAGCTTCTTCAGGTCGAACACCGCGCGCAGGCTGCGGCCGATGAGGCGCTGGATTTCCTGCGTGCGCCCGCTCTGCTTGCCGCGCGCCGCTTCGCGGTCGCCGCGCGTGTGCGTGGCGCGCGGAAGCATCCCGTATTCGGCCGTCACCCAGCCTTCGCCGCTGCCGCGCTTGTGCGGCGGCACGCGGTCTTCGACGGAGGCCGTGCAGAGCACGCGCGTGTCGCCGAACTCGATGAGCACCGAGCCCTCGGCATGGATGGTGAAGTTGCGCGTGATGCGCACCGGGCGCAGCTGGTCTGCGGCACGGCCGCGGGGGCGGGAGAATGTCATGGTGGGAAGGGGTTAGTTCTTGCGCGCCGCCGAGCGCTTGATCGCTTCGTTGATCTCGGCGATGGAGCGTTCGATGGCGGCGTCGTCGAGGTCCTCGACCATCGTGTCGAGCACGCCCGCCTGGATGGTGGAGGCGAAGACGCCGTCGGAAATGCTGTCGGTGATCACGCCGCGGGTCGACTCGAAGGTATCGGGCGTCTCCCACTCCATCGCGATCACGGTCACGTTGTCGCAATGCTCGCCGCCGCGGCGCAGCGCGTCCTCCACGAGGTCGGGCACGGCATCGGCCACGGGCTTCGCGCTCAGCTGGCGCACGATGTCGGCGTCCGTCAGGCTGCTCCACAAGCCGTCGGAGCACAGCAGGAGCTTGTCGCCCTGCTGCAGCGGCACGGGACCCGTCACGTCGAAGACGGGCTTGGTCGGCGAGCCGAGGCAGGTGAACAGGATGTTGCGGTTGATCTTGTCCATGCGGATCACGCCCGCGCTCTGCTGCTCCATGTACGAGTGGTCGCGCGTGCGCGTGAGCAGTTCGCCGTTGCGCACGATGTACAGGCGCGAGTCGCCGCAATGCACCCAGGTCGCGAGCGAGTGCTGCACGACCACGGCGACGAGCGTCGTGCGCGGCGTGTCGAGCATGCCCTTCTCGCTCGCGTAGCGGATGATCTGGTGGTGCGCCGCCATGAGCGCGGTCGACAGGAACTCGGTGACGTCCTGCACCACCGGCCGCGCCTCCTTCTGGTAGAGCGCGGAGATCGTCTGCAGCGCAAGCTGCGCCGCGACCTCGCCCTCGGGGTGGCCGCCCATGCCGTCGGCCAGCAGGAAGATCCCGGACTCCCGCGTGTAGCAGTAGCCCATGCGGTCCTCGTTCCTCTCGCGGCCGCCCTTTCGGCTGACCTGGAACACGGAGAATTTCATCCGAACCTCCGACGCGCCGCCACACCGGGGGCCGTCACTTTGCCTTCACCCCGCCGAACCCGGTGGCGCGCCGCATGTTTTTCTTGGTGTCCGTCACCATGTTGTCGAACTGCAGGCGCATCTTCTCGCCGACCGAGAGCTTGGTGTAGCGGCGCTCGCCCTCGCGGCTGAGTTCCTTCTGCAGCGCGAACACCGACTGCGGGCGCGACAGCGGATCGAGCGACATGCACCACTCCACCACCTCGATCAGGTTGTCGGAGTAGATGCCGCGCAGGCGCGACAGCGCGAGCGCCAGGCGGTCTTTCTCGAGCCGCTGCGGCGCGTCGTTGGGCGGATAGCCCTGCATGCAGGCGTAGATGCACGCGCCGATGGCGTAGATGTCCGTCCAGGGGCCCATCGACGAATCGCGCCGGTACATCTCGGGCGCGGCGAAGCCGGGCGTGTACATCGGGCGGATGAAGTTGCCTTCCTTGGACAGCACCTCGCGGGCCGCCCCGAAGTCGATCATGACCGCGCGGTTGTCGTCGGTGATGAAGATGTTGGCCGGCTTGATGTCCAGGTGCAGCATCTTGTGCTGGTGCACGATGCGCAATCCGCGCAGGATCTCGTCGAACAGCGAACGGATGGTGGACTCGCGGAACACCTTCTGCTTCTTGAGTTCGCGCGCGGTGATGATGAAGTCCTGCAGGGTCGCGCCCTCCAGGTAGTTCATCACCATGTAGACGGTCTCGTTCTCGCGGAAGAAGTTGAGCACGCTCACCACGGAGCTATGCGAGATCTGGGCGAGCGAGCGGCCCTCTTCGAAGAAGCTCTTGAGGCCGAGGCGGTAGAGCGACAATTTCTCGGGCGAGACCTGCGGCAGCAGCTCGCCCGGCGAGCGCGTGGCGAGCGACGAAGGCAGATATTCCTTGATCGCGACCTGCTGGCCTTCGTTGTCGACGGAGAGGTAGACCACGCCGAAGCCGCCGGAGGAGAGCTTGCGGACCACGCGATAGCCGCCGATCACGGTATCGGGCGGCAACGGCGCCGGTTTGACCTTTGACATAATTTGAAGATCCGCAATTCCGCAACGACGAACCGCACAAGGCTCCGATGGCAGTTTACAGCATGACCGGCTACGCCTCCGCGCAAGCGACACCGGGGGCCGGCACGGCTGCGACAGAGGGCAAACCGGCGGCGGCGGGCCGCCTCGGCCTCGAAATCCGCTCGGTGAACAGCCGCTTTCTCGACCTGAGTTTCCGCCTCGCCGACGAACTCCGCGCGCACGAACCCGCGCTGCGCGAGCTGCTCGCCACGCGCCTCAAACGCGGCAAGGTCGAAGTGCGCGCCGGCATCGAGGGCAGTGCCGCGGGCGGCCTGCAGGAGCCCACGGTGCGCATGCTCCAGCGCGTGGGCGCGGTGCAGGATCACGTGCGCTCATGGCTGCCCGACGCGCCCGCGTTGAGCGTGGCCGAGGTTCTTCGCCTGGCCACCGCGGACGTGACGGCCGACGTGGACTGGAGCCCGGTCGTGCAGGAGGTCGCCGGCCGCGCGCTCGCCGATCTGGTGGCCGCGCGCCAGCGCGAGGGCAAGCGGCTCGCCGACATGCTCCAGGGCCACCTCGCGCAGCTGCGCGAACTCTGCGCGACCGCCAAGCCGCTCGTGCCGCAACTCGTGGAACAGCAGCGCCAGCGCTTCCTCGACCGGTGGAAGGAGGCGATGGCCCTGTCCGAGGGGACGGTTTCGCCCGAGAGCGCGCAGGACCGTGCCCTGACCGAGGCCACCGCCTTCGCCATCCGCATCGACGTCGCCGAGGAACTGACGCGCCTCGCGTCGCACCTCGATGAAATCGAGCGCCTGCTGAAGAAGGGCGGCGAGGTCGGCAAGCGCCTCGACTTCCTGATCCAGGAATTGCACCGCGAAGCCAACACGCTCGGCTCGAAGTCCGCGCTGCTGGAGCTGTCGCGCATCTCGGTGGACATGAAGGTGCTGATCGAGCAGATGCGCGAGCAGGTGCAGAACCTGGAGTGAGGCCGCGGCCGGCGCGCACTGGTGTATTCTTACGATCACCGCATCGATTCACCAAGAGTACGAAATGACACCGACCGCGACGCTGTCGAGCAAGTTCCAGATTTCGATACCGAAGGCCGTGCGCGAAGAGCAGCATTGGGAAGCCGGCCAGGAGTTCGTCTTCATTCCCAAGGGCAAAGGCGTTCTCGTCATGCCCGTGCCGGAGCTGAATCAGCTCGCCGGCATCGCGAAGGGCGCGCGCAAGGACGGCTATCGCGACCGCAAGGACCGTTACTGATGGCCGGACGACCGCGAGTGGTCGATACGTCCGCGTGGATCGAGTGGTTGACGGGCAGCGCAACCGGGGAGGCGCTGGGCAAGCATTTCCCCGCGATGACGGAATGCATCGTGCCTACGATCGTTCAACTGGAATTGGCGAAGTGGCTCGCGCGCGAGACGAGCGAAGAGCATGTCGATCAAGTCATCGCCTACACGCAGAAATGCACCGTCGTAAACCTCGACACATCCATCGCCTTGCTGGCTGCCGACCTTCACCGGGAGCACAAACTGGCGACTGCAGACGCGATCGTCTATGCAACGGCGCGTCAGAAGCAGGCGGAGCTCCTGACCTGCGACGCTCATTTCAACGGATTGCCGCAGGTCGTGATCGTTCCCAAGAGTCCCAAGCATTGAGCCGGCCAGGCTTCCGCGGTGCGCTGCCGGGTGAGGGTTCCTGTATTCTTGCCGGATGAAGGTCCAAGACCGATCCTGAATGGACTACCCCGGCAACCTCTTCGTCGTCGCCGCGCCCAGCGGCGCGGGCAAGTCCAGCCTCGTGAAGGCGCTGCTCGAGCTCGACTCGCGCGTGCAGCCCTCGGTTTCGCACACCACCCGGCCGCCGCGCGGACAGGAAAAGCACGGGCGCGAATACTTCTTCGCGTCCGCGCAGGAGTTCGACGCGATGGTCGCGGGCGACGCGTTCGTCGAATGGGCGCACGTCCACAACCACCGCTACGGCACCAGCAAGAAGGCCATCGCCGACCGCATCGCGCAGGGCGCCGACGTGATCCTCGAGATCGACTGGCAGGGCGCGCTCTCGATCCGCCGCACCTTCGCCAACGCGGTGCTGATCTTCATCCTGCCCCCGAGCTGGGAGGAACTGCGCTCGCGCCTGCAGCGGCGCGGCGAGGACAGCGACGAGGTGATCGAGCTGCGCCTGGAGAACGCCCGGACCGAGCTCGCGCAGGCGAAAGAATTCGATTTCGTTATAATCAACGAACTGTTCGAGCGCGCGCTCTTCGACCTCAAGGCCGTCGTCCACGCCCAGCGATTGAAGTTTTCCTCCCAGCGCCGCGCGCGTGCCGAAACCTTCCGGGGCCTCGGCATCCTCTGAGCATCCACACAGTTTCACCGGAGTACCCGCACCCATGGCCCGCATCACCGTCGAAGACTGCCTGGAGCAGATCCCCAACCGCTTCCAGCTCGTGCTCGCCGCGACCTACCGCGCCCGCATGCTGAGCCAGGGCCACACGCCCAAGATCGAAAGCAAGAACAAGCCCGGCGTGACCGCGCTGCGCGAGATCGCCGAAGGCAAGATCGGCCTCGAAATGCTCAAGAAAGTGCCAGGCTGACGCGCCGCATTCAGACGAAAGGCCCCTCGCGAGGGGCCTTTTTCATTGGGGCCCTTCGATTCGCGCCCAGAGGCTACATTTAAGACCTATGAGCGCGGTGCTCCACCCCACCCCCGGCAAGGGGAAGCGACCCCCCGCCGGCACCCTCCCCACACCCGCCGCTGCGAACGCAGCCGCGGCCCGTTTCGCCGCGCTCACCGCGCGGCTCGACTATCTCGAACACGGCGAGATCGACCAGGTCCGCAAGGCCAACCGCTTCGCCGACGAATCGCACCTCGGCCAGATCCGCGCGAGCGGCGAGCCCTACATCACGCACCCCATCGCGGTGGCCGCGCAATGCGCCGAGTGGAAGCTCGATGCGCAGGCGCTGATGGCCGCGCTGCTGCACGACGCCATCGAGGACTGCGGCGTCACCAAGCAGGACCTGATCGAGCGCTTCGGCGCGCCCGTCGCCGAACTGGTCGACGGCCTCACCAAGCTCGACCGGCTGCAGTTCAACACGCGCGAGGAAAACCAGGCCGAGTCGTTCCGCAAGATGCTGCTCGCGATGGCGCGCGACGTGCGCGTCATCCTCGTGAAGCTCGCCGACCGCACGCACAACATGCGCACGATGGACGACGTGCCGCGCGAGAAGTGGCACCGCATCTCGTCCGAGACGCTCGAGATCTACGCGCCCATCGCGCACCGGCTCGGCCTCAACACCACCTACCGCGAGCTGCAGGAGCTCGCGTTCAAGTACCTGAAGCCCTGGCGCTACTCGGTGCTGAGCAAGGCCGTGGCGCGCGCGCGCAGCCGCCGCCGCGACCTCATCCAGAAGGTGCAGCGCGACGTGGAGCACGGCTTCGCCGCCGCGAAGATGGGCGTTCACATCGCGGGGCGCGAGAAGACGCTGTACTCGATCTATCGCAAGATGGAGGAAAAGCACCTGAGCTTCGCGCAGGTGACCGACATCTACGGCTTCCGCCTGATCGTGCCGCAGGTGATCGACTGCTACACCGCCGTGGGCCTGCTGCACCAGATGTACAAGCCGGTGCCGGGGCGCTTCAAGGACCACATCGCGATCCCCAAGATCAACGGCTACCAGTCGCTGCACACGACGCTGGTCGGGCCGTCGGGCGTGAACGTCGAATTCCAGCTGCGCACCGAGGCGATGCACGTCGTCGCCGAATCGGGCGTGGCCGCCCACTGGCTCTACAAGTCGAGCATGCCCGAGAGCGACGGCACCGAGCGCCTCGGCAACAAGTGGCTGCAGTCGCTGCTGGACATCCAGAACGAGACGCGCGATGCCGCGGAGTTCTGGGACCACGTGAAGATCGACCTCTTCCCCGACGCGGTCTACGTGTTCACGCCCAAGAGCCAGATCCTCGCGCTGCCGCGCGGCGCGACGGTCGTCGACTTCGCCTATGCAATCCACAGCGACGTGGGCGACCACACGACCGGCGCCCGGATCAACGGCGCGCAGGTGCCCTTGCGCACCGAACTCAAGAACGGCGACGTGGTCGAGGTCGAGACCGGACGCGATTCCACCCCCAACCCTGCGTGGCTCGGTTTCGTGCGCACGGGACGCGCGCGCTCGAAGATCCGCCATCACCTCAAGGGGCTCGCGCAGGTCGAGTCGCTGCAGCTCGGCGAAAAGCTGCTGACCCAGGCGCTGCGCGCGGAAGGCCTCGAGGCCCTGCCGGCCGACGACGCGGAACATCACGCGCTGTGGGAGCGGCTGCTGCGCTTCACCGGCAACCGCACGCGCGCCGAGCTGCTCACCGACCTCGGCCTGGGCAAGCGCATCGCAAGCATCGTGGCCAAGCGCCTCATGACGCTGATGGCCGAGCGCGGCGCGCGGCCCGATGCGCTGCTGATCACGCGCGAGCGCTACACCGCCCACGAAAACGTCTCGCAGGGCGCGGTGGTGCTCGACGGCAGCGAGAACGCCTCCGTGAAGTTCGCCTCGTGTTGCCGGCCGGTGCCCGGCGATTCGATCCTGGGCTACCTCGGCCGCGGCGAGGGCCTCGTCGTCCACACCGAGGAGTGCGCCGTCGCCAAGCGCCTGCAGCACAAGGACGCCGAGCGCTTCATCGGCGTCGAATGGGCCGAGGAGCCGGTGCGGCCGTTCGAGACGAGCATCCTGGTCACCGTCGCCAACACCAAGGGCGTGCTCGCGCGCGTGGCCGCGGCCCTCGCGAGCGCCGAGGCGGACATCACGCACGTCGACATGGACGAGGAGCGCGCCCAGGACGCCACCGACCTGCGCTTCATCATCTCCGTGCGCGACCGCTTCCACCTCGAGGCCGTGCTTCGCAACACGAAGCGCGTGGGTTCGGTGCTGCGGGTGCAGCGCGTGCGGCCCGGCGTGAACTGAGCAGCCGATTCACGCCTTGCCCGCGGCCGGCGCGGGGTAGTCGACCGCCATTACTTCGATCGCATGCACGCCCGAGGGCGTGACAAGCCTCGCCTCGTCGCCCACGCGCGCCTTGAGCAGCGCCCGCGCCACGGGCGAGATCCAGCTCACCTGGCCCTGCGCGCTGTCCGCCTCATCGATGCCGAGGATGGTGATGGTGCGTTCCTCGCCGCGCTCGTCCGCGTAGGTGACGGTGGCGCCGAAGAAGATCTGGTCTTCGCCGTGGTGAACCGAAGGATCGACCACCTCCGCGATCTCGAGCCGCTTCGTGAGAAAGCGGATGCGCCGGTCGATTTCGCGCAGGCGCTTCTTGCCGTAGAGGTAGTCGCCGTTCTCCGAGCGGTCGCCATTCTTCGCAGCCCAGTGGACGGTTTCGACGACCTGCGGCCGCTCCTCGTCCATCAGCTGCAGCAGTTCCGCGCGCAGCCGCGCATGGCCGCCCGGCGTCATGTAGTTCCGGCTGCCCGCGGGCAGCGGCGGCAACCCGGGCTCGTCGTCCTCGTCGACCTGGTCGCCTTCGGTTTCGCGCGTGAAGGCCTTGCTCATGGGACCTCTGGCGAGGATGGCGTCGCGCGGCATGCAGCGTGAAACATGGCGGTCATGGTCGCAAGAATATACGGCGAGGTGTGTGTAAGCGTCACAAGTGCATCATTGCCGTCCTACATCCGCAATCGCCGGCACCCTATCCGCGCGAACCCCGGCTGCGCCGAATATCCATGTATCGATGGAGACGACGATGTACACGGGATTCGAAGAGGTGTTGCCGGACGCTCGACGCATGGGGAGGACCTGACCGTGGAGATGCCGTCCTTTTCCTACAAGGCGCCCCGGGCGAACCTGACACGCTGGGACACGGTCGACGAGCAGACTGACCTGCTCTTCAAAACCGACCTGCCCACCCCCTTGTACGCCGCCAACGAACGTGCCCCTGCCGCGCCAGCGCCCTCTTCCGCCCTCGTGGGCGCGAAGCCGCGCGCCAGCGTCGATGCCGCGCGCCACGCCGTCCTTCGCCGTCTCGGCCCGGCGCTGAAGCACGACATGGTGGTCAACCTCCAGGCGGTCTCGATGATGGCCGAGATGCTGAACTCGCGCCTCGATCGCAGCCCCGGCAACGGCCCCGACCTGCAGGCGAGCATTTCCAAGCTCAACCGCCTGGCGCGCGAAGCGGTGCTCAAGTGCCTCAATGTCTCGTCCTGGATCGACCCGGGCGAGGACGACACCATCGGCCTGTCGCAGGGGATCGCGGACTGCGTCTCGCTGATGGGCGGCAGCTTCAATTTCCGGGGCTACGCCATCGTCGACGACGTCCCCGAGATGGACTTCGACGTGTGCAAAAGCACCCTGCGCACGCTGTTCGCCGGCTCCCTCTTCGCGCTGGCCGACAGTTCGCCCTCGCCGAGCGAGCTGAACGTGAGCGCCGAGGTGAGCTCGGGCTTCGCGGTGATCACGATCACGAGCCGGCCGACGGGCGACGCGTCCGAACGCACGCCGCCCGAGACGCCGACGGTGCCGGTCGACTGGGCCGACGTGCAGGCGCTCGCCGAGGCGGATTCGGCCGAGCTGTTCCGTGGCGAGGGCCGCATCGTCATGCGGCTTGCGCGCGCCTTGCCGAGTTCGCCGCTTCGGATGGCGCCCATCTGAACGACGCCGGGGCGCAGCGCCCCGGACTCCCGCCTCCGCGGAAATGGAAAGCCCGGCTCAGGCCACCGCTTCCCTGTCGAGCCGCTCCATCAATGCTTCGAGCCGATCGATGGGCAGCGCACGCGAGAACAGGAAACCCTGGTATTCGTCGCAACCCTGCCGCGCGAGGAATTCGCGCTGCGCTTCGGTCTCCACCCCTTCGGCCATCACGCCGAGCCCGAGGCTGTGGGCCAGCCCGATGATCGTGCGCGCGATCGCCGCGTCGTTCGGGTCCGTCAGGATGTCGCGCACGAACTCGCGATCGATCTTCAACTGGTCGAGCGGCAGGCGCTTGAGGTAGGAGAGCGATGAATAGCCGATGCCGAAATCGTCGAGCGAGAGCGTCACGCCCATCGCCTTCAGGCTGCCCATCTTCGCGATGGTCACTTCGATGCCGTCGGCCAGCAGGCTCTCGGTCAGCTCCAGCCGCAGCTTGCGCGGCTCGATGCCCGAACGCACGATGGCCGAGGTCACCTCGTCGACGAAATCGGGGTGGCGGAACTGGCGCACGCTGACGTTCACCGAGATCGTGAGGTCGCGGCGCTCGGGCCGCTTCGACCACGCCGCGATCTGCGCGCAAGCCGTTTCGAGCACCCAGTGGCCGATGGGAATGATGAGCGAGGTCTCTTCGGCTGTCGGAATGAAATGCGCGGGCGACACCACGCCGCGCTCCGGATGCTCCCAGCGCAGCAGCGCCTCCACGCCGGACATGCGGCCGCCGGGGCCGACCTGCGGCTGGTATTCGATCACCAGGCGGTTGTCGAGCCAGGCCTGGCGCAGGTCGGACGCCAGCGCGGCATTCGCGCTGGCCACGGCCTGCATCTCGGGGTCGAAGAATCGCACGGTGTTGCGGCCCGCCGCCTTCGCCTGGTACATCGCCAGGTCGGCCTGCTTGAGCACTTCGCTCACGCTCCACGGCGCGCGGCCGAACACCGCGACCCCGATGCTGCAGCTGCTGTGATGCACGTGGCCGGGCAGCACGTAGGGCTCGCCCAGCGTCTGCAGGATGCGGTGGCTCACCACGCGCGCGGCCTGCACGGGGTCGATGGGTTTCTCGCCGTTGTTCTCGAGCAGGATCACGAACTCGTCGCCGCCGAGTCGCGCGACGGTGTCGCCCTTCGCCACGCACGAGCGCAGCCGCCGCGCCACCTGCTGCAGCAGCAGGTCGCCCTTGGCATGGCCCAGCGTGTCGTTGAGCACCTTGAAGTTGTCGAGATCGATGAACATCAGCGCGCCGGCGCGGCCGTCGTCCTGCTGCAGCGCCATCGCGAGGCGGTCGAGCAGCAGTTGCCGGTTCGGCAACTGCGTGAGCGGATCGTAGAACGCGAGGTACTGGATCTTCTCCTCGGACATCTTGCGTTCGGTGATGTCGCGTCCCACCGCCACCCAGTGCGTGAGGCGCCGCGTCTTGTCCCACACCGGCGACACGTCGAGGTCGACCCAGTAGGGCTCGCCGCTCTTCGTGTAATTGATGAGGTCGACGCGCATCGGCTCCCATTGCTCGAGCGCGGCGCGGATCCGGTCGAGCTGGTCGCGCTGGGTGTTGGGACCTTGCAGCAGGCGTGGGGTGCGGCCCAGCACCTCCTCGCGCGTGTAGCCGGTGCGCCGCTCGAACGCCTCGTTGACGAACACGATTCGCGGGCCGGGATGGCCGAAGGGGCCGGCCTCGGTGATGATGATGATGTCGTTCAGGCGGGCGATGCTGCCCTCGAGCAGGCGCAGCTGCTCCTGCGAGCGGTGCCGCTCCGTCACGTCGCGCAGATGGACCGCGATGCCGGCGCCGAACGGGTAGCCGCGCACTTCCAGCCAATGGCTCACGCGCGAATCCAGCTCCTCGAACTCGAAGGACTGCTGCGACTCGAAGGCGCGCCGCACGTCCTCCTCCACCCGCAGCCGCGCGGTCTTCTGGAAATGCATCCAGATCTTGCGGCCGATGATCTCGCCGCCGTCGCGGCCGAGCAGCTTCTCCGCCTCCTCGTTGACGTAGGTGATGCGGCCTTCGGCGTCCACGGTGGCGAAGGCCTCGCCGCTGCCGAGCGCCCCGCCCATGCTGACCGTGTGGCGGATGAGCGAGCCCTGCGGATAGCCGTGCGGCGTCACCTCCTGGACCGCGCCGTCGATGCGAACCACGCGGCCGTCGGCGTCGCGCACCGCCACGCCGACGGAGCGCACCCACACGCGGCGGCCGTGCAGCGTGACGATCTGCACCTCGTGGTCGAAGGGCTGGCCCTCGTCGCGGCAGGCACGCAGGCACCGCTCGATCCGTTCGCGCCACTCGGGCGCATAGTGGTCGGCCGCATGCTCGGGCGCGGGCGCGAAGCCGGGCGGCGCCTCGTGAAGCTGGGCGAGCTGCTCGGACCAGTGAAGCTGGCCGCGAAGGACGTCGAACGTCCACGTGCCGACGAAGGCCGTGCGCTCGACCAATCGGAGGATCGAGTGCGAGTGCGACGGCGGCAACGAGTTGAAATCCATGAGACGGCCATCTTACGAAGCACCCGGCCGCTCCGCGGTAGGCAGTGTCCTACACCCGGATGGGGGACTGTCCTGAGCCGGCGAAATTCCCGGCCGGTACAGTGAAACGAACCGATACCCGCATTCACACATCGAGCGCCCGTGCAACTCAAAGCCTACGTCGTGGAGGACAACCCCAACATCCGCGAGAACCTGATCGGCGCGCTGGAGGAGCTCACCTGCCTGAAGGTCGTCGGCAATGCCGCGACCGAGGACGACGGACTCCAGTGGCTGCACAGCCATCACACCGAATGGGAAATCGCGATCGTCGACCTCTTCCTGAAGCAGGGCAGCGGCCTGAGCCTCGTGCAGCGCGTGAAGCGCGATCGTCCGTCGCAGAAGGTCGTCGTCTTCTCCAACTACGTGAACGCGAGCGTGCGCAAGCGCTGCGCGCAGCTGGGCGTCGACGCCGTCTTCGACAAGTCCACCGAGATCGACACGCTCGTCGACTACTGCGCGCACCAGTGCTTCCAGCAGACGAGCAACTTCGAGCACAACTGATCGCCCGACCGGGCGCCACCCACCCGTCAACCGAGGCCCCCATGTCCAACCTGCTCGACTTCACGCCGCCCGCCGCCCAGCCCGCCACCCACCAGCACGAGCCCGCCCCGAGCGGCGGCCGCCGCTGGTCCGACGGCGTGGGCAGCAACGCCGCGTCCGCGGACCCGAACGCGCCCTGGTCCATGGCGCAGCACTGGCCGGCGCTCGTCGCCACGCTCTCGGAGCAGGCGGTGGAGAGCAGCAACCTCGTGCTGCGCGCGCTCGATTTCCTGGTCGGCGCGGGTCGGCTGCGCCGCAGCGAAGCGAAGGCGCTCTCGGACGCGATGTACGTGCTGCGCGACACGAGCCTGCGCGGCCAGCAGATCACGCGCCTGGCGAGCGGCCGCATCCGGCAGGCGAAGGACCGCGTCGACCTCTCCGAAGTGATCCGCCAGCTGCTCGACGAGCGGCAGGAGGAATTCCTCGCCACGAAGGCCGACGTGACGGCCGCGCTTTCCCCCACCGACGTGCTGCTCGATCCGCCTGCGGCCGTGAGCCTCGTGAACACCATCATCGACTGGGGGCTGTCGTTCAGCCGCGAAGTGACCCTGTCGCTCGAGCCGCCCGAATTCTCCGGCCCCGCGAAGCTCCTGGTTCGCGTGGCGACGCCGCCGCGCGAGACAGCCGGCGCCGCCGCATCCGGCGGCTGGACGGCGCGGCCGCGCGGCCGCCGGCTCAACGACGGACTGCACTGGATGCTGCTGCGCCAGATGGCCGCCTCGGCGCACATCAAGGTGACGCGCACGAGCGCGCCCGGCGCGGCCATCGTCACCGTGGAATTCCCCAAGACCTTCCTCAATGCCGACGGCATCGCGACCATGGAACTGCTCGAGTCCGAATCGGCCGCGAGCCAGCTCGCGGACTCGTGGGCGCTCGTGGTCGCGCGCGACCCGGTGCTGCGCCGCGCGTCGCTCGACGCGCTGCGCGCGGTGGGCGTGGATGCGAAGGGCGCGGCCGACTACACGGAGGCGGCGCGCGTGGTGATTTCCGGCAAGCCGCAGCTCATGGTCGTGGCGTTCGACTCGGTCGGCGAGCACCTGCACGAGTTCCGCGCGAATGCGCTGGGCCACGACTGGCGCTGCCCCATCGTCGAGATCACGCAGGATTCGCCGTCTTTCCACGTCAATGGTTTCGACGGTTTCGAGACCGCGAAGGTGGGCCGCGACGACATCGCGCGGGAGCTGGCGCCGGCGGTGCTGTTCGAGCTGGTCAAGCACGCCTGAAGGTTGTCGCCCCCGCGAAGGCGGGGGCCCAGGGTTCCCCAGGGCGCGTTCGGACGCCCTACTTCAGCATGTGCATCAGCTGTTCCATCGGCACCGGCGGGCTGTAGAGGAAGCCCTGCGCCTGGTCGCAGTTCAGCGTCCGCAGCGCGCGCGCCTGTTCCTCGGTCTCCACGCCCTCGGCGACCACCTTCAGGTTCAGGCCGTGCGCGAGCGAGATGCAGGTGCGCACGATGCCTTCGTACGCCGCGTCGGCGGTGATCTTCTTGATGAAGGCCCGGTCGATCTTCAGCTCGTCGATCGGCAGCGTGACGATGTAGGCGAGCGACGAATAGCCGGTGCCGAAATCGTCGATGGCGACCGGGATTCCCAGCTCTCGCACGCTGCGCAGGATCTGGATCGCATGATCCATGTCGCCGATCAGGATGCTTTCGGTGACCTCGATCGACAGCGCGCCGCTTGCGCCGTCGAGGCGGGCGAGCGCGGCCTTCAGCTCGTCGACGAAGCTCTGGCTGCGCAACTGCGCCGCCGCCACGTTGACGGCGATGCGCGGCGCGGCGAGCCCCGCCGCGCGCCACTGCATCCAGTCGCTCGCCGCGCGCTGCAGGATGCGGTTGCCGACCTCGCCGATCAGGCCGGTGGCCTCCAGCGCCGGCACGAAGTCGCCCGGCGGCACCAGCCCCCGCGTGGGATGCATCCAGCGCACGAGCGCCTCGACGCCCACGATGCGGCCGGTCTCGAGGTCGATCTTCGGCTGGTAGTAGTTGACGAACTCGTCGTTGCGCAGGCCCCGGCGCAGTTCGGGCTCGAGCCGGTAATGCTGGCTCTGGCGGTTGTCGACGGACTTGTCGAAGAACGCCATGGGCTGCTCGCGCTCGATCGCCATCTGCACGGCGGCATCCGCCGAGATCACCACTTCGTCGAGCGAGCGTCCGTCGCGCGGATACGCGGCGAAGCCGATGTTCACCGGGCACACCAGCGTGAGGTTGTTGACGTTGTAGGGCGCCTGCAGCCGGTTGGCGAGATCGGGCGCGGTGCGGTTCGCGAAGCGGTCCGGATCGACGTCCGGGAAAAACATGATGAACAGGCCGCGCTTGATGCGGCCGATGAAGACGCCCTCGTCGCCGAATCCGCGCAGGCGCTCGGCGGTCTGCTTGATCAGCGCATCGGCCACGCGAAAGCCGTGCGCGGAGTTGATCTGGTTGATGGTTTTCAGACGCACGAAGCAGACCGCGCCCTTGGCCGGCTTGCTCGACTCGAACTGCGACTCGAAGTGGAACCAGTTCGGCAGACCCGTCAGGCGGTCGGTCGAGGTCGCGATGTGCAGTTGCCGGCGCAGGTTGAGCTGGCTCGCCACCGCCTTCGCGAGCTTGTTGAGGCCGTCGCGCTGCGCGTCGGTAAGCGCGCGCGGCACCGTGTCCATCACGCACAGCGTGCCGATGGCGCTGCCGTCGCGCGTCTTGAGCGGCGCGCCGGCATAGAAGCGAAGCTCGGGACCCTGCTCGCCCCAGGGCTTGCGGTCGCACCACGCGAGGCGCTTCAGGTCGGGGATCTCGAGCAGGCGGTCTGAGTCGAGGACCGCGTGCGCGCACAGCGTCGCGTTGCGCTCGACTTCCTCCACCGGCACGCCGATGCGCGACTTGTACCACTGCCGCCCCCGATCGACGAAGGAAAGCGCCACCATGGGCGTGTTGCACAGCACGCCCGCGAGATGCACGAGGCGGTCGTAGTCCTCGTCGGGTTCGGTGTCGAGGATGCTGAAGTTGCGCAGTTCGGCCAGCCGCGCCGGCTCGTCGCTCGGCAGCAGCGGCGCGCCGTACAGCAGCGCGGGCCGCGCGGGCTGCGGCTTGCCGTCGCCTCCACCGCGGCCCAACTCGAACATGAGGGCGTCGGGCTGGGCGGCGTGGACGATCGGGTTCATCTGCAGTTGCGCCATGGCTTCGCGACGCATCTAGCGGGCCATGAAAAGACTGCGGCCCTCGGCGGCGACCGCGGCGTCGAAGAAGTCCTCGTACACGGTCGGCGGCTTCGCGATCGCCATCGAGGGCGGCGGCTGCACCATCGGGGGCAGGCGCGGCACGTGCTGAAGATCGAACACGCGGTGGCGGTCCGTCGGCACGTCGGTCACGTCGCAGTCGACCGCGAAGCTGTGCGCGGCCGGCGCGAAGTCGTGGCCCTGGATCATGTCGAGCGTCATCTCCGGCGATTCGCTGGCGGACACCGGCGGCGCCGTGCGCCGCCCCGGGCCGCGCATCGTGTCCTGCGCGAGGTCGTACAGCCACATCAGGTCGCGCCAGGCATTCAGGCTCGCATAGCCGCCGAGCGCGGCGGGGTCGCCGAAGAGCAACTCCTCCAGCACGGCGAACACTTCGCGCGAGTGCCACGCGGCGCTGATGCGCGCGAGGGCGGGGCCGCACGCCTCGATGCCGGACACCGCCCCGGCGCGCGGCGCGTCCTCGCCATAGAGGCGCCGGAACTCGTTCTCGCTTTCGTCCACGCCCTCCGCGTCGCCGACGTCGCGGCACAGCTGGATCAGTTCGAGCCACGCGAGCGGCGAGTGCTCCTTCGCGCCCGACACGTGATCGCGCAGCACGTCGACGGCGCGCTCGCCCTCGCCGAGCGAGACGAGGAACTCCGCTTCCTGCAGCGCTTCGCCGAGCGCGACCACCTGCAGGTGGCGGCGCGGCTTGCGCCCGTCGCGCGCGGCCGTCTCGCCGGATTCGCCGGCCCCGTCGTTCAGGTGGGGCAGCGACAGATCGGCATCGAGGAAGTGCGCGGGTCGTTCGGCGGCCGCGGCGGGCGGCTCGTCCGGCAGGATTTCGTCGACGACGAGGGGCCGATTCGCTTCGAGCGACGCGGGCTTCGACGAGAAGAAGGCCTGCGCGGCGGCGAAGGCGCCCTTGCGGACCACGGCGATCGGTGGGGCGACCGGCTCCGCTTCCGCCTCGTGCCGCGGCGGCGTGCGCAGATCGGTGAACCAGTCGTCGGGGGGGACGGCCGCGCGGCGCGCCTTCGCATGGCGCCGTCCGAGGAAGGCTGCGCTCGCGCCCGCGGCCGCGAGCAGCAAGGCCACGATCGACCACCACGAGGCGCCGCCGACGCCGGGGTCGGCTTGTCCATTCATCCGCGAAATCTCGGTGCGATTGCGGCCGGACAGTTCGCCGAGTGCCGCGAGTTCGCCTTCGAGCGAGCGCATGCGGTCGCCCATGCGCACCAGGTCGGCCGGCTGCGCGGCAATCGCTTGCCACAGCAGCGCTGCCGCGGCGCGCTGGGTCGTGTCGACGGCAGGCCCGGCTCCCATTTCCATCGAAACGCGCAGCCACGGCTGCACCCTGTTCCAGACTTCCGGCGTGTCGGAGGCGTCCATCCGCAGGCGCGAGCCGCTCGATCGCGTGGGCGCTGCCCGTGCCGCGCCGGGAATGCGCTGGGCGGACACGGGAATCAGCGGACCCGCGCCCATCGCGCGCGGCAGCGCGGCGGCAGGCTCGATCGGCTGCGCGGCGGCCACTGGCGCATCGGCCAGCAGCTCGAACCGGCGGGATACCGTCGTCCCCTGGCAGCCGGCATTCACGACCACGGTGACGACCGGCTCGTCCACCGCCTTCGACGACACGACACGCACGCCAGCGTCGCCGTTGGCGCGGCGCTGCAGGTGAACCTGCACGCTCGACGACGGCACGCGCGCGTCGCCATAGAACACGTCGGCGCGCAGGCAAGCGTCGTTCGCGTCGCGCGCATCGAACTGCACGGGCGCGCTCACGTCGAGCGGCCGGCCCACGATGGTCGCCCCCTGCAGCGCCCCGACGGACAGGGCGAAGCTGTTGGCGCCCATGCTCATGACGAGCAATGCGAGCGCCGTACGCGGGGTAAGCAATCTTTTCATGGTGAATCCCACTGTAAGAAACCAGGCAATTTGCCCGGTGTGGGATTCGCTTCGGTCTTCGTGTAGGACGCGTACTACTTGCGGCCGGCCTGGGAGGCGGCCAGTTGATTCACGAGTTCGCCGGGCACATACCGCCCCTCGAACAGATAGATGGGATAACCCTGATACGTCGCGAGCTGCGGCCGTAATTCGTCGAGCGTCGCCGGCCGGAACCCGCCGCCCTGCTTCGGCCGGAACGCCTCGGCGATCACGCGCACGCGCTGCTTGCCCAGCTTGGCGGCGAGCACGTTCGTGTAATGCCGCGCGACGTACGCCTCGCGCGCATGGACGCCCACGCCGTCCTGGAAGAACACGCCGACGTCCGGCGGCAGCCATGACGCGAGACTCTCCGCGAGCTCGTACGGGCCGACATTGGCGCTGTCGTAGACGCTGATCCACAGCGGCCGCGGCAGCTTGTTCAGGAGCGGGCCGAGCTTCGGAGCCTCGGTCCACGTCGGATCGATCTCCACCGGGAAATACCACCCCGACACGTTGACGGGCGGCTTCGACTGCGCGATGCGAACCGACTGCTCCGCGAGCTCGACGATGCCCGCGCGCGCCTTGCCCTCGTCGAAGCGGCCCGCGAGCCCCACGATCACTTCCTGGGCCCAGGGCTCGGCGGCGATGCGCTGCCAGTCGGGCAGCTTCGGCGCCGAAGGCACGCCGCCGTTGTCCACGAACGAGATGTCGTCGACCGCGGTCCACTGCACGAGCAGGCGCTTCACGCCGAGCTTCTGCCAGTCGCCGCGCAAGGCGACGTTGTCGTTGTCGGGCTGCCAGACGAGGCCTTCGATGGGTGGGACCACTTGAGACGCGCAACCGGCAAGCGCCAGAACCGTCGCAACGATGGCCAATAGTCTTCGCATGTCGCAGATCACTCCAGTAGGCCCCGCGGATCCGGCTCCGCCGGTCCGCAGGGGCGCCCCCCTGGGGGGGAAGCGCCGCAGGCGCTTCGGGGGGGGGCCAATCTCGGGGGGGCCTCAATAACTGATCAGGCCGTTGATGTAGCCGCCCTTGATGCGGTCGTCGCCGCCAACGTGCATGCGGTACTGCAGCGTGAGGTCGAAGTACGAACGCGGCGCGTGGTACTTGTCCCCGTTGAACCAGTGCCGCCACGACACGCCGGGGCCCACGGCCACCGCGCTCTTCTCGGCGAGCGCCGAGTTGTATTCCGCCGCCGCGAACACGTGCGGGAACAGCACGTTCTGTCCCTGCTCGCCGCCCATGCGGTAGCTGCGGCCGAACATCGCGGAGCCGAGGCCGTAGGTCTGCGTAGGCGAGAAATAGCGCCCCACTTCCGCCGCGATCCGCGTCGTCCACCAGCTCGGCACGTCGACCCGCAGGTCGGTGCCGTTGTCGAGCGAGTACGCGGCCTGCGCCAGCCAGTCGGCATCGACGCCCTTGCCGAAGAGACGGCTGAACGACAGGACCACGTTGTGCTGCGTGAAGGGCTTCCAGCGTCCGCCGAGCGCGCCGGCGAAGCTGTCGCCGCCCTGGGCCCCGCCGCCTTCGCTCGAGAGCGTCTGGAAGCCGCGCGCGAAGAGCTCGACGAAGCGGCCGTTCATGAAACCCCAGGGCCGCCAGTACACCTCGGCGCCGGCCTGCAGCGTGCGCTGGCTGCCCGCATTGGTGATGCCGAAACCGGGCTCCGCGCCGCCGCCGGAGCGCCAGGTGAGCGATGCGAGCACGCCCCACTTGCGCTCGACCTCCGAGATGGTGCGGCGCGTGTCGAACGCCATCTGCCGGTCCATCTTCAGCTGCATGGACTCGGCGGCGTCGAGGGCGCGCTTGAAGTATTCGACCGCCTCGGCGTCCTTGCGCGCGCGGATCGCGGCATAGCCCGCGTCCTGCAGCGAAGTGACCGGCAGCGCATTCGCGGCGTTGGCCGCGGCGAACTGCTCGTAGGCCAGGCGCGTCTCGCCCAGCTGGTTTGCAAGATAAGCGCGCTCGAGCGGCGGCAGGTTGCCGGCCTGCAGCGCGGCGCGCGCGTCCTCGTTCGCGAGCGCGACGTTGCCCATGCGGCGCCGAATCTCGGCGCGCTGCGTGAGCAGCGTCGCGTCCTGCGGCGCGAGCGCGAGCGCGGCGGTCGCGGCCGACTCGGCCACGTCGTAGCGCTGCGCGCCCATCGCGGCCTGCATCTGCAGCAGGAGATAGTCGCGGTTGCCGGGCGACGCGGCGACGGCCAGCGTCGCGCTCTCGAGCGCGGCGGCATGGTCGCGCGCCTCGAGCGCCTTGTAGCCCGCCGCGGCCGCTTCGTAGCCGGGCGCGGTCGGCGGCGCGCCGGCGGCGATGCTGCACGTCTGCGTGCGCTCGACGTTGCTGCAGTCGATGGCCGGCGGCGTGAGCGCGATGGCGGCGCGCGCATTGCCGGCCGCGAGCGACTGGCGTGCGACCGCCGTGCGCGTGGCCACGGCCGCATCTTTCGCGGGCAGGTTGGCCATCAGGTCGAGGGCGCGCTGCGGCTCGCCCATGGCGAGCGCGGCGTCGGCGGCGATGAGGCGCAGTTCGCGCTGGTCGGCGGCGGCGAGGCCGCGCTGCTGCAGCGCCCGATCGATGTCGGCACGCGCATCGGGGAAACGGTCCAGGCGCTGGCGCGCATAGGCACGCAATGCGAGCGGCACCGCGCTGTCGGGCAGCATGGCGATGGCTTCGCCCGCGACTCGTTCGGCATCGGCGAACTGGCCCGCGCGCAGCATGGCATGGACGAGCGCAAGGCGGTACCCCGCATGGTCGGGCGCGAAGGCGGTGGCTGCGCGGCCCTGGGCGATCGCGCGCGGCAGGTCGTTCGCGGCGAGTGCCTTGTACATTTCCGCGCCCGCGGCCTGCGCCTGCGCGCGCCGCATGGATTCGCGCGCCTGCGTGAACACCGCGTCGGGGCCGTTGATGGCCTCGCCGCGCTGCAGCGCCTGCTCGGCATCGGCGTGGCGGCCCGCGCCGATCAGCGCGTTGGCCAGAAGCACCCAGTAGTCGCGGCGCGCCGGCGCGAGACGCACGGCCTCTTCGGCGTGCCCGACGGCAGCGGTGAAGTCGCGCGATTCGTAGGCCTTGTAGCCCGCGTCCGCCGCGCGGAACGCAGCCTGCGCAGGCGCAACCGGTGCGGGCGCCGGGGCACGGCGCACCGTGGCCGCGGGCCGCGTCGCGGGGCGCGTCGCGGGTGCTGGCGAAGCCGCTGCGGCGGCGGCCGCAGGTGCGGACGGTGCGACGGGCGCCGACGCGCCAGCCCTCGGCGCAACGGTGACCGGCGTCGCGGGCCGCGGTGCCACGGGCGTCGACGAGGACGCCCTCGGCGCGGCCGGTGCGAGCATCGTGGCGGATGCTTTCGGGGCCGAAGGCGAGGCCGGCGACAGCATGCCCGGCGGCCCGAGCGTGCCCGGCGGCACGGCGGTCTGCGCGGACGCGGACGGAGCGAATCCGATCGCAGCCGAGGCGGCCATCAGGGTGAGGATCAGTGACGGTTCGTTGTTATGGCCGCTGTTGTTCTGCTTTTTCATGTGGCATGCCCCGCCTCCGCGAATTGACGACGCTGTTCCTGGACCACCTGTTCCAGCACGTCCCGCACGATGACCCGTTTCTCGACGAGGTAGTCACCGATGCGTCCGTGCTGGTCAGGCCGATAGTCGCGCATGGCGTCTTCGAACTGGTCTCTCTTGAGCAGGCCGCGCTCGATCAGCATATCACCCAGCAGCGGTCCCATGGGCACCGGCGCGCTCGCGCCGGGCGCGCCGGTTGCGATGTCCCGCAACAGCCGCAAGGCGATGGCCAGTTCGCCTTCGCGAGCCACCCGCTGCACGGGCGGCTCGCCGATGGCGTCGGTGATTTCCTGGAGCGCGGTCTCGGAAAGCGGGCTCGACACCGCGAGCACGGGCCGGTTGGATTTGTTGCGGCCGATATGCACGGTGCGGTGCCGCACCGCCATCTCCATCGGCAGCGAGCTCGCATTGCCGCGCACGAGGTCGGCCGTGAGGTGCGCGCGCGGCAGGTCGGCCTGATAGGCGATGGCTTCGGCCAGCGTCTCCTCGTCCAGCCATCCGTTGGAGACGAGCACGCGGCCGAGCGGCGCCTGCGTTTCCGCCTGCTGCTGCAGCGCGCGTTCCAGGGCCGAGGGCTCCACCGCATTCCAGCTCTGCAGCAGTTCGCCCAGGCGCTGGCGCTTGCGGGCCAGCTGCGCGCCCGAGGGGAACTCGTGCATCGTCTTGTCCCACGCGAGCGCCTTGCCGCGGAACAGGTAGGCGAGGTACATCTTCCACGCGCGGCCGACCGCGATGCAGTTGATGAAGTTGCCCACCACCATGCGCGGCAGCGACATCAGCCCGTGCTCCCAGCCGTACAGCACGGTCGTGAAGTAGACACGGTGCGCGGCGCGGATGACGAGGAAGATGGCGTTGATGTAGATCAGGTTGCGCCACACCGAGCCCTCGTGGAAGAGCGAGGGGTAGTACGCGTCCCACCAGCCCGTGGCGAGGCCGACGTGGAAGACGATGAACTGCAGCACCAGCACGTACGCCAGGATGCTGATGAACGAGGTGACGACGCCCTTGCGGTCGTGCAGCAGCAGGTAGCGGGCGGCGAGCGAGCGGCCCTGCCAGCGGATCTGCTCCCAGCTCTGCAGGCCGATGCCCAGCACCCAGCGCGCCTTCTGGCGGTAGGCCGCGCGGAAGTCGTCGGGGAAATATTCGCGCACGCACAGCGGCATGTCCAGCAGCACTTCGCGCTGGTGCTTCTTGCCGCCCCAGGCCGTGCGGCGCACGCGGTAGGTCACGGGAAACACGCCGAAGATCGACTGCATGTTCAGCTGCGCGAGGCGCATGCCCACGTCGTAGTCCTCGGTCAGGCTGTTCGTGTTGAACGGCTTGTTGCGCGTGGCGCCTACCAGCGCCTGCAGCGCCTTGCGCGAGAAGCAGGTGCCGACGCCCGCCGAGGGCACCATGTTCGACACGCTTTCGCGCACCACCATCTCCTTGGCGTGCGATTCGGCGAACTCGTCCATGTAGGTGCCGGCGACGAGCTCGTACCACTCGCGCTCGAGCGAGGCCACCGGCAGCTGGATCATGTCCTTGCGCGGCAGCAGGTAGTTGAAGAACTTCAGCTCGAGGGGGTGCAGCACGTCCTCGCTGTCGTGCAGCACGACGCCCGCGAACTCGATGTTGTTCTCGCGCTCGTAGTTGAAGATCGCCTCGACCACGAAGTTCAGGCAGTCCGCCTTGGAGGTCGGGCCGGGGTGGGGCACCTCCGCGCGCTTGATCTGCGGGAAGCGCTTGACCATCCGCTCGACTTCCTCGATCGTGGCCGGGTCGTTGACGTACGAGCCCGCGAAGACCACGTAGTTCTTGTAGTCGAGCACCTCCACCATGTTCTGGAGCATGGCGGCGATGACGTCATGCTCCTGCCACGCGGGCACCATGATCGCCATCGGCTGCTCTTCGCGCTCGTGCAGCGCCTCGACGGTGAGCTTCGAATAGTTCTTGCGCTGGACGGTCAGCGCGCGGTAGGCGCGCCGGACCCAGTACCAGATGTCGATGAAGACATCGTCCAGCGAGGACACGAAGATGACGAGGGCCACGATCACGGCCAGCCATTCCAGCCCCGCGTAGTAGTCCGCGATGAACATGTCCCAGGTCATTTTCTATGAAGCCTCTTCCGGTCGTTCGAGGTGTCAGTGGTCGGCCGCGGCGCTCTTGCGGCGGCGTGCGCGGCTCGCGTACACCAGCAGGGCGACGAAGAAGGCGACGAGCAGGATCGGCACCAGCCACCAGTAGCTGCGCTCGAAGATCGACGGACGCGCCTCGCGCAACGCGCCCTGCCCCGACGGGTCGTGCGTGTTGACTTCGGTGCGCAGGCCGTTGTTGCCCATGATCGCGACGTTGCCGTCGGACAGCTGGATCGGCTTGTCCATCGGCGGCGCCTCCGCGCCGAGCGTGCGGTAGACCGCGCCCATCTGGCCATCGGCCTTGGTGACTTCCAGCACGCCGACCTTGTTGAGGCCGCGCACGTCGATCAGCGGCTTGTCGCTGGAGCCGGAGAGGTACAGGCGCCCGTTCTCGGCCTTCACCTCGCTCTTGTCGGCGTCCTTCATCGCGACGTCCACGGCCAGGAAGGGACCGTCGATCTTCGGCGAGTTGCCCTCGACCGCCTGGAACTTGGCCTTGGACGGCGAGATGCCGGTGCTCGACGCGAGCCGGATCACGCGCGGCAGCGTGCCGGGCGCGTCGTTCAGGTGCGAGGCGGGCACGAGCAGCGTGCCGCCGTTGGCGAAGCTCGACATGAGGCCCGTGAAGTCGCCGGCCGGCTCGATCTTGTCGAGCAGCATGTGGCTCGACGCGAGCACGGAGACCGGATACGGCTCGGGCGTCTCGCGGCAGCGGTCGCTCGCGAGCTGGCGCGTGAAGGACACGCGCACCACGTTGCGGGCGGCAAGCGCGTAGCGCGGGATCGGCGCGACGATGCGCTCGCGGCGGCCCGTCGCCTCCATCTCCTTGGCGCCCAGCAGCACTTCGTTCATGAATACGGACACGATGGGCGGCGTGCGCGCGGCGGACGGCGACGCGGCGACGTCCATCACCAGCGTGCCCGGGCCGCGCCCGTCGGCGGCCACGGCGCCGATGTCGAAGGTCGCGTTCCAGTCGGCGTGCGACAGCACGTCGAAGCTCGCCGGCTTGGCCCCGAGGTACTTCAGCGACACCGCGGTCTTGTCGTTCTTCGGCTCGTCGGCCGCGTTCACCACCAGGCTCGTGCCGGCGGCGGCGTGCTGCCAGATCTGGCTGAAGAGGCCGGCGGCCTTCGCGCCGGCATCGGGCGCGACGAAGATCGTCGGGCGGCCCTGGAACGGCGCGAGGCGCACTTCGCTCGCGCCGATGCCGCCCTGCCCTTGCTCCGCGATCACCACGTCGGCCACCGTGTTCGGGGGCAGCGGCATCGTGCGGATCTGCGGGCGCTTGCCGGCACGCTCGAGCGCGACGCCGACGCGCCAGGCGGAGTCGTACGATGCGGCCGAGAGCTTGTTGCCCGCCACCACGACGACCGGCTGCGGCGGCAGCGACGACCACGCGGTCGTCAGGTCGGCGATGCCGTTGCCGTCGTACTGGAAGGTGAATCGGGAAGTCGGCTCGATGCGCAGCAGGTTGCCCGGCGTGCGCGCATCGGCGCAGGTGTTCTCCCGCGCGACGGCCGTGCGCCAGTCGATGGTGACGCGGATGAAGCCGCTCGGACGCGGCTTGTTGTCGAGCGGGATGACGATGCTGGCATCGCCCCTCTCCGCCGTGAACGGACGCGCGTTCACCGGCGTGCCGTCGACCGCGACGATCATCGTGGTGCGGCCGCCGTCGGCGCGCACGTAGGTCGCATCGAGCTGCAGCGTCGCGTTGTTGAGGTTGATGCCGGGCGGAACCGGCAGGTAGAACTCACGGATCTGGTCCGGGTAGCCGAGCACGACCGGGCCGGTGAAGCCCAGGTCCTGCAGGGTGAAGGCGCGCGGCAGCCACGCGCCCTGTCCGGGCGCGGCGGCGGGCGCCACCGCGACCTGCGACGCGGCCGCCGCCGCAGGCGCCGCGGACTGGGCGGACGCCTGTTGCGCGAAGCCCAGCAGCGGCGCGAGCAGCGCCACGGTGGCAAGGAAGCGCCCGAACTGCGGCGCGGGAGACGCTGTGCGAAGGAGCAAGGAGTTCATGGAAGCGTTTCCTTGTAGGCAGGCTGGGTGGTGATCAGTTCTTGACCGCGCTCGGCGCCACCCAGGTGTAGCCGAGCTGCGTGATGCCATCGAGCGCCTTCTTGAAGTCCTCGAACCCCGGCACGCCGAGCTCGGGCTCGAGCCAGAAGGGGTGGAAGAAGAAGGAGGCGAAACCGTCGCGCACGACCTTGCCGTACTGCGCATTCGTCACGATGTCCTGCCACGTGTAGTTGTAGTAGGAGGTCGGGTCGATGTGGCGGATGTCGTACTCGATGTTGCCGATGCTCTCGGGCAGCACGCGCTGGCCGTAGTGATCCTTGTGGATCAGGTACGGGAAGATCTGGCCCACCGCGAAGTCCTTGCTGCGCGTTCCCGCGAGGTTCGGCTTGTCGGCGGTGAAGTACACGACGCGCTGGTAGGTCGTCGGGAACATGCCGGCGGCCGTCTTCGAGGTGATCGCCGACGCGTGGTAGTGCGGCGCCTCCCAGGCCACCACGTTGTAGCCGTGGTTGCGCAGATCGTTCAGGCCGCTCTGCAGGCGGTTGCTGACCCACTGCACCGAGTCCTCGGGCACCGGCGTGTTCGCCACGATGTCCCAGAACTCGTAGTCGTCGCCGCTCACGCCCGTGTGCGGGTTCTTCTGCTTGCCGTACTGGTGCGTGTAGCCGTGCATCACGATCTCGCCGCCGCGGGACACCGCATGGTCGAGCGAGCGGCGCAGATTGGTCGCCCGCGACAGCGGCACGTACTGAGGAACGCCTCCGTTGTATGCGCCGAGCGAATCGACGTAGTAGGGGATCGCGGCCACCGAGAAAGGAATCTTCTTCGCGTGCAGGTGGTCCGACAGCTTCGTCATCGCATCGACCGACACGAGGGCGCCCACGTCTTCCAGGCGGATCATCGCGCGGTGGTTCTGCGCATGGTTGATGCCCAGCATGTCGTGCAGGATGTCGGTCATGACGATGTAGCGGTCGCGCGGGCCGATGTAGCTGAACGGCATGTCGGCCACGTACCAGAAATTGCCCGAGCGAACGATGTACGGCGCGGCCTCGCCGGTCTTGGGGTTGCTCACGGTGACCACCGCCTGCGCGCGCGCCGGGTCGGTGATGCCGGTCACGCCGATGTCGGGGTCCGCCGCCACGACGTTGCGCGCCGCGTCGTACTCGTAGTACTTGACGAAGTTCAGGCTCTTGTAGCTCACCGTGTCGAAGAAGCCGGGACGCGGATTCGACGAACTCGGCGCCGCGTTCAGGCCGCGCAGGCCGTTGAAGCCGAAACCCTTGTTCGCCTGGAAGTTGTACGCCGCGTTCCACGCGAGCTGCCACAGGTTGTACTTGAACCACACCATGGTCTTCTGCGTCGCCATCGCGTCGCCGAGGAACGCGGGCGGCAGCTGGTTGTCGTAGTACGCGCCCATGTAGAACGTCGCGTCGTAGCCGGCCATCTTGCCGGCGGTGTACTGATGCACCGGCAGCAGGTCGGTCTGGGCGTTGAAGTGGCCCATGAGGTTCTTCAGCATGATCCCGTAGCCCATGCCGAGCTTCTCGAACTCGGTGCCGGGAGGCGCGTCGTACACGACGAGGACCTTGGGCACGGCCTGGGCTTGCACGGGCGCGGCGAATGCCATCAACAGGCTCGCGGCGCAGAGGAAAATTCGCATCAGGCGGTTCATCGCTTGGCACCTCCGCGGTTGTCGTTGCGGTTGTCGTTGCGGTTGTCCCGGCGATCCTCGCGGCGTTCGTCGCGCGCTTCCTTGCGGTCTTCCTTCCGCTCTTCCCGTTCGGCCTTGCGGTCCATGCGGTCGTCGCGCGTGACGTCCTTCTTGTGATGCCCCTTGTGATGGTGGGCGCGAATGTGGCGCTTGCGCTCTTCGGGGTTGACCCCCGCATCGAGCTGGATCCGGTCCGAGCCTGGCGGCCGCGGCGGGGGCTTCACGGTTTGCGCCTGCGCGCCGAGGGCCATCAAGGCCGAGGCGGCAAGGACGGCGAGTCTGAACGTACGCATGGACTTCTCTCCCTGTTGACTTTTCATGCCGCGGCCGCCTGGGCCGCGGAGGTGGCGTCGATCAGCTCGGCAGCCAGGAGATCCGCGATCTTCTGGGCCGACCGGCCGTCGCCGAATGGATTCGTGGTGGCCTGCATGCGGCGATACGCGAGCTCGTCGCTCGACAGCCGCTGCACTTCCCGCACGATGGCCTCGCGGTGCGGGCCGATCAGTGCGGCGCAGCCGGCGTCCACCGCCTCGGGCCGCTCCGTCTCGTGGCGCAGCACGAGCACGGGCACGCCGAAGGTCGGCGCCTCTTCCTGCAGGCCGCCGGAGTCGGTGAGGATCATCGACGCGTCGGCCAGCGCCTGCTGCATCTCGAGGTAGTCGAAGGGCGCGCTCAGTTCGACGTTGGGCAGCCCTTCGAGGATGCTGCGCGCCGCGCGCTGCACCACCGGATTGAGGTGGATGGGGAATCGCACCTGCGTCTGCGGATTGGCGCGTGCGATGTCGGCCACGGCGTGGAAGATGTCCTCCATCTCCTGGCCCCAGTGCTCGCGGCGATGCACGGTGACCAGGATCGGGCCCTTCGTTGCGCCGGGCAGGCGCTTGATGCCGTAGCGCTCGCAGGTCCAGTGCTGCGCGTCCACGACGGTGTTGCCCGTCATATGCACGCCTTCGGGCGCGATGCCTTCCTTCATGAGCGCATCGACCGCGCGCTGCGTGGGCGCGAAGTGCAGCCGCGTGATGCGGCTGATCATCTGGCGCAGGCCTTCCTCGGGGAACGGTCGGTCGAGGTTGTAGGTGCGCAGGCCGGCTTCGACGTGCGCGACCGGCACGCGCCGGTAGAACGCGGTGAGCGCGCCAAGGAACGCGCTCTCCGTGTCGCCTTGCACGATGCACATGTCCCACTTCTCGGCGGCCATGAGCGCATCGAGCTGCGTGCGGCACTCGATGCTGAACTGCTCGAGCGACGCGCCGGAGCGCGTGAGGCGCACGTCCGGCACGATGTCGAAGCAGCGGAGCATGTCCTCCGCCATGTCGGAATGTTGTCCGGTGTGGACCCAGACCACACGGGCCCATTGACGCGCGCGGAGCGCGTGATACACCGGGGCGAGCTTGATGATTTCCGGCCGTGTACCGCACACGATGCCGATGAGGGGCTTGTCCACGACCTGGGCCTCCCTGACCCGCCGGCCTGTCGACCGGTACTGCTTTGTCAACCGCTCCCGCGCAACTGCTGCGCGCGGAGCGACCTACGTTTCGATACAGGCCGTGGGGACGGTCCGCGACTAAATCACGCTGCGGTGCCGGGTCCCGGCGTCCGCGGATGTATCAAACGCCAGATCAATGTAGGTTTTGTAACGGGTACGCAATGGAGGGTGCAGCGCGCAAATGCAAGTAGGACAGTGCCTACCGCCGAGGCGCGCTTCTTCGGCTCAAAAAAAAGGCAGCCCGGCAGTCTGCGCGACTGCCGGGCTGCTCGATCCGCCCTTGACGCCAGAGGCGTCGGCCGGGGTTTAGAACGTGTGACGCAAGCCGAGTTCGTAGCCCGTCGACGAGCCGCCGGGCGCCGTGGTGGCGCGGCCGTTGTGATAGTTCGTGCCGCCTGCCTTGTTGGAAACGCGCGACCAGTTGGCGTACACGGCCGTCCGCTTCGACAGATTGTGGACGTAGCCGAGCGCCCACTGATCGGCGTCGTTCGCGACGGCCGACGTGTTCACGCGGCTGTAGGCCGCGCGGAACATGCCGATGCCGAAGGCGGGCACGGTCGCGCCGATGAGCCAGGTGCGCGTGCGCGTCGCGCCCGTGCGGTTCTCGTTGATGAGGACCATGGGCTTGGCCATGCCGAAGTCGTAGCTCGCGCCGAAGTTCGTCTGGCGCAGGTCGCCCAGGGCCGCGATCTCGGTGCGCGTCACGCCGAAGGCGGCGTCGAACTTGCCGCTGGCCCAGCCGAGACGGAAGCCCAGCACGTCGCCATCGTCTTCCGTCGCGCCGGCGTTCGACGCGTTCTCGCCCAGGGCGTACATCGCCTGCCCGTAGAACCCGTTGAGGTTGCCCGGCAGGATGTAGCCGAAGGAGTTGGAAGCGCGGACGTTGGTCACGCGCGCCGCGCCCTGCACCGGGTAGAACAGGTGGCCGGAGCTGCCGACGCCGTTGGTTCCGAACGGGTTGAACGCGGACAGGTTCCAGAAGCCGGGGACGTAGTCGCGGCCGAGGCGGACTTCGCCCCAGGAGCCGGCGATGCTCACGGTGGAGCGGCGATTGAACGTGAGGCCCTGGCGGCCCGCGGTCGCGGCGCCCGCGCCGCTCGGCTGGTTGTTGCTGTTGGTCGCGCCGCCCTGGCCGTCGTCGGGCGTGAGGGCCGCTTCGAGCCAGAAGCTCGCGCGCAGCCCGCCGCCGAGGTCCTCGACGCCCCGGAAGCCGAGGCGGCTGGATTGGTAACCATCGGGACCGAGGATGCTCAGGCTTCCGTTGTTGCGCCCGGACAGGTGCGCGTAGCCCACGTCGACCAGGCCGAACATCGTCACGGACGACTGCGCGTTCGCGGCGCCCCCGGCAAGAATCGCCAACGCGGCGGCCAGCATCGATCTCTTCATCATTCCCTCTCTCCTTCAGTGTGCGGAACGTGGTGCAGGATTGCGCCGCGATGCTAGGGGAGGTCGTGGGGTATCGAGACCAGACGAAAGGCTGGGTGTGGCGGGGGTGAAACGGCGGGTGGGGCGGGATATCTTCGGCTGCTGGACTTTACGGACGAGGGGGAATCCTAGAATGAACGACATGACGGCAACGGTGCATTTCTCCATCAAATACGACGGACCCGCGTTGTCGAGCCACGAGATGGATGTGCGTGAACTGGCACCCGCGCTCCTGGCCCTTTCGAACCTCCTGGAGGAGGCGAACCGTGCGGTGTTTCCCGACGCTTCGGACGTTCGCGTCCACGTCAAGGGCGATTTCAAGGGCGGGTGCTTCGCGATCGATCTCGTTGCCTTGCAATCGATGAAGGACCAGCTGGTCGCGATTTTTTCCGGCCCGACCGCCTCCGCCTCGGCCAATCTCTTCGGCATTCTCGGTGGGCTCGGACTGCTGGGAGCCGCCGGCAAGGGGCTGATCGACGTCATCAAGTGGCTGCGCGGGCGCAGGCCAACCAGCATCAGGATCACTGGCGACACGACGGTGTTCGAGCTTCGCGGCTCGGAGAGCGTCGAGACATTCGAAGTCGACCTGATCACGGGTCGCCTGTACCAGAGCCGAATCGTGCGGCAATCCCTGGCCAAGGTCGTGAAGCCACTCGAGCGCGAAGGCATCGACCTGTTCGCGACGGGGCGAGGAGGCGTGACGGAGGCGGTGGTCACCAAGGAGGAGGCCCGGTTCTTCGAACTGGCCGCCGGCTCGCCCGACGTCGTATCCGACACCCTGACGGAGAACGTTCTGCTCCAGATCGAGTCCGCCGTCTTCAAGGAAGACAACAAGTGGCGCTTCCACGACGGGGCCGTCTCGTTCTTCGCAGAGATCGCGGACAGGGACTTTCTCGAGAGGATCGCGTCGGGGCAGGAGCGATTCGGCAAGGGCGACGTGCTGATCGTCGACCTGCGCCGCGTGCAGAGCATCACGGACAACGGGCTGAAGCTGGAGCACATCGTCTCGAAGGTGCGCGAGCACCGGGCGCCATTGCAGCATGGGTTACTTTCATAGCAAGACGCGCTGCGAGGGCATTGCCGTGCCTGCCACCCCCGCGCGCAATCGCACCGCCGCGACGCCGGAGGAGCCTGCCAGCATCCATGTGAACGCTGTGTTCCCTCTGTACGGGAAGAAGGCGATGGCCGCGCTGCAGCGGCTACGCGCCGCGACGGCCGACGTCAGGCCCAACCCGCGGGGCGGCGCCATCGCGGCAGTGCGGCGTCTGCGTGATGGCCGCTGAGCGGATCGTCATCGACATCTACGAAAAAAGGGGAATCACGCTTTCACGTGATTCCCCTCTGTAGAGAGTGGCGCGGCTGGCAGGATTCGAACCCACGACCCCTTGGTTCGTAGCCAAGTACTCTATCCAACTGAGCTACAGCCGCTGAGCCCGCAAGTATAACAGGCTCCGCGAGGACCTGGCGAAGCCGCCCACGGACGCCGCCGGCTCCGCAGTGCTACAACACCGCATGCCCTTGCCCAACGACCTCCTCCAGGACCTCGCCCCCACCGGCCGCCTTCGCGTGGCGCTGAACTCCGCCAATGGCGTGCTCGCCGCCAGCCGGACGACCTCGGAGCGCCCCGCGGGCGTCACCATCGACCTCTCGCGCGAACTCGCGCGCCGGCTCGGACTCGACGTCGCGTTCGAGGAATGCGACACGCCGGGCAAGGCGCTGCGGGTGCTCGCCGCGGGCGACGCCGACCTGAGCTTCTTCGCCGTCGACCCGCTGCGCGCGCAGGAGGTCCATTTCACACGTCCGTATGTCGAAATCGAGTGCGGCTACGTCGCGCGCGACAACTCGCCGCTCGTGCGGGGCGACGACGTCGACCAGACGGGATGCACCGTCTTCGTCTTCGAGACGAGTGCATACGACCTCTACCTCACCCGCACGCTGCGGCACGCGACCATCGTTCGCGTGCGCGAGCAAGCCAAGGTGCTCGATGCATTCCTGCAGCATCAGGGCCTGGCAGCCCTGGCGGGGATCAAGCCGTCGCTGATCGTCACCGCGGAACGCACGCCCGGGCTGCGCATGCTCGAGGGCGGTTTCCCCGGCGTCGGGCAGGCCATGGCGCTGCCCCGACGTTGCGGTGCAGCGACGCAGGCGTACCTGGAGCAGTTCGCACAGGAAATGATCGAAGGCGGATTCATCGGCGCCGCGCTCGAGCGGCACGGCATCCAGGGCGCGCGGGTGGCGACAGGCCCGGGTCGCTGAACGAAGGCTCGGCGCCGATCAGCGCGGAGGAGCGGCGGCATCCGGGCCCAGGCCCGTGTTCCACTGCTTCACCACCCATTCCGTGACGAGCCCATCGCGCACGTAGGGGTCGCCCCGCGCGAAATCCTCCGCCACTTTCGGCGAATCGCCCTTGAACCAGAGCACGGAGCCCTCCGTCGGCGGGTTGCCGAGCGAGCCGCCCTGCAGCAGCTCGCCGCGGTCGTACGCATCGAGCGCCCAGCGCAGGTGTTCGTCCTTGATCTTCGCCCGGCGTTCGGTGAAGTCGGTCTTGGTGACGGTGTAGAACAGCAGGTAGTGCATGGTGTGAAGGATCCCGGAGCGCGATCGTAGGGACGGGGGATGACGCCGTCCATGCGGGAAAGCGCGCTCACGTTCGCCGCCCGCTTCGCGCACCATGCTTCGCGGGCGCATTGCCCGGCGAACAACGATGAAGTCCCGATGAAAAAACGATTCCTTCTCAAGGCCCTCAGCGCCGTCGCGATGCTGGCATTCACCGGCACGAAAGCGCTGGCGCAACTGAACCCGGGCCGCCCGGTTCGCATCGTCGTGCCTCTGCCGGCGGGCACCGCGACGGACCAGTCCGCACGCACGCTCGGCCAGCAGATGAGCCAGCTGCTCGGCGGGCAGTCCTTCATCGTCGACAACAAGGCGGGCGGCGGCACCGTCATCGGCGCGATGGACGTGGTCCGCGCCGCGCCGGATGGCCACACGCTCCTGTTCGCATCGGTCTCCACGCTGGCCATCAACATGGCGCTCGTGAAGAACGTGCCCTACGACCCGCGGCGCGATTTCACGCCCATCGCCGGCTTCGGCGCCACGACCCTCGTGCTGATGGTCCGGCCCAGCCATCCGGCGAAGACGCTGCAGGAATTCATCTCGCATGCCAAGCAGAACCCCGGTAAGGTGTCCGTGGGCTACGCGGCGAGCGTGGTGCAGGTGCAGATCGCCGCGTTCGACAAGGTGGCCGGGACGAACGTGCTGGCCGTCCCCTACAAGGGCATCCCCGCGATCATCACCGACATGATCGGCGGCACCATCGACGCGTCGTGGATCGACCTGGCCAACGCCATGACGCACGCCAAGGCCGGCTCGTTGCGCCCCCTCGCCGTGACCACGGCCAAGCGCAGCCCGCTGGTGCCGGACTGGCCCTCGGTCATGGAAGTGCTTCCCGGCTCCGGCTTCGACTACCCGGCGTGGTTCGCGCTGGTCGGCCCGGCCGGCATGCCGAAGGACGTGGCCGACAAGCTGTCCGCGGCCGCGATCCAGGCGCTCAGCCAGCCGGGCATGAGCGAGAAGCTCGCCTCGCTGGGCATGGCGCCCATGCCGCTCGCGCCCGAGCCCTTGCGCGCGTTCATCGCGGGCGAGATCGTGAAGTGGACGCGCAGCGCGGCGGACGCGAACATCCAGCCGCAGTGAACGCGCCGGGCGTCAATCGATCTTGACGCCCGTCACGGCCACGGCCTTCTTCCAGTACTCGATGTCGTTGCGCAGCTTGCGCGGAAAGTCCTCGGGGCCCGCGACGGGCTCCAGGCCTGCGGCGGCCAGCTTCTCCTGAACTTCCGGCAGGCGCGCGACGCGCTCCACGCTGGCGCGCATGCGCTCGGCGAGCGGGGCCGGCACGCCGGACGGCACGAAGAGGCCGAACCAGCCAGCCAGCGACAGCTCGGGATAACCCAGCTCGAGGAACGTCGGCACGTCGGGCAGGTGCGGCGAGCGCTTGCTGCCGGTGATCGCGAGCGGCTTGACCTTGCCGGTGCGGTTCTGCGCAAGCGTTGCGGCCAGGTCGAGAATACCCAGCGTGACATGTCCTGCCAGCATGTCCGTCATCAGCAGGCCCGTGCCCTTGTACGGGATATGCACCGCCTTCAGGTTGTGGCGCTGGTTCAGCAGCTCGCCGTAGATGTGCGCGGTGGTGCCGTTGCCGTAGCTTCCGTAGCTGTACTTGCCGGGCGCGGCCCGGCCCTTGGCGACGAAATCCTGCAGCGAGGAAATGCCGGCATCGGACGTCACGAGCACGAGGGGAATGTCGTTGACGCGGCCCAGCGCGGTGAAGTCCTTCAGGACATCGTATTCGAGCTTGCTGTAGAGCGACGGCGCCTGCACCAGCTGGCTGAAGCCGAGGAGGATCGTGTGGCCATCCGGATTCGAGCGGGCCACGTAGGCGGACCCGATCATCCCCGAGGCGCCCGGCTTGAAGTCGACGATGACCGGCTGCTTCCATTCCTCCGAGAGTTTCGAAGCGATCAGCCGCGCCACCACGTCGCCGGTCGATCCGCCGGGGGCGGGCAGGAGGATCGTGACGGGCCGCGTGGGGAAGGCGGGCGCCTGGGCCGCCGCGCCGAGCGGCAACGTGGCTGCCGCACCGGCAAGGCAGAAGGTCCGGCGGGTGATGGAATGCATACGGCGCTGTCTCATGGAGTTCGAGTCGGAGCATCCTAGGTTTCGGCTGCCCGCGGGACAAATCAAATAATCTGAAGGACTCTTCAATCCTGAACAATGCTTCAGTTAATCCAATTTGTCCCGAACGCGCGGGACGCCTAGGATGGCGGCGGCCACCACAACCCGCATCCAGGGAGAGCAAGCTGTCCACGCCAGCCCGCACCATCATCGACGTCGTTCGCCGCCGCGCCGACGTCACGCCCGAGGCGATCGCCTTCGACTGGCGCGGCGTATCCACGCGCTGCGCTGCGCTGGAGGCCCGCAGCAACCGGGTAGCCCGCGCATTGCAGTCGGCGGGCATCCGCGCCGGCAGCCGCATCGCCGTGCTGTCGAAGAACAACCCCGCCCAGCTCGAGGCGTGGCTCGGCGCCATGAAATGCGGGGCCGTGCTGGTGCCCGTGAACTACCGCCTGGTCGCGAGCGAGCTGCTCTACATCCTGAACCACGCGGGCACCGAGATCCTGCTCGTCGGCCGCGACCACTACGCACTGGCCGAATCGATGCTGCCCGACCTGCCAAGCGTGCGGCTCGTCGTCGCCATTGATGGCGGCCACGCGCAGTGGCCCGCCTTCGACGAGTGGCGCGACGCGCACGAGGGCAGCCCGGTGCCGATGGCCGCCGGGCCCGGGGACGTGGCCCTGCAGATCTACACGAGCGGCACCACGGGCCGCCCGAAGGGCGTGGAACTCACGCACGGCAACCTGATGGCCGACCTCGCGCGCGTGGCGCGGCACGACATCTGGCACGAGGGCGACCGCCTGCTGATGTGCATGCCCATGTGCCACCTGGGCGGCAGCACCGTGAGCCTGCGCTGCCTTTACTTCGGCATGGAGATGGTGCTGCTCGACGGCTTCGACGTCGAGGAGGTCATCGGCACGATCGAGCGGCGGCGCATCACCAAGATCTTCTTCGTGCCGTCGATGCTGCACATGATCCTGGAGTCGCCCTCCTCGCGCAGCGCCGACCTGTCGTCGCTGGACCTGATCTTCTACGGCGCGGGGGTGATGCCCTACGAACTGCTGCAACGCACACGGGAGGTGTTCCGCTGCCGCTTCGCCACCGGCTACGGCATGACGGAGACCTGCGGCGCCGTGACGCACCTCGGGCCCGAAGACCACGTCGGGCCGCTGGCGGCGCAGCGCATGAAATCCTGCGGCCGTGCCGATGGCGCCGAAGTGCGCGTGGTGGACGAGGCCGGCCGCGACGTGCCCCCGGGCACGGCCGGCGAGATCGTCTGCCGTGCGCCCCAGGTGATGCGTGGCTACTTCATGCAGCCGGCCGAGACGGCCGAGACCGTGCGCGACGGCTGGCTTCACACCGGCGATGCCGGCTGGTTCGACGACGACGGCTACCTCTACATCCACGACCGCATCAAGGACATGGTCAAGTCCGGCGGCATCAACATCTATCCGCGCGAGATCGAGGAAGTGCTGCTGGCGCATCCGGCGATCGGCGAGGTCGCGGTGATCGGCGTGCCCGATCCGCGCTGGGGCGAGTGCGTCAAGGCGGTCGTGGTTCTCCGCGCGGGGCACGCGCTCGATGCCGACGCGCTGATCGCCTTCGCGCGCGAACGCATGGCGAAGTTCAAGGCGCCGCAGTCCGTCGATTTCGTCGACGCCCTGCCGCGCAATGCGTCGGGCAAGGTCCTCAAGCGCGAGCTGCGGCAGCCGTACTGGCGCGCGCAGGAGCGGCAGGTCTAGGAGCCCAGGCTCCTAGTACACGATCCCGCGCGACACGCCGCCATCCACCGCGATGGCCTGGCCGGTGATCGCGGAGGCCGCGCGCGAGGCCAGGAACACCACCACCGACGCGACCTCGTCCACCTCGATCACGCGGCCCAGCGGAAGCTGCGCGCCGATGGCCTTGTCGGCCTCGGCCTCGCTCACGCCGAGTTCGCGCGCCCGCGCAGCGACGCGGCCCGCGTGCCGGTCCGTGCGCACGATGTGCGGATGCACGACATTGACCAGGATCTTGTCGCCGATCAATTCCTCGGCGAGGTACTTCGAGAACGCGGCGACGGACGCATTGCCCAGCCCCTGCGGCAGGCCGGACCCGTTGCCCGGCGTTTCCTTGGCGCGGGAGACGTCGCGCGCCGCCGTGCCGCCGATGTGGATGATGCGGCCGTGGCCCGCGAGGCGCATGGGCGCGATGCTGGCACGCGAGCAGCGCATCGCGACCAGCAGCTTGCCGTTGATGCGCATCATCGCCTGCTCGTCGGTCATGTCCTCGAAGCGCGCAGGAACCTTGTCGGCGGACATCGACGCGTTGTTGACCAGCACGTTCAGCGCGCCGAATGCCTCCACGGTGCGCTGAACGACGCCGATGCAGTTGCCCGCGTCGCCCAGGTCCGCCTGCAGCGCCACGCATTCGGCGCCGAGCGCGCGAATGTCGGCCCGGGTCTGCTCGAGCGATGCCGGGTCGCGCCCGCAGATGGCCACCCTCGCGCCTTCGCGCGCGAAAGCGAGCGCGATCGCGCGCCCGATTCCCCGATTGCCGCCGGTGACGAGGACGGCGGCGTTTTTTAGTCCGAGGTCCATGCCGTTCAGGCCAGCGCCCCGCTCTCCTTCAATGCCCGCGGCGTCTTCACGGCATAGGTGTTCGAGCCGAGGTTGTAGTAGCGCCGGTACGGGGAGTATTCGCCGCCCACGATGGTGAGCCCGAAGGTGTCGTCGGTCATCGCCTGGAAGCTGTGGATGTCGTTGGGCGGCACGACCATCGCGATCTCGCCCGGCTTCATCAGCACTTCCTCGACGATCTTGAGCTCGGCATGGCCGTCGACGCTCTCGTCGTCCACGCGCTGGTAGACGGTGTGCTTCAGCGTGCCCTTGCACACCACGATGGCCTCCCACACGCCATGATCGTGCGGCGGGATGAACTTGCCGTTGGGGAACTGGTCCAGCTCCAGCGTCAGGTCCTCGTCGAAGTACAGCCACTTGGCGTTCTCGATGTGGTTGGCCTGGCGCTTGGTGCCCAGCTTGTACAGGTCGTCGCGGCGCAGCACCGGCAAGGTGGCCTCCAGCAGGCCTTCCCGCAGCTTGTCGTTGTCGCTGTCCTGCTCCCACGCCTCGATGGTGCGCATCATCCGCGCGGCACAAGTTCGGATCGAATTCGGATTCTCGGATCGTGACATCGGGATGCTCCTTCAAAAAAAACGGGCGCCCTCTAAACGCGGGCGTCCAGCTTACTGCGCGGCCTTGATCTGCGCGCGCTTGATGACTTCCGCCGTCCGCGCCGCGTCCTGTCGGACGTACTCGGTGAAGGCCGCGGGGTCGGACACGGTCGGCACCAGGCCATTGCTCAGCATGGTCGAGGCCATGTCGGGCGAGTTGACCGCCGCGTGGACGTCCTTGCTGATGCGTTCGCGCAGCGCCGCCGGCATGCCGGCCGGGCCGAACACGCCGATCCAGGAGTGATAGTGGTAGCCCTTGAGGGTTTCGCCCACCGTGGGCACGTCCGGCAGCAGGGCGGACCGCTTGTCCGAGGTCACGGCCAGCACGCGCAGCGCGCCCGACTTGATGTGCGGCAACGCGCCCGTGAACGAGAAGTGCCCATACGGCGCATGCCCGCCCACGACGTCGGCGATGGCGGGCGCGGTGCCCTTGTAGTGCACCATGAGGACGTCTACGCCCGCCTGCATCTTGAGGGCCTCGCCGCTCAGGTGATCGGCCGCGCCCGGCGCGGACGTGGCGAAGCCGAAGGTCTCCTTGGCCGCGTTCTTCTTCTTGATGTGGGCGATCAGCTCGGCGACGTTCTTCGCCGGAACGGAGGGGTGGACCACCACCGCATAGCCCTGCGTGGAGACCTGCGAGATCGCCGTGAGCTGCGTGGCCGGATCGTAATCGGGCCGGTTGACCAGGATGGGCGCGGCGACGACCGCGCCGTCGTAGGCCAGCAGCAGGTTGTAGCCGTCGGGCGGGCTCTTCACGACCGCCATGGCGCCGATGATGCCGGACGCACCCGGCTTGTTCTCGACCACGACGGGCTGGCCCCATTTGTCCGACAGCGCCTTGGCCAGGCGCCGCGCCACGAGGTCGGTGCCGCCGCCGGTGCCGACGGGCACGACGAGGGTGACGGGTTTGGTGGGGAAGTTCGCCTGCGCGAAGGCGGTGCCTGCGAAGAGGCCCGCCAATGCGAACGCGAGCGCGTAGAAGCGATGTCGGGAAGCTCGGATCATGCTGTCTCCATTTTTTCTTGGGTACTGCTTTTCCCTGCTTCCGGCCAAAGTGCGTTTGCGGCGCCTTTTGCCGGAAGCGGATTCATTCTACGGTCGTCGCGTCAACCGCATTCCTGCCAAAGACGCGAAGGCTCAGAGAACGACTTCGACGAGGTAGGGACCCGGCGTCGCGAGCGCCTTGCGGAACTCGGCCGCGAGGCTCTCCAGCGTGTCGGCGCGCGACGCGCCGAGGCCCTGCGCGCGCGCGAAGGCCAGCCAGTCGAGCGTCGGCCGCTCCAGGCTCAGCATCTCCTGCGCCGCGGCGCCGCGCGCGTCCGCACCGACGCGCATGAGTTCGCCGCGAAGGATCTGGTAGGACCGGTTCGCGAACACGAGGATCTTCACGTCGAGGCTCTCGCGCGCCATCGTCCAGAGCGACTGCAGCGTGTACATCGCGCTGCCGTCGCCCTCGAGCACCACCACCGGACGGTCGGGCGCCGCGATCGCCGCGCCCACGCCCGCGGGCAGGCCGAAACCGATCGCGCCGCCCACCGTCGTCAGCCAGTCGTGCGGCGCCGCCGTCGACGTCAGCTTGCCGAAGCCCCGGCCCCTCGACACCGCTTCATCGACGACGATGGCGTTCACGGGCATCAGGTGGCACAGGACGGCCGCGATGCCTTCGGGCGTGAGCGGCCCCGTGGGCAGGCCGGGCCGCGACAATGCCGCGACGCCACGCGGAGCCAGCGCCTGTGCGCCGAGCGACTTCGCCAGTTCATCGAGCGCGCCGGTGATGTCGTCCTCGGGACCCGCGAGTTCGACGATGTCGCAGGCCGGGTCGGCCAGGAGGCTCGGCATGTTCGGGTAGGCGAAGAAGGCCACGGGCGCCTTCGTGCCGACGAGCACGAGTGTCTGGAACTGCTTCAGCAGCGCGACGGCCTCGGCCACGCCATACGGAAGGCGCACGGCCTCGACCCGCCCGGCGCCACGTTCCACGCGCGCGACGGCGTATTCCGTGAGCACCGCGCAGTCCGTTGCCGCGGCGATGCGGCCGGCCACTTCGAGCGCACCTGCGCGCGTGCCCTCGCCGCCGAGCAGCAGGGCCGCGCGTCCCTTGCGCAATGCCGTCACGGCCGCCGCGATGGGAGACTCACCCACCTTCGGCGGCGGGTTCGGCGCCTGCGGCGCGGCGGGTCCGCGCGCTTCGGTCCATGCGGCGTCGGCCGGCATGATGAGGGTCGCGATTTTCCCGGGCCGGCCCGACGCTGCCGCGACCGCGGCGGCGCCATCGGCCGCGACGGTCAGGGCGTCCTTCGACGTCCGCACCCAGTCGGACATCGGGCGCGCGATCGCTTCGATGTCGGTGGTGAGGGGCGCGTCGTGCTGCAGGTGGTGCGTTGCGTGCTCGCCCACGATGTTGACGATGCCGGAGCGCGCCTTCTTCGCGTTGTGCAGATTGGCGAGGCCGTTGCCGAGCCCCGGCCCGAGGTGCAGCAGGGTCGACGCGGGCTTGCCGGCCATGCGGTAGTAGCCGTCGGCCGCGCCGGTCACCACGCCTTCGAAGAGGCCGAGCACGCAGCGCATCTGCGGGACCTTTTCGAGCGACGCGACGAAATGCATCTCGGACGTGCCGGGGTTGGCGAAGCAGACTTCGACCCCCGCGTCCACCAGAGTTCGAACGAGGCTTTGGGCGCCGTTCATTCGATTCGATCCATGACCATGCTTGTCCTTCTCGATGGCGCCGGATCCAGCGTCCGGCCCGTGGATCATACGGTCGCATCGCCTGCGCGTCGGGTCGATCGCGCGGACCGCGAATCTACAATGCGGCAGGCGGGCCGTTAGCTCAGTTGGTTAGAGCAGGGGACTCATAATCCCTTGGTCGCTGGTTCGAGCCCAGCACGGCCTACCATTCGCAATGTGCGTTCGGCCTCGGCGAGGCGGGTCATCACGACTTCGAACGCAGGCGGCGGCTTGATGAACATTGCGCGCATCCGCGCGTAGTCGCGCGCCAGCGCGTCGAGCCGTGCGGCCCCCAGTCCCGCAAACAGCGCCGGCGTGAACACGGAGCCGGTGAGGCCAGCCTGATGTGACGAGCCAGCGGCTTTCATGTCCGAAAGATGGCACGTTTTTCGGACGCGCGGAAGAGCTGGAAGGGATGATGACACCTTGCTTGCCCGAACTCGGCAGACAGCGAGTGATAGCGCTCCCCCACCCTTGGCAACACGCAGATTCAGAGTCCGGGGTTGCCATCGAAGTTGATGGGTCCTGTCGCGCGATGCCGGGAAATCGCAGCGTGACGTCGCCAAAAAAACCGATTAAAGTGAGGATATCGATTTTCAAGGTCCGGCCATGAAACTCCTCTCCTGCCTTGCCTTCGTCGCCGCTGCCGCGTTCGCCGGCGTCTCGCCCGCGCAAGCGCAGCAGACGGTCCGCGTCAGCATCCTGCCGATCATCGATGCCGTGCCGTTCGCGGTCGCGCAGAAGCTCGGCTACTTCGAGCAGGAGGGACTGAAGGTCGACACGACGCCGACCGCCGGCGGCGCCGTGGGCATTCCCGCGCTCCTGGGCGGCTCCGTCGACATCACATTCGGCAACGTGGTGTCCACGATGCTCGCGGCGGCGCAGAACCTGCCCGTGCGCGTGATCGCGCCCGCGACGAACATGAACGACAGCCCGACGGTGGCGGTGCTCATCGGCCGCAAGGGCGAAGCCTGGAACACCGCGGCGAACTTCGAAGGCAAGTCGATCGGCGTGAACACGCGCAACGGCATCAACTGGCTCTATGCACGGGCATGGGTCAAGGCCCGCGGCGGCGACCCCGACAAGGTGCAGTACCGCGAAGTTCCTTTCCCGCAGCTCGCGGATGCGATCAAGCGCAAGCAGATCGACCTCGGGTTCCAGGTCGAGCCGTTCAAGAGCGCCAACCTGCGCGATCCCGAGATCGCGATCGCGGGCTCGCCTTTCATCGAGGTGCAGCCCGGCCTCGACGTCGGCCAATATCTCACCACGGCCGACTATCTGGCGAAGAACCCGGACACCGTCGAGAAGTTCGCGCGCGCCATGCGCAAGGGCATCACGTGGTTCAACGACAACCGGGCCAATCCGCAACTCGCCGACATCGTTTCGGAGTTCACACGCATCCCGGCGGCCACGGTCCGGGAGATCAAGCTGCAGCCGCTGCCCCTGACCGTGAATCCGGATCAGATCCGCAAGACCGTCGACCTGATGCGCGCGCACGGCATGCTGCAGGCCCCCGTCGACGTTGCGCGATTCGTCGCCCCCGTGGCGCTGCGCTGAGCCCGGCCTTCGCCCATGTTCATCCGCAACAACTGGTATGTCGCGGCGTGGCCGCATGAGTTGACCGGACTCAAGCCGCTCGGCCGCACGCTGCTCGGCGAGCCCGTGGTGCTGTACCGGCAGGCGGACGGAAAAGCCGTCGCGCTGCAGGACCGCTGCTGCCACCGCAGCATGCCGCTGTCGGATGGCGCGGTCGTCGGCAACCGAATCCAGTGCGGCTATCACGGCCTCGAATTCGACTGCACGGGCCGCTGCGTGCTCATCCCGGGCCAGGCCGACATTCCCGCGGCGGCGCGCGTACGCAGCTATCCGGTGGTGGAACGCGACGAGGTCGTGTGGATCTGGATGGGCGACGAGGAACGCGCCGATGCGTCGAAGATCGTTCCCTACCCCTGGCACAACCCCGGCAGCGGCTGGGCGCATCGCAAGCAGCTCTACACCATCGCGTGCAACTGGGAGCTGATGAACGACAACGTCATGGACCTCACGCATCTCGCGTACGTACACCGCAACACCATCGGCGGCAATCCGTCCATCCACTTCAATGCGGAAATGAAGGTGACACGCGAGGGCGAGAGCATCAAGGCCGTGCGATGGTTGCGCGATTCGACGCCGCCGCCCACGTACACGAAGGCCATCCCCGGCCTCGCGGCCACGGCCGACCGCTGGCAGCAGATCGAGTATTTCCACGGCCTCATTCGCGTGTACACGGGCGTGATGCCCGTCGGCCGCGGCGGCGGCGAGGTGCCGGCCGAGCCGGGTCGCGACGAACATGGACTGCGGACCTTCGACGGCATCACGCCGGAGACGGCGACCTCGATGCACTTCTTCTGGTCGGCCGCGCACAGCTTCGACATCGACAATCCCGCGACGACCGACCTGGTCTACGACCAGATCGATGTGACCTTCCTCGAGGACCGCGACGTGCTCGAACGGCAGCAGGCGCGCATGTCGGCCCTGCCCGATGCGAAGTGGGTCGACATCCGCAACGACGTGGCCGGCCTGCAGGTGCGGCGGCTGGTGCGCGAACGACTCGCGCTCGACGGGCCTGCGCCCTCGAAGATGGCCGCCTGATGGCGACCGGCATGGAGATCGGCTTCACAGCCGGTGCGTCATCGACGGTGCCGTACCGCCCGGTGGGGCGCAGCGGCCTGCGCGCCTCCGCACTGGGCATCGGCTGCATCCCCTTCGGCGGCGTCGTCGACGTGGCCGGTGCGACGGCGATCGTCCGCGAAGCACTGGACGGCGGGATCAACTACTTCGACACGTCCAACAGCTACGGCCTCGGCCGCAGCGAATCGTGCCTCGGCGAAGCGCTGGCCGGCCGGCGCCGGGAAGCGGTGATCGCCACGAAGTTCGGCCAGCGCACCGGACCCGGACCGCACGACGTCGGCGGCTCGCGACTCGCCATCGTGCGTGCGTGCGAGGACAGCCTGAGGCGCCTGCGGACGGACTACATCGATCTCTACCAGCTTCACTGGCCCGACCGCGAAACGCCGATCGACGAGACGCTGCGCGCGCTCGACGACCTGGTGAGCGCCGGGAAGGTCCGCTACATCGGCGGCTGCAACCTCTACGAGTGGGAGCTGTGCGAAGCGGTGATGACATCGCGCCAGCGCGGGTATGCCGAATTCGTGAGCACGCAGGACCACTACAACCTGCTGTACCGCGACATCGAGAAACGCATGGAGCCTTTCCTGCTGAAGTTCGGCATCGGCCTCGTGCCTTACTTTCCGCTGGCCGGCGGCCTGCTCGCGGGGGCCTACCGGCGCGATGCGGCGCCCGCGCCCGGCACCCGCCAGGCGATGAACCCGGTGACGCACACCTGGCAGTCTCCGCGTAATTTCGACGTGCAGGAGAAGCTGCTCGCCTTCGCGCAGGCGCGCGGCTGGACGATCGCGCAGATGGCGCTGGCGTGGCTCATCTCGCGGCCGGCGGTCAGCACCGTGATTGCCGGCGTCGACAAGGTCGAGCACCTTCGGGAAAACCTGAAGTGCCTCGACGTGCGCTTCAGCGCCGCCGATCTGCTGGAGATCGATCGCATCACGCTCGTCGACGAGGACCGCACGATGGCGCCCGTGTTCCGGCCGCTGGAGCCCGAGCGCATCCACGAGTTCGACACCCTGCAGGCGGCGAAGGCCAAGGGCCTGAACCGGGGCGGATTCCCACGCTGAGGCCGCGCAGCTCGCGCGGTCAAGGCGCGGCGGCGAAGGCTTCGATGGCCGCGACGTAGTCGGCCGCGCGCTCGACGTGCGGCAGGTGCCCGCAAGCCGGCAGCAACACCCGGCGCGCACCCGGGATCAGCGACGCATACCTGGACCCGATCGCCGGCAGCACCGCGCGATCGTTCTCGCCCCACAGCAGCAGCGTCGGAACTCGGACCCGATGCAGCCACTTGGCGAGATCGGGGTCGACGAAGCGGCACGCGCGCGCGATCCGTTCCAGGCTCTCGCGGTTCTTGCGCGCGATGGGACTCTCCTGCGAGGCGACGGCGCGTGCGCGGGCCGTCTCGGCCAGGGCGGGATCGTGGAACAGATACGGAGCGAGCGCCTCGTCGCTCATCGAGAACACGTCGAGCGTCGCGGCTTCCGGCGCGTCGAGACCCGGCGCGCCAGCGAGAACGAGCCGCCTCAGCCGGGACGAATCGCGAATCGCCGCCTCCGCCGCGATCCAGCCGCCGAGCGCCTGGCCGACGACGACGACATCGCGAAGGTCGAGCGCCTCCAGGAAGTCGAGATAGAAATAAGCGAGGTCATGGATGTTCGCGAGCCACGGCGGCGATTCGCTTTCGCCGAAGCCCGGATGCTCCGGCGCCAGCACTTCGAAGTTCTTCGCCAGTCTCTGCATGAAGGGCAGCGGCGCAGGCACGCCTTGCGAGCCGTGCAGGTACAGCAGCGTGGGACCCTCACCGCCTCGCCAGAAGCGCGTGCGGCAACCGGCGACGTCGACGAACGATGAGACGAACTCGGTCATGAAACACGGGCGAATCGCGTCATCGAACGATTCTATTCCCGGCCTCGGACCTCACGCATCCTCGACGCCGACCGCCAGCGTCCCGATCGGTTGGATCTCCACCTCGATGCGATCGCCGGCCTTTACCCACAGCGGCGGCTTGCGCGCGAAGCCCACGCCCGCGGGCGTGCCGGTCGCGATGACGTCGCCGGGCGCCAGCAGGAAAATGTCGGAGAGGTACGCGATGAGCGTGGGGATGTCGAAGATGAGCGCGTCGAGGCCCGAGTGCTGCACCTGGTTGCCGTTCAGTCGCGTGGTGAGCGTCAGCCGCGACGGGTCCGGAATCTCGTCCGCGGTGCATATCCACGGCCCCATCGCGCCGCTGCGATGGAAGTTCTTGCCCGCCGCCAGCGAATGCTGGCGCTGGAAATCGCGCACGCTGCCGTCTTCGAGGATCGTGTAGCCCGCGACATGGGACAGCGCATCCGCCTTCGCGATGTGGCGCCCTCCGCGTCCGATGACCACGGCCAGCTCGCCCTCGTAGTCGAACGAGGTCGACACCTTCGGTCGCTGGACCACGTCGCCGTGCGGCACGAGGCTGTCGCTCGTGCGGAGGAAGAACTCGGGATGCTCCGGCGGCGGCGCGCTGCCCTCGGCCACATGCGCGCGATAGTTGCGGCCGATGCAGATGATCCTGGCGGCGTCCGGCACGGGCAGGTCGAGCTTCACTTGCGACATGGCGATGCGCCGCGCCGATGCCAGCGCCTTCGACGCCTCGGCGAGGCCGTTCCCGGCCAGGAGTTGCCGGATGCCGGCGTAACGGTGGGCCAGGACCGCGCCCACGTCGGCCACCGAGTCGCCTTCGACGATGCCCCAGCTGCCGCGTCCGCTTTCCGTGAAAGTTGCAAGTTTCATGATGCGTGGAAACAGGTTGCCGCTCAGAGGTCGACGAGCGAGGCCGCGATCACGTCTTCGTTCCAGTCGATGCCGAGACCCGGCGCCTCCGAAACCTTCCAGGCGCCCGCCGTCGGTTTGAACGACGCGCGCATCACCGCATCGGCCATGCCGACGTGTTCGAGCCAGTGCGCCGCGCCGCACCCCGGCAACAGGTGACCGCAGATTTCCGGGAACGAGTGCGCGGACACCGGCACGCCGTGCGCTTCGCACAGCGTCGCGGCCTTCATCCAGTTGGCGATGCCGCCCATCTTCACGACGTCGGGCATGGCGTAGTCGGAAGCGTTCGCGCGCAGGCTGTCCGCCGCGTCCGCCAGCGTGAGCCAGTTCTCACCGATGGAGATCGGCGTCGCGGCGCCACGCGCGAGTTGCGCGCAGCCCGCGTAGTCTCGCGCGGCGACCGGCTCCTCGATCCACACCAGCCCCTCGCCGTCGATGGCGCGGATGCGTGCCGCGGCTTCGGGCACCGACAGGATCTGGTTGTAGTCGCCCATCATCGGAAAGTCGTCACCGACCACGGCACGCACCGCGGCGACGAGCGCGAGATCCTTGCGCACGGATGGATGGCCCAGCTTGAGCTTGACGCCGCCGTACCCGTCGGCGATTGCTTCGCGCGCCAAGTCCGCCGCCTTCGCCGGATCCATCGCCACGAGCGTCTTGTAGACGGGCAGCGCGCGCGGCGCCGCGCCGAGCAGCCGCACCAGCGGCAGCTTCGCGCTTTTCGCCAACGCGTCCCACGCGGCGATCTCGATCAGCGCGCAAGCGGTCGCGAGCGGACCGTGCGTGCCGATGAGACGCGTGCGCGCGCGCAACTTGCGATCCAGGTCCAGGGGCGCCAGCGTGTCGCCCTCGATCAGGCCGCCGACTTGCTGCAGCATCGCGGCAACGGGCTTGAGCATCATCGGCAGGAACAGGCCCACGTAGGCATGGCCGGTGACGCCCGCATCGGTCTGCAGGTCGAGCAGCAGCACGGGCCATTTCGAGAAACTGCCGGACGCCGTCTCCAGCGGCTGGCGAACGTCGAGCAACACCGTGCGCACGCGCACGCCGCGCACCTTCACGTCGGCCTGGGCAGCGATCATGGAACTGACTCCTGAAAAATGTGTTGTCATCCGCCGCCGCCCGCACCGGGCGCGGCCTTGTCCTTCGGCGGGGGGATGCGCCTGACGCTCAGGCGGTCCGTGACCCGCGTGTAGTCGTCGCCCGAAAGCCGCCCGACCGGGTCGAAGCCGGCGACGTCGATGCGGTTGCGCTCCTGCAGGATCTTCTCGTCGATATGGAAGCACAGCACCTCCCCCAGGATCATCCGGTAGGGCCGGTTCGAGATCGGGATGATCTGCACCGCGCGGCATTCCAGATGCACCATGGCCTCCCGCAGGCGAGGCGCGGCGATGTGCTTCGAAGCCACCGTGGTGAAGCCGGCGAGGTCGATCTCGTCGACGGTCTCGTCGAAGTCCGTCGCGCAGATGTTCATCTTGTCCAGGATCGGCGTGGACACGAGGTTCACGACGAACTCGCGCGACGCCTCGATGTTGCGGATGGTGTCCTTCATGGCCCACTCGCCCTCGGGCGTCTTTCGGGGACCGCCGGATAAGACGACCATCGGCGGGTCCGTGGCGATGCCGTTGAAGAAGCTGTAGGGCCCCGCATTCGGGCCTCGGGGCCCGAGGGTGGTGACGAGCGCGATCGGGCGCGGAATGATGACGCCGGCCAGCAGCTTGTACTGCATCGGCTGGTCGATCTCGCTGCTGAGAATCGTCTTGAACGTGGGCGAGTTCGCGTGCTGCATGGGTCCGGGCGCCGGCCTACTGCTGCGGGACGCCGCCCAGCTGGATCAGCCGGCGCCACCGTTCGAGCTCCACCGGCCCATCGGCGGCGAACGCCGCCATCTCCGCGACGTCCGGCTCGAAGCCGTGGGTCGCCGCCAGTGCGTGGTATTCGGGCGCCCTCACGATCTTCAGGATGCCCGCGGAGAGTTCGTTGACCATCGGCATGGGCGTCCCCGCGGGCGCCAGGATGCCGAGGAAGCTGCTGAACTTGTAGCCGGGGAGGCCCGCCTCGGCGAACGTGGGCACGTCCGGAATCCGCTTGCTGCGCACGGGGCTCGAGACGGCCAGCGCACGCACCTTGCCCGCCTGCAGCAGGGGCAGCACGGTCGTGATGCCCTGGATACTGACCTGCACCTGGCCGCCCCCCACCGCCGTGAGCGCCGGCGCGGCGCCGGTAAAGGGAATGTGCCGCAGCTTGACGCCGGCGACGTCCTCGAACATCACTCCGCCCAGGTGCGACGTGCTGCCGTGGCCGGCGGACGAATAGGTGATCTCGCCGGGGGCCGCCTTCGCCGCCGCCACCAGCTGCGCGAGGCTCGTCACCTTCATCTCGGCGGGCACGACGATGACGTAATAGGACTCGCCCACCTTGGCGATGTGCTGGAAGTCCCTCAACGGATCGTAAGGCGGGTCCTTGAGCATCCAGCGGTTCGTGTACAGCGAAGCGCCCGTGAGCAGAAGCGTCAGCCCGTCGGGCTTCGCACGCACGACCTCCATCGTTCCGATCATCGCGCCGGCGCCCGACTTGTTCTCCACGACGAAGGGCGTCTTCAGGTCGCGCGCGAGGCCGGCGGCGATGTGGCGCGCCACGAGGTCCGGCGTCGAACCGGGGGTGATGGGGACCACGATCCGGATCGGCCGGCCGCCCACGTCGAGCGCGAACGCCGACGGACTCGCGGCGGCGGCACCGAGTGCCGCGAGCCTGAACAGGGCGCTGCGCCGCGCGATCGGCCGGTCACCGGCGTGCCGGGGGTGGGAAGCATGCATCGGGCTTGTCTCCGTCTCAGGTCGATGTCGGGTGAGGCAAAGGCGGTGCATCGAACGCTGCCGGTGATCTTTATATCCGGCAAGGGCGCATCCCATTCCTTCCGCATTTGCACAGGTGCAGGACAGTTCCCGCATCGACCGCATGATGAAATCAGCAACAATCCCCGCATGCAAGACGAACGGAGCGCCCTTCAGGCGGCACCGCCGCACTTCAAGAATGCAACGCCGGGCGTGACCCTCGAGTTGCTGTCCTTGTTCGTCGCGGTGGCCGACGCGGGCGCGATCGCGCAGGCGGCACGCGGGCTGCAGATGGCGCCCTCGGTGGCCACGCGCAAGATCGCCGCCCTCGAGGCGGCGCTCCAGGCCCGGCTCTTCGACCGGACGACGCGCCGCATCCACCTCACGGCGGCCGGGGCCGTCGCGCTCGCGTGGGCGCGCGACGTGGTCGCCGGGCACACCCGCCTGGCCGACGAACTCACGGCGATGCAGGGCCGGCCTTCGGGCGTGCTGCGGCTCGTGATGAACGAGTACGTCTGCACCGTGCTGCTGCCGCCCTTCCTCGCGGCCTTCTCGCGCAAGTTCCCGGAGATCCGCTACATCGTCACCATGTCCGACACGCTCGTGACGGCGGACGACCGCGACTACGACGTGGCGGTGCATTCCGGCCAGGTGCCGGATTCGAGCCTCATGGGCGTTCGCATCCGGCCGGTGCAACGCGTGCTGTGCGCGTCGCCCGACTACCTCGCGCGCCGCGGCGAGCCGCGCAGCCTGCAGGACCTCGCCGAGCACGACTGCCTGGTGCATCGCCAGAGCGCGGGCGGCGCGTGGTTCTTCAAGCAAGGGGACACGATCCTGCGCCAGGAGATCCGGGAAACGGTGCTGGCCAACAGCTACCTGCCCCTGATCCAGTTCGCCCGGCAGGGCATGGGCCTGATCCGCGTGAGCCGCACCGCGGTGCGCGACGATCTCGCGGCCGGGCGCTTCGTGCAGGTGCTGCCCGAGTACGCCAACGTCTATCCGGACGGGCAGTCGCCCGAGATCTGGATCCTGTATCCCGGCAAGCGCCTGCTGCAGCGCACGCGCATGTTCGTGAGCGAATTGACCGACTACCTGAAGCATCTCGAGTAGCGCATGGTCCGGCCGCCCGCGATTGTTGCCGTTCCTGCACACCCGGAGGACCGCGCCTCGCCGTGGCGCCTTCGATGCGCACTGCCTATGATCGGCCCATGATCGACAAGCTCGCCCGTTCCGTCGCCGAGGCCCTCGCGCCGATCCGCGACGGCTCGACGGTCCTGATCGGCGGCTTCGGGACGGCGGGCACGCCCGACGCGCTGATCGCCGGCCTGATCGAACAGGGCGCGAAGGACCTGACCGTCGTCTCCAACAACGCCGGCAACGCGGAATACGGCCTCGCCGCGCTGCTCAAGACCGGCCGCGTGCGCAAGATCCTGTGCAGCTTCCCGCGGCAGACCGATTCCTGGGTCTTCGACGGCCTGTATCGCAGCGGGCGGCTCGAACTCGAGCTGGTGCCGCAGGGCAACATCGCCGAGCGCCTGCGCGCGGCCGGCGCGGGCATCGGCGCCTTCTACACCCGCACCGGTTTCGGCACGCCGCTGGCCGAGGGCAAGGAGACGCGCCGCATCGACGGGGTCGACTACGTGCTCGAATATCCGATCCACGGCGACGTGGCGCTGATCAAGGCGCACCGCGGCGACCGCTGGGGCAATCTCACCTATCGCCTGTCCGCGCGCAATTTCGGGCCGGTGATGGCGACGGCGGCGAAGTACACGGTCGCCACCGTCCACGAGGTCGTCGAGCTCGGGGCGCTCGATCCGGAATGCATCGTCACGCCGGGTCTCTTCGTCTCGCAGGTCGTGCAGATCCCGTATGTCCCCACCGCGCCCGGCGGCGCGTGACGCAAGGAGGCATGAAAGTGGCAGCGTACAAACTTCGCGACCGCCAGGAGATCGCGCGCTGCATCGCACGCGACATTCCCGAAGGCGCGGTGGTCAATCTCGGCATCGGCATCCCGACGCTGGTGTCCAACTACATCCCCGCGGGCCGCGAGGTGTTGCTGCACAGCGAGAACGGGCTCCTGGGCCTGGGGCCGGCGCCGGCCCCAGGCGCGGAAGATTACGACCTGATCAACGCGGGCAAGCAGCCGGTGACGCTGCTGCCGGGCGCTTCCATCTTCCATCATGCCGACAGCTTCGGCATCATGCGCGGCGGCCATCTCGACATCGCCGTGCTGGGCGCGTTCCAGGTGAGCGCCACCGGCGACCTCGCGAACTGGAGCACCGGCGAACCGGATGCGATTCCGGCCGTGGGCGGCGCGATGGATCTCGCCATGGGCGCCGTCCAGACCTGGGTCTGCATGAACCTGCTCGCCAAGGACGGCGCCAGCAAGATCGTCGAGCGCTGCACTTATCCGCTGACCGGCTTGCGCTGCGTGAAGCGCGTCTACACGGACCACGGCACGTTCGAATGCACGCCCAACGGGCTGCGCCTGCTCGATCGGGTCGAGGGTCTCACGGTCGACGAACTCCAGGCCCTGCTCCGCCTGCCGGTGATCACGCGTTGACGCGCTCGTAGGCCGCCTTGTCGCCGCCGATGACCACGCGATGCAGCAGGCGGCGCAGCGTGAGCGACTGGTAGTCGAATCCCGCGGACCGGTGCAGGGTGGCCCGGTTGTCCCACATCACCACGTCGCCCTTGCGCCACTTGTGCGTGTACACGAGCGCCGGTTCGGTGACGATCTTCGTCAGCTGCGCGAGGAGCGCCCGGCCCTCTTCGCGCGGCATGCCGTCGATGTACTCGGCCGAACTGCTGATGAACAGCAGCTTGCGCCCGGTGTCGGGGTGCCGCTGCACGAGCCGATGCCGCACGGGCGGATAGCCCGCGCGTTCCTGCTCGGTCATCGGCGCACGCTTGCCCGAAAGGTCGCGCTGGTATTCCCAGTTGTGGACGGCCGACAGCGGCGCCACGCGTTCGCGAAGTTCCGCGGGCAGCGCTTCGTACGAAGCGTGCATGCTGGTGAAATCGGTGTCGCCGCCGATGGGCGGGATCTCGATGCCGTGCAGCATGGTCACGTACGACGGCACCGCGCGGTACGAGCTGTCGCTGTGCCAGTTCTCCGCCAGCGACTTGCGCGCCATCTCCGGCCCGGGGCCCGTGGGCAGGCCCTCCGCGTTCAGATTGGTGAGCCGCAGCACCTGCGGCACCTTGCCCTGCGTCGAGTTGACGTCCGGGAACACCTCGGGTTGACCGAAGCGCGTGCCGAAGGCCAGCAGCTGGTCCTGGTCCAGCGGCTGGTCACGGAACACGAGCACCTGGTGGTCGCTCAGCGCCTGGCGGATCGCAAGAAAGCGCACATCGTCCAGCGGCTGCGACAGGTCGATGCCGCCGATCTCGGCGCCCACCACGGGGTGCAGCCTGCGCACGTCGAGATCCATGGCGGACGCACTTGTCATCGTCAGCGTCATCGTCAGCACACCCGGTATTTCTCGATCGCGTCGCGGTCGATCTCGATGCCCAGGCCGGGCCCCTGCGGCAACAGCACGTGGCTGTCCTCGAGCACGATCGGCGTCTTGAGCATGCGGTCGCGCAGCGGGTTGTCGGCGCCGACGTCGTACTCCAGGAAACTCGGAAAGGCCGGGTGATCGGTGTGCGGCCACGGCGGCAGCGCGGCGCCGTAGTGGCAGGCCACCGCGAGGCCGATCGCACTGCCCCACACATGGGGCGCCACGCGCAGGTTGTGCAGCTGCGCGAGGAACGCGATGCGCTGCGCTTCGCGCAGGCCGCCCGTGTACGGAATCGAAGGCTGCAGGATGTCGACGCAGCGGCCTTCGATCAGCCGGTTGAACTCCTGCGCGGTGTAGTGCGCTTCGCCGGCCGACAGCGGCACGGGCGATCGCTGGCGCAATTCGGTGTACCCGCGGTAGTCCCAGGGCGGCAGCGGCTCCTCCACCCAGTGGATGTCGTGGCTCGCCATGGCGCGGATGGACTGCAAGGCGACGTCGCCGGTGTAGGCGGCATTCATGTCGACGATGAGCAGCGGCTTCTCGCCGAGGATCTCGCGCGTGGCGGCGACGCGCTCGACGTCGCTGGCGACGCCGCGGCCGATCTTGATCTTCACGCCGAGGAAATCGCCCTTCTTCACCTTGCCGAGCATGTCCTCGAAGCGGTTGTCCCGATCGTCCGAGAAATATCCGCTGGACGCGTACACCGGGATCTTCTCGCGGCTGCAGCCGCCGATGAGATCGCAGACGCGAACGTCCAGCGTCTTGCCGATGGCGTCGAGCAAGGCGACGTCGATGCCGCCGAGGCAACCCGTGAGCGAGTTCTGCACGCCCGAGTGGTACATGCGGTTGAGCAGGTACGACTGGATCTGCGGGAAGTCGTAGATCGACTTCCCGATGAAGTACGGCTGCACCGACTTCAGATACTCGCGAACGACCTGCGGCGCGCCCGCCGCTTCGCCGATGCCGGTGACGCCTTCGTCGGTCTCGACCTCGATGAGCGTGGAGCGCGGCGAAAAGCCCATCGCACGCGCGTTGCCGTACGAATGCTCGGGGCCGAGGACGAACTGGTACCCGCTGAGGGACAGGGACCGGATGGTGGGGATGCGTCGCATGAGTGGCCTCACATCGCGCCGGCGGTGGCCGGAGAAGCCGCGTTCGCGGCGGCGCCCGGCGCACTGAGCGTCGTGCGGTGCATGAGGCGGCGCTGGGGCAATTCGAAGTCGCCGGTCGCGCGGTGAACCGCGGCGTAGTTGTCCCACATCACGACGTCGCCGACCTTCCACCGATGTCTGTACACCGCTTCGGGGCGGACGATGTGGGCCAGCAGTTCGTCCAGCAAGGCCTTCGACTCGGCACGGCTCATGCCCACGATGTGGCTGATGACGCCCTCGACGACGTACAGGCACTTGCGTCCGGTGATCGGGTGCCGCCGCACGAGCCGGTGGGTGATCTCCCGGTCCTGGATGTTCTTGCGCGCTTCCACGATCTCCTTCGTATGCACGTCCTTGACCGTGTTGTGCCCGACGTACTCGGCATAGAGGCGCGAGCTGAACACCGCGCTGAGGTTCTCGATGCGGTCCTTCGTGGCTTGCGGCAGGGTGTCGTACGCGTACGCGGTGCTCGCGAAGTACGTGTCGCCCAGCGGCTCGTCGCCCCGATGCGGCACCTCCACCGAGTAGAGGATCGAGCCGCGCGGCGGCTTGTCGCTCACCCACATGTCGCTGTGCCAGTAGCGTCCCGCATCGCTCATGCCCACCGGCTTGCCGTCCTCGATGATGTTCGACAGCACGAACACCTCGGGGAGTTCCTTCATGTTGAAGCGGTCGAGCACGAACCGGTCGAGCGAGCCGAAGCGCCGGCTGAAGTCGACCTGCTGGCGCGGCAAGAGCGACTGCCCGCGGATCACGATGACCCCGTACTTGTCGAACGTGTCCGCGATCTCGCCGAACGTCGCGTCGTCGAGCGCGTTCAGGTCGACGCCGCGGACTTCATGGCCGAGCGGTGCGTCGGTGAACTGGATATCGATGGCCACTTCTCAATTTCCTTTGCGTTTCACGCGCAGCATAGGGAGCATGCCGGCCGCGATAAACAGCCGAATCGGTCCAGTGGCTGTTCGCATCGCGCAATAATTCAGCCACCGCCCAGGAAAGTCCTCACGATGCCGATCTGCTCGGGGACGTTGAGCGCGGGCGTGTGCCCGCACCCGGGAATGACGGCCAACCGGGCTTTCGGCCCGCGCCGGGTCATCTCATCCGCGGTCTGCGGCAACAGGACGTCCGATTCGATGCCGCGCAGGACCAGCGTGCGCGCCACGATGCGGTCCCACTCGGGCCACATGTCTTCCTGCAGCTTGCCCTGGATCAGTTCGTCGGCCACGCGCGGATCGTGCAGCGTCGTGAACCGGCCGTCCGGCAGGCGCCGCGACGAGGTCTCGGCGAATCGCCGCCACTGCGCGTCGGTGAGCATTCCCTGGGGCTTGTAGACCTGGCGGAAGTACGCTTCCATCTCGGGCATCGTGTCTCGCATGACCTCCTTCGCCATGTAGCCGCCGATGCGCTGGCGCACCGCCGCGCCGCGCACGGGCCCCATGTCGTTGATGACGAAGCTGTGGATGCGGTCGCGCAGCACGCCGGCGGCCGCCAGCAGCCCGAGCCGCCCGCCCATCGACGTGCCGATCCAGGCCAGCCGGTCGATGCCGAGATGGTCGACCAGGGCGGCAAGAAGCTTCACGTAGAAGTCCGACCGGTACTCGTTCTCCGGGTCCTTGCTCCAGCTCGAGATCCCCCGGCCGATGACGTCCGGGCAGATCACGCGCCACTCGTCGGCGAGCGCTTCGGCGAGGACGTCGGCGGAATGGCAATTGCGCGTATGGCCGTGGCAGACGAGCACCACGGGCGCATCGGCGCGTCCCCATTCGGTGTAGTGAATCTGGTGACCGAGGACGTCGGCGTATTGCGATCGGTAGTCCAGGGGCACGGTCAGTCCACCTTGATGCGCGCGTCGGCGATGACCTTGCTCCAGCGCGCCAGGTCGCGCGTCATGAAGGCGCCGAATTCGTCGCGGGTCTGGGGCATGGCTTCCGCGCCCGATTCGAGGAACCTGCCGGCGACGTCGGGCATCGCCAGCGTCTTGTTGAGGGCCGCGTTGAGCCGGTCGGCGATGGCGGCCGGCGTGCCGGCGCGCACGACGAGCCCCGAGAAGACCGTGATGTCGAACCCGGGCACGGCGGTCGCGATCGGCGGCACGCCCGGCGTGGTGGACGATGGCGTCGCGGAACTGATGCCCAGCGCGCGCATGCGGCCGGACTTCATGTGTGGCAGCACGGACACGATGGAGTCGAACATCACGTCGACGTCGCCCGCCAGCATGGCGAGCACCGCGGGCGCGCTGCCCTTGTACGGGATGTGCGTGATCTGCGTGCCGGTCATGCCCTTGAACATCTCCATCTCGATGTGGGTCGACGTGCCGTTGCCCACCGAGGCGTAATTCAGCTTGCCCGGATTGGCCTTCGCATACGCGATCAGTTCCTGCACGGTCTTCACCGGGACGCCATCGCGCGCCACGAGCAGGTGGACGCTGCTGGAGATGGGCCCGATGGGCATGAAGTCCTTCAGGTAGCTGAAGCCCGGGTTGCTGTACAGCGCCGTCGCGATCAGCGACGACGTGCCCACGAACAGCATCGTGTAGCCGTCCGCCGGCGCGGCCAGCGCCGCGCGCGCGGCGAGCAGCGAGCCGGCGCCGGGCCGGTTCTCGACGACGACCGACTGCCCCAGCACCGTGGCCATCCTGTCCGCGATGTGGCGGGCCGTTCCGTCGGCGCTGCCGCCCGGCGGAAAGAACGTGATCATCTTCACCGGCCGGTTCGGGAAGTCGGATTGCGCGCGGGCGCTGCCGAGGGCAAGACCGCCGGCAGCGATCATGAGGTGGCGTCGCGAAACCCGCGAGACGTTCGCGCCGCGCAGGAGGCCCCCGCTCATTTCTTCACGATACCCGCGGCCTTGGCGATGGCCTCGAGGCGCGCGACGTCGTCGCCGAGATAGGTCACGAACTGCGCCGACGTGACGGGGACGATGTCGAAGCCGAGCGTATCGAACTGCTTTTTCACGTCGGGCAGCTGCAGCAGCTTGTTGAGTTCCGTGTTCAGGCGTGTGACGACCGCGGGCGGCGTGCCGGCCGGTGCGAAGAATCCGTTCCACCCGACGATCTGGAAGTCCTTGAAACCGGACTCCACCATCGTGGGCACGTTGGGAAGCTTCGGCGAGCGCGTGGGGCTCAGGACCGCCAGCGTCTTCATCTTGCCGCCGTTCACGAGCGGGATCTGCGACGACAGGCCGGAGCTCAGCACATCGACACGCCCCGACATCACGTCGACGGAGGCCTCGGTCGGGCCCTTGTAGCTCACGCCCAGCAGGTTGATGCCGGCCTTCTGCTTCAAGGCTTCGGCCGCGAGTTCGAGCAGCCCGCCACTCGAGCCGTAACTCATCGTGCCGGGGCGCGCCTTCGCCATGGCGACGAATTCCTGGATCGTGTTGGCCGGGTGGTCCTTGCCGACCCCCAGCGCGATCGGCGCCGTGCTGATCAGGCCGATGGGCGCGAAGTCCTTGACCGGGTGATAGGGCAGCGACGCGCTGAGCGCCATGGCCGCCGACATCGCCGAACTCGGCGCGACCACCAGCGTGTAGCCATCGGGCTTGCTCGTGGCCGCCGCCTGCATGCCCAGCGCGCCATTGGCGCCGGCGCGGTTCTCGACGACGACCGACTGGCCGAAGGCGGCCGAGAGCTTGTCCGCCACGACGCGCCCGGCCGAATCGGCGGCGGCGCCCGGCGAGTACGGCACGATGATGCGAATGGGGCGGCTCGGGTAGACGTCCTGCGCGGCGGCGGGAACCGGAAGGAGGGTCGCGGCGCCGACGAGCGAGGCGGCGAACCATCGGGCGATGAGATTCATCTCGGGGCTCCTCGTGCCTTCAATTGGCCTTGATGTTGCGCGTGACGATCATCTGCTTCATCTTCGCGGACTGCTCGTCCTTGTAGGCCCACAGCCCGGCCGGCGTGGTCCATTGCAGTTCGACGCCCTGCTTCATGAACGTCTCGACCAGGGCCGGGTCGCCGAGCGCCGTCCGCATCGCGCGGTTCATGCGGTCGACCACCGGCGCGGGAATGCCCTTGGGCCCGACCAGCGCGAACCACAATCCGATCGTGAACTCCGGCAGGCCGGCCTCGGCGAATGTCGGCACGTTGGGATAAACCGCGAGGCGGCGCGGGGAATTCACGGCCAGCGCGCGCAACTGGCCGTCCTTCACGAAACTCATCGTCTGCGAGGCATCGAAGAAGATGTGGGTGCGTCCCGACAGCAGGTCGGGCATCGCGGCCGACGAGCCGCGATACGGCACGTGCGTGAGCGGCACGCCGGTCACGAGCGAGAGGAATTCGCCGCTCAGGTGCGCCGTCGACGCCGATCCTGCGCTCGCGAACGTGAGCTTGCCCGGGTTCTCCTTGCCGTACGCGATGAGTTCGCGCAGGGTCGTCGACGGCAGTTGCGTGGTCTGGAAGAGGATGAGGGCCGTCTTCGAGACGAGCGTGATCGGTTCGATGTCCTTGTTCACGTCGTAGCCGACGTTCGGGTCCAGGTGCGGCATGGCCGCGAGGACGTTCGAACCCGCCATCACGTAGGTGTAGCCATCGGGCTTCTGCGCCAGCACGTGCTTCAGCCCGATGAGGCCCGCCGCGCCGGTGCGGTTCTCGACGACGACCGACGTCCCGAGTTCGGCGGACAGCTTCTGCGCGATGGCACGCGTCATGAGGTCGCTCGGACCGCCCGCCGTGACGGGAACGACGATGGTGATGGGTTTGGAGGGGAACGCCTGCGCGATCGCAGGCGCGGGCGCGATGGCAAGCGCGAGGAACAACGATCCAGCCAGGCCGGCGATCGCGCGGCGAATGGGCACGAAGCCCGGGATGCGACGGGTCATGACGTGTGCAATCGTGGTGTGGAAGCGATGCACGGAGAATAGGGCGAGCCGCCGAAAGCGTTACTTGCCGAATCGGTCCAGAGGCTGTTCGAGATCAGCAATAATCGCGGCCCCTTGCGGGCCGCTGGGGGCCGCTGGGGGCCGCTGGGGCTTGCTGGGGCCGGACCGCCAAGGCCCGGAAATCCCTAGGAAGCTGTCGCCCCGCGCGGCGTTGCCGCCACGTGCTTCAGCGTGACGATCTCCCCCAGCGACGCATAGTTCGGCCCGCCGATGCGGCAGATGGGGTCGAGCTCGCGCGTGTCGATCTTGCCGTCGCGATACAGGCCCTCGCGAATATGGAACGACACCACTTCGCCCACGAAGAACTCCGAGCCCAGTTCGCCGAACGGCACGACCTGCCGCAGCCGGCACTCCATCGAGATCGGCGCATCCGCCAGGCGCGGCACGCCGACGACCTGCGAAGGCAGCGTGGCCAGCCCCAGCAGGTCCGTCTCACTCACGTCCGCCGGATGCTCCTCGCTGCTCGCATGCACCTGTTCGCGCTGGGCGAAGGTGCCGATGTTCACCACGTACTCGCGCGAGTCGAGAATGTGCGTCGCCGAATCCTTGCGCACGCCCGCCTTGCGCCCGAACGTGATGCCGAGCATCGGCGGCCGGTTGCACACGAACGTGTAGCAGGAGAACGGCGCGAGGTTCACCAGGCCGGTCGACGATTGCGTCGTGACCCAGGCGATGGGGCGCGGCACCACGATGCCCGAGAGCAGCCGGTACGTGCTGTCGGCGTCGAGGTCCGCGGCGGCGAGATGCATGGCGGAACGCGTCCTCAGTCGATCTTGATGTTCGCGGCCTTGACGATCTGCGCCCACTTCGGCGCATCGGCCCGCAGCACCGCCGCGAACTCGTCGGACGTGCTGCCCAGCGGATTGATGCCGAGCCCCGCGAAGCGCTCCGCCACTTCGGGCAGGCGCACGATGCGCGCCGTCTCGGCCGAGAGCTTGCGCACGATCTCGGGCGGCGTGCCGGCGGGCACGAAGAGGCCGAACCAGCCATTGGGCTCGAAGCCGCTGTAGCCGCTCTCGCCCATCGTCGGCACGTCGGGCAGGAAGCTCGCGCGCTGTGCGCCGGTGATCGCGAGCGCCTTCACCTTGCCCGAGCCCAGGTGCGGCCGCGCCGACCCCATGTCGACGAACACCGCATCCACCTGCCCCGCGAACAAGTCGTTGAGCGCGAGCGCGGCGCCCTTGTACGGCACATGCACCATGCGGATGCCGGCGCGCTGGTTCATCAGCTCGCCATAGAGATGCGGCGACGTCGCGTTGCCGAACGATGCGAAGCTGAGCCCCTTGCCGGGCGCCTTCGCGAGCGCGACGAATTCCCGGACGTTGTTCGCGGGCAGGCTGGCGGGCACGAGCAGCAGGTTCTGCGAGAAGCCGACCTGCGACACCGGCACGAAGTCCTTGAACGGGTCGTAGGGCAGCTTCGGATTCAGCGCGGGCGCCTGGATCATCGCCGTGATCGCCATGAGGACGGTGTAGCCGTCGGCGGGCGACTTCGCCACGGCCTCGGTGCCGATCGCGCCGCCCGCGCCGAGGCGGTTGTCGACGACGACGGGCTGGCCCCAGGCCTGCGCCATGTGCGTGCCGATCATGCGTGCGAGCACGTCGGTGGACCCGCCCGCGGCGTAGGGCACGACGATGCGGATGGTCTTCGAGGGATAGGCGCCCTGCCCCCACGCGGCGCCACCGGCGGCGCCGAGCGCGAGGATCGAGGCGGCGACGAAGGCGCGGCGGCCTGCGGAAATCGAGTTCATCGTTTGTCTCCTTTGCTTTGTGGTGGCCGAGATCAGGCCGGGGTGCGGCGGTCGATCAGCCGGCGGATCTTCGATGTGGTGGACAGGCCCGTGAGCGAATCCGTCGCGCCGACGTCGACGATCCGCGCAAGCACCTTCACGCCCAGCACTTCCTTGAAGCGACTCTCGAGCGCGGCTTGCAGGCCCGCGCGGACGGCCGCGCCGCTCGCGTCCTCGACCATCACCGTCATCTCGTCGCGGTGCGCCTGCGCCGTCTCGACCAGGCAGACGTATTCGCCGTTGGACCAGGCCTGTTCCGCGACGACCGAGCCGATCGCGTCGGGAAACACGTTCACGCCGCGCAGCTTCACCATGTTGTCGCTGCGGCCGAAGATGCGTTCGAGCCGCCGGTGCGTGCCGCCGCAGGCGCACGTGCCGCGCATCCAGCTCGACACGTCGTTGGAGTTGAAGCGGATGATGGGCGCGGCGTGCTTGAAGAGGCTGGTGACGAACATAGTGCCGCGCTCGCCCTCGGGCGTCGGCTTCAGCGTCTGCGCATCGCACACCTGCACCGCGAAGGCATCCTCGAACACATGCATGCCGCCGCGCAGATCGCAGTCGGAGGCGATGGTGCCGCACTCGTTGGTGCCGTAGCTGTCGAACGCGGGCGCGTTCCACATCGATTCGAGCGGTTCTCTCGCATCGGCGCCGAGATGCGTGACCAGCGCCTTCAGGCCAAGCTCGCGCACGTCGAAGCCGAATTCGCTGCGCGCCACATCGGCCAGGTGTCGCAGGTAGGCCGGAAAGGCCAGCAGCACGTTGACCTTCCACGCGCGCATCACCTCGATCTGCCGCCGCGTGGGCAGCGTCGCGCCGGAGCCGGTCACCACGGGTACGGCGCCCGTGTATTTCCACAGGCCTTCGCGCGACAACATGCCCGCGTTGGCGAGGCCGAGCGAGAAGGTGACCTGCGCGATATCGAACGGCCGCACGCCGGCCAGGTACTGGCGGCGCGCGCTCGTGATCGCCATCACTTCGCGGTCGCGCGGCGTGTAGAGCATCGGGCGCGGCAGGCCCGTGGTGCCGCCGCTCGTGTGGAAGGCGAGAGGCATGGGCGGGCTCGTGCTCGGGTCGATGCCCAGGTAGTCGCCCCAGGGCGGCGCGCGCTCGATGCTTTCGCGCAGGTCATTCACGTCGTAGGGCGGGATCCTGTCGAGGTCGTCGAGCCCGCGAACGTCGCCGGGTTCCATGCCCGCCGCGCCCCAGTGGCGCGCGTAGAACGGCACTTCCCAGGCGCGCTTCATCTGCGCGAGGAAGCGCGTCTCCTGCAGGTCGCGCAGGCGCTCGACGGGCATGCGGTGCACCTGCTCGACGTACTCGCGGCCGGTGGGGAATTCGCGCAGCAGCGCGTCGAAGTCCAGCGCATGCGGGTAGTAGAAGGACGGCGGGTTCGCGCTCACGCGGACGCCTCCGCCAGGGCGATCTCGCCTTCGAGCGCCAGGCGTCCGTCGGCCGTTGCGGCCCACACGCGCGCGCCGTCGCCGTCGCGCCGCCCGCACAGCACGGCCGGCAGGCCGTCGAAGAGCGGGCTCACGCCGCGATACGCCAGGCGGCGCACCGCGCGGCCCGTCTCGCGCGCGCAGAGGTCCATCAGCAGCGTCGCGAGAAACGGTCCGTGCACCACCGCGCCGCGATAGCCGTCCTTCGTCCGCGCGTACTCCGGGTCGAAGTGCATGCGGTGCGAGTTGAACGTGATGGCGGAGTAGCGGAAGAGGTGGATCGCGTCGGGCGTGAAGGGTACGGACCACTCGGCGTCGTTGGGGGCGGGCCGCGCGATGTCCATGCTGCGGCGGATGTTCGCGGGGTCGCGATACAGCAGGTCCTGCTCCTCGACGATCGCGAGGCCGCGCTCGTCGTGGATCTCGTGGCGCAGCGTGACGAAGACGAGGTCGCCCGAGCGGCCGGACTTTTTCGAGGTGGACATCACTTCGGTTTCGCGCCGCACGTGCGAGCCGACCGCGAGCGGGCGCAGGAAGTCGGTGCGGCCGCCCGCCCACATGCGCGTGGCGCCCGCGACGTCGGGCAGCGCGGCCGTCTTGCGCGCGATGCCGTCGGGCTTGAGTTCGGACTGCCGCACGATGTTGTTGAAGAAGAGCCAGTGGCGCCCGGGGAGAACGGGGTCGCCGGGCTTCAAGGACGGAATCGGTTCGTCGAGCAAGGCCGCGAACTGCATCAGCAGCCGCGCATCGACGATGTCGGTGCGCGTCGCGCGCTCGCCGATGGCATCGTCGGGCGCTGCGAGCTCCACTTTTCCTTCGCTCATTGCGCGGCTCCGCGGGCGGCGAAGCGCGGGCCGAGCACGCGCAGCAGGTTGTCCCGCAGGAAGAGCTGCTCGGTCTCGGGCGCGAGCCCAAGCTCCGCGAACTTCTCGAAGTAGCGGTCGTAAGAGATGTAGGGCCAGTTGCTGCCGAACACCACCTTGCGTTTGCCGCGCGTCTTCAGGAACTGCACGAAGGCTTCGGGCCAGTGATCGGGCGCATGGCCGCAGGTGCTCACGTACACGTTGGGATGCTTCAGCGCCATCGCGATCATCTCCTGCTCCCACGGCCAGCCGATGTGGCCGCCGACGATGCGCAGGTCGGGGAAGTCGAGCGCGACGCGGTCCAGGTGGATCGGGCGGCCCGGCTCGGAAGGCATCAAGCCCGCGGTGTGGCCGACCTGGGTCCACACGGGCACGTCGAGCTCGCAGCACTTCGCGTAGATCGGGTAGAAGCGGCGGTCGTGCGGCGCCATGTCCACCGAATACGGGAACAGTTTCACGAACGAGAAGCCGAGTTCGCCGACGCAGCGCTCGATCTCGCGCGTGAGCTCCATGAGCGGCCGCGTCATGTCGAGGCCCACGCCGCCCACCACGCGCCCGGGCATGTCGCGCATGAGGGACGCGACCCAGTCGTTCTCCACGTGCAGGCCGTTCACCCGGCGCGAGTCGGCGCCGCTCACGAGGATCTGGCGCACGTTGTGCGCATCCATCTCGCCCTGCATCGCGGGCAGCGAGATGCCATCGGTCATGACTTCGGGGCGGCCGAACACCTTGTCGAAGATGTGGCGGTACTCGGGCAGGCGCGCGTAGCGCTGCGCGATCTCCAGAGGCATCGGGCGCACGCTCACGTCGAGGGCAGGGGTGGCTGGCATGGGTCTCCTGGGAGGCTGTTGTCGGGCTCTGAGTTTTTCTCAAGCGTCGGGGAATTCTAGAAACGGGCTTGCAGGGGCACAATTGACGAATACTCAGCGACCTGTGCGTACGGCGCACAAGTCGACCCGCCTCCGAGGACCCCCATGCGACGCCGAATCCCCAGCAGCCTCACGCTCACCGTCTTCGAGTCCGCCGTTCGCCACGGCAGCTTCACGCAGGCGGCGCAGGATCTCTCGCTCACGCAAAGCGCGATCTGCCGGCAGATCGCGACGCTGGAGCAGTACTTGGGCGTGGCGCTCTTTCGACGATCGGGCCGCGGCGTCGCACCCACGCAGGTCGCGCTCGACTACGCCGCGCGCGTCGCGGCCTCGCTCGACTCCATCGAGCGCGACACCGCCGAACTCATCGCGCATGGCGAAGGGGTACGCGAACTGACCATCGCGACCCTGCCGACCTTCGCGAGCCAGTGGCTGATTCCCCGCCTGCCGAACTTCTACGCGGCGCAGCCGCAGGTCACGGTGAACCTGCTCACGCGCACGCGCCCCTTCCTCTTCGAGGAGACGCGCGTCGACGCGGCCATCTTCGCGCGCAATGCCGACTGGCCCGCGACGGAGCAGACCTTTTTGATGGACGAAGACCTCGTCGCCGTCTGCGCGCCCTCGCTCATCGCGCCGCGCAAGCGGCTGAAGGCGTCGGACTTCGAGCAGCACCGCCTGCTGCACCTCGACACGCGGCCGCAGGCGTGGCGCGAGTGGTTCGATGCGCTCGGCCTGCGCGTTGCCAACGACCGGCTCGGCCCGCGCCTCGACTCGTTCGCGTACATGGCGCAGTGCGCGATCCATGGGCTCGGCATCGCGCTCGTTCCGCGCTTCCTCGTCACGCGCGAACTCGCGGGTGGCGAGCTGGTGGAAAGCGCGCTCGAGAAGCAATCGGCCGCTCGCGCGCCCGGGCCGCGCAATTCGACGGCGTACTACCTGATCCGGCCCGAATTGCGCAAGCCCAACCCGGTGCTCGATGCATTTCGCGATTGGTTGCTGGCGGAATGCGCGGGAAAGTAGCGAAGCGCGGCGTGAAGGCGGCTGCGAATCACCGAGCCAGGTGATCGCGGCGCGCGCGCAACCACCAGGCGTACTGCTCGGGCCACGACTTGTAGTCGGCATCGCCCAGCGCCTCGCGTGCGTGAGCCGCCCAGTACGGGTTGCGCAGCGCCTCGCGGCCGATCGCCACCAGGTCCGCGCCGCCGCTGCGAACGATCTCGTCCGCCTGCCGCGCGTCCGTCACCAGGCCCACGACCTGCGTCCGCGCGCGCGTCGCCTCCCGGATGCGTGCCGACATCGGGACGTGATAGCCGGGCATGCGGGTGTGTTCCGCCGCATTGGAGGAAAGGCCGCCGACGCCGCCCGAGGAAACGTCGATGACGTCCACACCGCGCGCCATGAGCGCCGGAACGAGCGCGAGGGTGTCCTCCATCTCCCAGCCGCCGCTCACGCCGTCGAAGCTGGACACGCGAAAGAAGAGCGGCTTGTTGGCCGGCCACACGCTGCGAACGCGCTCGACCACTTCGAGCGCGAAGCGCATCCGCTTCTCGCGGTTGCCGCCATAGGCGTCGGTGCGCTGGTTGGACAGGGGCGACAGGAACGCGTGCAGCATGTACCCATGGCCGCCATGCAGTTCGAGAACGTCGAAGCCTGCACGTTCCGCCAGGGCCGCGGCACGCACGTACTCGGCTTGAACCTGCTCGATCATGGCGGCGTCCATCGCGAGCGGCGTCTGCGCTTCCTTGCGGCTCGGCAGGGCACTGGGCGCCCAGAGTTCCCAGGGCGCCATCCCTCGCGCCGCATCGTCCGCGACGAGGGGTCGCTTGCCATCCCACGGCGCGGTCGTGGCGCCTCGGCGTCCCGCGTGCGAGATCTGCGCGCCGGACAGCGCGCCCGTGCTGCGGATGAACGCCGCGATGGGCCGCAGCGCATCGGCCTGCTCCTCGCGCCAGAGGCCCATGTCGCCGTAGGAAATGCGGCCTCGCGCACTGACCGCCATGGCCTCGGTGAACACGATCCCGGCGCCGCCCAGCGCGAACTGGCCGAGATGCACCTGGTGCCAGGTGGCGGGCATCGCGTCCTGCGCCGCCTCGAACTGCTGCATGGGGGAGATCGCGACGCGGTTGCGCGTCGTGACGCCGCGCAACTCGAGCGGCACGAAAAGACCAGCGGCGTCGATGCTCATGGCGCGCCATTTGAACACCGGTCCTGCTCGTCAACAAGCAGGGTTCGTCGAGCAGCGTTATTGTCGAGCAGCGTTCTTTACACCCCGAGGCACGACCGCTACGATCCGCGAAACAACAGGAGACACGATGTACAGACTCTCCCGGCGCCTGCTCGGCGCCCTCGTCCTTTCGCTGCCGTTCGCCAGCGCCGTCGTCGCACAGGACAACTTCCCGAACAAGCCCGTGACGCTCGTCGTCCCGGTCGGCACCGGCGGCGGCACCGATCTCGTGGCCCGGCAACTCGCCAAGCTGCTGTCCGCCCAGTGGCGCCAGCCGGTCCTGGTCGACAACAAGCCGGGCGCGGCCGGCATCATCGGCGCCAATATCGTCATCAAGAGTCCGCCGGACGGCTACAACCTGCTGCTGGTCTGGGACGGTCCCATCGTCGCCACGCCGCTGTTGTTCAACCGGCCCGACTACGACCCGATGAAGCAGCTCGTTCCGATCTCGCAGGTCTCCACGCAAGCGTATGCGGTCGTGGTCCATCCGTCGGTTCCCGTGAAAACCATTCCCGAACTGATCGCGCACATCAAGAAGAAGAACGCGGACAAGGAGCCCTTCGGGTTCGCCACCTCGCCGCCGGGCGCGGCCGATCACCTCAGCGGCGAGCTGTTCAAGACCATGGCGGGCGTGGACCTGCTCACCGTCCACTACAAGGGCTCCTCGCCCGCGGCCGTCGACGTGGTCGGAGGGCACGCGCCTTTCGGCATCTACTCCTTCACCACCGCCATGCCGCACATCAAGTCCGGCGCGTTGCGCGTGCTGGGGGTGACCGGCGAAAAGCGCTCCGCGCTGCTGCCGGACGTGCCGGCGGTCGCGGAAACCTTGCCGGGCTACCAGTACCAGTCCTGGATCGGCGTATTCGGGCCGGCCGGCATGGCGCCCGCCCTGCGCGACCGCCTCAGCCGCGACATCCAGGCGGTCGTCTCGTCGACGGAAATGGCCACCCTGCTCGTGAACAACGGCCTGGCCCCCAAGGGCTCCGATCCGGCGGCTTTCACCGAGTTCATCCGCCAGGACGCCGTGAAGACCGCGGACGTCATCAAGCGCGCCCAGGTCAAGGTCCAGCAGTAGGCACCGGGAATCACGATGGCACGCATCCAGCACATTGCTTTCGCGACGAACGACCCGCCCGCCACCGCCGAGTTCTACAAGCGCACCTTCGGCCTGACCGAGTTGCGCCGGAAGCCGAAGGAAACCGGCGACGACGCCGTCTTCCTCACCGACGGCTACTTCTACATCACGATCGAGAAGTTCCGGCCCGGCGATGCGCGCCTGGGCGGCCAGCACGTCATGCCCGGCGTCGGCCACATCGGCTTCCGGGTCGACGACCTCGACGAAGCCGTGAAGACGATGGTGGCGAACGGCGGACGCAAGGCGCCCGGCGAAGGCAACCCGATGAATCCGCAGCATCTGGGTCCCGACAATGTGTTGATCGACATGCGGCTGGGCGGGTGGGACGCCCACATCCGGTCGAAGACGCAGCTCTACGAACTCGCCCCGGAGCCGGCGGCGGAAGCGCCGGTGCCGCAGGCCAGGACCACCGAGTTGCAGACGTGGATGTGCGTCGTCTGCGGCTTCATCTACGACGAGGCGACGGGCATGCCGGAAGACGGCATCGCGGCCGGCACGCGATGGGCCGATGTGACGGCCGACTGGTTCTGCCCCGACTGCGGCGCGGACAAGTCGGATTTCGAGATGGTCGCGATCTGAGCGCCTTCAGAGCCGCTCGACGATCGTCACGTTGGCCATGCCGCCGCCTTCGCACATCGTCTGCAGGCCGTAGCGGCCGCCGCGTGCCTGCAGCGCGTGCAGCAGGGTCGTCATGAGCCGCGCGCCGGACGCGCCGAGCGGATGGCCGAGCGCGATCGCGCCGCCATGCACGTTCATGCGCTCCGGGTCGGCGTCGAGCGCCTGCGCCCAGGCGAGCGGCACCGGCGCGAAAGCCTCGTTCACTTCGTAGAGGTCGATGTCGCCGATGCGCATGCCCGCCTTCGCGAGCGCGCGCTGCGTCGCGGGCACCGGGGCTTCGAGCATGATGACCGGGTCGTGGCCCATCACGCTCATGTGGTGGATGCGCGCGAGCGGCTTCAGGCCGAGGCGCTTCACGGCCGCTTCGTTGGCGATCATCACGCCGCTCGCACCGTCGCAGATCTGGCTCGCGTTCGCGGCGGTGATGCGCCCGTCCTCGCGCAGTAGCTTCACGCCGGCGATGCCTTCGAGCGTGGCGTTGGCGCGGATGCCTTCGTCGCGGCGGTGCATCTCGCCCGTGGCGCCGTCGGCGGTGCGCGCCTCGACCGCGACGATCTCGCGCTCGAAAGCGCCCGCCTCGCTTGCGCGCAGCGCGCGCTGGTGCGACTGCAGGGAATACCGGTCGAGCTCGTCCTTCGAAAAACCGTACTTCACCGCGATCTGCTCGGCACCGTCGAACTGGCTGAAATCGCGCTCGCCATAGCGGCGGCGGATCTCGGGGCTCATGTAGTAGCCCATGCCGTTCTTGCGCGGCAGCTCGCCCGGGGAGAACATCGGCACGCGCGTCATCGACTCCACGCCCGCCGCGATCACGACGTCGTGGACGCCCGACATCACGGCCTGCGCGGCGAAATGGATCGCCTGCTGCGACGAGCCGCATTGCCGGTCGATCGAGGTGCCCGGCACCGACTCGGGCAGGCGCGAGGCCAGCACCGCGTTGCGCGCGACGTTGAACGCCTGCTCGCCGATCTGGCTCACGCAGCCCATGATGACGTCCTCGACCTGCGCGGGGTCGCAGCCGCTGCGATCCAGCAGTTCGTCGATCACGCGCGCGGCGAGATCGACCGGGTGCCAGCCCGAGAGCTTGCCGCCGCGGCGGCCTCCTGCCGTGCGGGCGGCGGCGACGATGTAGGCGGTGGTCATGCGATTCCTTTCGTCTGGGTCCTGGCCATCACAGCGAACGTGCGATGACTTCCTTCATGATCTCGCTCGTGCCGCCGTAGATGCGCTGCACGCGCGCATCGACGTACATGCGGCCGATGAGGTATTCCTCCATGTAGCCGTAGCCGCCGAAGAGCTGCAGGCACTCGTCGACGACGCGGCCCTGTGTTTCCGACGCCCAGAGCTTGGCCATCGAGGCCGTCGCGGTGTCGAGATTCCCGGCGACGTACTTCTCGATGCACTGGTCGACGAAGGCGCGGCCCACCATGATCTGCGTGGCGACCTCGGCCAGCTTGAAGCGCGCGTTCTGCATCTCGGCGATCGGCTGGCCGAAGACCTTGCGTTCGCGCGCGTAGGCCAGCGCGGCTTCGTACGCGCCCTCCATCCCGGCGGCAGCGAGTACGGCGATCAGCAGCCGCTCGTACGGCAGGTCGCTCATGAGCTGGAAGAATCCCTTGCCTTCGACGCCGCCGAGCACACTGTCCGCATGGACCTCGACGCCGTCGAAGAACAGCTCGGACGTGTCCTGCGCCTTCATGCCGATCTTGCGCAGCACCTTGCCGACCGAGTAGCCCTTCGCGCCTTCGGTCTCGACCAGCAGGATCGAGGTGCCCTTGGCCCGCTGCTCGGGGTCGGTCTTGCACACGACGAGCACGAGCCCTGCGAGGTAGCCGTTGCTGATGAAGGTCTTGGCGCCGTCGATGCGCCAGCGGCCGTCGGCCGTGCGGCGAGCCTGCGTGCGGATCGATTGCAGGTCGGAGCCGGTGCCGGGCTCGGACATGGCGATGGCGCCCACGAGTTCGCCGCTTGCCATGCGCGGGAGGTAGCGCGCTTTCTGTTCGTCGGTGCCGTGGTTCAGCAGGTAGTGCGCGACGATGGAATGCACCGAGGTGTTCATGCCCGAGAGCGCGCGGCGGCTCATTTCCTCGACGAAAACGGCCTCGTGGCGAAAATCGCCGCCCATGCCGCCCCAGGTATCGGGGATGTCGGTACACAGCATGCCCAGCTCGCCCGCGCGCCGCCACAGCGCATGGCCGACGTGGCCGTCCTCGCGCGCCTGCGCGTCGCCGGGCTCCACTTCGTCGGCCACGAAGCGGCGCACCGAATCGCGCCAGGTGTCGAGGTCCGCATCGGACCAGCTGCGGCTCAGGTCGAGAGGCATGGGGTCATCCTGGGGGCAAGGATACGCCCGGCTCGACCCCCGGTGGATCGTCGCATCGGACGATTCACGGAAGTCCGCGCTCAGTCCGCCAGCACCTCGAACAGCTCCGACACATCCCCCATCTTCTCCAGATTCAGGATCATCTCGATCGCCCGCTCGGTCTTGCCCTCGCTCAGCACGATCCGTGCGTTCTCCCGGAACTTCACCGCCAGAGCCTCGTCCGTCGCGCGGTAGTCCGGGTCCATGGAAATCCACGGGCAGAAATCCGCCGTGCGCTCGAACACCTGCCCGCCGCGCGCCTTGATCCTGATGTAGCCCGGCCGATGCCGCGGATAGGGCAAGCCCTCGACCACGATGTCGCGGTGGCGCAGTTCCTCGCAACGCGGATTCAGGCTCGTGCGCACCTTCCTCATGGTGGCGCGGATCGCGGGATCGTCGATCACCGACTGCGCCTGCATGCCCGGTCCGCGCGGAATGCGGTGCGCGATGACGGCCAGGATGAAGGGCGCGCTCGACGCGGCCTCCACGTGGTCGTTCGGCTCGGTGCTCACGTAGGCCGGGAGCGTTCCGATGGTTTCGACCTTGACGTCGATCTCCTCGATCTCCTCGGGCTGCAGCTTCAGCTCGTCGACCAGCGACTGGAAGATGTTCGCGGACGACTGGAAGATGCCGCAGGTCGGATAGAGCTTGTAGCCCACGAAGCGGAACATCCAGTCCTGCCCTAGACCCTTCGTGAGTTTCGACGGGTCCCAGCTGTCCGCGCCGTTCTCGACGTAGAAGCCGTAGGGCCCTTCGAGGAAGGTCGTGTCGCCGTGATAGCCCAGCTCCGCGAGCTGCGCAGTGGTGACGGCGCCCTGTGCGATCCAGCCGGCCGGGCCGTACTTCGCATAGCCCTGCTCGATGGTGTAGTTGAACTTCGTGTGCGTCGCGAGCGGCGCGTAATAGCCCGAGGTGCCGAGCGCATGCAGCATCCTGTGCGCGTCGAAGCGCATGAGGTGGCCCGCCGCCGCCGTGCCGGCCACCGAGTTCGAGCTCAGGCCCCACACGCGGCGCGGAACGCCGTCCTTGCCGGCGCGCAGGCCGCCGGTGGCCGTGCCCAGGCGCGTGCTGACTTCCATGCCCATCGCCGCCGCGGCGATCGCGTCCTTGCCGCTCAGCTTGCGCGCCTGCGCCAGCGCGAACACCGGCGGCAGCACGAAGGGCGGCACGTGCGCCGGCGACATCACCGGGCACCAGTCGAGCGCGTTCATCAGCTCGCCGTTCGCGAACGCGGCCGTCGTCGCGGCGACCTTGCCCTTCACGCCGAGGATCGACGCTTCCGGCGTGCCGCCCGTCAACTGGCTCACGCGCACCGCCATCGTGCCCTTGTCGACGCCGTGGCCGCCAAGGCCGCAGCCGATGGTGTCGAGCATGATCCTCTTCGTTTCGTTCACCGCCTCGGGCGGCAGGTCCTCGAACTTGTGCGCTGCGCAGAAGTTCGCCAGGACTTTCGTGACTCCTTCGTCGGACATCGGTGTCTCCTCGCTGTGTTACCTCGATTCTGAAGCATCGCCCGAGGGTTTCCCCGACACGCGCCGCGCGCGCGCTCGCAAACGAAGAAAGCGGCTTTCTCCAATCGCGAATCGACGCCACGCAGGGCTCGCTCCTAGACTCGCGACGACAACGAGAGGAGACACATGGATCTGCTGCAGGTCGCGATCAGCGGCGTCGCGCTCGGTTGCGTCTACGGGCTGGTGGCGCTGGGCTTCGTGCTGATCTACAAGGCCACCGAGGTCGTGAACTTCGCGCAGGGCGACTTCATGATGCTCGGCGCGTTCGTCGCCTACACCTTCGGCACGATCTGGAAGTTTCCTTTCTGGCTGATGGTGCCCTGCGCGTTCGTCACGCTCGCGGTGTTCGGCGCGGTGTACCAGATGGTGGTGCTCAAGCGCGTCGTCGGCCAGCCGACCTTCGCCGCCGTGATGGTGACCATCGGCACCGGCTATGCGCTGCGCGGCCTCGTCACCATGGTGCCCGGCTGGGGCACCGAGACGCGGCCGCTGAAGACGCCGTTGTCCGAAAGCTTCCTGCGCCTGGGCGGCGTGACCATCGCGATGGACCACATCGTCATCATCGTCTCCACCGCGGCGCTGTGCGTCGCGCTCTACCTGCTGTTCAAGAAGACGACGGTCGGCATCGCGATGAACGCGACCTCGCAGAACCAGCTCGCGGCCTACTACGTCGGCATTCCGGTCCACCGCATGAACACGCTGATCTGGTCCATCGCGGCCGGCATCGCCGCGTTCGCCGCCATGCTGCTCGCCCCGATCACGTTCGTCCACAACAACATGGGCTCGATCGCGATCAACGCGTTCCCGGCCGCGGTCGTCGGCGGCTTCGGCAGCATCCCCGGCGCCCTCGTGGGCGGCGTGATCATCGGCCTGGCCGAATCGCTCGCGGGCTACCTGCTGCCCGAGGGTTTCAAGGCGGTCGCGCCGCACCTCGTCGTGCTGACGGTGCTGATCGTGCGGCCCTCGGGAATTTTCTCGGCGCTGCGCAAGAAGAAAGTCTGAAGAGTCCGCCATGCGCCACACCATGATCACCGACTACCGGCAGGACCTGGGCCTGTTCAAGGACAAGGCCACCGCGCGCTGGTACCTGCTCCTGCTCGCCGCGCTGCTGCTGGCGCCCTTCGCGCTCGGCAACTACCTGCTCAACACGCTCAGCTTCATCTACATCTACAGCATCGTCGGCATCGGCCTGATGATGCTCACTGGCTTCACCGGGCAGTTCTCGCTCGGCCACGCCGCGTTCTTCGCGGTGGGCGCGTACACCGAGATGGTGCTGGCGGGCTACGGCTGGCCCTTCGTCGCCACCGCCCCGGCGGCGATGGCGCTCGCGGCCACCGCGGGAATCATCATCGGCTTGCCGGCCCTGCGCCTGACCGGCATCTACCTCGCCATCGCGACGATGTCCTTCGGCTTCATCGTCGAGGAAGTCATCGCGCGCTGGGAATCGGTGACCGGCGGCAACGCGGGCAAGTCGGTGCCGCCCATGAAGCTCGTCACCGAGCGCGTGGCCGACGGCCCGCCGATGTACTACCTGTGCCTCGCGTGCGTCGTCGCCGTGGCGCTGGTCGCGCGCAACCTGCTGCGCGCGCCGTCCGGCCGCGCGTTCATCGCGATCCGCGACTCCGAAGTGTCGGCGCAGAGCATGGGCGTGAACCTCGCGCTGTACAAGACACGCAGCTTCGCGATTTCCGCCGCGATGACCGGATTGGCCGGCGTGCTGTACGCGCACCAGATCAAGTTCCTCGGCCCCGACCAGTTCACGCTGCTGGTGTCGGTCGAGTTCCTGATGATGGTGCTGATCGGCGGCATGGGCTCGCTGCACGGCGCGATCTTCGGCGCGATCTTCATGATCACGCTGCCCGAGGCCATCGGCCACATCAAGTCGGTGCTGCCGCGCTCCATCGCCGACCAGACCGGCCTCACGGCCGTCGTCTTCGGCGTGGTCACCGTGCTCTTCGTGCTTTTCGAACCCAAGGGAATCTACGGCCGCTGGGTCAAGGTCCGCACCTGGTTCTCGCTCTTCCCGACCTATCGCAAGGGCATGTTCCGCCACCGCAAGTCGTACACGCGATCGGAGCGACTGACGTGAGCTTCTTCAAGGTCGAAGGCATCACCAAGCGTTTCGGCGGCCTGACGGCCGTCAACGACATCAGCTTCGAAGTCGAGCGCGGCGAGATCTTCACGATCATCGGCCCCAACGGCTCGGGCAAGAGCACGATGTTCAACCTCATCAGCCTGATCTATCCGCTCACGGCGGGGCGCATCGTGCTGGAAGGCAAGGACATCGGCCAGCTCGCGACGCACCGCGCGGCGGCGCTGGGCATCGGCCGCACGTTCCAGAACATCGAGCTCTTCGAACACGCGACGGTGCTGCAGAACCTGCTGGTGGGCTGCCACACGCACACCTCGGCGAACCTCCTGTCGGAGATCCTCTACCTGCCCGGCCTCAAGCGCCGCGAGGTGGAGCTGCGCCGGCACGTCGAGGAAGTCATCGACTTCCTGCGGCTGCAGAGCGTGCGCGACACGCTCGTGGCCGGCCTGCCCTACGGCGTGCGCAAGGTGGTCGAGCTCGGCCGCGCGCTGTGCCTGAAGCCGAAGCTGCTGCTGCTGGACGAGCCGTCGTCGGGCCTCAACGTCGAGGAGACGGAGGAGATGGCGTTCTGGATCCACGACATCCGCGACAACCTCGACGTCACGGTGCTGCTGGTGGAGCACGACATGGCGCTGGTCTCGCGCGTGTCCGACCGCGTGCTGGCCGTGAACGAAGGCAAGCTGCTCGCGCTCGGCACGCCGGCCGAGGTGCAGTCCGACCCCGCCGTGATGACGGCGTACCTGGGCGAGTGAGGCAGGCATGACCGAACCCATCCTGCGCCTGGCGAACATCGAATCGAGCTACGGCCCCGTGCGCGCGATCCGCGGCGTGAGCCTGGAAGTGCGGCCGGGCAGCATCGTCGCCGTGCTCGGCAACAACGGGGCCGGCAAGTCGACGATCCTGAAGACCATCTCGGGCATCCTCGACCCCGACAAAGGCCAGGTCTTTTTCGAAGGCCGGCCGATCAACGGCAAGCCGGCGGACTGGATCGTGCGGCAGGGCATCGGCCACGTGCCCGAGGGGCGCGAGGTGTTCCCGCTGCTCACGGTCCACGAGAACCTGCTGATGGGCGCCTACACGCGCAAGGACCGCGACGCGGTGCATCGCGACCTGGAGCGCATGTACGGCTACTTCCCCATCCTCGCGGAAAAGCGCAACCAGGAGGCGCTCGCGCTCTCCGGCGGGCAGCAGCAGATGCTCGCGCTGTCGCGCGCGCTGATGTGCCGCCCGCGCCTGCTGCTGCTGGACGAGCCGAGCCTCGGTCTTTCGCCGAAGCTGGTGAAGGAGATCTTCGAGATCATCGTGCGCGTCAATGGCGAGGAAGGCACGACCATGCTCCTCGTGGAGCAGAACGCCAGCATCGCGCTGAAGTCCGCGCATTTCGGCTACGTGCTCGAAGTCGGCCGCATCGTGCTGGAAGACACCACGCAGCGACTGCTGGAGAAGCAGGACGTGAAGGAGTTCCTGCTGGGCGTGAAGTCCGATGGCGCGCGCGACGACCGGCGCTGGAAGAAGAAGAAGCAGTGGCGATGAATCCGAACGCGAAACCCCTGAACGCCGCCCCGCTGCAGGGCGACACGCTCGCGCGGCGCTTCTGGAGCGCGGTGACCGCGCGCGGCGATCGCGTCGCGCTGCGGCAGAAGGCCCGCGGCATCTGGGAGGAAGTGAGCTGGCGCGACCTGGGCACGTCCGCGCGGCGCGTCGCCATGGGCCTCGCCTCGCTCGGCTTCGCGCCCGGCGACACCGCGGCCATCCTCTCCGCCACGCGGCGCGAGTGGGTCTATGCCGATTGGGGCGTGCTGAGCGCCGGCGGCGTGAGCGTGGGCATCTACCCCACCGATTCGCCCGAGCAGGTGCGCGACATCCTGCGCGACTGCGATGCGCGCGTGCTGTTCGTCGACGGCGAGGAGCAGCTGGACAAGGCGCTCGAGGTGCGCGAGCAGTGCCCTCGCCTCGAATGCATCGTCATCTTCGGCATGGCCGGCCTGCAGCGCTTCGAGGATCCGGCGGCAAAGAGCCTCGCCGCGCTGATGGAGGCGGGAGAGGCGCACGACCGCGCGCATCCCGGCGAGTTCGAGCAGCGCCTGCAGTCGCGCCGCCCCGACGACCTCGCCATCGTCGCGTACACCGCGGGGACGACGGGCGCGCCGAAGGGCGCGCTGGTGTCCAACCGCAACCTGCTCGCGGTGATGGACCAGCACCCGGCGCGCCAGGACGAATCCGACGACAAGGTCAGCTACCTGCCGCTCGCCCACATCGCCGAGCGCCTGCTCGGCTCGATGCTGTCGGTGCAGTTCGGCTCGCGCATGAACTTCGTGGAGAACCCCGACACGCTCGCCGCGAACATCGGCGAAATCGCGCCCACCGTGTTCCTGGGCGTGCCGCGCATCTGGGAGAAGTTCCACTCCTCGATCACGATGCGCATGCGCGAGGCGACGCCCGTCGGGCGCTGGGCATACGACGCCGCGCTGCGCGTCGGGCTGCGCATGGCGGACGAACGCGCGGCCGGCCGCGCCCCCTCCGCTTCGCTGCGCGCCGCCGCGTGGATCACCGACCTCCTGGTGTTCGCCAACCTGCGCCGCCTGATGGGCCTGCACCGCATGCGGCTCGCGATCACGACGGCCGCGCCGGTCTCGCCCGAACTCCTGCGCTGGTACGAGGCCATCGGCGTGCCGATCCACGAGGGCTGGGGCATGTCGGAGACCGCCGGCGCGGGGACGATGAACCTGCCGGGCGCGGTGCGCCGCGGCGGCATCGGCAAGTCGCTGCCCTTCGTCGAGATGAAGCTGTCGGCCCAGGGCGAGATTTTGGTGCGCGGGCCGAGCGTGGTCGCGGGCTACCTCAACCAGCCCGAGCTCACGCGGCGGACGATCGATGCCGAAGGCTGGCTGCACACGGGCGACGTGGGCGCGGTCGATGCCGAGGGCCACTGGCGCATCGTCGACCGGATGAAGGACCTCATCGTCACGTCCGGCGGCGGCAAGGTGACGCCCAGCGGGATCGAAAACGAGCTGAAGCTCTCGCCCTATGTCGCCGACGCCGTCGTCATCGGCGACGGCAAGCCCTTCCTCGCCTGCATGGTGATGATCGACCACGAGAACGTGGAGGCCTTCGCGCAGGAGAAGTCCGTGCCCTTCTCCAGCTTCTCCAGCCTGTGCCGCACGCGCGAAGTGCGCGAGCTGATCGAGGCCGAGGTCGCGCGCGTGAACGCGAAGCTCGGCGGCGCCGCGCGCATCGAGCGCTTCCATCTCATCGAGCAGAAGCTCGGCGCCGAGGACGAGGAACTGACGGCCACCCTGAAGCTGAAACGCGGCGTGGTGGAGCGCAAGTACGCCGAACAGATCGAAAGCATGTATTCCGAAGCGTGACGCCATTCCCGGCGGCCGCGCACCGATTCACTACGACAGGAGAAATTTCATGAAGTGGACATCGACAGTGGGGCGGCTGATGGCCGGTGTGCTGGGCGCGGGCATCGCGTTGACGGCGGCGGCGCAGGCGCAGCGCGGCGTGACGAAGGACGAAATCCTGCTCGGCTCGATCCTGGACCTGTCCGGTCCGATCACCTACGCCGGCAAGCGCACGCGCGACGGGCTCATGATGCGGATCGACGAGATCAACGCATCGGGCGGCATCAACGGCCGCAAGGTCCGCCTGATCGTCGAGGACCACGGCTACGAGCCGAAGCGCGCGGTGCTCGCCGCGCAGAAGCTCGTGAACAACGACAAGGTCTTCGCGGTCCTGTTCCACCAGGGCTCGGCGCACAACATCGCGACCATGCCGATCCTGTTCGACAACAAGGTCATCAACTTCATGCCGGGCGCGGGCGCGCGGCAGATGTTCGAGCCGCCGGAGCGGCTGAAAATTGCGCTCACGCCCTCCTACTTCGACCAGATTGCCGTGGGCGTGCGCCACCTCGTGGCGCAGAAGAAGGACGCCAAGGTCTGCGCGATCTACCAGGACGACGAGTTCGGCATGGAGCACGTGCGCGGCGCCGAGGAAGCGCTGAAGCGGCTCAACATGAACATGGGCGAGCGCACCTCGTTCAAGCGCGGCGCGACCGACTTCTCCTCGCAGGTCAGCCGGCTCAAGGGCGCGGGCTGCACCCTCGTCGTCGTCGGCAACCCGGTGCGCGAGACGGTGGGCATCATGAACGAAGCGCGCAAGGTGGGCTTCAACGCCGACTTCCTGGGCGGCGAGGCGAGCTACGACGTCTCGATGTTCCAGCTCGGCGGCAGGGCCGTCGAGGGCTTCTACTGCATGCACCTGATGGAAGCGCCGGTGGCCGACGCACGCAGCGAACGCATGCGCAAGTGGTTCGCCGCGTACAAGGCGAAGTACGGCGAGGACCCGGGCCAGAACTCGATCTACGCGTACTACACGATGGACATCTTCGCGCAGGCCGCGAAGAAGGCCGGGCCGAACCTGACGACCGACAGTTTCCTGAACGCGATGGACACCACGCGCTTCCCCAACACCTTCGGCGGTCCCGACTACTCGGTCGACAAGACCAACCGCCTGGGCATCCGCGAATTCATGATGTCGCAGGTCCACAACGGCAAGTGGAGCCTGCTGGCGAGCGGCCTCAAGGGCGACAAGAAGTAAGGCGGTGCGTCCATGACATTGACCAGACTGGTTCGCGGCGCGCTGTGCGCCGCGGTGATGGGCGCGCTCGCGGCCGGCGCTTCGGCGCAGACCCGCGGCGTGACCAAGGACGAGATCGTGCTCGGCTTCATCGTCGACCTGTCCGGCCCCATCGCCTACGGCGGCAAGCAGGCCCGGCAGGGCATGCAGATGCGCATCGACGAGATCAACGCGGCGGGCGGCATCCATGGCCGCAAGCTGCGCCTGATCGCCGAGGACAACGGCTACGACGTGAAGCGCACGGTGCTCATCACGCAGAAGTTCGTCAACAACGACAACGTCTTCGCCGCGCTCTACACCTTCGGCTCCGCGCATGCGGTCGCCGCGATGCCGATCCTCTACGAGAAGAACGTCGTCAACTTCATGCCGGGCACGGGCTCGCGCCTGATGTTCGAGCCGCCGCAGCGCCTGGGCTTCGCCGGCATCCAGCCGGCCTACGACCTCACCGTGGCGGGCGTGCGCCATCTGGTGAAGCAGAAGCCTAATGCCAAGGTGTGCACGGTCTACCAGGACGACGAGACGGGGCTCGAGTTCCTGCGCGGCACCGAGACGGCGCTCAAGGCGCTGAACATGCCGATGACGACGACGGCGTCGTACAAGCGGGGCACGACCGACTTCTCGTCGCAGGTGGCGAGGCTCAAGAGCGCCGGCTGCACGCTGGTGGTCAACGGCAGCCTCGTGCCGCAATCGGTGGGCATCGTCAACGAGGCGCGCAAGCTCGACTTCAACCCGGACTTCCTGGTCGGCGAGATCGCGTATTCGAACCAGCTCCTCGAGCTCGGCGCGAAGGCGGTGGAGGGCATGTATGCCGTCCACGGGCTGGAGATGCCGAGCCCCGATGCGTCGGAAAAGCGTGCGCGCGACTGGTATGCGCGCTACGTGGCGAAGTTCGGCGACACGCCCGGCAGCCTGAACCCGCTGTATGCCTACCTGAGCGTGGACCTCTTCGCGCAGGCGGCGCAGAAGGCCGGGCCCAACCTCACGCCCGATGCGTTCGTGGCCGCGATGGAGGCCAACCGCTTCCCCTCGCCGCTCGGCGGGCCGGAGTTCGCGGTGACGAAGACGAACCGCCTGGGCTTCCGCCAGGCCACGATGTCCCAGCTGCGCAACGGCAAATGGGTCGTGGTGGCGAACGGGCTGAAGCAGGACTGAGCGCGGCGGCTCAGTTCGCGCGCGCTGCGCTGGCCCATCCGGGCTCGCGCAGCGTGCGCTTGAGGACCTTGCCGACGGCGTTGCGCGGCAGCGTTTCGGCGAACTCGACCGACTTCGGGCACTTGTACGCGGCGATGCGTTCGCGGGCGAAAGCGATCACCTCTTCGGCGTTCACCGTGCTGCCGGGCCGGCGCACGACGACGGCCTTCACCGCTTCGCCCCACTTGGGATCGGGCACGCCGATCACGGCGACTTCCAGCACGCCGGGGTGCAGGCTCAGCACCTGCTCCACTTCGGCCGAGTACACGTTTTCGCCGCCCGTGATGATCATGTCCTTCACGCGGTCGCGGATGAAGACGTAGCCGTCCTTGTCGCGGTAGCCCGCATCGCCGGTGTGATACCAACCGTCGACGATGGCCTTGGCCGTCGCCTCGGGCATGTTCCAGTAGCCCTTCATCACGAACGGCCCCTTCAGCAGGATCTCGCCCGATTCGCCCGCCGCGACTTCCTTGCCGTCGGCGTCCACGATCTTCACCTGGGCGTGCGAATACGGCTTGCCGCAGGAGGCCAGCAGTTCGGGCCGGTGCTCGAAATCGTGGTCCTCGCGCGCGAGGTAGGTGCCCGTGCTCGCGGTCTCGCTCATGCCGAACATCTGCAGGAACACCGGCCCCATGAGCGCGGTCGCGCGTCGCAGAAGCTCCGGCGTGATCGGCGCGCCGCCGTACACGACGACGTCGAGCGACCCGAAATCGGTCTCCTCCGCGCCGGGAAAATCCACGATGCCCTGGATGACCGCGGGCACGAGCCCGATCTTGGTGACGGGGTGCGTGCGAAAGCCTTCATGCACGATCTTCGCGTTCGCCTCGCGGATGACGACCGCCGTGCCGCCGGCGTACAAGGTCCACACCGCGAAATTCGCGCCGCCCACGTGGCACACCGGCAGCGTGACGAGGCCGATGTCGTTCTCGTCCCAGTGGCCGATCTCCTCCTGGTCCACCATCTCGAGGGCGCCGAGCAGGCTGCGGTTGCTCAATTGCACGCCTTTCGGATGGCCCGTCGTGCCGGAGGTGTAGATCTGCAGGGCGACGTCGTCGATGCCGGGCACGAAGCCGGGGTCGGCGTCGCTCCAGGGCGCGAGCCACGCCTCGAAATCGTCCACGCCCTCGCCCGGCCCGTCGATGCACACGACCTGCTTCAGCCGCGGCACCTCCCGGCGCAGCATCGGAACCAGCGGCAGATACTCGCGCCCCACGAACAGCATCTCGGCCTGCGCATCGTCGAGGATCTGGCGGATCTCCGGCGGGGCCAGCCGCCAGTTGACGCCGGTCATCACCATGCGCGACTTGGCCGCGCCGAAGTAGAGGTCGAAGAAGCGGTCGGAGTTCTTGGCGAGGTAGGCGATGCGCGCCTGCTCGCCCGACAGGCTGGCGAGCAGCGCGTTGGCGACCTGGTTGCAGCGGCGATCCCACTGCGCGAAGGTGCTGGTGCGTCCCTCGAACACGAGCGCGCGGCGCTGCGGGGTGCGCTGCGCGTGGAGGCGCGGGATGTCGGCAATGCCGCGAATCTCGAATTTCCGGGGCTTTCTGCTGCCGTCGCTCATGCCGTCATCCATGGGGTCGCACCGCGTGCGATGTTAGCGCCCGCGCCCGGCGCCACCTTTCGCAAAAGACGAAAGCGGAATTCGGCAATGACAACTCGCCACGGCGCGCGTCGCGCCCCTACGATGGACGCGAGGGACCCCTGAAACATGCATCTCGAACTCTCCGACGAACAGAAGCTGCTGCGCGAGACGCTCTCGCGGCTGCTGCGCAACGAATCCACGAGCGAGCGCATCCGCGTCATCGCGCGGCAGGCCGATGGCGATGGCTTCGACGGCCGGCTCTGGGACGCGCTCGCCGAGTCGCAGGTCCACATGCTGCGCGTGCGGGGCGAACTCGGCTCGGACGCCAGCCTCATGCATGCGGTGATCGTCGCCGAGGAAGCCGGCCGCCATCTCGCGAGCGTGCCGCTGGTGGAGGCGATCGTGGCCAACCGGCTGCTCGATGCATTGGGGGCGCCCTGCGCCGAACTGCTCGCGCGCTGCGCATCGGGCGAAGCCATCGCAACGCTCGCGCTGCACGACGTGGCGACAAACAAGGCGCAGCTGGTCCCGGGCGGCGCGGTCGCGCAAGCCATCCTCTGCATCGAGGACGGCGTGGTCTCGCTCTGGTCCGGCCTCGAATCCGCGAAGCAACCAATTCACGGCGCGATCCCCGCGCGCACGCTCGATACGCTCACCCCCGCCACCCGCCAGCGCATCGATCATCCGCAGGCCGCGGCGCTGTTCCGCGCGGCCGTCGAGGAATGGAAGCTGCTGAATGCGGCGCAGGTCGCGGCAGCCGGCCTGCGTGCGGTCGAGCTCGCGGCGGCGTACGCCAGCGAGCGCGAAGCCTTCGGCAAGAAGATCGGCACCTTCCAGGGCGTCGCGCATCCGCTGGCCGACGCCCTGACCGACGTGCAGGGCGCGCAACTGCTGTGCTGGCGCGCGGCGGACGCGATCGCGCGCGGCGAGCCCGACGCCGCGGACAAGGTGTCGATGGCCGCGTGGTGGTCGGGCCAGGCCGCGCGGCCCGCGGCCTTGAAGGCGATGCGCGTATTCGGCGGCTACGGCATGACGCTCGACTACGACGCGCCACTTTACTTCCGCCGCATCAATGCATGGTCGCTGTGCGCTGGACCGGCCGACGCGTCGCTGCTGGAAGTCGCCGACCGACTGTGGTCGGGCGCGACCGCCGATCTCCCGGACGCGGGAGAAATCGGCATCGATTTCAGCTGGGGCCCCGAGGGCGAAGCCGCCGCCGCGCGCATGCGCGCCGTGTGCGAGCGCCTTCACGATGACCGTCTGCACGCGCTCATGCGCGACTCGATCGACGGCTACGACCCCGACCTCTACCGCGAACTCGCCGAGGAGCGCCTGCTGTATCCCGACGCGCCGAAGGAACTCGGCGGCGGCGGGTTGAGCGGCACCGCCGCGGCAGCGATCCGCGACGTGCTCGGCGACTACTACTGGAACATGCTGCCGCAGTCGGCCACCGAACTCATCGCCAAGATCGTCCTGCGCTTCGGAACCGACACGGCGCGGCGCGAAGTGCTGCCGCAGCTCTTCTCCGGCAAATCGTTCGCGACGCTGTGCTACACCGAGCCCTCCGGCGGTTCCGACATCTTCTCCGCGCGCACGACGGCCGTTCAGGTCGGCGACGAGTGGCTGATCAACGGACAGAAGATCTTCACCTCGGTCGGCCACCGGGCCGACTTCGGGCTCATCATCGTGCGCACCGCGCCCGACAAGTACAAGGGCCTCACGATGTTCATCGTGCCCCTGCGCCAGGCCGGCTACCAGTTCACGCCGATCGACACCATCGGCGGCGAGGCGTCGAACATCACGTTCTACAGCGACGTGCGCGTGCCGGATGCGTATCGGATCGGCGAAGTGAACGGCGGCGTGAAAGTCATGTCGCTCGCGCTGACGCTCGAACAGTCGGCGGGCGACGTGTACCTCATGTCGATGCGCAACGTGCTGCGGCAGGCGCTCGAATGGGCCCGGGACGGCAGCAATGGCGAGCGGCCCATCGCGCGCACCGACGTGCGGCTCGCGCTCGCCGAGACCGCCGTGCGCATCGCGGTGGAGGACACGATCAACCGGCGCGGCATCTGGGGCTTCGAGGCCGGCACGCTGCGCAAACACGAGGGGCCCATGGCCAAGCTGTTCGGCACCGAGTCGTGGGTGTCGTGCTGCGCGCGCCTGCTCGAAGTGGCGGCGCCCTCCTCGCTGGTCATCCAGCGCCAGGCCGAGGGCGCGATCGAGTGGATGATGCAGCGCGCGATTCCGTCGACGATCTACGGCGGCACGAGCGAGATCCAGCGCAGCATCATCGCCGAGGCCGGGCTGGGCCTGCCGCGCTCGCGTTAGGCCGCGGCGCGGCGTTCCTCAGCAGCCGAGGAACTTCGCGGTGCGCTTCTCGCGGAACGCGGCCACGCCTTCCTTGTGGTCGTGCGTGCCCGTGAGGTGCGCCTGCGTGAGCTGCTCGGTCTGCAGGAAGGTCTCGAGGCTCGGCGAGTTGGCCGTGTCGAACAGGCGCTTGCCCAGGCCCAGCGCATACGTCGGGCCGCTCGCGTATTCGCGCGCCCAGTCGGCGGCGGCGGCATCGAGCTGGTCGTCGGGCACGACGCGCTGCACGAGGCCGATCGACTGCGCCTCGGCCGCTTCGAGCATGCGCGCGGAAAAGATCAGCTCCTTCGCACGCGCGACGCCGAGCGAACGCGCGAGGAAGTAGAGCGCGCCGCCATCCGGCGCGAGGCCGAGCTTCTTGAACACCATGCCGAACTTCGCGGTGGGCGAGGCGATGATGTGGTCGCACGCGAGCGCGAGACTGAAGCCGAGGCCGACGCAGTGGCCGCGCACGGCACAGATCACCGGCTTGTCGATGTAGTGGAGGTTCAGCATGAGCCGGTGGACCAGCTGCATGCGGTGCCGCGTTTCGGGCAGCGTCAGGTCGGACATGGCGCCGACGTCCGCGCCGGCGCAGAAGCCCGGGCCTTCGGCGCGCAACAGCACCACGCGCACGTCGCGGTCGGCGCCCGCGCGCTCGAAATACTCGGTCAGATCCACGCGCATCTGCACGGTCAGCGCGTTGCGCTTCTCCGGCCGCGCGAGCGTGATCGTGGCGATCGAGTCCTTGACTTCGTAACGGGTGTCCGTGTCCATGCGCTCTCCTTCGTGCCGTTCGGCTCCGAACCTATTGCAGTTCCTGCTTCACCGTGTTGACGCAGGCCTCGACGTCGAACCCGCGCGCAACCGCGACGCGGCGCGCCGAGGGCGAGCCCGCGGCCGTGACGCCGAGCGCCACCGAATAGGCGGCCGAGTCCGACGCCGCGATGTCGTAGATGTACTTGATGAGGCGCAGGCGGTCTTCGCCCGACACGCCCTCCTTGCCCACGTAGTATTTCTTCACGAGCGCGGAGGTCTCGGGGTTGGCGAGGTCGAGCCCCGAGGGCGCGGTGAGCACCGGGCCGCCCGCGAGTTCGCAGAGGAAGGTGAGGAAGCCCGGCCGCGCGCTCGTGACCGTGAGGCCCGCGAGATTGCAGGCGACCGCATCGGGCACGCACACGCCTTCGACGAACTGCACGCGCGACAGCGCCGTGTGGCGCAGCACGTCGAGCATCTGCACGGTCTGCACCATCTCCCCGATGCCGTTGCGGATGTTGCCCACGCCGTCGATGCCGTTGTAGCGCGCCATGAGTTGCGCGGCGCCGATCAGCTTCTTCGTCTCGCGCGGCTCGTTCACCAGGATGCCGGCGCGGTGGAAGGTCGAGAAGTAGCCGATCATCTCGCGCGTGTACTCGAACTCGCCGTCCATGAAGACGCGGTCGTTGGGCACGAACACCTTGTCGAAGATCACCGTGGCGTCGGGCGTCGAGTCGTTGAAATGCACCGGCCGGTCGAAGCGGTGGCGCTCGCCCCAGGGCGAACCGATGTAGTTGCAGATCATGGTGACGCCGGGCGCGTTGGCGGGAACCGCGCAGGCCACCGACCAGTCCTTGTCCGCCGGGCCCATCGCGTGCGTGGGCAGCACCAGCAGCTCGTTGCACACGGGCGCGCTGCTCACCGAGGTCTTGGCGCCGCTGATCACGATGCCGTCGGGCCGGCGCTCCACCACGCGTACCCACAGGTCGGGATCGACTTGCTGCGAAGGCGACTTGGAACGGTCGCCCTTGGCGTCCGTCATCGCGAAGGAGCCGTGCAGGTCTTGCCGCGCGAACCAGTCGGCGTATTTCTCGATGCGCGGCGTGTAGGCCGTGCCGAACTTCGCGTCCATCTTGCGCCCGAGGATCTTCAGCGCGGTGAGGCCGGCCGTCATCGCGCCGTGCGCGTCGCCTTCCATCGTCTCTTCCATCTCGACGAACTTCAGCAGGTCCTCGCGCGTCCTGCACGGCAGGGCCCAGCGGTGGACGCGCTCGCCGTCGGGCAGCAGGACCGTGCGCAGGTCGAGCCGCTCGGGGCTTTCCTTCGCGCCGAGCCCGAACTGCCTGGCGTTCTCGCGCGCGCGCAGCGAGATGTAGGGATGCGTCGTCACGTCCTTCACGCGCTCGCCCGCGTAGTAGACGACGCGGTCGTCCCGCAGGCTCGCGATGTATTCTTCGCCCGTCCTCAGTGCCATGGTCGTGTCTCCTGTTCTTTGCTCGGTCGTGCGCGGCGTTCGCTCAGAGTCCGAGCGACTGCTTCGCGATGATTCCGCGCTGGATTTCGGTGGTGCCGCCCGCGATGGTGTGGATGCGGTCGTTCATGTAGATGGGCATCATGAGCTCGCGCTCGCCGAGCGGCGGGCGCGTGGTGAACTCCTCGGCGACCGCCGCCGTCCAGCGCAACGCATCCGCCCCGATGATCTCCAGCGCCAGCGCATCGATGGCCTGGCGCGTGAGGCTCTGCCGCAGGATCATGATCGAGGGCAGCGCGCCGATGTCGCCGCCCGCGGCCACGCCGGACATCGCGGTGAGCTCCAGCATTTCGAGCGTATCGACGTCCACGGCGAGCTCGATCAGCTTGCGCCCGAGCACCGGATCGCTCTCGAAGCGGTTCTCGCCGTCGTGCTTCGCGATGCGCACCAGGCGGTCGAGCATGCCGCGCAATTCGTTCGCCGCGAAGGAGCCGCCGCGCTCGTGCTCCAGCAGGTATTTCGCGCAGGTCCAGCCGCGGCCCTCCTCGCCCACGAGGTTGACCACCGGCACCCGCACGTTCTCGAAGAAGACCTGGTTGATCTCGTGCTCGCCGCTGATCAGGTGGATGGGGCGCACCGTGATGCCGGGCGTGTCCATGCGGATCAGCAGGAAGGAGATGCCGTCCTGCTTGCGCGGCGTCGAATCGGTGCGCACCAGCGCGAAAATCCAGTCGGCGTACTGCGCATGCGAGGTCCAGATCTTGGAGCCGTCGACGACGTAGTCGTCGCCGTCGCGCACGGCGCGCGTGCGCAGCGAGCTCAGGTCGGAGCCGGCCTCGGGCTCCGAATAGCCCTGGCACCAGCGCACGTCGCCCGACAGGATGCCGGGCAGATGCTCGCGCTGCTGCGCGGGCGTGCCGAACTTCATGAGCACGGGCGCGAGCAGGTTCGCGCCGAGGCTGAACATCTGCGGCACGCCGGCACGGTTGCATTCGCGGTCGAAGATGTGCCGCTGCGCGAGCGACCAGCCCGTGCCGCCATGCTCGCGCGGCCACGCGGGCGCGGCCCAGCCGCGCGCATGCAGCACGCGCCGCCACGCACGCTCGACGTCCGGGTGCGCGATGGAAGTGCTCTTGGCGGCGGCATCGCGCTTCAGCTCGGGCGTGAGATGCTCGTCGAGGAAACGGCGCACCTCGGCCTGGAAGGCGAGCTCGTCGGCGGAGAGGGACAGGTCCATGCGAAATCAGTGCGAGCCGAGCAGGGCCCGGTCGGAAAAGCGCGAGTCGCCCATGATCGCACCGTATCGCGACAGGTGCTCGCCGGCGGCGCCGAAGCTCGATTCGAAGGCGGTCAGGCGGCGGAAATAGTTGCCGACGACGAGGTCCTGCGTCGCGCCGACCGCGCCGTGCAGCTGCACGGCGTTTCGGCCCACGAACTGCGCGCACGCGCTCACCTTCGCCTTCGCCGACGACACCGCGAGGGCACGCTCGCGCGGCGCGGCCCGCGCGCGCAGCAGGGCGAGCAGCGTGATCGCGCGCGACTCGTGGACGCAGACGGCCATGTCCGCCATGCGGTGCTGCAGCGCCTGGAATCGGCTGAGCGGCTGGCCGAACTGCGTGCGCGTCTTCAGGTACTCGGCCGTCATCGCAACGACCGCATCCATCGCGCCGACGGCGTCGGCGCACTGCATGGCCGTCGCGAAATCGATGGCTTCGTCGATGACCGCGACGGCGTCCGCGTCTCCGTTCGCGGCGTCGCCGCCAAGCCGATCGGCAGCCGACACCCGCACGCCTTCGAACGCGATGTCGGCCGCGCGCTGTTCGTGCGTCGTGGGCCAGGCAGTGAGCGTGACGCCCGGCGCGTCCCGCTTCACGAGAAAGAGCGACGTGGCGTCCGAAGCCTCGTCGCGCGCGGAGACGACCAGCCAGTCCGCCGAGGGCGCGCCGAGAACGGCCGTCTTGCGGCCGTCGAGGGTCCAGCCCCCGGCCGACCGGCGCGCGCGGGTCGCGAGCGTGCGCTTCGCAAAGGCATGCGGCCCCTCGTCGTGCGCGAACGCAAGAAGCATGTTCCCCGCGACCACGCCCGGCAGCAAAGCCCGCTGCTGCGATTCGGTGCCCATCGACTCGACGATCCGTCCGGCCAGGAGAACCGTCCCCGCGAACGGCTCCACCACGAGGTGGCGCCCCAGCGACTCCGCGACGATGCCCAGCGTGACCGCATCGACGCCCATGCCGTCGTTGGCTTCGCCGAACGCGGGCGCGAAGCAACCCATGTCGGCGAGTGCCTGCCACGCCTCGGGGCTGCGCCCATCGGCCGACGCGACGATGCGCTTGCGCTGCTCCGGCGAATACACGTTGCGAAGGAGCCGCTCCAGCGTCTCCCGCAGCAGCGCCTGCTCCGCCGAATACGTCAGGTCCATCGACTCAGCGCGGCGCCTTGATGCCGGTCACCAGCGGCGTCCACTGGCCCTTGTCCACCTTGGACAGGATGAACTCGTGGATGCCGAGGCGGTTGGCCTTGGTGATGTAGAACTCCGGTCCGTCGAAGGGATGCGGGAAACGGTTGGTCTCCAGCGCGGTCAGGAAGGAATCCGTCGTGAGGTTCGCGCCGGCCTTGGCCGCCGCCGCCGCCAGCACGTCGATCGCGTAGTAGCCGTAGATCGAACTCTGGCCCGGGTCCTCGCCGAACTTCGCCTTGTAGGCAGCGAACCAGTCGCGCATGCGCTTGTTCTTCGAATCCGCCGCCGGCGACAGCATGAAGTGCGCGCAGTACACGCCCTCCACCGCCTTCGGATCGAGGGCGATCATGTCCTTGTTGTAGGTCGCGTCGCCGCCCAGGAACTCGGGATTGAAGTCGAGCTTGCGCGACTCCTTGATGATGCCCACGGCCTCGCGCACCGGCGCGCCGATGACGACGAGCTGGCAGTTCGCGGCCTTCAGGCGCGCGGCCTGCGACGAGAAGTCCGTCGTGCCGCGCTTGAACGACGCACGCTCGGCCAGCGCCAGGTTCATCGCCTTGAGCCCGGCCTCGGTGCCGCGCACGTACTCCATGCCGAACTCGTCGTCCTGGTGGACGGCGCACACGCGCGTGTGCTTGCTCTGGCCCACGAGCTGGCGCACGCCGGCTTCCATCGCGTCGACGGTCGCCACCTGCAATGCAACCTTCAGGCGATCCGGCGGCTCGAACATCGAGCGCGCGCCGGTCGCGGGCATGAAGTTCACGACGTTGCGGTCGAACTTGATCTGCTGCGTCGCCACGTTGCCGGCCGTGCCGATGTGCTGCACGATGGCGAAGACCTTCTCGTTGTTCACGAGCTTCTGCGCGGCGAGCACCGAGCGCTTCGGGTCGTACGCATCGTCCTCGGCCAGCAGCTTGATCTTGCGGCCGTTGATGCCGCCCGCGGCATTGATCTCCTCGATGCGCATGCGCTGGCCGTTGAGCGACTGCTTGCCGGCCCAGGCGATGGGGCCGGAGAGGTCGAGGATCGTGCCGAGCACGATCTCGTCCCTGGAGATTCCCTGCGTGGCCTGCGCCGACGCACCGCATGCGGCGGCCATCACCGCCAACCCACCCAAAAGCCGCGCGGCGGCCTTTCGCATTCCAGTCGACATGATCGTTGTCCCCGTTATCGTTTCGATGAAATCAGACGCGGCAAACGGTACTGCCGACGCTCCCGCCCACCAACACTTCTTCCACGAAAGCCGCTTTCGCGGAATTCGAACGGCGCGAAAAGAGCCCGCTGCTAGCATCGGCGCGCTCGTCACGCAAGGCAACCGCACGGCAATCACAGGGCAATCGCACAGAGGGGAAACGACATCATGATGACCGGCCAACAATACCGCGCTTCGCTCGCCGACGGACGCAAGGTTTACTTCCGCGGCGAACGCATCGACGACGTCACGACGCACCCGACGTTCGCGCGGCAGGTCGACCTGGCCGCGCGCGGCTACGACCGGCTCTACAGCGCGGACGACAACGCCCGCAACGATTTCCTGTCGCCGCCCAAGACGGTCGACGCGCTGCGCCAGCGCGCGGACAGCAATTTCGACTTCCTCACCGCCATCAGCTGGACGACGGCGATGACGCTGCTGACCGCGGCCGACCGCATCGAGTCGCGCCGGCCGCAGGGCAGCAAGGCGATGCGGGCCTACGTGCAGGAGATGCAGCGGCGCGACCTGCGCGTGATGCAGTGCATCACCGATGCGAAGGGCGACCGCAGCCTGCCGCCCTCGAAGCAGCCCGACCCCGACTCCTACATGCGCGTGGTCGAGCGCCGCCCCGACGGCGTGGTGGTCCGCGGCGCGAAGCTGCACATCGCGCTCGCGCCCATCGCCCATGAAGTGCTGGTCGTTCCGACCAAGGCGATGAAGCCCGACGAAGGGGACTATTCCATCGCCTTCGCGATTCCCGTGAACGCACCGGGGCTGAAGATCGTGAACGTCGGCAGCGAGGCGCCCGGCGCCGACCCGCGCGACCATCCGCTCGCGGCGGAGAATTTCGCGTCGCACTCCTTCGTGATCTTCGACGACGTGTTCGTGCCGAACGATCGCATCTTCCTCGACGGCGAGACGGACTGCGCGGCGTCGTTCGCGCATGCGCTGGGCCTGTGGATCCGCATCGAGGGCCTGGTCGGCATGGTGGTGCAGGCGGACCTGCTGGTGGGCCTCGCGCAACTGATCACCGAGGCGAACGGCCTGGAGAAGACCAGCGCGATCAAGGAGAAGATCACCGACATGGTGATCCATGCGTCGACGCTGCGCGCGACGCTCGAAGCCTCGCTCGCGCACTGCAGGACGCTGCCCGACGGCACGCTGGCGCCCGACGAACTGTTCGCCAACGTCGGCAAGTACATCGGCGCGGCCGAGTGGAACGTGATGGTGCGGCACCTGCACGACATCGCGGGCGGCTCGGTGCAGACGGCGCCGTCGATGAAGGATCTCGACAACCCGGAGACCGGCCCCTTCATCCGCAAGTACATGAGCGGCAAGGACGGCGTGGACGGCGAATACCGCCTGAAGCTCTTCCACGCGATCCGCGACGCGACGATCTCGCCGACCGGGGTCTACCGCATGATGGCCAACCTGCTGGGCGGCGGCGGGCTCAACACGCAGCGCATCGTGACGTACTACAAGTACGACATGAAGGGCGCGAAGCAGCGCGCACTGGAAGCGGCGGGGCTGGCGAAGCCGGGCTGAAGCCCGGCCTCATCAGATCGTCGGCTGCGCGCCGCCGAAGCGCTCGGTCACGCGCTCGGCGGATTCGAGCAGGCGGTGGATGTACGAGCGCACGCCGACATCGCCCGTCGGCTTGGGGAATTCGAACAGCGTCAGCATCAGCGCCACCTGGCCCGAGCGATCGAACACGGGCGCGGAAATCAGCCGCACGCGCTTGAGCGCATCGGTCGACATCTCCGGCGGGTCGTAGTGCATGCGCAGCATCACCTCCCGCAGGTCGACGCCGGGCTTCACCGGCTCGTTGGCCATCAGGCGGTCGACGGTGGAGGCGAACTCGCGCTGCGCCTCGTTCAGCAGGCCGACGGAAAAGCCCCGCTCGCGGATCGCCCGCAGCGAAGCGAGCGTGGGCTCGCGCAGCTCGGGCGGGCCCGCCTCCAGCCACTTCTCCACCTCCGCCTTGGGCGCCCAGGCGAGAAAGGGGGCGCCGCTCGGCGGGATGAAAGGCAGGCGCAGGCCGACGAGCGTGGACACCACGCTGCGGCGCGACACGCCCGCGCTCGCGGCGATCACGATCTCGTCGCTCACGCGCGCCGTCGCGATGCAGCGCGCGGAGAGGTCGGCGCACAGGCGCTCCATCTCGGGCCGCGCGACGTCGGCGCGCCGCAACTGTTCGGTGATCGCGCCCAGCGGATCGGAAGCCCCCAGGGAGAGCGGCGAGAAGCGTCCGTAGCCGCCCTGGAAGAACAGCAGCGGCAGCTCGCCGGACTCGACTTCGAGCGCGCGCACCAGGCCGACCACGATGTCGTGGTCGCCGGCTTCGTGGACGGCCTGCAGTTCGCAGTCCATCCACGCCACCGCGCCGTCGAGGATGGGCGCGCCCGACGCGGCGGGCCGGTGCGAGATGCCATCGAACTTGTCGGGCGCGCGCGTCGCGAAGCGCCGGCACACCGACTCCTGCTGCGCGCTCAGGATGTTGACGCAGAAGCGGCCGGCCTCCCGGATGCGCGCCCAGGCGGTCGAGCCACGGTCGGGCAGGAAGGCCACGAGCGGCGGATCGAGCGAGACGGAAGTGAACGAGCCCACGGTGATGCCCACCGGTCCTCCGCTTCCCGGCGCCGCGGTGATGACGCACACGCCGGTCGGATACTGACCGAGCACCTGCCGGAACCGCTTGCGGTCCGTTACCTCTCGCAGATTCATTCTTCGCTCTTCCTTGCAAGGCGCATCCTAAGAGCGGATGCGCCCGCGATCAATCGGATTCGCGAAATGCGAACGCGGCATTCGGCTTCCACGCCTTGGAGCGGCGCGCCGACGGGGCTATCGTCGCCGGTTCAGCCAGAACGAGGAGCACGCAATGGGCAACATGATGAAGGGCAAGGTCGCGATCGTTACCGGCGCGGGCGGCGGCATCGGCCGCGAGATCGCGCTCGCCATGGCCGCCGAGGGCGCGAAGGTCGTGGTCAACGACATCGGCACCTCGACCACCGGCGAGGGCGCCGACAAGGGTCCCGCACAGAAGGTCGTCGACGAGATCGAGTCGCGCGGCGGGCAGGCTGTCGCGAGCACGGACAGCGTGGCGAACTGGGACGGCGCGAGCGGCATCGTCAAGACCGCCATCGAGAAATTCGGCCGCGTCGACGCCGTCGTCAACAACGCGGGCATCCTGCGCGACCGCATGTTCTTCAAGATGAACCCCGAGGAATGGCAGGCGGTGATCGACGTCCACCTCTCCGGCGCGTTCTACGTGAGCCGCGCGGCGGCGACCTACTTCCGCGAGCAGGAATCGGGCGCCTACGTCCACATGACCTCGAGCACCGGCCTCATCGGCAACGTGGGCCAGGCCAACTATGGCGCGGCCAAGGGCGGCATCGTGTCGCTGTCGAAGGTGATCGCGCTCGACATGGCGCGGCACAACGTGCGTTCCAACATCATCTGCCCCTTCGCGTGGAGCCGCATGACGGGCTCGATCCCGACGGACACGCCGGAGTCGAAGGCGCGCGTGGAAAAGACGAAGCTCATGCAGGCCGCGCAGATCGCGCCGATGGCGGTGTTCCTCTGCACCGACGCGGCGAAGGAGGTGAACGCGCAGGTGTTCGCCGTCCGCGCGAACGAGATCATGCTGATGAGCCAGCCGCGCCCGGTGCGCTCGGTGCATCACGCCGGCGGCTGGACGCCGCAGGCCATCGCGGATCACGCGCTGCCCGCGCTCAAGCCGGGGTTCTACGGCCTCGACGTGTCGGGCACCGTGTTCACCTGGGACCCGGTGATCTGATCGAGGCCCCGCCATGCCCTTCGACTACGACAAGATCAAAAACTGGACGTTCGCCGACATCGAGCACGCGTACACCGAGAAGGACGCGATCCTCTATGCGCTCGGCGTCGGCTACGCCTGCGATCCGCTCGACCGCGACGAGCTGCGCTTCGTCTACGAGGACGGCCTGCGCGTCGCGCCGACCTTCCCCACGGTGATCGCGCCGCTGGGCTTCTGGCTGCAAAGCCCGCAGGCCGGCGTCGACTGGGTGAAGGTGGTCGCGGCCGAACTCTCGGTGCGGATCCACCGCCCCATTCCGGTCGCCGGCACGGCCATCGGCCGCGCGCGCGTGACCGACGTCGTCGACAAGGGCCGCGACAAGGGCTCGCTCATCTACATGGAACGCAAGATCTCGGACAAGGCGAGCGGCGAACTGCTCGCGACCGTGGTGCAGGTCGCGTTCTGCCGCGGCGACGGCGGCCTCGCGAAGAGCGACCCCGCGCCGCCTGCGCCGCCGCCCGTGCCAGAAGGCGAACCCGGGTTCGTGTGCGACCTCCCGACGCTCGCGCAGGCCGCGCTCATCTATCGACTGTCCGGCGATCCCAATCCGGTTCATGCGGATCCGGACGTCGCGAAGAAGGCCGGCTTTCCGAAGCCGATCCTGCACGGCCTGTGTACCTACGGCGTCGCCGCGCACGCGGTGATGAAGAGCTTCTGCGGCTCGGACCCCACGAAGCTCACGGCGTTCTCCGCACGCTTCTCGGCGCCGGTCTTCCCCGGCGAAACCATCCGCACGGAGATGTGGCGCCAGGGGAACGCGGTGCAGTTCCGCTCACGCGCGATCGAGCGCGACGTGGTGGTCCTGAACAACGGCGCGGCTACGCTGGCCGGCTGAGCGCCGCGGCGCGCGCGTGGATCTCCCGCGCGCGGGCGCGCAGCTCGACCTTCTGCACCTTGCCCTGGACCGAGACGGGGAGTTCGTCCACGTACTCGATCCACTCCGGAATCTTCTGCTTCGCGAATCCGCGTTCGGTCATGAACGCTGCGATGTCGGCGAGCGCCAGGCGCCTGTCGCCGCGCGCGACGATGAAGGCGCAGGCGCATTCGCCCGTCTTCTCGCTGGGCATCGCCACCACGGCGACGTCGCGGATGTCCGGGTGCCCGGCCAGCGCTTCCTCGATCTCGAGCGGGCTGATGTTCTCGCCGTTGCGGATGATCAGATCCTTCTTGCGGCCGGTGATGACGAGGCATTCGCGCTCCATGCGGCCGAGGTCGCCGGTGCGGAAGAAGCCCTGCTCGTCGAGCGCGTTCGCGTTGTCGGCCGGGTCGATGTAGCCGATGCACATCTGCGGCCCGAGCGCGACGATCTCGCCTTCGCTGCCGAGCGGCAGGTCGACGCCGGTGACGGGGTCGACGATGCGCACCGCCGTGCGGCCGAGACGGCCGTCGGTGTTCGCGCCCAGCTCGACCTCGCCGCGATCGCGCGTGCCGGCGGTGACGCAGCCGAGCTCGGTGCTGCCGTAGACGCGGTGGACGACCGCGTTCGTGAACTGTTCGCTCGCGGAGAAGATCAGGCCGGGCGGCACCTGCGCGCCGCCGCAGATGTAGCGCCGGAACTTCGGAACGTTCGTGCCCTCCATCGCAGCCTGCTTCGCGAGGGCCGCGAGAAAGGGTGTCGCGCCATTCATGATGGTCACGCCCCGTTCGATCATCGCCTTCATCGCGGCCGCCGGCTCCCACACGTCGACGAGCACCGAATGCAGGCCGACGGTGATCGGCAGCAGGAAGGCCTGGCCGAAGCCGGTGATGTGCGTGATCGGCGACACGACGAGATTCACGTCCTCGGGTCCTTCCGAGAAATAGACGATGGAATCGTCGATGGACGCGAGCAGCGTGTTGTGGGTGTGCAGCACGCCCTTGGCGCGGCCCGAGGAGCCCGAGGTGTAGAGGACGAGCGCCGGATCGTCCGGCGACACGTCGGGCAAGGCCGCGCGTTCGGCCGAAGCGATGTCGCTCCATGCCGTGAATTCCTGCGCATCGCCGCGCAGGCACACGACCTCGAAATCGGTGCCGATTTCCTCGCGCACGCGCCGGATCATCGCGCGGTAATCGAAACCGCGAAAGATCGCCGGAATGAACACGAGCCGGCTGCGGCTGTTCGCGAGCATGTACTTCAGCTCCGCTTCGCGATAGATCGGCACGAGCGGATTGGCCACCAGGCCCGCGAGCGCCGCGGCGAGGCAGACCACGCAGCCCTCGTACCAGTTGGGCAGCTGGAACGACACCACGTCGCCCGGCTTCAGCCCGCGCGCGAGGAGCGCTGACGCGAGCCGCACGCCGTCGTCGTAGAAGGTCGCGAAGCTGTACTCGCGCCCGTCGACGAGGGCCGTGCGCCGGGGCGACTCCTCCGCTCGCCGCTTCGCGAGTTCGCCGAGCGTCAGGTCGGGCCAGCGGCCCTCGCGGCGCCAGCGCTCGGCACGGTCCCCGTGGAAATTGCTTGCGTAGCGCGTGGGTGTGTTCATCGCGGGTCGAACACTACAAAGGGCATGGTGCAGTGTCAATCGAGAGTCGCCCCTTCGCGCCGGCCGAACGCGCGATTCGCCAATGACGACTTGCGGGCCTATCGGCCCTGCCTAAGATCACCGCTACCGGAAAACGAGGAGCCGATTTCGTGAAAAGCATCCGCACGCCGCTTTGCGACCTGTTCGATATTCAAGTTCCCATCCTGCAGGCGGGCATGGGCGGCGTCGCGTACGGACGC
>NZ_JBFWNP010000002.1:0-373539 GCF_050250995.1 Ramlibacter sp.
GTATGGTCGAGGCATTGCTCACATTTTCGAAGGGGAGTGAATACCGGGCGTTGGCGCAGTTTCTGCGCGCAGGAATCTGGACGCTCAAGCCCGCGCACAGGGTCGTTACGCTTCTGAATATCGGCGAGCAGAACCACCTGCAGCGGAAGCTGCGCGTGGATGATCGGGCGCATATGTGTCTCGTTCTTCTCGCCACTCGCGCACTGGCAATCAGCCTTGGTTTGCTAATAAGTGAGCTGAACGTCGTGGACGTGCTCAACGTCGAGGCGCGACTGCGAGAGGAGCTTCATGATGGAGCGGAATCGCTTGCGCAAAAAGTAAGATTTGCAGATGCCATTCGTCGCCTGACGGGCGGCGCAGATTCGGAACAGGCCATCGATCACGCAGAGTTTCCCCGTCTCCTCGAAGAGGTCAATCGACTAATGATCAGGCGCTATGCGCTGAACGATGCCATCCGAATCACCGATCTAGCATTGCACTACTTCGCCGCCAGCACCGGCGCGCTGCCTCGCCACTTAAGCGGTAGCGATTCCAATCTATCCGCCAAGATGGCTTCCGACATTCTCACGCTGTTCGTCAAAAGTAACACGCTCGACATGGGCTTTTCCAAGGCCATCATCGGCCTGCTGGCGACGCCACATGACTCTATTTCTGATCAGGGCGACGACCAACGCACGGAAAACAGGGGAAAAGGCGAGCAGGTTTCATTGCTGGCCCCACTGCCTCCCCTAGAAGATCGGTGATCCGACCCTATTCAGAGCAAAGATGGGACAGTTCCCCCTGAGTGAAGTAGTTGCAGCGGCGCGAGCGAGAGATCAATCTGCGCAGCGCTGGATCACTGCGATCGATGCAAGCCACCGGCTAATGATCGAGAGCAGGACCGGACGATCACATGGGCGGCACCTCAGATCGGTGCCACGCCACTACGCACGCACCGCCCCCGAATCAATCGCTCTGAATATTGAACCGCTTCGCGCGTGAAGCCCACTTCTCCGCCTCGGCCGCGTTGAAGTCCTGGAACGCCTTCGGCCCGCTGCCGATCACGTTGCCGCCCACCTGGTGGATCGCTTCGCGCACTTCAGGCATCTGCGACACCTTGACCATGGCCGCGCCCAGCCTGTCGATCACGGCCTGGGGCGTGCCCTTGGGCGCCCAGTAGCCGTGCCAAGTCTGCGCGTCGACGCCGGGGAAGCCCAGCTCGGCGAAGGTCGGCACGTCGGGCAGTAGCGGCGAGCGGACCGGGCCGGTGATCGCCAGCACGCGGACCTTGCCGGAGCGCAGATGCACCATCGACGCGGCGACCGCGTCGAAGCTGATCGGCACGCGGCCGCCGGCCACGTCCATCGCGATCGCGGTGCCCGACTTGTACGGGATCTGCTTGACCTGCACGCCCGTGGCCTCGCGCCACAGTTCGGCGGCGAAGTGGCCGGCCGAACCGCGCAGCGTGCCGTAGTCGATCGGGCCGCCCTGCTTCTTGGCCCAGGCCACCAGGTCCTGGTGCGTCTTCACCGGCAGGTTCGCGTCGACCATCAGCACCATCGGCATGGCCGTGATCTGGCTGATGGCGACGAAGTCCTTCACGGGGTCGTAGGGCACGGCCTTCTGGAACACCGGCGTGATGACGTGGGCCGAGGAGCTCACGAGCAGGCGGTAGCCGTCCGGGTCCGAACGCTGCACGGCCTGCGTGCCGATGACGCCGTTGCCGCCGGGCAGGTTCTCGGTGAGCACGGGCTGGCCGAGCTCGGTCTCGAGGCGCTTGTTGATGATGCGCGCGATGATGTCGACGTTGCCCGCGGGTGCGTAGGGCGCGACGACGCGAACGGGTTTGGTGGGATAGGCCTGGGCCAGGCTCGCCGTCGAGAACGTGAGCGCGACCAGGGACGAAAGGAGTGCCAGGGTAAGACGCATGTCGAAAAACCTCATGGAAACGGGAACGGAAAAAACGGAAACGGAAAAATGGAAAGACTACAGGACACCCGAATGGGCGCCGCCGTCGAGGGTCAATGCCTGGCCGGTCATGAAACCGGCGTCGGCGGAACACAGGTAGGCGCATAGCGCCGAGAATTCCTCGGGGGTGCCGAAGCGGCCCGCGGGCGTGAAGACGGCGCGCTTCGCCACGACCTCGGCCTCGGTCAGGCCCTGTTCCGCGACGAGCCTGGCCGTGTTGGCCTTCTGCGTTTCGGTGTCGAAGATGCCGGGCAGGATCGAATTGACGGTGACGTTGTGCCGCGCGAGGTGGTTGCTGAGCGCCTTGATGTATGCGCTCAGGCCCATGCGGGCCGCCGCCGGAAGCGCGAGCTCGAACTCCGGCTCCTTGATCAGGCGCGACGTCACCACGACCATGCGGCCGAAGCCGCGGCGCGCCATGCCCTCGCCCACCGTGGAAAGCATCTGCGCCTGGCCGAGCAGCATGGACTCGAGCGCTCCTTGCCACGCCGCCGGGTCCCAGGGCGTGGCCTGCATGGCGCCTTTGGGCCAGCCGCTGCTCAGGACCAGGATGTCCGGGTCGGGGCACTTCGCCAGCACCGCGGCACGGTCCTCCGGCTTGGCCGTGTCGGCCACGATCCAGTCGGCGCGCACGTTGTAGCGCGTGCCGATCTCATCGCAGGTCGCGCGCAGCGCGCGCTCGTCCCGCGCGACGAGCGTCACGCGCGCGCCGGCCTCGGCAAAGCGCTCGGCGCACGCACGTCCGAGGCCCTTGCTCGCGCCCGTCAGCAGCGCGTGCCGGTTCTTGATCTTGAGGTCCATGGTCTTGCTTCGTCTGCTGCGATGCCTGCGCGCGACTTCAGTGCGCCGCCGGCTTGAACTTCCGGACGGTATCGGCAATGACGTCCATCAGCTCGGGCGAAGTGTTCGAATTGATCGAACAGTCCGGGCCGAGCACATGGTGGCGGCCCTTCATTTCCTCCAGCGAACGCTGCACGTGCGCCCGCAGCTCCTCGGGCTGCATGGCGGCGATCTTCGGCTTCGCGGGCGCGCCGGACATCACGGCGCGGCCGGTGAGCGAATGCATGTCCTGCAGCGACGGATTGCCGGGCGTCGTGGCCCAGCTGTAGACGTTCGCCGCGTGGTCCTTGAACCAGGGCGCCTGGATCGCGGGGCCGCACACGTGAAGAACGTTCATGGGGCAGCCCTTCGCCGCGGCGAGGATGCGGTCGTCGAAAGGACGCTGGAAGCGCTCGAACTGCTCCTTCGTACACTCGCCCGCGTTGCCGGTGGTGGTGGCGTAGAACAGGCCATCGACGCCCGCGTCGCGGCACAGGGCCACGTACTCTTCGAGCGTGCTCGTCATGCCATCGAAGGCGGCCTCGAGCGCGTCGGGGGCGCTGTCCTGCAGCGCCAGGGCGCCGGGCTTGCCGTCCTTGTGCATCAGCGTCATGTTCATCATGGGCGAGAACACGGTGGCGATGATGTGGACGTCGGGGCCCACGACGTCGCGGATGCGCCGGTAGGCGCGCACCTGCTCGGCGAGCGCGCCGGAATTGGCCGGCACCTTCCTGATGTTGCCGAGGTCGCCGTCGGCGTTCACCGCGAACTTGCTCGTCACGGGCCAGTCGTCGCGGCCCTTCGGCGGCGCCATTTCCTGGCCCCACATCTCCCCGAAGCAGTGCGCGCGGGTCTGGGGCTTGATGAAGTCGAAGTCGAAGCGCTCGTACAGGCGCACGGTCTCCTTGGCCAGGACCTCGTCGGAATATTCTTCCGCGAAGTTGTGCAACCAGATGCCGAAGGGCACCTTGTCGACGGCATCGCCGCGAATCGCGGCATCCATGCGCGCGCGCTTGGTCGTCATGTGTCTGCTTCCTCTCGTACTACGAAGTGCTAAGTGCCAGATGCTGGAGATACCGATTCTCCGCGACCGCCCGAGCATATAACGTCAATCGCGGGGCGAAATCCGGCCCCGGGAAGCATGGGATTCCAGGAGGCCGGAACTTCGTGAAATGATCTTTCCCGCGGGTCGATTTCACGCGCTCGCCAGCGCGAGCGGCAGCACGGTGGTGCTCTTGATCTGCTCCATCGAGAACGCGGACGAGACCCCCGACAGTCCCACCTGGCGGATCAGCTTCTTGTAGAAGCGGTCGTAGCCCTCGATGCTGTCGGCCACCACCTTCAGCATGTAGTCGACGTCGCCGCTCATGCGATGGAACTCCACCACCTCCGGCATCGAGGTGACGGTGGCCGCGAACCGCGCCAGCCACTTCTCGTCGTGCTGGCTGGTGCGCACGCTCACGAACACGGTCACGGGCAGGCCCATCTTCTTGCGATCGAGCACCACGAGGCGCGCCGCGATGTAGCCCTCGTCCTCCAGCCGCTTCACGCGCTTCCAGCAGGGCGTGGCCGACAGGCCGACGATTTCGCCGAGCTCCGCCATCGTGAGCGTGGCGTCGTTCTGCAGGGCGTCCAGGAGGTGCAGGTCGATGCGATCGAGACTTTCGAGCATGGAATTTCTCTGGAGGTCGGAGTCGGGAGTTCAGGATTCCAAATTATCGGCTTCCGCGGCGCGTTTCGCGAGTTTTTTCCCCGTGCTCCTTCCTAGACTCGATGCACCGCCAGCGAGCACCGCCCCACCGCCCCATGCACCACGAAATCTATCTCGACGCCAACGCCACGACGCCCGTGCTCCCCGCGGCCCTGGCCGCCGCGTCCGACACCATGCAGGCCAGCTTCGGCAACCCGAGCAGTTCGCACAGCACCGGGCTGGTGGCCCGCGAACTGCGCGAGGACGCCCGTGCAAGCGCCGCGCGCCTCCTGGGCAGCGGCGAGGGAACCGTCCTTTTCGTCAGCGGCGCGACCGAAGCGATCCAGACCGCCGTGCTGTCCAGCCTGTGCGAACTGCGCGAGCGCCGCAAGCGGGGCGACACGCGCCGGCAGGTGCTGGTGTACGGGGCCACGGAACACAAGGCAGTGCCCGAGAGCCTTGCGCACTGGAACCGGCTGCTCGGCCTCGAACTGGAGATTCGCGCGCTGCCCGTGAACGCGGAGGGCCTGCACGACCTGGAACTGCTGCGCGCCTGGGCGCCCGAGATCGGCATGCTCTGCACCATGGCCGCCAACAACGAGACGGGCGTGGTGTCCGATCTCGCCGGCATCGAACGCGCGCTCGTCGAAAGCGCAAGCCCGGCCCTGTGGCTCGTGGACTGCGTGCAGGCGCTGGGCAAGCTCGCACTGGACCTGAAGAACACGCGCATCGACTACGCCGCCTTCTCGGGCCACAAGCTCCACGCCCCCAAGGGGATCGGCATGCTGTACGTGCGCGAGGGCAGCCCATGCACGCCCCTGGTGATGGGCGGCGGACAGGAAGGCGGCTGGCGCTCCGGCACCGAGAACATGCCGGGGATCGCCGCGCTCGGCGCCGTCCTCTCCGCGGCGTGCCGCGGCGACACGTTCAAGCCGCACGAGACCCTGCATGCGTATCGCGACCGCCTGGTGCAGGCCTTGCGGGACGCGTTCCCCGGCGTCGCGTTCAATGCGCCGCTGGAGCGCACGCTACCCACCACGCTCAACTTCTCCGTGCCCGGCGTGAGCAGCCGCATGCTGATGGATCTGTTCGAGGCGGCGGGCGTGCGCGTCAGCGCGGGCAGCGCGTGCTCCGCGGCCAAGGCCGCGCCGAGCTACGTCCTCGAGGCGATGGGCCTTGCGGAGTGGCGCACGACGTCGGCGGTCCGCATGTCGTTCGGCCCCCTGGCGGACGAGGCGTTCATCGACGCGGCGTGCGCGGCGATCCGCGATTGCGGGCGCATCCTGCGCGACAGCGCCTCGGCGATCAAGCCGTCCGGCGAACGCGCCGCGAACGACGCCGATGCAGCCCACGTGCGGGCGCTGGACTGGCGAGAACTCGACACCCTGCTGCAGCGCGATCCGCAGGCCCTGCTGATCGACGTTCGCGAGCGTTTCGAAGTGGCCGCCGCCGCCCCCGTCGTCCGCGCGGGCAAGACGGCCGTCAATGTCCCCCTGACCGAGATCGAGCAGGAAGTGCCGCGCTGGATGCTCGAGCATGCGCACCCGCTGGTGTTCTTCTGCCGCAGCGGCAACCGCAGCCTGCAAGCCACGCTGGCCGTTCAGCGGGAGGGCCATGTGTCCTGCATCCAGCTGTCCGGCGGGCTGGCGCTGCAAGCCGTTCGCTGAGCCTGTTGCCCGCGCAGCAAGCCTCCGCGCCCCGGGCCGCGCCGGGGCTTGCGGCGTCTCTCGCTATTCCAGCTTCGCGCCGGCCTTCTTGATGAGGATCCCCCAGCGATCCTTCTCGTCCCTCACCTGCTGCGCGAACCGCTCCTGCGTCATGTTGCTGCCGACATAGCCCAGGTCGGCGAGCTTCGCGGCCACGTCGGGCTGGCGCACGATGCGCGCGATTTCGCCGTGCAGGCGCGACACCACGGCGTCGGGCGTCCTCGCGGGCACGAAGAGGCCGGCCCAGGTCATCATCTCGAGCCCCGTGTAGCCCTGCTCGGCGAACGTCATCACCTCCGGCGTCCACGCCGAGCGCGTGGAGCCCGTCACGGCGATCAGGCGCACCTTGCCCGCCGCGGCCTGCGGCTTGAGCGTGACGTAGTCGAGGATCACGGCGGACACTTCGCCGCCGAGCAGCGCGTTCAGCGCCACCGAGCTGCCCTTGAACGGCGCATGCACCATGTCGAGCCCCGCGCCTTCGTTGAGCGCGTGGCCGAAGAGATGCGTGGTGGAACCCAGGCCGATCGAGCCGTAGCTGTGCTTCTTCGGCTGCGACTTCACCTCGGCGACGAACTCCTTCAGGTTGCGCGCATTCATCTTCGCCGGGTTCACCGCCATCCACAGCGCGGAGTTCACCACCTCGGCCACCGGAACGAGGTCGCGGATCGGGTCGTAGGGCAGCTTCGACATGAGGCTCGCGGTCTGCACGACCAGCGGCACGTTCAGCAAAATCGTGTGGCCGTCCGGCGCGGCCTTCGCCACCGCGTCGGTACCGATCACCGTGCTCGCGCCGGGCTTGTTGTCGACGATGACCTGCTGGCCGAGCGACTCCGAGAGCTTGCTCGCGAGCAGGCGTCCCAGCACGTCGCCACCGCCGCCGGGCGCGAACGGCACCACGAGCCTGAGGGTCTGCGACGGGAATGCGGCCTGCGCGCTTGCCATCCCGGGCAGCCATACGCCGGCGGCCAGCGCGCCAGCCGCGCGCAACATCTCACGACGGTTCCGAACCATGGTCTTCTTCCTTGCGTCCCCGACCGGGGCATTTCGACAGGACGCAAGGCTAGGCGCTCAGGCTGGCGGGCGCCGCTTCCCGTTTCGATATCCTGACGGCCGTTTTGCCATGACGAACGGCCACCATCCCCGATCAGCGGCGCGGCCGGGTCACCGGGCGCAGTTGGAAGTTGCCGGACTTGATCTGGTCCATGACGGAGGCGAAGTCGCGGCTGACCGTGGCGTTCGGCCCCGATTCCCGTGCGAGCGCGGAAATCACCGGCGTGCCGACCAGGCGGCCGAAGGTGGTCTGCTGCCGCTTCAGCGTGGAATAGATCTCTTCCCAGATCAGCTTGTACAGCGCATCGGTCGGGTGGACCTCGTCGATCGTCGTGATCGGCCGCACGCCCGATGCGTAGCTGGTGGAGCTCACCTGCGTGGCGCGGCCCGTCATGGCGCCGGCCATGAGCCCGTAGTTGCCCTCGAACAGGCGCGCGATCGTCTCTTCGTTCAGCACGTTGCCGACCTCGGCCACCATGTCGCCCTGCGCATTGGCGTTGATCGCCATCTGCGTGTTGTACGCCATGACGCCGACCTCGAAGTTCTTGATGAGCGCGATCTTCTCCTCGATCTCGCGGATGGCGCGGCCCATCTTGGTGAAGCGGTCGCCCGTGTGCCGCCGCGCGGTGGCGACGGCCAACGCCTGCTGCGCATGCCACAGCGAGCTTGCACGGCCACCGCTCACGGTGGCGACGCGCTCGTTGTTCAGGGCGCGCAGGAGCGCGTTCTCGGCCTCCTGCAACTGCTTCGTGTAACGCACCGAGGTCAGCGCGCGCGCGAGGTTGCAGAACACGAAGCGCGATTTGCCGCCCTTGCCGCGGACGATCTCCTGCAGCCGCGCGCGCTGCGTGTTGCCCACCATGTTCGCCACGTCGCGCATCTCGACGGCCTTGCGCCCGGCGGTGTAGAGGTCGTTCGCGCCGAACCAGACGATGAACAGCGTGTTGCCCAACTGCAGGTTGGGGTTCTTGCGGAGGTCTTCCTCGAACCAGTCGACCTCGTCCTTGAAGGTGCTGAGGAAAGGCCCCTTCGACGCCGGCTTGTCGCCGCAGGCGCCGCCTTCGGCGTAGTTGACGTACTGGAAGGGATGGTCGAGCGAGCCGAAGAGGCTGTCTTCGCTCAGCTCGATGTGCATCTTCGACAGCGCGATGGTGCCCTCGGCCGTCCTCGTGACCTGCGGCTGCCCGGTCGCCGCCTCGATCATGTAGTCGCACCAGTTGCGGCAATCGCTGAAGCGCCCGCTCGGGTTGACGTACATCTGGTTGGTGGCCGTGGCCATCTTGCCCGACTTGGTCTTCCACTTGCGCCCGATGTCGGAGAGCGAGTCCCCGAACACGACGACGCTGTCCATGAGCATTGGGCCCGGCATACAGCACCTCCACTGAAATGTCAGCAGATACTAACCGGCGCGTGCGGTGCGCGCCATGCCGGACCGCCGAATGGCGGACGAAACTCGGTAAAAACCCGCAGCCGCCGTTCTACTCGGCCTTCGCGCCCGTGTACTTGATCACTTCGCCCCAGCGCCCGATCTCGGACCTGATCCATGCGGAGAACTGCTCCGGCGTGCTCGCCACGATCTCGAACTCCATCTCGCGCAGGCGAGCGGCGATGTCGGGCATCGCGAGGATCTTCATCATCTCGCGGTGGTAGCGGTCCACGATGTTGCGCGGCGTGCCGCCCGTGGTGAGCAGGCCGATCCACGAGGTCGCCTCGAAGTCCTTGTAGCCCGCCTCGATGAGCGTGGGCACGTCGGGCGTGCTCGGGAAGCGCTTCGTGCCGCTGGAGGCGAGCAGCTTCAGCTTGCCCTCCTTCACGAACTGCTGCACGTTGCCCGGCACGAAGAACGCGGCATGCACGTTGCCGGCGAGCAGGTCGGTGACGGCCGGCCCGGCGCCGCGATACGGGATGTGCGTGATGTGGAACTTGCCCGCCGACTTCAGCATTTCCATCGTGAGGTGCGAGGCGCTGCCCACCGCGACCGACGCGTACGAATACTTGCCCGGCGCCGCCTTGGTCTTGGCGACGAAGTCGCGCACGCTCGCGATGCCCGAGTTCGAATTCACCACCAGGTACTGCGGCGACTTCACCATCAGCGTGATCGGCGCGAGATCCTTCGTGGAGTCGTACGGCATCTTGTCGAACAGCGTCGGGTTGATCGCGAGCGGGCCGTTGTAGCCGATCAGCAGCGTGTGCCCATCGGGGGCCGCCTTCGCCACCATGTCCGCGCCGATGTTGCCGCCGGCGCCGGCGCGGTTCTCGACCACGACGGGCTGGCCCAGCACTTCCTGGAGCTTCGGCGCGATGAGGCGCGCGAGCACGTCGTTGGTGCTGCCGACGATCGGCACGATGATGCGCACGGGGCGCGTGGGATGCCACTCCTGCTGCTGCGCACGCGCGAGCGGCGCGGCCGCGACCGCGGCGACCGCGGAGGCGATGAGGGTTCTGCGGGCGATGGGCATGTCGTCTCCTTGGGGTCTTGTCGTTGTGGTTGTCTGTCGATGTCGATGTCGGGGTCGGGGTGTCAGGGTCGCTGCGCCTGCAGCACCACGAGCGCGGGCCGCTCGCCCTCGGCCTTGCCCGTGATCGGCGCGGGCGGCAGCGAATCGTCGCCGGGCGCGATGGTGAAGGTGTGCTCCAGCGAATACCAGGGGCCGGTCACGTCGCCGTCGGGCGCGGGGTCGGCATCGTGCCGCACGTAGTGGCCGATCAGCGCGCGCGTCACGCCGAACTGCACGTCGGTCAGGAGGTTCGGGTCGTCGCTCGAATACACCTGCGAGAACTGCGTCTTGTACCCGGGCTTGTGGACGAGGAAGTGGATGTGCGCGGGCCGCATGTTGTGCCGGCCCTGCGCGCGCAGCATCGTGCCGACCGGGCCGTTCACCGGGATCGGGTAGCCGCTCGGCTTGACCGTGCGGAACGCGATGCGCCCCGCCTCGTCGGTGACGAATCGGCCACGCAGGTTCATGTCGGCCTGGGCGCGGTCCTGGTTCTCGTAGAAGCCCTCGCCCGACGCTTGCCAGATGTCCACCGAAGCACCGGCGACGGGGTGGCCCTTTTCGTCCTTCACCCAGCCGATGACGAACACGGGCTCGCCGGGCGTGGTGGAGCGCACGATGGAATCGCCGTTCTTCATCGCGGGCGCACCCTCGCGCCAGAACGGGCCCATGAGGTTGGCCGTGGTCTCCGCGTGCGACGCGTCGGTGTTGTTCAGCATGCACACCAGCGCGGACACGCCGAGCGAGCCGGCCGCCAGCACCACTTCGTTGTGCGAGCTCGTCGTGAGCTGGCCGCACTTCGCGATGGCGCCGCAGAGCTGGCGGAATTCCGCTTCGGTGAGTCTCGCGTCGCGCACGAAGTCGTGCAGGTGGCGAATGGCCGCCTGCAGGATCGTGCGGAATCGCTCGTCCTCCGTGCCCGCCGCTTCGGCGAGCACGGCGCGGGTCAGGTCCCGGTCGTTGGTGATCATGGATTCACTTGATGTGCAGGCCGCCGTCGACGACGAGGGTCGTGCCGGTGATGAACGAAGCTTCCTCGGACGCGAACCAGAGGATCGGATACGCGATCTCCATCGGGTCGGCCCAGCGGCCGAGCAGCGACGTGTCCTGCCGCTGCGTCTTGAGCTCCTCCACGCTCTTGCCCGCGGCCACCGTGCGGTTGACGTGGAATTCGGTGAGCGTGGAGCCCGGGCACACCGCGTTGACGCGGATGCCGTGCGCGACCTCCTCGAACGCGAGCGTGCGCGTCATCGCCAGCAGCGCGGCCTTGGTCGCGTCGTAGATCGCCATGCCCTTGCGGCCCTTGACGGCGTAGCAGGACGACACGTTGACGATCGCCGCCTTGCCTGCCTTGCGCAGGTGCGGCAATGCCGCGCGGCAGTAGTTCGCGTTGCCCATCAGGTTCACGCCGAGCACCGCCCGCCATTCCTCGGTCGAGGCGTCGGCGAAGGACGAGTAATTGCGCATCGCCGCATTGTTCACGAGGATGTCGATGCGGCCGAAGGCGTCTATGCATTGCGTCGCGGCCCGCTGCGCGGCGGACTCGTCCGCGACGTCGGCGGCGAGGAACCGCACGCCCGCGCCCGGCGCCGCCTCGCGCGCCAGCGCCGCCGTGCGCTCGAGCCCCTCGGCGTTCATGTCGACGAGCATCACGCTCGCGCCTTCCTTGCAGAAGAGCGCCGCCGTCGCCGCGCCGATGCCGCCGCCCCCGCCCGTGACGAGCGCGACCTTGCCTGCAAGACGTCCGCTCACAGCGAATACACCGGCATGTTTTCGTCGTAGACGAGGTGCGTCTTCGCCCAGTCCTGCGGCTTCTGCTCGCGCGGCAGCAGCACACCGGCCGCGCGCACGTGCTGCGCCCGCGGCCTCACCGCCGTCGGCTCGACGCCTTGCGACAGGCCCACCGTCGCTTCCCACAGCATGCGCCGAGCCATCACGATCGCGCGGTCGGAGGGCAGCAGCTTCTCGATGTCGTGATTCTGGATCGGACCCATGCTCTCCTGCAGGGACGCATCCTGCGCGGCGAAGCCGAAGACGCCGCTGAAGGCACGCCCTTCCTTCTGCGCGACCCGGTCGATCAGGTAGTCGTTGTCCTTGTTCGCCTTCGGCCGCCAGGTGCCGCCGGGCACGTTGGTGCCGGGCTCGTACTCGCAATGCACGCCCTTGCCGTCCCGCAGGTGACCGAGTTCCTCGTCCGACAGCGGCTTCGTCGGATGGAAGTTGATGCTCCACGCCCAGCAGTTGTGGTCGTCGATCGGCACCCACATGTGGCCGCCCAGCGCATGGTCGCCGAAGGGCGGGATGAGGTTGTACCAGGGGAAGATCCACTGCGTGACGCGCCAGTAGTACGAGTCCGGCTCGCCGTTGCGGCGTCCGAAGAGCGTGAGGCCGCCGTCGTGCTTCTCGACCTCGAACGTGACGTTGCCGTCCGCCTTGATGTAGTCGTTGGCCTTCGTGCCCTGGTGGAACGGGTCGTTGTCGACCTCGAACTTGTGGACGAAGGAGACGTGGCTCGTGTCGATGCCGCCTTCCATGGCCTGCAGGTAGTTGCACTCCTGCAGCCGCTTGGACGCGAAGACGTGGCTGTCGGGCAGGTTGGCCCACTCGACGCCGGGCCCCTCGGGCTGCTTGTCCTTCGGACCCATGTAGGCCCACACGATGCCGGCACGCTCGAGGCACGGGTAGCCGGCGATGGAGAACTTCTCGCACATCTGCGGCGCCTGCGGAATGTCGACGCACTTGCCGTGGATGTCGAACTTCAGGCCGTGGTACGAGCAGCGGATGCCGTTGCCCTCGTTGCGGCCGAAGTAGAGCGAGGCGCCGCGATGCGAGCAGAACTCGGAGATGAGGCCGGGCCGGCCTTCGCTGTCGCGAAAGGCAAGCAGCTTCTCGCCGAGGATCTGCACGCGCACCTGCGGCCCGTCGGGCTCCGCGATCTCGCTGGACAGCAGGATGGGGATCCAGAAGCGGCGCAGCAAATCGCCGGTGGGGGTGCCGGGGCCGGTGCGCACCAGCGTCTTCATCATTTCATTGGCGGCCATGGGAGTTCAATCGTGGAGGGGTGTTCGTACTGCGATCAAGCTGTCCATTGTACGGACTCTAGGAATCCCAGCCAAGCGCGCGCGAAATTCCGGACGCCGCCTTGCCGAGGTAGCGGCCGAACTCGTGGACCTGCGCTTCCGTGAGACGCACGTCGGGGCCGAAGACGGCCACCGATCCTGCGATGGCGCCAGTGGCGTCGAAGAACGGCGCGGCCACCGCCCAGGCGCCCTGGATGAGCTCGTTGTGGCCCATCGCGTAGCCACGCTCGCGCGTGAGTTCGAGCTGCTTGCGCGTCCACGCGACGTCGACGGCGGTGCCGGCCGCGAATTGCTCGATCTCGCCTTCGGCGAGCGGCGTGAAGGCGAGGATGGCGCGGCCGCTCGCGCCCTTCACCAGCCGCTCGCTGGAGCCGATGCCGCGGCTGAAGCTGAGCGGCTGCGGGCTGCGCAGCTCGGCGATGCACAGGCGCATGTCGCCGCGCGGCACGAACAGCGCCACCGTCTCGCGCGTGTGCGCCCACACGTCGTTGAGCACCGGCCGCGCGAGCGCGGCAAGGTCGAGGTTGGCGACCCACACGTTGGCAATTCGCCCGAGCGCCGGGCCGAGGTGGAAGCGCTGCGGTTCGCCGCCGCCGGTGACGAAACCTTTCTTCTCCAGCGTGCGCAGCAGCCGGTAGAGCGTGGGCCGGCTCAGGCCGACGCGCTTCTGCAGGTCCGCGACCAGCAACTCGCTGTCGCCGGTGGCGAACGCCGAGAGAATGTCGAGCGCACGCTCGACGGCGCGAACGCCACCGTCTTTTTCGGGGGCTTCAGGGGCTGCTGGGGCTGCTGGGGCTGGCATACTGTCCATATTGTGCGGCAACTGTCCGCACAGTGGACAGTACCATACCCATCCCCAGGAGACGAATCCATGACCCAGCGGGTCTTCACGCGCCGCGCGGCTTCCGCCCTCGCCCTTTCGCTTGCCGCCACCCTGCCCCTTGCAGCCCACGCGCAGCAGGACTATCCGAACAAGCCGATCCGCCTCGTCGTGAGCTTCGCCGCGGGCGGCCTCACCGACGTCATCGCACGCGCGATGCAGCCGAAGCTCTCCGAAGCGCTGGGCCAGCCCATCGTGATCGAGAACCGGCCCGGCGCGGGCGGCACGCTGGCCGAGGCGCTGGTCGCGCGCGCGCCGGCGGACGGCTACACGCTGCTCATGACGGCCGACAGCGTGCCGGCCAACCCGCACCTGATCCCGAACCTGAGCTACGACGCGATGAAGGACCTGATTCCCGTCGCCGTCCTCACGCGCATCCCGCTCGTGATGCTGGTGAATCCGTCGCTGCCGGTGAACAACGTGAAGGAACTCGTCGCGTACGCGCAGGCGAACAAGGGCAAGGTGAGCTACGCGAGCCCGGGCATCGGCACCAGCAATCACCTGTACTTCGAGGTGTTCAAGGACCTGGCGAAGGCCGACATCGCGCACGTCGCGTACAAGGGCGGCGGCCCGGCCATGGCGGACGTGCTCGCGGGCCACGTGCCCGTCACGCTCATCTCCTCCACCCTCGCCGCCCCGCAGGTGGCGGCCGGCAAGGTGCGCGCCATCGCCGTGACGAGCGAGACGCGCTCGAAGCAGATGCCGAACGTGCCGACCTTCGTGGAACAGGGCTTCGCGGACTTCAAGCCGCAGCAATGGAACGGCCTGTTCGTGCCGGCGGGCACACCCGCGCCCATCGTCGCGAAGCTCACCGCGGAGTTCTCGAAGGTGCTGAAGTCGCCGGAGGTCGTGGCCAGGCTCACGGAGCTCGGCGCGGAGCCGGTGATGAGCACGCAGCAGGAGTTCTCGTCGCTGCTGCGGCGCGACTACGACGTGCTGGGCAAACTGATCCGCGAGCGCGGGATCAAGGCGCAGTAGGTCTCCGACCCGTCACGACACCGCCTGGTAATACAGGTTCTGCGGGTGCCGCGCCTGCGCGAAGAAGAACCAGCGCTCGGCCAGCATGCCGAGCGCATGCGCGACGAGCGCGAGCAGCCAGGCCGCCGAGGCGCCCGTTGCGGCGGCCCAGGCGAGCAGCACGAGCGGCACGGCGAACGCGAGGATCTGGAAGCCCGCCTTCACGTTGCCGATGGCGTGCGCCGTGGCGCCGTGGAAGAACTCGCGCGTGTTGAACGACCCGCCCGTCATGCCCATCGCCGTCTGGACCACGCGCGCGGCCTGGATGCCGGTGGCGGATTGAATCGTCGACCTCGGCACGAGCCGCGCGTTGCGGCGCAGGGACAGCGTGCGCGTCAACCAGGCGAGCCAGAGCGCGGCGATGGCCCAGCCTGCGATGGCTCGAGCGAAGGCCACGTCTCCCGCCAGCACCGACACCGCCCCCGCCACGATGCAGCCCGACGCGAGCCCCAGCGTCACGTAGTTCACCGCCGTGAGCGGATGCGCCCACTCCTGGATGAAGCGGATGCAGGCATAGATCATCGCGGTGCAGTACCAGAGCGCGAACGCCCCGAGGATCGCGAGCGCCGCCAGCAACCTCGATGCGGGCATCGTCGCCCATAGCGCCACGAGCGCGATGAAGGCCGGCAGCACGATCACCTCGCGCGACATCCACGAGGTGCGCCACATCAGCACCGTGCGCCATGCGCGCTGGGGGTGGCCCAGGTGGAAGAACGACGCGACGAGCGCCGCGACGAGCAAGGCGACGGCCGTCCACAGCATCGCCGCGGCGGGCCCGGGCGCCGCGCCGGCCAGGGTGGCGCCGGCCGCCACGACGCACATGCCCTGCGCCGCGCCCGCAAGGGTCGTGAACAGAATGATCGATGCGGCCGGCTTCATCGCGTCGTCACCTTGCGCGGCAGGTACTGGTTCGCCGGCTGCGTCTCCCACTCCGGCATCAGCGGGTAGCCGCCCCGTTCCCTGATCGCGACCGAGACGTCCGACGTCGGGTCCTTCACGTCGCCGAAGAGGCGCGCCCCCGTCGGGCAGGCCTTCACGCAGGCCGGCTTGCGGTCCTGCGGCGGCAGCAGCTCGTCGTAGATGCGGTCCACGCACAGCGTGCATTTCGTCATCACCTTGCGCTCTTCGTCGAACTCGCGCGCGCCGTAGGGGCAGGCCCAGCTGCAGTACTTGCAGCCGATGCACTTGTCGTAGTCGACGAGCACGATGCCGTCGCTCTCGCGCTTGTAGCTCGCGCCGGTGGGGCACACGGGGACGCAGGGCGGATCTTCGCAGTGCAGGCAGCTCTTGGGGAAGTGGATCGTCTGCGTGTCGGGGAACTCGTTGGCTTCGTACGTCTGCACGCGATTGAAGAACGTGCCCGTCGGCTTCTCGTCATACGCGCGCAGGTCGCTCAGGGGGCCGGCGGCGCCCGAGGTGTTCCACTCCTTGCACGAGGTCACGCACGCATGGCAGCCCACGCAGACGTTGAGGTCGATGACGAGGGCGAGTTGCTTCGCGAGGGTTTCGCTCATGCCGCCCCCACCTGCGGAAAGGATTCGTCGGCTTCGTCCGGCTCGGCCGGCGAAAGGTTCACGCGCACGTCGTACCACCCGGCCTGCCCCGTGATCGGGTCGGAATTGCTGATGCGCCCCTCGCCGAACGGCAGCTCCTCGGTGATGAGGTGGTTCAGCAGGAAGCCCTTGCGCGATTCGTCGGCCTGCGGCGACAGGTTCCACGCGCCCGAGGCCTTGCCGATCGCATTCCAGGTCCACACCGTCCCCGGCTCCACCGCTTCGCTGTAGCGCACCATGCAGCGCACGCGGCCCCAGGCGCTGCGCACCCAGGCCCAGCCGCCGTCGGCGATGCCGGACGCGCGCGCGGTGAGCGGATTGACGTGCAGATAGTTGTGGCTGTGGATCTGGCGCAGCCACGCATTCTGCGAATCCCATGAGTGGTACATCGCCATTGGCCGCTGCGTGATCGCGGAAAGCGGGAACTCGGCTTTGTCGATGCACGCATCCTCGAGCGGCGCATACCAGAAAGGCAGCGGGTCGAAATAGGTCGCGATGCGTTCGCGCAGATGCTCGGGCGGCTGGCGCCCCGCGGACTTGCCCTGCGCCGCGAGACGGAAACTCTGCAGCGTGTCGGAGTACAGCGCGAGCTGCACCACGTCGTTCTTCTGGCGCCAGCCTTTTTCCTTCGCGAAGTCGAGGTACGCGCGGTTCCAGTTGCGCATGTACTGCTGGTCCGGCCGCAGGTGATGGCGGAACACGCAGTTGTTCTTCGCGTACATCTCCCACTGGTTCGGGTTCGGCTCGCCGCGCAGGTGCTCCGTGCCGTCCTTGCCGCGCCAGCCCATGAGAAAGCCGATGCCCGGCTGCGCCTGGTAGTTGACGACGAAGTCCGGGTAGTCCTTGAACTTGCGCGTGCCGTCCTCGTTCGTGAAGGCGGGGAAGCCGAGGCGCGAGGCCAGTTCGACCAGGACTTCCTGGAACGGCCGGCATTCGGCATGCGGCTTCACGACCGGCACGCGGACCGAATCGACCGGCCCGTCGAACTCCGAGATCGGCCGGTCGAGCATGCTCATGACATCGTGCCGCTCGAGGTAGGTCGTGTCGGGAAGCACGAGGTCGGCGAAGGCGACCATCTCGCTGCGGAACGCGTCGCACACCACGAGGAACGGGATCCTGTATTCGCCGTCTTCACGCTTCGCGTTCAGCTTCGCGCGGACCTCCATCGTGTTCATGGTGGAGTTCCACGCCATGTTCGCCATGAAGATCAGCAGCGTGTCGATCTCGTACGGGTCGCCGCGCACCGCGTTCGTGATGACGTTGTGCATCAGTCCGTGCGCCGACAGCGGATGCTCCCACGAGAACGCATGGTCGATGCGCAGCGGCGTGCCGTCCTCGGCGATGGCGAGTTCTTCCGGGCTCGCCGGAAAGCCGAGCGGCGCGGCGTTCAGCGGCGTGTTGGGCCGGATCATCGCCGGATCGTTGAACGCGCGGTAGTTCGGCACGATGTGCCTCGGATACGGCGCCTTGTGGCGAAAGCCGCCCGGCGCATCGATCGTGCCGAGCACGCTCATGAGAATCGCGAGCGCGCGCACGGTCTGGAAACCGTTGGAGTGCGCGGCCACGCCCCGCATCGCATGGAAGGCGACGGGACGCCCCTTCGTCGTTTCGTGGCGATGGCCCCACGCATCGGTCCAGGGGATGGGGAGTTCGAACGCCTGCCGCAGCGCCGTCTCGCCGAGTTCACTCGCCAGCGCCCGGATGCGCGCGGCGTCAATGCCCGTGATCTGCGCGGCCCACTCGGGGGTGCAGCTCGCGACGCGCTCGCGCAGCAACTGGAACGAGGGCGCGACGCGCGTGCCGTCCGCCAGCGTGTAGTGCCCTTCGAGCGCAAGCACGCGCCCCGCTTCGATGCCTTGCGGATACGCCTGCACCACCTGCCCGCTCGCCGTGTCCCAGGCCAGCTTGTTGTGCGGATTGCGCCCGTCGCCGGGCACGCCGGCCTCGGGATCGAAGGCGAACAGGCCTTCGCGCTCGCCGTCGTCCAGCACGACGAGCTGCGGTGCATTCGTATGGCGGCGCAGGAAGTCATGGTCGATGCGGTCGGTCGCGATCAGTTCGTGCAGCAGCGCCATGAAGAGCGCGCCGTCGGTGCCGGGGCGGATCGGAATCCACTCGTCCGCGATGGCGGAGTAGCCCGTGCGCACCGGGTTGATCGAGATGAAGCGACCGCCCGCGCGCTTGAACTTGCCCAGCGCGATCTTCATCGGGTTGCTGTGATGGTCCTCGGCGGTGCCGATCATCACGAACACCTTGGCGTGCTCGAGGTCGGGCCCGCCGAACTCCCAGAAGCTGCCGCCCACCGTGTAGATCATGCCGGCGGCCATGTTGACCGAGCAGAAGCCGCCGTGGGCCGCGTAGTTGGGCGTGCCGAACTGGCGCGCGAAGAGGCCGGTGAGCGCCTGCATCTGGTCGCGGCCGGTGAAGAGCGCGAACTTCTTCGGGTCGGTCGCGCGCAGGTGCCGCAGGCGTTCGGCCAGGATGTCGAAAGCGCGCTCCCACGAGATGGGCTCGAACTCGCCGTCGCCGCGCTGCGCGCCCGGTTTGCGCAGCAGCGGCTGCGTGAGTCGCGCGGGGGAGCGCTGCTTCATGATGCCCGCGCTGCCCTTGGCGCAGATCACGCCCTGGTTGATCGGGTGGTCGGGGTTGCCGTCGATGTAGCGGACATCGCCGTCGCGCAGGTGGACGCGGATGCCGCAGCGGCAGGCGCACATGTAGCAGGTGGTGGTCTTGACCTCGGTGTCCGCGGTGGCCGTCACCTGCGGATCGTGGACGGGGGCGCGCGAGAGGAACTTCAGCATCGTTCCATCGTCGCCGATGCGGCGATCCGATTCGCGGATAATTCCGCTTTCTGTGACCCGGAAAATCGATCAGCAAACTCCTTGCTGGTCATGCTGCTTTGCGGCTCGCCTGCCGCGTGGAGTACCTCTGTCCTCAAAAGCCGATCAACGCCTCAAGCTCACCCTGCGCCAGCTCGAGGTGTTCGCCGCCGTCGCACGCGGCGGCACCACGCGCGCGGCGGCCGACGAGATCTCGCGTTCGCAGTCGGCCGCAAGCAACGCGCTCGGCGAACTCGAGGCGGTGCTGGGCGTGCAGCTGTTCGACCGCGTTGGCAAGAAGCTCGCGATCAACGAGAACGGGCGCGCCCTGCTCCCGCGCGCTGCCGGCATCCTCGAACAGGCGGGCGAGACCGAGACGCTCTTTCGCAGCGCGCATGCCGCGCCGCTGCGGATCGCCTCCAGCTACACCATCGGCGAATACCTGCTGCCGGAACTGATCGCGAAGTGGAAAGCCGCGCATCCGCACAGCCACGTCCACGTGCGCATCGCCAACACGCACGACGTCTTCGAATCGGTGGCCGGCTTCGCGGCCGACGTCGGCTTCATCGAGGGCACGCACACGCATCCTTCGCTCACGGTGCGCCGCTGGCGCAGCGACAACATGGTCATCATCGCGCCGCGCGGGCATCCGCTCGCGGGGCGCAAGGTAAATGCGCGCCAGCTTCATCGCGCCACGTGGGTCCTGCGCGAAGCCGGCTCCGGCACGCGCGAGGCGTCGGACCGCTGGCTCATCCCGCATCTGGCGGAAATGCAGGTGGAGCTGGAACTCGGAAGCAACGAGGCGGTGAAGCGCTCGGTGGCCGCGGGCATCGGGCTCGGCTGCCTGTCGAGGCTCGCGGTCTCCGATGCCGTCGCGCAAGGCTGGCTCGTGCAGTTGCAGCCGACCTTCCCCATCGTCGAGCGCACGCTGTCGATCGTCGTGCATCGCTCGAAGCGCCTCGGCGCGGCCGCCGAGGGATTCATCCGCCACTGCGTGACGCAGTAGCCGCGACGGCGTTCAGGCGCGACGCGGCTTTCGAACCGCGCGCCGCTTCAGTCCCGTCGGGTCCGCCGAAGGCAACGACCCCTGCGCCGCGGAGCGCAGCAACCGCTGGAACGTCGGGCACTCGGCATGGCGCGGCGCCGGACAGACGCTGGCGTGGCGCAAGCCGTTGCTCATGGCCTTCAGGCGCTTGATGGTGGCGTCGAGCTCGTCGGCCTTGGCGGCCAGCATCGCGCGGTCGATGCTCGGCTCGCCTTCCGAAGTGAACATGGTGCCGATCTCCACCAGCGAGAAGCCCGCCGCCTGCCCCAGCGCGATGAGCGCCAGCTGGTCCAGCACGTTCGGCTGAAAGCGGCGGCGCAGGCCCTGGCGCTCGACCGACGCGATCAAGCCCTTCTCCTCGTAGTAGCGCAGCGTCGACGCGGGCACGCCCGACCGTCTGGCGACTTCGGCGATGTCCATGCAAATACCTCTTGACCTCAAGTTGACTTGAACTTCTATAGTGGCTTCACACCACCCCGAAGTCAACCGGAACCGCACCATGATCACACTCGCCGACGACGCAACCCGCATCCTTTTCATCGGCAGCGGCGCGACGGCCGTCATGGATGCGTGGCTGTTCCTGCTGAAGCGCTTCGGCATCGCCGGCCTCAACTTCGCGATGGTGGGCCGCTGGGTCGGCCACCTGGTGCGCGGACGGTTCGCGCACGCGGCCATTGCCAAGGCCGCGCCGATTCGCGGCGAGGTCGCCTTGGGCTGGTTCACGCACTACGCCATCGGCGTCGTCTTCGCATCGATGCTCGTCGCGATCGCGGGCGAGTCGTGGCCGGGCGACCCGCAACTGCTGCCGGCCGTGGCCTTCGGCCTCGCCACGGTCGCCGCGCCGCTTCTCGTGATGCAACCGGCGATGGGCGCAGGCATCGCTTCATCGAGAACGCCGACGCCGCTCGCGAACAGCCTGCGCAGCGTCGTCAACCACACCGTCTTCGGCGCGGGCCTGTATCTCGCCGCCGCGTGCATCGAATGGATCTCGCGATGACACGGATTGCCTCTCCAGAGATCGCCCCCTCCACTCCAAGGAAAACACCATGATCCCCCGCCGCTTCGAACCCTTCCTCTTCAGCTTCATCCTCTCGGGCCTGATGTCGCTCGCACTCGCGGCGCTCTCGACCGCGGTGTTCCGCGGCATCGGCTCCGGTTTCGCGCTCGCATGGGCCAAGGCATGGCTGCCGGGCTGGCTCACGGCCTTCCCGCTCGTGCTGGTGGTCGCGCCGCTCGCGCGGCGAATGGTCGGCTACCTCGTGGGCCCGAGGTCGGGATCCTGACGCGCCGTCAATCCAGCTTGATCCCCAGGTCCACCGCCAGCTTGATCCAGCCGGGCACGTCGCGCTCCCAGTCCTTGCGCGTCTCGGCCAGGTTCTTCGGCTTGTTGGGGATCGCGAAACTCTCGCGCAGCTTCGCCGCGGTCGGCGTGTTCGACCACTCGACCGCCGCACGCGAGAGCACCTGCAGCACGGCCTCCGGCGTGCCGCCGGGCGCCATGAGCGGCAGGCCGCCATCGAGCGTGACCAGCGTCCCCTCGATCCCCTGCTCCACCAGGGTCTGAACATCGGGCAGCCTGGGGCTGCGGTGGTAGCCGGTCACGCCGATGGGCCGCACGCCGCGCGTCGAGATCGTATTGAAACCCTGATAGCTCCCGACGGCGATCTGCACCTGCCCCCCGGCCAGGTCCACCCACATCGGCGCTTCGCCGCGGTAGTGGACCGCCTGGATCTTCGTGCCTTCGGCTCGGTTGATCTGGTCGGCCACCATGTGCGGATACGAGCCGGCGGCATACGAACCCATCGACGTGGGATTCTTCTTCGCGAAGGCGATGAATTCCTTGAAGTTGGACACGCCGATCTTCTCGGGCACCGCGACGACGAGCGCGCCCGCCGGGAACAAGGCGATGGGCGTCAGGTCCTTGTCGAGGTTGTACGGCAGCTTGGTGTAGAGCACGCGGTTCTGCCAGACGGTGCCCGAGGTCGTCATGAGCAAGGTGTAGCCATCCGGCGGGGACTTCGCGACGGCCTCGATGCCGATCATCGCGCCGGCGCCCGGCTTGTTCTCCACCGTCACCTGCTGGCTGAACTTCTTCGAGAGGAACTCGCCGTAGTGGCGCGCGTATGCATCGGTGAGGCCGCCCGGCGGGAAGGCGACGATGATGCGGATCGGCCTGGACGGGTATCGGGCGGACTGTGCGAACGCCGCCGGCGCCAGCGTCGCCACGCCCACCGAGGCGGCCGTCATCAGGAAACCGCGGCGTCGCGTGCCGTTCGCCGCGCCGCAGCGCTGTTCCGTGGAGGGACGAGGATCAGGCATGGACGGCTCCTTGTTTCGGATGCGGTGTCAGGCATTGTGACTATTCCTTGCGGCCAAGTCATCAGTAATTCGCTCCTTTTTTCATGCGCCATCCCCGCCCCGCTGCGGCGCGCGGACGACAATGGCCGAAACGAAAGGATCGTCGCGCCATGCCCATCGCCATCTACGGCCACCCGTTTTCCTCGTACACGCAGAAGGTGCTGATCGCCCTTCACGAGAACGGCACGCCGTATGAACTGCGCACCGTCTGGCCGGAGAACGAGGACACGGCCGAGTGGCTGCGCCGCTGGCCGATCCGCAAGTTCCCGATGCTGCTGGAAGACGGGCAGCATGTCGTCGAGACCAGCATCGTCATCGAGTACCTGCAGCTGAAGCATCCCGGCCCGGTGCGCCTGATTCCGGCCGAACCGATGGAGGCGCTGCAGGTGCGCTTCCTCGACCGCTTCTTCGACCTGCACGTGATGAACGCGATGCAGCACGCCGTGGACGGTGCGCTGACCGGCGATGCGACGAAGCGCAAGGACGGCCTCGACCTCGCCATCCAGAAGCTCGATCGCTCCTATGCATGGCTCGAAGGGCATCTCGCCGGCAAGACCTGGGCGAGCGGCGATGCGTTCACCATGGCCGACTGCGCCGCGGCGCCTTCGCTGTTCTACGCGGACTGGACGCATCGCATTCCCGAGTCCTGCCCGAACCTGCGCGCCTACCGCGCGCGCTTGCTCGCGCGGCCCTCGTTTGCCCGTGCGGTCGACAATGCGCGGCCGTTCCGCAAGCTGTTCCCGCTGGGCGCGCCGGACCGGGACTGAGGCCGCAAGCGATGAACCTGCGCATTGTGCTCACCCTGGCGCTTGCCGCGCTCCCCGCGCTCGTCGCGTCCGCGCCCGACGAAGTCCTCCTCGGGCGCGACGAAGGCTATCCCCCGCCGCCGCGGCCGATGCAGACGCATCAGCAGAAGCACATCGTCGCGTCCTTCAGCGGGATGGATGCGATCCTGCCGCATTGCAGCCTTGCGCCCTCGCCCACCCCCGCGCCCCTGCGGCCCGCCGCGATTGCGCAGCCGGTGACCTATCGCTACCAGGGCCGCGCGTTCACGCTCGACGACTACATGGACCATCAGCGCGCGACGGCCGTCGTCGTCGTGCGCGACGGCGAACTCGTCGCGGAGCGCTACAACTACGCGCGCACGCCCGAGATGCGCATGCTGTCGAACTCGATCGCCAAGACACTCACCGCGCTCGGCATCGGCGCCGCCATCGCGGACGGCCGCATCCGCTCGGTCGACGACCGCGCGGCGCAGTACGTGCCCGAGCTGAAGGGCACGCTCTATGGCGAGACGCGCATCGAGGACCTGCTGCGGATGGCGTCGGGCGCGAAGTATGTCGAGGACTACACGGCCAACGACGACCGCACGCGCTACAACCTGCTCGCCCGCCGCGAAGGCGTGGTGGCGGCGGCGCGCAGCATCACCGAGCGCGAGGCCGCGCCGGGCGAGCGCTTCAATTACAGCGGCGCGCAGACGGACGTCCTCGCGCTGGTGCTGCGCACGGCGACGGGCAAGGGCCTGTGCGAATACCTCGGCGACAGGATCTGGCGGCCGATGGGCGCCGAGGCGCGGGCGACCTACATCATCAATCCGGGCGACGGCTCGGAGCAGGCGCAGGGCGGCTTCAATGCGACGGCGCGCGACTACGCGCGGCTCGGCATGTTGCTCGCCAACGATGGGCAGGCGCAGGGCCGACAGGTCGTCCCGCGCGACTGGGTGCTGGCCATGACCGACGCAGCGCGTCAGCCCGCGGCCTTCCGGCCCGGCACCATGGAGAACCGCGGCAACCGCTATTTCGGCTATGGCTACCAGGTGTGGCTGCTGCCCGGCCCCGACCGGCAGTTCGCACTGCTCGGCATCTACGGCCAGGCGATCTTCGTCGACCCGAAGCACAAGCTCGTGATGGTCCACATGGCCGTGGCACGGGATGCATCGGGCGATGCGAGCGGCTCGCGGCTGGGGGCGGAGCGGATGGCGCTGTGGCGGGGGGTTCTGGCGCAAACGTCGCCCTGATCGCCGGAGCGGATCGCTCGGATCCACGTGCATTTCACGCCGGACTTCCGGCGTTTCGTCGCAGCCGGCTGGTTCTGCGAGGGGGCATTGCGCACATTACGGCATCGGCCCACCGGCCACGTCCCCCCACTCCCCGGAGAACCCCATGCTGCTGCAACTCGTCGTCAACCATCCCGAAGCCATCGTCACCATCGTGCGCAACACGCCGGTATGGGTCTGGGGCCTGCTGGCCGGCCTGCTCGCCCTCGGCGCGAGCCAGCTGCGCGACCGCACCGCCAGCTTGATGCGCGTGTCGCTGCTGCCGCTGGGCATGACGGTCTTCTCGGCATGGGGCACGCTCTCGGCGCTGGGCGCATCGCCGCATCTTGCGAACGTGCTGGCAGCGTGGCTCCTCGCCGCCGCCATGGCCTTCTCCCTGCTCGTGCCCGGCCGCGCCGCGGCGCAGTTCGACGCGGCGCGGCGGACCTACCGGCTGCAAGGCAGCGTCGTCCCGCTGCTGCTGATCGTCGGCATCTTCATGACCAAGTACGCCGTGGGCGTCGAGCTCGCGATGGCGCCGCAACGGGTGCAGGAGACGCAGTTCGCGCTCGGCATCGCTGCGCTCTACGGCGCATTCACGGGCATCTTCGTCGGGCGCGCTGCACGGCTGTGGAAGCTGGCCCTCCGGCCGGCGACGGTGGGCCTGGCGGCGTGATGCGGTTCGCGACCGCGAGTAATTCCTCCTCGATTCCCCCCGTTCTTGACCTTGACCCTGCGTCAGGGTTTCCAATGGGGACATGAACGAGAAAACTCCGGCGCCGGCCGACTGCTGCCAGGTCGTTCCCCCCGGCCCGCAGGCCCACGAACACGGTCACGCCCACGGCGCCCATCGCAGCGAAGACGGTCGCGATCATCACGATCATCACGACGGCCACGGACACGACCACGACCACGCCATCGAGGGCGGCTTCGCCCGCATGGGCATCGCGCTCGGCCTCGCCATCGCGGCGGAAGCCGCCGGCTACTTCCTGCCGGAGAGCCTCGGCTGGAAGCTCCTGGGGATGGCCCTCGCGGCGGCCGCGATCTGGATGGCCGGACTCGACGTCTACAAGAACGGCATGGCGTCGCTGCTGCGCGGCAAGCTCAACATCAACGCGCTGATGGCCGTCGCCGTGACGGGCGCCTTCGTGATCGGGCAGTGGCCCGAAGCCGCGATGGTGATGGCGCTGTATGCCATTGCCGAGCTGATCGAGGCGCGCGCGGTGGACCGGGCGCGCAACGCGATCCAGGGCCTGCTCGCCCTTGCGCCCGAGGAAGCGCTGGTACAGCAGGCCGACGGAAGCTGGCAGGCGACGCCTGTTGCTCAGGTCGCGATGGGGGCTGCCGTGCGCATCCGTCCCGGCGAGCGCGTGCCGCTCGACGGCGTGGTCACGCGCGGCAACGGCGCCATCGACCAATCGCCCGTGACGGGCGAAAGCATCCCCGTCGACAAGCGCGCCGGCGACGCGGTGTTCGCGGGGACCATCAACGAGACCGGCGAACTCGAATTTCGCGTGACGGCCGCCGCGGGCAACACGACGCTCGACCGCATCATCCACGCGGTGGAGCAGGCGCAGGGCAAGCGTGCGCCCACGCAGCGCTTCGTGGACCGCTTCGCCGCGATCTACACGCCCGCCGTGTTCGCCATCGCCGTCGCGGTCGCCGTGCTCGCGCCCTTCCTGATGGGCATCCCCTGGCTCGAAGCGATCTACAAGGCGCTCGTCCTGCTGGTCATCGCCTGCCCGTGCGCGCTCGTGATCTCGACGCCCGTCACGGTGGTGAGCGGGCTCGCGGCGGCCGCGCGGCGCGGCATCCTCATCAAGGGCGGCGTCTACCTGGAGTCGGCGCGCCGCCTGAAGGCCATCGCGCTGGACAAGACCGGGACCATCACCGAAGGCAAGCCGAAGCTCGTGGCGTGGCGCACCTGGAACGGCGCGAACGAGCCCGATGCGCGGCTCTGGTCCGCGAGCCTGGCCAGCCGCTCGGACCACCCCGTCTCGCGGGCCATCGTCGCGGGTCTCGACGGCGAAGGCGAGCGCGCCGAGGTCGAGGACTTCACGGCGCTGCCCGGCCGCGGTGTCAAGGGACGCGTGGCCGGGGGCGAACTGCTGCTGGGCAACCACCGCGCGATGCATGAGCTGGGCCTGTGCGGCGACGAGCTCGAAGCCGAACTCCGCACGCACGAACGGCAGGGGCGCACGGTCACCCTGGTGGCGCGCGACGGCCGCGTGGTGGGGATCTTCGCGGTGGCCGACACGATGAAGGATGGTTCCCGGCAGGCCATCGAGGAACTGAAGGCGCTGGGCGTCGCGCCCGTCATGCTCACCGGCGACAACCTCGCGACGGCGCAGGCCATCGCCGCGCAGGCCGGCATCGCGGATGCGCGCGGCGACCTGCTGCCCGAGGGCAAACTCGCGGCCATCGGCGAACTGCAGCGCCGCTACGGACCCACCGGCATGGCGGGCGACGGCATCAACGACGCGCCCGCGCTGGCCCGGGCCGACATCGGCTTCGCGATGGGCGCCGCGGGAACCGACGTCGCGATGGAAGCCGCCGACGTGGTCATCATGAACGACAAGCTCCAGCGCGTCGCCGAGACGGTGCGCTTGTCGCGCCGCACGCACGCCGTGCTGTGGCAGAACATCGCGCTGGCGCTGGGCATCAAGGCCGTGTTCCTGGTGCTGGCCGTGTTCGGCTCCGCCACGATGTGGATGGCGGTGTTCGCCGACATGGGCGCGAGCCTGCTGGTGGTGGGCAACGGCTTGCGGCTGCTGCGGGGCGCGGGCGCCGATCCCGCGCCCGCGCGAATCGCCTAGAACCGGATCGCCAGGTCGATCAGGTTCGCCGGTCCCGTGGCCCCGCCGATCGGCGCGATGGCGGCCAGCACGCCCGTCGTCAGGTTCACGTTGTAGAGCGTGAACGGACCGCTGCCCCCGGTGCGCGCCGCCGCGAGGGCCACGCCATTGGCGCCGCCGCCGATGTCGAAGGCCGTCGCGCCGGACACGTTCAAGCCGAGGGCGCCCACGTCCACGAGCGTGCCGTTGTTCGGCGGGTTCTGCAGCGCGAGCTGGTCGGTGTTCTGCTCGATGTCGTAGAGCGAGGTCGTCGCCGTGCCCGCGAAACTGTTCGTGTAGGCGCCCGCCACGACCGACGCCGCGCCGCTCGCACGATTGATCGCGCCGTCGGTGGTCGTGTGGCCCGCGGTCACGGTCACGCCGTTGGCGGTCGCGGTCTCGACGACGATGCGCAGGTTCTGCCCATCGCTGGTGATGACGCGCAGGCGGTCGGCGGCCGGGTTGAAGTCCACCGCGGTGACGAGGCCCGTGAGCCCGGCGTAGGGCAGCGTGGTGTCGCTCGGGTCGGCGGCCAGCGCGGCGCGGAAGGTCGCGGCGCCCGTCGCCGTGTCGATCGTGTAGAGACGCGCCGTGTTCGACAGGCCCCACAGCACTCCGTCGCGCGGCCGCACGTCGATGCCGACCAGCGTTTCGCCCGCGGCGAGGCCGGTGACGAGCGTGGTACTCGAGATCGTGCCGGGCTGGCGCGGATCGATCGTGTGCAGGCGGTTGTCGTTGGCGAGCGCGAGAACGCGCGGCGCGGCGGTTGCCGCGAGCGCCAGGCCCACGATGGCATCGCCCTCGCCGATCGCGCCGATGCGCGTCGCGGCCGCATCGGTGGCGGCGAGGTTGATGCTGTACAGCACGTTCTCCGTGCCGACGCGCATCGCGGCGTAGCCGACGTTGGTGCGCGCGTCGATGTCGAAACCATTGACCTGGTTCGAGGTGACGCCGAGTCCGACGCCGGCATTCAGCGTGCCGTTGTTCGGCGGGTCCTGCAGCTGCAGGCGGCCGGAGCCCGTGTCCAGCACGTAGAGCTGCGTCGTCGTCGTACCGGCGAACGAGTTCGTGTAGCCGGCGGCCGAGACCGCCGCCGTGACGGGATTGATCGCGCCATCGGTGATCGCGTCGCCGGTGTCGACGTTGATGCGCAGGTTCTGCCCCGTGTTGCTCACCACGCGCAGCCGATCGGCCACGGGGTTGAAGTCCACGGCGAAGCTGCCGCCGAGAAGCGCCGCATAGGGGTTGTCGTCGCCCGCCGCGGCGCGCAGCGCGGACTTGCGCGTGGCCACGCCCGTGGACGCATCGAGCTGATAGATCGTCCCGGCATTGCTCAGGCCGTACAGCATGCCGTCCGCGGGCCGCACGTCGATGCCGACCAGCGATTCGCCGGTGCCCAGACCACTCAGGGCGATGCTGCCGACGCGCGTGGCGGGCGCCGCACGGTTGAAGGACACGAGCCGGCCGGTGGCCGTGAGCGCCACGGTGTCGCCGACGGCGACGGGCGTGGGAGGGGTCGGGCTGACGGGGGCCGGCGAATCGTCGCCGCCGCCGCCGCATGCGGCCAGGAAAAGGGTGACGAAGGCCAGAGCCGGCCAGCGGCCGGACGGTCGATACGACATGGAAGCTCCCTGATTTGTTGCCGCCGTCCGAGAAATCCGAAGGCCGGCAAGCGGACGATACGGACGAGCGACAACCCCGTGGGGTCGGATCCGGGGCCCACTTGTGCGAAGTTGTAACTACGGTCGAGCGGATCATTGCATCGCGTCACGCGTTTTGGATGCACGCCGGGCTGCGGGATTCGCGAGTTGCTCGACGAATGCGGCCGCAATGCTCGACAGGTGCGACCCTTTGCGGTAGGCCACGCCGAGCGCGCGCTTCGCGAGGGCCCCGGCAATCGGCACCGTCTTCAGCCCCTGCATGTTGAGACCGCCGATCAGGCTCGAAGGCAGCGTGGTGATGCCCAGTCCCTCGCGAACCATCGCCACCGCGGTCGCGACGTACTCGACGTCGAACGCGGCCTTCAGACGCAGGTTGCTCGCGAGCAGCGCGCGTTCGGCCGAGCCCCGCCCCATCATGATCATCGGAAAGTTTTCCAGCTGCCGCCACGTGACGCCCGGACCCGCGAGTGCGTGATGTGCCGGCACGATCGCGAGCAGCTGGTCGCTGCCCAGCGGCACCCATTCGAGTTCGGGATCGGGGCGCAGCAGGCAGCCCAGTCCGAGTTCGGCCTCGCGGGCCTTCACGGCGTCGAACACCTCTTCGTTCATGCGCTCGCGAAGCACCACCTCCACGCCGGGCAGCGCCGCGCGAAAGCCCGCGAGCACGCGCGGCACGAGGTCGAACGACATCGATGGCAGCGCCGCCACGACGAGCCGTCCGCGCTTTCCCGCGCCGATTTCCTTCATGTGCGCGTAGACGCTCTCCAGGTGCTCCAGCGGCGAACGGAGCGTGTCCGCCAGCACGCGTCCCGCGTCGGTGAGCGTGCATCGCCGGGTGGTGCGTTCGAAGAGCACGACGCCGAGGTCGTGCTCGAGTTCCTTGATGAGCGTGGAGAACGAGGCCTGTGTCACGGCCATCGCATCCGCCGCGCGCGTGAACGACTGCGTCTGCGCCGCGAGCGAGAACGCCTTGAGCTGGCGATACTTGATATTCATAGCCTACGGCTGATAAACGTCAAAGAATATCAGATTGATCTGAATCAAAGGTCCTGCGTGTAATCAGGCATCGACACCGCAAGAGGAACAGAAAGCACATGACGACGACTTCCACGGACAAGCGCCGCCGCCTGCGGGAACGGCTGGGACAGCCGGGCATCATCGTCGCACCCGGCACGGGCGATGCGCTGGGCGCGCTGCTCATCGAGGAGGCGGGTTTCGAAGCCTGCTACATGTCGGGCTACGCGGTCGAGACGACCTGCGGCAAGCCGGACGTCGGCCTGCTCACCCTGCCGGAGATGGCCCGCCGCGCCGCCGAGATCGACGAGGCGACCTCGCTGCCGCTCATCTCGGACGCCGACGCCGGCTACGGCAACGTCGTGAACGTGACGCGCATGACCCGCGAATTCGAGCGGGCCGGCGTCGCGTGCATCCAGCTGGAAGACCAGACCATGCCCAAGAAATGCGGCTCCATGAAGGGACGCGGCGTGGTGCCCGTGGCCGAGATGGTGGGCAAGATCAAGGCATTCCTCGATGCGCGCACCGACGAGAATTTCACGATCATCGCGCGCACCGACGTGTGGTCCAGCGAAGGCATGAACGCCGCGCTGGACCGCATGGCCGCGTATCGCGACGCCGGGGCCGACCTGCTCATGACGATGGGTCCCTACGACGAAGCCGAGCTGGCCGAGTACGTGCGCCGCGCCGCCGGGCCGGTCGCCCACCTGAACTCGGAATCGTTCACCATGGCCATGGTGCCGTCCGACCGGCTGGAGGAGATGGGCGTGAAGATGGTGATCCTCCCGCTCGCGCTCACCATGTCCAAGATCCACGCGATGCGCCGCACGCTGCAGGTGATCCGCGAGAACAAGGCGGACACGCGCAGCCATGCGAAGGAAGCGATGGCGACGTGGGCCGATTGCAACCGGCTCACCGGCTTCGACGAGATCACGCGCATCGAAAAGACTTTTGGCGTCACCGCCTGAACCCCGCAGGAGCTTCGAATGACTTCCCTCTCCCTCAGCCGCCGCCGCCTGCTCGCATGGGCCGGCGCCACCTCCGCCCTCGCTGCCGCCACCACGCTCCCGCGCATCTCCTTTGCCCAGGCTTTCCCGACGAAGGCCGTGCGCCTGGTCAATCCCTTCGCACCCGGTGGCTCGGCGGACATGACGGCACGCCTTTTCGCCGCGAAGATCGCGCAGTTCTCCGGCGCCAACCTCTTCGTCGAGAGCGTCACCGGCGCGGGCGGCACGATCGGCTCCGACCGCGTCGCGAAGTCGGCGCCCGACGGCTACGGCCTGCTGCTGTCCAACGTCGCATCGCAAGGCGTCGCGCCGAGCCTGTACCCGAGGCTTCCCTACGACGTGATGAGCGACTTCGAGCACATCGCGTTCTTCGGCAGCTTTCCCAACGTGCTGGTCGTCCCTTCCGATTCGCCGGTGAAGACCTTCGCCGAATTCATGGCGGTGGCGAAGAAACCGGGCGCGATGCTGAACTTCGGCTCGGCCGGCAACGGCACGACGACGCATCTCACGTCCGAGCTGTTCAAGGCGCGCATGGGCATTGCCGCGCAGAACATCCCGTTCAAGGGATCGGGTCCCGCCATGATCGCCCTGCTCGGCGGCCAGACGAACTTCATGTTCGAGAACCTCACCGGCGCGCTGCCGCACATCCAGTCGGGCAAGCTGCGCGCGCTGGCGATGACCGGCGCGAAGCGCGCGCAGCTGCTGCCGAACGTGCCCACCATGCAGGAAGTCGGCGTGTCCGACTTCGTGATCGGCTCCTGGTACGGCCTCTCGGCGCCGGCGAAGACGCCCGCCTCCGTCGTCGACTACTTCTCGAAGGCGACGACTGCCGCACTGAACGATCCCGCAACCCAGAAGCAGATGGCCGAAGCCGGCATCGAAGCCACCGCGATGACGCCTGCGCAATACCGCTCATTTGTCGACGCCGAGATCAAGCGCTGGAACCACATCGTCAAAGTCAGCGGCGCCAAGCTGGACTGACCTGCGCCGCAAAACGACAGAGAGACAAACATGAGCATCGAACTGAGACAACTGTCCGCCGGCCTCGGCGCCGAGATCGTCGGCGTGAACCTGTCCGCCCCCATCGACGACGCGACGTTCCGCGAGATCGAGGATGCGTGGCGCAAGCACCAGATCCTGCTGTTCCGCGGCCAGAAGCTCGATCACGCGACGCACATCGAGTTCAGCCGCCGCTTCGGCCAGCTCGACGATCACGCCGCGCTGCCGCGGCTGCGCCATCCGGAGCAGCATGAGATCCTGCCCGTGACCAACCAGGAAGTCCTCGGCCGCAAGCAGGCGGTGGGCCAGCAGTGGCACTCCGACCTCTCGCATACGCTCTACCCCGCGCGCGCTTCGCTGCTGCGCTGCGAGGTGATCCCTCCGGTGGGCGGCGACACGATGTGGAGCAACCAGTACCTGGCGTACGAGACGCTGTCGGCCACCATGAAGTCGGTCGTCGACAAGCTCTGGGCGGTGCACGACATCACGTTCTCCAAGGTCAACGAAGGCCGCAGGGACATGGACGAAATGCGCGTCAACACGCCGCCGGTGATGCAGCCCATGGTGCGCGTGCATCCGGAGACGGGCCGCAAGGCGCTGTACATCAGCGAAATGGTCACGAGCGACATCGTCGGCATGCGCCGCGAGGAGTCCCAGCCCTTGCTGAACTACCTCTTCACGCACTCGGCCAGGCCGGAGTTCTGCTACCGCCATCGCTGGCAGGTGGGTGACCTCATTGCGTGGGACAACCGCTGCACCAACCACCTCGCGCTGACGGACTACGACATGGCCACGCCGCGCCGCCTGTTCCGCACCACGCTGCTCGGCGAAGCCTGCGGCAAGCGCCTGGCGTCCGAAGAAGCGCTCGCGTAGTGCGCATCCTGCCGGTCAACCTCGACGCCGTGCTGCTGGAACTCGACGATCTTTCGCGGACGCTGTCGGTTCTCGACCAGTTGCAGGCGAATCCGATTGCCGGTGTCGAGGAGCTGATCCCGGGGGCGCGGACCCTGCTGGTGAAGGCGAGCAGCGCCCGTACCCTTGCCGAAGTGAAGGAGTCGCTGGGCCGCATTCGCGCGGGCGCACGCTCGCAAGGCAGCGGCCGAGTCGTCAAGGTGCCGGTGCGCTATGACGGCGAGGATCTCGACGAGGTCGCGCGGATCGCCGGACTTTCGCGGCAAGAGGTGATCGATCTGCACACAGGCGCCGAGTACCGCGTCGCCTTCACCGGCTTCGCGCCGGGCTTCGCCTATCTCACGGGCGGCGACGCGCGGCTGCACGTGCCGCGTCGGGCGGTGCCGCGCACGCGCGTGCCCGCGGGTTCCGTCGGCCTCGCGGGACCTTTCAGCGGCATCTATCCGCGTTCGAGCCCGGGTGGATGGCAACTCCTCGGAACGACGGGGCTTGCGATGTGGGACCTCGCACGCGAGCGACCCGCGCTGCTACAGCCCGGGGATCGCGTGCAATTCGTGGCGGTGGACGAGGCTTCGCTCGACTCGATCAAAACCGCTTCGTTCCTCGACATGCCGGCGCCGCAAGGCGAACCCGCATTCGAGGTTCGAAAGGCCGGCCTGCAGACACTGTTCCAGGACCTCGGCCGCCCGGGCCTTGCCGGACAAGGCGTTTCCCGCTCGGGGGCGATGGACCGACAGTCGCTGCGAACCGCCAACCGTCTTGTGGGCAACGAGATCGATTGCACGGTGCTCGAACTGTTCGGCGGCGGCCTCGAACTCGTTGCCTTGCGCGACGCCGTGCTCGCGCTCGCTGGAGCCGACGCGGTCATCGAACTGCATCGTGCCGACGGATTCGTCGAGTCGCTCGCGCGTGGCATGCCATTTGCCGTCTGCGCGGGGGACATCGTCCGCTTGAAGTCGCCGCAAGCCGGCGCGCGCGCCTACCTCGCCGTGCGCGGCAGCTTCGACGCACCGCGTGTTCTCGGCAGCTGCGCCACCGACACGCTCGCCGGCATCGGACCTCTCGCTATCAGGCCCGGCGATCGCCTGCACGTGCATAAGTCGAGAGCCGCACACATCGTCGCAACACCCGACATGGCGTCCCCGCCTGTTCCGCGCAGCGGCGAGACCATGACGCTCGACGTCGTCCTCGGCCCGCGCGACGACTGGTTCTCCGCAGACGCGATGGCGCTCTTCCGCGGCCAGGCGTGGGACGTCACGCACGAATCGAGTCGCGTCGGATTGCGCCTGCGGGGCGCGGAGCCCCTGAAGCGAAACGACGCCACCGCGCAGGCGGAATTGCCGAGCGAAGGCGTCATGCGCGGCTCGATCCAGGTGCCGCCCAGCGGCCAGCCCGTGATCTTCATGGCCGATCATCCGCTCACGGGCGGCTACCCGGCGATCGCCGGCATCGCCAGCCATCACCTCGACCTTGCCGCGCAACTGCCCCCCGGCTCGCGCGTGCGTTTCCGCCCCCTCCCGAAAACATGAAGAAAGTCCTGATCGCCAATCGCGGCGAGATCGCCGTCCGCATCGCGCGCGCCTGTGCCGACCATGGTGTGCGCTCCGTCGCGGTGTATGCCGACGCCGACGTCGGCGCCCTGCACGTGCGCATGGCGGACGAAGCCTGGTCGCTGGAGGGAGAGCCGGCGGCGGACACCTACCTCGACATCGCCAAGCTCATCGCGATTGCCAGGCGCAGCGGCGCGGACGCGGTCCATCCCGGCTACGGCTTCCTCTCGGAGAACGCGGCGTTCGCGCGCGCGGTCGTCGATGCGGGCCTGGCCTGGATCGGTCCTCCGGCGAACGTCATCGAGTTGCTGGGCGACAAGGTGAAAGCGCGCGCGGCTGCGGCCGCAGTGGGCGCGCCGCTCGCGCCCGGAACGCCCGACCCCGTGAAAGGGGCCGATGAAGCCGTGGCGTTCGCGCAGGAGCATGGCTTGCCCATCGCGATCAAGGCGGCCTTCGGCGGCGGCGGCCGCGGCATCCGCGTCGCACGCAACATCGAAGAATTGCCCGAGCTCTACGACTCGGCCGTGCGCGAGGCGACCGCGGCCTTTGGGCGCGGCGAATGCTTCGTCGAGAAATTCCTCGACCGGCCCCGGCACGTCGAGGCACAAGTCATCGCCGACACGCACGGCCACGTGCTGGTGCTCGGCACGCGAGACTGTTCGCTGCAGCGGCGCAACCAGAAGCTGGTCGAAGAAGCGCCGGCCCCCTTCCTCTCGGATGCGCAGCGCGAGCGGATCGAGTGCGCGGCGCGGCGCATCTGCGCCTCCGTGGGCTACGTGGGCGCGGGCACCGTGGAATTCCTGGTCAGCGCCACGGGCGAGGTCTCCTTCCTGGAGGTCAACACGCGACTGCAGGTCGAGCATCCGGTGACGGAGCAGGTGTTCGGCATCGACCTGGTCGTCGAGCAGCTTCGCGTGGCCGAGGGGCTGCCGCTTTCGCTGACCGCAACGCCTTCCCCGCGCGGGCATGCCATCGAGTTCCGCATCAATGCGGAGGACGTGGGGCGCGGCTTTTTGCCCTCACCCGGGACTGTCGTCGAGTTCGCCGCGCCTTCGGGTCCGGGCGTGCGTGTCGATTCCGGCGTCGAGAGCGGCAGCGTCGTTCCGGGTCACTTCGACTCGCTCGTTGCGAAGCTCGTCGTGCATGGTGCGACGCGCGGCGAAGCGCTGGCCCGCGCGCGCCGCGCGCTTCGCGAACTGCGCATCGAAGGCGTGCCGACCGTGCTGCCCTTCCATCGCGCGGTCGTCGAGCATCCGGACTTCGCAGGCGAGGACGGATTCCAGGTTCACACGCGCTGGATCGAGACCGAGATGCAGCAGGACTTCGAGCCCGCGAAGCGGCCCGCACCGCCGGTCGCGATGGCACTGAAAAGATTCCTGGTGGAAATCGACGGGCGCGTCGTTCGCATGGGTCTGCCCATGGAACTCCTGCAAGTCCTGAACTCGACAGGCGCATCGCCCGCACCTCATTCCCGAGAGGCGCAAGCGCAGTCGGTCGACGTCACCGTCCCCGCCGCCGGCAAGCTCCACAGCTGGAAAGTCGACGAAAGCGCGCTCGTCGCGGCCGGCGACCCGATCGCCATCGTCGAATGCATGAAGATGGAAATGGAAATCAATGCCCACCGCGCCGGAAGACTCACGCGGCGAGTCGCGAGCGGATCGCTCCTCGCCGCGGGCGCTGCCATCGCATCGATCGATTGACACACGCGGGACCGGCAGGCCGCCTCGCTCGATCAGGCCGTTCGATTCGGCGTCTTCTGCGCCGACTGCTCGATGACGCGCAGCGTCTGCACCGGGCCCAGCGTCGCGTAGCGCGGCCCGCCGAGCCGCGCCACCGGGTCGAGCTTCTCGGTCTCGATCTTGCCGTTGACGATGATGTCGTCGCGCACATGGAACAGCACCACTTCGCCGACGATGAACTCCGCGCGCTCGCCGAGGCGCATCGAATCGTGGAAGCGGCACTCCATCGCCACGCGCGGCGCGACGAGGCGCGGCACCTTCACATGCACCGAGGGGATGTATTCGAGGCCCAGCAGGTCGGGCTCGCTCACCTCCGGCGGATGTTCCTCCGAGCTCTCGTGCATGACGTGCAGCAGGCTGTTGTCGACCACATGCACCACGTACTCGCGATTGGCGAAGATGTTGCGCGCGGTGTCCTTGCGCACGCCCGGCGTGCGCTGGCCGCAGTTGAAGCCCAGCATCGGCGGGCGGGAACACACATAGGTGAAGGCGCTGAAGGGCGCGAGGTTGACGACGCCCGCTTCGGACATCGTCGTGATCCACGCGATGGGGCGCGGCACGACGACGCCCGTGAGCAGCTTGTACATCTCGGCGTTGTTGAGGTCGGAGCTTCTGATTTCCATTCAGCCTCCGCAGAGCCGCCTCAAGGCGGCTGAAGCCCCCTCGGGGGGCAGCGCAGTACACGAAGTGACAAGCGTGGGGGTCGACATGACTCTACCCTATCGCAATCCGCCATCGACCACCCAGCCCGCCGTGGGAAACCCCACGTGGACCGACGTGCCCAGCGGATGACACTGAGCGCCCGCGAGCGGCTCCATCACGCGAAACTCCTTCTTGCCCACCTGCACGGTGTACTTGGCGAGGACGCCGAGGTACTCCGCCGCGATGATCGTGCCGGGATGCCAGTCGACGCCGTCGATGGCGTCGGGCGCGGCGCCAGGGCGCAGGCTCAGGCGGTCCGCGCGGATGCGCGCGTGAACGTCGGCGTCGTTACCGGCCATTCCCGCCATGCCCGGCGAGCGCACCGCGAACAGGCGGCCGCTTTCCGCATCCGCGATCGTGGAAGTCCCCGCCTCGCCGGAGGCACGGCCCGCGATCTCGTTCACGTCGCCGAAGAACTGCGCGACGAAGGCCGAGGCCGGCGCGCTGAAGATCGCGTGCGGCGTGCCTTCCTGCTCCATGCGGCCGGCGTTCATCACGATGACCTTGTCCGACATGGAAAGCGCCTCGGCCTGGTCGTGCGTGACGAACAGCGTCGGGATCTTCAATGCACGCTGGATGCGGCGCAGTTCGCCGCGCATCTCCTCGCGCAGGCCCGCGTCCAGCGCGGACAGGGGCTCGTCGAGCAGCAACAACGAAGGCTCGATCACGATGGCGCGCGCGATCGCCACGCGCTGCTGCTGGCCGCCCGACAGCTGCGACGGAAAACGGTCGGCCAGGTGCGGCAGCTTCACCATCGCCAGCGCGGCATCGACCCGGGCCTTCACCTGCTCGCGCGAAACGCTGCGGAACTGGAGACCGTACGCCACGTTGTCGCGCACGGTCTTGTGCGGAAACAGCGCGAGGTTCTGGAACACCATGCCGATGTTGCGCTTGTGGATCGGCACATCGTTGACGCGCACGCCGTCGATGCGGATGTCCCCGGCCGTCGCATCCTCGAGGCCCGCGATCATGCGCAGCGTCGTTGTCTTGCCGCAGCCCGACGGGCCGAGCAGGGAAACGAACTCGCCCGGCGCGATGTCGAACGAGACCTCGTGGACCGCGACCGACTTGCCGAAGTGCTTGGCGACGCCGCGCACCGAAACCGCTGCGTTCTCGCCGCTCATTCGCCCATCCCCTTCGCGAAGCGCTTCTTCAGCAGCCACCCGACCAGCGGGAACAGCAGGGTGAGGAGGATCAGGACGGTCGCGAGCGCGTTGACGACGGGCGTGAGGGAGAACTGCTGCATCGCGAGAATCTGCGTCTGGATGGTTTCGGTGTTGGCGGGTTTCCAGAACATCGTGGCGGTGACTTCATCGAAGGACATGGCGAAGGCGAACACGGCGCTGACGGCCACCGCCGGCAGGCTGATGGGCAGCACGATGTGCAGGACGGAACGCAGCTGCGAAGCGCCGAGGCTGCGCGCGGCTTCCTCGTATTCCTTGGGCATGCGTGCGAAGCGCGCCGCCATCGTGGTGAACACGTAGGGCAGCGTCAGCGCGACGTGGCCGCAGACGAGCAGCGTGAAGCTCTTGGACGCGCCGATGGCGCCGAACAGCAGCAGCACGCCCACGCCGATGATGACGTGCGGAATGATCAGCGGCGCGGCGAACAGCGTGCCCATCGTGCCAGCGCCCCGGCGCCAGTAGCGGCGCAGCGAATACGCCGCGAGCGCGCCGAAGATCGTGGAGAAGATGCCCGACACCACGCCCAGCAGCAAGGAGGTGCGCAGCGACTGCAGGATCGCCCGGTCGTTCACGAGCTCGGTGTACCACTTCGTCGTGAAACCCGTCATCGGATAGCCGCCGTTGGGGGACGGGTTGAACGACAGCAGCATGAACGAGAAGATCGGCAGCAGCATGAACACGACCACCGGCGCGAGCGCCAGCACCATGAGCCCTCGCAGCAACCATCGGCGCGCCTTCATGCCGTCCCCTTGCGCAGCAGCTTGTCGAACCCGACGAAGCGGCTGAAGATGCCGATGGCCAGCGCGATCACGCCGAAGAACAGGATGGCGAGCGCCGCGCCGAGCGGCCAGTTGAGCTGCATGATGAGCGATTCGTAGATCAGCAGACCGAAATACGCGGACTTGGGTCCGCCCAGCAGCATCGGCGTGATGTAGGCGCTCGACGCGAGGATGGTGCAGATCAGCGAGCCCGCGGCCAGGCCCGGCAGCGACAGGGGGAACGTCACCGTCCAGAACGCCGACCATGCGCTCGCGCCCAGCGTGCGCGCGGCGCGCTCGATGTTGCGGTCGAGCGACTCCAGCCCCACGAAGATATTGATGATCATGAAGGGCAGCAACCAGTAGGTCAGACCGAGGACCACCGCGAAATCGGTGTAGAGGAGTTTCAGCGGCTTGTCGATCCAGCCGGCCCACAGCAGGATGCGATTGAGAAGACCGAACTCGGCCAGCACCTCGGTCCACGCCATCATGCGCACGACGTAGCTGATCCAGAACGGCACGACCAGCGTGCCGAGCAGCAGGCCGCGGGTCCAGCCTTTCGTCGACGCGATGGCAAGCGCCGCCGGATAGCCCACCACGACGCAGATCGCGACGCAGATCGCCGCCGTCTTGAGCGTGTGCAGCAGCACCGAGAAATAGAAGTCGTCCGCGAAGACTTCCTTCCAGGTGACGAGCGACGGCTTGCCGCTCACCGCCGCCCCGTTGGTCGACTCGAAGAAGGAATACGCGCCGATGATCAGCAGCGGTATCCACACGAAGCCCAGCACCGCCACCGCGCCGGGGATGGCGAACGACTTGCCGAGCGCGCGTTCCTTGCCTTCAGCCATTCGATTGCGTCGCGCTTCGTGTCACGCGTAGTTCTTTCGATCCTGCGGCGGAATCACCCGGCGGCCGTTCGGCACGTTGAGCCAGTGGCGCATCAGGTCGCGCACATTGCCCGGGCCGTCCTTGAAGTTCGTGCGGGCATGCAGCGTGGTGAAGTTGTTCACCATCATTATTTCGCCGGGCTCCAACATGAACTCGACCGCGTTCGCCTTCGCGCGCTGGTCGAAGAAGTCGAGCGCTTCCTTCAGGTCTTCGGGGAAGGGTATCCCGAGCACCGTGGCCGCGCGCGTCATGAACTCGCGCACATAGTGGCAGCTCACCTGTCCGTCCACGCAACCGAAGACGGGCACGCTGTGCGGCGTGACCGGCTTGCCCGTCACCGACGCTTCGCGCGTGGCATACGGCAGGCCGCGGTACAGAGGCTCCAGCAGCTCGGGCCGCATTTCGAGAATGTCGTTGTGGATCGCGAGGACGTTCACGAGCCGGCTGTAGCCGCCTTCGGCCGCCTTCTGCACGCACATCAGGCCGACGATCTCGTTGGAGTCCGAATGCAGCGTGAGCTCGTCGTTGCCGCGGTAGGCGCGATTGGTCGGATTGTCCGGGCCGACGGGGACGAAGCGCACGCGGCCGATGCGGTCGCCCTTGGCGCTCTGCACGATGGCCTCTCCCCAGTGCGTGCCGAAGCCCCAGTAGATGCGCTCCATCGCCTCGGCGTCGTACTTCTCCGGGGTGATGCCGGTGATGACGAGCGCGCCGCGGCCGTGCTGCAGGATGTCGAAGACTTCCGCGAGCATCGGGTCGAGATCGGGGTGGCTGAACTCCGCGCGCGTCACGGCCTGGATCGGCTTGTGCCGGGTCGCGGCGAGCAGCGCGTCGATGGCGGCGAGGTGCTTCGCCGACAGCGGGTACTTCAGACCCTCCTTGCCGCCGACGGATGCGGCCGTCCAGACGTCGGGGCCTTCAATGCGCGTGCGGCGAATTTCGGGCGCGGGGCCGCCAGCTTGCGCGGTTGCAGACGGTTCGGCGGCGACGGCTTGCGTCATTCGGATCTCCTTGAAGTTCGCGGGGCGCGCCTTAAAGCGCTGCGGCCTCGCGTTGAGGCCAGATGTCGTGGTGGCGATTCAATTGCGCATCGCCGGCGAGGAAGGGCTCGAACGACGCATCCACGGTGCCCACGAGCGGGCGCACGGTGACGTCGTAATCCGGATGGACGAACATCGGAATCGAATAGCGGTCCAGCCCGTAGCGGTTGATCACGCGGTGCGAGGTCGAGGAGAACTGCCCGTTGCTCCAGATCTGCAACAGGTCGCCGATGTTGATGACCAGCGAGTTCTCCACCGGCGGCACGACGACCCACTCGTCGTTCCTGTTCAGCACCTCGAGGCCGCCCACGTTGTCCTGCCAGAGGATCGTGAACGCATCCCAGTCGGTATGGCCGCGCACGCCGATCAGTTCGGCATCCTTCGGCGGCTCCTGCGGCGGGTAGTGGTTGATCTTCAGCAGGTTCGCACGCGAGGCGAACATCGGCGCGAGTGCGTTGGCCTCCAGACCCAGCGCCTGCGAAAAGCCCGTGAGCAGCAGACGCGAGACGCGCTCGAACTCGGCATAGAGCTTCTCCATCGCCACGCGGAATTCGGCCATGCCTTCGGGCCACTGGTTCGGCCCGTTGAGGCGGTGGCCGCCGCGCGGGCGCTCGGACCCCATCACGAAGCCTTCCTGGATGTTCTTGCCCTCGGTCGCGCGGCCCTTGTAGCGGATGGGCATGTAGCCGCGGAACTGAGGCGAGTTCTCCATGGCGATGGCCATCTTGCGCTCGACGTCGCCGTCGAAGAACTTCTTCGCGACGTCCTGCACTTCCTGCATGAGCGCGGGCGGCACGCCGTGACCTTGCACGTAGAAGAAGCCGACGTCGGCGCAGGCGCGCTCGATCGCGCGGACGGTCGCCTGCGCATCGCCGCCTCGCGAAGAATCCGCGAGCGGCGCGATGTCGATCACCGGGACCTCGCTGAACGCGAGTCGCCTCGAGAGCGGAAGCATGGCGACCCTTTCGCTCAGGCGCGCGACAGGACGCGGCGGTACTCGCGCGACCAGCGGTCGGCGTTGTTCGCCCAGTATTCCGAGTCCATGTTGACGATGCCGTCGTACTTGCCGGTGGGGTCGAAGCCCGGCACCGCGGCCAGCTGCGGCGTGACCTGCAGCCGCGTCGACTGCACGGCCGGCAGGAAGCCGAGTTCGATGGCGGCGGACTGCTGCACCTCGGGGCGCAGCATCATGTCCGCGATCTCGTAGTACGCATTCAGCGGGCTGCCCTTCAGCGCGAAGATGCCGCCGACGCCCTGGTAGAGCCCGCGCGGGCGGAACGAGCCGATGGGCGCGCCGTTCTTGCGCAGGTTGAACACGCGCACGCCCCACGCATCGCTCGCCCACACGGAGCCGCCGGCCAGCAGCGACATCTGCTCGGCCGCCGTCGTCCAGTACTTGAGCACCAGGTTCTTGCTTTCGCGAATCTTCGCCCAGATCGGCTCGAGGTCCGTGATGTTGTTCGGGTTCTGCCCGGTCTGCAGCGCGGCGTACCACATGCGGGTGCGATAGTTGTCCTCGCCCGCGATGCGCTGCTTGAGGTCGGGACGGATCAGCAGGTTGGCGCCGGCCTTCTCGGCGTCTTCCTTCGAGATGTGCGTCGTGTTGTACGCGATGGTGACCACGCTCAGGTAGTACGGCACGGCGCTCAGGCCGCCCGGGTGCACCTTCTTGTAGTCGGCGATCGCCTGCGGCAGCACGTCCTTCAGGCGCGGGATCTTGGCCTCGTCGAGTTCGGCACCGAGGCCCAGCTTCGTGAAGCGCAGGTACGACAGCGTCGGCGCGCATTCGAAGAAGTTGTAGTCGCCGGGTTTCGCGGTCTGCACCTTCGCGAGGAACTCCTCGGGCGAGCCGAAGGAGCCCTGGTTCACCGTCGCCTTGATCTTGGCGGCCACCGGCGTGAGCACGTTGTCGGAGAAGTACTTCTGCCCCACGCCGCCGTAGGCGTCGTAGCGCAGCGTCACCGCCTCCTGCGCGCGTGCGATGGACGGCGCGCACAGCGTCGCGTAGTAGCCGAGCAGGCCGCCCACGCCCTGCATCAGGCGGCGGCGCGAGATGTCGCCGTCGCGATGCTGCTTCAGGAGACGTTCGCCGAGGGCATGAATGTCGAGGGTTCTCATCGCGTGGGACCTTCCGTGGTGGACGTGGTGAAGAAAAGGCTATGCAGGAATCGGGCCGCTTGCCTCAGGCGGGTTGCGGACTGCGTTGCGGATAGATGCGCTTGTAGATGTCGTGCGTGTACTCGCCGCTCACGAAGGGCTTGAAGTCCGCGGGCGCCTCGCCCAGCAGCGGCTCCACCACCACGTCGTAATTCGGGTTCATGAAGAACGGGATGGAATAGCGGTCGGTGCCGTAGCGGTTCACGACACGGTGCAGGGTGGACGCGAAGCGGCCGTTGGTCCACGCCTGCATCATGTCGCCCACGTTGATGACGAAGGTGTCGGGAATGGGCGGCGCGACGACCCACTCGCCCGCCTTGTTCAGCACCTCGAGCCCTCCCACGTCGTCCTGCCAGAGGATGGTGAAGCCGCCCGAATCGGTGTGGCCGACCACGCCGATGTCGAGGTCGTGCTCGGGCTTGTCCTGGGCCGGATAGTGATTGAGCTTGAGCAGCGTCATCGGCTCGCTGAAGCGGCTGGCGAGTCCGTCCGGCCCCATGCCGAGCGCCATCGAGAAGCCGCGCAGCAGCCGGTTCGCCAGCGTATTCGCGTGCGCGAAATAGTTCGTCATCGCCGGCTTCAGCGCGGGCAGCGCGGAAGGCCAGCGGTTCGGCCCGTGCGTCGGCGCCCGCGGGTTCGTCGGCCGCTCGGGCATGACCAGGAAACCCTCCTGGATGTTGTTGCCCTTGTTGCCCGTGCCCTTGTAGTTGAGCGGCAGGTAGCCGCGGAACTGCGGCGAGTCGGCGATGGCCACCTCCTCCTTCCGCGCGAGCGGCAGCGAGAAGAACGCCTTCGTCTGCGCCACCAGTTCGTCGAGCGCGGCCCGGGGCAGCCCGTGGTTGCTCACGTAGAAGAATCCGACCTCGCTGCAGGCACGCGACAGCGCGTCGACGGTGCGCGCCATGTTCGATTCGTCGCCGCCCACGAGCGCGGCGATGTCCACCACGGGGATGTCGGAGAAGGCCAGGGCGCGTGACGGGGGCAGCATGGGTAGCGGTATCCTTTGACTCGTATACTTTATCCGGGAGTGCGGCCAGCCTGTCAAGCGCCTAGCCGTCCGCGATCTGCCGGACGGAACTGAAGGCCAGCGCCTCGGTGTGCTCGAGGTGCGCGAGCGTGAGCCGCTCGGCCTCGTCGCCGTCGCCGTCGCGAATCGCCTCCATGATCGCCTTGTGCTGCGACATCGATTCGCGGCGCTGCTTCCAGTCGACCGCGATGAAGTAGCGCCGCATGCGCGCCTCGAGGCCGGTGACGGTGTCGAAGATCAGGTCGTTGGCCACGGCCCCGGCCATCACGTTGTGGAAGCGGCTGTTCACCGCGGTGGTGCGGACGACGTCGCCATCGCGCACCGCCTCCATGCCCTCCTTCACCAGCGCCTTGAGCTCGCGCACGTGCTCCTCGGTGCGGCGCCCGGCGGCCAGGCGCGCGCAGTAGGGCTCGAGCACGCGGCGCATCTCGAAGACCTGGCGCAGCTCCTGCGACGAGAGCGGCCGCACGAAGGTGCCGCGGTGCGGGCGGATCTGCACCCAGCCGCTCGCGGCGAGCGCCTTCAGCGCCTCGCGCACGGGGATCTTGCTCACGCCGAAATGCGCGGCGACCTCGTCGACCATCAGCCGCTCGCCGGGCGCGATGACGCCCGAGAGGATGGCCTCGTAGAGCGTGTCGTAGACATGCGTTGGCATGTCTCGTGCAGGCGCCTTGCGCGCCACGAGATGCAGGTTCGACGCGTCGCTCATGTCGACGTCGAGCCCGCGGACCGTGGAAGACAGGGCCGCCTTGCGAGTGTCGTTGCCGTTGTCGTTTGCCATTTTTATAAAGTATACTTTATCCGAAACTTGGAGTAAATCGATGTTGTCCGTGTTCGATCCCGTTCCTTCCAACCGTTTCCGCAAGATGCGCCGCGCGCTCGTTTCCGCTGCGGCGGCGACGCTTGCCCTCGGCATCGGCGTCGCGCACGCCCAGGCCAGTCGCCCCATCACCATCGTCGTGCCCTTCGCCGCAGGCGGCGCGACCGACATCACGGCGCGCCTCGTGGCCGAGCGCCTCACGCAGTCGCTCAAGACGAGCGTGGTCGTCGACAACAAGGCCGGCGCGAATTCGCAGATCGGCACCAGCTTCGTCATCAACGCGCGGCCCGACGGCCACACGCTGCTGATGGGGACCACGTCCCTCATCAACAACATCCACCTCTATCCGCGCATCCAGTACGACGCCTCGCGCGAGCTGCGTCCCGTGGCGGGCGTGGTCGAGGTGCCCGCCTTCCTGATGGTCGGCCCCAACGTGAAGGCGAAGAACACGCGCGAGTTCGTGTCGATGGCCAAGGCGTCGAAGGGCGCCCTCAACTACGCCTCGGCCGGCGCCGGCAGCACGCTGCACCTTGCGGCCGAATGGTTCAGGAACAATGTCGGCTTCGACGCGACGCACGTGCCGCAGCGCGGCAGCGGCCCCGCCGTGGTGGCGCTCGCGCAAGGCCAGGTGGACTTCAGCTTCGAGAACTACGGCCCCGCCCTGCCCCAGATCCAGGCGAACCGCCTGCGCGTGCTCGCCATCGCCTCGCCCAAGCGCTTCCCCAGCCTGCCCGACGTGCCGACGCTGAAGGAAGCCGGCATCGACGGCCCCGACCTCGCGAGCTGGTTCGTGCTGATGGCGCCGGCCGGCACGCCGGACGACGTGGTCGCGAACCTGAACAAGGAAGTCAACGCCGTGCTCGCGCAACCCGACGTGCGCCAGCGCCTGCTCGACATCGGCCTCGTGCCCCTCGGCGGCACGCCGCAGGACGTGACCGACCGCATGCGGCAGGACTCGGGCAAGTGGGGCTCCATCATCCGCACCGCCCGGGTGAAGGTGGAGTAAGGCGCCCATGGCCCGCGACGATTCCACCTTCCGCGTGATCGGGCAGCCGCTCGAGCGCGTGGAGGACGAGCGCCACCTGCGCGGCCGCGCGTGCTTCGTGGCCGACATTCCCGCCGTGCGCTGCCACGAGGTCGCGTTCGTGCGCAGCCCGGTGCCGCACGGCCGGCTCACGGGCCTCACGCTGCCGCCGCAGCTCGACGCGTCGCGCGTGTGGGATGCGAAGCGCATCGCGAATCTCGTGCGGCCCATCGAGGCGCGGCTGCTGCGAAAGGAATTCAACGGCGCGCCGCTGCCGCCGCTGGCCGTCGACCGCGTGCGCTTCGCCGGCGAGGCCATCGCAGCCGTCGCCGCGCCCACGCGGGCGGAGGCCGAGGATGCGGCGGAGGAAATCTTCGCCGACATCGAGCCGCTGCCCGCCGTGATGAATGCCTGGAACGAGGTCGAAAACCCCGGCCCGGTCCTGCACGACAACCTGCAGTCGAACATCGTGATGCGCTTCGGCCGCACGATCGGCGACGAAGCCGCGTTCGCGGGCCGCTCGCTCACGCGCCGCTTCTCGATGGCGCGCGTGCTCGCCTCGCCGCTCGAAGGTCGCGGCTGCCTTTGTCGCATCGATCCCGCATCCGGCGAGCTCGTGGTGCATATCTCGCACCAGCGCCCTCACCTGCTGCGCAGCTTCCTCGCGGAGCACCTGGTCGGCATCGCGGAGTCCGACATCCGCGTCGTCGTCCCCGACGTCGGCGGCGGCTTCGGCGCGAAGAGCAATTTCTATCCGGAGGAACTCGTCGTCGCCGCGATGACGCTCGCCACGGGCGAAGCGCATCGCTGGACGGAAGACCGCTACGAACACTTCGTCGCCGCGAACCACAGCCGCGAGCACGATCACGAGATCACGGCCTGGTTCGGCGACGATGGCCGCATCCATGCGCTGCACGCGAAGGTGGTCGTCGACTCCGGCGCTTACTCGAGCCGCACGTCGACCGGCGCGATCGAGGCGAACATGGCGACCAACGTCATGCTCGGCCCCTACGACATCCGCAACTACCGGTTCGAGGCGATCAGCGTCTACACGAACAAGACGCCGGTCGGTCCGTTCCGAGGCGTGGGCCGGCCGGCGGGCTGCTTCGCGATGGAACGCATCGTCGACGAGATCGCGCACGAGCTCGGCATGGCGCCGATGGACGTGCGCGCGGCCAACCTGATCGCGCCCGAGCAGTTTCCGTACACGACGGCGACCGGCCTCTACTACGACTCCGGCAACTACGCGCAGGCCCTGCGCGCGGCGCAGGATCACGTGCGCACCGAATGGAAGCCGCGGCCTTCCGCGGGCGATGCGCGCTTCGTGCGCGGCATCGGCTACGCGACCTACGTCGAACAGGCGGCGCATGGCTCGGTCGAATGGCACCGCCGCGGCTCGACGCTGGTCTACGGCCACGAGGCCGCGCGCGCGACGATGGCGCCGGACGGGACGCTGACCTTCGACGTCGGCACGCTCAATCACGGACAGGGCCACTTCACGACCTACGCGCAGATCGCCTCCGAGCTGACGGGCGTGCCTGTCGCTTCGGTTCGCGTGCGCCAGGGAGACACGGGGCGCTCGCCCTACGGCATGGGAACGGTGGCATCGCGCTCGATCGTGATGGGCGGCGGCGCGGTCGCCGCGGCCTCGCGCATGCTCGTTGCCAAGGCGCGCGAGATCGCCGCATCGATTCTCGAATGCCCGGCCGCGGACCTCGTTCAGCAGGGCCCGGCGCTCGCCGCGCCGGACGGCCGCACGCTGTCGCTGCAGGAGATCGCGCGCCTGTCGCTGGTCGAACTGCATCGCCTGCCCAAGCACGTGCCGCCGGGCATGTCGGTCGAGGGCTTGTATCGCCCCGAAGTGGAAACCGGCACGTTCTCGTACGGCGTCCACGCGGCCGAGGTCGAGGTCGATACCGACACGGGCGTCGTTCGCGTGCTGCGCTACCTCGTGGTCGAGGACTGCGGCACGGTGGTGAATCCGCTCGTGCTCGACGGCCAGATCCGCGGCGGCGTCGCGCAAGGCATCGGCCAGGCGCTCTACGAGGAGCTGCGCTATACCGAGGACGGCCAGCCCGTCTCCGTCACCTTCGGCGACTATGCGCTGCCGAGCGCGGTGGAGATTCCGCGCATCGACATCGTGCACCAATGCACGCCCTCGCCCTTCTCGGAGTTCGGCATGAAGGGCATGGGCGAAGGCGGCTGCGTCGCGCCGCCCGCGGCGATCGCGAACGCGGTGCGCATCGCCTTGAAGGACCGCGGCATCCACGTGAACGCGACGCCGATCCGCCCCGACGATCTGCTCGCGAAGCTGATGGAGGCCACGTCATGAAACTGCCTCCCTTCGAACTCCGCGCCGCCGAATCGCTGGAACATGCGCTCGACGTGCTGGCCTCGCTCGGCAGCGACGCGAGCGTGTTGGCCGGCGGGCAGAGCCTGCTGCCGCTGCTGCGCTATCGCATGGCCCGACCGCACGTGCTGCTGGACATCAACCGCATCGCTTCGCTGAGCAAGGTCGAGGCGAGCGGGGACGAATTGCGCATCGGCGCGCTCGTGCGCCACTGGGAGCTGGAGACGCTCGCCGATGGCATCGCACCCTCACCCCTGGGCTCGCTGCTGCGCGAGCACGCGCATGGCATCGCGTTCCGGCCGATCCGCACTCGCGGCACGGCGGTCGGCAGCCTCGTTCATGCCGACCCCAAGGGCGACTGGCCGCTGGCCTTCCTTGCGCTCGATGCGCAGGTGGAGCTCGCCAGCAAGCGCGGCGTGCGACGCGTGGCCGCGCGCGACTTCATCACGGGTCCGCTGCAATCGGACAAGAGCGTCGACGAGCTTGCGACGGCCGTGATCCTTCCACGCACGAGCGCGCTGCGCCGCTGGGGCCGCGCGAAGCTGCAGCATCGTGCGGGCGAGTACGCGATGTCCTCGGCCCTCGCCCTCGAAACGCACAGGGGCTGGGAATGCTGGCTGGGCGCGGCGGGCGACAAGCCTTTCGCCCTGCCCGGCCTCGCGTCGCTGCTGAAAGGCACGTCCACGCGCAGGCAACTGATCGACGCCGCCACCGCCTCGCTGCGCGATGCCTTGCCCGATGCCACCGACGTCGAGCGCCGCCGGCACGCGGCCGTCGCCGCCGATGCGGCCGAGCGCGCAATGAAAACGAGACCCTGATGGAACACATCCTCCACCTCAACGGCCGCCGCCTGCCCCTCGACGGCGAACACCGCCAGTCCCTCGCCGACTGCGTGCGCGAAGCCGGCGCGACTTCCGTCCACCTCGGCTGCGAACACGGCGTCTGCGGCACCTGCAACGTGCTGGTCGACGGGCGGATCGTGCGCTCGTGCCTCACCCTCTCGCACGCCTGCACCGGCGCAGAAGTCGTCACGCTCGAAGGCCTGAACGATCCGCTCGCCGAGCGCCTGCGCGCCGCGTTCAAGCGCTGCCATGCCCTGCAATGCGGCTACTGCACGCCGGGGATGTTCGTCGCCGCGCACGAGTTCCTTACTTCCGGACTCGAAGTCAACGAAGCCAATGTTCGCGAAGCCCTCGCCGGCAACATCTGCCGCTGCACGGGCTACCAGGGCATCGTCGATGCGGTGCTGCAGGCCGCGACCGCGGAGGAAAGCGCATGAAGAGCACGAAGCGAAAGCCCGCCGGCATCGTCGCGGCCGCCGCGGTTCCGCACGCGCCGCAATTCCTGTCGCTGCCCGACACCGAGGACCTCGAACAGGTCGCGCGCGTGAAGGCCAAGCTCGGCGAGATCGGCGCCGCCTTCCGTGCGCAGGAGCCCGACACGATCGTCGTGATCTCCAACGACCACGGCGACCATTTCGTCACGCACGGCGTGCCCGCCTTCTGCGTGCATGCGGGCGCCTCGGCCGACGGCATGCACAAGCACCGCGGCGACTGGAAGGTCGACAGCGAGCTCGGCTACGCGCTCGTGCCGGAGATGAGCGCGCTCGGCTTCGACCTCGCGTTCACCCTCGGCGCGCAGTTGCCGACCGCCTTCACCATCCCCTACGAATTCATGGGCTTCGGGCGCGAGACGCCCATGACGCCGATCTTCGTCAACGCCTACATGCCGCCGCAGCCGAGCGCCGCGCGCTGCCACGCCTTCGGCCAGGCGCTCGAACGCGCGCTGTGCCACCTCGGCCGGCGCGCGGTGCTCCTCGCCAGCGGCGGCCTCTCGCACTATCCCGGCACGAAGCACTATCCGCACCCCGACCTGGAGACCGACAAGGAGATCTTCCGGCGACTCGAGGCCGGCGACCTGCAGCATCTCATGGGCTTCAGCGAACGCGAGATGGACCGCACGGGCAACGTGGAGTTGCGCGCGATCCAGATCCTGGCCGGCGCCATCGGCGACCGCAAGCCCTTCGCTTCCCAGCTCGAGCCTTCCTGGCACCACATCTACGCCACGCTCGCGTGGAACCTCGAGACCGAGGTCGAGCCTTACGAGTTGATCTACCCGCCGCTGCCCGCGCAGCACGGGCAGCTGGTCGAGGCCGTGCTGCGCCTGCGCACGCGGCCCGAGGACGCGAAGCGCTTCGTCGCCGACCCCGCGGCGTATGCAGCGACGTTCAGGCTCGCCGACGACGAACGCGCGGCGCTCGTCGCGCTCGACCTCGAAGCCCTGCGCGACAGGTTCCACATCCACGCGCTGCTCACGTCCGGCGCCGGCATGCAGGTGGGCATGCAGCGCGCGAAGTCCTGATTTCCTTTTTTTTTCTTTCCTGGAGTTTCCATGTCCCTCTCCGCCTTCCAGAGCCTCAAGGGCAAGACGCCCGAAGAACGCATCGCCGAGCTCGGCATCGACCTGCCGGCCAAGCGCCAGCCCGTGGGCAACTACACCGGCGCTGTCAGCACCGCCGGCAAGCTGGTCTTCATCGCGGGCCACGGCACCTTCGCCGGCGGCCAGCAGACGCACAAGGGCAAGCTCGGCCGCGAGTACGACGTGGAAGAAGGCAAGAAGGCCGCGCGCGTCGCGATGATCAGCGCCCTCGTGTCGCTCAAGGCCGAGATCGGCGACCTGTCGCGCGTCAAGCGCGTCGTGCGCGTGCTGGGCATGGTCAATTGCATGCCCGACTTCGAACGCCAGCCGGAAGTGATGGACGGCGCGTCCGACGTGCTGACCTCCATCTTCGGCGAAGCGGGCGTGCATGCGCGCGCCGCCGTGGGGTTCTGCTCGCTGCCGTTCGGCATGCCGATCGAGCTCGAAGCCGTGGTCGAACTGCACTGAGCGGCGAACGTCCATGAAGACCGCGGAAATCGCAGGCGGCGGCATCGGCGGCCTCGCCATGGCCGCACTGCTCGCGCAGGCCGGCTGGAAGGTGCGCGTCCACGAGCGGCACGATTCGATCCGCGAGATCGGCGCGGGCATCTACATCAAGAACAACAGCATCGAGGTGCTGGATGCCATCGGCGCGTTCGAGCGCATGCGGCCCGAGGGCCTCGAGCTCGAGCGCGCGCAGATCCGCTTCGCCGACGGCAGCATCCGGCAGGAGCGCAGGCTCGCCGGCCTCTCGCGCGTGCATGTGTTTCCGCGCCAGTCGGTGGTGGAGGCGCTGCGCGACACGGCCATCGCGGCCGGCGCCGAGATCGTCACGGGCTCGACGGTCGCGTCCGCCACGGCAGACGGGACGCTCGTCACCGCGAACCGCGAAACCCTGAAGGCCGACCTCGTGGTCGGCGCGGACGGCGTGAATTCGGCGGTCCGCACCTCGATGGGCATCGCATCGCGGTTCCGCCTGCTGCCCACGATCATCGACCGCTTCCTCGTCGAGTCGCGCGAGTTCACGCGCGAGCCGATGACGGTGGAGCACTGGTCCGGCAACCGCCGCATCGGCGTGACGCCGAGCGGGCCGAAGCACACCTACGTGTACATGGTCGCGCCCGAACGGGATGCGGTGGCGCGCAAGCTGCCGCTCGACGTCGCGGACTGGTCCGCGCGCTTCCCGAAGCTCGCCGGCCTGATGGCGCTGCTCGGCCGCAGCGAGGCGACGCAATTCAACTACGGCCTCGTCGACTGCGCGCACTGGTCGCGCGGCCGCGTCGCGATCCTCGGCGACGCGGCGCACGGACTGCCGCCGACGCTCGGCCAGGGCGCGGGCCTCACGCTCATCAACGCCTATGCGCTCGCGCACTACCTGCGCGCGAACGACGACGTGCCCGCGGCGCTCGCCGCGTGGGAACGCGACGTGCGCTTCATCAGCGACCGCACGCAGGCCTGGGCGGTGCGCTACGACTGGTTCACGCGCCAGTGGCCCACGCAGCTGGACGTGATGCGTCCGCTCGTGACCTGGGCCTTCGGCCGCATCCGGTTCCTCAACGACCGCATGCGCATCGCCGACCAGGGGCTGCGCCCCGCGAACATCGAGATCGCGAGGATCTGATGCGCATCGAGGGAACGAAAGCGCTGCCCGCCGCGCGCGCGGCGGTGTGGCAGGCCTTGAACGATCCGGTGTTCCTGCAGCAGGTCATTCCCGGTTGCCGGGAGGTGCGGGACCTGGGCGACGGCCAGCTCGACATCGCGCTCACGTCCGCGGTGGGGCCGATCCGCGCGAACTTCAAGGCGCAGGTGGCGATGTCGGAGGTCGTCGAGGGCGAGTCGTACGTGCTGAGCGGAAGCGGCAGCGCGGGCGCGGCCGGAAGTGCGAGCGGCAGCATGCGCCTGCAGCTGAGCGACATTCCCGCGGGGACGCTGCTCGTCTACGAAGCAGGCACGGAGATCCAGGGGCGGCTCGCGCAACTCGGCGCGCGCATGATCGACAGCACGGCGCGGCGCTTCTCGGAGGAGTTCTTCGCCAATGTCGTGCGGGCGCTGGATCCGCAGGCGGCGCGTGCGTCGACGGATGCGGCTGCGATGCCTGCCTCGTCTTCGTCGTCGCCTTCGACCCCTTCGGCCTCTTCGGCCTCTTCGCCGTCGTGGCCATGGCCTGGGGCGCTGCCGGGGCCAGCACCCACGTTCGCCCTCCATCGCCTCCCGTTGAAGCTCTTCATCGCCTGCACCGTCGGCGCTTTCATCGGCACCGCGGCCGCGCTGCTGATCGTCCGCTGATGCCCGCGAACGGCCGCACCAAGAGCCTGTACGGCCGCCGCCGCGCGGTCGTCACGGGCCACCATCTCGCCACGCGCGCGGCGGAAGATGTGCTGGACGACGGCGGGACGCTCGTCGATGCGATGGTGTGCGCCTCCGCGGTTCTGACCGTGGCGCTACCGCACACGAGCTCGCTCGGCGGCTGCGCGATGGCGATGATCCACGATCCCGCGCACGGCGGCTTGCACGCCTTGAACGGCACGGGCCGCGCGCCGCTCGCGGCGACCGCGGAGCACTTCGCCGCCGGCATGCCGCAACGCGGCGCGTCCGCCGCCGTGACGCCGACGCTGGTGCGCTTCTGGGCGCGCGCGCACGAGCGGCTCGGAAGCCTGCCGTGGCAGCGTCTGCTCTCGCCCGCGATCGAGCTGGCCGAGGAAGGCGTGCCGCTGCCCGAGGAACTCGCGCGCAACCTGGGCAATGCGGATGCCGCGATGCGTTCGCAGCCCGGCTTCGCCGATACCTTCGCCATCGACGGCCGCTGGCTGCGCCGTGGCGAGTTGCTGCGCCAGCCTCGCATCGCCGCGGTGCTGCGCGAGATCGCGGCGCGGGGCGAAGCGGGCTTCTACGAGGGCTGGGTGGCGAGCGGACTGGTGCAAGGCGTGCAGTCGCGCGGCGGCCTGATCGCGCAGGAAGACCTCGCACGCGCGCAGGCCGACTGGGTGCAGCCGCTGCGGGGCACGTTCCAGGCCCACGACATCTTCGTCATGCCGCCCAACTCGATGGGCGTGCTGATGCTGCAGCAGTTGCAGGACGCGAGCGGCGGCGACCTGGCGCGCGAAGTCGCGTCGGCCATCGACATCATCGCGCGCGGCCAGCGCAGGATCGGCGACCCCTCGCGCGTGTCCGAAGCGGATTTCACGACGACGAACGCACCCGCGATCCGTGCCGAACCCGGCGACACCACCGGCTTCGTCGCCATGGACCACCAGGGACGCGCCATCGCCATGCTGCAAAGCGTGTTCCAGCCCTTCGGCAGCGGGTATGTGGACGCGCGGACGGGTGTGCTGCTGAACAACCGCATGTTCGATTTCAGCCTGGCGCCGGGGCACGTCAACCAGGTGGCACCGGGCATGCGCCCCGCGCACACGCTGAATCCCTACATTGCCATGCGCGACGGGGCTGCGCGACTCGCCGGCGTGTCCCCCGGCGGCGTGAGCCAGACCACCACCGGCGCGCAGGTCCTGCGCGGCGCGCTGGGCGAGCCGGCCGCGAGCCTCGGCGAAGTCGTCAGCCGCGACCGCTGGAGCCTCGGGCGCGACGGCGCGGTGCTGCTCGAAAAGGGCGTGCCCTCCGAAGTCGCGGCGCGCCTTCGCGAAGCGGGATTGCGGGTCACCGAGAACTCCGAACACGAGTTCTATTTCGGCTCCGCCAAGGTCATCCGCCGCCTCGCGGACGGCACGCTCGAAGCTGCCGCCGATCCGCGCCGGCAGGCGCATGCGGCGGCGGGGTGACAACCCGCGATTGGCAGATCAACACCGTCCTCAAGCCCCCCGCCGCCCAACCTGCACGCTCACCGCATACCCCAACACCCCCAGCGCCACGGCGCACACCGCGAACACCGGACGGAAGCCGCCCGAGTCCACCACCTGCGACGCCGCGACCACGCCCAGCGCGATGCCGGCGAACATGGCCGACGCGAAGAGGCCGACGGCGGTGCCGCGCAACTCGGGCACCATCTGCGTCGCATGGGTCTGCAGCACGCCGTGCAGGGAATAGAACCCGAGGCCGGCGACCAGCACAGCCGGCACGACCAGCGCCCAGTGCCCAACAAGCGCGATGCTCATCCAGCTGACCGCCATGGCGATGCCGGCCCGCCAGGCCATGCCCGTCTCCCCGTAACGCGGCACGAGCCGGCGCGCGAGGAACGAATAGGCGAATCCCCCGATGCCGTACAGAGCCGCCACGCCCGAGGCGGTCGACAGACCCAGGCCGTATTCGCGCACGAGAAAGGTCGGCAGGAACACCATGGCAGCGAACGTGAACGTGCCTTCCGCAACGGTGAACCCGATGATCCAGCGCGGCCAGGGCAGCGACAGCACCCGTCCCATGCCCTGGAAATAGCCGCTCTGCGACGGCGAGCCGCGTTCGCGCCGTACAGCCGGGTCGCAGAGCACCGCCAGGCCGCCGACGCAGAACAGCACCGCCAGCATCGCGAAGACGCTGCGCCAGCCGAACCAGTCGGTCATGACCCCCGAAACCCATTGCCCCAGGATCACGCCGGTGAGCGACGACGCCATGAAGCGCGCCAGCACCGTCTGCCGGTGCTCGTAGGGCACCGTATCGCCGAGCCACGCGAGCATGAGCGGGCCCATGCCGGCCGCCGTGATGCCGGCGACCACGCGCGCGACGACCAGCGCGTCGAGGCTCCACGCCACCAGCGCGAGGAGGTTGCCGATCACGCAGCCCAGCCCGCACACACCGATGACGCGGCGCTTGCCCCAGCGGTCGCCGAGCGGTCCGAACACGAGCTGCAGCAGACCGAACGCGATGGCGAACGTGTAGACGGTGAGCGCCGCGCGCCCCATGGTGACGTCGAAGTCGCGCGACAACTGCAGCAGCATCGGGTCGCAGATGCGCAGCATGGCCGAGCTGCCGGCGTAGAGGATCGCGAGCGACAGCAGGCTGCGCGCCGGTGGCATCGAGAAATTGTCGCTGGAGGTCAAAGTGCTGAGGCGTGCGCGGCGTCCGGCGCGGCTTGCAACGAAAGTACGTCCATTGTCGCGCGCCGTCCCTGCCGTCGAGGCTCGGGACGCATGAAACGTACCACCATGCGAAACTCCGGCGCGCGCGGCGACTCCAACCGGGATGAAGAAGACAGCACCTGCGATGGCCCTCGCCTCGCTCATCCTCGCCGCCTGCGCCTCGCCCCACGGCGCGGCAGGACTGCCGCCGGGCACGCCGCAGCAGGAAGTCCTGGCACGCATGGGGCCGCCCACGCGAATCGTCCCGCTGCCGGACGGCGGCAAGCGCCTGCAGTATTCGCTGCAGCCCGCCGGCCAGTACGCCTGGATGGTGGACCTCGACGCGAGCGGGCGCCTCGTGGGCACGCGGCAGGCGCTCACCGAGGCCGACTTCCACCGGATCGTGCCCGACCAGTGGACGCGCGCGGACGTCGAGCGCGAGTTCGGCCCGCCCGCGAAGGTCGACGGCGTGGCGAGCTGGAACGGCCCGGTCATGACCTACCGCTGGCGGGACGTCATGAACGCCAACATGTTCTACTACGTCTATCTCGACCCGCAAGGCGTCGTGCGGCGCGCGCACCCGGGCATGGAGTTCCGCGACCGGTTCTTCGACCGTTTCTGACGCCCCCTTCCCGCACTCCCCGACCGTGTCGCGCCATCGCATCGCCATCGAAAACACCGCCGAGCATTTCGATGCGCCCGCCGAACGCACCGTGCTCGACGCCGCGCACGAGGCCTTCGTGCCCCTGGCGAGCTCGTGCCGCACCGGCACGTGCCGCACCTGCATCCGGCGGCTGCGCAGCGGAACCGTGCGCTACGAAGTGCCCTGGCCGGGGCTGTCCCCGGACGAGAAGCAGGAAGGCTTCTTCCTGCCCTGCGTGGCGTTCGCGACCTCGGACCTCGTGATCGGGGGCGACGGCGTGAAGCCGTGGTGGGAAGGGTAGGCTTCGGTCGCGACCGAAGACCGCATTCAACCCATCTTGTCCTGCGTCTTCGTCTCGAAGTCGCTCGCGTCATGCCGCTCGCGCAGCTGGCTCGCCGGCTCGCCCTGCGTGCGGTTCACCATGCGGCCGCGCTTCACGGCCGGCCGCGCGGCGACCTCGTCGGCCCAGCGCACGACGTGCTTGTACGACACGACGTCGAGGAACTCGCCCGCGCCGTACAACACGCCCTTCGCGAGCTGCCCATACCACGGCCAGATCGCCATGTCGGCGATGGTGTAGTCGTCGCCCGCGACGAAGGCCGTATCGGCCAATCGACGGTCGAGCACGTCCATCTGCCGCTTCGCCTCCATCGCATAGCGGTCGATCGCGTATTCGATCTTCTGCGGCGCATAGGCGTAGAAGTGGCCGAAGCCGCCGCCGAGGAAGGGCGCACTGCCCATCTGCCAGAAGAGCCACGACAGGCACTCCGCGCGCGCCGCGCCCGCCTTCGGCAGGAAGGCGTCGAACTTCTCGGCGAGGTACATCAGGATCGCGCCCGACTCGAACACGCGCACGGGCTGCGCGCCGCTGCGGTCCACCAGCGCGGGGATCTTCGAGTTCGGATTGATGCCGACGAAGCCGCTGCCGAACTGTTCGCCCTCGTTGATGCGGATCAGCCAGGCGTCGTACTCCGCGCCCGCATGGCCGAGCGCGAGCAGCTCCTCGAGCATGATCGTGACTTTCACGCCGTTGGGCGTGCCGAGCGAATAGAGCTGCAGCGGATGCTTGCCGACGGGCAGCTCCTTCTCGTGCAACGCGCCGGCGACCGGGCGGTTGATGTTCGCGAAGCGGCCCTCGGTGGCCTTCTTCCAGGTCCAGACGGCGGGCGGCGTGTAAGGTTCGGTCATTCGTGGGGACTCCCGTTCGCCGCGAAACATCGATGCGGCACGCGAGGCAGTATAGGCAGGCCCGCGAATTCGCCGCGCGGCCTTGCCGCAATCCCCTTCGCCCCCATCTGCTGCCGATGCCCATTCCGCTTTCCGTGCTCGACCTCGCGCCCATCGCCGAGGGCAGCGACGCCGCCCGATCGTTTCGAAACTCCCTCTCGCTCGCGCAGCACGCCGAGCGGCTGGGCTTCCGCCGCTTCTGGCTGGCCGAACACCACGGCATGCCGGGTATCGCCAGCGCGGCGACGGCGGTGCTCATCGGGCACATCGCGGGCGGGACGAAGACGATTCGCGTCGGCGCGGGCGGCATCATGCTGCCGAACCATTCGCCGCTCGTGATCGCCGAGCAGTTCGGCACGCTCGAGGCGCTGTATCCCGGCCGCATCGACCTCGGCCTCGGCCGCGCACCGGGGTCCGACCAGGCCACGGCGCGCGCGCTGCGTCGCGATCTCTCGTCCGACCCCGACGCGTTTCCGCAGGACGTCGTCGAGCTCATGGACTTCATGTCCGACGAGCCGCGGCAGTCCGTGCGCGCCGTGCCGGGGCGCGGCGCGAAGGTGCCGGTGTGGATCCTCGGCTCCAGCCATTTCGGCGCGCAGCTCGCCGCGATGCTCGGCCTGCCCTACGCCTTCGCATCGCATTTCGCGCCGACGCAGATGATGCAGGCGATCTCGCTGTACCGCAGCCTCTTCAAGCCGTCCGCGCAACTGGACAAGCCGCACGTGATGCTCGGCTTCAACGTGTTCGCGGCGGACACCGACGAAGAGGCCGCCGTGCTCGCGACGTCGATGCAGCAGGCATTCGTGAACCTGCGCACCGGCCGACCCTCGCAGCTGAAGCCGCCTGTGCCCGGTTACCTCGAAGCCTTGCCGCAGCAGGCGCGCGCGATGCTCGACGAAGTGCTGTCGTGTACCGCGATCGGCTCGCCCGCGACGGTGCGCGAGCAGATGCGCGCGTTCGTCGAGCGCACCGGCGCGGACGAATTGATGATCACCTCGCAGATCTTCGACCACGCGGCGCGGCTGAAGTCGTACGAGATCGCGGCGCAGGCGGGCGGGCTTTAGCCAGGAAATCAGGCGGGCCGCGGCAGGTCGAGCGTGAAGGTCGCGCCGAGGTTGGGGCCCTCGCTGCGGACTTCGAGCGAGCCGCCCATCTCGCGCGCGGCGATGGCACTGCTGTGCAGGCCGAACCCGTGGCCGCCCTCCTTGGTCGTGAAGCCGTGCGAGAAGACGCGGGCCAGGTGCTCGGCGCCGATGCCGCAGCCGCTGTCCGTCACCTCGACGCGCACGCCGTCGAGCCGCTCCCGCACCTCGATCACCAGGCGCCGTTCGGCGGTCCCGCGCATCGCATGGCAGGCGTTCTCCACGAGGTTCACCAGGATCTGCATCACGCGCGCCTTGTCCACGGGGCCGATCGGCACGTCGTCATAGTCGCGATGCACCTTCACGCCGTGGCTCGCGATCGCCGTTTCCTGCATGCGCAATGCATCGTCCGCCAGGTCGCTCAGTCGCGCGGGTTCGAGAAAGCCGCTCTTGCCGGCATACGACTGCTGCATCGCCACGACGTTCTTGATGTGATCGACGCTGTCGCCCAGGCGGCCGAGCTCGTCGAGAAGCGCCTGCCGCTCTTCCTGCAGGTTCGTCGCGAGCTCGCGCACGTACTCCGGCAGCAATCGGCCCTTCTCGTCATGGGCGACGAAGTTCGAGAGGTCCGCATCGTTTTTCTGCAGAAGGGTCGCGACGTCGGCCACGCGCGTGCTGCGCGAGTTCCGCACGCGCTCGCGCAGCACGTGCGCGGACACGTTCACGCTCGTGAGCACGTTGCCGACGTTGTGCAGGACGTTGGTGGCGATCTGCGCCATGCCGGCCTGCCGCGCTTCCGAGACAAGGCGCGCCTGGACCTCCTCGAGCTGCGCCGTCGCGGTCGCGAGGTTGCGGGCCAGCGCCGTCTGCTCCTCCGCATGGCGGACCGCCTGCTCCTTCAGCCGCTTCTCCGTGTTGATGCGGTCGGCCAGCGCGAACGAAAGCACGAGCATCTCGACGGCGGTGCCGATGCGAACCGGCAGCAGCGGGTCGTCCGAGATCGGCGGGAGGATGCCCAACGCGATGCCGATGAACTGCAGCGCGCCGATCATCAGAATGGCCCAGGCGAGGAGCAGCAGCCGTCCGCCCGGATAGCCCCGCACCGCGCTCGTGATGAACACCGCGAGCAGCACGGGGATTCCGCCGACCAGCAAGACGCTGGCAAGAACCAGGAGCGGCAGGTACCACCCCATCGGCACCAGGCAGAAGCACAGGAACCAGCCCCCCACGATCAGACGCAGGACGCGGTCCCAGCGCGGCTGCCGTTGCGGCGTATTCAGGAAGCGGCGCACGAAGAGGAGGAGCATCGCCGGCGAAATGGCCAGCAGCCCGGTCAGGGCCATCGAGTTCCAGCCGGGGCGATCCGGCCAGAGGTATTCGAACGGCAACCCCGCGGCGACGCACTGGGCGAGCGCGAAGGTGGAGACATAGCAGACGTAGTAGAGGTAGGCCGGATCGCGCAGGGCGAAAAACAGGAACAGGTTGTAGATGGCCAGGCCGATCATCAACCCGAGGAAAAGACTGATCTGGCCGAAGGCGGAGATGTCGCTGCGCGCAAGGGCATCGCGCTGCGTCAGGGATGCGGTCAGCACGAGCGCCCGCACGGACTGCAGCCGCACGTACAGCGTGACCGGACGGCCCGGCTCGAGCCGAAGCGCGACGCGGTTGTTCAAGGTGGGCACGTCGCGCTCGGCCAACCGCACCAGGCCCCCCGTGCGCGCGTGCCGCACCGTCGCGCCATCCGCGACGAACACGTCGACGTGGTCGAGCGTGCGCCGGAATTCGAGGAACCAGTCCGCTGGCGCACCGGACTGCGGCCGCAGGGTGATGCGCAGCCACAGGGCCGAATCCGTCACGCCGAAATTCTCACGGGAGACGGGCGCGAAGGCGCCCGCGCGGCCCGAGAGCACGTCCTCGATGCCGAAGCGCCGCTCTCGATCCTCCAACTGCTCGAACTCGGAAAAAAGGGTGTAGCGCTCCTCCGAGCCGAGCTGCATCTCGCCCGCATGCGCTTGCGCTTGCGCTTGCGCGGCGAGCAGCGTGAGCGCCAACGCGAGCAGTCGCATCCAGGCGGCAACGCCGTGCAGCGCGATCTTCGAAGCGAACAGCTGGGGGCGCATTCCGACTCTCCGTCCAGCTCATCCTGCCACAGACGAGCAACCGCGTGCATCCCCCCGATTCCGGCAGGCCGGGATCGGCCCCGGGAAGTCGACACCCTCAGGTGCCGCAGAACGTCCGGTAGTTCGCCGTCACGGCAGCGGCCGCGGGCCGCGCGTAAGCCTCGTTGCCGGCCGACTCCGTGAACGGATCGCGCAGCGCCGCCATCAGGCGCTCGAACGGCCCGAGGTCGTCGCCCGTCGAGGCGGCGGCCAGCGCCTCTTCCACCCGGTGGTTGCGCGCGATGATCCACGGGCTCGCAAGACGCATACGCCGCGCGCGCGTTTCGTCCGCGATGCCATCGGCTGCGCAACGCACACGCCAACGCGCGAGCCACTCGCTGGGGGCCTGCGGATCGGGAAAGAGCGCCTGCAGAAACACCTCTTTCCCCTCGGCCGCGTCGGCGAGCCGCCGCCAGCCGAGCGTGAAGTCCACGGCGTGCTTGTGCAGCAGCTCGAGCCAGTCGTTCGCGAGCGCGGCATCGTCTGCGTCATGCGCAGCCGATGCCTGCAGACCCAGCTTGGCACGCTGGCCTTCGAGCAGCGCCGCCGGATACAGGCCTGCGAACGACTGGATCACCGCCGTCGCTTCCGCGACCACGTCGTCGGCCGCCGACTCGCCCCGATCCTCGACCACCAGGGGCAGCAGCGCCTCGGCCAGCCGCGCCAGGTTCCACTGCGCGATCCCCGGCTGGTTGCGATAGGCGTAGCGCCCGCCGTGGTCGATGGAGCTGAACACGGCCTCGGGGTCGTATGCCTCCATGAAGGCGCAGGGCCCGTAGTCGATGGTCTCGCCCGAGATCGTCATGTTGTCGGTGTTCATCACGCCATGGATGAAGCCGGCGTTCATCCACTTCGCGATGAGCGAAGCCTGGCGCTGCGTGACCCGCGCGAGGAGCGAGAGATACCGCTCGGGCGTGCCCACGAGGTCCGGGTCGTGCCGCGCGATCGCATACTCGGCCAGCTGGCGCAGCTTGTCGTGCTCGCCGCGCGACGCGAAGTACTGGAAGGTGCCCACGCGCAGGTGGCTCGCCGCGACGCGCGTGAGCACCGCGCCCGGCAGGAGCGTCTCGCGCGCGACCTCGTCGCCGGTGGCGGCCACCGCGAGCGCCCGCGTCGTCGGGATCCCCAGGCCATGCATCGCCTCGCCGATGATCGCCTCGCGCAGCATCGGGCCGACCGCGGCCCGGCCGTCGCCGCCGCGCGAGAACGGCGTGCGTCCCGATCCCTTGAACGCGATGTCGCGCCGTTCGCCGTCGCGGTCCAGAACCTCGCCGAGCAGCAGCGCGCGGCCATCGCCGAGCTGCGGCGAGAAGCCGCCGAACTGGTGGCCGGCATAGGCCTGCGCGATCGGCTCCGCGCCCTCGGGCAGCACGTTGCCCGCGAACAGCGAAGCGCCCGCCGCGCCCGACAGCGCATCGGCGTCGAGGCCCAGCGTCCCGGCCAGTTCGCGGTTCAGGTAGAGCAGGCGCGGCGCGGCGGCGGCCGCCGGCTTCCAGGGCACGGCAAGTGCCGAGAGCTCGCGCGCATAGGTGTTGTCGAAGCGGAAGGCCGGGGCCGGGAGGCTGTGCATCGCATCCATTCTGACGAATTGCCGATGCCCCTGCACACCTCCCATGCATGCGCTAGACGCGCGCGTCCACCTCGTCCATGAGCGGCACGGCGGCAGGCGACAGGGCCGCGACATAGGCCGGCCGCGGCATCGCGACCGTGTCGTCGTTCGAGGTGGACTTGGAGGTGGCTGCGGGCGGCGACTCCACCAGCCCGTCGAGCAACATGCCCTCGTCGACCTCGTCGATCTGGTCCGGGTTGAGTTGCTGCCGGGCATACGCCTTGTACGTGCCCGACTGCACGAACAGCCGGAACAGTTCGGCGTCGATGTGCCGGTCCTTCACCATGAAGCGCATGATGCGCAGCGCGTCCGACACCTTCTTCGGCGGCTTGTACGGCCGGTCCGCCGCGGTGAGCGCCTCGAAGATGTCGGCGATGGCCATCACGCGCGCGGGGATCGACATCTCCTCGCCCTTGAGGCCGCGCGGATAGCCGGTGCCGTCGATCTTCTCGTGGTGGCCGCCCGCGTACTCGGGCACGCGCCGCAGGTGGCGCGGCCACGGCAGCGACTCGAGCATGACGATCGTCTGCGCCATGTGCTCGTTGATGCGGTAGCGGTCTTCTTCGGTGAGCGTGCCGCGGCTGATCGACAGGTTGTAGAGCTCGCCCAGGTTCGCCTCGCGCTCCGGCGCCTTCATCTTGAAGCCCCACGGATTGCCCTCGGCCGACAGGCGCAGGCCCTCGCGCTGGCTGATGTGGTCGTAGCGGTCCTCCAGCAGGAATTCGTCGACGGGCAGCGGCCGTTCGGGGCTTGCGTCGCGCCGCTTCTTCTCGGCGTACGAGATGCCGATGCGGTTGGACAGCGTGCGCTGCCAGGTGCGTTGCGCGATGCGATGCAGCCGCTCGATCTTCTCCGGCGCCATGAATTCGCCGCCGACGTTGCATTCGCCGACGAAGGCGAATTCCTCGTCGAGCGTCGCGCATTGCGCTTCGTACGCCTCGCGCAGCGCGTTGGCATCGCCGCCCGCGACGATGCCCTGGAGCATCGCGATTTCGGCGTCGCGCTTGAGCACTTCGAAACGCATGCGGACTTCGTGGATGCGGTCGTAGATGCATTCGAGCTTCGTCGCCTTGTCGACGATGTGCTCCGGCGTGATGACCTTGCCGCAGTCGTGCAGCCAGCAGGCGACGCGCAGCTCGTACCACTCGTCCTCCGTGAGGTCGAAACCGGCGAACGGTCCGTCGTTCGCCTCGCACGCGGCCTTCACGAGCATCTCGGTCAGCATGGGCACGCGCTGGCAGTGTCCGCCGGTGTAGGGCGACTTCGTGTCGATGGCCGCGGCGATGACGCCGATGAAGGCATCGAGCAGCTGCTTGAGCTCGTCAATCAGCAGTCGGTTGTCGATGGACACGGCCGCCTGCGAGGCGAGCGCGCTCACCATCGGCACGACCGCTTCGTCGAACGCCACGACATGGCCGTCGGCGTCCTTCGCGTTGATCAACTGCAGCACGCCGATGACGAGGCCCGTGTGGTTCTTCAGCGGCACGGTCAGGAAGGACTGCGAGCGGTAGCCCAGGCGGCGGTCGAATTCCTCGGTGCCCGAGAAATCGAGCGTGTCGTTCGGCGCGTAGGCGTCGGCGATATTCACGACGTCGCCGGTGATCGCGCAGTACGACGCGACGTTGTGCATGTTGGGCCGGCCGTCGGGCGCGATCAGCTGCACCGCGGGCAGGCTGCACTCCACGCCGGTGGTGCCGCCCATCGCGATGCCCAGCGAGTCGTTGCGCACGATCTGGAACTGCAGCTCCTTGCCCTTGTGCTTCAGGTACAGCGTGCCCGCATCGGCGTTGGCGATGCGCTTCGCCTCGACGAGAATCCGCTCGCGCAGCCGCGCCGGATCCTTCTCGGCCGACAGCGCGATGCCGATCTCGATCAATTCGCGGTACGCGTCCGTGGTGCTTTGCTGCTGCTCCATGGCATCTCCCTGACCCGAGTCTCCAAGCGTACTCCCGGTTGCACATGCCGTGGTGCGGGCGAGCTCCCTACGGTCGAGCACGAACGGACAAAGCCGCCGGAATCTTTCACCTTGGCGACAGGCTCAACCGCTTCGTCGCGTCCACTGGATGGCGCCCGCGGGCACTTCCCCGGCGGCGGCCTGCCGCTGCACGGCGCCGTTCGACCACACGACGTAGCGCTGGCGGCCGCCGGGCTCGCCCTGCCGGCCGGCCCATTCGATGGTGCCGAGCGCCTGCGGCTTCGCGGGCGTCGCGCGCGGTATCTCCGTCTTCGCGACGGCGGCGCTCGCAAGACGCGCGCCCCCTGAAGGCAGTTGCGCAGGCAGTTGCGCGAGCCGCGGGCCGCCAAGCTGTTCGTTGAGACGGTCGGCCTTCAGCGCGCCCACGCGCATGTTGCGGATATGGCGCAGCGTCTCCACGGGCAATTCGCTGGTATTGAGCCCGTTCCATAGCGCACGGCCGCGCGTCGAGAGGTTGTAGTAGATCGAGACGCCTTCGCGCAGCCGGGCCGCGCGTTGATCGGGCGGCAGGCGCAGGCGGTCCACCTTCTCTGCGCTCCATGCGGCCGCCTCGCGCAGCAGGCGCGCCGCGGCATGCACGGACTCCACCGTGTCGTCGGGGTTGCGCAGTCCGACGGCCTTCGCGGTCGCGGGCTCGAACTGCGCCACGCCGCGGCTCACGACGCCGTTCTTCCCGAGACCGTCGCGCGCCACCCAGCTGCTCTCGGCGTGGATGACGCCGTAGAGGTCGCGGAAATCGAGGCCGACGTGCTGCAGGCCGGCACGCTCGGCGGCCGTACGCGACAGCATCAGGCGCGCATCGGGCGCGAGGACGGCCTGCGCATGCGCAGTCGTGACCGCACCGAAAAGACAGGCGATCGAGAAAAGGTGTCGAAGAGGTGGGCGTAGGAGAGTCGGCATGAACGATGTCAGACCGCTCCTACACCCAGGGTTCCAGCTCGGCCATGCCCCGGGCCGTGAATCTTTCGCGGTTCTTCAATCCGATTGCGCGACCATGTCGAATTGATGAGACTCGTCGTCGTGGGAAAGCAGGACGCGGGTACACGTCGTCTTGCAGGCCCAGGTCTGCTGGACGACCGGCCTCGTGACGCTCAGCGACGCGGGTTGGAATACGACTTCGCAGTGGCCGCCCGGCGCCCGCGCCGATTCGTAGCGGATCGCGTCGATGGCCGGCTGGACCCGCCGCACTTCAACGGCGAGCCGGTGGCAGTGCGAATAATCCTCGGGGTGCCGCCAGACCGCGCGATGCGCCGCCCAGGGCGCGCGCATCAGGTCCAGCTCGACCCCCACGAATCGCGCCTGGAAGAAGGTGAGTTCGGTGATCAGCTGGCCATCGCGCAGGCCGTCCGAATCCATGAGGAATCGCCAGCGCCAGTACGCCGTCTCGGCCGCGACGGTGGCCGTCTCCTCGGCGCCGTACCACGCGCCGAGCTCGAACGGCCGGCGAAAGCGCGACGGCCAGGGCGAGGCGTAGCGAAAGGGTGTGGAAACGAGGTAGTGAGCGCCCTGCGAACCGGGCGACATGGGCGGCTTGCTGGCGTCGAGCAACTCCTCGAGCACGCCCTGCTCGTCGAGGTCGTCGACGAGCCGCATGGTGGCGACGCGGTGCTGCGCCTCGACCCCGCGCCACAGCGTGCGCTGCCGCGGCGCGGCCTCGCGCAGCCACGACTCCTCCCAGAGCATCGGCGTCCGCGGATCAGATCGGCGCGCGCGCCGCGTCGAGGTAGCCCACGACACGGACGAGGCCTTCGACCCGCTGGACGGCTTCGCGCGGGGTTTCGTTGAAGGCGCGATTGAAGCCGGTCATCCAGGCGCGGCGCTGCTTCTCGTCGTTGCCGACCAGCGCGTCGAGCGAGCGATACACGCGCACCAGCAGCGCGGCCATCTCGGCCGGCTTGGTGCCGACTTCGAGCGATTTCTCCCCGCTCGCGAACCGCGAGATCTGCGACTCGCTCAGGCCGACCACGCGCGCCAGTGCCGCATGGCTCAAGCCCAGCAGCTCCGAGGCACGCAAGGCGGCCTTGGTAAGCACCGGCCCGGGCGCGGGCGACTGCACTTGCTTCGGGATCGACATCATGAGGCGAATCCTCCTGTGGAAAGTATATCGCAGCAATTCAATCTACAGCAAGATTCAGCTTGCGCGATACCAAGCCACGCCGTGCTCGTCGAGGCTGCGCGTCGCCTCGCCCCGGCCGATGAGGTAGTTGAGGCAGGCCGTCGACTCCCCGGTGGCCATGCCCAGCAGCGGCGCGTCGGTGGCATCGATGGGGCGTGCGAACAGCGCGCCGAAGACGTCGATCACGCGCTTCGGGCCGGTCTTCAGCGTGCGGCGCAGGCGCTCGAACGCCTTGTCCTGGCCGCGGCCGAGCGCCTCGAGCCGCGCATGCAGGCCGTGGAAGGCGTCGTTGTGCGCGGGCAGCACGAGCACGTCGTCGGGGACTTCGGCCTTGACCTTGGCGAGCGAGGCATACCACTCGGACATGGGGTCGGCCTCGGGCTCGCTCGCATGCACCGACACGTTGGACGAGATGCGCGGCAGCACCTGGTCGCCGGAGATCAGCAGCTTGAGCGCGGGGCAGTAGAAGCACGCATGCTCCGGCGAATGGCCCCAGCCGGCGACGACGCGCCAGGTGTTCCCGCCGAGGACGAATTCGTCGCCGTCCCGGATGCGGCGAAAACTGTCGGGCATGGCATGGATCATCTTGCCGAAGCCGCCGAAGCGGCTGCGGTAGGCGTCGATGGCCAGCGGCGACCAGCCGGCGCGGCGATAGAAGTTGATGCCGTCCGCGGGCGCTTCGCGGCCGGTGTCCGCCACGGCCGAACGGCAGGACAGATATTCGAGCCGGGTCATCGACAAGGGAACGTTCGCGCGGCGCGTGAACCAGCCCGCGAGACCGACGTGGTCGGGGTGCATGTGCGTGACGTAAACGCCTTTCAGCGGCCGCGCCATCGGCCCCTCGGTCAGCAGCGGAATCCAGCCCGAGAGACTCTCGTCCGTGTTCATGCCGGTGTCCACCAGGACCCAGCCGTCGCCATCGTCGATGGCCCACACGTTGATGTGATCGAGCTTGAAGGGCAGCGGCAGGCGGATCCAGCGCACGCCGGGGGCGACCTCGATCCAGGCGCCGGGCTCGGGCGCGGTGAAGGGGTACGTGAGCGCGGGCGCGGTCGGTTCGGTGGCGGTCTCGTCGGTCATCGGTCGATTTTGCCAGCGCGGGCGAGCGGCCCCGATTGCCGCATACTTCGGCTCCCGTGAACGCCGCCGTCATCCACCTCGACCAGCTTCGCCAGCGCCTGCGCGCGAATGGCGCGGGGCCGTCGCACGAGTACCGCGTGCTGCGCCTGTGGTCGCAGGCGCAGCCGCAATCGGCCGGCAAGCGGCGGCTGGAGGATTTCCTGCCGGCCGCATTGCGCGCCGCGCTTCCCGAGGTCGAGGCCGAACTCGCGTCGATCGCGCGGTTGCGCTCCATCCATCCCGGCGCGGACGGTTCGGAGCGGCTGCTCGTCGAGCTCGCGGACGGGCAGACGGTCGAGAGCGTGCTGCTGCCGCGCGAAGGTCTGTGCATCTCGTCGCAGGTCGGCTGCGCCGTGGGTTGCGTCTTCTGCATGACGGGGCGCGAAGGCCTGGTGCGGCAGCTCGGCAGTGCCGAGATGGTGGCGCAGGTCGCGCTGGCGCGGGCGCGCCGAGACGTGCGCAAGGTGGTCTTCATGGGCATGGGCGAGCCCGCGCACAACCTCGATGCCGTACTCGAAGCCGTCGACCTGCTCGGCACCGCGGGGAACATCGGACACAAGAACATCGTGTTTTCCACCGTGGGCGATCCGCGCGTGTTCGAGCGGCTGCCGCTCGGTCGCGTGAAGCCGGCGCTCGCGCTGTCGCTGCACACGACGAAAGCGGAGCTGCGCCGCGAACTGCTGCCCCGCGCGCCGCGCATGACGCCGCAGGAACTGGTGGAGGCCGGCGAGACGTATGCGCGTGCGACGGGTTATCCGATCCAGTACCAGTGGACCCTGCTGGAAGGCGTGAACGACGGCGCCGACGAGATGGATGGCATCGTGCGTTTGCTGGCCGGCAGGTACGCGGTCCTCAACCTGATTCCGTTCAATGCCGTGGAGGGCACGGACTTCCGCCGGCCGGACTGGGAGCGATGCGTCGCGATGGCGCGCGAACTGCACCGGCGGGGCGTGCTCACGAAGCTGAGGCGCTCGGCCGGGCAGGATGTGGATGCGGGGTGCGGGCAGCTGCGGGCGAGGCAGGCGGGGTGCACGCCGGACGCTCCTTCGGATGGCAGCGGCCGAGGCGGTTGAACGGATCGGACGTCACCGTCTCGAAGTGCCCGGGCTTGTCCTTCGCCGGATCGAAAAGCACCCCCTTCGCCTTGAACAGCAGGGCCTCCAGCACGGCGGCGTTGGTCGACAGCGTGATGTTGTCCTGCGGCGCGCCACCGGCCTCGAAGCGGCCCTCGTACCAGCCGCGGTCCGGGTCGTAGAGGTACTGCACCGAGCGCATCAGCTCGCGCGTGTAGTCCGTGGGCCAAAGCGCCGCCATCGCGAACGCGGCGCGCGTGTTGACGATGGCGAGCTTGTCGTATTCGCGGCCATCATGGCCGATGGTGTTCCACGCATAGCCCGCCGCGAACACGGCGTCGAGCACCACGTAAGGCGCGTCGCGCACCTGGTGGTCGCTACGCGCGGTGAACTGCTTCTCGCGCCGCCAGCGCTCCTCCTGCACGTGATAGACGCTGTCGGCCAGCGCGCGCAGCGGCGACGCCGCGCCCAGCTCCATCGCGGCGAAGGCATAGGGCATGGTCAGCACCGGCGTCTGCGAGCCGCTCGTGCGCGCATCGCGCGCGTCGTAGCGGATCGGCGTGCCGTGGATGTTGACGGCCTCGGTGGGCGGCACGGCCAGGGTGCGCCGCATGTCGAAGCCCCACGCCGCGTAACCGGCCGCCGCGAGCTGCTCGTAGCCGAGCCGGCCCTCCGCGTAGCGGCTGAGCGAAGCGCCCGTGCGCGAGGTGCCCGTGAGCACGCCGCAATCGTCGATGACCTCGCAGAAACTCCAGCGCAGCACCGCCTTGTCGGCGTACTCCGCGAACCGGGGGTGCCGCTGGCGCACGATGCGCAGCCACAGCAGCAGCCGCCCGATGTCGAGCGCCGACCAGCCGATGTCGGCCGGGCGGCCGTCGAAGCCGACCATCTTGCCGCTGGCGGCGCTGTACGCCTTGTTGGGGACCTGCCCGCCCGAGAGCTCCATCGTGCCGATGAAGCCCAGGAGACGCGAGAGGCGCTGGTCGAATTCGCGCGCGTCGATCACGCCGAGCTCGTGCGCGGCCACGACGGCCGCGAGCGCATCGCCCGCATTCCACGCGGTGAAGACCGCCATGCGATCGGCGCCCGCGACGAGGCCGCTGTCGTAGTCGGTGTTGTTCTCGACGTAGCGCCAGGCCGTGCGCGCCCACTGCAGCTCGGGCGAAATCGTGCGCGGCCCGGAGGGCGCCGCATCGGCGGCCGCGGCGCCGCGTCCGGACGCGGAGCGCACCAGGGCACCGCAGCCGGCCAGCGTGGCGGCGGCCGCGGCGGCGGCGGCGAGGCGAAGACTCGTGCGCCTCAGCATCCGGGCGCTCCCGTCGTTGCAGTGGCAGCGGGCGTGCCCGAGCCCGGGCCCGTACCCGCAAGCCGCCGGCAGCGCTCCCACAGCGTCTCGCGCGGGGGGCCCCAGCGAAGCAGCTTGCCCTGGGCCTTGTACAACAGCGCCGCCAGCATGATCCCGTTGTTGTTCGCCGTGAACGCGCGGATCGGTCCCTTGCCGTTCTCGAGCACGCCCTCGAGGAAGCCCTTGTTCGGATCCGACTGGTCGGCGATGGCGGCGAACAGCCTGTCCGTGTACTCGGAGCGCCACAGCACCCACATGCCCAGCGCCGCCTTCAGCGAGATGGCCGCGAACTGCGGCACGTACTTGCCGTCCTCGGTGATCGTGTTCCACGGGTAGCCGTCGGTGAACACCGTGTCGTAGACGAACCAGGGCTCCTGCGAGAGCTGGTGTTCCGAGCGCGCGGTGAGGATTCCCGTGGCGCGGAAGCGATTTTCCTGCGCCTGGTACACGCGGTGCGCGTACTCGGCCATCCACGGGTGCGAGAAGCGGTCGTCGCCAGCGTCGCGGTCCAGCGCGAGGTCCCAGTTGAACTCGATGCCGTCGAGCACGTAGCTTTCGGTCACCACGTAGTTGTGCTGCGAATACTTGCGCGGATCGCGCGCGTCGTAGGGCACCTCGACGCAGTAGATGGGCACCGTGGCCTGCGGATCGGCCCGGGCGGCCAGCGTGGTATCGACGCCCCAGAGCTCGAAGCCCTTGGCCGCGTACTCCTCGTAGCCCAGGCGCCCTTCCTGCACGTACTGCGTCTTGCCGGCCTTGTCGACGAGCGCGCCGAACATCATGCCGCCCTTGTCCACCACGTTCTGCAGCTTCCAGCGCAGCACGAACCGGTCGATGGCATCGGCATGCGCCGGATAGCGCTCCTTCACGATCTTCAGCCACACCAGCAGCCGCCCGAGGTCCAGCGCCGAGAAGCCGATCTCGCCCGGCTTGTTGCCGTAGTCGGTGGGCTGCAGCGTCTGCGTGTTGTAGACCTTGTTGGGCAGTTCGCCGCGGAAGAAGACGAGCTTGCCCAGCGCCCCGATGGCGCGCGCGAGCCGTGCATCGGCATCGGCGGCGGGGATGATGTCCAGTTCGCGCGCCGCGACGATGCCCGCGAGGTACGACGCCGTGTCCCACATCGTCGAGGACGGATAACCGTCCACCGCGTTCGCGAGACCCGATGGCTGCGTGTTGTTCTCGAAGTACTTCCAGGCCGTGCGCGCCATGGCGAGCTCGCGGTCGGTGAGCGGCGCGCGGCGCTGCGGATACTTCGCGGCGGGAATGTCGCCGGGCTTGCAGTCGGCGGCGCCCAGCGATTGCGCGACGGGCGGCCGCGCCGCGTTCGTTTGCGCAGGCTGCGACTGCGCGCCGCACGCGAGCGCGACGACAGCGAGCAGCGCCCCCAGGAGTTGGCGCATCACGGCGTCGCCTCCCGCCAGGACAGGAGCCGGCCGCGCGCGATGTACGCGAGGCTTTCCAGCACGACCGCGTTGGTGTTCGCCGTCAGCGACTTGTTGGTCGCCCGGCCCTCTTCGTACAGCCCGGCATACCAGCCGCGCGCGGGGTCGTGGAGCCCGGCCACGGCCTCGACCAGCTGCGTGGTGTACGGCGTGCGGTACAGCGCATGCCAGCCGAACGCGGACTTCACGGAGAGGCTGCGCAGCGCCGAGGCGTCTTCGCCCTTCTCGGTGAGCGCCACCCAGTCGCGGCCGCCCGAATGCGCCGTGTTGTAGACGAACCAGGGCGCGCGGTCCACGTTGTCCTCGCCCACGGCGGTCAACACGCCGCTCTTGCGGTGCCGCGCCTCCTGCGCCCGGTAGAGCCGCCACGCGCATTCGCGCAGCGACCGGCCGAAGCCGAGTTCCATGCCGGCCAGTACGTAAGGGTCGCTCGTGATGAAGGTGCGCGCGCCCTCCTTCTCGCTGCGGTTGTCGGCGCAGATCTTCACGCCGCCGACGTCCACCAGCCGCAGGTAGGTCAGCGGATCGGCCGCGCGGTCGGCGTCCACGCCCATGAGCGCGAGCGTGCGCGCCGCGTATTGCTCGTAGCCCCCCCGCCCCTCCTGCACCGACTGCGCCGCAGCCCCCGGCCGCACCTCCATGCCGAGCAGCAGGCCGTCGCGCGCGAGCTGCTTCGTGTCCCAGCGCGCGATGACGGCGCGTGCCGCGGCCGTGTGCTGCGGATGCCGCCACACGATCACGTTCAGCGGAACGATGAGCCGGCCGAGGTCGATGGCCGACCAGCCGATGCCCTGCGGCGCCGGCTTGTTGTCGTAGTCGGTCATCGCGAGCGTGGCGACGTCGTAGGCCTTGTTGGGCAGCGCGTTGGCGTAAAGCGGGATCCGCGCGAGCGATTGCAGCGCGAGCGACAGGCGCGCGTCGAACGCGACCGCATCGACCAGCGCCAGATCGCGCGCGGCCAGCAGCGCCATGAGCGACGAGGCGGCATCCCACATCGTCGTGGAGCCGAAGTTGTCCACCGAATTGACGAGGCCCGTCTGCGCGTTCGCGTTCTTCTCGAAGTACGCCCAGGCGATGCGTGCCCACTGCCGCTCCCTTTCGGTCAGCGCGCGCGGCGCGGGCTCGGCCGGCAGGTCCGGGCTCGCGGCGAGAACCGGACCCGAGGCGATCAGCTGCTTGCCGCTGTTGCGCTCGATCCACCACACGGCGGCGAAGGCGCAGACGATCGCGAGAATCCACACGATCGAGCTGCGCGCGCGCACCAGGTTGCTTTCTTCCATGGTCGTTGTCCCGTCCTCTCTCATGCCGCGGCAGGCGCGGCCGCGTCCTCGTCATCCGGCTGCCACAGCGACGCCCGCACGAGCGGCAGCATCGCGAAGACGTTGTTCAGTCCCCAGGCCACGTTCACGATCAGATTGGGCAGCTCGGCCTCGTTGCCCTGCACGAACACGCGCCAGGCCGCGTAGGCGAGCCCCCCGAGCGTCAGCGCGATCACGGCGATCTGCGGCCTGACGAGATGCAGGAAGGTGCCCTCCTGCCGCTCCTTGGGCGTGACGTGGAACTTGATCTTCTCGCCGCGCAGCACCGTCCAGAGCGCCCGGAAATTCACCGAGAAGAACGAAAGGTAGGAGGCCTTCCCGTCCCAGCTGCGCTGTCCCCAGGTGCCGACCATGAAAGCGAGCTCGGTCGCGATGATGAAGGGCAGCGCGTGCAGGTAGAACGCGCTGGAGTACGACGCCAGCGGGGCGATTCCGGTGAACAGGTAAATGATCGGCGCCGCGAGGAAGATCACGTTCCACAGGCAGCCGAAGTACGACCAGAAAGTGGTCAGGTACATCATGCGCTGCGCCGTGGTCATGTGGCCGCGCCACAGCGGGTTGTCGTGCAGCGCGATGTCGAGCGTGCCGCCCGCGTACTTGAAGCGCTGGATCAGCCACGTGAGCAGGTCCTGCGGCGAGAGCATCTTGGACTCGACGCCCGGATGCAGCACCGACTTCCAGCGGCGCGCGCCGTCGTTGTGCAGCACGATGGAGGTGTAGATGTCCTCCGACACGTGGAACTTGTAGGGCGTGAGTTCCGTCTCGAGCGCGACCTGCGTGCGCATGGCGTCGCCGAAATCGGCGCGCAGCGTGGAGTCCGGGATCTCCTGCGCATAGCGGCGCACTTCCTCGTCCACCGCGAAGCCGAAGTTGCGCAGGGCCGCCTGCATCACCGCTTCGCGCCGATGCACCGAGCCCGCGCCGCAGCAAAACGACGCATGGCACCAGTTGCGCCGGCGCAGGATCACGTCGTAGAACACCTGCGGGTCGTTCACGAACGGGTCCTGGCCGATGCGCACGGGTCCGATCAGTTTCTCCACGCCCTTCCCGAGCCAGCGGCCGGGCGCGCCGAGCCCGCGCTGCAGCCACTGCGGCAGCCGCTTGCCCTCGGGGATGTCGTAGAACCACTGCGGCGTCTGCACCCACGCGACGTCGGGGTCGCGGAAATAGCCGAGGGTGTTCTCGAGGAAGGTCGGGAACAGCCGCGTGTCCGCGTCGCAGATGACGATGAAGTCGCCGCTCGTTTGCTCCATCGCATTCCGCAGGTTGCCGGCCTTGAAGCCGACGTTGTTGGTTCGCGAGATGTAGAGCACACCCTCCTCGTCGGCGACCTGCCTCATCGTCGCGCGGCGGCCGTCGTCGAGCACGTGGATGCGCAGGTCGAGCGGATGCGGATAGCGCACGCGCTTCGCGTCGCGGATGGAGATGCGGACGAGCTCTTCTTCCTCGTTGTAGGTGGTGATGAATACGTCCACCGCGAGCGGCCGCGCGGGCGCCTCCGGCTCGTCGACGCACTCGTCGAACGTGGCCGGCGCGGGCTTTTGCGGCGTGTCGCGCGTGAACCAGAGGTTGAAGGCGAAGAGCGCCAGGCCGATGTAGGCGAGCGTCTCCGCCACCGCCAGCGGGATCGCGAACCACAGCGCGTCGAAGTTGAGCGAATCGGTCCAGCGCCAGCGGATGTAGTTGGCCCCGAGCACGAGGCACACGATCGCGAGGAACTGCCACAGCAGCTCGCGCGCCGGCGAATGCGGCATCGGCGGCGGCGGGCGGCGATGTTCGAACTTCTCGAAATAGAAACTCAAGGCGATCCCTTCACGCCCTCAGGCGCTTCACCAGCCGCAGGCGGTTCACGCCCGCCACCCGGCTGTAGGCGACGTCGTCGAACGCCATCTTGATCAGGGCGAGGCCCATGCCGCCCTCGGGCAGCGACTGCAGGTCCGCCGCGTCGAATTCGAACACCGCCGGGCTGGCCGCCTCCAGCGCCGACGCGTCCATCGCCGCGCCTTCGTCCCGCAGTTCGATCTCGAGCGCCTCGTCGCACTCGTCCCAGGAGAGCGCGACCCCGGCCCCGGCGGGCCGCCCGGCATAGGCGTGCTTCACGATGTTGGTCATGGCCTCGGCCACCGCGATCTCGATGGCATGGCAGGCGTCCGGCGCGAGCCGGCCGGGCATCAGCGCACGCAGCTCGGCCGCGACCCGCGTCACTTCGGCAAGCTCCGCCCGCAGGCGGAACTCCGCATGGCCCGGACGCGCGCCGGCGCTCATTCGTTCATCCGCCCAGCCGGGCGACGGCTTCGTCCCGGGAACCGAGCAGCGCGAACACCTTGTCCATGCGCGTGAGCTTGAAGAGGCTCTGAACCGCCCCCTTGGCGTTGCAGATCGCCACCGCGCCGCCGCCGAGGGCCTTGAGGATGGACACCATGGCGCCGAGGCCGCTCGAGTCGACGAAGTCCACGTCCTCCAGGTCGAGCACGAGCTTGCGGCCGGCACCTTCTCCGGGCGTGCTCTCCTCCAGCGCCGCCATCACCGCCGCGCGGAACGCCGGCGCGACGGCGGCGTCGAGCCGCCTGAGGGTCGGCCGTACCACCGTGACGCCGCCTGCGCGGCTGGCCTTCAACATCTCGTCCATGGGTATCTCCGTCGGTCCATCATTCTTTCACCATGCCGCCGTCCACGACAGGGTCACGCTGCCGCCGCGCAGGCCGCCCTCGCCCCGCGCCGCCTCGCGTCCGGGAAAGCGGTTGCCCGAGTAGTTGGCGTACTGCATCAGCCAGGCGCCCCGCGCGGTGGCCTTCTCCCAGCCGAGCGCCCAGTTGTAGTCGGGGTCCCAGGGCTGCTGCTGCTCGCCGCGCGGATACAGGAAGGCCGTGGCCTGCGCGAACACGCCGCCCGCAAGGGTGTAGCGGCAGCCGAGCGACAGCGCGAACTTGTTGTGGCGCAGTTCGGCCGATTCGGCCGTGGCGTAGCGCGGCGTGAGGTGGCCGCCTACGGTACACAGCACGGCGTCGCCGTTCCCGGCCAGGAAGAAATCCTCCAGGGCCTGCGAGAGAAGGAAGCGCTGCACGAGCGACCACTGCCCCTGCGGGAAATTGAAGCGGCCGCCCTCGATGCGCGTGCCGGTGAAATTGGCATAGGTGAGGCCCCAGCCCCCGGGGCTCAGGTCTTCGTAGCCGAATCCGTAGGTGAAGTCGGGGTTCCAGGGCTGCTGGCGCTCGGCGCGCAGATAGCGCAGCAGGGTGAGCTCGACGAACACGCCCGGAAAGCGCTGCGGCTGCCAGCGGCCCGAGAGCTGGAAGGTCGGCGAGACCGCGCGCGACCCCTGCGTTCCCTGCCCCGCCGCGATCTCGACACGGCGCAGGGGGATGTCCACGGACGCGCGGAGGACGAGCGGCGCCGCGCCGCGGCCATCGGCCAGGGGATCGCCCGGCTGGTTCGGCCCCTTGGGCGCGAACACGGGATCGACGCGCGCGGGCGGCTCGTAGAAGGTGCCGCCGCGCTGCGGCGCGGGCGGCTCGAGCGGGATCTCGGCGGCGATGGCGGGGTTCGCCGATGCGATGGCCGCGAGCGTGACGATCGCAGCGAGCACGCCGATACGCGCGGTGGCGTCGGCGAACGCATCGGCGTTTCGCTTCACCGGCTCCACCTGCGGCGCTGGCGTTCGTCGCCCTGGGGCAGCTCGCGCGTCCGCTCGCCGGGGTTCGGGGCTTCGCCCGGGACCGGACTCGCGGCCGGCGCCCCGGTGGCGGGCGAGAGTTCGTCGTCGCGCGCCGGGGCGCCCGCCGCACCCGCCGCACCCGCTGCGCCTCCCGCATCGGCGGGCGCATCGCGGTCCCAGCGCCACACGCGCACCGACGCGATCTCGAAGCGCGCCGGCAGCTTCGTGTCGTCGATCGCGCCGCCCCAGCTGCCGCCGAGCGCGAGGTTGATGCGCAGCCGCATCGGCATGCGCAGCGGATCGAGCCCGCCCGTCTTCGCCTGCTCGGGGTCGAACGCGAAGAGCGGCTGGCCGTCGAGCAGGATGCGGATGCGGTCGGGCGTCCATTCGAGCGTGTGCGTGCGCCAGCTGCCTTCGAAGCCCTTCACCACGCGACTGGCGTTGAAGTGCTTGCGCGTGCGCGCCTCGCGGCCGAAATGCACGGCGGCGAAGGACGTGTCCGGGTGCTTGCCCACCGACTCGTGCAGGTCGATCTCGCCGTACTGCGTGCCGCTTTCGTGAACCAGCCAGATCGCGGGCCACACGCCCGCGCCGCCCGGCGACCTGGCGACCACCTCGACCTTGCCGAAGTGCAGCGGACGGCGCGACACGATGGCACCCGAGGTGTAGCGCGCGGCCCGTCCCCGCGTGCGGAACGCCGAGGAGCCGGGAACGTGGAATTCGTTGCGCACCTCCTCGCGCCTGGCCTCGATCACCAGGGCGCCGTTGCGCACGGCGACGTTGGCGTCCGTGTAGTACTGGCTTTCGCGGTTGCGGTACATGCCGCGCTCGAGCTCCCAGTACGACGCGTCGAGCGCCGTGCGGTTCGCGAACACCTCCTCGTGCTCGAGCACCCAGCCGGCATCGGCCGCGGCCGATGCCAGGACGCACAGTGCGACGGCGGCCTGACTGCGCGCGCGGCTCAACGCATCTCCAGCGCGAGAAAGGTGATGTCGTCGGTGAACGAGGTGCTGCCGCGCCAGTCGACCAGGGACTGCCGGATGGCCGCGCCCGTCTCCTGGAGCGTGCTCGCCCGGCCCTGTGCGAGCAGCGCCTCGAAGCGCTCGAAGGTGTACGGTGCGTCGGACTCGTCGCGGCAGTCCGTGATGCCATCCGAGTAAAGCACGATGCGGGAGCCGGGCTCGAGCGGCACGACCCGGGCCTCGAAGTCCGGCTCGGGCACGATCCCGATGGGCAGGCCGCCCTCGCCCACCGGCACGAACGGCTCGCCCGGCCGCGCCGACCAGAGCGGCGCCGGGTGGCCCGCCTGCACGAGCGCGGCCCGCCGCTCGACCGTGTCGACAAGCCCGTAGGCCATCGTGAGGTAAAGGCTCGATTCCTGCATCTGCAGGAAGCGGCGGTTGTAGTCGGTCACGGCGAGCAGCGCGGCCTCTTCGAGCGAGCCGCCCTTGCGCAGCACCTGGGCATTGGCGTGCTGCGTCGCCGCGCCGAGCTGGTGCTGCGTGTTCACCGCCATCATGGCGGCGGCCACGCCATGGCCCGACACATCGGCGAGGTAGAAGCAGTGGTAGCGCTCGTCGAGCGAGTAGTAGTCGAACGTGTCGCCGCCGACGTAGCTCGACGCCTCGAAGATCCATTCGAAACTCAGGCCCGCAAGCTCGCGCTCGCGCGGCAGCTGGCTCAGTTGCAGCGCGCGGGCGAGGTCGAGCTCGCGTTCGAGCTGCGCATAGGCGTCCGCGAGCTTGCGGTTGCGCTGCAGCAGCGTCGCTTCGAGCTCGATCACGCGCTCGGCGGCGCGCAGGCGCGCGCCGAGCTCCGGCAGCCGGATCGGCTTGGGCAGGAAGTCGTCGACGCCCGCCTCCATCGCGGCCACGAGCGAGGCCTCGTTGCCCATCGAGGTGAGCATGATGCAGTAGCGGTAGCCCGCGCCGGGCATCTCGCGCAGGCGCCGCGCGAGGCCGAGGCCGTCGAGGACCGGCATGTCGAGGTCGGTGAGGACGAGGTTCGCGTCCGCCTGCGCCAGCAGCTCGAGCGCTGCGCGGCCGTCGGACGCCGTTCGCACCTGGTAGCCGCGGCGGCGCAGGAAGGCGGACAGCAGCGCGACGATCATCGCGTCGTCGTCGACCACCAGCGCCTGGACGGATTTCGGGTCCATGACTTCAGTCCGGGCCGCCGAGCGCGGCGATGGCCCGGGCCACGCCGGCGAGGTCCGCACCGGTGCGCGGCGCAAGGTCCTGCAGCGCGACGCAGCTCAACTCGGCTGACTTGGCCTGCTGGCCAAGCGCCTCGAAGCCGAAGGTGCCCGCCGAGCCGGCGAGCTTGTGCAGCAGGCGGGTGAGGTCCGTGAGCGCGGTGCCATCCTCGGGGTGCGCGAGGCACTCGGCGAGTTGCGTGCGAATGGCGTCGAGCTTCCCGGGCAACTGCGCGGCGTAGTCGCGGCGGAAGCCCGCGAGCGCGTCGTCGAAATCGTCGAATTCGTCGGAAGGTGCGGCGTTGGAAGGGGGCGGCATGCCACGTCGCTCAATTCGCCGCGGCGAAGCGAGCGGCCGGGACGGCGGGAACGGAATCGGCGGCTCGTGATCGACGGGACATCGGTGGCGGCGGAAAATTCGACTCGGCCGCATCGTAGTCGAATCCGCCCCCGCCGGGGCGGCCGCAGCCTTCCGAAGTAGCCTATTCGCGCCAGCCGCCGCCGAGTGCGCGGAAAAGTTGCACCTGGTTCTGCAGCCGTGCGAGCCGCGCCTGCACCAGCGACTGCTGCGCCGCGAACAGCGAACGCTGCGCATCCAGCAGGTCGAGGTAGCTTGCCACGCCGCCCTCGTAGCGCAGCTGCGCCAGGCGCAGGCGCGCCGCTTCGGCCTCCACGACGTTGCCCTGCGCGCGCAGCTGGTCGGCCCAGGTGGCGCGGCCGGCCAGGCCATCGGCCACCTCGCGGAACGCGGACTGGACGGCGCGTTCGTACTGCGCGATGGCGATGTCGCGCGCGACGCGTGCCGACGCGAGGTTCGCTTCGTTGCGGCCCGCATCGAAGATCGGCGCGAGCAACTGCGGCGCGACGCTCAGCGCCCAGTTGCCGCCATTGAACAGGCCCGAGAGCTCGCCGCTGGCCGTGCCGATGCCGGCGGTGAGCGAAATGCGCGGGAAGAACGCCGCGCGCGCCGCGCCGATGTTGGCGTTGGCCGCGAGCAGCACCTGCTCGGCCTGTCGCACGTCGGGCCGGCGCGCCAGCACGTCGGAAGGGAGCCCCGCCGGCACGTCGGGCAACTGCACCGTGGCGGTGGTGATGCCGACGCGATAGGCGGGCGGCACGGCCTCGCCGAGCAGCAGGCCCAGCAGGTTGAGGTCGGTCGCGCGCTGGCGCTCGAGTTGCGCCAGCGTCGCGCGCGCGCTTTCGGTGAGCGACTGCGCCTGCCGGAAATCGATCTCCGACGATGCGCCGCCCTCGAAGCGCAGGCGCGTGAGGCGCAGCGACTCCTCGCGCGTCGCGAGCGTCTGCCGCGTGAGCGCCAGCAGTTCCTCGTCGGCCGCCAGGGCGAGCCAGGTGTTCGCGACGCTCGCCACCAGCGTCATCTGCGCGGCCTTGCGGCCTTCCTCGGTGCCGAGGAACTGCGCGAGCGCGGATTCGCTCAGGCTGGCGATGCGGCCGAAGAAGTCGATCTCCCAGGCGCTGAAGCCGAGGCCGACGCTGTAGCTCGTGGCCGTGTTGCCGCTCGCCGTGGGCACCCGCGAGCCGCTCGCCGTGACGCCCACCGTGGGCAGGCGGTCCGCGCGGCGGATGTCGTACTGCGCGCGCGCCTGCTCGATGTTGAGCACGGCGATGCGCAGGTCGCGGTTGTTGCGCAGCGCAGTGTCCACCAGCGTGCGCAGGCGCTCGTCGGCGAAGAACGCGCGCCAGCCGAGTTCGGCCGTGGTGGCGGCCGGCGCATCCGGGTTGTACGGGAACGCCTGCGGAACGGGCGCGGCGGGGCGCTCGTACGCGGGGATCATGCTGCCGCAGCCGGCGAGCACGGACGCGGCGAGCACCGCCGACAGCGGCTTGAGGAACATCGTCGAATTCATACCTGGTCTCCCGCCGTGGCGCCCGGGGGCAACTCACGATCGAACTCGTGCGCATGCAGCTTGCGCTGGCGCTCGCTGTCCTTGAAGAGCCCGCGCACGAGCACGAAGAATACGGGCACGAAGAACACCGCGAGCGCGGTGCCGGTGAGCATGCCGCCGAGCACGCCGGTGCCGATGGCACGCTGGCTCGCCGAGCCGGCGCCGCTCGCGAGCACGAGCGGCAGCACGCCGAGGCCGAACGCCATCGAGGTCATGATGATCGGGCGGAAGCGCAGCCGCACAGCCTCCAGCGCCGAATCGACGACCGACTTGCCCTGCGCCTGCAGGTCCTTCGCGAACTCGATGATCAGGATGGCGTTCTTCGCCGACAGGCCGATGATCGTGATCAGGCCCACCTGGAAATACACGTCGTTGGCGTAGCCGCGCAGGAGCGTCGCGAGCAGCACGCCGAGCACGCCCAGCGGCACGACCAGGATCACCGCGAACGGGATCGACCAGCTCTCGTACAGCGCCGCGAGGCACAGGAACACCGCGAGGATGGCGAAGCCGTAGAGGATGAGCGCCTGCGCGCCGGCGAGCTTTTCTTCGCGCGACTGACCCGTCCATTCGTAGCCGAAGCCCTGCGGGAGCTGCGCGGCGAGACGTTCCATCTCCTTCATCGCCGCGCCGGTGCTGTAGCCGGGCGCGGGCGCGCCGGAGATGCGGATCGCCGGATAGCCGTTGTAGCGGATCGTCTGCATCGCGCCGTTGACCCACTTCGTCGACGCGAAGGCCGAGAGCGGCACGGGCCGGCCCTGCGCGTTGATCGCGTTCAGGCGCAGCAGGTCCTCGGGCTGCATGCGCGCGGGCGCATCGGCCTGCACCACGACGCGCTGCAGGCGGCCCCGGTTCGGGAAGTCGTTGACGTAGCTGGAGCCGAGCGATGTCGACAGGATCGAGTTGATCGCATCGAAGGACACGCCCAGCGCGTTCGCCTTCTCGCGATCGATCTCGAGCTGCAACTGAGGCGCGTCTTCCAGGCCATCGGGCCGCACCTGCGCCAGGATCTTGCTTTGCGCCGCGGCGCCGAGCAGCTGGTTGCGCGCCGCGATGAGCGCATCGCGGCCTGCCGCGCCGCGGTCCTGCAGGCGGAAGGTGAAGCCGGAGGCAACCCCCAGCTCGGGAATCGGCGGCGGGCTCAGCGGGAAGATGAACGCGTCGCGAATGCCCGAGAGCGCGCCGAACGCGCGGCCCGCGAGCGCCTGGGCCGACTGGCCCGCTTCCTTGCGCTGGTCCCAGTCCTTGAGCGTGACGAAGGCAAGGCCCGCGTTCTGCCCCTGGCCCGAGAACGAGAACCCGAGCACCGCCACCATGCTCTGCACCTCGGGCTGCTTGAGCACCCAGCCCTCGACCTGTTCCATGACGCCGCGCGTGCGCTCGGCCGTGGCGCCGGGGGGCAACTGCACGTTCACGAGCATGTTGCCCTGGTCCTCGGCGGGCAGGAAGGAGGTCGGCAGCCGCATGTAGATGAAGGCCGCGACGCCGCCGATGAGCGCATAGAGGATGAGCATGCGCGGCGCGCGGCGCAGGATGCGCTTGACCACGCCCTCGTAGCCGTGCGCCGTGCGGTTGAAGAAGCGGTTGAAGGCGCCGAAGAAGCCGCGCTTTTCCTCGTGGTGGCCGGCCGGGATCTGCTTGAGCAGCGTCGCGCACAGCGCGGGCGTGAGCGACAGCGCCATGAACGCCGAGAAACCGATGGACGCGACCATGACGGTGGCGAACTGCCGGTAGATGTTGCCGGTGGAGCCCGCGAAGAACGCGAGCGGCACGAACACCGACACCAGCACCACGGTCACGCCGACGATGGCGCCCTGGATCTGGCTCATGGCCTTGCGCGTCGCTTCGCGCGGCTCCAGCCCTTCGTGGCTCATGATCCGCTCGACGTTCTCGACGACCACGATCGCGTCGTCCACCACGATGCCGATCACCAGCACCATGCCGAACATGGTGAGCACGTTGATCGAGAAGCCGAAGGCGAGCAGCGTCGCGAAGGTGCCGAGCAGCGCCACCGGAACGACCAGCGTGGGGATGATCGTGTAGCGCCAGTTCTGCAGGAACAGGAACATCACGAGAAACACGAGCGCGACCGCCTCGACCAGCGTCTCGACCACCTGGCCGATGGAGATGCGCACGAAGCGCGAGCTGTCGTACGGGATGGACCAGGTCATGCCGCGCGGGAAGAACGCCGAGAGCTCGCCCATGCGCTTGCGGATCGCATCGGCCGTCTCGAGCGCGTTGCCGCTCGGCGCGAGCTGAACGCCGATGCCGGTGGAGGGCTTGCCGTTCAGGCGCGCGGTGGTCGAGAAGTTCTGCGCATTGAGCTCCACGCGCGCGACGTCCTTCACGCGCACGGTCGAGCCGTCGGCATTGGCGCGCAGCACGACGTTGCGGAACTCCTCGACGCTGGAGAGCTGGCCGTTCACGACGACGGTGGCCGCGATGCCCTGGCCCGCGATGTTCGGCAGCTCGCCGATGGAGCCCGAGGACACCTGCGCGTTCTGCGAACGGATCGCGGCCGTCACTTCGGCCGCCGACAGGTTGAACGACACGAGCTTCTGCGGATCGATCCAGATGCGCATCGCCTGCTCGGTGCCGAACAGCTGCGCCTGGCCGACGCCCGGAATGCGCTGCAGCTCGGGCAGCACGCTGCGCGAGGCGTAGTCGCCGAGCTCGACGGGCGTCCACGCAGGGTCGTCCGAAGAGAGGATGGTGAACAGCAGGAAGTTGGAACGCGACTTGTCGACGCGAACGCCCTGCTGCGTGACCGCGGCGGGCAGGCGCGGCGTGGCGCGCGAGAGCCGGTTCTGCACGTCGACCTGCGCGAGGTCGGCGTTGGTGCCCGGCTCGAAGCTGAGCGTGATCTGCCCGCTGCCGTTGGCCTGCGTCACCGACTCCATGTAGATGAGGCCGGGCGAGCCGTTCATCTCCTGCTCGATCACGCTGATCACGCTCTCTTCGAGCGTGCGAGCGGAGGCGCCGGGATAGGCCGCCGACACCACGATGGACGGCGGCGCCACGGGCGGATACTGCGCGATGGGCAGCTGCGTGATCGCGACACTGCCCAGCACGATGATGAACAGCGCGATCACCCACGCGAAGATGGGCCGGTCGATGAAGAATTTCGCCATCGAGCGGTCCTCAGCGGGAGGCCGCGGCGCTCGCCGCGCGCGCGGGCGCGGTGACGCTTGCACCCGATGCCGAAGCCGACGCCGCGCGTGCTGCCGGCGCCACCGAGGCCATGCCGGTGCCGCCGGGCGCCGCGCCCGAAGATCCCCCGGCGACCCACGGCACAGGCTTCACCGGCGCATTGGGCCGCAGCTTCTGGAAGCCGTCGACCATCACCTGCTCGCCGGGCTTCAGCCCTTCGAGCACGATCCAGCTGCCGTTGCGCGAACCGCCGATCTTGACCGTGCGGGGGGCAACCTTGCCGGCCGCATCGACCACCATCACCGTGTCGCCCTGATTGGAGCGCGTCACCGCCTGCTGAGGCAGAAGCATCGCATTCGACGCCGTCGCCTGCTCCAGCCGCACGCGCACGAACATGCCTGGCAGCAGCAGCCCGCCCGGATTCGGCACCTCGGCGCGGATCGTGACCTGGCCCGTCGCGGGGTCGACGCTCAGGTCCGCGAAAAGCAGCCGGCCCGCCTGCGGATGTTCGCTGCCGTCCTCGAGCACGACCTTGACTTGCGCGCCGTCGGCGCCCGCGCGCTTCAGCTGCCCCGCCGCGAGGGCGCGGCGCAGCTTGAGCACGTCGCCCACGTTCTGCGTGAAGTTCACGTAGAGCGGATTGATCTGCTGAATGACCGCGAGCGGCGTCGCCTCGCCCTGCCCCACCAGCGCGCCCTCGGTCACGAGCGAGCGGCCGATGCGGCCCGAAATCGGTGCGGTGACCTGCGCATAGCCCAGGTTGATCTCGGACGTGCGCACACCGGCCCGCGCCGCGGCCACGTCGGCTTCGGCCTGCTTCTGCGCGGCGACCGCGTTCGCGTAGTCCTGCTTGCTGATCGCATTGGCTTCGGCCAGCGGCTTGTAGCGCTCGGCGAGCGCGGTGGCCTGGCCGAGATTTGCCTGCGCTCGGGCGAGCGACGCCTGCGCGCTCTGGTTCGCCGCGGCGAGCGTCTGCGGGTCGATGCGGTAGAGCACCTGGCCCGCGCGCACGTCGCTGCCCTCCTGGAACGTTCTTTGCAGCACGATGCCGGCGGCGCGTGCGCGCACCTGCGCGATGCGCGAGGGTTCCAGCCGGCCGGGGAGCTCGGTCACGAGGCCGACGTCGCCGGCGCTGACGGTGACCACGCCCACCTCGGGCGGCGGGGGCGCGGCGCCGCCGCCTGCCGCGCCGCCTCCAGCCGGTGCGCCGCCGGCGCCCTGGCCGCAGGCGGCAAGGAAGGCGGTGGCGGCGAGGAGCGAAAGGAGGAGTCGATGCGAGTGCTTCTTGTGGACAGCCATGCGTACCTTGCGTGTGCCATGCCGGGTCATCCCGGAAAGACAGCGAGTATACATACGAGCCTGAATGTATACTCGCCGCCATGGTCCGCCGTACGAAGGAAGAAGCGCTCGCCACCCGCAACGGCTTGCTGGATGCGGCGGAGCGCGTGTTCCTCGACAAGGGCGTGGCCGGCACCTCGCTCAACGACATCGCCCAGGCCGCGGGCACGACGCGCGGCGCGATCTACTGGCATTTCCGCGACAAGGCGGATCTGTTCAACGCGATGATGGACCGCGTGGTGATGCCGCTCGAATGCGCCATGTCGGGCATCGATTCCCGTTCGGGCGACGACCCCCTGCCCGCGCTCAAGTCCGCGTTGCGCGAAGCGTTCCGCAAGACCGTTCACGATCCCCAGACGCGCCGCGTGTTCGAGGTCGCCACGCACAAGGTGGAGTATGTCGACTCGCTATGCGCGGTCCGTGCGCGGCACCTTCGCGTGCGGCACGAATGGGGCGCCCGGCTCGCGAAGGTGCTGCGTGCCAGCGCTTCGGTACGGGGCCTGCGCCTGTCGGTACCCCTGACCGTCGCCGTGCAGGGGCTGCAGTCGCTGATCGATGGCTTGATCCAGAACTGGCTGCTCGATCCGGGCGCGTTCGATCTGGAAGTGAATGGGGGGAAGGCGGTGGACTGCTATTTGCGCGGGTTGGGGCTGGCGTAACAGCACGCACGGCACCGCGAAATGCTCCGGGAGACCGTGAGTCTTCGAGGCCGCTCGAGAACCCACTTTGCGACCTCGAAGGAGGCGAAGCCGCCTCTCTTCAGCGCTGCGCCGCCACCCGCCAGATCACGTTGCCCACATCGTCCGCCACCAGCAGCGCGCCCTTGCCGTCGAGCGCGACGCCCACCGGCCGGCCGTAAGCACGTCCGCGCTTGTCGAGGAACCCCGATAGGAATTCGACCGGCGGCCCCGACGGCTTGCCGCTTGCGAACGGAATGAACACCACGTTGTAGCCGGTGAGGTCCTTGCGGTTCCACGAGCCGTGCTGGCCGACGAAGGCGCCGCTTGCGAAGTTCGCGGGCATGCGCGAATCGGAGAACGCGAGGCCGAGCGGCGCGACGTGCGCGCCGAGGCCATAGTCGGGCGCGATGGCTTTGGCCACCATCTCGGGGTTGGGCGGCTTGACGCGCGCGTCGACGTTCTGGCCCCAGTACGCCCACGGCCAGCCGTAGAACGCGCCGTCCTTCACCGAGGTCAGGTAGTCGGGCACGAGATCGTTGCCGAGTTCGTCGCGCTCGTTCACCACGGTCCACAAGGCCTTCGACTGCGGCTCCCAGCCGAGGCCGTTCGGGTTGCGCAAGCCGGTGGCAAAAAGGCGCTTGCTGCCGGTGGCGCGGTCGACCTCCCAGATGGCGGCGCGCCCCTCTTCGGAGGCCATGCCGTTGTCGCCGATGTTGCTGTTGGAGCCGACGGTCGCGTAGAGCTTGCTGCCGTCGGCGTTTGCAATGATGTTCTTGGTCCAGTGATGGTTCGCGCCGGCCGGCAGGTCGGTCACCTTCGTCGGCGCGTCCGTCACCTGGGTCTGCCCGGCCTGGTAAGGCACCTTCACGATCGCATCGGCGTTGGCGACGAACAATTCGCCCCCGACCAGCGCCATGCCGAAAGGCGACGTGAGGCCGGTCATGAAGGGCGTCTTCACTTCCGCGATGCCGTCGCCATCGGCGTCGCGCAACAGCGTGATGCGGTCCGCGCTCGGCACGCCCGCGCCGGCGCGCTTCATCACCGCGCCCATCGCCTTGCCGCGCAAGCCTTCGGCGTGGACGTTCTTCGCGCCTTCCTGCGGCTTGGGCTTGTTGCTCTCCGCGACCAGCACGTCGCCATTGGGCAGCACGTAGACCCAGCGCGGATGATCGAGCCCGCTCGCGAGCGCGGTCACGGTGAAGCCCGGCGCCGGCTTCGGCATCGTGCCCTGCGGCCAGCCCTTCGCGGGCGCGATGTTGACGGTGGGAACGATGCCGCTCTTCTCCGGCTTGGGCAAGGCGGGACTGGGCCCGACCCCGGGCAGGTTGGACTGCGCGAGCACCGGAAGGACGGCGGCCGCGAAGACAAGCGGGGCGCGCGCGGCAAGGATGGCGAATTTCATGCGGCCAGTGTCGACCCGCGCCGCGGCCTCGCCCTGTAGGCGAACGCCGACAGCTTCAGCTCATCCACGAGGGAAGGAATCGCACGAGGCCCATGGCCGCGAGCGTCTGGACGGTGACGAGGTGCCACATCAGCGCCGTGTTGTCGAGCGTCGCGCGCGCGTCGGCGCGCAGGTGTCCCGACACGATGCGCGCGAACAGGTAGACGCCCAGGGCGAACAGGACCGCCACGTGCAGGAGTTGCCAGCCCTGCAAGGCGGCGAGCGTCGCGCTCCATGCGTCGGTGGCCGGGTGCGGGACGGAGGCGCGGAACAGGGCGAAGTCATGGGCGAGCGCGCCGAGCGAAGTGCATAGCGCGAAGACGACCGCGCCCGCCAACATGAAGGGATTCGCGTGCCCAAGTGCTCGTGTGGCGAACACCATCGCAAGCGACCCCGCCATCAGCCCCAGGCTCGCGACGAGCCCGCCGCCCGGCAAGGACGCGCCCGGCGGCGGACACACGTCGAGCGCCATCGATACGTGGAGGTGCGCGAAGGCGAGCGACGCGAAGATCGACGTATCGACGAGCATCAGCAACACGGTCGCCCACCAGGAATGCGAAGCCGTGCCGTGCGCCACGGTGGGAAGGAAGACGCCCTCGCCCACCTCCGCCGACGGCGCGGGCGGCGGGCGGTCGCTGCCCCAGAGCCACGCGACCATGGCCGCGATGGACACCGCGCCGCACACCGCGGCCGACACGAACCACGACACGGTGAGCAGCAGGAAGAATCCCGCGGTCCCCGCCGCCGCAATGAAGGGCAGCCAGCCATCGCCCGGCAGCCGCAGCAGGTGGCGCAACTCGGCCCGCACCGGGCTGGTCACGAGCGTCTCTCGTCCTCCGAACACCGTGCGCGGCAGCCAGTGCCGTCCCGCCTCGACCTCGGCCGCGAGCGTGGGCCGATCCCACAGCGGCTCGCGCGACGCGATCTGCGGAATGCTGCGCGCGCCGTAGTCGCCCTGGGGCAACCACTCGAGCGAATCGGCATTCCACGGATCGCCGTGGTCGCGCTTGCCGCGCAGCAGCGTGCGGACCAGGTCGAACAGGCACAGCGCCACGCCCGCGGCGAACACGAACGCGCCCGCCGTCGACATCGCGTTCCACACCGTCCAGCCCAGCGCCGCGTCATAGGTCGCCACGCGCCTCGGCATGCCCAGCAGCCCCGCGATGTGCATGGGAAAGAACGCGAGGTTGAAGCCGGCGAACATGAGGCCGAAGACCCAGCGCCCGAGACGCTCCGACATGCGATGTCCGTTGAAGACCGGCGCCCAGTAGTACAGCCCCGCGAACAGCGGGAACACCATGCCGCCGATCAGCACGTAGTGCAGGTGCGCGACGATGAAATACGTGTCGTGGACCTGCCAGTCGAACGGCGACACGGCGACCATCACGCCGGTGAGCCCGCCCAGCACGAAGATGAAGTGGAAGCCGAGCAGGAAGAACGACGGCGCCAGCATTCGCACGCGCCCCTGCCGCATCGTCGCGAGCCAGGCGAACACCTGCACCGCGCTCGGAATCGCGACCGCGAAGCTCGCCGCGGACGTCACGTGCAGCGCGAGCGGACCGAGCCCCGCGGTGAACATGTGATGCATCCACAGCAGGAAGCTGATCGCACCCACGGCGCCGAGCGCCCAGACGATGGCGCGATAGCCGACGAGGGACGACCGCGCCATCACCGGCGTCATCATCGACACCATGCCGGCTGCCGGCAGGAAGATGATGTAGACCTCGGGGTGGCCGAAGAACCAGAAGAGGTGCTGCCACAGCAGCGGATCGCCGCCGCGCGCGGGGATGAAGAACGGCCAGTCGAACGCGCGCTCGAGCTCCAGCAGGATGGTGCCCGCGATGATCGCCGGGAAGGCGAACAGCACCATGAGCGACGCGACGAGCATCGCCCACGCGAACACCGGCATCCGCATGAGCGTCATGCCCGGCGCGCGCGTGAAAAGGATCCCGATCGCGAGCTCGATGGCGCCCGCGATGGCCGAGATTTCGATGAAGCCGATGCCCAGCAGCCACCAGTCCGCGCCGATGCCCGGCGAATGCGCCTTGCCCGTGAGGGGCGGGTACATGAACCAGCCGCCGTCGGGCGACGCGCCGAAGAAGATCGTGCAGAAGAACGCGAGGCCCCCGATGGCGTACGCCCAGTATGCGTAGGCCGACAGGCGCGGGAACGGCAGGTCCCGGGCGCCGATCATGTTCGGCAGCAGCCACACCGCCACCGCCTCGACCACCGGCACCGCGAAGAGGAACATCATCACCGTGCCGTGCATGGTGAAGAGCTGGTTGTACGTGGCCTCGCTCACGAGCGTGTTGCCGGGCAGCGCAAGCTGCGCGCGCATGAGCAGCGCGAGGATGCCGGCGAGGACGAAGAAGACGAGCGCGGTCGCGAGGTAGAGCGGCCCGATGTGCGAGTTGTTGACGGCCGAAGGCAGGCGCCAGCCCTTCGGCGGGGCCCACGCGCGCTGCAGGGCTTCGAGTTCGCCGGCGGGGCGCGGCAGCGAGTTGGGCAGCGCCGTGGCGGCCGCTGCGTCCCGGGTCGGGGGCTCGTGCATGGATTCGCTCATTGCAACGACCCCAGCCACGCGGCAATGGCCTCCAGCGTCGCGTCGTCGAGCCGGTCGTACGAGGGCATCCGCGCGCCGGGCTTCACCTGCTGCACGTGGGCGATCCAGCGGCGGCGCGCTTCGGGCGTGTTCGGCAGCGTCCCCGCAGCGATGTGCGACCGGCTTCCCACATGCGTGAGGTCCGGGCCGAACCGGCTCTCGGCCGTCTGCCCGCGCACCGCGTGGCAGGCATCGCAGCGCTGCTGCAAGAACGCATCCCGGCCTCGCGCGAGCATCGGCGCGCCGGGCGCGCTCGCGGGCTTCGCCTGCGCGCTCAGCCATGCGTCGAACGATGCCGGATCGAGCGCCACCACATGCATCGCCATGCGCGCATGCTGCTCGCCGCAGAACTCCGCGCACTGGCCGCGATAGGCGCCGGCACGGCGCGCCGTGAACAGCAGGTGCTGCAAGCGACCGGGCACCATGTCCATCTTGCCGGCGAGTTCTGGCACCCAGAAGCTGTGGATGACGTCGCGGCTTTCCAGCGCGACGTAGACCGGCTTGCCGACCGGCACGCGCAACTCGTTCGCGGCGATGACGTCCGCGCCCGTCGCCGGATCGCGATAGCGCACCTCCCACCACCACATGTGTCCCGTCACATGCACGACCAGCGCACCCGGCGGCGGCACGGGCTTCCACTGCGGCCCGTGGCCGAGCTGCCATGCGTAGAGCGCGGCGAGCACGACGACGGGAAAGATCACGCCACCGCCGAGCAGCCACAGCCGCGTACGCACCTTGCCGCCGTCTCGCAGCGAGTACGCCAGCAACGCCATCACGCCCGAAAGGATCAGGAACGCGCCGACGACCAGCACCCAGGAGATGTCCGCGATGGCGCGGGCGGCGTCGCTGGCCGGCGCAAAGACATTCATGCGGCGTTCATTCGAGCTGCGCGAGGTAGGCCGCCATCGCTCGCGCCTCCGCGGACGGCACACCCATCGACGGCATCGTCGCGCCCGCGATCACCGACTGCGGCGACACGATCCACTGCGCAAGCGTGGCGGGGCGGTTCGCGACGCGGCCCGCGATGTAGCTGCGGTGCTTCCAGCCGCTCAGGTCCTGCGCGACCGTGCCGCGCGCCGACGCGACGCCGGGAATCGTGTGGCATGCGCCGCACCGATACTGAGAGAGCAGGCGGCGTCCGCGCTCCACCTCGTCCGTGCGCGCATGCGCGCTGGCTCCGAGCAAGGCGATGCCGAAAAACAGAAGACGAAGCATCGGCCGATTCTGGCCTCGGCGCGCGTGTCCGTGGGCCAGAATCGCGAGACCCCATGCGAAAGCGCTCCATCCTCGTCGTCGCTCTTGTCACCACGGTCGCGCTGGGCGTGCTCGGCGCATGCGCCGCGGCGGTCGTCCTCTATGCCGGTCTCTACGACGTGGCCTCGACGCGGCAGCACTGGCAGGTCACGCACTCGCTGCTCGAATTCGCGATGCACAAGTCGGTGAAGCTGCGCGCGCGCGACATCCCCGAGCCCCCGTTGACCGACGAGCAGGCGATCGCGCGCGGCGCGAGCTGCTTCCGCGCGAAATGCGAGCAGTGCCACGGCGCGCCCGGCGTGTCGGCGGCCGATTTCGGCAAGAGCATGCAGCCGCTTCCCGGGCCGCTCGTGGACGCGCGGCGACACTGGCGGCCGCGCGAGCTGTACTGGCTCACGCGCTACGGCATCAAGATGAGCGGCATGCCCGCGTGGGAATACCGGCTCACCGATGCCGAGCTGTGGGACGTGGTGGCCTTCCTGCAGCGCTTGCCCGACGTGGATGCCGCCGGGTATGCGGCGTATGCGAAGCCGGCGCCGGGAAATGCCTGCGGACGCGGCGAGTCCACGCCCGTGGCCTCCCCCGCCGTCGACGCCGTCCGGGGCCGGCAGGCGCTGCACCAGTACGGCTGCAATGCCTGCCACATCATCCCGGGCGTGATCGGCTCCTACCCTCATGTCGGGCCTCCGCTCGGCGGCATGGGCAGCCGCAAGCTGATCGCGGGCACGCTCGCGAATTCGCCGGAGAACCTCGCGCGCTGGATCGTGGAGACGCAGCGCGTCAAGCCCGGAACGGCGATGCCGCAGCTGAATGTCGCGCCGCAGGATGCGCGGGACATGGCGGCGTACCTCGGCACGTTGCGCGCCAACATCGACTGACGCGGGCTCCGGGTTCCGCGCTCGCGGCCCGCTCCATGTTTTCGGCGACATGGGCGAAACTACGGCATGCCCTCCCAGATCTTCGGTGCGCCGGCCGCTGCGGTTCAGCTTTACATGGCACTCCAGGGCACCGCGCCTGCGCCTGCGATCTACGCCAATCACGTGAACGCGCTGACGTTCCTCGGTCCGACGGCGTTCGCCATCAGCGCGGCGGGGCGGCTCTCGTCCGGCGACACCGGACTCGCGCGCCTCGTGCTGGGCAACATCGGCATTTCCGCCTCCACCCTCGCGCCGGCGGACTACGACGCGCTCGAGGCGGTGCTCGCGCGCTCGTTCGCCGACCATCCGGCCGCGCGCGGCCTGGTGATCCTGAACCTGGTGAACATCCTCTCGGGACTCGAAGGCCACGCCATGTATGGGGCGGTCGCGGAGTCGTTCAACCAGAAGGTCGCGAGCGCATACGTGCAGGCCAGCACCACCGCCGACCAGCCGCCGCAGGCCAGCGTCGCCGTCTCCACGGGCCTCGGCGGCGCGGGCGGGGCCGGCACGAGCCTGCGGCTGTCGGTGCAGGCCGGCGACGTGGTGAACGGCACCGCGGGGAACGACGCCCTCAACGGCAACCTGTTCTTCAACGCGCCGTCGGGCACCTTCCTCCAGACGTTGAACAACGGGGACGCGCTCGACGGACGCGGCGGCGTCGACACCCTCGCCGTGGCTTTCAACAACAGCGCACCGCAATCCATCCGGCCGGCTTTGCTGAAGAGCATCGAGCATCTTCGGGTCGAAGGCAACGGCAGCGCGAACACCGTGATCGACATGAGCAACGCGAGCGGCCTTCAGACGCTGAGCGTGAGCAACGGACGCACGCCGGGCGCGGCCGTCGTCCTGGCCGGCCTGCCCGAGCCGCTGCGGTCGGTGGACCTTCGTGACGAACTCGGCGGCGTCATCGTTCGCGGCACGGCTGCGGACGACGCATCCTTCGGGTCGCTGACCCTGACGGTCCAGCATGTGGGCGCCGACCATGCGCCGGCGACCGTCGCATTCCCCGGCTATGCGGACCTGGAAGTGACGAGCGGCGGCGGCGCTCAGAACTTCATCGCGCTGGCGGACTCGGCGCGGACGGCCTCCTATTCGCCGGGCGCCACGATCTGGGTCGACGGCGACACCCGCATCGCGATCTTCGCGCGCTACTCATCCAACCCGGTGAACGTCGACGCCACGGAACTGACCGACGGCGCGTCGCTCTCGTTGTTCGCCGACACCGATGCGAACGCCGTCGAGGCATGGGGCTCGGAGAACGACGACAGCTTCGCGTTCGGCGCCTTCTACGACGGCCGCGACGCGGTGGACGGCGGCGACGGCATCGACACCCTGTCGGTGTCGCAGGCCGCCGCCGCCGGGCTGACCGCGAATCAGGCGAACCTCGCCGGGATCGAGGTGCTGGCGTTCAGCGATGCGGTGGCTTCGGCCACGTATCGGCCCCGCCTGTTCGGCGGCGCGGACACGCTCGTGCTCCAGGCCGCCTCTTCCGCGGACTACGAGGTCGTGTTCGCCACCGGATTCGCGGCGCTTACGCTGCAAGCGGCGAACACGGGCGTAGCCACGCTCGTATGCGCGGGCTCCGCGACGGACGATTTTCTTCTGGTCGCTTCTTCCGGCCATGCCGCGGGCGGCGACCTCCTCCACGGCGACGTCGTCACCGATGGCTTCGAGGCGGTCTCTCTCGTGAACGAACAGCAAGACGGCGGGACCAGCACGTTCGGCGCGATCTTCATGGCGGATCGCGCCGGGTTCGAGGCGCTGTACTTCGAAGGCTCGGGGGCCTTCGTCGTCGGCGCGATCACCGCGGACGGGATCGACGCGACCGAGCTCACCGCTTCGCTGCGGATGACCGCGGCGTCGGCCGTGGCGAGCGCCGACGCAGAGACCCTCGAGATCCTCGGCGGCACGGGCGCCGACGTGCTGTGGGGCAGCGACGGCGCGGACGACATTTCGGGCGGCGAAGGCGACGACACGATCCTCTTCGGTTCGTCTCTCGCCGAAGCGCAGGAGGACATCGCCACCGGCGGCGAAGGCGCCGACCGGTTTCAATTCATGGGGACCTCGCTCGCCGGCCTTCTGCGGCAATCCTCGGGCACCTCGCAGGTCGTGTGGATCACGGACTTCGAAGCCGGCGTCGACAAGATCGTGCTGTCCATCGACGGCGCGGCCTCGGCCGGCTCGACGATTTCGCTGGGCGCGCTGTCGCTCGCCAAGGCCGATTCGCTGGCCGCGGTGTACGCCGGCATATCCGGCGTCACCGGGTCGACGACTTCGCTGGCGGGCGGCGCGACCACCACCGCATTCGCGGGCGCCGTGGTCACGGTGGACGCCGGACGCTTCGCGGGAACGTACCTCTACGTCAACGACGACGTCGGCGGCGCAGGCGTGGCCGCTTCGGCCGACGACGACATGCTGGTCGACATCACAGGCATCGCCGGCTCGCTGCAGGTGTCGGACTTCCTGTTCGCCTGAAGGAAGCGCGCCCCGGAGGGCGCATTCGACTTCGTCGCGCTATCGGAGGAACTCAGAGGAACGTGGTTCGAAGGTTGCTCGCGCCAGCCTCGTCCGTCGTCGTTTCCGAGACGCGGCGCGCGCTGCCCGAACTCGTGATGCGGTACACGGTCGTCGTCGTCGCGACCGGCGTGCCGTCGGCCCGCGCATCGGCGACGCGCAACACCAGGAGCGCGGCCTCGCCCGACGTGTCGGACTCGAGCGTCCAGGTCGCCTCGGTCGTGCCGGTTGTCGTGCGGCGCGATGCATCGCTGTAGCGCTTGGCGGAGTAGACGACGCCGCTGCTGCCAACCTTTGCTTCGCCGGGAAGGCCCGCGTAGCTCACGACCTCGATGAATTCCTGCTGAGGCGCAGGTCCGACGCGGCCGAGAAGGCGCAGGCCCTGGCGGGAGTAGAAGTCCTGCGCCGTGCTTTCGACGTTGACCTGGCGGTTGCCGACCTCCAGCGTCATGCGAACGGGGGTCACCTTGCGCAACGCGCCGCCCTGCCCGGCGAACTCGGCCACCGTTTCGAGCATGCTCTGCTCGTACTGGCCCTTGCCCTGCACCGGAACGCCGTTGCTCGTGCCTTCGACGGTGAAGGCGAGCGTGCTGTTGTCGGTGACGCTGCTGTTGTAGGCCGCCTCGACGTTGAACGACGGGCGCTCCTGCTGATTGTCCTGGGCGGCCACGCGCGCCAGGCTGCCGGCCCCGCCTCCGCAAGCGCCGAGGCAAGCCGAGATGCAGATGCCAAATGCAATGAGCGCGCTGCGACCGATCATTCGAAATTTCTCCCTGTGCCGACTTCGCCGACTTCGTTGTATTGAAGCCAGAGCGTAGGGTGCGCCGAGCGGCGAGTGCGTCGGCCCGAGGCGGAAGCGAAGCGGCCCGTCCTCCCTACGTGCGCGTAGGAGGCTTTTGCGACCGGGTTAGCGCTTGTAAGAAGTGCTGCGCGGGGATCGATTCAAGCCTTGGTCGTTGCCGCTTGTCACATGACCCGCAAAAAGACAACGGGGCGTGAGACGGCTTTCGCCGCGTTCACGCCCCGAAGGATTGATGCGCCATGCAGGCGCATCGATGCTCAGGATTTCACCGGAAGCCCGCGTTGCTGCGCTTGGCGGGCTTGCCGCCGAAGCCGGGGTGCTTGCCGAAGCCCTGGCCGTCGCGGCGATGCTGCGGCCGGCCGCCGGGCTTGCCGGCGAACTCGCGGCGGGCGGGCGCGGGACGCGCCTTCGGCTCGAGGCCGGGGATCGTCTCGGCCTTCATCGGCTGGCGGTTGTAGGCCTCGATGTCGCCGATCTTGCGGCGGTCGCGGATTTCCGCGAACGTGACGGCGAGACCATCGCGGCCCGCGCGGCCGGTGCGGCCGATGCGGTGCGTGTAGTCCTCGGCCTTCATCGGCAACCCGAAGTTGAACACGTGCGTGATCGTCGGCACGTCGATGCCGCGCGCCGCGACGTCGGTCGCCACCAGGAACTGCACCTGGCCCTGGCGCAGGGCCATCAGGCGGCGATTGCGCAGGCCCTGGGGCAGGTCGCCGTGCAGCGACACGGCAGCGAAGCCAGACTGCTGCAGGTCGTTGGCGAGGCCGTCGCATTCGACCTTGGTGCTCGCGAACACGATGGCCTGGTCGATGTTGGTGTCGCGCAGCCAGTGGTCGAGCAGCTGGCGCTTGTGGTGGGCGTTGTCGGCCCAGAACAGCACCTGCTGGATGTTGGCGTGCTTTTCCTGCGGCGAGTCGATCTGCACGCGCTGCGGGTTGCGCATGACGCGCTGCGCGAGCTGCTGGATGCGCGGCGCGAACGTGGCGCTGAACATCATCGTCTGGCCGCGCTGGCCGGTGAGCTGGTGGACTTCGGCCAGGTCCTCGGCGAAGCCGAGGTCGAGCATGCGGTCGGCTTCGTCGACCACGAGGAACTGCACGCGGTCGAGCTTGATCTGCATCGAACGCTGCAGGTCGAGCAGGCGGCCCGGCGTAGCAACCACGAGGTCGGCGTTCTGCAGGCGTTGCAGCTGCATCTGGTAGGGCATGCCGCCGACGACGCTGGCGATGCGCAGGCCCCGGCAATGCTTCACCAGCTCGATGGCGTCGTGCGCCACCTGTTGGGCCAGCTCGCGCGTGGGGCACAGGATGAGCGCGCCGGGCGTCGCGGCCTGGAACTGGCGCGGGTTCATCGGATTGCGGCGCGGGCCGGAGGCGGCGGGCTTCGCGGCCTGCTGCGCCAGCAGCGTGTGCAGCACCGGCAGCAGGAAGGCGGCGGTCTTGCCGCTGCCCGTCTGGCTCGAGACCATCAGGTCGTTATACGTGGCGGCGCTCTCGGCGCCGGCGGCGGCGTCCTGGCGCATGGCCAGGCCGATGCACTTCTCCTGCACCTTGGTGGGCTGGGTGAAGCCCAGGTCGGCCACGGCGGCGAGCAGTTCGCGGGCCAGGCCCAGCTTCTCGAAACCGTTTTCAACGGCCTCTGCGGGGGCGACGGTCGCGATCTCCGTGGCGGGAGCGGACGTGTCGAAGGTGTCCGTGTGGACGATATCCAGGTTCGCGGCTGCGCCGCTGTCGAAAGTGTCGGTCATGAGTGTATTCACGCAGCGCTTCGCGAAGGCGAGGCGCCGTCATTGGATGGTCTGAAATACATCAACCAATTCAACGACTGCGGACCGGGTGGCCCGCGGCTCATTCAGCGAGCCGGTGTGAGAAAGGTCAGATGCGCGATTGAAAAAGCCGCGGTGACCGCAGCTCTGGACGAATTATCGCAGATTGCGCGCCATCGTGCTCGGCCGCGCTCGCCGGCCGGGCGGCCCGGTCAGGCAATCTTCAGGAAATGCTCGCGGTAGTGCGCGAGTTCGTCGATGGATTCGTGGACGTCGGCCAGCGCGGTATGCAGCTGACGCTTCTTGAACGACGAGAACGCATCGGGCTTCCAGCGGCGCGCAAGCTCCTTGAGCGTGCTGACGTCGAGGTTGCGGTAATGGAAGTACGCCTCCAGCTTCGGCATGTACTTCACGAGGAACCGGCGGTCCTGCCCGATCGTGCTGCCGCACATGGGGCTCGCCTGCTTCGGCACGTACCGCGAAATGAAATCGATGAGCTGTTGCTCGGCCTGCGCCTCGGTGGTGGTCGAGGCGCGCACCTTGTCGGTGAGGCCGCTCTTGCCGTGCGTGCCCTTGTTCCACGAATCCATGAGATCGAGTTGCGCGTCGCTCTGGTGGATGACGAACACCGGGCCTTCGACGCGGGGCTCGAGGTTCGGCCCGGTCACGATGACCGCGATCTCGATCAGCCGGTCGCGCTCGGGGTCGAGCCCAGTCATTTCGCAATCGATCCAGACGAGATTGAGGTCGTGCTTGGCAAGAATGTCGGGCATCCCCGCATTGTCTCCGATGGCCTACCATTCGCGCATGACTCCTTCCTCGACGCTCACCCTCGCCTTCGCCGCGTTCCTGCTGGCGAGCCTGGCCGTGCGCTTCTGGCTCGCGACGCGGCAGATCCGCCACGTGGCGACGCACCGCGACGCGGTGCCCACGCCGTTCGCCGAGCGCATCACGCTCCATGCCCACCAGAAGGCGGCCGACTACACCGTGGCGAAGTCGCGCCTCGGCCTGCTCGAAATGGCTTTCTCCGGCGCCGTACTCCTCGGGTGGACGCTGCTCGGCGGGCTCGACGCGCTCAACCAGGCGCTGGCCTCCTGGCTCGGCACGGGCATGGCGCAGCAGCTCGCCCTGCTCGCCTGCTTCGCGCTCGTCGGCGGCCTGCTCGACCTGCCCTTCTCGCTCTACGGCACCTTCGTGGTCGAGGAGCGCTTCGGCTTCAACAAGATGACCTGGAAGCTCTGGCTGGCCGACGGCATCAAGGGCGTGCTCCTCGGCACGGCCATCGGCCTGCCCATCGCCTGGCTCATCCTCTGGCTGATGGGCGCGGCCGGGTCGATGTGGTGGCTGTGGGCCTGGGCCGTGTGGATGGGGTTCAACCTGCTGCTGCTCGTGATCTATCCGACCTTCATCGCGCCGATCTTCAACAAGTTCCAGCCGCTGGAGGACGAGTCGCTGAAGGCGCGCGTCACGGCGCTGATGCAGCGCTGCGGCTTCGCGGCCAAGGGCCTGTTCGTCATGGACGGCAGCAAGCGCAGCGCGCACGCCAATGCCTACTTCACCGGCTTCGGCGCCTCCAAGCGCGTGGTCTTCTACGACACGCTGCTCGCCAAGCTCTCGGCCGACGAGGTGGATGCCGTGCTCGCGCACGAACTTGGCCACTTCAAGCACAAGCACATCGTCAAGCGCATCGTGACGATGTTCGCGATGAGCCTGGCGGGCTTCGCGCTGCTCGGCTGGCTCGCGTCCAGGACGTGGTTCTACACCGGGCTCGGGGTGCAGCCGAACCTGCAGGGGCCCAACGACGCACTCGCGCTGCTCCTCTTCCTGCTGGCCGTGCCGGTCTTCACGTTCTTCATTTCACCCGTCATGGCACGCTTCTCGCGCAAGCACGAGTTCGAGGCCGATGCGTTCGCGGCGTCACAGACGAATGGCCGCGATCTCGGCACGGCGCTGCTCAAGCTGCACGAGGACAACGCGTCGACGCTCACGCCCGACCCGGTCTACGTGAAGTTCTACTACTCGCATCCGCCGGCATCGGAGCGTTTGCAGCGCCTGGGGGCGGCCGCATGACCGCGACCCAGCGGCCCCGCGCGCTCACCGCGACCGAGATCGTGACGCGCCTGTCGAACGACGCGCCGGGCTGGAAGCTGAGCGGCGACGGCGACGAGACCGGCATCGAGAAATCGTACGCCTTCGCGAACTACCACGAGACGATGGCGTTCGTGAACGCGGTGGCCTTCATCGCGCACGGCATGGACCACCACCCGGACCTCTCCGTTCACTACAACCGCTGCGTGGTGCGCTATCGCACGCACGATGCCAAGGGCATCACCGAACTCGACTTCGAGGCGGCTGCACGCGTGGAAGCCTTGCTCGCATGAACCGCGGTCGAGTGGTCGCGAGCCACGGTCGGCATGCGCTGGTGGAGCCCGAGGACGGACCGCGCCTCATCTGCCACCCGCGCGGCAAGAAGAGCCAGGTGGTCGTCGGCGACGTCGTGCAGTGGCAGCCCACCGGCGACGAGGGCAGCATCGAGAAGGTGGAGCCGCGGCGCAACCTCTTCTACCGCCGCGACGAGATCCGGACCAAGAGCTTCGCGGCGAACCTCGACCTCGTGCTCGTGCTGGTCGCGGCGGAGCCGGAGTTTTCCGAAAGCCAGCTGGCCCGCGCGCTGATCGCCGCGGAAGCCGAGCGCATTCCCCCGCTGATCGCGCTGAACAAGAGCGACCTCGTCGAGCCGTTCGAACGCGCCTGGCGCCGGCTGCTGCCGTATCAGAACGCGCACTACGGCATCCTGCCGCTGTCGCTGCGCCTGTCCAAGGACGTCGACCGCGAGCATCTGATGAAGCATCTGCACGGCAAGACGACGCTGGTGCTCGGCCCGTCGGGCGCGGGCAAGAGCACGCTCATCAACCTGCTGGTGCCCGGCGCGCAGGCGCAGACGGGCGAGATCTCGCAGGCGCTCAACTCGGGCAAGCACACGACGACCAGCACCACCTGGTACTGGGTCGACAAGGCATCGAACACCGCGTTGATCGACTCGCCGGGGTTCCAGGAGTTCGGCCTGCATCACATCGAGCCGACGCAACTCGCATCGCTGATGCCGGACTTGAAAGAACACGTTCCCGGCTGCAAGTTCTACAACTGCACCCACCTGCACGAGCCCGGTTGCGCGGTCATGGCCGCCATCGGCGAGGGGCCCCACCATGTGAGCCCGTCGCGGCACCGGATCTATTCGGAGTTGTTCGCCGAGTTGTCGACGACACGCTACTAGGAGCCTGGAACATGAGCGAGAACCTGCATGTCGTCTGCCCGCATTGCCAGACGACCAACCGCGTGAAGACCGCCGACCTCGGCAAGGCGCCCGATTGCGGGCAGTGCCACCAGGTCCTGTTCACCGGCAAGCCCGTGGCGATGAACGAAGCCGCCTTCGACAAGCACCTCGCGCGCAGCGAAGTGCCGATGCTGGTGGACTTCTGGGCGCCGTGGTGCGGCCCGTGCCGGATGATGGCGCCCGCCTTCGAGCAGGCCGCCCAGCAGCTCGAGCCGAACGTGCGGCTGGTGAAGGTGAACACCGACGAGGAGCAAGGCCTCGGCGCGCGCTATGCGATCCGGAGCATTCCGACCCTGGCGTTGTTCAAGGATGGCAAGGAAGTCGCGCGGCAGCCGGGGGCGATGGGTCTGGGCGACATCGTGCGCTGGGCGAAGTCCCGGCTCTGACGAGGAACGGCGTCAGCCCAGCAATCTCGCCAGCGTCAGCAAGGCCAGCAGGGCCAGCCACAGCACCACCGAGCGCCACACCAGCCCCACGATGCTGCGAAGGTGCCCCGGCTGCGCCTCGCGGCCCTGCGTGCTGATCGTGTCCGGCGAGGGCTCCGGCCCCGCCGCGCGGAATTTCAGGGCTTCGCCGCCGAGCCGGACATTCACCGCGCCGGACGTCGCCGCGAGAATCACGCCGTCGTTGTCGTTCGGAAAGCGCTGGGCGAAATTGCGCCAGCTGTCGATGGCTTCCTCGAAGCTGCCCACGACGGCGAAAGCGATGGCCGTCATGCGCGCCGGCAGCCAGTCGGCCGCCCACCATGCACGCGCGGCGGCCGACTGCAGCGCCTCGCTCGCCGGCTGCACCTGCATGCGGCTGCGGTACTGCCAGTAGCGCGCCACGAATTCGCTCATGCGGTAGAACACCGCGCCGGCCGGCCCCAGCCCGAAAGCCGCGAGCACCGAGAACCAGGCCAGCACGCCGAACACGTGCCGATGCGCGGCCAGCACCGAGTATTCGATGACGTGGCGCACGATCTCGCTGCGGGGCAGCTCGCTCGCATCGACCTGCTGCCACTGCGCGAGCAACTGGCGGGCCTGCGCCTCGTCGCCGGCATCGAGCGCGTCGCGGATCGTGGTGAAGTGATGGCTGAACTGGCGAAAGCCCAGGGTGATGTAGAGCACGGCCACGCTCCACAGCACGGCGAAGGGCCAGCCGACGGTGAGCGTGAGGAGCCAGTGGATGCCGAGCGCCGCCGCCGACGGGCCGATGACCGCCAGGCTCCAGGCCACCCAGCCGTGGTGCGGCTTGCCGGCGTCGAAATTGCGGCTCACCCAGCGCGCCCAGGCGCGCAGCGTCGCGTGGATCGCGTTGCCCCGCGCGAGAGGCCGCGCCTGTTCGATCAGCAGCGCGAACAGGATGGCGAAGAACGACATGCCGGAATGATAACGGCGCGTGTCGCCGTGTCGCCGTCTCGAAGCCGCTGCGTCAGGCGGAGAGGAAGCGGTAGAAGTTGCGCAGCATCGCCGCCGTGGCGCCCCAGATGAAGCGCTCGGTCCCGGCGTCGTCGTAGGGCATCGAGAGCCACTCGCGCCGCGCGTTCGCCCACTCGACGGCATGGCGGCGGTGGTTCGCGGGGTTCATGAGGAAGTCGAGCGGCACTTCGAAGGCGTCGGCCACCTCGTACTCGTTCAGCGTGAGCTTGTAGTCCGGCGCCACGAGCGCGAAGACCGGCGTGACGATGAAGCCCGTGCCGGTGAGATAGACCGGCATCTCGCCGATCACTTCGGCCGCCCCGCGGTCGAGGCCGATTTCCTCGGTCGCTTCGCGCAGCGCGGTGTCGGCGAAGTCGACGTCGGTGTCGTCGCGCCGGCCGCCCGGAAAAGCGATCTGTCCCGAGTGGTTCGACAGGTGCGAGGTGCGCTCCGTCAGCAGCACCATGGGCCGCTCGCGCTGCACGATCGGCACCAGCACGGCCGCGAGCGCGGGCGGACGGTCGACGAATCGCTTCTCCCGGTAGATCTCGGGCTCGTAGGCGCGCGGGTTCGCGAAGCGCTCGCGCAGCGCGGGGCCGGCCAGGATGTGCGGCGCAATCGGCGGCAGGTGCGAATCGACCGCGATGACGGGCACGGCTTTCGGGTCGAAGTTGGGCAGCTTCGACAGCGGCGTGTCGCCGGGCGTGTCGGCGGGGATCTCGACGGGGATGGACGGATCGATCGGTGGCATGGGTCTCTCGAGAATGAAAAAACCGCCGCAGGCGCGAGGCCGGCGGCGGCTTTTTGCCGTGAGGCGACGGGCGCCTTAAGCGGCGGGCGTCGCGGCCGGCTTGTTGCGATGCGCCAGCTTTTCCTTGATGCGCGCCGACTTGCCCGAGCGCTCGCGCAGGAAGTACAGCTTGGCACGGCGGACGTCGCCGCGGCGCTTCACTTCGATGCCGGCGATCAGCGGGCTGTAGGTCTGGAAGGTCCGCTCGACGCCTTCGCCGCTGGAGATCTTGCGCACGGTGAAGCCGCTGTTGAGGCCCCGGTTGCGCTTGGCGATCACGACGCCTTCGTAGGCCTGCACGCGCTTGCGGGTGCCTTCGACGACGTTCACGCTGACGATCACGGTGTCGCCGGGGGCGAACTCGGGGATCTTCTTGCCCAGGCGGGCGATTTCCTCTTGCTCGAGGGTCTGGATCAGGTTCATGGTTTCCTCATCGATCGTGCGCGGCGCTGTTGATTGGAATGGCCCCCGAAAAAAACTTCAAGGAGCCTGTGCGCGGGCAGAGGATCGCAACAAAGCCAATGATTATAACCACTTAGCGAGGCTTCGCCAGGAAGGCCTCGTCGGCCTTCGTCAACCTGCCGGCCGCACGGGCCGCGGCGATGAGTTCGGGGCGCCGCGCGGCCGTGATCTCCAGCCGCCGCTCGCGCCGCCAGCGCTCGATCCGCGCGTGGTGGCCGCTCAGCAGTTCGGCGGGCGCGCTCTCGCCGCGCCACGCTTCGGGCCGGGTGTAGTGCGGGCAATCCAGCAGGCCGTCGAGCGCGGGGTTGAAGCTGTCTTCCTGGTGGCTGCCCGCGTCGTTCAGCACGCCGGGCTGCAGGCGCGCCACCGCATCGAGCAGGGCCATCGCCGCAATTTCGCCGCCCGACAGCACGAAGTCGCCCAGGCTCAGCTGGACGTCGACGTGGCGGTCGACGAAGCGCTGGTCGATGCCCTCGTAGCGGCCGCACAGGAGCACGGCGCCCTCGCTCGCGGACCACTTCTGCACGCACGGGTGGTCGATCCGGTCGCCGACCGGCGAGAACAGCACGACCGGCAACGCGGGCGCTTCGGCGCGAATCGCTTCGAGGCAGCGCGCGAGCGGCTCCGCCATCATCACCATGCCGGGCCCGCCGCCGAACGGTCGGTCGTCGACGCGCCGGTAATTCCCTTCCGCGAAATCGCGAAGGTTCCAGAGTTTCACCGCGACCTGTCCCGATTCGTAGGCGCGCCGGGTCACGCCCGCTTCGAGGAAGGGCGTGAAGAGTTCGGGAAAAAGCGTGACGACGTCGAATCGCATCGGAGCCCCCGCGCCCTCAATAGTCGGGCTGCCAGTCGACCGTGATGCGCCGCGCGGCGAGGTCGACGTCGTCGACGAACGCGGAGACGAAGGGGATCATTCGCTCGGCCGGCTTGCCGGCTTCCTCGTATTCCAGCACGAGCACGGTCTGCGGCCCGGTCGACATCAGGTCCTTGACCGTGCCGAGGGCCACGCCTTCGCGGTTGACCACGGCGAGGCCCAGCAGGTCGACCCAGTAGTACTCGTCCTTGTCGGCGGTCGGGAAGCTCGAACGCGCGACGAACACGCGCGCGCCCTTCAGCATCTCGGCGTCCGTGCGGCCCTCGACGTCGTGCGCGCGGGCGACGACGGCGTCGGAGTGTTCCTTCGCCTCGGCGATGCGCAGCAGCACCGTGCCCGAGAAGGTCTTTGCACCTCGTTCGGACGGTTGAAGAAACCAGCGTCTGGAAGAAAAAAGCGCCTGGGGATCGGCGCTGTGGGGAAGGACCTTGAACCAGCCCTTGATCCCCCACGCATCGGCGATGCGCGCTACCTCGATCGCGTCCGCGGGTAACTCCACGGACTCGAAATCGAGCGGCATCCCGAGCGAAGTCGAAGAATTATTACGCTGCCGCGGCCGCCGCGGGGGCCTTGCCGGCGGCTTGCTTCAGCAGGCGCTCGACGGTGGGCGAGGCCTGCGCGCCGACGCTGCGCCAGTGGGTGAGGCGGTCCTGGGCGATGCGCAGGCCCTCCTCGCCTTCCTTGGCGATCGGGTTGTAGAAACCCAGGCGCTCGATGAAGCGGCCATCGCGGCGAACGCGCTTGTCGGCCACGACGATGTTGAAGAACGGGCGATGCTTGGAACCGCCGCGGGAGAGTCGAATGACGACCATGGATAATCCTTGGGTGGGAGAGAGGCCTTCGCGAATATGCGAGAGGCCGATCCGTTGATTTCCCGGCGTGTGAGACACGCGACACGGCCACCCGGCCGGCGCCACGCTGGAAAGCCCGCGATTATAACCTTCTTCGCGAATTGCACCCGACATGCGCTCGATCCGACCCAGCACCGACGCGGATGTGGCCGCCATCGCGGCCATCTACGCGCACCATGTCCTGAACGGCACGGGCACGTTCGAGACGACGCCGCCCACCGAGGCCGACATGGCGTCGCGTCGCGCCGACGTGCTCGCGCGCGGCCTGCCCTACATCGTCGCCGAGGAAGACGGCCGCCTGCTGGGCTTCGCCTATTGCCAATGGTTCAAGCCGCGGCCGGCCTATCGCTTCTCGGCGGAAGACTCGATCTACCTGCACCCCGATGCGGCCGGTCGCGGGCTGGGCAGGCAGTTGCTCGGCGAACTGGTGAAGCAGGCCGAAGCGGCGGGCGTGCGCAAGCTCATCGCCGTCATCGGCGACTCGGCCAATGCGGGCTCGATCGGCGTGCATCGCGCGCTCGGCTTCGCCCCCGTCGGCGTGTTCAAGTCCTGCGGCTGGAAGTTCGGCCAGTGGCTCGACGTGGTGCTCATGGAGCGCTTCGTCGGCGAAGGCGACGCCACCGCCCCGGAGGTCACGGCATGAAATACCGGAAGAGCAAGACCCTCGCGGCCTGGCTCGCGTTCATCGGCGGCCCGCTCGGGCTGCACCGCTTCTACCTGCACGGCCTCGGCGACCTGTGGGGCTGGATGCTGCCCGTGCCGACCGCCCTGGGCCTGTACGGCATCGAGCGCGTGCTGACGTTCGGGCAGGACGACCAGGCTTCGTGGTGGCTCATTCCGCTGCTGGGCTTCACCATCGCGGGTTGCTGCCTCACGGCGATCTTCTACGGCCTGATGCCGCGCGAGACCTGGAACGCGCGCTTCAACCCGGAGGCGGGCGACGTCGACGCCGGCGGCACGCGCTGGCTCACGGTTGGCGCGATCGTGTTCTCGCTGCTGTTCGGCGCGACGATCCTGATGGCGAGCATCGCGTACAGCTTCCAGCACTACTTCGAGTACCAGGTCGAGGAAGGCCGGAAGATCAGCCAGTAGCGTCCCGGGTATCCGGGGCGCTCAGAAGATCTGCAGGCTGATCCAGTACGAGATCGCGGCGACGAACGCGCTGGCCGGGATCGTGAAGATCCACGCCCACACGATGTTGCCCGCGACGCCCCAGCGCACCGCGCTCGCGCGCTGCGTGGAGCCCACGCCGACGATGGCGCCCGTGATCGTGTGCGTGGTCGACACCGGAATGCCCAGCGCCGTGGCGAGGAACAGCGTCATCGCCCCGCCCGTCTCGGCGCAGAAGCCGCCCACGGGCCTGAGCTTCGTGATCTTCTGGCCCATCGTCTTCACGATGCGCCAGCCGCCGAACATCGTGCCGATGCCGATGGCCGCGTAGCACGCGATCACCACCCAGTACGGCGGCGAGTCCGCGCCCGCGGACACGTAGCCGGTGGCGATGAGCAGCATCCAGATGATGCCGATGGTCTTCTGCGCGTCGTTGCCGCCGTGGCCCAGGCTGTAGGCGCCGGCCGAGACCAGCTGCGCCCTGCGGAACCAGCGGTCGACGCGTGCTGGCGTGGTGCGTCGGAAGACGTTCGCCACGAGCACCATCATCAGCGAGCCGAGAAGGAAGCCGAGCACCGGCGACACGAAGATGAAGATGACCGTCTTCAGCACTCCGCCGGCGATGAGCGCGCCCGCGCCCGACTTCGCGATGGTCGCGCCGACGATGCCGCCGATCAGTGCGTGCGACGAGCTGCTGGGGATGCCGTACCACCAGGTGATGACGTTCCAGGTGATCGCGCCGACGAGCGCGCCGAAGACGACGTGCGTGTCCACGATGCCGGGCTCGACGATGCCCTTGCCCACCGTCGTCGCCACGCTCAGGTGGAAGATGAAGATGGCGACGAAGTTGAAGAACGCCGCGAACACCACGGCCTGCGCCGGCTTGAGCACGCCGGTCGAGACCACGGTCGCGATGGAGTTCGCCGCATCGTGGAAGCCGTTCATGAAGTCGAACAGCAGCGCGATGGCCACGAGCATGACCACGACCCAAAGGGCCACTTGAGTCACTTGCATCTAGGAATGCTCGATGATGATGCCTTCGACGACGTTGGCGACGTCCTCGCACTTGTCGGTGATGGTCTCCAGCAATTCGTAGATCGCCTTGAGCTTGATCACCTCCAGGACGTCGGGCTGCTCGCGAAAGAGCTTGCTCATCGCCGAGCGCATCACGCGGTCGGCGTCGGACTCGAGGCGGTCGATCTCCTCGCAGGTCTTCAGCGCGGCCTCGGCGGTGCTCGGGTCGGCGAGGCGGCCGAGCATGCCCACGGCCTCCTTCACTCGCTCGCAACACTTCACCGACAGGTCGGTCAGGCGCGTGATCTCCTCCGTCATCGCCCGCACGTCGTACAGCGCCATCGTCTCCGCCGAATCCTGGATCAGGTCGGCCACGTCGTCCATCGTGTTGATCAGCGTGTGGATCTGGTCGCGGTCGAGCGGCGTGATGAAGGTCTTGTGGATCAGCCGGTTGACCTCGTGGGTCACCTTGTCCGCGGCGCGCTCGGCGTTGTCGACGTCGCGGTTGTACTGCTCGCGCAGGTGCGGGTCGTTGTAGTTCGCGACGAGGTGGGAGAACGCACGCGCCGCCTCCACGATGCGCTCGGCATGCTGGTTGAAGAGCTCGAAGAAATTGCCTTCGCGCGGCAGCAGTTTTCCAAACAGCACGGGCGCTCCTGGGAGTTCGGGTTTTCGGGGATTGCGGCGAGTGTACCTGCCGCATCCCCCCTTCAATTGCGGAATATGAAATACACCGCGCCGACCATGCAGAGCCCCGCCCACAGGTAATCGAGCTTCAGCGGCTCCTTCAGGTAGAACAAGGCGAAGGGAACGAACACGGCGAGCGTGATCACTTCCTGCATGATCTTGAGCTGCGCCACCGAGTAGCCGGCCTGCTGGAAGCCGATGCGGTTGGCCGGCACCTGAAGCAGGTATTCGGCGAGGGCGATGCCCCAGCTCACGAGCGCGGCGACGTACCAGGGCGCGGTCGCGAGGTTCTTGAGGTGGCCGTACCAGGCCATCGTCATGAAGACATTGGAGGCGGCGAGCAGCAGGATGGTCTGCAGGGAAAACGGAATGGATGAAGACAGCGCGGTCATTTGCGGATTATCCGAAGGACTCGTGTACGTGGACGAGCACCTGATCGTGCTCGACAAGCCCGCCGGCCTGCTGGCCGTGCCCGGTCGCGGCGAGGACAAGCAGGATTGCCTCTCGACGCGGGCACAGCGGCTGTGGCCGGATGCGCGCGTGGTGCATCGGCTGGACATGGCGACGTCCGGACTCTTCGCGATGGCGCGCGGGCTGGCGATGCAGCGGGCCTTGTCGCGGGCGTTCGAACATCGCGAAGTGTCCAAGCGCTATGTCGCCGTGGTCGCCGGCGCGATGGCCGGCGATGCGTGGCAGACCATCGCGCTGCCGCTTGCCGCCGACTGGCCCAACCGGCCGCGTCAGAAGGTGGACCTGCACCAGGGAAAGCCGAGCGAGACGCGGTGGCGCGCGGCCCCTGGAGAGGCCGATACGAACATGCTTCCCGGATCGCCGCAAGTCGCAGCGCACGGGTCCGCCGCCACCTTCGCGACCACCCGCATCGAGCTCGAGCCGGTCACCGGCCGCACGCACCAGCTGCGCGTGCATCTGCAGGCCATCGGCCATCCCATCGTCGGCGACGCCCTCTATGCGCCGACCGAGGTCGCCGCGCTGTCGCCCCGGCTGCTGCTGCATGCAAGCGCCCTCGCCTTCGCACACCCCGCCACCGGCGAGCCCATCGAATTCGAAAGCCGGGTACCCTTCCGGTCATGACCCCGCCCCTTCTTTCCCGCCGTCGCGCGGCCGCCGCGCTGGTCGCCCTGCCCGCCTGCTGGACCGGCGCGCGCGCGCAGCCGGCCGCGCCCCGCATGCTCACGCCGCGGCAGACCGAGGGCCCGTTCTATCCCGTCGAACTGCCGAAGGACAGCGATGCCGACCTGCTGCGCAATGGCAGCGCGGTCTACGCGCGCGGCCAGGCGTCGTGGATCGATGGCGTCGTGAGCGATCCGTCGGGGCGCCCCGTGCGTGGCGCCACCGTCGAGATCTGGCAGTGCGACGAAGCCGGGCGCTATCACCATCCCGGCGACGGCGGCCGGGCCGATCCGTCGTTCCAGGGGTTCGGACGCGTCGTCGTCGGCGCGGACGGGCGCTACCGCTTCCGCACGATCCGCCCCGTGGCGTACTCGGGCCGCACGCCGCACATCCATTTCAAGGTGAAGCTGGCGCAGCGCGAGTTGCTCACCACGCAGATGTACGTGCAGGGCGACCCGGGCAACGAGCGCGATTTCCTGTGGCGCAACCTCGCTCCGGACGCGCGCGCCGCGCTCACCGTGGCATTCCGCAGCGGGGCCGGCGGCCTTGCCGCGCACTTTCCCATCATCGTCAACGCATGAAACTCACCGAACACCTCACCCTCCTCACCGGCGCCTCGCGCGGCATGGGCCTCGCCATGGCCGAACAGCTCATCGATGCCGGCCACTCGCTCGTGTGCATCTCGCGCAAGACGAACGACGCGCTCGCCGCGCGTGCGGCGGCCGCCGGCGTGCCGCTGGAGCAGTGGCCGCAGGACCTCGGGCGCGCCGAGGCGGCGGCTTCGCGTCTCGGCGGCTGGCTCGCGACGCTCGATGCGAGCGGACTGAAGTCCGTCACGCTGATCAACAACGCGGGGTTCATCCCGCGCATCGCGCCCATCGGCGACATTCCCGCCGCGGAGATCGCCGAAGGAATGCGCGTGGACCTCGAGGCGCCGATGCTGCTGACGGCCGCCTTCCTGCACGCCACGTCGTCGTGGAACGCGGCTCGCAAGGTGCTGAACATCTCGTCGGGCCTCGGCCGCCGGGCGATGGCGTCGCAGGCCGTGTACTGCGCGGCCAAGGCCGGCATGGATCACTTCACGCGCTGCGTCGCGCTGGAGGAAGCGCAGCGCCCGAACGGCGCGAAGGTCTGCTCGCTCGCGCCCGGTGTGATCGACACCGACATGCAGGTTCAGCTGCGCGGGGCGGACCCGGCGAGCTTCCCGGACATCGGCAACTTCATCGGCATGAAGGAAAGCGGCGCGCTGGCATCGCCGGAAGAGGCGGCGAGGCGCATTCTCGCGGTGCTGGCGCGCCCGGATTTCGGGACGAATCCGGTGGCGGATGTGCGGGATTGATCAGGAGCTCAAGCCCCCTGAAACCCACCCGCCCGATACGTCAACACCAGCGTATCGCGGTGCCCGCGTTCACCCACCGGCTGGATCGGCGTCGTCTCGTGGATCACGCGCTCGTCGTCGAGCAGCAGCACGCTCCACGGCTCGGTGAGCGTGAAGCGTTGCCCGGCTGGACCATCGGCCTGGAAGACGCGCGTCTCGCCGCCCTTGATGTCCTCGCGGCCGACGAGGAAAACGGCGACCAGGTCCACGCCATCGCGATGCGCGCCCTCGGGCGTCGGACGACCGATGCCGCCTTCGGTGTCGATGCGGAACTGGTGCGCCTCGACGTACCAGGGCTGCGTGCCCTTCAGCCGCGACGTCACGTGCCCCAGCGAACGCAGCAGGCAGCCCCATGAAGGCGCGGACACCACGTCGCCGTGCATCGGCTCGAACCACCGCTCCATGCCGCCGTGCAGCGCGTTGTATTCGACCGGCTGCCAGTGCGCGCGATGCGGGGCGGGCTCGACACGATCGCCCTCGACGACGAACGACGAATGGCGCCGCTTGCGGTAGCGACCGCCGTCCTTGAGATAGGTATCCGGCGGGAGATCGTTCCACGAGTCGCGCAGGCGCCCGAGCTCGTCGAGCGAGCACGTCGACAGCTCCTGCACGCCGCGCGGGCTCAGCACGGCCCAGCCCTGCTGGCGCAGCTGGACGTCGAGCTGGTCGGGGTAGGTGAAGGCGGGCGAAAGAATCGAGGTCACGCCTCGATTTTGACGCCCTTCCAGAAAGCCACCCGGTCGCGCACCATGTCCGCCTCGGGCTTGGGGTCGGGGTAGTACCAGACCGCCTCGGGATTGAGCTCCCCGTTCACGAGCAGCGAGTAGTAGCTCGCCGTGCCTTTCCAGGGACAGACCGTGTGGTTGTTGCTGAAGGTCGTGTATTCCTTCTTCAGCGAGGACGCGGGGAAGTAATGATTGCCCTCCACCACCACCGTGTCGTCGCTCTCCGCGAGCACGACGCCATTCCAGGTTGCCTTCATCGATCGCTCCTCATTCGGGTGCGTGCAGCCAGTGAACGCTGAACAGGCGTTCCGGATCGGTCCAGACCGGACCGGGCCGGAACCCCGCCTGCGCCGCCAGCGCGCGCAATCCCTCGACGGTGAACTTGTGCGAATTCTCGGTGTGCAGGCTCTCGCCCTCGGCGATGTCGAAGCCTTCGCCTTCCAGCGTCACGCGCTGCGCGCGACGGCTCACCAGGTGCATCTCGATGCGCGCGAGCGGCGCGTTGTAGAACGCATAGTGCGCGAAGCCGTCGAGGTCGAAATCCGTGCCCAGCTCGCGATTGGCGCGCGCCAGCACATTCAGGTTGAACGCCGCCGTGACGCCCTGCGCATCGTTGTACGCGGCATGCAGCACCGCGGGGTCTTTCACGAGATCGGCGCCGAGCAGCAACGCGCCGCCGCGCAACACCTGCGCCGCGGACTGGAGGAAATGCAAGGCCTCGGCAGGCGTGAAGTTGCCGATGGTGGAGCCGGGGAAGAAGCCCACGCGCTGCCCCGCGGTCGCAAGAGGCGCCGGCAACAGAACGCGCTGCGTGTAGTCGGCCGTGACCGGCTGCACATCGAGCGCCGGATAGTCCCGGCGCAGCGCCGCGGCGGATGCGTCAAGGTGCTCGCCCGAGATGTCGATGGGCAGGAAGCGCGAGGGCGCATCGAACGCATCGAGCAGCAGACGCACCTTGCGCAGCGAACCGGCACCGAACTCGACGATCTCGGCACGCGGGCCGGCGAGTTGCGCGATCTCGTTCGCGCGCTCGGCAAGAATGCGCAGCTCGGTGCGCGTCGGGTAGTACTCCGGCAACTCGCAGATCCGGTCGAACAGTTCGGAGCCGCGCGCGTCGTAGAAGTACTTGGGCGAGATGCTGCGCGGCCGCATCGCGAGCGCCTCCCGGAGGTCGTACGCGAACTCGGTCGTGCTCCGCTTCGCTGCAGCGGGAGCAGCAGCACGTACGTGGCCGCGGCCTTCGTGTCGACCCGCGTTCGACTCGGCCCGCGCCTGAACACCCGTCTCCATCAGCATGCCTGATCCTTCGCGAGCCGCAGCCCGCTGAACTGCCAGCGCGCGGCCGGCGGGAAGAAATTGCGATAGGTCGCGCGTGCGTGCCCGGCGGGCGTTGCGACGCTGCCGCCGCGCAGCACGAGCTGGCCGACCATGAACTTGCCGTTGTATTCGCTCACGGCGCCCGCAAGCGGACGAAAACCCGGATAAGGGTCGTAGGACGAGCGCGTCCATTGCCACACATGGCCCGTCGCCTGCGACAGGCCGGGCAGCGCGCAAGCCGCTTCCCATTCGAACTCCGTCGGCAGCCGCGCGCCGGCCCACTCCGCATAGGCCGCGGCCTCGTAGAAGCTGAGCTGGCTCACCGGCGCGGCCGGATCGAGCGGACGCACGCCATGCAAGCCGAACACCTGCCAGGCATCCGAAGGCGCGCGCGCGTCGCCCGGTGCGAGCCAGTACGCGGGCGCCTGCCAGCCCTGCGACTGCACCGCCGCCCACCCATCCGACAGCCACAGCGACGCGTCGCGGTAGCCGCCGTCGGCGATGAAGTCCGCATACTCGCCGCAGGTCACCAGCCGGTCGGCGATGCAATAGGGCCGCAGCAGCGCGGCGTGCCGCGGCGTCTCGTTGTCGAACGCGAAGCCATCGGCTTCGTGCCCGATGCGCACCTCGCCCGACGGACCCGCGATCCATTTCACGGGCGGCGCGGCGAGTCGCAGCGCAGGCGGCGGCGCGGGGTCGTAGGCCGGCAGCAGCGGATTGCACCAGAAGGCATGCAGGATGTCCGTGAGGAGCAGTTCCTGGTGCTGCTGCTCATGGTGCAGGCCGAGCTCGATCAGGGGCGCGGCGGCCCCCCAGGCATCGTCGGACGCATCCGCCATGAAAGACGCCATCGCTTCGTCGACGTGGGCGCGATACGCATGCACCTCGTCGCGCGAAGGGCGCGTGAGCAGGCCCCGCTGCGGGCGCGCATGGCGCGGGCCGAGCGACTCGTAATAGGAATTGAAGAGGAAGAAGAAGCGCTCGTCGTAAGCGCGATAGGAAGGGGCATGGGCGCGCAGCACCACGGCTTCGAAGAACCAGCTCGTGTGCGCGAGGTGCCACTTGGTCGGGCTCGCGTCGGGCATCGACTGCACGCACTGGTCTTCCGCCGAAAGCGGCGCGGCAAGGGCCAGGCTGTGACTGCGAACGGCCGTGAAGCGTGCCGCGAGATCGGCTGCGATGGCGGCTCGGACCGCGGTGCGCCTGAGGGGCGCATGCGACAGGTTGGCGGACATGGGCAGAAGCTCCTTCGTCAATGGGCGCGAAGGCGGGACGCGCCTCGAACAACAGTCTTCGTCCCCTCCGCGGCGATTACAGCACAGGGCTGCGCGTGCTGTCTGCTGTCACGTTCGCAACCGGCGGTGTGGCAGCGGGTGTCTACGATGCCGGCATGAACACCGCCGCCACCCCGCCCGCAACGATGCACGCCAGCACGCACAACCGCCAGATCCGCCTCGCGCGCCGCCCCGTCGGCATGCCGGTGCGCGACGACTGGTCGTTCACGACCGAGGCCGTCGTCGAGCCGGCCGACGGCGGGCTGCTGGTGAAGACGCGCGCCCTCTCGCTCGACCCCGCCATGCGCGGCTGGATGAACGAGGGCAAGAGCTACATCGCGCCGGTCGCCATCGGCGAAGTGATGCGCGCGGGCGGCATCGGCGAAGTGATCGCGTCGCGCAACCCGCGCTTCGCGGCCGGCGACCTCGTCACCGGCGCGCTGGGCGTGCAGGAGTACGCGAGCTTCACGGAGGCGGAGGCGAAGAAGGCGGGCCTCGCGAAGATCGACACGCGCCTGGGCAGCGTGACGCAGTGGCTCAACGTGCTGGGCATGCCGGGCATGACCGGCTACTTCGGCCTGATGGAGGTGGGGCAGGCGAAGGCGGGCGACACGGTCGTGGTCTCGGGCGCGGCGGGCGCTGTCGGGCAGACGGTAGGCCAGCTTGCGCGCATCAAGGGCTGCCGCGTGGTCGGCATCGCGGGCGGGCCGGCCAAGTGCGAGTGGGTGGTGAAGGAGCTCGGCTTCGATGCCTGCATCGACTACAAGGCCGGCAACGTGAAGGCGGCGCTGCGCGAACACTGCCCGAAGGGTGTCGACGTCTATTTCGACAACGTGGGCGGCGACATCCTCGACGACGTGCTGACGCGCATCGGCCGCGGCGCGCGCATCGTGATCTGCGGAGCGATCAGCCAGTACAACAACACCACGGCCGTGCAGGGTCCGAAGAACTACATGTCGCTGCTCGTGAACCGCGCACGCATGGAAGGCATGGTGGTCTTCGACTACGCCGACCGCTATCCGCAGGCCATCGCCGAGCTCGCAGGCTACCTGCGCGACGGGCGCATGAAGAGCAAGGAAGACGTCGTGCTCGGGATCGAGAATTTCCCCAAGGCGCTGCTGAAGCTGTTCTCGGGCGAGAACTTCGGCAAGCTGGTGCTCGAGGTGGCCTGAGGTTCTCAATCGATTCGTTCCTTGCGCCCTGTTGTAGTCGAGCACCCTCGCCTCGCCTTGTAGGCGGCGACGGACAGCTCGCGCGGGAAAACGCTACACGCAGGTAGGACGAGGTCGATTCGATCCGGCGCTACACGCGCGAGTGCCGGTTGGCCTCGTTGCAGGTGATCCAGAAGTCGTACACGCGGGACATCTTCACGCGCAGTTCGTCGAACACGACGGTCTTGCGCACCACGCTGTTGGCCCCGGCGCGGTACGCGCCATCGAGTTCCGACTTGTCGCTCGAACCGGAGAGCGTGACGACCGGGACCGACGCCGTCAGCGGATCGGCGCGCATGGCCTTGAGAACCTCGATTCCGTCCATGCGCTTCATGCGCAGGTCGAGGATGACCAGGCGCGGCTGCTTGCGCGCATCGCGTTTCGCGTACCGGCCGCGGCCGAAGAGATATTCGAGCGCCTCGACGCCGTCGGCCGCCGTGACGATGCGGGACCGCTCGCAGCGCGCCGCGAGAGCATCGAGGATGAGTTCGAGGTGGTCGGGGTTGTCCTCGACGACGAGAATGATCGCGTCGTCCATCAGGCGAGCCGCCCGGCGGCCAGCCGCGCGCCCTGCGCGAGCGCCTGAAGTTTCGCGACCGCGACCTCGCGGGCCATCGGCGCCATGCCGCAGTTGGTACAGGGCATCAGCCGCTCGCGCGGCACGAACTGCAGCGCGCGGCCGATGGTGTCGGCCACCTGCTCGGGCGTCTCGATCACGTCGCTGGCGACGTCGATCACGCCGACCATGACGTCCTTGCCCTTCAGCAGCGCCATCAGGTCGGGCGGCACGTGCGAGTGGTAGCACTCCAGGCTGACCTGGTCGATCGAGCTCGCGGCCAGCGCGGGAAACACCTGTTCGTACTGCCGCCACTCCTCGCCCAGCGTCTTCTTCCAGTCGTTGTTCGCCTGGATGCCGTAGCCGTAGCAGATGTGGACGGCGGTCGTACACGTGAGCCCCCGCGCCGCGCGCTCGAGCGCCTTCACGCCCCAGGTGGCCGCGTCCTTCATGTAGACATTGAATGCGGGCTCGTCGAACTGCACGATGTCCACGCCGTCCGCCTGCAGCGCCAGCGCCTCCTGGTTGAGGAGCTCGGCAAAGGCGAACGCCATCTGCTCGCGGTCGTTGTAGAAGCGGTCGGCCACCGTGTCGACGATGGTCATCGGCCCGGGCATCGTGAACTTGAGTTTCTTCTTCGTGTGCGCACGCGCCAGGCGCGCCTCGGCCTCATGCACGCGCCCCTTGAGCCGCAGCGGCGCCACCACCTGCGGCACCATCGCCTTGTAGCGGTCGTTGCGGATGCCCATCTCGACCTTGTGCGCGAAGTCGATGCCCTCCACCTGCTCGAGGAAGCCGTGGACGAAATGCTGACGCGACTGCTCGCCGTCGGTGACGATGTCCAGGCCCGCGTCCTCCTGCTCCTTGATCCACAGCAGCGTGGCGTCGGCCTTGGCCTGCTTCAGCGCATCGCCTTCGAGCTTCCACTGCGGCCAGAGCTTCTGCGTCTCGGACAGCCAGCCGGGCTTGGGCAGGCTGCCGGCGATGGTGGTGGGAAACAGCATGCGTGAATCTCCTCGTCGCCCTCCATCATGCCGCAAGGCCGAACGCCTCGGCCAGCAGCTCGTACGAGCGCCGTTGCGCGGCCGCATCCCAGGTCCAGGTGATCACGGCGACTTCGCTCACCTGCAATTCCCCGGCAATGCCTTCGATGCGCGCCTTCACCTGCGCGGCGGTGCCGACGATGGCCTTGCGCCGCAGTTCGCGCAGGTGCGGCTGCTCGTGCGCGCCGTAGTCGCGCGGCGCTTCCGCGGGCGGCCGCAGCGGCCCGGGCAGGCCGATGTTGCGGTCCATCCGCGCGCGCTCGCGGCTCGCGAAGAGATGCCACGCCTCCTCTTCCGTCTCGGCCGCGAGCGCCCAGACGCACACCGCGCCCTGCGGCTGCGCGATGACGCCCGGCTTGAACGTGTGGCGGTACAGGGCCATCGCTTCCTCGGCCGATTCCTCCGCGATGAAGTGCGCGAACGCATACGGCAGGCCCAGGTGGCCGGCGAGCTGCGCGCCATAGCCCGAACTGCCCAGCATCCACAACGCCGGCCTGGTCGCGGCCTGCGGAAGGGCCGCGATGCCCCGCGCGGGGTGGCCTTCGGGCCAGGCCACGCCGTCGATCCAGGCCTGCAGCTCCTGCACCTGCTGCGGGAAGTGCTGCGAGCTGCGCGGGTCGGGGTTGAGCAGCAGGGCCGTGCGCTGGTCGCTGCCGGGCGCGCGGCCCACGCCGAGGTCGATGCGGCCGGGCGCGAGCGCATCGAGCACCCGGAACTGCTCCGCGACCTTGAACGCCGAGTAGTGCGGCAGCATCACGCCCGCGCTGCCGATGCGGATGCGGCTCGTGCGCGCGGCGATCGCCGCCATCAGCACCTCGGGCGCCGTGCCCACGATGGTCGGCAGGCTGTGATGCTCGCTCAGCCAGAACCGGTGATAGCCGAGCGACTCGCAGTGCTGCGCGAGCGCGACGGTGTTGCGGATCGATTCGTCCTGGCCGCGGCCCAGACAGGCCACGGACTGGTCGAGCACGGAAAGACGGATCGGGTTCGGGTTCGGTGCCGGCATGCGGCCGAGCTTGTCACACCCGGGCGCGCCGCGCAGCCCGCGCTCCGATAATCCCCACATGAACGCGAACATGGAGCGCCCTCGCGTCGTCATCGTGGGCTGCGGATTCGGAGGGCTCGAGGCGGCGCGGGCGCTGGCGAAGGCGCCGGTCGACATCACGCTCGTCGAGCGGACGAACCACCATCTCTTCCAGCCGCTGCTCTACCAGGTCGCGACGGCGGGCCTGTCCGCGCCGGCCATCGCCGCGCCGGTGCGCCATCTCTTTCGCGCCCAGGCCAATCTCACCACGCTGCTGGGCGAAGTCACATCCATCGATGCCGATGCACGTCGCGTGCTGCTGCGCGACGGCGATGCCCTGCCCTACGACCACCTGATCGTCGCGGCCGGCGCCACGCACAGCTACTTCGGCCGCGACGAATGGGCCGCGCATGCGCCGGGCCTCAAGACGCTCGACGATGCGTTCGAGATCCGCCGCCGCGTGCTGCTCGCCTTCGAGATGGCGGAGAAGGAGCCCGACGAAGCGAAGCGCCGCGGGTGGCTCACCTTCGTGGTGATCGGCGGCGGTCCGACCGGCGTGGAGATGGCCGGCACGATGGCGGAGATCGCGCGCACCACGCTGCCCGGCGAGTTCCGCCGCATCGATCCGTCGAGCGCGGCCATCCTGCTCGTCGAAGGCTCGCCGCGCGTGCTGGGCGCGATGCCCGAGTCGCTGAGCGCGAGCGCGCGGCTGCAGCTGGAGCGGCTCGGCGTGGAGGTGCGCGTGTCTTCGCGCGTGACGGCCATCGATGCGAACGGCCTCGAAGTCTCGCCGCCCGAGCCCGCGGCGCCCTATCGCATCGAGGCGCGCTGCATCGTGTGGGCGGCGGGCGTGGCCGCATCGCCGCTGGGGCGCCAGCTCGCGAGCGCCGTCGGCGCGGAAGCCGACCGGGCAGGCCGCGTTGTCGTGCTACCGGACCTGAGCGTGCCGGGCCACCCGGAGATCAGCGTCATCGGCGATCTCGCGTCGGCGAAGAGTCACGTGGAGGGCCGCGAGCCCGTCCCTGTGCCCGGCGTTTCACCCGGCGCGAAGCAGATGGGCCGCGCCGCGGCCGGCAACCTCCTGCGCCGGCTGCGCGGCGAGGCGACGCAGGCCTTCCGCTATCGCGACTACGGCAACCTCGCGACCATCGGCCGCAACTCCGCCGTCGTCGACCTCACGACGCCCGTCGGCCCGGTGCGCTTCAGCGGCCACCTCGCGTGGCTCTTCTGGCTCTTCGCGCACATCTGGTTTCTCATCGGATTTCGCAACCGCATCGTCGTGCTGATCGACTGGGCGTCGGCGTACTGGAGTTCGCAGCGCTATGCGCGCGTGGTGACAGACATCGAGCGCGTGGTGGCGAATCAGTCGTCCAAGAAGCCGCCCTTGTAGAAACTCCAGGCGGTGCCGTCGTGCAGGTAGAAGTAGCCGTCGGCGCAGCCCTCCTTGCCGGGAAACTCGTCCCGGTACGCCTTCGGAATCACGCGAAGGAGTTCTTCGTCGGAGAGATCGTCGAACTCCTCGGGCGTGATCGCCATGCCGCTTCGCAGCCGCCGCCGTTCCATCTATAGTGGCCTCATGTCGATTCGCATCGTACAACTCGGCACGCCCCGTGCGGCAGACGAGGGCCTGCGAATGGGCACCGTGCGCAGGCCCCCGCGCGGCGTGCCCAAGGCCGATTTCGCGAAACGCGATTTCTACGACGTGTGGCTGCCCAATCTGTCTCCGAGCGCGGAACTCGTGGCCGAGGGACTCGCAGCCGACGACGCGAAGCAATGGAAGATTTTCACGCGGAAGTTTCGCGCGGAAATGAACCGGCCCGACGCATCTCGCTTGCTCGACGTGCTGGCCGCCCTGTCGCACCAGACGAATTTCGCGGTGGGCTGCTACTGCGAGGACGAGTCGCACTGCCACCGCGCGGTGCTTCGCGAGCTGCTGGCCGCACGCGGTGCGGCCCTCGCCGCCTGAGGTTACATCCCCAGCAGTTTCTTCGCGTCGCCGAGCGCCTTCATCGATTCGGTGTGCTTGCCGGCCTTGTGCAGCGCCTCGCCTTCGCTGCGCAGCTTCGATACCTTGTCGAGAACGTCCTTGGCCGGCTTGGCCGACGCGATCTTCGCGTCGATGGCCTTCATTTCGTTCGGGCAGTTGTGCGCCCAGGCGGCGCCCGCCAGCGTGAGTGCGGAAACGAGGACGAGAGTCTTGCGCATCGATGCCTCCAGAGCAGAGTGGAAAGCATCAAGTTAGCGCAGATGAGAGGCGGGCGAATGCGGGTTTTCCCGCCTGCCCCAAGCTCACCGGCCGCGCGAGAGACGCCGCGCGTTGGCCGTCACCGTGCGGTGAACGGGGGCGAGGCCGGCAGCGAACATCGCCGTGGACGCGCGCTCGATGGACTGCTGCAGGACGTTCTGCGAACCCCGTCCGCCGCCGAGCGACTGCACGAAGGCGGGCGCGAGGCGCATCGGCATCATCCACAGGTTCATCCAGATCGCGAGCCACGACTGCGAAAAAGCCGCGACCTTCTCGTCGACCATGCGGCGGTTCTCGGCCTGGTCGCGCGGAGACGGGCTCGCGCCCGCCAGCGCCATGCGCGACAGGCGCATGGCCATGACCTGCGGTGTGGCGAAGCCGACTTCGGCGAGTTTCAAGGCAAGGGGGGCGGCGCTGCGGGTGCTTCGGGACATGCGTTCATTCTGGCGCGGCGGGCCGCTGCCGTGAGCGCGTTCGGTGAAGTCGCGGCGGGCTCCTACGGAGTTTGCAACACGCGCACGCCGCAAGGCTAGAGCGCCAGCACCTGCTTGCGCGTCGCCCCGCGCACGGCCGTCACCGGCAAGGCGGCATCGAACGAGGCGATGGCGCCGCCGCGACGCGTGGCCAGCGCCAGCAGATACGCATCGGTGACTTGCCGATGGCCGTGCAGGCGGCTGAAATCGACGAGGGTGTCGTCGAGCATCGAGACCTCGTCGGGCCAGAACTCGTGGTCCATCGCTCCGGCGAGCGACCGCAGGCCCTCGGCCACCTGTTCCGGCGTGGCCCGGTGCGTGGCCGAATACGAAGGCGCGCTCATGATGCGGATGACGCCGTTCTCGACGATCGGGCAGGTCGCGATGCGGCGCGGCGCGGCATCGAGCCACTCGTTCGCGCGCCGGGAAAACACGTGCGCGTCGTCGAGCAAGGCGATCAGCACGTTCACGTCGAGCAGGACGCGCGGGCCGGCGGCCATGCTCAGACGCCTTCCGCGTCCTGCAGGCCGCGCACGTGCTCGACGGTGATGACCTCGTCGCGCTGCGGCAGGACCGCGAAACGTCCGCCGCGCCGCGCCTTGCTGCGCCCCGCGGGGGACGCGGGCGGACGCCGCAGCGCCTCGCGCGCGAGGCCGGAGATCACGGCGCCGAGCGACTTGCGCTCGCGCGCCGCGTGCTCCTTCGCCGCGAGGAGAACGTCTTCGTCGATGTCGATCGTGGTGCGCATGATGTGCCGCCGTGATGTCGAAGCATCATAGCATCACGACGGCGGTCGGTCGTGGGAAGGGCGCGATACGGCCTCCTGCGCCCCCAGCCCCGCGCCGCACAGCTGGCAGAACCGCGCCTCCGGCCCGTACCCGCTCGCGCCGCACGACGGACACGATCGCGCGATCGGCCCCGGCCGCAGCGCGTGCCGCCGCACCGTCATCTCCGCCGTCACGATCCCCGTCGGCACGGCCAGCGTGCCCCAGCCGATGAGCATCATCACGGAGGCAATGAAGCGACCGAGGTCGGTCTTGGGCGTGATGTCGCCGAAGCCGACGGTGGTGATCGTGGTGATCGACCAGTACACCGCCGTGGGAATGTCGCTGAAGCCGTGCTGGGGTCCCTCCACCACGTAGAGCAGCGTGCCCAGCACCAGGGCGACCATGAGCACGGCGGCAAGGAACACGAGGATCTTGCGCCGGCTCGCCACCAGCGCCTCCCACATCACCTGGTATTCGCTCACGTAGTTCGTGAGCTTGAAGATGCGGAAGATGCGCAACAGGCGCAGGATGCGCACGTCGATCAGCGCATGCAGTTCCGGGACGAACAGCGCAAGCCAGGTGGGTAGCACCGAGAGCAGGTCGACCACGCCGAAGAAGCTGCGCGCATAGCGCCACGGGCGCTCGACGCACACCAGCCGCGCGATGTACTCCGCCGTGAACAGCAGCGTGAAGAACCACTCGACCGTGTCGAACGCGATGCGAAAGCGCAGGCTCCAGTGCTGCACGCTGTCGGCGATCACCACCGCCACGCTCAGCAGGATGGCGACGATGACGATCTTGTCGAAGAGGCGGCCGGCCGGCGTGTCCGACTCGACGACGACCTTGAAGAGGCGAAGCCGCCAGCCGCCCGGCGGGCGGCCCAGTTCATGCTCGATGCCGGGCACCATCGGAATTCGCACCTCCTCGCCGCGCCACCGCGGCCCGGTGCGCAGCATAACCGCCGCCGCCTCGCGGCCCCGCGCTCAGAGCGGCGCCGCCTGCTGCTCCCGCTCCGGCTCCAGTTCGCGGTTCTTCGCGGCTTCGAGCACCTGGTTCACCGCATCGCCGAGCGCGGCGATGTCGAAGGGCTTGCGAAGGATGACGGGCTTGCCGGCCAGCCGTTCCACGGCGGCCATGTCGGCATAGCCGGTCGCGAGGATGACGGGGATTTCACCCAGTATCTCGCGCGCCTTCGAAATCACTTCGGCGCCCGTCATGTCGGGCATCGCGTAGTCGACGACCAGCAGGTCGGGCTTGACCGCTTCGAGCGCAGCCAGGCCTTCGGTTCCGTTCGCGGCTTCCGTCACGCGGTAGCCGATGAGGCTCAGGCACTCCACGATCACGCGGCGTACGTCGGCGTCGTCTTCCACCACGAGGATGTGGCAATTGCGGCTGCGCTCGGGCACGGCCGGCGCCTTCACCTCGATGCCCGGCGTGGTCGGCTCGTCGTCGGCTTCCGGGAACAGCATTTCGACCGTCGTGCCCTTGCCCTCCTCGCTGCGCACGAACGCCATGCCGCCCGACTGCCGCGCGAAACCGTACACCTGGCTCAGGCCGAGCCCCGTGCCCTTGCCGAGCGGCTTCGTCGTGAAGAAGGGGTCGAACACCTTGGCCAGCACGTTCGCGGGGATGCCCGTGCCGCCGTCGCTCACGGTGATGAAGACGTAATCGCCCTCCTTCAGGTCCCCCACCGCCTCGCGCGTGGTCGTGCCGGTGCTGATCTTCAGCTTGCCGCCCTCGGGCATCGCGTCGCGCGAGTTCACGGCGAGGTTGAGCACGGCCATCTCCAGCTGGCTCGGGTCGAGCACCACGGCGGCCGGCTGCTCGCACAGGTCGAACTCGACCTCGACGCCGGAGCCCACGGAGATCTCGAGCAGGTCCTTCATGCCCATGAGCAGCTTGTTCACGTGCGTGAGCTTGGGCATGAGCGACTGGCTGCGCGCGAACGAGAGCAGCTGGTTGGTCAGGCGCGAGCCGCGCTTGGCCGCGCTCTTGGCGCGGTCCACGACCGGCTTGACCTTCTCCTCCTTGGCGTACATCGACACCAGCTCGAGGTTCATGTTGACCACGTGCAGGAGGTTGTTGAAGTCGTGCGCGATGCCGCCCGTGAGCCGGCCGATGGCCTCCATCTTCTGCACCTGCGTGAGCGCGGCCTGCGCGCGCTCGCGCTCCGCGATCTCCTTCATCAGCCGGTCGTTCGCGCTCGCGAGCTCCTTCGTGCGCGTGAGGATGCGGCTTTCGAGTCCGGCGTTCAGCCGCTCCAGCTCCCCGCGCGTGCGGCCCAGCTCCTCGAGATGTTCGCGCGCCGCGTACTGGCGTCGCCGCGCACGCACCGCGGATTCGGCGGCGCTCGCGAGCGTCTCGGCATTCAGCGGCCGCTCGAGCAGGATCAGGTTGCCCAGGCTGTGCAGCGTCTCGAAGTCCTTCGGGCCGCGACGGCCCAGGCGCTGCGTGGCGAGCACGATGAAGGGAAAGTCGGACCAGGGCGGCTGTTGCTGCAGCCAGTCGACCAGGCGCTCGTTGTGCAGCAGCTCGGGCAGCGCCTCCTCGGTCAGGATCGCGCCGGCCGAGCCGGCGTCCAGGCAGTCGAGCAGTTCGGTGGGGGACGCGCAGATGTGCGGCAGCAGTTCCTGCTCGCGCAGCACCGTCTCCACCACGCTCGCATCGCGGCCGCGCGGTGCGTGGATCAACAGGCGCAATTCGGTCTGGTTACGCGGCATGGTCGTCGCCCAGCAAAGCCATCCGGCCGCGGTAGACGGTGGCGCCGGTCAGCACCCCCTCGAAGTCGATGAGCTCCTCGCCGAGCTCGAGGCCTTGCGCGCCGAGCTGGAACTCGCGAATGGTCGACTCATGCGGATTGGTGCGGCTCTTCACCATCGACACGGCCTTCAGCAGCTTGCCCCGGCCCTCGAAGAAGCGGAACAGGAGCACGCCGTCCGACAGGTAGCTCATGTCGACATCCGAGCGAACCTCGCCCAGCAGCCCGTGCTGCCCGAGGATGAGGATGGTGACGATGTTGCGGTGGTTGAGGTAGGTCAGCAGCTCGTGCATCTGGAGCATGAGATGCTTGCTGCCCGGCATGGCCTGGAGGTAGGCATTGAGGCTGTCGAGCACGATGGCGTGTGCTTCGAACTCCTCGACGGCGTGCCGCACCATGTACGCGAATTCGCCCGGCGACATTTCGGCGGGGTCGAGCGGAATCAGCTGCAGCTGGCCGGACTCGACGAAGGGTTCGATATCGAGGCCCAGCGCACGCGCACGCGTGAGCAGGGTCGCGACGCCTTCGTCGAACAGGTAGTAGGCCGCGCGCTCGCCGCGCATCAGCGCCGCGCGGATGCAGGCGATGGCCGTGGTCGTCTTGCCCGCGCCCGAAGGGCCCATGAAGAGCGTGTTGCTGCCGCGCGCGAGACCGCCGCCCAGCAGCTGGTCGAGCGCGGGAATCTCGGTCGTGGCCATGGAGAACTCGGTGGAGACGCGGTGCTCCGCGGCGATCAGGCGCGGGAAGACGCGAACCCCACCCGTCGCGAGCACGTAATCGTGCTCGCCGCCGCGGAACGGGATGCCGCGCATCTTCAACACGCGCAGGCGCCGCCGCTCCGGGCCGTACTGGTCGACCGACTGTTCCAGGTAGATGACGCCGTGCGCGATGCTGTGCAGCTGCTGTTCGGCTTCGCGGTTCGACCGGTCGTCCAGCAGCAGCACCGTGCAGTTGCGCTCGGCGAAGAAATTCTTCAGCGCCAGCACCTGGCGGCGGTAGCGCAGCGGGTTCTGCGCCAGCAGGCGCATCTCCGACAGGCTGTCGAAGACGACGCGCCGGGGCTGCAGGCGCTGCACGACCTCGATGATGCCGCGCACCGTTTCGCCGAGCTCGACTTCCGAGGGATGGAGGATCGACTGCTCCAGTTCGGCGCTGAGCCCGTCGTTGCTGATCAGCTCGAACAGTTCGATGGCATCGAGGCTCCAGCCATGCGAAGCGGCGACGGTGCGCAGCTCCGTGGCCGTCTCCGACAGCGTCACGTAGAGGCCGCGCTCGTCGTGGCGCGCGCCCTCCAGCAGGAACTGCAGGCCGAGCGTCGTCTTGCCCGCGCCGGGGTTGCCCTCGATCAGGTACAGGTGATTCACCGGCAGGCCGCCGCCGAGCACGTCGTCGAGCCCCGCGACGCCCGTGGACGCGCGCACTTGCGGCGGCGGCGTGAATTCGGATTTTCTTGTTTTCATTGAATGCACAAGTTGCGCACCTGCATGCACGGGACGCGCAGGCTCGTGAAAGCATCCTACGCTGTGGCTCGGCTGCGCGTTGTAGGCCGTATCCCACAGGTCCTGTCTTTCGCCATCCCAGGGGCCGGTAAGACTCAGGTCGCCGCCTCCCGCTCCTGCAGGGTGCGCCACATCACCTTGCCGCTGCCGCTCTTGGGCAGTGCGTCGGCGAATTCGACGATTCGCGGCGCCTTGTACACGGCCATGTGCTCGCGGCACCAGGCCAGGATGTCGGCTTCGCCCACCTGTCCCCGGTGCGACGGGCGCAGCACCACGATGGCCTTGACGGTCTCTCCCCGGTAGGCGTCCCGCGCGGCGATCACGCATGCTTCCTGGATCGCCGGGTGCCTGAACATCAGCGCCTCGACCTCCGCCGGCCACACCTTGAAGCCGGAGGCGTTGATCATGCGCTTGAGCCGGTCGGTGAGGAAGAAATAGCCGTCCTCGTCGACGCGGCCGAGGTCGCCGGAGCGGAAGTAGCGCTTGCCGTCGCGCATGAAGAACGCCGCCTCGGTCGCTTCCGGGCGCTTCCAATAGCCGTCGAACACCATCGGCCCGCTCATCACGATCTCGCCCTGCTCGCCGGGCGGCACGTCCGCGAGCGTCTCGGGATCGACCACGCGCGCATCGCAGCTGATGAAGGGCACCCCCAGGCACTGCTGCTTGGGCGCGTCGGGCGGGTTGCTGTGCGAGGGCGCGGCCGTCTCGGTGAGGCCGTAGCCCTCGACGTAGCGCAGGCCGTAGAGCTCGAACAGGCGCTGCGCCACCGCCTGCGGCATCGCCGCGCCGCCGCCGCCGATGTACTGAAGCGCGGTGAGGTCGAACCTGTCGAAGCCGGGGCTCGCCAGCAGGTCGATCACCATCGTCGGGATGTTCGTCCAGTTCGTCACGCGCCAGCGCGAAAGGAGCGTGCCCGCGAGCTCGCGGTCCCAGCGCGGCATGACGATCAGCGTCGAGCCGATGTAGATGCTCGCGTGCATCACGCTCACCATGCCGGTGATGTGGAACATCGGCACCACGAGCAGCGTGACGCTCTCGGCCGTGGCATGGGCCCAGGTGGCGCTCGCCACGGCGTTGTGGACGATGCTGCGGTGCGGATGCATGCAGCCCTTGGGCAGGCCCGTGGTGCCGCTCGTGTACGGCAGCACGGCGAGATCGGCGGGGCCGACGTCCAGCGGCGGCAGCGGCAGGTCGTGGCCGAGCGCGTCGTCCCACGCATGGACCGCGCCGTCCGCGAGCGCGGGCAGCGCGTGGCGCGGCAGGAGCCAGTCCCGCCAGGCATCGGGCAGCAGGGTCTGGGGCGAAGCGGGGTCGAACGCATCGGTGAAGTGCGTCACGACGAGGTGCGCGAGGCGTTCGCCCTCGGGCAGTTCCGCATCGGCCTTCGCGAGTTCGGGGGCGAGGTCGGAGGTCGTGATCGCGACGCGCGCATCGGGGTCGGCGATGTAGTGCTTCAGCTCCTCCGCACGGTTCATCGGGTTCACGGGGACCACGACGGCATTGGCCCGCAGGATCGCGAAGTGCGCAATCACGAGTTGCGGGCAGTTCTGCATGTCGAGCAGCACGCGGTCGCCCTTGGCCACGCCCAGCGCGTGCAGGCGCGCCGCGAGGCGTTCGGCCTGGCGGCGCAGCTCGCCATAGGTGAACACGCGGTCGAAGAACACGAGCGCGGGCTTGTCCGGGTAGCGGCGCGCGCTGGTCTCGAGGTTGTCCCAGAGCGAGGTGGCGAGCGGCCTCAGCGAACGCGGCATGCGCTTCGGCCAGAACTTGGGGATCGACATCCCGCAGAGGCTAGCGCGACGCGGGGCCGCGGGGCAGTCGGGGAAGTCCCGAGCGCGTCGCGAGCGCGACGCGCCCGGCCGCCGGGAGCGATCAGCGGCTGAAGAGCCGCGAGAAGACGTAGCCGGCGGCGAACGCGATGCCGACCGCGGCCAGCGGGTTGGCGCGCACCTGTTCGCGCGCCATGTCGCCGTACTCCTGGTGCATGCCCATGACCTTGTCGCTGCCCTGGCCGAGCTTCTCTTCCAGCATGTCCACGGCCTCGTGGACGCGCTGCGCCATGCGATGCACGGTGTTCTCGTTGCCGCCGCCATTGAGGCCGCTGCCGGACGTCTCGGCGCTGGTGGGGAAGGGAGTTGCGGTGTCGCTGTTCATGGGGCCGTCCTCTTTGGGAATGAGTGTGCAGGTTGGGTGGGAGAAAACCCCCTTAATGTAGGAAGCCCAGCGATAACGGGCTGTCGGAGAATGCCGCCCAGCCGTTGTAGGACGAATCCTCGGGTCGGCCGGGCGGCGCGCCGCCCTGCGCCCATAATCCTTCGATGCCCGACAGCAGTCTCCCCGCCACCGGATCCATCGTCGACGTCGCCGGCATCGAGGTCGGCCATTTCAGCGATGCCCGCCGGCCCACCGGCTGCACCGTCGTGATCGCGCGCGACGGCGCCGTCGGCGGCGTCGACGTGCGCGGCGCCGCGCCCGGCACGCGCGAGACCGACCTGCTCTCGCCCGTCAATTTCGTCGAGCGGGTGCATGCGGTGATGCTCGCCGGCGGCAGCGCCTGGGGACTCGCCGCATCGACCGGCGCGATGCAATGGCTGGGCGAGAACGGCATCGGACTCGACGTCGGACCCGCCCGCGTGCCCATCGTCCCTTCCGCCGTGCTCTTCGACCTGTACCTCGGGGGCGCGGACGTGTTTCCGGACGCGGCCGCCGGCTATGCGGCCTGCGCGGCGGCGTCGCGCGAGCGCCCGGCCGAGGGCAGCGTGGGCGCGGGCGCCGGCGCCATCGTCGGCAAGATCTTCGGACTCGACCGCGCGATGAAGGGCGGCATCGGCTCGGCCTCGGTTCGTGCCCACGGCGTCACCGTGGGCGCGCTGGTGGCTTGCAACGCGCTGGGCGATGTGATCGACCCCGAGACCGCGCGCATCGTCGCGGGCTCGCGCAGCGACGATGGAAGCACTCTGCGCGACACGCGCCGCGCCCTGTTGCGCGGCGATGCGCACAAGCGGCTCGTGGCGGGCACGAACACCACCATCGGCGTGATCGCGACCGACGCGGTGCTCACGAAGGCGGAGGCCTCCCGCCTCGCGACCGTGGGCCACGACGGCTTCGCGCGCGCCATCAATCCGGCGCACACGACCTTCGACGGGGACACGCTGTTCGCGCTGGGCACCGGCGCGTCGGGCCAGCGCGTGGACATGCTCACGCTCGCGACGATGGCGGCGGAAGCGGTGGCGCTGGCCATCGTGTCCGGCGTACGCGCCGCCGAGCGCCTGGAAGCGCACGGGCTGGTGCTGCCCGCGGCGCGCGAGTTCGCCTGAGCGCCCTCAGTTCAGGCCGACGGTCATCAGGCTCGGCGCGTTCGCGCGGGCGCGCACGGCGGCGAGCTGCGCCGACAGGTCGGCGGCCTCGGCGGCGCCGCGGCGCGCGTTGGCGATGTGGCGGCGCGTCTCGATGGGCAGCTTCGCGGTGTTGAGGCCGTTCCACACCGCGCGGCCCTTGGTCGAGAGGTTGTAGTAGATCGAGATGCCTTCGCGCAGCTTGGTGGCGCGAGCCTCCTCGCTCAGCTTGAGTTTGGCGATGCGCTTGGCGCTCCACTCGGCGGCTTCCTTCAGGTGCAGCGCAGCCACGTGGACGGCTTCCACCGGATCCTCGGGGTTGTGCAGGCCGAGCGCCTTCGCGGTCGCCGGCTCGAACTGCGCGATGCCGAGGTTGGGCGTGCCGTCCTTGCTGGCGCCCATGCGCGGAATCCACGAGGTCTCGGAATAGATGATTCCGTAGACGTCGCGATAGCTGAGCCCGACCTCCTTCAGGTCCGCCCTGCGCGCGGCCGCCTGCACGAGGAGGATTCGCGACGGATGGTCGGGGGTCTTCAGCATGTTGTCGCCCATGCGGATGTCGACCCAGCGCATCTTGTCGCGCAGCTTCGCGTAGTACGGATCCGGGTTGAGGCTCAGCACGGGACGCTCCGGCTCGGCGAATGCGATCACGGCTTCCTTCGCGGCGGAGCCTGCCTGCGCATCGATGCCCGCGACCTGGCCGGACTGCACGCGGTTCTCGAGCGCGACGGCGGGCGAAGTGATCGACACGGGCGCCCTCGAACCCGTCACGGCGGCGGCGGCGACGATGGCCAGCATCAAGCCGCCAACCATCTTGGTGTTGCGAGAAGTCTTGCGTTGCCCGTTGAAGCTCATCGTGGTCCCTGTCCTACAAGAAGTTCGGAAAGAACCTCAATGACACCCGGGACGCCGCAAAAGTTCTGAGCAAATCTTGCGTCTCGAAACAACGGCTGTGCTTCGCGTTGTGCCCATCCGTAGAAAAGCGAGCAACGGCGCGCGTCCTACAGGCGTGTAGGCGCAGTCCTGCGATATGTAAAAGTTTCGGCCCGCTGCGTCCGCTTGAAGCGACGTTACGCTGCTGCGTGAATATTCACGTAGCAGCGAAGCGCGGCCGTTAACCGGAAATTAATCTGAAACCGGCACAGCGGTGGCGGATCCGGTGCTTTGCGACACGCCCGAAGAGGCACCGGGGAAGCTCGGCAGGGAGGAATCCGTCGCCTGCCCCGAGGCCGGGGTGGGACGCGACGGCTCGATGGCGATTCGCGTTGGCGGCGAGCCCATCGTGGACGTGGAGTCGGTGGTTGCAACCGCCGGGGGATTCGAGCGAATCGTGATCGTGCGCGTGCCGCTGCCACCGACCGTTCCACCGGTCGCCATGTTGCTCGACGTGCTGCTCGACGTGGCGCTGCCCCTCAGGCTCGTGCCCGTCTCGTAGCTACCGCGGCCCGCATTGATCGAGCCGCCGCCGACGGCGCCGCCGCCCGCGCCCATCGGCGTCTGTGACATGCCTGCTCCGCTGGGCAGCGTCACCACTCGCGCCTGCGAGCTTTCGCGCGAACGCGCTTCGTAGGAAGTCGAGGGAAGACCGGTGGCAGGCGCCGGAATCGTGGCGATGGCCGGGGCCGGCGCGATGGGGGGTGCGCCCGCGGCGGGAGGCAGAGCGTTGGAGCGGCCGGTGGGCAGGCCCAGCGACAGGATGCTCAAGCCACCCCCCGAGGCGGACCCGGCGCTCTGCGTGCCCGAAACCGAACTCGAACCCGAACCCGACCCCAGCTCCGTGCCATACGTCTGCGGCATCGCGACGCTCGCGTCCGGCGCGCGCGGCGCGGGCTCGGACAAGGACGCGGACGGCATCTGGGGCAGCGGCACCTGCGGCGCGATCACGACCTCGGGGTTCTGTACGGCAGGCGCCGTGCTGCCGCTCGCGAAGATCCCGCCCAGCCAGTCGTTCACGCGGCCCAGCAGCGACGGGTCCTGCATGCCCTTGTTGCGCGGCGCGGCGAACTGCGAGTTGCCGTCGATGACCTTCGTGGCCAGCGACTTCTGGAACACCTCTCCCACGATGGGCAGCGCGCTGCGCGAGCCCTGCCCCCATTCGTGCTGCATCGTGACGCGCGCATCGTTGAAGCCGACCCACGCGCCGCCCACCAGCTGCGGATGCATCATCACGAACCAGCCGTCGGTGTCGTTCTGCGTCGTGCCCGTCTTGCCCGCCACGTCGGCCTTGAGGTTGTAGGTCGCGCGGATGCGCACCGCGGTGCCTTCGTCGATCACCGCGCGCATCACGTCGAGCAGCGTCTGCGCCGCGTCCTGCGACAGCGCGTTCTGCGGCGCCGCCGGGCCGAACTCCTCGAGCACGTTGCCCTCGCGGTCCTCCACGCGGGTGACGAGCGCGGGCTCCACGTAGCTGCCGTTGTTGGCGATGGTGCCGTAGGCCGCGACCATCTCCTTCAGGGTGACCGGACTCGTGCCGAGCGCGAGCGCGGGCACGACGTCGAGCTTGCTCTGGCGCACGCCCATCGCCTGCGCGAGCTGCGCCACGCGCTGCGGTCCCACGCGCTGCATGAGCTGCGCCGTGATCGTATTCTTCGACTTCGCGAGGCCCTCGCGCAGCGTCATCGGCTGGTTGGTGAAGCCGTCGACGTCGGTGGGCCGCCAGGTCGTGCGCTCGTCGATGCGGATTTCCACCGGCCCGTCCATCAGCTGCTCCATCGGGTTCATGCCCGCCTCGAAGGCCGCGCCGTACACGAAGGGCTTGAAGGTCGAGCCCGGCTGGCGGCGCGCCTGCTGCACGTGGTCGAACTGGTCCTTGTTGAAGTCGCGGCTGCCGACCCAGGCGCGCACGTAGCCGCTGCCCGGCTCCATGGCCATGAAGCCGGCCTGCAGCTGCGTCTTGTCTTCCCACATGTCCTGCATGAACTTCGCATCGCCCTGCAGTTGCTTGAGCGCCTCCGCTTCGGAGCGCCCGGCGGCGCGCAGTTCGCGGAACTGCGCCGTGTCGCGCACGAACGCATCGACGAGCGCCTTGTTGCCGCGCAGCGCGTTGCGGCGCGCATCGGCATTGCCCTGCAGCTTGTCCATGTGCTTCTTCACCGCCTCGTTGGCATAGGCCTGCACGCGCGAATCGATGGTCGTGCGCACCACCAGGCCGTCGGCGTAGATGTTGTAGCCCTTGCGGTCGGCCCAGTCGACGAGCCACTGGCGCAACTGGCGCGCCATGTGCGGCGCCGGTCCGGTCACCTCCGGCTGCCGCTCGAAATCCACGCCCAGCGGCCGGCCCTTGACCTGCTCGTACTGCGCCGAATCGAGCTTGCCGTACTTCACCATCTGCGCGAGCACGGTGTTTCGCCGCTCGATGGAGCGCTCCGGCGCGAGCACGGGGTTGTAGTAGCTCGTGCCCTTGAGCATGCCCACGAGCGTGGCCGCCTCGGTCACGTCGAGCTTGGCCGCCGGCTTGTCGAAGTAGGTGCGCGCGGCCATCTCGATGCCGAAGGCGTTGTACAGGAAGGGCACCGTGTTCAGGTACGTCTCGAGGATTTCCTCCTTCGTGTAGATCGCCTCGAGCTTGAAGGCCGTGATGGCCTCCTTCACCTTGCGCGTGATCGTCGGCGCGCGGCCCACCTCGTCGGGATAGAGGTTGCGCGCGAGCTGCTGCGAGATCGTGGAGCCGCCCTGCCGGTCGCCCGCGAGCGTGTTGACCAGCGCGCGGCTCGTGCGCACGAAGTCCAGGCCGTGGTGCTCGAAGAAACGGCGGTCCTCGGTGGCGATGAGGGCGTCGACCACGAGCGGCGAGATCTCCGTCATCTTCACCCAGTCCCGGTTCGCGCGCTTGTACATCGCGAGCTCCTTGCCGTCCGCCGACATGACGACCGTGGGGTACTCCTGCTTGGCCTTGCGGATGTCGCCGATGCTCGGGGTGAAAGGGATGAGGACCAGCACGTACACGACGACCGCGGCCGGCAACAGCCCGAGCGACAGCCAGGGATGGGCGCGCACGGCGCTCCAGGCTCGCCTACCCGTCCGGGCCGTGGCGTTACGGAACTTCTCGAGCGAGGTGTGGATCGTCATGGACGGCAATGGTCGCGGTGCCGCGTGTGACGATTTGTAGGACGGCCGCGCAAGCGCGGCGGTGGAAATCGCTGATGGGGCACGGGCGGCGCAGCCGCGCCGCGCCCGGCATCAGGGCTTCTGCGCGCTGTTGCGCAGTGCCTGCGTCGCGATGGCGTCGAGCGCGTGGCTCACGAGCGACTGCGAGGACACCAGCCGCAGCGCACCGGTCGCCACGAGGTTCTGCACGAGCGGGCGCGCCATCGACTGCGTCTTGCCGTTCGGATGGGTGAACAGGAACAGCGTGCCGTGCGGGCTGGCCCAGGTGAGCCGCCAGCGCCCCCAGGCGCCGGCCGCGTACAGGTCGACCCAGGCGCCGACCGTGAGCCGCACCTCCGGCAGTTCGTGCACCTCCTCGGTCAGCAACGCCGGTACCGAGGTGTTGGGCCGCGTCTCGCCGAAGATCGGCTGCACGTCGATCGGTTGCGTGACGTAGCCCGAATACTGCGCCTCCTGCGGCGCGAGCCAGGTGGACGACGGCATCTCGAACTGCGTCGCGGCGGGCTCGTCCCGCACCTGCGTGAGCTCGTTGCCCGGCCCGGAGTCCTTCTGCGCCGCATGCGGCCGCAGCAGACGGGCGTGATGCACCGCCAGCGACTCGAAGAATCGCCGCGCCTGCGGCTCGGGAAAGTCGATGCGGGCGAGACCCAGCCGGAGCGAGCGCGGAAGGTCGCGCGCCATGCGCGACAGGCTCTCGGGACTCGCGCCGCCACGCCGCGGCTGCACGCTCCACAGCAGGTCGGCCGCCAGCGTCTCCAGGCTGTCGACCTCCATGGTCGCCCCCGCCGAAAGCCGGGCCTGCGCGATGACCTGCGTCCAGGGTCCCATGACGAACTTCCACACCCAGGTCGGCGCCTCGTCGTCCGCATGGCGCTGCTTGAGTTCTTCGGCCACCTTGGCCGCGACCATGTTGCGCTGTTCGGCATTGAGCAGCGCCCGCACGGCCTTCTCGCGGCGGCGCCGCTCGCGTTGCTCCGCCTCGCCCCACGCCTCCCGCAGGGTGGCCAGCGCGAAGGCGAAGGGCTCGGCGCCGCTTGCGTGGGTTTCGCGCAGGACCTCCACCGCCTGACCCAGCGGCTCCAGGAAGCCGGCGAAGCCCGGCGACTGCACGCTCGACCAGGCGAGGCTGCGCTGCGTCATCTCGCCCAGGAGCTCGCGCGCCGGGTGCTTGGCGTCGCTGAAGAACCGGGGGTCGGCCATGGCCAGCGAAAGCAGCGCGGGCTCGAGGGCACGCACCAGTTCGCTCACCGGCGGGAGAATGCGCTCGTCCGCCGCGATGTTGCGGACCATGAGCCGCACCACCTCGCGCGCCAGCTGCTGGCTCGGGCTCAGGCCTTCGACGGCCGGCGAAGGGTTGTCGCGCAGGACCTGCTTGAGCTTGTCGACCTGACGCATCTCCTGCAGCAACTCGAAAGCGGCGGGCATGGTGGGTGCGTAATCGGTGCGCTGCGGCGCGGCTGGCGCGCCGGGGGGGGCGCCTTTCGGCGCGTCCGCCCCGGCCCCGCCACGCCCCGCCAGGAGCTGGCGAAGCTCGTTCACGTTCAGCAGCGCCTTGCGCTGCGCCTCGGAGGCCGCGGCGTCGTCGGCGGCGGTCGCGGCGGCGATCGCCGCCGATGCATGGGGCGACGGCGGCGGCCGGACGATGCCGTATTCCGCCTCCCGCACCCCCTGAGCACGCAGGGCCGCGCAGAGGTCCGAATAGCAGCGCGCCAGCTCGGGGCCGAACGCGGTGCCCAGCTCCGTGAGCCAGCGGCGGCGCATGCGCGGGTTGACGGGGCTTTTCTGCGTCACGGTGCGCAGGGCGCGCACGTACATCTCGGGGCGCAGCGGATTGCGCGCGGGCTGCACCGTCTTCAGCCCCTGCAGGGCGCACACGAGCGCGTTGAGCTCCGCCAGCTCCGCCTCGACCGCCGAGCCGACGGCCTGCTGCGTGCGCATGATCTCGACGCTCTCGTGCATCTGGTCGTCGCCCATGAGCTCGAGCGAGTCGAAGGTGACGCCGCCCGCGTCGCGGGCATCGCCGGCGACGGCGTGCGCGAATTCGACGAGCAGGGCATGCGGGTAGGCATCGACGACCATCGCCTGGTGCTCGGCGAGCAGGCGCGCCGCCTCGGCGAGGGCGGTGCGCTCGAACGCATCGGGGGCGCGGGCCGCGTGTTGCGGCATCTCCATCAGGGCGCGAGCCACCACGCGCTGCATCAGCGGGCGCCCCTGCGCCGACGCCTCCTTCATGAAGGCGCGGTACAGCAGCTGGGAGTCCGCCGCCGAGGACGCCGGTGATCCCCCCGGGGCCGCGCCCTGGGTCACTTGAGAGCCTTGTAGCGCACGCGGTGCGGACGCGCGCCCTCTTCGCCCAGGCGCTTCCTCTTGTCGGCTTCGTACTCCTGGTAGTTGCCGTCGAAGAAGACCCACTTGGCCTCGTCTTCCGCGGCCAGGATGTGCGTGGCGATGCGGTCGAGGAACCAGCGGTCGTGGCTGATGACCATGACGCTGCCCGCGAACTCGAGAAGTGCGTCCTCCAGCGCGCGCAGCGTCTCGACGTCGAGGTCGTTCGACGGCTCGTCGAGCAGCAGGACGTTGCCGCCCTGCATGAGTGTCTTGGCCAGGTGCAGGCGCCCGCGCTCGCCGCCCGACAGCATGCCGACCTTCTTCTGCTGGTCGCCGCCGTTGAAGTTGAAGCGGCCGGCGTACGCGCGGCTGGGCATCTGGAACTTGCCGACGTTGATGATGTCCAGGCCGCCGGAGATGTCCTCCCACACAGTCTTGTCGTTGCCCAGGTCGTCGCGCGTCTGGTCGACGAAGGCCATGCGCACGGTGGAGCCGATCTTCACCTCGCCCGAATCGGGCTTTTCCTTGCCCGCGATCAGCTTGAACAGCGTCGACTTGCCCGCGCCGTTGGGGCCGATGATGCCGACGATCGCGCCGGCGGGCACCTTGAAGCTCAGGTTGTCGATGAGCATGCGGTCGCCGAAGGACTTGCTCACGTTGATGAACTCGAAGACCTCGTTGCCCAGCCGGTCGCCGACGGGAATGAAGATCTCGTTCGTCTCGTTGCGCTTCTGGTATTCGTAGTCGGACAGTTCCTCGAAGCGCGCGAGGCGGGCCTTGCTCTTGGCCTGCCGCGCCTTCGGGTTCTGGCGCGCCCACTCCAGTTCCTTCTTCATCGCCTTGGCATGGGCCTCCTCGCCCTTCTGCTCGGCGACCAGGCGGGCTTCCTTCTGCTCCAGCCACGTCGAGTAGTTGCCCTTCCAGGGGATGCCGCGGCCGCGGTCCAGCTCCAGGATCCACTCGGCCGCGTTGTCGAGGAAGTAGCGGTCGTGGGTGATGCCGACGACCGTGCCGGGAAAGCGCGCGAGGAACTGCTCGAGCCATTCCACCGATTCGGCGTCCAGGTGGTTGGTGGGTTCGTCCAGCAGCAGCATGTCGGGCTTGGACAGCAGCAGGCGGCACAGCGCCACCCGGCGCTTCTCGCCGCCCGAGAGGTTCTTGATCGTCGCGTCCCAGGGCGGCAGGCGCAGGGCGTCCGCCGCGATCTCGAGCTGGTGCTCGTCGCCGCCGCCGGCCGCGGAAATGATGGCTTCCAGCCTTTGCTGCTCCTCGGACAGCTTGTCGAAGTCGGCATCCTCCTCGGCGTATTCGGCATAGACCTCCTCGAGCCGCTTCTTGGCGTTGCTCACCTCGGCCATGCCGCCTTCGACGGCCTCGCGCACGGTCTCGTCGGGCTCGAGCTGCGGCTCCTGCGGCAGGTATCCGATCTTGAGGCCCGGCATCGGGGTGGCTTCGCCCTCGATGTCGGTGTCGATGCCGGCCATGATCTTCAGCAGCGTGGACTTGCCCGAGCCGTTGAGGCCGAGCACGCCGATCTTGGCGCCGGGGAAGAAGGAAAGGGAGATGTCCTTGAGGATCTGACGCTTCGGCGGCACGATCTTGCCGACGCGGTTCATGGTGTAGACGTATTGGGCCATGGGGGGATTATCGCCATGGGGGCGTCGGGGGTTACCCGCAGAACAAACATCGATCCATGTAAAAATCGACACGATGCGCCGGCCGCGGTTACCATGACGCGCCGGGAAGCTGCAGGCACGTTCATCCGAGGAGACGGAATGAGAAGACGCGATTTCACTTTTTCGTCGGTGCTGGCCGCGGGCGCGCTCGTGCCGGGGGCCGGCGGCGCATGGGCCCAGCAGGGCTTTCCCAACAAGCCGCTGCGCATCATCACGCCCTATGCCACCGGCAGCAGCGTGGACGCCATCGCGCGCATCGTCGGCGTGAAGCTGGCCGAGGCGCTGGGGCAGCCCGTGCTCGTGGAGCCGCGGCCCGGCGCCAACACGATGATCGGCTCCGAGGCGATGGTGAAGTCGCCGCCGGACGGCTACACCTACCTCCTGATCTCAACCACCCACGTCCTCAACGGGCTGCTGATCAAGAACCTGCCGTACGACACGTTCAGGGACTTCGCGCCGGTCGCCACCATCGCGGGCAGCGAGCTGATCCTGGTCGCGAGCCCGAAGGTGCCCGCCTCCACCGTGGCCGAACTGATCGCCTACGGCAAGACGAAGCAGCTGACGTACGCCACGTCCAGCGCGGGCGGCCCCACGCACATCGCGGCCGAACTTTTCAGCTCGCTGGCCGGCATCAAGCTCACGCACATCCCTTACAAGGGCTCCGGCCCCGCGGTGACCGACCTGCTGGGCGGCCACGTCGACATCGGCTGGACCTCGCCGCTGGCGGTGATCCAGCACATCAACGGCGGCAAGCTCAAGGGGATCGCGATTTCCGGCAGCGCCCGCAATGCGGCCGTGCCGCAGGTGCCCACGTTCGGCGAGGCGGGCATCCAGGGCTTCGACATGCGGTTCTGGTACGCGCTCCTCGCGCCGGCCGCGACGCCCCGGCCCATCGTCAACCGGGTGTCCGCCGAGATCGCGAAGATCCTCGCCGCGCCCGACATGAAGGAAAAGCTCGCGGCGCAGGGCGCGGAGCCCTTCGTTTCGACGCCCGATCAGTTCGCCGCCATCATGCGGGCCGACTCGGCGCGCTACGAGAAGGTGATCAACGGGGCGGGCATCAAGGTTGCCGAGTGACGGCGTGAGCGGCGCCGCGCCCGCCGCCGTCGTCACGAGCGGCTCGTACGCGCCGTATCGCGACGACTGGCTGGCGCTGCACACGGAGCCGGCGCTCGAGCCGGACCTGCCCATCGTCGACGCGCACCATCACCTCTGGGACGCGCCGCGGCCGAAGTACATGTACGAGGACATGCGGCGCGACATCGCGGCCTCGGGGCACAACGTGGTCGCCACCGTGCATGTGGACTGCCGCTCGATGTACCGGCAGGACGGACCCGCCGAACTGCGCTCGGTCGGCGAAGTCGAGTTCGTCAACGGCGTTGCGGCCATGGCCGCGAGCGGCGCCTACGGGACCACGCGCGCCTGCGCGGGCATCGTCGGCTTCGGCGCCCTGCACCTGGGCGCCCGTGCGCGGCCGGTGCTGGAGGCTCTCGTGCAGGCGGGCGGTGCGCGCTTCAAGGGGGTGCGCCAGATTTCCGCATGGGACGACGATCCGCGCCTCGCGCCGCCGAATGCGGAGCGTCCACCGGGGCTGCTCGCGGACCGGACGTTTCGCGAAGGTTTCGCCCTGCTCGCGCCCCTCGGCCTGCGCTTCGATGCGTGGCTGTACCAGACGCAGATCCCGGAACTCACCGACCTTGCGCGTGCCTTTCCCGAGACACCCATCGTTCTCGATCACGCCGGCACGCCGGTGGGCATCGGGCGCTATGCCGGGAGACGTCGCGAACTCTTCGGTCCGTGGAAGAACGCCATCGTCGAACTCGCGTCCTGCCCGAACGTGTCGATCAAGCTGGGCGGGCTCGGCATGATCGTCGGCGGATTCGGATTCAACGAGCGCGAGCGGCCACCGACGTCGGTGGAGCTTGCCGAAGCCTGGAAGCCCTACGTCGAGACCTGCATCGAGGCTTTCGGCGCGAGCCGCTGCATGTTCGAGAGCAACTTCCCGCCGGACCGCGCGACCTGCAGCTACGGCGTTCTCTGGAACGCGTTCAAGCGGATGGCGGCCGGGGCGAGCACCGAGGAGAAGGCTGCGCTATTTGCGGGAACGGCGCAGCGTTTCTACGGTCTCTTCGCCCGCTGAGGCGACTTTCTCCAGAAAATCGAAAAGAGCTTCCGGCACGCGCCCCTTGTATTGCTTGCGCCGTCTCGCCGAGACGCGGCCGTCTTGAAAAAGGCAAAAACGCACCAGGTCCGCGAGCACATCTCCGCGGACATCGAATCGCTCGTCGGCAGCCCGATAGAGTCGGTCATAGCGCATCAGGAAATCGGTCTCGTGGCGCAGGTCGACATCGAGCGCCTGCTCGGCCATCGCAAAGCCGAACTCCACGACGCGTGTCGCGTCCCAGTAGCGATAGATCGAGTCGTCCGCCTTGAACCGGATGTCGTACTGGCCTTCGTCGATCCATGTCACGCTCCAGCGGTCCCTCGCCTTTGCCGAGAACGATTTCAAGGCGTCGAGGTATTGCTGCTCGTTGCGCTTCATCGCCACCGACACGGGCAGAAGCATGCCGTGAGTCAGCTCGCCCGACATGCACAAGGCATGGTGAATGAGAAAGCGCGAGAGCCTGCCGTTGCCGTCCATGAAGGGATGGATGAATACGAAACCGAACGAACTGATCGCGCCGGCAACGATCGGATCGATCCGGGCGGGAGCGGCATTCGCGAACTGCATCAACTCCCGCATCAGCGCGGGGACCGACTCCGGCGGCGGCGGCAGATAGGTGATGCCGCGGGCACCTCTCAGCGGACCCCTCAGACGGTTCTGCTCGGTGCGGAACTGCACGGCCCGCTCCAACGGATTGGTGATGGCCGCGTTCTGGAGTTCCACCAGATATTCTTCGGTCAGCGGCCTGCGTTCATGGGCCTGCTGAAGGAGAGCGGCAAATGCTTCGGCCTTGTCTTCCGTCGGCGCCTCCCGCTCGATCGCATAAGAGCCCTCGGTCTCGCTCAGATAGGCCCAGGTCAGCGCACGGTCCGCGAGTTCCGGCCCCAAACCCGCCAGGAATTCACGGGCTCGCCCAAGAACATTGCTCGCCAGCCCGGCCTCGACGCCTGCCGTCCTCTCGACCGTCGCACAGTAGTCCAGCGAGCCAAGCCCGTTGAACACGGTTCTCCAGCGTGTATTGCGCACCTCGGGACCCGTGACGTAGCGCATCGGGTCGAACAGCAATGCCAGAGGGCCGCCGACGGCTGGGAGGGCTTGCAGTTGCTGGTGAGTGAAGTGCTCCCAAAGCCAGCAGGCAATGCGTATGTAGCTGCCGTTCGGCGTCGCACGCAGGGCGCTCAGCATATCGCCGGCGTCGATTCGAGGAAGGGCTTGCGCGAGAATGGCGAGATCGACGCCCTCGTGCTTCAACGCGAAAAGCACGTGATCGAGTGGCGCCCCGGCGACGGGCGCGACGTGCGCCGGCACCTTGACTGCTGCTTCGTCGATGGAGATGCGGGTGACATTGGCGACGAGCGCCGGCCGCGCCGGCTCGAGCGCGGTCAGTCCGAGCGATTGCCGAAGATATTCATATCCGAGGTACGGCACCAGATTTCTTTAACCGAGCCAAGATTTTTTTCATTTTGCGGCACTTTGCCCGGAAAATCTTCTAGAACTTTAGATTCTTCACCATCGATCCTAGTTCCGCCCCAGCGCCCTCAACACCCGCGTTGCCGTCTCGAGTTCGGCCGCGCTGAACTCCTTCAACTGCGAAGCTTCGATGGCGACCGCGCGCTGGCGCCGCCTCGCGACGTGCGCGCGGCCCGCGTCCGTGAGGCGCCATGAACCGTCGGCCTCCACCCTCAGGAAGTCCGCTTCGGCCAGCGCCTGCACCGCGTCCTCCAGGCCCTGCGGGCTGATGTAGGCCTTGCGCGCGATGGCCTCGGCGCTCGCATTCGGAAAGCGCTCGATCAGCGAAATCACGCGCCCCTGGCTCACCGAGACGAGACCCAGCGCCTCGCGCTCCGACTGGAAGTCGTGGGACATGACCGTGAACGCATCCCACAGCAGGCCCAGCATCGTGGGCGGGTCGGTGCTCGGCACGGCCGGCACGACCGGCGCGGGCGGGTCGGCGGCGATGACCGGGTAGTCAACAGCGAGCCCGAAGCGGCCATGCGCGAACAGCAGGGGGTCGCGGTCGGCGCATTCGTAGCGCTCCACCCGGCCCAGCAGGATGAAATGGTCGCCGGCCTCGATCCGCGCCTGCTTGCGGCACTCGAAGGTCGCCGCGGCGCCCGGCAGGCAGGGCGCGCCGCCGGCGCCCGCGCGCCAGCCGATGCCGGCGAACTTGTCGGCGCCCGAGCGCGCGAAGCGGCTCGCCAGGTCGATCTGGTCGGCGGCGAGCACGTTCACGGCGAAATGCTCCGCGCGCTCGAAGAGCGGCAGGCTGTGCGACGACTTGTCGATGGACCAGAGCACCAGCGGGGGATCGAGCGAGACCGACGAAAACGAATTCGCCGTCATGCCCGCGAGCTGCCCCTCGCACTGCGCCGTGATGACGGTGACGCCGGTGGCGAAGTGGCCGAGCGCACGGCGGAACGCGCGGCGCTCGTCCGCGGCGCTCGCCTGCGCGGAGGCATCATGCGTTGGCGTCGTCACCGTCGTCATGTCGGGGCGCTGCCGGATTCAGGCGCCGGCCAGCGCAACGTAGCGATCGAGCGCCGTGCCCGCGTCGCCGAACGTGCGGTCGATGGCCACGATGCGCTTCAGGTAGTGCCCGACGATGTATTCGTCGGTGATCGCGATGGCGCCATGCATCTGCACCGCATCTTCGGCCGCGAGACGGCCCGTCGTGCCGATCCACGCCTTCGCGCCGGCCACGGCCTGCGCCGCACCGGGCTCGTTGGCGGACCACGCATGCGCGGCGAGCAGGCACAGCGCCCGAGTCTCTTCCTTCGCCACGTACAGGTCCGCGACGCGATGGCGCAGCGCCTGGTAGCTGGAAAGCGGCTTGCCGAACTGCAGCCGTTGCTTGTGGTATTCGATGGTGGCGGCGAGCGCGCCTTCGAGGCAGCCGACGGCTTCGCCGAGCAAGGCGATGGTGCCGAGCGCGCTCGCGCGTTCGATGTGCCGGGCGGCGTCGTTCAATTCACCGAGCACGTCGTTGCGGCCAACGCGCACGCCTTCGAGCTTCACTTCGGCCGCGCGGCGCCCGTCGATCGTGCCGTAGGGACGCAGACTCACGCCAGGCGCCGCGCGGTCCACGAGGAACAGCGTGATGCCGCGCTCGTCATGTTGCGCGCCGGCGGTCCGTGCGCTCACGACGAGGTGGTGCGCCGACGCCGCACCGAGCACCACACTCTTCTCGCCCGACAGCACGAAGCCGTCGCCGCTCGCTTCCGCGCGCGTCGCCACGTCGAACGAATCGTAGCCGCCCTGCGGCTCGGCGCAGGCGAACGCGAGGCGCGTCTCGCCCGACACCACGCCCGGCAGGATGCGCGCGCGCTGCCCCGCCGACCCGGCGTCCGCCACCGTCGCCGCACCCAGCAACGTCGCAAGAAAAGGCTCGACGGCCAGCGCGCGGCCGAACGCCTGCGCGAGCAGGAAGAGGTCGAGCGCACTCCCCCCGCCGCCGCCATCGGCTTCCGGCAGGGTCAAGCCCAGCCAGCCCATCCGCGCATAGGCGCGCCATTGCGCCTCGTCCACTTCCACGCCCGACGCAACGATGCGCTGCCGCTCCTGGAAGCCGTAGGCCTTCTCCATGTAGCGCGCCGCCGCCTCGTGCAGCATCTTCTGCTCGGGCGTCGGTTCGATCTGCAGGTTGAGGCCGCTCATTGGAACAGCGCCTGCGAAATGACGTTGCGCATGATCTCGCTCGAGCCGCCCGAGATCGTCGACTTGCGCCAGAACAGGTAGAACGGCGTGGCCGTCGTCGCGAACTCGGGGCCGATGGGTTCTTCGTCGGTCCAGCCGGTTCGCAGCACTTCGGGATGGAAGGGCACCGCATAGGGGCCCGCCGCTTCGCTCATCATCGCGAGCATCTCCTGCTGCAGCTGCGTGCCGCGCAGCTTGATCATCGCGCCTTCCGGGCCCTTCGCCTTCGCGGAGTCGCCGACGATGGACAGCAGCAGCACCTCGAGCGCGCGCATGCGGATCTCCAGCCACGCCATGCGGTCGCGAAAGCGCGCGTTCTCGATCAGCGGGCGGCCGTTGCGCCGCGTCTCGCGCGCGATCTTCTCCAGGCGCGCATAGTGCGCCTTGCATTTCCAGATGCCCGCCGCCGAAAGGCGCTCGTGCCCCAGGAAATACTTCATCAGCGGCCAGCCCTTGCCCTCCTCGCCCACGCGGCACGACACGGGGATGCGCACCTTGTCGAGGAACAACTGGTTGAGCGAGTGCATGCCGTCCAGGCCGATGATCGGCCGGATCGTGATGCCCGGCGTCTTCATGTCGAGCAGCAGGATGGTGATGCCCTCCTGCTTGACGCCGTCGCTGCTCGTGCGCACGAGCAGGAAGCACCAGTTCGCCCAGTGCGCCGCGGTCGTCCAGATCTTGCTGCCGTCGACCACGTACTCGTCGCCTTCGCGCCAGGCCGCGCACTTCAGGCTGGCGAGGTCGGAGCCCGAATTCGGCTCGGACAGGCCCTGGCACCACAGGTCGCTGCCGTCGAGGATGCGCTGCAGGTGGCGCTGCTTCTGCTCTTCGGTGCCCGCGGCCATCAACAAGGCTGCAACCTGGTTGAGCCCCATCATGATGAGGATGGGCGCGCCCGCGCGGGAGCACTCGTCCTCGAAGATGTATTTCTGCATCGGCGACCAGCCGGTGCCGCCGTGCTCGACGGGCCAGTTCGTGCCGGCCCAGCCGCGCTCGTACAGGGCGCGCTGCCACCGGTCGAGTTCGGGCTTGTCGAGGTAGTAGCCGGCCTTCACGCGCTCGGCGACATCGGGACTCAGGTTCGCGCCGAGGAAAGCGCGCACCTCCTGGCGGAAATCGTCGAGCCTCGCCCTCTCGTCTGCGGTCTGCGTGTCGTCCATCGCCCGCCTATTGGATCACGCCCGACTTGCGCAGGCCGGAGATGAAGGCTTCGTTCGCCTTGATGTCCACTTCGAGCTCGCGCGCGAGCTCGGCGGGGCTGTTGCCGATCAGGTCGAAGCCCTGCGCCTCCAGCTTCTGCACGATCGCCGGGTCCTTCAAGGTGGCCGCCACGGCCTGGTGGAGCCGCTCGACGATGGGGCGCGGCGTCGCGCCGGGCGCGAACATCAGCAGCGAGAAGCCGGCTTCGAATCCGGGGATGCCGGCCTCCGCGACCGTCGGCACGCCGGGCAGCGAGGGCGAACGCTTCGAGCCGGTCACCGCCAGGGCGCGCAGCTTGCCCGCGGTGACGGCGCCCTTCGCGGAAAAGGCGGCGTCGATGCCCGCGGGCGGCTGGCCCGTCATCATCGCCAGCGCCGCCGGCGCGTTGCCGTTGAACTGGATGGTCTGGAAGTCGAGCCGCGCGGCCTGCCGGAACTGCTCCAGCGCGAAGTGCGCGGCGGTCAGCGTGCCCGAGCACGCCATGCTCAGCGTCTTCGAGTTGGCCCGCGCGTACGTCAGGAACTCCTGCAGCGTGTTGATGTTGAGGCTCGGGTTCACCAGGATCGAGAACTGGCTGCCCACCACGCGGCTCACGGGCGCGAGGTCCTTTCGCAGGTCGAAGGTCACCTCCTTCATGCTCGGCGCGGACGCGATGCCGCTGCCGACGAACAGCAGCGTGTAGCCGTCCGGCGCGGACCGCGCGACTGCCGCCGCGCCGATGTTGCCGCTCGCGCCCGGCTGGTTCTGGATGACCACCGACGTGTTGAGAATCTTGCCGAGGCCTTCGGCCACGATGCGGGCGGCGATGTCGGTGGAGCCGCCGGCCGCATACGGCACGACGAGCCGGATCGGGCGGTCGGGGTACTGCGCGGCGGCGTTCCCCGCGAAGGCCGCGAGCGCGACGAGCAGGAGCTGGGCGAAGAAGGCGTGGATTTTCTTCATGGCATTCAGGCGACGGCCGCCTCGTGGGATTGGGTGAGCGCCTGCAGGCGCGGCATGACCTCGGTCGCGTACAGGCTCAGGCTGTCGCAGATCTCGTCGTGCGTCATGGGCCCGCCCAGCTGCACGAGCAGGTTGCCGAAGCCGCCGACCGAGTCGTAGAAGGTCTTGATCTGCGCGTACACCTGGTCGGGCGTGCCGGCGAAGAGCACGTGATTGATGATCTGCTCGCGCGTCGTCGGCGGATCGGACATCGGCGTCCCGTCTGGCAGGGTCTTGTTGCGGTGCGTCGTCGTCGTGCCGGCCTTCAGCAGCCGCGCGTTGTCCGCCGGCGGCATCATGCCGGGCGGGTTGATGAAGCGCGGATCGATCCGCTCGGACACCTCGTTGAAGCGCAGGAGCTTGCGGGCGCGTTCGTGCGCCGTCTTCTCGTCGCGCGCCACGACGACCTGCCCCAGGTAGCAGAGGCGGTCGAGCGGCGCGGGCTTGCCGTGGACCCGCTGATACTCCTCGCGATACACCGGAAAGCATGCGCGCGCGGCACGCGCCACGGCGGTGATGGCGATGACGTAGCCGCGCTGCGCCGCCTCCTTCGCCGTGAACGGCGACAGCGTGGTCATCCAGATCGGCGGAATCGGTTGCTGATAACAGCCGGGGATGACGTTGAGGTTGCGGTAGTTGAAGTTGTCGCTCTCGTAGCTGATCGGCCCGTCCTTCTTCGCGAGCGCGGCGACGATCAGGTCGTGCGCCTCCCAGTAGCGCGCGTTCGACGTGGCCGGGTTCGAGTTCGACATGTAGAGCTCGAAGGTCGAGCCCTTGATGAGGCCGAGCTCCAGCCGGCCGCGCGACAGGATGTCGACGTAGGCGGCCTCCTCGGCGACGCGGTACGGGTCCATGCGGTTCATGATCGGCACGCCGAGCGCGAGCAGACGCGCGCGCTTCGTGTGCGTGGCGAGCACGGCGAGCGTCATCAGGCTCGAGACGCTCATGCAGGTGTAGGCCGCATGGTGCTCGTTGGTCATGATGTTCATGCCCAGTTCGTCGGCGAGCTTGCACTCCGCGATGTACTCGCGCAGCAGGCGGTGCGCCGTCTCGGGGTCGACGAGGCTGCTCGGCGACGTGACCTTGGGCGTCACCGGCTCGTCCCACGCCGGGGCATAGGACTGTTCCGAGAAATACCAGCTTTGCATGTTCGGTTGCTCCGGCGTGATGCCTGCGCGCCTTCAGCGGCGCGCGGGCGAGTTGACGAATTGCTCCAGCGCGCCGACGAAGCGCCCGGGCTGGTCGGCGTGGACGTAGTGGCCCGCGTCCTCGACGACGAGCATCTCCGCGCCGGGGATGGCCTGCTGCCACTTGCGGCCGTAGTCGACGGGTACCACGCGGTCCTGCGCGCCCCACACGAGCAGCGTCGGCACCTTGATGCGGTGCAGGCGCTGGTGCAGGTGCCGGCTGTGGAGCGTGGGCGACCAGCCGAACAGGCCGAACGAACCGTGATTGCGCGCGAGCATCGTCGCCGTCTCGTCCGACAGGCCGGCGTAGTCGGGGTGGCGCAGCTTCTCGTCGTGGTGCAGCCACTGCGGATGCTGGTAGAGCGGCACGGAGAACAGGTCGACGATCTCGCGCGTCATCGGGTCGCCGAACTTCGCGCCGAGCGTGCCGGCGAGGCACAGCGCCGCCATGCGCGACGTGTTCTTCACCGCGATCTCGGCGGCGAGCCAGCCGCCGAACGAGAGTCCGACGATGATCGCGTCCTTCAGGTCCAGCGCCTCCATCAGGTCGAGGTAGAAATACGAGAGGTCGTCGACCGACTTCATGGCGCCCGGCCCGCCGGAGCGGCCGAAACCGGGGCACGACGGCGCGACGACGCGAAAGCGCTCGGCGAGCGGCGCGACGAAGGCCGCATCCGGATCGAACCCGTCGCCCGGATGCAGAAGAAGCAGGGTCCGGCCCGTGCCCCCCTCCCACACCTCGGTGTCGATGCCGCAGACCTGGATCTGCCGTGCCCGATGGGCGGGGTCGTGGGCGACGTGAGTGGACATGGGACCGCTGCTCCTTGGATGTTCCATCATACATGCTACGATGTTTTTTCTACAAGATCGCTCACTTCGGGGACATTGGCCGAAATGGAGAAATTCACGCCGCAGACACTGCAGGTCGAGCATCGCGGCCGCGTCGCCGTCGTCTGGCTCAACCGGCCCGACAAGCGCAACGCCATCAACCGGCGGATGCTCGACGAGATCGGCACCGCGATGCGCGTGCTGGGCGAGGACGACGCCACCCGCGTCATCGTGCTCGCCGGACGCGGCGAGTCTTTCTGCGCGGGCTTCGACGTGGACCGTGGCGGCGACGGGTTCGCTGCAGCCACCGATCCGGTGAGCGACACGATCGACCTCGAGGCACGCCTCGCGCGCTTCTTCGACCTGTGGAACAGCCCGAAGCCGGTGGTCGCGGCCGTCCACGGCCATTGCCTGGCGGCGGCGACCCTGCTGTGTACGCTGGCCGACCTCACCATCGTCGCGAACGATGCGCGCATCGGCTATTCCTCGATGCCGCTGGGCGGCGGCTTCCTGGAGCCGCTGTGGGTGCACCTCGTCGGCCCGAAGCGCACCAAGCAGATGGCGCTGATCCCCGGCTACACCATCAGCGGCGCGACCGCCTCGGACTGGGGCTGGGCGAACTACGCGGTCGCCCCCGAGCGCCTGCACGACGAAGCATTCGAGGTGGCCACGCGCATGTCGCGCATGCCCGCCGACGTGGCGCGCATGCGCAAGCAGGCCATCAACCGCATGGCCGAACTGGCCGGCCTGCGCGAGGGCGCGACGATGGGCGCGCAGACCGATGCGATCCTGCACCGCTCGCCCTCGGTGCTGAAGCTGCGCGCGGCCATCGCCGAACATGGCCTGAAGGAAGCGATCCGCCGCTTCCAGGCGGGGGAACTGGACTCGTGAACCGAATGAACGACGATGAAGGATGCTCGCCGGACGCGAGCGAATGGCTGGAGCGCCTGTACGCGCCGCGCTCGGTGGCCGTGGTCGGCGCCTCGGACGACATCAAGCTGCCGGGCGGGCGCCTGCTGCAGTTCATGCTGAACTACGGCTTCGCCGGGCACATCTATCCGATCAATCCGAACCGCGAGCAGGTGCAGGGACGTGCAGCGTTCAAGTCGCTGGCCGACCTGCCCGAGCCGCCGGACATTGCTATCGTGCTCGTCTCGGCGGCGGCTTCCGTCGGCGTGCTCGAGCAGTGCGCCGCATTGAAGATTCCGGCCGCGATGTTCGGCAACTCCGGCTTCGCCGAGATCGGCCCGGAAGGCGCGGCGCTGCAGGAGCGCGTGGCGCGCATCGCACGCGAGGGCGGAATCCGCCTCGTGGGTCCCAACACCAACGGCATCGTGGACGTGAAGAGCGGCTTCACCGCGACCTTCTCGCCCGTGCTGGACCAGAAGGGGCTCGCCCTGCGCGACGGACCCGTCGCCATCGTGTCGCAAAGCGGCGCGGTGGGCGCGGCGATGTTCTACGACGGCCAGCGCTCGGGCCTGGGCGTGGGGCGCCTCTACAACTCCGGCAACGAGATCGGCGTTACCCTCGAGATGGTGGTCGACGCGCTGCTCGACTCGCCACGCTTCACCACGGTCCTGTGCTACGTCGAAGGGCTGCGCCGGCCCGAGCTCTTCGCGGCCGCCGCACGCAAGGCGCAGCGCCTGGGCAAGCGCATCGTGCTGCTGAAGGCCGGCGCGACGGCCGCGGGGGCGAAAGCCGCGGCGGCGCACACCGCCAGCCTCGCGGGCGAGGACCGCGTCTACGACGGCGTGCTGCACCAGCTCGGCGTGGCGCGCGCGCGCGGCTACACGCACCTGCTCGACATCGGCCGCGTGCTGGCGACCTACCCGAAGCCATATGGGCGCCGCGCATCGATCCTCTCGATGTCGGGCGGCATCGGCATCATGCTGACCGATGCGCTCGAGCGTGCAGGCATGGGCCTCGCGCAGTTCGACGCGACGGTGCTCGCAGGCATCGAGCCGCTGCTGCCCGCCTTCCTGGGCGCGCAGAACCCGCTCGACGTGAGCGGCGGACCCTTCCATCACCTCGACCGGCTGCGCACGATGCTGCGGCTCTTCGACGGCAATCCGGGCAGCGACATCACCATCGTGGCGGTCGGTTCGTTCGAGCGTCGGCAGATGGAGATCGCCGAGGTGCTGGCCGACGAAGCGCCCCGGCTCGCGAAGCCGCTGTTCGTGCTGTGGTTCGGCGGCGGCGACGAGGCGACGCTCTACCTCAACGGCAGGAACGTCCCGACCTTCCCCGACGCCGAGCGTCTGGTTCAGGCCATCGCGCCCGGCGTGCGGCCCTCCGCGCATCGCCCCTCGCCCGTCGACGACCTCGTCCCCGACCGCGCGGCCGCGCGCGCCGTGCTCGCCGATGCGAAGTCCGCCGGCCGCAAGGTGATCGACGAAGTCGGCGGCAAGCGGATGCTCTCGGCCTACGGAATCGATGTCGTGAACGAGTCGGTCGTCGACTCGCCCGAAGCGGTCCGCACGGCGCTCGCGAATCTGCGCTTGCCGGTCGTGGCCAAGCTGCGCTCCGACGCGCTCGTCCACAAGGCCCGCGTCGGCGGCGTGCGACTCGGCCTTGCGACGAGCGAATCGGTCGCGCAGGCGGTCGCCGATCTCTTCGAACTCGCGAGGCGACTGGAATTGCCCGACGCCGACGTCGTGCTGCAGGAGCAGGTTCCCGCCGGCGTCGAGCTGCTGCTGGGCGCCAAGCGCGACGCGACCTTCGGCATGGTCGTCACGCTCGGCATCGGCGGCGTGCAGGCCGAGGCGTGGGACGACGTGCAGATTCGCCTCGTCGACGACGACGCGACCGGTCTGGACGTCCACGACATGCTCGCGCGCCTCGCGCATCGCTCGCTGCTCGACGGCTCGGGCGGACGAACCGAGGTGGATGCGACGGTCCTCGCACCCACGGTCCTGCGCTTCGCCCGCCTGGTGCGCGAGCTCGCCGACGACATCGATGCCATCGACGTCAATCCGATCATCGTGCGCGAGGGCGACCAGGCGCCGACGGCGGTGGATACGGTCTTCTTCCTGAAGGACTGAGCAGGCCGCTCAACCCGCGCCCGGCGCCCGCCCGCGCCAGGCCGCGCGCTTCACCACCGTCTTCGGAATTCCCGCGCAGATATCCGCCAGCGCGCGCACGGCCGAAGTCTGCGCGCGCGGGTCCCACGCCATCACCAGTTGCCAGTGCAGGTACTCCGGCAGGTCCACCACCGGCACGTAGGCGACGCCCTCCACCGGCAGGGCGCGCGTGTACTCCGACGTGAGCATCACGCCGAAGCCGCTCGCGACCATGCCGAGGCGGCTCAGCACCTCCGTGTTGTCGCCGGGCACGATGGTGGGCACGAAGCCGGCCGCGCGGCAGGCCGAGAGCGTGGCCTGATGCGTGGTGGGGCTCGTGTCGTTGGGCACGATGATGAACGGCAAGGGCGCGAGGTCGATCAGCCGCAGGCGCTTCGCCCGCGCCGCGGGCCAGCTCGCGGGCACGGCGGCCAGCACGCGCGCGCGCTCCAGCACGAGCGTCCGGAACTCGCCGGCCTTCAGCACGTCGCCGTTGACGAAGGCGACGTCGAGGGTGCCTTCGCGCAGCCGCTCGACGTGCTCGTAACTCTGCGCCTCCTGCATCAGGATGCGAATGTCGGGGTACTGCACGCGCAGCTTGCGCACGGCCTCGGGCAGCGCCCAGAACATCGCCACCGGCGTGAAGCCGATGCGGAGATTGCCGACCTCGCCGTTCTGCACCCGCCGCACGACGCTGCCCGACAGCTGCGCCTGCGCGATCAGGGTGCGCGCCTCCTTCTCGAAGATCTCGCCGGCCGGCGTCAGGGCGATGGAGCGGGCCGAGCGCACGAGCAATTGCGCGCCCAGCGCCTGCTCGAGCCGCACGATCGAGCGGCTCAGCGCGGGCTGGTCCATGCCGAGGCGTTCCGCCGCGCGACCGTAGTGGCGCTCCTCCACCAGCACGACGAAGTGGCGCAGCCGGTGCGCTTCGGACAACAGGGCGTCGGCGGGATCGGTCATGCGCCCGCGCGCTTCTTCGGTGGCATCGGATCCCTCAGTCCTTCGAGCTCAAGCTGTTCCTCAAGGCCGTCTTCGCCACCTGGTCCAGCGCCTCGTCCACGACGTTGCGGTCGGCGACCACCTTCACCAGCCCGTGCGCGCGCAGCTTGTCGAGCGTGCGACGCGACATCGAGTGCGCCGTCCCCGCCTGCGCGGTGAACATGAAAAGCGTGCCGTGCGGGCTGCACCACGTGAGCTGCGCACGGAGCCATTCGCCGCGAATGCACAGCTCGACCCAGCTGCCCAGGCGCAGTTCCTCCACGCGCAAGGGCGCGGGCGTCGCGGACTCCAGGTGCTGCTCCTGCAAGGGCGCCTCGGGGCTCGCCACCGCCTCCGCCGCATACGCGGCCTCCTCGTCGACGAAGCCCGACTCCCGGACCTCGTTGCGGTCGAGCCAGAACGAGCTTTCCTGCGCCTCCTCGGGCGCCGGGCTCGCCGCCGCCGGCTGTGCCCAGATCGTTTCGGCCGCGGCCTGCGCGTCGGGGTCGCGGCCCTCCTGCACCGCATCGCGGTGGATCGTGATCAGGTTGTCGAAGAACCGCTGCGTGAGCTCGGGCGGATAGCCGATGCGGCCCAGCCCTTCGCGCAGCTTGGCGAGCAGGTTCGGGATCATGCCCACGAGCCGCCGGGCGCGGCCGCGCTGCGCGGTGCTCTTCTGCACGCTCCACACGAGGTCGTCGACCAGTGCGCGATAGCCATAGGGGTCGGACTCGCCGTCCGCGCAGCTGAGCTGCGCTTCCGCCACCACCTGAGACCAGGAGTTGCGCAGGAAGTCGACGATGAAGTCCGCGACCTCGAGGCCCTCGATTCCCTGCATGAATTCGCCCGCGAGCTTCTGGGCGAGCAGGTTGCGCTGCTCCGCGTGCAGCAGCGCCTTCGCCGCTTCGGCGCGCCTGGCCTTCAGCGCCTTGTCGTGCTCGGTCCACTGTTGCTGCAGCCCGTCGAGCAGTTCGCCGAACGTGTCGGCGTCCACCACCTTGCTGTCGGCCACCCAGCGCGTCGCGGCTTCCACCGTGGACATGAAGCGCGCCCAGCCCTCGTCCTGCTCCGAGGCGAAAGCCAGGCTGCGCTGCGTGATCCGGTCGAGCAACTGGCGCGCGGGATGCGTGCGGTCGGAGAAGAAGCGCGAGTCCTGCTCGGCGAGGTCATGCACCGCCTTCTCCATCGCCTTCAGCTGCCGCTTGAACGCGGGCAGCAGGCGCGGGTCCTGCGCGAGCGTGTCGAACATGAGCCGCACCACTTCGTCGCCGAGCTGCTGGCCGATCTTCTGCGCGGCGCCCGGCGGCAGCTCGGGTGGCGCAGCGAGCATGTCGATCGGTTGCGGCGCGGGCGCGGCGCGGGGCCGCTGCTCGAGTCGCTTGATGAGCGCATCCGGCCCGCCCTTGAGCTGCTGCAGCATCGACATCGACGCGGGCACCGTATGCAGGAAATCCGGGCGCGGCTGCGGCGCATCGAAATCGCCCGCGAGCAGCTTGCGAAGCTTGTCGAGGGTCAGGAGGGTCTTGGCCACCGAATCGGCGACAGGCACGCCGGTGGCGCCGCTGGCCTTGTCGATGCGCCCGCCGATAGGCACGGCGGGCTCGACGCCGGTGGACGCGAGCCAGTCCGAAAGGTCGCGGTAGAGCCTGCGCAGGTTGATGCCCAGCAGGCCGGCGGCGGGCGCGATGAGCGCTTCGCGCACCGTGATCTCGGGCAGGTGGGACGCGAGCGCGTGCTGGAGCGCTCGCACGAACACCTCGGGCCGCACGGGGTTCAGGCCGGGCTGGATGGTGCGCCATCCGAGCAAGGTGCTGATGCGCGCGTCGGCCGCGGGCAGGACGTCGTCGACCGCGTTGTTGACCTCCTGCTGCGCGCGCGCCACTTCGATGCTTGCGTCGAGCTGGTCGTCCTCGAACAGCTTCAGGTCCTCGAAGCGCAGCAGTTCGGTGGCCACCTGGTCCTTGCCGCCGCCTTCGTACACGAGCCGCTTGAGCTCGGCCTTGAACGTTTCCGTGACCGCCTTCGCATGCGCATTCAGCTGCGCGATGCCGGCCTTGGTGCCGGGCTGCTGCAGGTGCAACAGGCGGCGCGGATGATTGGGGGAACTCGCCTGCATCAGGCCGGCGAGCACCTCGCCCATCAGCAGGTCGGCGTGCTGCAGCATGGCGTCGAGGCAGTCGTTCAGCGTCGGCTGCAACGCGCTGGGATCGTCGGCGACCCCCATTCGTTTCAACAGCTTCGTAGCCATGGGGCTTTCCGTAAGGGCACGGACTTTCATTGTATGCATCGCGCCCGCGTGCAGCGCGACCGTCCGCGTTATGCGACAATCCGCTCACTCGCGGGCCTCCAGTTGCTTCGCGAGCTCAGCGAATCCGCTGGGGACATGGCAGGGCACACAGACGCAACCACCGTCGCCCGCCGGGCTCCCGACCACCAGAAACCTCATCTGCTGCCGACTGGATCCGGTGAATAACCGGAACGGCCGATGCCCCCGCGCCCGGGAGGCGCTTTCCTGCTCCATGACTTTCGATGAACTCCAGCTTGCACCCGCCATCCTCAAGGCCGTGCACGAACAAGGCTACGACACCCCCACCCCCATCCAGGCCCAGGCCATCCCCGCGGTACTCGAGGGCCGCGACCTCCTCGCCGGCGCGCAGACCGGCACCGGCAAGACGGCGGCGTTCACGCTGCCCATGCTGCACAAGCTCTCCAAGGGCGTCGGCAAGACCAACAAGTTCGGCAAGGACGGCATCGCCGCCCTCGTGCTAACGCCCACGCGGGAACTCGCCGCGCAGGTCGAGGAGTCGATCCGCACCTACGGCAAGTACCTCCAGCTCTCGTCCACCGTGATTTTCGGCGGCGTCGGCATGAATCCGCAGATCGACCGCATCAAGCGCGGCGTCGACATCCTCGTGGCCACGCCGGGCCGCCTGCTCGACCTGCAGCAGCAGGGCAACCTCGACCTGTCCACGGTCGAGATCCTCGTGCTCGACGAGGCCGACCGCATGCTCGACATGGGCTTCCTGCCCGACGTGAAGAAGATCCTCGCGCTGGTGCCGAAGGAAAAGCAGAGCCTGCTGTTCTCCGCCACCTTCAGCGACGAGATCCGCGAACTCGCGAACCGCCTCCTGAAGGAGCCGCAGCAGATCCAGGTCACGCCGCGCAACACCACGGTGCAGCGCATCACGCAGGTCGTGCACCCCGTGGGCCGCGGCAAGAAGAAGGCCCTGCTCGCACACGTGATCAACGAGCACGAGTGGAGCCAGGTGCTGGTGTTCACGCGCACGAAGTTCGGCGCCAACAGCGTGGCCGAATACCTGTGCAAGAACGGCATCAAGGCGATGGCGCTGCACGGCAACAAGAGCCAGACCGCGCGCACGCAGGCGCTCGCCGGCTTCAAGAGCGGCGAGATCCGCGCGCTCGTGGCCACCGACATCGCGGCGCGCGGCATCGACATCGATGACCTGCCGCACGTGGTGAACTACGAGATCCCCAACGTTCCCGAGGACTACGTCCACCGCATCGGCCGCACCGGCCGGGCGGGCAAGGAAGGCCAGGCCGTGAGCTTCGTCTGCCTCGACGAAGAAGGCTTCATGCAGGAGATCGCCCGCTTCACCAAGCAGGACATCCCCACGCAGGTGGTCGAGGGCTTCGGCCCCGAGCCCGGCGAGAAGGGCGAGCCCATCGCCATGGGCCGCCAGGTGCTGTGGGGCGGCGCGGGCAAGATGCCCTCGCGCGAAGTCATGAATGCCGCGGCCAAGGCCGCGCGCCAGGAAATGATGCAGCGCATCCGCGAGAACAAGGCCGAGCAGCCGGGACGCGGCGAGCGCAAGGCGAGCGGCGAGCGTTCGTCGCAACCGCGCAGCGGTGGCGGCGGCGGCGGCGCGCGCACGCAGGGCGCGAATGGCGGTAGTGGCGCAGGCAACGGGGGCGCTGGGGGCAACGGCGCCCGCGGCGGCCGCTCGCAGCCGGCGAACGGAGGCAACGGCCAGCCGCGTCACGGCAGGCCAGCCCAGCCGCGCCAGGGCGGCTTCGGCGGGAATGCGGGCGGAAATGGGAGCGGCGGCAATGGCAATCGTCGGCCCCACACCCCGGCCGGCGAGGACCAGCCGCGCGACGGCGCGCACGAGAGCCGCAGCCCCTTCGTGGTCCGCGAGCCGATCCAGCGCTCGACGGACGGCCAGCCCGATCCCTTGCGCACGAGCGTCGACCTGATGTCGCGCGGCCGCGGCAACCGTTTCGGCGGCGGGCGCGGGCGTCGCTGAGGCCTCTTCTGCTCTCAACAAAAAAAGCCGGCTTGCCGGCTTTTTTTGTGCGTGAAACGCTGCGGCCTGTTCGGGCCCCCTCAACTCATCCGAAGGGCGTCAGCGACTGCGCTTGCGCGCCGGAGCCGCCGCCCGCTTGCGCGGCGCCGCCGCAGCCATCTGCTCGCTCATGTAGTCGCGGATGAGTCGCCGAACGACTTGCGACGGCGTCATGTCCTGGGAGCGGCAGAGTTCCTCGAATGCTTCTTTCTTGGAAGGATCGATCAGAACGGTGAGGCGAGCGGTCTTGAGCTCCATGCGATGGGTGTATTCGGATCGGGCCGATGATAACCGGATTGTAATTTCGCAGGGACCCTCCGGCCCCTGCGTTACAACCTGCCCCGATCTCACTGGGGTTTCGCGATCTCCGGCGTCGGCATCACGATCCCGTGCTTCATCAGGTAATCGCGGATCAACTGCCGGACAACCTGCGAGGTGGTGATGTCCTGCGACGCGCAGAGATCGTCGAATGCCTTCTTTTTCTCGGCGTCGATGAGGATCGTCAGGCGTGCGGGTTTCTCTTCCATAGGTCCCTGCTTTGTTGTGAACATGATAATAGTGTGCATGTTCAGCATGCGTCGAATGGTAGTGATACGAGCCCCCTCGGGATCGGAATTCGGCGCGCTGCGACTCGTCCCCGAACTCAGCCGTTTGTAGGCCGCAGCCCTGCGGCGTCAGCCATTCCTGCCGTTGACCTGAAGGTGCGGCTACGATGCGGCGCACTTCAGAAGGAGCAAAGGATGAGCGAACTCGAAACCTGGCTCGCGCAGGAACGCGAAATGCGCACCGTGCTCGCGGCGGGCCCCGGGGCGGGCGTGGCGCGGCCGGAGCAGGTCGCCGGAATGTCGGGCCTGGAGACAGTGCAGGCCATGCTGCGCGGCGAACTGCCGAGCGCACCGATCGCGGAAACGCTGGACTTCCTGCTGATGGAGGTGGGCGAAGGACGCGCCGTGTTCCAGGGCGCGCCCGGCCCGGCGCACCTCAACCCGATGGGAGGCATCCACGGCGGCTGGTACGCCACGGTGCTCGACTCCGCGCTCGGCGTGTCGGTGCATACGATGATGCCGCCGGGGCGCGGCTACACCACGGCCGAGCTCGGGGTGAACCTCGTCAAGGCCATCGGGCCGAAGGTGCAGCGCGTGCGAGCGATCGGCCGCATCCTCCACTGCGGCCGGCAGCTCGCCACCGCCGAGGCGAAGCTGGTCGGCCCCGACGGCACGCTGTACGCGCATGCGACCACGACCTGCCTCGTCTTCGAGATGCGAGAACGATAATCCCGCGATGCGAATCCTTCACACCATGCTGCGCGTGGGCGACCTGCAGCGCGCCATCGACTTCTACACGAACGTGCTCGGCATGAACCTGCTGCGCACGACCGAACGGCCGGAGCAGAAATACTCCCTCGCCTTCGTCGGCTACGGCACGAACCCCGAGCATGCGGAGCTCGAGCTCACGTACAACCACGGCGTGGACAGCTACGAACTCGGCACCGCCTTCGGCCACATGGCCATCGGCGTACCCGACGTGTACGCGGCCTGCGAAAAGATCCGCGCGAGCGGCGGCAACATCACGCGCGAGCCGGGGCCCGTGAAGGGCGGCTCGACGGTCATTGCCTTCGTGACCGATCCGGATGGGTACAAGATCGAACTCATCCAGCGCACGAACGAGGCCGCGTAGGCAGGGCCCGTCTGCCGCGGGGGACGCCCTCAGCGGCGCGCCAGCCCTTTCGCGTGCGCAGCCAACCCGGTGATGCCCTCCCAGTTCCCCGACGCCACCGCCTCCGGTGGGGTCAGCCAGGAGCCGCCCACGCACGCCACGTTGGCCAAAGCAAGATAGTCCGGCGCGTTCGATGCATTCACGCCCCCGGTGGGACAGAAGCGAACGTCGCCGAACGGCCCCTGCCAGGCCTTGAGCATCGCGACGCCGCCCGACTGCTGCGCGGGGAAGAACTTGAGCTCGGTGTAGCCATCCTCCTGCGCCGCGAGGATCTCGCTGCCGGTCGCCACGCCGGGCAGCAGCGGCAGGCCGATGTCCCGGCACGCCTGGCCGATGCGCGCCGTGTAGCCAGGGCTCACGGCGAAGCGCGCGCCGGCACGCAGCGACGCCTTCGCATCTTCGGCGCTGCGCACCGTGCCCGCGCCGACCACGGCGTCCGGCACCTCGCGCGCGATGGCTTCGATGCATCGCAGCGCAACGGGTGTTCGCAGCGTGACTTCGAGCATGCGGATGCCGCCGGCCACCAGCGCGCGCGCGAGCGGCACGGCGTGCGCGACATCGTCGAGAACGATGACGGGAATCACCGCCGCATCGCGCATCACGTCCAGCGCGGTCAGGGTCACAGCCATGTGCAGGCCCCCTCTTCCGCCGCGAGCGCGTTGCGGCGCATGCCGGCGAAAAGCGCGCGGCCCATGCCGTGGCGGTTCGCCTCCCTGCGCTCCTCGGACAGCACGGCCGCTTCGCGCGCGGCCCATTCGGCATCCGGCACGATCGCCTGCAGCGTGCCCGCCACCGCGTCGACCCGCACGAGGTCGCCGTCGCGCAGCTTCGCGAGCGGACCGCCCGCGGCCGCTTCGGGCGACACATGGATCGCCGCGGGCACCTTGCCCGACGCGCCGCTCATGCGCCCGTCGGTGACGAGCGCGACGTTGAATCCCTTGCCCTGCAGCACCGCGAGCGGCGGCGTGAGCTTGTGCAGCTCCGGCATGCCGTTGGCCTGCGGACCTTGCCAGCGCACGACGCACACGACGTCGCGATCGAGCTCGCCGGCCTTGAACGCGAGCTGCAAATCCTCCTGGCTGTCGAAGACGCGCGCGGGCGCCTCGATCACATGCCGGTCCTCGGGCACGGCGGAGACTTTGATGACGCTGCGCCCCAGGTTGCCCGTGAGGAGCCTGAGGCCGCCCGTGGGCGAGAAGGGATGCGACGCGGGGCGCACCACGGATTCGTCGCGCGAGGCGCCGATGTCGTTCCAGCGCAGTCCTCCTTCCGACAGCGACGCAGCCGGCATGCGCGTGTACTCGCGCAGCCCGCCCTCGCGCACCGTCAGCACGTCGGCATGCATCAACCCCGAATCGAGCAGTTCGCGGATCACGTAGCCCGGCCCGCCCGCATCCTGGAACTGGTTCACGTCGGCCTGCCCGTTCGGGTACACGCGCGACAGCAGCGGCACCACGGCGGAGAGCTCGGAGAAATCGTTCCAGTCGATCGTGAGGCCCGCCGCGCGCGCGACGGCCACCCAGTGGATCAGGTGGTTCGTCGAGCCGCCGGTCGCGAGCAGCGCCACCATCGCGTTGACGATGCAGCGCTCGTCGACGAGGCGGCCGATGGGCGCGAACCGCCTCGCCTTCAGGTTGCCAAGCGCCGTTCGCACCGCTTCCCGCGTGAGTTCTTCCCGCAGCCCGTCCTGCGGCTGGACGAAGGCCGAGCCGGGCACGTGCAGCCCCATCGCCTCCATCAGCATCTGGTTGCTGTTGGCCGTGCCGTAGAAGGTGCAGGTGCCTTGCGTGTGATAGGCGCGCGTCTCGGCCTCGAGGAGTTCGGCGCGGCCGACGAGCCCCTGCGCCGCCAGCTCGCGCACCTTCGCCTTTTCACCGTTGGAAAGGCCGCTCGGCATGGGGCCGCCCGGCACGAAGACCGTCGGCAGATGGCCGAAGTGCAGCGCGCCGATGAGGAGGCCGGGCACGATCTTGTCGCAGATGCCGAGCATGAGCGCCGCGTCGAACATGTCGTGGCTGAGCGCGACCGCCGTGCCCATCGCGATGACGTCGCGGGAGAACAGGCTGAGCTCCATCCCGGCCGTGCCCTGCGTCACGCCGTCGCACATCGCCGGCACGCCGCCCGCCACCTGCGCCGTCGCGCCGTGCTTGCGCGCCTCGTCCTTGATGACGGCCGGGTAGCCCGCGAAGGGCGCGTGCGCCGACAGCATGTCGTTGTACGCGGAGACGATGGCGATGTTGGGCGCGCGCTCGGCCACCACGCGCAGCCTGTCGTTCGCGGGAATGCCGGCGAAGGCGTGCGCCACGTTGGCGCATCCCATGCGGTCGGCGCCGCGTTCCTGCGCGGCGGCGGCGTCGACGCGGCGGAGGTAGGCCTCGCGTTCCGGCGCGCTGCGCTCGCGGATGCGCGCCGTGACGGCTTCGAGTCGGGGATGCGTTTTCATGCGTCGCTGCACAGGCATGTGGGCTTCATTCGATTCCATGCTAATGCCAATCCGGCCGCGGCGGTGTGACGCGCCGGTTACCGGTAGAGTTGCGATCCATGCATTCCCACGCGCCGAGTCCGCCCCGCGATGCGCAGGCCATGCTCGACCAGGTCATCCGTGCATGGGGCGGACACGACGACCTGTGGGTGTTCGGCTATGGCTCGCTGATCTGGAAGCCGGAGTTCGAGTACGCGGAGCGGCGCCCCGCCCTTGTGCATGGCTGGCACCGGGCGCTGAAGATGTGGAGCCGCATCAACCGCGGCACGCCCGAGCGGCCGGGGCTCGTCTTCGGCATGCTGTCCGGCGGCAGCTGCCGGGGCATGGTGTTCCGCATTCCGCGGGAACAGGGCCGCGAGACGCTCGTGCGGCTCTGGGCGCGCGAGATGAAGCTGGCGGTGTACGACCCCAAATGGCTGGCCTGCCACACGGCCCAGGGGCCGGTGACGGCGCTCGCCTTCACCCTGTCCCGGCGCAGCCCGAGCCACACGGGCGTGCTGACCGAGGCGCAATACCGCGCGATCTTCCGTGACGCGACGGGCATCTACGGCACGACGCTCGACTACGCCGACCGCACGCTGGAGGAGCTGAAGCGCCACGACATCCGCGACCGGCATCTGGAGCGGCTGCTCAGGATGATCCGGCGCTGAGCTTCGTTCGCACGGCCTGCAGGTCGGCGAGCGTGTCGATGTCCGTGACGATGCCGGGGTCGTCGATTTCGATCGTCGTCGTGGCGCCGCGGGCCGCCCACGCCTTGACGACCGGTGCGGCGCCGAGTGGACCGTTCAACGCGCGCAATGCCTCGCCGCATTCCCTTGCGAAGCCCACCGGGTGGCCCCGCACGCCACGATGCGTCGGCAACACGACGGCGCTCGCCTTCAGCGCCTCGGCCACGATGCGCAAGGACTGCGGATGCACGAGCGGCAGGTCGCCGGGCAGGATCAACCACCCGGCCGCGTCCCTCGTCGCTTCGACGCCCGCCGCGATGGAGTCCCCCATGCCCGGATGACCCGCGTCCTCCACGTGCCATGGCAGGCCGCTGCGGCGCACCGCGTCGAGCGTGCGGTCCAGCACCGTGCGGCCGCCGATCTCGGCCTGCAGCTTCGAGCCCTGGCCGCCCGAGGCGATGAATCGCTCGCCACGTCCCGAGGCGAGCACGACGACCATGGGCGAGTCCGGTATTGGCATGCGGAAAATGTAAGAGAGAATTCGGCATGAGCACCACTGCCTCCCGAATCGCCGACCTTCGCAAGAGCTACGAGCGCGCAGAGCTCGACGAGTCGGCATCCGACGCCGACCCGCTGAAACAGTTCGACCGCTGGCTGACCGAAGCCATATCGGGCGAGATCCCGGAGCCGAGCGCGATGACGCTCGCCACGGTCGGCAGCGACCTGCGCCCGAGCACGCGCGTGGTCCTGCTCAAGGGCTACGACGAGCACGGCCTGCGCTGGTACACCAATTACGAAAGCCGCAAGGGCCAGCAGCTCGCGGGCAACCCGTATGCCGCGCTGCAGTTTCATTGGGTCGAGCTGGAGCGCGTGGTGCGCATCGAAGGCCGCGTGGAGAAGACGAGCGCGGAGGACAGCGACGCCTACTACGCCACGCGCCCGCTGCTTTCGCGCATCGGCGCCTGGGCGAGCCCGCAGAGCCAGCCGATCGCCGGCCGTGCCGTGCTGGTCGCGAGTGCCGCCAAGTACAGCGCGCAGTTCCCGCTCAATCCGCCGCGCCCGCCGCACTGGGGCGGCTACAGGCTCGTGCCGGACCGGTGGGAGTTCTGGCAGGGCCGCAGGAGCCGGCTGCATGACCGGCTGATGTATTCGGCCAGCGGCGATGCATGGGAGCGCCAGCGCCTGGCGCCTTGACGCTTGACGGTGGGAGAGTCTCGCGTTAGTATTTACATCAGTAATAACGCGCGCAGATGTACACCCTCAAACTCACGCAGGTTGGCAATTCGGTCGGGGCTGTTTTCCCGAAGGAGTTGCTTGCGCGCCTCGACCTTCAAAAAGGCGACGAGCTGTATGTCACCGAGTCGCCCGATGGCGTCCGCATCACCAAGACGAACCCCGAGTTCGAGGAGCAGATGCGCGCGGCCAAGGCCGTCATGAAGAAACGCCGTGCAGTTCTCCGTGAACTCGCCAAGTGACGCGCTGGACCTGGTTGCTGCCTGAAGTCGTAGAGGCCATTCACGAAGCGCAACTCGCGGAACACGGAGGCGGCATGGGCGTTCGCGATCCGGGTCTGCTCGCATCGGCGCTGGCGCGCCCGGAGAACGTCGCCGCGTACGGCCATCCGGACGCAGCGGCCCTTGCGGCCGCGTATGGCTATGGAATCTCCCGCAATCACCCCTTCATCGACGGCAACAAGCGCACAGCGTTCGTCGCGATCGAATTGTTTCTCACGCTGAACGGCTACGACCTGGAAATCGACGACGCCCAGTGCGTACTCACGATATTGCAAGTGGCCGCGGGCGAAATCACCGAAGACGAACTCGCCGCCTGGATCCGCGACCACCTCGCGAAGCGCTGAGCCCTACTTCACCGCGACCGCATCCGTCACGCGGTAATACAACCCGTACGGGTCGTCGTTCAGCACGGCGAAGGTGCCCTCCACGATCACGGGGTCCATCGTGTAGCGCACCGGCGTCTTCGTGCGCACCTCGACCATGCTCTCGGGTCCGCCCGGGGTGCAGAAGCCGCAGGTGAGCGGCACCGAGCTCAGCAGGAAGTGCGTCTGCCGCTCGCCTGGCTCCAGCGGCATCATGAAGCCCTGCACGCGCTGCTTGCGCTTGTCCAGGGCAAGCAGGTCCTTCGTGTAGACCGGCACGATCTTGTTCTTCTCGTTCTTCGTGGTGACCGCCGTGAGCGTCGACCACTGGACCACGTCGTTACGCTGCGGCAGGGGCGCGAACGGGCTGTTGGGGCTGTGGACGCCCGCGCCCGAGCCCTGCGGCACGGGGGGCGACAGCTGCGCCCACGACGCGAACGCCAGGGTGGAGGCGAGCAAGGCGGCGGCGATCTTCATGGGTCGTACTCCTTCGGTTCAGTGCTCGTGCTTCATTCCGCAGTATTTTCCGATGCCCAGGCCCTTGCAGGCGCCTTGCAACTGCTTCTGGCACTGCTCGGGCTTCTGGCCCGTCTCCAGGCACTTCGCGGCCTGCTCGTGCGCGGCGGCCATGGCGCGGTGGCGCTCCACGTCCTTCTTGATCGCGGCCGCGTCGTGCTTGTCCGCGGCCAACGCGGCCAGCGGCGCGAACAGCATCAGGACAAGGATTCTCTTCATCGCATCACCTCGAATTCAACAGATGGGCCACATCGGTGCGGTAGGCGCTCGCCGCCGGGATCAGCGCGGCGGCGGCGGCCACGGCCATCGCCAGCGCGGGGATCCAGGTTTCTTCGGGCAGCCAGTGCCAGCCCGAGATCGGCAGCGACCCTTGCGCTTGCAGCAGCGAGCCTACCAAGGAAGTGAGCGCGTGTCCGGCCAGCAGGCCCAGGATCGACGCGAGAACGGCGAGCCACAGCGCCTCGCACAACAGCAGCGCCGCCACCTTGGCCGGCGTCGCGCCCAGCATGCGCAGCATGGCGAGGTCGGCGCGGCGTTCGCGCACTGCATTCCACAACGCCACGAAGACCGACAGGGCCGCGCTCAGCAGCAGCACCGCGCCGATGCCTTGCAAGACCTCGCTGCCCACGCCGAGCATGCGCAGCAGGCGCGTGATCTCGATGGCCGGCGCGGCGGCCTGCATTTCGGTCTGGGTGTTCACGTAGCGCGGGAAGGTCACGGCGGCGAGCGGCGTGCGGTACGAAATCAGCGCGACGGTGATCTCGCGCGCTTCCTCGAGCGCCTTGCGATCGTCCTCGTCCATCGCCATCTCCTTCTCATGGACCTGCCACACGGATTCGGTGGAGGTGACGATGAGGCGGTCGACCACGCAGCCGCAAGGCGCGAGCACGCCCGAAATCCGGTAGGGATGGTTTCCGTGCGCATCGCCCATGCCGCCCAGGCCGTGGTTGCCGACGAAGGCGTCGCCGGCCTTGAAGCCGAGCGTGCGCGCGACGTCCGCGCCGACCACCGCCTCCATCGTCTTCGTCCACTCGCTGCCGGAGGCCACGCGCATCCTGTAGTGCCGCAGGTACTCGGGCGTGGTGCCGACGATGCGGAAGCCGCGGAAGGCATCGCCCAGGCTGAGCGGAATGAGCTTCCTCACGGCCGGCGATTTCTCGAGCTCGCGCACGTCGGAGAGCGCGATGTTCCCCGCCGGCACGTCGATGTGGAAGACGCCCGAGAGGATCAGCTGCATCGGGCTGCCCTTGGCGCCGACCACGACGTCGATGCCGGCGAGGTCGCGCTCGAACGCGCGGCCGACCTGCTCGCCCACCAGCACCACGAAGGTGATCGAGGCGAGGCCGAGCGTGAGCAGCAGCAGGTTGAGCAGCGCGGCGAGCGGGCGCGACCAGAGGTAGCGGAAGGCGAGCGCGACGGTCTTCACGAAGCGGCCTCCGCCGTTGCGCCGAGACGGAGCACGGCCGCGTCCGCCATCGCATCGCGCACCCGCGCATCGTGCGTGGCGATCACGAGGGTGGCGCCGCACTCGCTGGCCGCGTCGCGCAGGAGCGCGAGCGCGGCCGCGGCCGCTTCATCGTCGAGGCTCGCCGTGGGTTCGTCGGCGAGCAGCACCTGCGGCCGCATGAGGATGCTGCGGGCGAGCGCGACGCGCTGCGCCTGGCCGCCGGAGAGTTGGGAGGGCTTGCGGTGCGCGAGTTCGGCCACGCCGAGCGCGCCCAGCGCATCGCGGACCCGACTTGCATCGTGCGGCAGCCCCGCCGCGTAGAAGCACAGGCCGAGATTGCCTTCGACGTCGAGCGCTTCGCTCAGGTGCAGCTTCTGCGGCAGGAAACCGATGGCGCGCGAGCGCCATGCGTCGCGGCGTGCGGCGCCGAGGCCGATGAGGTTCTGGTTGGCGACGACCAGTTCGCTCGCCCCGTCGGGGGAGCCCTGGATTCCCGCTTCCGCGGGATTGACGGCCGCGGGGGTCAGCAGGCCCGCGACGAGCGCGAGCCACGTCGACTTCCCCGACCCGGATCGTCCCTGCAGCAGCAAGTCCCCGCCCGCCGCCACGTCGACGTCGGGAAATGCAAGGGCGGGGCCGCGCGGATACCGGTAGCGAAGACCTCGCGTGCGAATCATTCAGCCGCGCGCCAGCGCCTTGAACGTCTTGCGGAATTTCTCGACCTTCGGCGCGGCGACCGCCATGCAGTAGCCCTGGTAGGGGTTCTTCTCGAAGAAATCCTGGTGGTATTCCTCGGCCGGCCAGTAGTTGTCGAGCGCCTTCACCTCGGTCACCACGGGCCGCGAATAGAACTTGCCCTCGTTCAGCTCGCGCACGATCGCCTCGGCCGCCTGCTTCTGCTCTTCGTTCGTGTAGTAGATGCCGCTGCGGTACTGCGTGCCGATGTCGTTGCCCTGGCGGTTCAACTGCGTGGGATCGTGGACGACGAAGAAAATCTCGAGGATCTGCCGGGTCGAGATCTGCGCCGGGTCATAGGCGAGCTTCACCACCTCGTTGTGGCCGGTGGTGCCGGTGCAGACCTGCTCGTACGAGGGCCGCTGCACGCCCCCATTGCTGTACCCCGACTCGACGTCGACGATGCCCTTCACTTCCTTGAACACGGCCTCGGTACACCAGAAGCAGCCGCCGCCCAGCACAATGGATTGTTGATCGCTCATGACACAAACCTCCTGACCCGCGACTGTAGCCCCTGGGTTGACGGTCGAGCTGCACGAGACTACATTACTAACCAGTCAGTCAGTAATAAAGATGACATCGCTCACGAAGGTCAAGGCAGCACATGCGGACGAGGCTCCGGCGAAGCGCGGGCGCCGCAAGGAAGCGCGCCCGGGCGAACTGCTCGACGCCGCGCTCGACCTGTTCGTCGAAAAGGGCTTCGCGGCCACGCGCGCCGAGGAAGTCGCAGCGCGCGCCGGCGTGTCGAAAGGCACCCTCTTCCTGTATTTCCCGTCGAAGGAAGAACTCTTCAAGGCCGTGATCCGCGAGAACCTCTCGGGCCGCTTCAAGGAATGGAACGAGGAGTTCGACCTGTTCCAGGGCTCGACGGTGGACATGGTGCGCTACTGCATGAAGGTCTGGTGGGAGCGCATCGGCGCCACGAAGGCCTCGGGCATCACCAAGCTCATCATCTCCGAGGCGCGCAACTTCCCCGACATCGCGGCCTTCTACCAGCAGGAGGTGATCCGCCCCGGCAACGACCTCATCCGCCGCATGCTCGAACGCGGCGTGGCGCGCGGCGAGTTCCGCGACCTCGACATCGACTACGCGGTCTACAGCGTGATCGCGCCGATGATCTTCCTCATCATGATGAAGCACTCGCTCGCGCCCTGCGCGCCGCAGGACTACGCCCTGGACCCCGAGCGCTACCTGCAGTCGCAGATCGACACGCTGCTGCACGGCTTCTGCCCAGGGAAGGTTTCGCGATGAAGCGTTCGTCGAAGTGGGTCCTCGGACTCGCCGCCCTCGCGCTGCTCGGCGCCGGCGCCTGGCAGGGCGTGGCGTCGCAAAAGGCGAAGCGCGCCACCGCCGCGGAAGCGGCCGCGCGCAAGACCGAAGCCGTGATCGAGCTCGCCGCGACCGACGTGGTGAAGGCCGAGCCGCGCGAGATCGTGCGCGGACTGCCGATCTCCGGCTCGCTCAAGGCGGTGAACTCGGCGCTCGTCAAGGCGCGCGTCGCGGGCGAGCTGCAGGGGCTGACCGTGCGCGAGGGCGACACCGTGAAGGCGGGGCAGCTGATCGCGCGCGTGGACCCCGCCGAAACGCAGTCGCGCCTGAAGCAGGCGCAGGAGCAGGCCGACTCCGCGCGGGCGCAGATCGAGATCGCGCAGCGCCAGTGGGCCAACAACAAGGCGCTCGTCGACCAGGGCTTCATCTCGAAGACCGCGCTCGACACCTCGTGGAACAACTTGGTGGCGGCCGAGGCCAACCACAAGGCGTCGCTCGCCAACGTGGACGTGGCGCGCAAGGCGCTCGACGACACGGCCCTGCGCGCGCCCATCGGCGGCGTGGTGGCGCAGCGCCTGGCGCAGCCGGGCGAGCGCGTCGGCGTGGATGCGCGGGTGATCGAGATCGTCGATCTCGCGCGGCTCGAGGTCGAAGCCACGCTCACCGCGGCCGACTCGATGGAAGTGGCGGTGGGTCAGGCCGCCGTGCTGCAGATCGAGGGCCGCACGCGCCCCGTGGCCGCGCGCGTGGTGCGAATCAACCCGAGCGCGCAGGCGGGCAGCCGCAGCGTGCTCGCCTACCTCGCCGTCGAAGACGGCGCCGGCTTGCGCCAGGGCCTCTTCGCGCAAGGCACGCTCGCGACCGGCAAGGTGTCGGCGCTCGCCGTGCCGCTGGCGGCCGTGCGCACCGACCGGCCCGCGCCCTACGTGCAGGTCGTCGAGGACAACAAGGTCGCGCACAAGTCCGTGCAGCCGGGCGCGCGCGGCGATTCGGCGAAGGAAACCTGGATTGCCGTCGACGGCCTGGCCCCCGGCGCCACCGTGATCAAGGGGCACGTGGGCCCGCTTCGCGAAGGGACGACCGTGAAGTTCACCCGCCCGCCCAGCCCGTGACGGCGATCGCGCACCGCCCCGGCCGAGCCTGACCATGTGGTTCACCCGCGTCAGCCTGCGCAACCCCGTGTTCGCCACGATGGTGATGCTCGCCATCGTCGTGCTCGGCCTCTTTTCCTACCAGCGGCTGAAGGTCGACCAGTTCCCCAACATCGACCTGCCGGTGGTCGTCGTGACGGCGGAGTATCCGGGCGCGTCGCCCGAAGTCGTGGAGTCGGAGGTCACCAAGAAGATCGAGGAGGCCGTCAACTCGATCTCGGGCATCAGCGCGCTCACCTCGCGCAGCTACGAGAGCCAGTCGGTCGTCATCCTCGAATTCCAGCTGCACGTCGACGGCCGCAAGGCCGCCGACGACGTGCGCGAGAAGGTCGCGGCAGTTCGCCCGCTGCTGCGCACCGAGGTGAAGGAGCCGCGCGTGATGCGCTTCGACCCGACGAGCCGGCCGGTGTGGTGGCTCGCGGTGCTGCCCGATGCGACGAGCGGCCGCGCGATGTCGCCGGTGGAGCTCACCAACTGGGCCGACCAGACGCTGAAGAAGCGGCTGGAGAACGTGCGCGGCGTCGGCTCCGTGCGGCTCGTCGGCGGGACGCGGCGCGAGATCAACATCTACCTGCAACCCGCCGCGATGGAGGCGCTCGGGATCACCGCCGACCAGGTGGTCGCGGCCGTGCGCAACGAGAACCAGGACCTTCCGCTCGGCGCGATCCGCTCGCTCGCGCAGGAGCGCGTGGTGCAGATCGATGCGCGCATGCAGCGGCCGGAGGACTTCGCCCGGATCATCGTCGCACGCAAGGGATCGGGCGGCGCCGGTCAAGCCGGCGCGGGCGCGCCCATCCGAGTCGAACAGATCGCCCGCGTTTCCGACGGCGCGCAGGAACTCGACAGCCTCGCGCTGCACAACGGCCAGCGCACGCTGCTGCTCACCGTGCAGAAGGCGCAGGACGAGAACACCATCGGCGTCGTCGACGGCCTGCGCGCGACGATCGAGGAGATGAAGGCGCAACTGCCGCCGGGCGTGAAGCTGGAGCCCGTCGCCGACACGTCGCGGCCGATCCGCGTGGCCGTGGCGAACGTGCAGCGGACCCTCCTCGAGGGCGCGGCGCTCACCGTCCTGATCGTCTTCCTCTTCCTCAACTCGTGGCGCTCGACCGTGATCACGGGCCTCACGCTGCCCATCGCGCTGATCGGCACCTTCCTCTTCATGTACGCCTTCGGCTTCACGATCAACATGATCACGCTGATGGCGCTGTCGCTGTGCGTGGGCCTGCTGATCGACGACGCCATCGTCGTGCGCGAGAACATCGTGCGGCACGTGCAGATGGGCAAGACGCCGTACCAGGCCTCGCTCGACGGCACGCAGGAGATCGGCCTCGCGGTGCTCGCGACCACCTTCTCGATCGTCGCCGTGTTCCTGCCCATCGGATTCATGGGCGGCATCATCGGGAAATTCTTCCACGAGTTCGGCGTGACCATCGTCGCCGCGGTGCTCATCTCGATGTTCGTGAGCTTCACGCTCGACCCCATGCTCTCGTCGGTCTGGCACGACCCCGAGATCGACGCGCACGGCAAGCCGCGCGAGCGCAGGACGCTCTACGACAAGACCATCGGCCGCGTGACCGGCGCGTTCGACGCCATGACCGAACGCCTGGTCGAGGGCTACCAGGCGCTCTTGCGCTGGTCGCTCGCGCACAAGCTCGCCACCGTGCTCGGCGCCGTCGCCATCTTCTTCACCAGCGTGTTCATGGTGCCGCTGCTCGGCACCGAGTTCGTCCCCAAGGCGGACTATTCGGAAACCTACGTCAACTTCTACACCCCCGTCGGCTCGTCGCTGGAACTCACCGAAGCCAAGGCGAAGCAGGTCGAGACCATCGTGCGGCAGTACCCCGAGGTACGCTACACGGTCGCCACCGTCAACACCGACAACCTGCCGGGAAAGATCTACGCCTCGGTCTATGTGCGCATGGTCGACCGCAAGGACCGCGCGCGCAGCGTCGACGACATGGCTGGCGTCCTGCGCGAACGCCTGCGGCAGGTGCCGGGCATCACGGTCACGCACGTCGGCCTGCTCGATTCGGTCGGCGGCAACAAGCCCATCGAGTTCTCGCTCACGGGGCCGGACCTCGGCGAGCTCGAACGGCTGGCCCGCCTCGCGATGGACAAGATCCGTCCCATCGACGGCCTGGTCGACATGGACTCGAGCGTCAAGCCCCCCAAGCCGGTGATCGGGGTCGAAGTGAAGCGCGACGCCGCATCCGACCTCGGCCTGAGCGTCGCGCAGATCGGCGCCTCGCTGCGCACCCTGGTGGCGGGCCAGACCGTGGGCAACTGGCGCGCCCCCGACGACCAGACCTACGACGTCAACGTGCGCCTCGCGCCCGAGGCGCGGGTGTCGCCGCAGGACCTGGAGCGCCTGCCCTTCGCGGTGGGCACGAATGCCGACGGCAGCCCGCGCGTCGTGCGCCTGAGCCAGGTGGCGGCGGTGAAGGAGTCGACCGGGCCGAACCAGATCAACCGGCGCGACCTGACGCGCGAGGTGTCGATCAACGCCAACACCTACGGCCGCGCGGCCGGCGACGTGTCCGCCGACATCCGCGCGCAGCTCGACACCCTCCGCTTCCCGCCCGGCTACCGCTACCAGTTCGGCGGCTCCACCAAGAACATGCAGGAGTCGTTCGGCTACGCGGTGTCCGCGCTCGCGATGGCGGTGATCTTCATCTACATGATCCTCGCCAGCCAGTTCAAGAGCTTCCTGCAACCGCTCGCGCTCATGACCTCGCTGCCGCTCACGCTGATCGGCGTGGTGCTGGCGCTCATGGCGTTCCGCTCGACCGTGTCGATGTTCTCGGTGATCGGCGTCGTCATGCTGATGGGCCTGGTCACCAAGAACGCGATCCTGCTGGTCGACTTCGCGATCCGCATGCGCGAGCAGGGCATGGAGCGCTCGGCCGCGCTGCTGCACGCCGCGAAAGTTCGCCTGCGCCCCATCCTCATGACCACGCTGGCCATGATCTTCGGCATGGTGCCGCTCGCCTTCGCGCTGACCGAGGGCTCGGAACAGCGCGCGCCGATGGGCCAGGCCGTGATCGGCGGGGTCATCACCTCGTCGCTGCTCACGCTCGTGGTGGTGCCCGTCGTCTACTGCTGGCTCGACGACCTCGCGCAATGGGCGCGGGGCCGCAAGCGGGTCGCCGGAGGCGGCGCGGGAGCCGAGCCCGTCGCGGCTTCTAGAATCGACGGTTTGTCCTGAAGTTTGTCCTGAAATCGAAGCCGGAACCTCACGCTATGAACGCCCCCCTCGACCTCGAACGCGCCCGCTTCAACATGATCGAGCAGCAGATCCGTCCCTGGGACGTGCTCGAGCTCGACATCCTCGACCTGCTGGGCGCATTGAAGCGCGAGGACTTCGTCCCTCCGGCACACCAGGCGCTCGCCTTCGTCGACATGGAAATTCCCCTGGTGGAGGACGCGGAAGACGCGGCGCGCAACGGCCTGTGCATGCTGCCGCCCCGCGTCGAGGCGCGCCTGTTGCAGGACGCCGCGATCAAGCCTGCCGACAAGGTGCTGGAAGTCGGCGCGGGCTCGGGCTACATGGCCGCCCTGCTCGCCCGCCGCGCCGAGCGCGTCGTGACCCTGGAGCGCCACCCCGAAATGGCGAAGCTGGCACGGGCGAACCTGCAGAAGGCCGGCATCTCCAACGCCGAGGTGCGCGAGGCCGACGGCGCACGCGGCCTGCCCGGCGAAGCGCCGTTCGACGTGATCATGCTCTCGGGCTCGGTGGCCGAGGTGCCCCGTGTCCTGCTCGACCAGCTCAAGCCCGGGGGCCGGCTGGTCGCCATCGTGGGCGACGACCCCGTGATGCGCGCGACTTTCGTGACGCGCGCCGGCGACGGCACGTTCGAGACCCGGCAGCCCTGGGACACCTCGGCGCCGCGCCTCATCGGCTTCCCCGAAGCCTCGCGTTTCCGTTTCTGAAGGCCGAGTCATGATCGATCAGGTCAGCCCCACCGATTTGCCCGCATGGCTCGCGTCCGCCTCGGCCGGCGGCGCCGCGCCCTTCGTGCTCGACGTCCGCGAGCCCTCCGAACTGCGCACGGCCAGCGTGACCCCCGACGGCTTCGAACTCGTCGCCATTCCGATGAACGAGATTCCCGGCCGGCTCGCGCAACTCGATCCCGAGCGGCCCGTGGCCTGCCTGTGCCACCACGGCGGACGCAGCCAGCGCGTGGCCATGTTCCTCGCGCAGCAGGGCTTCGCCCGGGTCGCGAACATCGCCGGCGGCATCGACGCGTGGTCGCTCGAACGCGATCCGTCGGTGCCGCGCTACTGAATCGGCCGCGGTAACGAACACGACGACCACGAAGAATCGAAGGACGAAAACGAATGACTCCCGTGCGGCTTCTCCCCCTCACGCTGGCGCTGGCCACGGCCCTGGGCGCCCCCGCGCACGCGGAAAGCCTCCTGGAGCTCTACGACTCCGCGCGCGCGACCGACGCGACGTGGCAGGCGGCGAAGGCGACCTACGAGGCGAGCATTCCCCGCGCTGCACAGGCGCGCGCCGGCATCCTGCCATCGGCCAACCTGACGGCAAGCCAGTCGCTCACGCACTTCGAGACCAACAATCCGCCGACGAGCCGCACCTTCCCGACGCAGAACGCCGTCGTGTCGGCTTCCCACCCGCTCTATCGGCCGGTGGCTCGCCTGGAGCTCCGGCAAGCCGAGCGGCGGGCAGAGCTGGCGGAGTACCTGCTGACGACATCGGGCCAGGACCTGATCATCCGTGTGAGCCAGGCCTACTTCGACGTGCTGGCGTCGCAGGATACGCTGGCATTCGTTCGCGCTCAGAAGACGGCCGTCGCGGAGCAGTTGGCATCGGCACGGCGCAACTTCGAGGTGGGCACGGCGACGATCACGGACACGCGCGAAGCCCAGGCACGCTACGACCTCGTGCTCGCGCAGGAAATCGAAGCCGAGAACGACCTGCGCGTGAAGCGGCTGCAGCTCGACACCGTGGTCGGCAAGACCGGCGCGCAGCCGAATCCGCTCGGCGTTCCGATCGAACTTCCGGCGCCGCAGCCGGCCAGCCCCGAGGCGTGGGTGTCGCAGGCCGAGGAAGCGCATCCGCTGGTGCTGCAGCGACGCAAGGAAGTCGAGATCGCGCAGATCGAAACCGAGAAGCAGAAGGCTGCCAACAAGCCAACCGTCGATCTCACGGCGTCGCATTCGATCACCCGGTCACCCGACGGGAACGCGACCACCGCGGCAAACATTCGCCCGCGGAGTACGAGCGTGAACGTGTTGTTCGCCATGCCGCTGTTCAACGGCTACCTCACCCAGAATCGCATCCTGGAAGCGCTGGCGCTGGAAGAACGGTCGAGGGCAGACCTGGAAGCCGCACGCCGCACCGTTGCGCAGGCGGTGCGGACCGCCTATTTCGGCATTGTTTCCGGTCAGGGCCGCGTGCGCGCGCTGGAAGCCGCGGAGGCGTCGAGCCAGAGCGCGCTGGAAGCGAACCGCCTGGGCTACCAGGTGGGGGTGCGCATCAACATCGATGTGCTCAACGCGCAGAGCCAGCTGTTCCAGACCAAGCGCGACCTCGCGCGGGCGCGCTACGACGTGCTGCTGGGGCACCTGCGGCTGCGGCAGGCGAACGGGACCCTGTCGCCCGAGGATCTGCAGCGGCTGAATGCGTTGCTGGCGAAGTAGGCGCGTAGCAGGGACGCCCGACGTCGCTTCGTCCGCCTGAATGCGCTGCGACGAAGCGCGGCGCGTCAGGACAGAAGGATCGCGGCCTGCGGAATCTCGGCGACGCCGACGACCCCGACCGGGGCATGCACGGCCGCAATGTCACTCGCGGGCGATTCGGCCGACGCGGTGCGGCCGGGTCCGAACAGCGCCTCGAACAGCATGATGTCCGTTTCCTCGTCATCCCAGCGGTAGGGAGGCGACGGGTCGGGGTACGCCGACGCCTGCGCGCCCTGCCCTCCGCCCAACTGCGCGAGATCGGACGCCAGGGAGCTCTTCAGCCGCGAGGAGGCGGTGCCGTAGGCGGGCATGAGGCCGGGGTCGAGATTGCAGGCGGCATTCACGAGATTCAGGATCACGACCCCTCGCTCGTGCGCGTAGGTATCGAAAAAACCCGCAAGGGTGTGCGCCAAGGACGAGTAAACGCCCGTACCGAGCGCTTCGCTCGTGAATCCCAGGTTGGAAAGGATGCGCGTGGCGAGTTGGTCGGCGGGCGCTTGCATGACGGCGGCGCTGGCGCTCGTGGCGAAGGTGAGGAGGTCCACCGTGGCCGCCTCGGCCAGGAGGTCGGCGTTGCGCGGCGCCTGGCCCTCGAGGGCGCGATGGAAACGCAAGGCGGCAGCTTGCGCGGCGGTGACATGCGTCATGAGAGGGATTCCGTTGCTCCGGGACAATGCGGCGACTATATAAGTCGAATGGCGTGAATGGACCCATACCTTCGGGTGGTCCACGTCATGACGGCTGCATCGACGCGCGCGTTCGCGCTTGCCGGACGCCGATGCAGCGTCAGAGCGTCTTGAACGCTTCGTCGTCCTCTCGGCTTGACCACTCGGTCATGAATCCGGGTGCGATGCGCTCGAGAATCGCCGCGCTCGTGCGCCGCGCCGCGCCCCGATGCGCTTCGGCAAACGCCGCGGCCGCGCGCGATGCGCCGGCCAGTGCATGGCGGCGAGCGAGCGCCGTCGCGGACGCGATGCCGTGCGCCATCGACTCCACGCGGAAGGCCGCGCCGGCCTCCAGCGCCAAGGAGGCCGCTTCCTCGAAATTGAAGGTGTGCGGCCCCATCACGACCGGGCACCCGCAGGCCGCGGCCTCGATCAGGTTCTGGCCGCCGAGGGGCGCGAAGCTGCCACCGAGCAGCGCAACGTCGGCCAGGCCGTAGTACAGCGCCATCTCGCCGAGCGAGTCGCCGAGCCACACGTCGGCGGGTCGCGGACCCTCGGTCCACTCGCTGCGCCGCGAGAGCGAGCGCCCCGACTCGCGCACGAGCGCCGCGACTTCGTCGAAGCGTTGCGGATGACGCGGAACGATCAGCCACTGCACGCCTGCGTCCCCCTCCTGCGGCAACTCGCGGAGAAACTCGGCCTCCTCGCCCTCGCGCGAGCTCGCGAACATCACGACGGGACGCTCCTTCGCGCCACACACGTCACGCCAAGCTCGGCCCTTCGCGAGCAGCGCAGGATCCGGCGTCGCATCGAATTTGAGATTGCCGTACACACCCTCGACCGTCGCGCCCGCCTGCGCGAGGCGGCGCGCATCGGCCTCGGTCTGCGCGTACACGGCCGCGAGCGATCCATACGCGGGCCTCGACAACCACGCGAGCCGCCGCGCCTGCGCCAGCGACTTGGGCGAGAGCCGCGCATTCGCGAGCAGGAGCGGCACGCCGCGCTCACGGCATGCGAACGCGAGGTTCGGCCAGACCTCGGTTTCCATCAGCACGCCGGCGCAGGGACGGAAGTGATCGAGGAAACGGCGCACTGCATCCGGCGTGTCCCAGGGCTGCCAGGCCTGCGCGTCGCCTTCGCGCAGCAGGCGCGCGCCCTCCGCGCGGCCAGTGGCGGTGCCGTGGGTCAGCAGGAAGCGAAGCGACGGACGCTCGCGCCGCAGCGCCTCGACCAGGATCGCGGCCGCGCGCGTTTCGCCGAGCGATACGGCGTGGATCCACAACGCGCCCGGTTCCGCTGGATTCGCGTAGTGGCCGAAGCGTTCCTCGACGTGTTCGAGGTAGCCGGGCTCCGCGGCGCCGCGGCGCTTCAGCTTGCGTCGCAGCGAGGGCTGCGCGGCACGCATCACCCACGAGTAAAGGTGGCGCATCATGCGCGGCGACGCCCCACGTCGCGCCCATCGCACCCGGAATCGAGCGGACCCGTCATGTGGTGCGAGCCGTCACGTCGCGCCATGCATCCCATACCGCGTCGACCGAGGGTGACGGCGCCGAGAACACGCTGCGTTGCCGCGCCCGCATGGCGTCGAGCGGCCCCGTGCGCCAGGCCGTGTCGAAGTTGTAGATCTGCACGTGCGGCAGGTCGAGCGCGACCGCGATGTGGCTCAGGCCGCTGTCGACGCCGACGGCGCCCGCGCAAGCTGCCAGGCGGTCGGTGAGCGCATCGAGCGGCATGCGGGGCCACACTTGCGCGCCGCTGCCGAGGCCGCTTGCGATGCGGTGGCTGCGCGCCTCTTCTTCGCCGCCCCCATGGGGCAGGACGATGCGGTTGCCGGATTCGATCAGGCGGCGACCCAGCGCCAGCCAGTGCGCCTCGGGCCAGAGCTTGTCGTCGCGGGAGGTGCCGTGGATGAAGGCGACTTCGCCACCCGCACGTACCCCGAGCGCATCGGGCAGCGCGGCCTGCCGGCTTGCATCGCGTGCATGCAGGCCGAAGCGCAGCGCCTCCTGCACGGCATACCCCAGCGCCCGCGCGCACAGCTCGCGCGAGCGCTGCACCGCATGCGTGTGCGGCGCGATCTCGAAACTCTCATGGGCCACCCAGCGCGTGGGCGCTTCGTAGCTCGATCCTTCGGTGCGGTTCGCCAGCGCATAGCGCTTGCCAGTCGCCGAAAGGCGCGCCACGCGCGCCACGAGGGCCGACTTCGTGAGACCTTGCAGGTCGATCACGGCGTCGTAGGCCTGCCGCTGCAGGTCGGCACGAAATTCGCGCCACTCGCGGCGCGTGTCGCGCGCGAGCGGGGCCTTGCGCCACTTGCGCAGCTCGCACGGAATCGGGCGCGCCACACCCGCGCAGCGCTCCACCAGCGGCGCGAAACCGCGCTCGACCACCCAGTCGATGCGCGCCTGCGGCAAGGCGCGACGCATGTCCTGCACCGCCGGCATCGCATGCACGACGTCGCCGAGCGAACTGAGTTTGACGAGGAGGATGTTCAAGGCAGACGCATTATCCGGGTGGCGCTCCCCGGGCCACCCCGTACGTTCAGGCCGCGCTCAATGCGCCGCTTCCCCGATCTTCGCGTCCGGCTTCACGGTGCGCAGCAGCTTCAGCATCGTCTCCTCGATGCGGTGCATCGCCTCCTGCGTATGCCCTTCGAAGCGCAGGACCAGCACGGGGGTCGTGTTCGACGCGCGAATCAGGCCGAAGCCATCCGGCCAGTCGACTCGCACGCCGTCGATGGTGGACACCTGCGCCGGCGCGTCGAACTTCGCCTCGCGCACGAGTTGCGCGACGAGCCGGTGCGGCTCGCCCTCCTCGCACTTCACGTTGAGTTCGGGCGTGGAGAAGCTCGTGGGCAGCGCATCGAGCACGGCGCTCGGGTCTTCGTTGCGCGACAGGATCTCGAGCAGGCGGCAGCCCGCATAGGTGCCGTCGTCGAAGCCGTACCAGCGCTCCTTGAAGAAGATGTGGCCGCTCATCTCGCCGCCGAGCGGCGAGCCGACCTCGCGCATCTTCGTCTTGATGAGCGAGTGGCCGGTCTTGAACATGAGCGGCGTGCCGCCCGCTTCCCGGATCGCCGGCGCGAGGCGCTGCGTGCATTTCACGTCGAACAGGATCGTGCCGCCCGGCACGCGCGAGAGCACGTCGCGCGCGAACAGCATCATCTGCCGGTCGGGGTAGATGTTGTTGCCGCCGCGCGTGATGATGCCCAGCCGGTCGCCGTCGCCGTCGAAGGCGAGGCCGAGGTCGGCGCCCGTCTCCTTCAGCTTCGCGATGAGGTCGCGCAGGTTCTCGGGCTTGCTCGGGTCGGGATGGTGGTTCGGGAAGTCGCCGTCGACCTCGCTGAAGAGCTCCGTCACCTCGCAGCCGATGGCGCGAAAGATTTCCGGCGCCGACGCACCGGCCACGCCGTTGCCCGAATCCACCACGATCCTGAGCGGACGCGCGAGCTTGATGTCGCCCACGATGCGGTCGCGGTACGGCGCGAGGATGTTGATGTTGCGGATGCGCCCCGGCTTCTCGGCCTTCGCGCCGCCGCCCTGCTCCATCCGCTGGCGCAGCGCCTGGATCTCGTCGCCGTGGATCGCGCGACCGGCCATCACCATCTTGAAGCCGTTGTAGTCCTTCGGGTTGTGGCTGCCCGTCACCTGGATGCCGCTCGTGCAGAGCGTGCTGGCCGCGAAGTACAGCATCGGCGTGGTCACCATGCCGACGTCGATGACTTCCACGCCCGACGCCGACAAGCCGCGGATGAGCGCGGCCGAGAGCGACGGCCCGCTCAGCCGGCCATCGCGGCCGACGGCCACCACTTTCTCGCCCTCGCGCTGCGCGATCTCGCCGAACGCGCGGCCGAGGGATTCGGCGACTTCCTCGTCCAGCGTCGCCGGCACGATGCCGCGCACGTCGTAGGCCTTGAAGATGGTGGGGCTGAGCTGCATCGGGGGTGCGTCCTGGGTTGCTTTCGTTGCGAAAGATTGTAGGCCGCGCAAGCGGCAGGAGATGTCCGAAAACGGCGAGTCGACTCAGCCGCGCTGCGTATCATCCACCCGCATGCCCGACCATGACGTGACCCTGCAGCCCGACGCCTGCTACCTCGCCCTCAAGGCGAAGGATGCGCGTTTCGACGGCCGCTTCTTCACGGGCGTGACGAGCACGGGCATCTATTGCCGGCCCGTGTGCCGCGTGCGCACGCCCCGGCGCGAGAACTGCCGCTTTTTCGCGCATGCCGCGCAGGCCGAAAGCGCGGGCTTCCGGCCGTGCCTGCGCTGCCGCCCGGAGCTCGCGCCGCGCGCGCAGGCCTGGTCGATCCAGGACGCGAGCGCCACGCTCGCGCAGCAGGCCGCGCACCTGCTGGATGAGCCCGAAGCGTGGGGCGACGAGAGCCCTTCCGTCGAGCAGGTGGCCGCGCGGCTGGGCGTGAGCGACCGGCACCTGCGCCGCATCTTCGAGGCGCAGCTCGGCGTCTCGCCGCTGCAGTACCTGCAGACGCGACGGCTGCTGACGGCAAAGCAACTGCTCGCCGATACCGCCTTGCCCATCACGCAGGTCGCGCTCATCAGCGGCTTCGCGAGCATGCGCCGCTTCAACGCCGCCTTCGTCCAGCACTATGGCCTGAGCCCGACGCAGCTGCGCCGCGAGGGCGCGGACGATGGCGAGACACGCACGGTGAAGCTGGGCTACAGGCCGCCGTACGACGTGCGCGCGATGCTCGGCTTTTTCGCGGCGCGCCGCATCGACGGCGTGGAGCTCGTCGACGTCGAGCGGTCACGACTGGGGCGGACGCTCGCCATCGAGGCGCAGGGCCGCACGCACACGGGCTGGCTCACGGCGACCTTCGACGAGCCGCGCACCCAGGTCGTTCTTGAGGTGAGCGAAGGCCTGTGCGAAGCCTTGCCCGCGGTCATCCGCCGCGTGCGGGCGCTGCTCGACCTCGACGCCGACCCGCAGGCGATCAACGCCGTGCTGCATGCGAGCTTTCCGCAGGGCGACGGCCTGCGCGTGCCGGGCGCCGCGAACGGCTACGAACTCGCGGTGCGTGCGGTGCTCGGCCAGCAGATCACCGTGGCGGCCGCGCGCACGCTCGCGCAGCGGCTCGCGGACCGTTTCGGCGATCCCATCGAGACGCCGGTGCCGGCCTTGCGAAGGCTGTTTCCGCGCGCCGAAGTGCTCGCGGCCGCCGAGGGCGATGCGCTGGGCCAGCTCGGCATCGTGCGGCAGCGGCAGGCCGCCATCGTCGCGATCGCGAAGGCGGTGGCCCAAGGTCGCCTGCGACTGCATGGCGGCGCGCCGCTCGATACGACCGTCGCTGCGCTGAAGGAAATTCCCGGCATTGGCGACTGGACCGCGCAATACATCGCGATGCGCGCGCTGCGCTGGCCCGATGCCTTCCCCGCCAGCGACGTCGCGCTGCACAAGGCGCTGGGCGTGCGCGAGGCGAAACATCCCGCGCGCGAGGCCGAGGCGGCATCGACGCCCTGGAAACCCTGGCGAAGCTACGCGGTCATCCGCGCGTGGAGTTCGCTGTGACAATTCGAAGGACGGACATGGACTATCTGAACTACGCGAGCCCGCTCGGCGAGATGATCGTCGCGGCTACCGACCGCGGCCTCGCGGGCGTCTGGTTCCGCGGACAGAAGCACGGGCCGGAGATTCGCGACTGGCGCGAGGCGCCCGACCACCCGCTGCTGAAGGAAGCAACACGCCAGCTCGACGATTACTTCGCCGGCCATCGCGCGACCTTCGATCTGCCGCTGGACCTGCAGGCGGGCACGCCGTTCCAGCAGTCCGTGTGGCAGGCCCTGCTCGCCATCCCGTCCGGCCGCACGATGAGCTACGCGCAGATCGGGCAATGCATCGGCAAGCCGACGGCGTCGCGCGCGGTCGGCGCGGCGGTCGGGCGCAACCCCTTGTCCATCGTCGTGCCCTGCCACCGCGTGCTGGGCGCGGGCGGCTCGCTCACGGGTTACGCGGGCGGGCTCGACCGCAAGACGGCACTGCTCCGACTCGAAGGCGCATGCCAGGGCGCACGCGCCGCGGAAGCCTCCACGCGATGAGCACCGCCTCCATCGTCGACTTCATGCTCCTCGCGGCGATCTGGGGCTCGTCGTTCCTCTTCACGCGCATCGCGGTCGTCGAATTCGGCGCGGTGCCCACGGCCGCCGTGCGCGTGGCCATCGCCACCGCGTTCCTGCTGCCGCTCGTGCTGATGCGCCGTCAGGGCGCGGAACTGCGGCGGCACGCGAAGCCGATCCTGCTCATCGGCCTGTTCAACTCCGGCCTGCCCTTCGTGCTGTTCGCGTTCGCCGTGCTGTCGATCACGACCGGCCTTTCGGCGATCCTGAACGCGACGGTCCCGCTCTTCGGTGCGATCGTCGCGTGGCTGTGGCTGAAGGACCGGCCTTCCGGCACGCGGGTGGTCGGGCTTGCCATCGGTTTTCTCGGCGTCGCGATGCTCGCGGGCGACAAGGCGGGCTTCCGGCCGGAGGCCACGGGGCTCGCGCCGCTCTGGGCCGTGCTGGCCTGCCTGCTCGCGACCACGTCATATGCGGTGGCGGCCAGCGCGACGAAGAAGCACCTCACCGGCATCCCGCCGCTGGTCACCGCCACCGGCAGCCAGCTCGGCGCGACGCTCGGCCTCGCGATCCCGGCGCTGCTGCTGTGGCCCGCGAAGATGCCCAGCCTGCAGGCCTGGGGCGCGCTCGCCATCGCGGGCGTGGTCTGCACGGCGCTCGCATACATCCTGTATTTCCGGCTGATCGAGAGCGCCGGCCCGGCGCGCGCGCTGGCGGTGACCTTCCTCATTCCGGTGTTCGCGGTGTTCTACGGCACCGCGTTCCTGCACGAGCCGCTGACTGCCTGGATGCTGATCTGCGGCGCGGTGATCGTGTGCGGAACCGCGCTGTCGACGGGGCTGCTGAAGCTGCCCGGTGCGCTGCGAAACCGGGCCTGATGGACGAGGTGTCAGAACCGCGGCAGATCCGCGAGCCGCTTGCCGGGCGTCTCGAAATCGAGCGCGAGGGTCTCGGTGCCTTCGGCCAGCACGTCCACCAGGACTTGCGGGCCGGCTTCGAAGCCGCCGTCGTCGTGGGGAAACAGCGTGATGACCGTATCGCCTTCCACGAGCCGGTCGACCACGCCCACGACGCGCGTGGGTGCGGGACCGACGTCCCAGCGATTCATGTTCTCGTCGACGAGACCCATCATCGCTTCGACGATCTGATTGCCCGAATAGCGGACGGCGGTGATGCCATAAACTGTTTTCTCGACCATGGCGACATTGTGTGCACCCACTCGGAGCGCTCGATAAGCGCACCGCGCGAGCAGGCGTGGGAGCGTGCCTACTGGCGCTGTCCTCTACACTCCGCGCTCGCGACCCGCAGTTTCCGGTCATGACTTCCCCCGACACTTCCGCCAGCCCTTCGGCCGCCCTCGGCCGGGCGCATGCGCGCCGCCTGCGCGAGGTGTACCGCTCGGCCGGGTGGCCCTGCCAGGACGCCCTGGAGATCGACCTTCTCGCGGCCGGGCTCCTCGAGCGCATCCGCTCGCCCCTCGGGCACGAGACGCTGCGCGTCACCGACACGGGCGTGCAATGGATCGCGCGTTCGCTCGCGACGAATCGCCGCGCGTTGTCCGCGCACGAGGCGCTGGTGGAGCAGGTCGCGCTGGAGATGTCACGGGCCGGACGGCTTGCATGGCGCGGCCTGAGCCTGCGCGCACAGGTGCCGACCGGCGACGAAGCGAAGCCGCTGCGCTGGTGCATCGCGAAGCCGGACGTGTTCTCGATCCGGCACACCTCCGTGGAAACCTACGTCGAACCCATCGTCCACGAGGTGAAGGTGCGGCGCGCCGACCTGCTGGGCGACCTGAAGCAGATCGCGAAGCGCTCTGCGTATCTCGATCTCGGCGAGTGCTGGTACGTGCTCGGTTGCGACGCGAAGGGACGGGCCATCGGTTCGCCCGACGAGATTCCCGGGGAATGCGGTGTGATGATGCTCGAGGGGGGTCGCCTGCGCGTCGCACGCGCGGCGAAGCGCCACGCGCGGACCTCGCTACCCTTCGGCGTGTGGATGGCGCTCGCCAAGGCAACGCCCGTGCCGCTGGGCGACGAGGGCGTGCAGGCGTCCTTGTAGGCCAAGCCTACTGCTTCGGATGCTCCGACTTGTTCTCGTCGGGCGTCTTCACGCGCCCCTTCTCCGGGTCCATCGGCGCCGTGGTCGGCTCCGGGTTCGTCGGCTTCGGCGCCTCGGTGGGGGATGGCGGCGGCTCGGGGGTCGTCGTCATGGCGCGGGCGGCCTACTTATCGACCGTGTCGAATTCGGCAAGCGCCCAGCCGCCATCGTCGCCGGGAATGTCGGCTTCGGTGACGTCGAATTCGGGCTCCTCGCGATCGAGGCCGGGCGTGGGGGGCGTGATGCCCTGGGGGGTGGTCTTCATGGCGGATCTCCTGCGTTGCGTGAAGGGTCAGATCTTGGGTTGCGGCACGCCGGGCACGTCGGGGTCGAGCGGCGGCAAGGCCTGGCCGAACTCCGGCTCCACCGGAAGCTGCGTCGGGTTGGGCTCCTCCGAGGGCGGGTCCGAAGGCAGCGTGTCGGGCTGTGCGGGGGCGTGCGTGGGCGTATTCATGGGGCGGCCAGTTCAGGATGGAAAAAATCAGAAGTCGCTCTTGCTCGCCAGGGCCTCTTCCAGCGCCTCCTCGCGCGCGGCCGGCGCGTCGTCGGCAGGCGGCGGCGGCGCGAAGCCGTCGTCGAGGGTCTGGGGTGCGGGGTCGGCGTTGTGCAGGCTGGGGTCGATGTCGTAGGGAATCATCGCGATCTCCTTTGCCCCCATGGTGCGGCGTCCACTTCATTGCGCGCTTCGGAGCCCGCGCCTAAACGCTGTAGTCCCTCGCGCCCGCAGCCCTCAGTGATCTTCCGTGCGGCGCTGCGCCTCGCGGCGCACCACGACGCTCGGCTCGTGCGTGAACGGCAGGCGGGGCAGCCCGATGAGCGCCTGCAGGCGTGCATGCGCGCGGTCCATGTCGGCGCCCACCATCGCGAGCGCGACTTCGTGGCCCGGCTCGTTCTTCGCGATATCGAGGTAGGCATTGCGCAGCCGCTGGTAGTCGGCTTCGGCACGCGCGACCTCCTGCTGCAGCGCGAAGATGTTGGCGTATTCGGCGCGGTCGTAGCGCATGGCGGGTTTGTCCGATCCTTGCGGTGTCGCGTGCGGGGTCGCTTGCGTTCTCATGGAAATAATCTAGGCCCGCCGGATGGCGCGCGCGTGTAGGAAGCGACGGATGCGCGGCGCAGGCAGTGTGCTGATCCTGACTGCATCGCGACCGATACCCGGCGAAATCCCGCGCGGGGCAGCGTCCGCGAGTGACGCAGCCTGCGCCTGCCGTCCTACACGGCAGGAAGGGCGGCGCGGCGCACGATTCACTCCAGCGAACGCATTCCCCTCCGAGCAAGTGCGTCGCGCCACCGGGAGCCCTTCATGAGAAAGATCCTTCTTTGCGCCGCACTGGCCGCCACCGCGCTCGCGCCCGCCTTCGCCGACGAACTCGTCGCGCGCCAGGGCAACGACAGTGTCCGCCTCGCCGAGCAGCCCTGCACGAGCGAGCAGGTTCTCGGACAGTTGCCCACCGGCCTGCGCGAAGACTACAAGGCGGCCTCCGCCACCGTGGATGGCCGCAGCTACCGGGCCTGCTGGCGTCCCATGGGCGGCGCCGCCCACCTGCTCTACGAAGATGGCGACCAGGGCCTCATCCCCCTGAGCGATCTCAAGCCCGAACTCGCCGCCTGACCCGTTCAATCTCCGTCGCGCGGCGCAGCCGCCGCGAGGGTAAGCTCGACGGCATGAATTCCCTGCATGCCGTCCCCATCCGGGAATGCGGCGAGCCGCTGGTCGACCTCCGCCGCGAAGGCGGGCTCCTGTGGGGCCCGCCGCCCGAACGTCCCGAGACCGAACCCGACTACCTCTGGATGCGCCGCGGCGTGTACGAGCGGCTTTTGCGCGTGCAGGCTTCCCTGCCCGCCGGCCTCCGGCTGCGGCTCTACGAAGGCCTTCGCAGCCTCGAGATCCAGCGCTGGCTGTTCGAGGAAGAGAAGCGGCGCGTTGCGCAGACGCACCCACAGCTGACGGCGCAGCAGGTCCACGAACGCGCGACCCTGCTCGTCTCGCCCATCGTGCACTGGGACGGCACGCCCAACATCCCGCCGCACAGCACGGGCGGCGCCGTGGACCTGGAACTGGTCGATCCGGAGGGCCGCGTCATCGACTTCGGAATGGAGGTCAAGGACTGGGTCGACGTCGCCTCCGAATTCTGCGAGACGCGCCATGCCGGGCTCGCACCGGCCGCGCAGGCCAACCGGCTGCTGCTGTGCGAGGCGATGGAGGCGCAGGGCTTCGCCAACTACGTGCGCGAGTGGTGGCACTATTCGTACGGCGACCGCTACTGGGCAGCGCGCCGCGGCGAGCCGCACGCGATCTACGCGCCGGTCGAGCGGCCCATGAGCCCATGAGCGCGCCGGACAAGGCCGCGTCCTACAAGGCGGGACGCGCCACTGCGGGAAAGTCATCCGCGAGAGGTACTCAACGCATGGCAGACGAACGAGGCAAGGAACGCTTTCCCAACGGCACCACGCCGGACGACGAATCGCACGATTCGCAGGCGGAGCGCGCGATGCGCTCGCGCCGCCTGCCGCAGCGCACCGTCGCGCTGGTGCTCGCCGGCGGGCGCGGCTCGCGGCTTTTCAACCTCACCGACCGGCGGGCCAAGCCGGCCGTGTACTTCGGCGGCAAGTTCCGCATCATCGACTTCGCGCTGTCGAACTGCATCAACTCGGGCATCCGCCGGATCGCGGTGCTCACGCAGTACAAGTCGCACTCGCTCCTGCGCCACCTGCAGCGCGGCTGGAATTTCCTGCGCGGCGAAGCCGAGGAATTCATCGACCTGCTGCCGGCGCAGCAGCGCGTGAACGAGGCGTTCTGGTACCGCGGCACGGCCGATGCGATCTACCAGAACATCGACATCCTGCGCGCCTACGGCCCGGAGTACATCCTCGTGCTGGCGGGCGACCACATCTACAAGCAGGATTACTCGCTCATGCTGCTCGACCATGTGCAAAGCGGCGCGAAATGCACGGTCGGCTGCATCGAGGTGCCGCGCATGGAGGCGACCGCGCTCGGCGTGATGCACATCGACGAGAGCCGCCGCATCACGGCCTTCCTCGAGAAGCCCGCGGACCCGCCGCCGATGCCGGGCAAGCCCGACAAGGCGCTGGGCAGCATGGGCATCTACGTCTTCGACGCGGAGTACCTGTACACCCTCCTAGACGAGGAGATGCGGCAGGAAAAGACCGAGCACGACTTCGGCAAGAACGTCATTCCGCGCGTGGTGAAGGAAGGCCAGGCCATCGCGCACCCGCTCAACCTGTCGAGCGTGCCGTACACCACGCGCGAGAACCCGTACTGGCGCGACGTCGGCACGGTCGACGCGTTCTGGGCCGCCAACCTCGACCTGGCGTCGCAGATGCCCGAGCTGAACCTGTACGACCGCGAGTGGCCGATCTGGACCTACCAGGAGCAGCTGCCGCCCGCGAAATTCGTGCCCGACGAGCGCGGCCACCAGGGCGAGACGGCGAACGTGCTGGTCTCGGGCGGCTGCATCGTGGAGGGCTCGGCGCTGCGCGAAGCGGTGCTCTTCTCCAGCGTGCGCGTGCGCTCCTCGTGCAACATCAGCCAGGCCGTGATCCTGCCGCAGTGCGAAATCGGCCGCGGCGCGCGCCTGTCGTGCGTGGTCATCGACCGCGGCTGCACGATCCCGGACGGCATGGTGATCGGCGAAAACGCCGAGGAGGACGCGCGGCGCTTCTTCCGCACGGACAACGGCGTGGTGCTCGTCACCAAGGAAATGCTCGACAAGCTCGCGGCGGCGGCGTGACGCGCGCCGCCTGCGCGGTGAGCCAGCGGGCCTGACCCTCCGGGGCGTCGCGCGAGACGCCGCCGCCGCGTGCCCCGACCGGCCGGAACCGGAGCGTGGCGGGGGTTTTCCGGCTTCAGCGAGAATGCGGCTTCCTTTCGCCACCGAAACCGCGAGCACCGCCATGACGTATCCCAACACCCAGCTCTTCATCAATGGCCAATGGCAGGACGCCGCCGACGGCCGTTCCCTCGCCGTCCACAACCCGGCCACGGGCAAGGAAATCGGCCGCGTGGCGCATGCCGGGCGCGCCGACCTCGACCGCGCCCTCGAGGCCGCGCAGAAAGGCTTCGAGACCTGGCGCGACATGACCGCCGCCGACCGCAGCAAGATCATGCGCAAGGCCGCCGGCTTCATGCGCGAGCGCGCCGGCGACATCGGCCGCCTGCTGACGCAGGAACAGGGCAAGCCGCTGGTCGAGGCCAAGGGCGAGGCGATGGCCGCCGCCGACATCATCGAATGGTTCGCCGAGGAAGGCTTCCGCGTCTACGGCCGCATCGTGCCCTCGCGCGGCAACCTCGCGGTGCGGCAGATGGTGCTGAAGGACCCGGTCGGCCCCGTCGCCGCCTTCACGCCCTGGAACTTCCCGATCAACCAGGTCGTGCGCAAGGTCGCCGCCGCGCTCGCCGCGGGCTGCTCGATGCTGGTGAAGGCGCCCGAGGAAACCCCGGCCGGCCCCGCCGCGCTGATCCAGGCCTTCATCGACGCCGGCATCCCGCCCGGCGTGCTGCAGCTCGTGTACGGCAACCCCGCCGAGATCTCGAGCTACCTGATTCCGCACCCCGTCATCCGCAAAATCACGTTCACCGGCTCCACCCCGGTGGGCAAGCAGCTCGCCGCGATGGCCGGCCAGCACATGAAGCGCGTGACCATGGAGCTCGGCGGCCACGCCCCGGTGATCGTCTGCGAGGACGCCGACATCGCCACCGCCGTGAAGTCCGCGGGCGCGGCGAAGTTCCGCAATGCCGGCCAGGTCTGCATCTCGCCCACCCGCTTCCTCGTGCACGAGAGCATCAAGAACGAGTTCGCGCAGGCGCTCGCCAAGCATGCACAGGGCCTGAAGGTCGGCGACGGCCTCGAGGAGGGCACGCACATGGGTCCGCTCGCGAACCCGCGCCGGCTCACCGCCATGACCGAGATCACGAAGGACGCCGTCGAGAAGGGCGCGAAGGTGCTGGCGGGCGGCGAGCGCATCGGCGACACGGGCAACTTCTGGCAGCCGACCATCCTGGCCGACGTGCCCCTGCAGGCGAAGATCTTCAACGACGAGCCCTTCGGCCCCGTCGCCGCGCTGCGCGGTTTCGAGCGGCTGGAAGACGCGATCGCCGAAGCGAATCGCCTGCCCTACGGCCTGGCCGGCTATGCGTTCACGAAGTCGCTGAAGAACGCCGACCTGCTGTCGCGCAGGGTCGAAGTGGGCATGCTGTGGATCAACATGCCGGCGCTGCCCTCGGCCGAGATGCCTTTCGGCGGCATCAAGGACTCGGGCTACGGCTCCGAGGGCGGCCCCGAGGCCGTGGAGGCGTACCTCAACGTGCGCGCCGTGTCGGTGATGAACGTTTGAGGCCACGCGGGGAAGCGGGGCCGATCCGCGCCCTGCTCTTCGACCTCGGCGGCGTGGTCGTCGACGTCGATTTCGAGCGCACGCTTTCGCACTGGGAGAAGGCCTCCCGGCACCCGCCCGCGCGCCTGCGCGAGCTGTTCCATTTCGACGCGCCCTATCAGGCGCACGAGACGGGGCATCTTGCCGCGAACGAGTACTTCGCGCACGTGCGCGAACTGATGGCGCTCGATGGCGACGATGCTTTCATCGAAGCCGGCTGGAACGCCGTGTTCGTGGCGCCCATCGCACCGACGGTGTCGCTGATCGAGCGCGTCCGCTCGCGGCTGCCCTGCTACGCGCTGTCCAACACGAACCCCACGCACATCGCGGCCTACGACAAAATGTGCCCCGGCACGCTCGGCCTGTTCGAGCAGGCGTTCTTCTCGCACGACATCGGCTTTCGCAAGCCGCATCCGTCGTCGTTCGCCTATGCCCTCGAGCGCATGGGCGTGGACGCGCCGGAGGTGCTGTTCTTCGACGACCTCGCGGACAACGTCGACGCCGCGCGGGCGCTGGGCCTGCAGGCCGCGCTCGTCCGCTCGCCCGAGGATGTGCGCGGCGAGCTGGCCGCGCGGGGCCTGGCCTGAGCTTCCGCCTGCCGGCCGCGCAGTGCGGGGCGCGGGCACGCGTCCGTCGAAGAATTCCGCTAATGCTCCTGGCGTTTTTGAGTCAGCGTCAGCCACGCCGTTGCGGTCATGACGCCGAAGGCCAGGCAGCCGGCGCTCGCGGCGTAGAGGAAGCGCGGCAGGATGTCGAGTTCCAGGCCGAGCTCCAGCACGCCGGCCACGCCGTAGAAGAAGAAACACCAGCCCAGCCATCGGAACATGTACTTCGGCAGCCATGCGGCCTGGCGGCGGTTGTGATGGAGGGCGAGGCCGCGCTCGAAGGGATCGACGTTGTCGACCTCCTTGAACAGCCAGCCGAAGAAGAAATAGCGGTACAGCAGCGTCTTGAAGGGCAGAGGTTCCACGGCGGTTCCTGCTTGGATGCGTTGGCGAATCGGCGGTGTGTCACCGAGTTTCGGCCCGAGCGCCGCCGGTCCTTGTAGGAGACATTCCCCGCCTGCCGTCCGGCGCCCCGCCGCTGGTGCATGATCGGGTTTTCGACGCCACGGACCACGACAATGAACGTCTACGACAACGACCCCGACGAGCAAGAGCAGGAACCGGGCTCCGGCCCCGGCGCCTCCACCTCGGAGCCGCGCACGAACTTCCTGGAAGAAAAGACCTTCAAGGCCCGCACGGTGCTCGTGTTCGGCGCGATCTCGGACAAGTCCGCCGCCGACATCGCGCGACGCCTGCTCGCGCTCGATGCCGACTCGCAGATGCCCATCGACATGCTGGTGAGCTCGCCCGGCGGCCACCTCGAATCGGGCGACGCCATCCACGACATCATCCGTTTCATCGGCGCGCCCGTGAACATGATCGGCACGGGCTGGGTCGGCAGCGCGGCGACGCACCTTTACCTTGCGGTGCCGAAGGAGCGCCGCTTCTGCACGCCCAACACCCGCTTCCTGATCCATCAACCGTCCGGCGGCGCGGGCGGCCCGGCGAGCGACATCGCGATCCACGCGCAGGAGATCATCAAGGCGCGCGAACGCATCGCGCGCACGATTTCGCGCGAAACCGGCCGGCCCTACGACAGCGTCGTCCTCGACATCGAGCGCGACCGCTGGCTGTCGGCGGAGGAAGCGATCGAATACGGCCTGGTGGGCCGCATCATCAACAACAAGTCCGACATCGCCGCCAAGTGATCGGCGAACCGGTCTTCGCCGGGGCGTCCCGGCGAGGGCAAGCCCCGCAGGCCAATTTTCGTCACGCTGCGCAGCAGCAGTGGGGTCCTTCGTTGTAGGGTTGTGACAGCCGCGAACCCACAGATTCTGTGGACAAGGCTGTGAAGAAGCTTGGTGCAGCAGCGCCAAGCCCGCGCCGGCGCTGGATGTGCGCTGGACCGATCACGCAACAGGCAGGGTACCGACCAATTCCGTCACCGAGCCGCCGGCCGCATCGAGCCGCTGCCGCGCCTCCTGCGCATCCAGCGACCGGCTCGCCATCACGATCGCCGTCTTCACGTGTCCGCCGGACTCGTCGAGCAGGCGCTGCGCCTCCTCGCGCGAGACGCCCACCGTCGCCATCAGGATGCGCTCGCCGCGGTCCTGCAGCTTCTGGCAGGTGACCTGCAGGTCGACCATCAGGTTGCCGTAGACCTTGCCGAGCTTCACCATCGCGGCCGTGCTGATCGTGTTCAGCACGATCTTCGTCGCGGTGCCGGCCTTCATGCGGGTCGAACCCGTGATGACCTCGGGCCCCACGAGCGGCGCGATCACGACGTCGTGCGTCTTCATCAGCGCCTCGGAGGGCCAGGAGCACAGCAGGAAGCCCGTTCGCGCGCCGCGTTCGCGCGCGCGCTGCAGAGCGCCGTGGACGTACGGCGTCGTGCCCGAGGCCGCGATCCCCAGCACGAAATCGCGGGCGTCCACGTTCTTCTCGTCCATCGCCGCCGCGCCGTCGCCGGCATGGTCTTCCGCGCCCTCCTGCGCGCGCACTAGCGCGTCGAGCCCGCCGGCGATGATGCCCTGCACGAGCGCGGGGTCGGTGCGGTACGTGGGCGGCATCTCCGACGCATCGAGCACGCCCAGCCGCCCCGAAGTGCCGGCGCCCACGTAGAACAGCCGCCCGCCCGCGCGCAGGCACTCGACCACGATGTCGATCGCGCGAGCGATCTGCTGGCGCTCCTCGCCGACGGCGGCGGCGACCATGCGGTCCTCGGCGTTGATCAGGTCGACGATTTCCAGCGTCGCGAGCTGGTCGATGCGCGCCGTGCGCGGATTGCGCTGCTCGGTCAGGCGCGCGTCGAGCGAGCGCGGTGCATTCACGGCAGCGTGATGTCCGGCGCCGGCCGCGGCCGCTTCTCATCGCCGATCAGGCGCTGCGCGTCGGCCGGACGGATCAGGCCATCCGCCACCGCGTCCAGCATCTCGCGGTGCGTGAGCCCAATGCGCCCGCCCCAATCGAACAGATCGTGCGCCGGCCGGCGGATGAAGGAAGGGTCGCTGTCGTGGAATTCGCGAGGAGTTTGCGTCTGCGTCATCGTCGAGGTCTCCGAGTTGCACAACGTAAGCGGTGCAACTCGGCCTCACTGTAGGACTGCATCCACTCTTGCGTGCATGGACACGCTGCGCGAGCGAGCCGACGGAAACGTCGGCGCGTCCCGCCGCCGATCAGTGGTGGTAGTTCGCGCGCAGCTTGAAGGACTTCGCGGTGCCCTTGTCCACGGAGAGCGTCGCGCGGAACGTGTGTGCCACGCCGGGCTGAAGCGCCACGTCGTTGCAGGCCATCGAGAGCGTGTAGCCCGGCCCCTGGTTCGCCTCGCGCGGGTAGCGCTTGCCGTTGCACTTCTGTCCGTTCGCGAACACGTCGATCTCGATCGAGCCGCCGGGTTCGAGGCGCGCATCGGAGATGGCCGCGAGGTCGACCTTGAGCGGCCCGGCTTGCGGCGCAAGCGTGAGCTCGGCCGACGTGGCGCCATCGACTTCCTGCGGCGGGGGCACGGGCGTCTGCGGCACCGCCGCGACCGCCGGGACGGCCGTGCGCGCGGGCTTTCGCTCCTGGGTCTTGACCGCGGCCAGCACCGCCATTACCACCACGACGAGCGTCGCCGCGACAACGATGCCCGTGCGAAACCGCTTCCTTCCGGGGTCCATTTGTGTGTCCATACTCTTCAATGGTAACGTTCCGTGACAATCAAAGCCTTTAGTTAACGGCGGCGCAAGGGTTCGTCAATTCTGACAGTGGACGCGGCGATGTCGCGATGTTCGAATCATCCGCATCGACAGAGGAGGTCGACATGTTGAAGGCAATCGGTGCGCTCACTGTCCTGGCCCTGTGCGGGACGCCGGCCGCAGCTCACAGCGTCCACGCGCTGTGCAAGCAGGAGGCCCGTGGCCTCAAGGGCGCCGAGTACCAGAAATACATGAAAGTGTGCGTCACGTACGAACGCGTGGTCGCGTCACAGCGGTCCTGCCAGCCGAAGAGCGCCAACGGCTTCGTCCAGGCCCGCACCTGCGTCGCCAGCCGCTGAGGCTCTCGCGCTACTTGTAGAAGGCCTCGACCTTCCCCTTGATCTTGATCATGAGCGGTTGGCCCTTGCGGTCGACCGTTCGCCCCGCGGGAACGCGGACCCAGCCTTCGCTCACGCAATATTCCTCGACGTCCTCGCGCTCCTTGCCGTTGAAGCGGATGCCGACGTCGTGCCTGAACACGTCCGCCACGTGGTGCGGGCTGCGGGGATCGATCGAGAGGCGGTCGGGGAGCGCGGGACGCGCGGAGGCTTCTTCTTCCATGGCGCTATCGTAGCGCGCATGGCACGCGCAGCCCCGCCCCCCCGCCCCTCTCGACGCTCGCGACTTCACTACCACGTGTATGTCGTCGAGCTCGACGACCGTGTGTGGAACGTCGCGCGCTTTCGCCGCGCCAATCCCGATTACCTTCTCGGCAAGCCCTTCGTGTACGTCGGCATGACGGGGCTCGACCCGGACCTGCGCTTCGACCGGCACAAGGCGGGCATCCAGGCGAACGCCTATGCGCGCGAGTACGGCCTGCGCCTGCTGCCCGCCCTGTACGAGCGCTACAACCCGATGCGCTACGCGGATGCGAAGGCGATGGAGGTGGAACTCGGCATCGCGCTGCGGGCGATGGGCTACGGCGTCTGGCAGGCGTGACTTCCGTCATTCCCGCGAAGGCGTGAATCCAGCGATCCCGCTTTCAACGCGGCGGAATATTCAGCCCACGCTCCACCGCCGGCCGCTTCACGAAGGCATCGAATACGCGCCTCACCTCGCCGAACTCTTCGAAGCCCACGAGGTCCCCCGCGCCATAGAAGCCCACGAGGTTGCGGATCCACGGGAAGGTCGCGATGTCGGCGATGCCGTAGTCGTCGCCCATGATCCACGCCCGGCCTTTGAGGCGCCCGTCGAGCACCCCCAGCAGGCGCTTCGACTCGGCGACATAGCGGTCGCGCGGACGCTTGTCCTCGTGGTCCTTGCCGGCGAACTTGTGGAAGAAGCCCACCTGGCCGAACATCGGGCCGATGCCGCCCATCTGGAACATGAGCCACTGCAACGTTTCGAATCGGCCCGGATCGTCGCGCGGCATCAGCATGCCGGTCTTCGAAGCGAGGTAGACGAGGATCGCGCCCGACTCGAACAGCGCGAACGGCTTGCCGCTGGGACCGTCCGGATCGAGGATCGCCGGGATCTTGTTGTTCGGATTGAGCGACAGGAACTCCGGCGACATCTGGTCGTTGCTGTCGAACGAGACCTTGTGCATCTCGTAGGGCAGGCCCGTCTCCTCCAGCACGATCGACACCTTCACGCCGTTGGGCGTGGGCAGCGAATACACCTGCAGCCGGTCGGGGTGGCGCGCGGGCCACTTCTTCGTGATGGGGAAGGCGCGGAGGTCGGTCATGGGCGACGACTCTAGCGCAGCGGACCTGTTCGACGCGAACCGGGAAGAGCGACCGCCTCGAACCCCAGCGGGATCGGTCAGAATTCGACGTCGCGAACTGGCGTAATCCAAACACGTAATCGATGCAGCCGGGTCCGTCGGTTCGCAACGGAAGCCGGACGTCCGAGGGGCCACATATCATGACCAACATCACCCTGAATTATCCGGGATCACGCTGGTGGAAGTTCGACTTCCACACGCACACGCCTGCTTCGACAGATACCCCCTGGCATCGGGAGGGTCTGGATTTGACGCCCCCGGAATGGTTGCTGAAGTACATGGCCGCGGAAGTGGACTGCGTGGCCGTCACGGATCACAACAGCGGTGCATGGATCGACCGGCTCAAGGCTGCCTATGCCGAAATGAAATCGGCTGCGGATCAAGGGCGTCCGCCGACGGGGTTTCGCGAGTTGACACTATTCCCGGGCGTGGAACTTTCGGTGCAAGGCGGCGTCCATGTTCTGGCGTTGTTCGAGCCCGATTCGGACGCTAGCCGAATCGACTCCCTGCTGGGACGAGTCGACTACGACAGTTCGAAGGGCGATCGAGAAGGCCAGACGCGGATGGGCTTGCCCCAGGTCATCGAGGCAGTGCTGAGTGCCGGGGGCATTCCGATCCCCGCGCATGCAGACGCCGGAAATGGGCTCCTCCGGGTCAAGCCCGGTACACGTCAATGCGCCTTGAGCGCCGCATGGGTAACACAAGCGCTTGAAGTGAACGGGCTGCTCGCGATCGAGTGGTGCGATACGGCCAATCCAGTTCCCCAGGCTGTCCAGCGCCTCGTCGAGCCGCTGGCCCGCGTTCTCGGCAGTGACTGTCACAGCTTCCGTGGCGCGAACGTCCCCGGCACCCGTTTTACGTGGGTGAAGATGGCGAGTCCGACACTGGAAGGACTTCGCTTGGCGCTGCTGGACGGCAACGACGTGTCGGTCCGTCGCAGCGAGGACTCGCAAGGCTTCGATCCGTTTCACGTGCCCGCCCACATGATCGAAGCCGTGGAAATTTTGGAAGGACGCGTGATCGGTAGACCCGATCCAGTGCGGTTGACACTGACTCCATATTTCAACGCCATAGTCGGCGGACGTGGAACCGGAAAATCCACGATCGTTCATGCGTTGCGACTGGCGACGCGGCGCGAGTTGGAAGTGACTCAACTCCCCGACTCCAGCGGTCCGCGCGACCAATTCACGTCCTTTCGAAAGGGCGCACTCACACCAAAGACTGAAGTCCGTGTCGAGTGGGCGAACGAAGACCTTCGCCTGCGGCTGCGTTGGCGCGAAGATGGTCAAGGCCCTTCGGTCGAGGAATGGGACGGCGCTGCGTGGCGGCCCTCAGCCAGCCAAAGCATCAATCCGTCACGATTTCCCGTCCGCATCTTTTCTCAGGGTCAGATCGCGGCGTTGGCAGGCAGCGGACGTCAAAGCCTGCTAAAGATCGTCGACGAGGCGGCAGGAGTCGAGCCCTCGGGACAGGCGTTCGAGGAAGCCCGGCGGACCCTCTTCACCTTGCGAGCACGGCTGCGCGAACTCGATGGGAAACTTGGCGCGGTGCCCGAACTCGAGCGCAAGCGTCAGGAAGTCGAACGAAAATTGGGCGCATTCGTCCAGGCGGATCATGCTGCGGTCCTGCAGTCCTACGCTCGGGGCCAACAGCAGAATCGTGAAGTTGAATCGACACTCGCGCAGTTGCGCGACGGCGAGGCCGTACTCCGCGAAGCCGCAGAACGCCTTGTCTTGGACGACTGGCCCCCCCAGCACTTCGCGAGCGTCGACGTCGACATTCTCGCGTGGCGCTCTCACGTCGATCGGGCCGTGCAGGAACTGCGAGCGCGACTTCAGATGGAGGCTCAGACGCTCAAAGATCTCGTCGCCACGTCCGCGCATGACGAACGGGTGCTGGCGTGGCGAGCGCGAGTGGACGCGGCGCGCGCTGCGAATGCCGAACTGCAGATTCGTCTTGCGGAGCAGGGGGTGGGTGATCCGCAGGCGTTCGCGCGGCTGACACAGGAAGGACAGCAGTTGGAAGAACAACTGAAATCGATGCGACTGATGGCCGGCGACCGCGACGCACTGCAACGGCAAATCGAGTCGCAGCAGACGCTCCTGCTGGAGCGTCGTCAGGCCATCACCAACCGGCGCAAGGAGTTCGTCGCACGGGCATTGCAGAGCAACGAGCATGTCCGCATTACGGTCGTGCCCTTCGGCTTCGATGCGCGTCGAATCGCAAGAGAGTTGCGCGAACTGATCGACGCCGTGGACGAGCGATTCGCAGATGACATCCTCGCGTCAACCGATGGCGAGCCTTCCAGCGGTCTGGCGTGGAATCTCGCGCAGGCATCCGAGGGCAGCAAACTGGAAATTTTGGAAGACGTGAAACGACAATTGACGAGTCGCGACATCCGGCTTAAGGGACATTTTCGAAACTACCTCGAGCGCAAGAACGAGAAGCCCGAGTTCGCCGACCACCTCGGAACCTGGTTTCCGCAAGACGACTTACGAATCGAGTACTGGCAGGGTTCCGAGTGGAAGTCGATCAGCGAAGGGTCCCAGGGACAACGATCGGCGGCGCTGCTGGCATTTCTGCTCGCGTTCGGAGAAGAACCCCTCGTCCTCGACCAGCCCGAGGATGACTTGGACAATCACTTGATCTACGACTTGATTGTCCGGCAGATTCGCGAGAACAAGCTCCGTCGCCAATTGATCGTGGTGACGCACAATGCCAACGTGGTCGTCAACGGCGACGCCGAGATGATGCACGTCATGGAGTTTAGTGGGGGACAATGCCGGGTGATGAAGAAGGGATCCCTGCAGGACGAGCCCGTGCGCGAAGAAGTATGCCGGGTCATGGAAGGCGGACGGGAAGCCTTCAGCCGGCGTTGGAAGCGTCTGGGACGCAAGGCCTGACATGCTCAACACACGCAGCGAGTTGCTTGAAAAGATCCGACTGGGCGAAGACAGCTATCTCGAGCTGAAGGAAGTGCGCTTTGCCGGTTCCACTGTGAGAGGCCCCAGCCAGGAATCGGTGGCGGACGAACTGGCAGCCTTTGCGAACAGCGCAGGTGGTGTGCTGCTCTTGGGAGTCAACGACGCGCGCGAAGTCGTCGGAATTCCGATCGATCGTCTCGACCCCGTCGAAGCCCTGCTTCGGCAGGCATGCGAGGATTCGATCAGACCGACGCTTGCGCCGATCATCGAGCGGATAAGCCTCCCCGATCTGGGCGGCACGGAGCAACCCGTGATTCGCGTGGAGGTCAGCCGAAGCCTTTTCGTTCATCAAAGTCCCAGCGGCTATCTGCATCGGGTGGGCTCTTCGAAACGTCCGATTGCCCCAGACCATCTGGCCAGGCTGTTTCAGCAGCGCAGCCAGTCCCGCCTGATCCGATTCGACGAAACCCCTGTGCCGCGCGCAGTGCTTACCGAACTCGACGACGCACTATGGCGCCGCTTCGCCTCCTCGTCGCAGGCCAGCGAACCGCCCGAGGTGTTATTGGGTAAGCTGGCGATGGCCGCTCAAGACGAACAGAAGGTCTGGCGGCCAACGGTGGCCGGACTTCTGATGGGGTCCAAAAAGCCACAGCAGCATCTGACGAACGCATTCATTCAGGCAGTTGCCTACCGCGGCATCAATGCTGTGCCGAGCGGCGACACAAGTTATCAGAGGGATGCCCAGGACATTTACGGACCGCTCGATCTGCAGATCGCGGACGCCTGCGCCTTCGTCAGAAAGAATATGCAGGTTCCCGCTCGCAAACGGGCGACCGGGGGACGCGAAGACCTTCCGCAGTTCGACATGCTGGCGGTCTTCGAAGCCGTGACCAACGCGGTCGCGCATCGCGACTATTCCATGGCCGGAGCGAAGATTCGCTTGCGGCAATTCGACGATCGGCTGGAGCTGTATTCCCCCGGCATGCTTCCCAACACGATGACAACGGACAGCCTCCCCTATCGTCAGGCCGCGCGCAACGAGGCGCTGACTAGTCTTTTGGCCCGATGCCCGGTGCCCGATGGCACGGATGCAGGACCACGCAGCCGAATCATGGACAAGCGCGGCGAAGGCGTATCCATCATTTTGAACAAGAGTGAGCAACTTGCGGGGACGCGACCAGTCTATCGAATGGACGACGACAGCGAGCTGATTCTCACAATCTACGCTGCATCCGCTGCTGGCGAGGACACGCCGCCTTAGAAGTTGCGAAGTTTCTCACCGCGCCTTGCCGAGGGCTTCGCGCAGGAACGGCGCGGTACGGCTTTCGCGCGAGCGGGCCACCGCGTCCGGCCTGCCGCTCGCCACGATCCGCCCGCCTTCGGCACCCGCCCCCGGCCCGATGTCGACCACCCAGTCCGCACGCGCGACCACGCGCATGTCGTGCTCGACCACCACCACGGTGTTGCCTTCGTCCACCAGCCGGTCGAGTTGCGCCATGAGCCGGTCCACGTCGGCGGCGTGCAGGCCGGTGCTCGGCTCGTCGAGCACGTACAGCGTGTCGCCGCGGTGCGCGCGTTGCAGCTCGGTCGCGAGCTTGATGCGCTGCGCCTCGCCGCCGGACAGCTCCGTGGCCGGCTGGCCGAGGCGCAGGTAGCCGACACCGATGTCCTGCAGCACCTGCAGCGGCTTCGCGACGGCCGGCTCGTCGGCGAAGAAGCCGAGCGCCTCGTCGACGGTGAACCCCAGCACCTGGGCGATGTTGCGGCCCTTGTACGTCACATCCAGCGTCTTGTCGTTGTAGCGCGCGCCATGGCAGTCGGGGCACGGCGCGTACACGCTCGGCATGAAGAGCAGCTCGACCGAGACGAAGCCCTCGCCCTCGCATGTGGCGCATCGGCCCTTCGGCACGTTGAACGAGAAGCGGCCCGCGTCGTAGCGCCGCTTGCGCGCCTCGGGCGTCGCGGCGAACAGCTTGCGCACGGCGTCGAAGAGGCCGGTGTAGGTGGCGAGATTCGAACGGGGCGTGCGGCCGATCGGCTTCTGGTCCACCTGCACCAGGCGGCGGATCGCGTGCAGGTCGCCGCCGAGCGTGCCGCCCGCATCCACGCGGGGCGCATCGACTTCCCCGGTGTCCTCTTCCGATGCCGGCAATGCGCTGCCGAGATGGCGCGAGACGAGGTCCAGCAGGGCCTGGCTCACCAGCGTCGACTTGCCGGAGCCGGACACGCCGGTGACGGCGGTGAGGCAGCCGACGGGGAACTCCGCTTCCAGCGCATTCAGGTTGTTGCGCGTGATGCCGTGCAGTCGCAGCCATCCGCGCGCCTCGCGCAATCGTGAGCGCGCCAGCGGCACTTCGTCGAACAGGTAGCGGCGCGTCTGCGATTCGGCGACCTGCGCGAGACCCGCGGGCGGCCCGCTGTACAGCACCCGGCCGCCCTGCTCGCCGGCCTCCGGGCCGACGTCCACGAGCCAGTCGGCCTGGCGCATGGTGCCGATGTCGTGCTCGACCACGTAGACCGTGTTGCCCGCCGCCTTCAGCCGGCGCAGGGCCGCGAGCAGCGCCTGGCTGTCGGCGGGATGCAGGCCGGCCGAGGGCTCGTCGAGCACGTAGATCACGCCGAAGAGCTGGGACACGAGCTGCGTCGCCAGCCGAAGGCGCTGCAGCTCGCCCGGCGACAGGGTGGGCGTGGCGCGGTCGAGCGAGAGATAGCCGAGCCCGAGTTCGACGAGCGTGTCGGCACGCATCAGCACCTCGTGCGCGAGCCGCTGCGCCGCGATGCGCTTTTCCTCGGACAGATGCGGCGTCAGGCGCACGTCCGGCGCGGCGGCATGCGATGCGCCGCCGTGCGCGACGCGCTCGCGGCTGGCTGCGCGCGAGGCCTCGCGGGTGATGCGTGTTCCGCCCTCGCCTTCGTCGAATCGCCCCTCGGCCGTCGGCCGCAGCGCTTCGGCCAGCGCCGTCAGCGGCAGGTGCGACAGCGCGCCGATGTCGAGCCCGGCGAAGGTCACCGACAAGGCTTCGCGCTTGAGCTTCTTGCCCTCGCACGACGGGCAGCGGCTCGCCACCATGTACTGCGACACGCGCTTTTTCATCAGCGCGCTCTGCGTGGTCGCGAAGGTCTGCAGCACGTAGTTGCGCGCGCTCGTGAACGTGCCCATGTAGCTCGGGTCGAGCTTGCGCTTCAGCGCCGCGCGCGTCTCCTTCGGCGTGAACCCGGCATAGACCGGCACCGTGGGGGTCTCGTCGGTGTACAGGATCCAGTCGCGCTCCTTGCGCGGCAGGTCGCGCCAGGGAATGTCGACGTCGTAGCCCAGCGTGACGAGGATGTCGCGCAGGTTCTGTCCATGCCAGGCGGGCGGCCAGGCGGCGATGGCGCGCTCGCGGATCGTCAGCGAATCGTCGGGCACCATCGAGGCCTCGGTCACCTCGTACACCGAGCCCTGCCCGTGGCAGCGCGGACACGCGCCCTGCGGCGTGTTCGGCGAAAAATCCTCGGCGAAGAGCATCGGCTGCTTCGCCGGGTAGCGCCCGGCGCGCGAATAGAGCATGCGCAGGTGGTTCGAGATCTGCGTGACGCTGCCCACGGACGAGCGCACGCTCGGCGTGCCGCGTTGCTGCTGCAGCGCCACCGCGGGCGGCAGGCCTTCGATCGCGTCGACGTCGGGCACGCCCGCCTGGTCGATCAGCCGGCGGGCGTACGGCGACACCGATTCGAGGTACCGGCGCTGGGCCTCCGCGAAGATCGTGCCGAAGGCGAGCGAGGACTTGCCCGAACCCGAGACGCCGCTGAAGACGACGATCGCGTTACGTGGGACCTCGACATCGACGTTCTTCAGGTTGTGTTCGCGTGCGCCGCGCACGCGCACGAAGCCCCCCGGGGACCCGCCGCGCGTGTCGCGTTGCGGCTCATCGGCATCCTTGTCCGGGCCGCTGTCGTTGCCGTTGCCGTTGCCGTGTTTGCGTTCCTTCGCCATCGTCGAGGAAGCTACCGTCGCGACGGCGAGGGCGCAGTGGGCGGCGCGCGCTTTGCTGTGTAGGCCGCCACTGAACGATTGACAGCCCGACTGCGCCGCAGATAATCGATTCGATGAAAGATAATCGAGTACGGGTGCCGCGATGAGCCTCGCCGACTTCAAGCGGACGCTGCCTTCCAACCGGATGATCTTCGACGTGCGCCGCGACCCGGCGCTGGTGGCGCGTTTCGCCGCCGACCTCGAAGGCCTGATGCGCGACTACGCCCTCGGCGACGACGAGCGCGAGGCCTTCCGCGCGCAGGATCTCAAGCGCATGCTGGCGCTCGGCCTGCATCCCTACTTCATCACGCAGGTCACGCGGCTCTTCCACGGTTCGCGCAACAACCATGCGGGCGCGGCGGTCGATGCCTACCGCAAGGCACTGGTGGAGGATTCCCCCCGTGGCTGAGCTCGTGTGCTCCTTCGCGCTCGCGCATGCGCCCGGCATGACGGGCTGGTTCCACCAGGCCACGGAGTCGCAGCGCGCGAACCTCACCGCCGGCTATGCCGAACTCGGCCGTTTGCTCCACGAGGCGAAGCCCGACGTGCTCATCGGCTTCGGCAACGACCACCTGCTCAACCTGCCCTTCGACAACCCGGCGGACTTCTGCATCGGCACCGCGGCGCAGTGGACAGGTCCCGCCGCGTGGTTCCAGGACTGGCTCGCGCTGCCTCCCTACGAGGTGAAGGGGCGGCCCGACGTCGCGCAGGCGCTGGTGCATGCGATGGACCGGCGCGGCGTCTCGCTCGCGTTCCGCAGCGACCTGCTCTTCGACGACAACTTCTCCGTGCCGCTCGCGACGCTCACGCCGCGGTTCGACATCCCGTTCGTCCCGATCCACATGAACTGCCTCGTGCCGCCGGTGCCCACGCCGCGGCACTGCTTCGAGGTCGGCGAGAAGCTCGCGCAGTCCATCCGCGACGATTTGCCCGCCGGGCTGCGCGTCGCGCTGATGGGCACGGGCGGCCTGTCGCACGACCCGGGCGGGCCGCGCTATTTCGAGATCGACGAGGCGTTCGACCGCTGGTTCCTCTCGCTGCTCGAGTCCGGCGATACGCGCAAGGCGTTCGACGAATGCACGCTCGAGCGCATGCGCGAAGCGGGCGCGGGCGGCACGCCGGAGCTCATCGCGTGGTTCGTCGCCTGGGGCGCCGCCGCGGGCGCGAAGGCGCGCGTCGTCTGCTACGAACCCACGGCCGGCCTGCGCTGCAGCATGGGCGGTGTATCTTGGCCCACCCCCGAAGCGCCTACGGCGCTTCCCCCTCGAGGGGGCGCCACCAGCGGCCCGGCAAAGCCGGTTCCGCGGTGACCTCCGAACAGTCACGGCTCACGGAATCAAGCATGGCGCATCTTCCCGACCACACGATCACCCACGACGCCGGCCGCGTCACCGTCTACCTGCTGCACGGCATCTACGGCGCCAAGGAATACTGGCGGCCGCTCACGCGGCGCCTCGTCGCCGAAGGGTATCGCGTCATCGCATGGGATGCGCCCGGCTACGGCCTCTCCGCGCTCGATGCGAACCACAGCTTCGACAGCGTCGCCGAAGCCGGTGCGCGGCTCGTGCGCGCGACGGCGGGCGAGCGCAACGTGATCTTCGGCCACAGCATGGGCGGCCAGATCACGCCGCGTCTCGCGGGCAAGGTGAAGGATCTCGTGCATGCGGCCGTCATCACGGCCACCATCGGCTATTTCGGCAACCGCACGCCGGAGGAACAGGCGGCGTTCGTGAAGGCGCGTTCCGCGCCGCCGCCACCCGGCACGAGTCCGCTCGACGCGCAACTTGCGCTGGTGAACTCGATGTTCGGCGCGGGCGCATCCGGGCCCGACGTCGACGTCGTTCGCCAGGTCGCGATGCAGACGCCGCCCGCCGCCGTGCAGGCCTCGGTGAAGGCGGTGCAGGCCTACAAGGACGAAGACGCGGTCGGCGCCCTGCGCGCCCTGCACGTGCCCACGCTGCTCGTCGCGGGCGAGGTCGACAAGGTCGGCTACGCGGAAGGCATGCGCCGGCTCACGGCGCTGATCCCGCGGTCCGAATTCCACGTCGTCTCCGGCGCGGGGCACTACCCGTGGGCCGAGAACCCGGAGGAATTCACGCCGATCCTCATGCAATTCCTGAGGCAGAGCGTCGCCTAGACCTGGGGAATTCGGCGCCGCGTCGTCAACTCTCCTCTTCCACGACGTCGAGGGGTTGCCGCGCCATCCGCAGCGCCATGGCGACATGCGCCTCGTAGCCCGGATCGTCGATCAGGCGCCCGAGCTCGTAGTCCCGAACCGTGAGGGTCTCCAGCATCTCCTGAAGCAGGGCGGCGGTGCGTTGAAGCTCGTTGCGAAGCGACCCGGGCGGGCGGTGGCGCAGGTTCGCGCAGAGGTCCGCTGCGGACAGTTCGACGATGCGCTTCAGTTCGTGATACTCGTCCTTCAGCAGCCGGACGTCGTTGCGACCGGCTGCGACACCCATGCTCTCCACGCGTCCCTGAAGTTCCGCGGCGACCGGCCGGAGGTCGGCGGCCATCGACGGGTCCAGTCCATGCAACCTGCCGAGCCACTTCGGCATCCGGCTCAGGTCGTGGCGGATCATGTCCGCGATCACCTCGCCGTTTTTCGGCGGCGGCGAGTAATCCGCCGCCGCCCGTTCGTTGACGTGCGCCTTGATGTATTTCAGCGCGGCCCGCGCCCGCGTGCCGTCGTCGGGCGTGTCGGCGAGTCGCCGCGATACGCCCGCGAGGTGGAGCAGCCTGTTGCACAACTCGACCACCGAACGCCGATCCGCCTGGGGGACTTCGCTGGCCAGGCAGCCGCACATCAGCTCCAGCTCGTAGCGAGCGTCACGGAAGGCCTGCGCTTGCGGCGAAGGCAGGCTGCCGGCCACCCGGAGAAAAAGCGGGTCGGTGTCGAACAGAACCTGATCCGGCGAGACAGGTCCGCGTGCCGCGCCCATTTGCTTGATGGGCGTGTGGGTCGAAGCCGGCATGGCGGCGCATCCGCAGATGAAGTTCATGATGAAGCGGGAGTGAAGACGTGTTCGCGATCTTCATGCGGTTGCGTGTTCCTGCGTCCCCCTCCATTCGGGCTCCCGCCCCTCCGTCTTCGTACCAACCGCTTAAGCCGGGTAGGCAAGAGCCCTAAGCGCCTCCGCGGTCCCTCGCCTAAATTTGCGGCTTCCGACCACGACTGGAATACCGCGCATGACGACTTCGATCACGACCTCGACCTCCGCCGACCTTCCGCTGGTGGAGAGCAAGGCCATCGGCGTGATGGAGCGTTATCTGCCGGCCCAGGAGGTGCGCGTGCTGGTGGAAGCGGGACTTGCCGCCTGCGAACGCTTCTGCATCACGCTCAAGTCGGGCCGGGCCGAGGCGCAGCTCGTCCGGTCCGAGGCGCACAAGCTCAGGGGTTCGGCCGGCACGCTCGGCTTCGCCCGGGTCGCCAGCATCGCGGCTCGCATCGAGCACGCCAGCGCGCTCGATGCGGCGCTCGTGAGCGAGCTGGAGCACGCGGCCACGGCGACTTCTGCGGCCGTGCGGGATCACTACTTCAATTTTTCCGCAGCCTGACGCTTCCCGCGCGATGACGCGCACCGCGAGGTGTGCTCCACTACGAGGATTGCAGGCCGAATGGCGGCCGGAGGAATTTCGCGCAGTGCCCATCGTTTCCATCGCCACCCTCGCGATGATCTTCCTGACCCTCGTCGGCCTCGGCGAGGACGCCACCGCGCTGGGGCTCGGACGAATCGCGGTCCAATCGCATTCCGGGGAGCCGGTGCGCGCGGAAGTCGAGCTGCCCGACGTCACGGCCGACGACGCAGCCGCGCTCCAGATCGGTGTGGCGCCGGCCGAGACCTTCCGGAAGGTGGGACTGGACCTGCACCCTGCGCTGGAGGATGCCGAAGTATCCGTCGTCCGGCGCGACGATGGCCGGTATGTCGCGCGCGTCGCCACGCGCCAGCCGGTCGACAAGGAGTTCGTCGACCTGCTTCTCCGTGCCCGCTGGCCGGGCGGCGAGGTCGTGCGCGACTACACCCTGTGGTTCCAGCCGGCGCCCCCATCCGCACCCGCGGTCGCGCCGGCCCCCCCCGCCGGTCGAGGCCGTGGCCCGGCGCGCGAAAGCAGGGAAGGCAGGGCTGGCCTTGAAGGACGTCGCGGCAGTGAAGTCCTTCAAGTCCGTGAAATCCGACAAGTCCGTGAAGGCTGTGAAGTCTGTGAAGTCCGCGAAGGCCGCGAAATCGGCGAAGGCGGTGAAGGTCAACAGGACCGCGAAAGCCAAGAAGGGCAAAAAAGTCCGCCGAGGCAAGGCTCGGCAGCCGCGCCTTCTGGCGACATGAATTTCGTTCTCGCGATCGACGACACGCGTACCCGCCCATGACCACCGACACCTCGCGCCCGCTGCGCTCCGCCCTCTACCTCCCAGCGACCAACAAGCGCGCCATCGACAAGGCGCGCACGCTCCCCGCCGATGCCGTGGTCTTCGACCTCGAGGACGCGGTCGCGCCCGAGGTCAAGGACGAGGCACGCCGCAATCTCGTCGAAGCCTTCGCCAGCGGCCCCGTGAGCGCCTCCGCCGCGAACGTGATCCGCACCAACGCGGTCGGCTCGCCCGACTTCGCCGCCGACCTCGAAGCGGTGAAGCGCTGCCGCCCCGACGCCCTGCTCGCGCCCAAGGTCTCGCATCCCGATGAAGTGGCCGCGCTGCGCCGCGCCCTGGACGCCGCGCTCGGCCCGGGGACGACGGCCCTGTGGTGCATGATCGAAACGGCGCAGGGCCTGCTGCAGGTCGCGAACATCGCAGCGGCGCGCCATGGCGCTTCGGCCGCGGTCGACTGCCTGGTGATCGGCACCAACGACATCGCGCGCGAAACGGGCGTCACGATGGCGCACGGGCGACAGTTCATGCTGCCATGGCTGATGAGCGCGGTGCTCGCCGCCAAGGCGAACGGCGTCGCGATCCTCGACGGCGTGTGGAACGACTTCCGCAACGTCGAGGGCTTCGACGCCGAGGCGCTGCAGGGCCAGCGGATGGGCTTCGACGGCAAGACGCTCATCCACCCCACCCAGGTGGAGCCCGCGAACCGCATCTTCTCGCCCTCGCCGGAGGCCGTGGCCGAGGCACAGGCCATCGTCGCCGCCTTCGCGGATCCGGCGAATGCCGGCAAGGGGGTGATCAATCTCGACGGGAAGATGGTGGAACTGCTGCACCTCGAGATGGCGAAGCAGGTGCTGCGCAAGGCAAGGTAGGCCCGCAAGGCGCGTCGCCCTGCGGCCGCCTCGCCCTCGCCTCTCAGTGCTGCTGCATCTGCCGCGCAACCAGGAGCAGGCGCTCAAGGCGGCGACCGGCTGCGCCCCCACCGGCGTGCGAGGCGAGGCCGGCATCGGCGAAGCCGCGTCGGAACGCAGGGCCCTCTCCCATGTCGCTCGCCGCATGATGCAGGGCGGCCGCCGGTTGCGCGGCGAGCGTGCGCTGGCGGGTGCGGGGAGTGTTCGAGGTGTTCATGATGCAATGGTGGGCGACGCGGCCCCGGCGCGAAAGAGCCGGTTTTCGCCGTCGCGCGTGGGCGCAACCGATGCCACCAGGGCCCGCACAGCCAACGCGGCCGTAGGCCGGCGCGCATTGCAATGCAGGCGCAATTCAGCCGATGGAAATCGCGACGGGCGCGCCCCGGCAGCGGACGACGCCATCGAGGCGACGCGGCCTACACGAACGGCGCGCGGGCCGGGCCGACACTTCGTTCCATCAACAACGCCCCCAGGGGAACACGATGAACATCGAAGCCGTGGCAGTGAACACCCAAGCCGTCGCCGTGAACACCGAAGCCGTCGCGGACATGTGCCGCCTGCGCTCGCAACTCGCCGCGACCAGCCGCCACGCCGAAAGCGCGTTCGAACGTGCATTCGACCTGCAGCAGGCGGGCGCTCCCGCCGACCGGGTGGACGCGGCCATGGCGGAGATGACCCGACTGCAGGAAGCCGTGCGCAGCCTGCAGGAACGCCTCGGCCAGCAGCCGGTGCTGCACTGACCGGGCCGAAGCGGCGCGCGCAAGCGCGCCGTCCTCAGCCGGCCTGCGGCGACAGCTGCATGGGCCGCCCGCTTGCGGCGCCGCCGCGCCCCACGAGCATCACGACCACGGCCGCCACGAAGCACAGCACGCCCGAGATCACGAAGGCCTGCGTGTACGAGCCGAGGTTCACGCGCATCACGCCGCCCAGCCAGGCGGCCGACGCGCCGCCGATCTGGTGGACGACCAGCACCCAGCCGTAGATCACGCCGGTCTGATTCTTGCCGAAGGCGTCGCCGATCAGGCGCACCGTGGGCGGCGCGGTCGCGATCCAGTCCAGACCGTAGAAGATCGTAAACAGCAGAAGCGTGAAGAACGAATCGAATGCGTAAGGCAGCACGACGAGCGAGATGCCTCGCAGCGTGTAGTAGACGAGCAGGAGCTTGCGTGGATCGTACCGGTCGCTGAGCCAGCCGGAGCCCGTCGCGCCGATGAAGTTGAAGATGGCCATCGAAGCGAGCATGCTCGCCGCCACCATCTCCGTGATGCCGCGGTCGCTGCACATCGGAATCAGGTGCGTGCCGATCAGGCCGTTGGTCGATAAGCCGCAGACGAAGAAACTTGCCGCGATCAGCCAGAAATCGCGCTTTCGCGAAACGTGCTTCAAGGTGGCGAAGGCCGACGAGATCGCATTGCCCGCGGGCGCTCGCGCGGCCACGGGCGCATCCGGCGCCTCGCCATAGGCACGCAGGCCGATGTCCTCCGGCCGGTTGCGCATCCACAGCCCGATGGGCACGAGCAGCAGCAGCGCCACGCCGGTGAGGGTGAGCGCCATGGCGCGCCAGCCGAAGTGGGAGATGACGGCGGCGAAAAGCGGCAGGAACAACAGTTGCCCCGCCGCCGCCGATGCCGTGAGGACGCCCGTCACCAATCCGCGCCGAGTGCTGAACCATCGCACCGCCACGACGGCGGCCAACACGTTGGCGGCCATCCCGGTGCCGCCGCCGACGACCACGCCCCACAGCACGACCAGTTGCCAGGGCTCGCGCATCAGCGGGGTCAGCGCGACGCCGGTGGCGATGAGGACCATCGCCATCAGCATCATGCGCCGCAGGCCGTACGACTCCAGCATGGAGGCGGCGAACGGGCCGATGGCGCCGTACATGAGGATGTTCACGGCCACCGCGAACGAGATCGTCGCGCGCGACCAGTGGAACTCCTGCTCGAGCGGAACGATCAGCAGGCCCGGCGTCGCGCGGATCGCGCCGGAGACGAGCAAGGTGGCGAAGGTGACCGCCGCGACGATCCAGGCATAGTGAAGCTTGCGCATCGGGTCCCTGGACACTAGAGCTGGCCGCGCCGCAACGCGGCGCGATGATCCGGGTGCGCGATCGAGATCAGCGCATCGCGCCGGTCCCGGTCGGACAGGTTGAACAGGCGCGCGATGCCGTACTCGGTCACCACGGTGTGCACCGCATGACGGGGCAGCGTCACGGCCGTGCCCCCGGCGAGCATGGGCACGATGCGCGAGTGGCCCTTGTTGGTCGTCGAGGGCAGTGCGACGACGTTGAAGCCGCCTTCGGAGAGCCACGAGCCCTCCATGAAATCGGTGCTGCCGCCGATGCCGCTGATCTGCTTGCCGCCCAGCATCTCCGAGCCGCACTGGCCCAGCAGGTCGATCTCGAGGCACGAATTGATCGAGCAGAAGCCGCGCAGCTTGCCGAGCTCCATCGGGTTCTGCATGCGCGTCGAGGGCACCATGTGGACGCGCTCGTTGCGCGCGATGTAGTCGAAGCACTTCTGCGTGCCGAGCGTCTCGACGGCCACGATGGTCGGTCCGCCCGGCACGAGCGGACAGGTGCCGCCGGCCAGCGCGAGATCCACGCCCTCGTCCGTGATGATCGAATGCAGCGTGACCTGCCGTCCCAGCCGCTTCAGTCCGGTCAGCACCGCCGAGGGAATGCCGCCCACGCCGATCTGCAGCGGCGAGCCGTCGGGAATCAGTTCGGCCACGATGTCGCCGATCGTCGCGAGCACGGGGTCGTGCGTCGTCGGCTGGTCGAAGGGGTCGAGCGTGCGCGAGGTCTTCACGATCGTGTCGACGTCCGAAGGCGCGACGCGCGAATCGCCGAAGCTGAGCGGCATGCGGTCGTTCACCTCGGCGATCACGGTCTTCGCGAACCGGATCGCGCTGCGGTGATAACCCACGCTCACGCCCAGGCTGTATTCGCCGGCTTCCTCGGGCGACAGGCTCACGAGCGCGACGTCGGGCTGCAGGTCCTGCACGAAGCGGTGGATGCGCCCCCAGGAAATCGGCAGGAACTCCACACGCGCGCCGGCCACGCCCTTCATGAAGGCGGTGGGCATGTGCCACGTGACGTAGCGCAGGCGCTCGTCGTAGGGCGGCGCGATGAAGCCGTAGTTGCCGGGGCCGCAGAGCATGCCCGAATAGAGCGTGACGCCCGGCAACTCCTCGGACTTCTCCATGATCGCGCGCAGCAGCTCGGCGGGCACGCCGGAGCAGCCGGCGACCACGACCTTGTCGCCCGGCTTGATGGCGGCGATGGCTTCGCGCGCGGTTTGAACTTGAGTGGGCATCTACAGCTTCGAGAAAACCTGCGCGATCCGCAGCGCACCCTGCTCCGGGTCCCACAGCAGATCGGCGAAATGACGGCCAGGCGCGCCTTGGCCTTGCTCGGCGAGGCCGTCGGCCTTGGCGAGAATTTCCTCGCGCGAAAGCGGCTTGTCGGGCGTGCCGCGGCTTTCGATCACCACGGCGGACCGGCTCGTGCCGTCCCTGAACTGGAACTCCACGCCCGTCGCATAGCGCTGCGGGTAGTAGGCCGAGAGTTCCTCGCTCTCCTCGAAGCGCACGCGCTCGACGATGTCGAGGATCTTGCGGTCGTTCAGGTAGTCGCCCGAATACGCCGCGAAGCGCCGCGGACCGTAGGCGAGCGTCGCGCCCACGATGTACGGGCAGCTGTACTGCGCGGCCATCGGCGAGGTCGGGCGCATCTGCATGTGCTGGTTGCGGATCAGCGCGTGGCCGCGCACGGTGATCCGCTCGATGCGGTCCGGCTCCATCGTGAAGCCGTCGGTGAGCTGGTCCAGCGCATCGATGGTCGAGTGGAACAGGCGGCAGGTCGAATACGGCTTGAGGCTGATGCGGTGGATCTGCAGCATCGAGGCCGGCTCCACGTGGCGCAATTCGCCGCCGAACATCGCGGCGAGGCCGTACGTGCCTTCGATGGGCTGCGCGGGGCCGGTGATGGCGGGCAGGCGCGCGAATTCCGCCGACTCCACGCCGTTGCGCGCGCCGTAGCCGGCATGCACGCGCTTGACCGCGCCGCCGCCGGATTCCGCGGAGAACTGCATCGAGCCGCAGGCCTGTGACAGGCCGTGGCCCCATGCGCGCACGATGAGATCGGCCGTGACCTTCTCGCCGTCCTTGTACGCCCGCAGGCTCGCGCACGCCGCCGCTGCGCCGAGCGAGCCGAACGTGGAGGTCGGGTGGAAGCCGGCATGCACCGTGTCCATGCCGCTCGCCGTGCAGCCGACCAGCGCCATCGATTCGTAGCCGACGGTCACCGCGCGCATCAGGTCCATCTGCGACGAACCGAGCGTCGCGCCCACGGCGAGCGCGGACGGAATGATGACCGAGCCAGGATGGCTCAAGGTCTCGTCGTGCGCGTCGTCGAGTTCGTAGCTGTGCGACGCCGTGCCGTGGATCAGCGCGGCGATCGAGGCGTCGGCCGTCCAGTCCGCGCCCAGCACGGGGCTCGTCCCCGTGCCGGCGAAGCGCTTCGCCCAGTCGCGCAGTTCGCGCGTCCAGGGCTGGCGCTCGCCCCACAGCGAGATGATGAAGTTGTCCAGCATCAGGCGGCGCACCGCCTCGACGTCCGCCTCGGTCAGCGGCGCGTTCGCCACGCGCGCGATGTACTCGGCGAGACGCACCGACATGCCCTCGCGCTGCTGCGGCGTCGCAACGCCGCGGGTGAGTTGTCCTGTCGTCGCCATGGGATGCTCCTTCGCGGTGGAAGTGATGGACTCAGTACGAGCGGGGCAGCCCCAGCACGCGCTCGCCGATGAAGTTCAGGATCATTTCGCGGCTCACCGGCGCGATGTTCGGCACCATGATCTCGCGGTAGTAGCGCTCGACGTCGTACTCGGCGGCGTAGCCCATGCCGCCCAGCGTGCGCACGGCCTGCTCGCACGTCTTGAGCGCCGCTTCGGCCGCCATGAACTTCGCCGCGTTCGCCTCGGGCGCGCAGGGCTTGCCCGCGTCGTACAGCTGCGCCGCGCGCCACACCAGCAGGTCGGCCGCTTCGAGCTCCATCCAGTTGCGCGCGAGCGGATGCTGGATGCCCTGGTTCTTGCCGATGGGCCGGCCGAACACCACGCGCTCGTTCGCATAGTTGGTCGCCTTCATGAGCGCGCGCCGGCCGATGCCCACGGCTTCGGCGGCCACCAGGATGCGCTCGGGGTTGATCGCGTCCAGCAGGATGTGGAAGCCGCGGCCCTCCTCGCCGATGAGGTGCTCCTGCGGCACGTGCAGGTTGTCGATGAACACCGCGTTGGAGTCGACCGCCGCGCGGCCGAGCTTGCGGATCTCGCGCACCTCGACCTTGCTGCGGTCGAGGTCGGTGTAGAAGAGCGACATGCCGTCCGTGCGCTTCTTGCACTGCTCGATGGGCGTCGTGCGGGCGAGCACCATCATCTTGTTGGCGCGCTGCGCGGTCGACATCCACATCTTGCGGCCGGTGAGCGTGTAGCCCGTGCCGTTGCGCACGGCGCGCGTGGAGATGTTGGTGGTGTCCAGCCCCGCGTCGGGCTCGGTCACGCCGAACGCGGTGATGTCCGTGCCCTTGATCAGCGGCGGCAGGATGTCCTTCTTCTGCTGCTCCGTGCCGTGGACCACGATGGCGTGCGGAGCGAAGATGTTGATGTGGATCGTGGTGCAGGCCGCGAGCGCGCCGGCCGAATTGCCCACGATCTGCATCAGCATCGACGCCTCGGTCAGGCCCAGGCCCGCGCCGCCGAACTCCGGCGGCATCATGATGCCCAGCCAGCCGGCCTCGGCCATGGCCTTCTGGAATTCGTCGGGGTAGGTGTGCGTCGCGTCCTTCTCGCGCCAGTAGTGGTCGTCGAAGCGGTCGACGAGCGCCTGCACGGCATCCTTGATCTGCTGGCGTTCGGGGGAGAGTTCGAGTTCGAGCATGGCTTTGCTTTTCGTGGGAGTAATGGGTGGGGTTCAGGGCCGCAGCACTTTTTCGAGGTGCGCCTTCTGCTGCGCGATGTAGCCGTCGAGCGTCATCACTTCGCGGAACAGGCCGCGCTTGAGCGACCACATCTGCCCCATCGACATGATGTTGTGCGTGACGAAGCGCGTGTCGACGCCGTCCAGGCCGTCTTCCGCCACGCGCTGCTCGACGATGTGCCGCAGCGCCTCGAACACGCGCGCGTCGTTCTCGGCGATGTAGCGCTTGGTGAGCCGGCCGAGGTTCGCGTATTCGTGGAAGAACAGGTCGATGCTCTCGCTGTTCTCGTCGAGCATGCGGTAATACACCTCGATGGCGCGGTCCATGCGCTCGCGCGCCGATGACGCGCCGGCCTCGAGCGGAAAGAGCCGCGCCTCGTAGGTGCGGATGATCTTCTGCAGGATGAGGACCAGCAGGTCCTCCTTCTGCTCGATGTACTGGTAGAGCGCCCCCGCGCTCATGCCCGCGGCGCGGGCGATGTCGCGCGTGGACGTGTGATGGAAGCCGCGCTCCCGGAACAGCCGCACCGCCGTGTCCGCGAGCTTCTCGCGGTTGGCCGACAGCAGCTCGCGGTCGTCCACCAGGCTGCGGATGCTGCTGACGTAGGTGTCGAGGCTGCGCGCCCCGAGGGTGGAAAACCCGGCGTCCATCGCGTGGTCGCGTCGTTCGCGTCGTTCGCGGACCGTCTCAGCGGCCCGTGAAGCGCGGCTGGCGCTTCTCGAGGAATGCCTTGAAGCCTTCGATGCCGTCCTCGGTCTGGAAGCTTTGCTGCATCACGCCCTTGCCGTGCTCGAACGATGCCTGCCAGTCCATCGTGAGCGAGTCGTACGCGAGCTTCTTGGTGTCGCGCACCGCGCGCGGGCTGAAGCCGGCGATGGTGGTCGCCCATTCGCGCGCCGCTTCGCGCAGCTGCCCCGGCTCGACCACGCGCTGCACCAGGCCGTATTCCAGCGCTTCCTGCGCCGTGATGAAGCGCGACAGCAGCAGGATCTCGAGCGCCTTGCCGAACGGCACGAGCTTCACGAGCCGCTCGGTCTGCTGCGCGCCGGGCACCACGCCGCGCTTGAGGCCGCTCGGCCCCATCTGCGCGGTGGACGCGGCCACGCGCAGGTCGCAGCCGATCGCGAGGCCGAAGCCGCCGGCCAGGCACCAGCCATTGATGGCGGCGATGATCGGCTTGGTCATGCCGTCGGGCTTCGGAATGGACGTGGGCTCGCCCGAGCTGCCTTCGCCGATGGCGCCGCTGGCCACGTAGGCGTCCATCTGGCCGCCGCTCGAGAAGGCCTTCTCGCCCTCGCCCGTGACGATGGCGACGCGGATGTCGGGGTTGCGCTCGATCTCGTCGAAGGCTTCGCGGATCTGGCCCGCCATGTCCTTGCTGATCGCGTTCATCTTGGTCGGGTTGTCCAGGATGATCCACGCGATGTGGCCTTCACGCTCGAATTTGACGGTTCCCATGGGGGTTGGATGCTCCACTGTTTCGGAAGACGGCCAGACGACTGACTGGCGCGTCAGTCGGGCGACTATAGGTGCCTCGCCACGCGCGTGTCGAGGGCGATATCCGCCATGCGGAACGGATCTGGCTTGAAGAATTTCGAACGCGGCAAGGGTGCGGGGCCGCACTATCCTGCGTGCGTGAACCAGTACGCGCAATTCAGCCAGTTCGAGCAACTCGAATACACGGTCCAGGACCGCTACGCCCTCATCCGGCTCGACCGGCCGGAGCAGCTCAACGCATTCACCACGAAGCTCTATGGCGAGGTGAAGTCCGCGCTGCGCCTCGCCGCGGCCGACGACAACGTCGACGTGATCGTCTTCACCGGCACCGGACGCGCCTTCGGCACGGGCGGCGACCTCAAGGAGGTGCTGGAGAAACTCGACGACCCGAATCCGCTCGCGCTGCATGCCTACGACGACATGATGCCGTTCGAGCAGATCAAGTACTGCGAGAAGACGACCATTGCCGCCATCAACGGCATCTGCGTCGCCGGCGGCCTGGCGCTCGCCTGCGTGTGCGACGTGCAGATCGCCGCGCGCAGCGCCACCTTCGGCATCCCCGAGGCGCGCATCGGCATCGCGAGCTCGATGATCCCCAGCCTGCTGTTCGGCAAGGTCAGCCTCGCGAAGCTGCGCTACCTGCTGGTGACCGCGAAGATGATTTCCGCCGAAGAGGCCGAACGCATCGGCATGATCACGGAAGTGGTGGACGATGCGGCGCTGATGGATCGCACGCGCGAAGTCGTGCGCGAGATCGGCAAGACCTCGCCGAATGCGCGCGCGCTGTACAAGGAGTACATCAACCAGATCGTGCCGAGTGCGCCGAGCGCGCACCTGTACAAGTCGCTCACCGATCCGGAATGCCGCGAAGGGCTGCGCGCGTTCGGCGAGAAAAGGAAAGCGCGGTTCTGATCCGTCATCCCCGCGAAGGCGGGGATCCAGGGCTTTCGAAAGCGGCGTGGGAGCCGGGGGTCTCCGCCGTCGCGGGGACGACGGCCGCCGGGAACGCGACCGCGCACCGCCAGCCCCGTCCACCCTCGCCGCTGCCCAGCGAAACATCCGCCCCCATCAGCCGCGCGTACTGCGCGACCAGCGAGAGCCCCAGCCCCGCGCCCTGCCCCAGCAGTTCGCCCAGCCGCCCCTGCGCGCCGCGCGCCACGAGCGCCGCCTGCTGTTCGCCCGGTACATGCGCCCCGTTGTCCTGCACCGAGAGCACGACCTTCCCGGACGCGCGTTCGAGCGACACCGTGACGGTCGACGCCTCGCCGTCCGGCGCGGCGCCGTAGCGCAGCGCGTTGTCGACCAGGTTGTTGAGCATCGCCTCCACCAGCGTCGCATCGGCCATCACATGCACGGGCGAATCGACGCCGGTGGCGCCAAGATCGACGCCGGCCGCGTCCGCGCGCGGCAGGAAGCGCATCACGGCATCGGCCGCGAGCTCGTGCAGGGCCACCGGCACGAACTTCAGCCCGGCCGCGGCCTCCTCGGCGAGCGCGAGGTCGAGCAACTGGTCGACGAGCCGGCTCGCGCGCGCCTGGCTCGCGGCGATGCGCTCCAGCTGCTCGCGCCAGGCCGCCGGGTCCGACTGCGCGAGCCCGTATTCCGCGAGCGCGCGAATGCCGGCGAGCGGCGTGCGCAGCTCGTGCGCGACGTTGCCCGCGAACTCGCGCTGCGCGCGCACGCTCGACGCGAGCCGCGCGAGCAGGCCGTTGATCGCGCCCGTCAGCGCCGCGAGCTCCTGGCTCGTCGCGTCGGCCTTCACCGGCGCGAGGTCGGTGCCGCTGCGCGCGGCCACCGCCTGCTGCAGCTGCGACAGGGGCTCCATGTCGCGGCGGATCGTGCGGCGCACCCACAAGGCCATGACCAGCAGCAGCGTCGCTTCGGGCAGCAGCGACGACCAGATCAGCCGCCGGAATGCGTCGCCGCGGTCGAGCGTGGTCTCCGCCACCACCACCTGGACCGCCTGCGGGCTCGCGAGCCGCAGGTGGACCGCGCGCAGCACTTCGCCCCGCACGTCGATGTCGTCGAAGCGATACGTGGCACCCGCGTCCGGCGCCTCGACGCGCAGCGCGGCGTTGCCCGCGACGAGCACGCCCCTGTCGTCCCGGATCGCGAAGTGGACGGTCTCGACGCGGTCGAACAGCGCGCGGCGCACCTCGTCTTCGCTGAGCGCGAGTTCCAGCCGGTCGCCGCCCGCGCGCACGTGCGTCGCGAGAAGGTAGGCGTCCTCCAGCAGGGTGCGGTCGAAGGCGCTGCGCGCGAAGTACCACGCGGTGCCGAAGGACAGCGCCGTTCCCGCGAGCCAGGCCACGGCCAGCGGCACGATGAGGCGGCGCAGCAGCGCCGAGGCGAGGCGCGGCAGCGGCCGGCGCGTCATTCGCCGGGCTCGATGAGGTAGCCGAGCCCGCGCAGCGTGCGGATGCGCGCGCCGCTGCCCGCGAGCTTCTTGCGCAGGCGCGACACGAAGGCCTCGAGCGCGTTCTCGCCGAGATAGTCTTCCAGGCCCGACAGTTTCTCCGCGAGCTGGCGCTTGTTGACCACGCGACCGGGCGGCGTCATCAGCTCCCACAGCACCTCGAACTCGCGCGAGGGCATTTCGAGCGGCTGCTCGCGCACGCTGAAGCGGCGCGCGCGCCGGTCGAGCGCGAGCTCGCCGAGCTGCACCTGGTCCGCCGTGGCATGCGTGCGCCGAGCGATGGCGCGCAGGCGCGCTTCGACCTCGGCGAGGTCGAAGGGCTTGCCGAGGTAATCGTCCGCACCCGCGTTCAGGCCCGCGATGCGTTCGTCGGTGCGATTGCGCGCGGTCAGCACCAGCACCGGCGTGCGGTCGCCGCGCTCGCGCGCCGACTTCAGCAGTGCGAGGCCGCTGCCGAGGCCGCTTCGCGGCTGGCTCGTGTGCGGCAGGTTCAGGTCGAGGAGCACCGCGTCGAATGCCTGCGCCTTCCACAGCGCATCGGCATCTTCCATGGAACCGGCGACGTCGACCCGATGGCCGCCGTCGCCCAGGCTCATCAACACGACGTCCCTCAGCACCGGGTCGTCTTCCACCAGCAGGATCCGCATCCGCAAGGTGTAGCCGAGGATTCGCGCGCGGCGCTACGCAGTTCCGCGTACCCCCCGGGTCAGTGGCGGGTCAGGCGTGGCGGGCGGTAATCGGCGGGCGGGGGACGTTTCACCCCATGGAGACACACGTGAGGATCAAGAGCCAGCAGGATTTCTATTCGGGACTGATGTTCTGCGTCGTCGGCATCGCATTTGCCATCGGCGCGACAACGTATTCCATCGGCGATGGAGCGCGCATGGGGCCGGGTTATTTCCCGCTCATGCTCGGCGTCATCCTCGCGGCGGTCGGCGCATTCATCACCTTCGAGTCGCTCGTCGTCGAGACCGCGGACGGCGAGCCGATCGGCACCTGGGCCTGGAAGCCGCTCGGCTACATCATCGGCTCCAACGTCCTCTTCGGAATTCTTCTGTCGGGCATTCCGAAGCTGGGCATCCCGTCCTTCGGGCTGATCGTCGCGATCTACGGCCTCTGCTTCGTCGCCGCCATGGCGGGCGAAGAGTTCGTCGCGAAGGAAATCGCGGTCCTCGGCACCGTGCTCGCCATCGGCAGCTACGTCGCCTTCATCCTGCTGCTCAAGCTGCAGTTTCCCGTCTGGCCGTCGTTCGTCGTCGGCGCCTGAACCCAGGACAACGAGGTCATCATGGAACTCTTCAGCAACCTGGCCCTGGGCTTCGGCGTCGCCTTCACGCCGATCAACCTGCTCTACTGCTTCATCGGCTGCGTGCTCGGCACCGCCATCGGCGTGCTGCCGGGCATCGGCCCCGTCGCGACCATCGCGATGCTGCTGCCCGCCACCTACGCGCTGCCGCCCGTGTCGGCGCTCATCATGCTGGCCGGCATCTACTACGGCGCGGCCTACGGCGGCTCCACCACCGCCATCCTGGTGAACCTGCCCGGCGAGTCGTCCTCGGTGGTGACCATCATCGACGGCTACCAGATGGCGCGGCAGGGCCGAGCGGGTCCGGCGCTGGCCGCGGCCGGCATCGGCTCCTTCTTCGCCGGCTGCGTCGCCACCCTGATCCTGGCCGCGTTCGCCGCGCCCCTGACCGAAGTCGCGTTCAAGTTCGGCCCCGCCGAATACTTCTCGCTGATGATCCTGGGCCTGATCGGCGCGGTGGTGCTGGCCTCCGGCTCGCTCATCAAGGCCATCGCCATGATCCTGCTGGGCCTGCTGCTCGGCCTCGTCGGCACCGACGTGAATTCCGGCGTCGCGCGTTTCTCGTTCGACATCCCGGAGCTCACCGACGGCATCGGCTTCATCGTGATCGCGATGGGCGTATTCGGCTACGGCGAGATCATCATGAACCTCGGCAAATCCGCCGAGGAGCGCGAAGTGTTCACCGCCGGCGTCACCGGACTGTGGCCGACCAAGGAAGACTTCAAGCGCATGGCGCCTGCCATCCTTCGCGGCACGGCGCTCGGCTCCATGCTCGGCATCCTGCCGGGCGGGGGCGCGCTTCTGTCCGCCTTCGCGGCCTACACGATCGAGAAGAAGACCAAGCTGAAGCCGGGCGAAGTGCCCTTCGGCAAGGGCAACATCCGCGGCGTGGCATCGCCCGAGGCGGCCAACAACGCCGGCTCGCAGACCTCGTTCATCCCGCTGCTCACGCTGGGCATTCCGCCCAATGCCGTGATGGCGCTGATGGTCGGCGCGATGACCATCCACAACATCCAGCCGGGCCCGCAGGTGATGACCAGCAACCCGCAGCTGTTCTGGGGCCTGATCGCCTCGATGTGGATCGGCAACGCCATGCTGATCATCCTGAACCTGCCGCTGATCGGCATGTGGATCAAGCTGCTGTCCGTCCCCTACCGCTGGCTGTTCCCCGCCATCGTGCTGTTCTGCGCCATCGGCGTGTACTCCACGAACAACAACACGTGGGACATCTGGATGGTCGCGATCTTCGGCGTGATCGGCTACATCTTCATCAAGCTCGGCTGCGAACCGGCGCCGCTGCTGCTCGGCTTCATCCTCGGGCCGATGATGGAAGAGAACCTGCGGCGTGCGCTGCTGCTGTCGCGCGGCGACTGGAGCGTGCTGGTCACGCGCCCGCTGTCCGCCAGCCTGCTGGCCGCGGCCGCCGTGCTGCTCGCCATCGTGCTGCTGCCGTCGATCAAGACGAAGCGGGAAGAGGCGTTCGTGGAAGACTGAGGCTGCGTCTTCGATCGGCGGCGCGAGCCGCCGGCCACGTCAGAACGGCGTGCGGCGGAACTCGCTGCACGCCGTTGCCGCTTCCACGACCTCGTCGATGATGGTGCTGCTCGAATCGGCCATGGTCACGACCGACAGTTCGATCGTGTCGCAAGGCGGCAAGTCCGGCAGCGGCACCAGCACACCGCGCGCGAGCTCGTCGCGCACCATGCTTTCCGACACGAGGCCGATGCCGCAGCCCGCGCTCACGATCTTCACCACGGCCAGCGTGATGCCCGTGGCGTTGTTGCGCTCGACGTTCGCGCCCTGCGCCCGCAGCACCTTGGTCGCCGGCCCGAAGTAGAACGAATCGGCATGCACGCACCAGATGGGCAGGCCCGCGAGCCGCTCGGACGCGGGCACGTCGGCGCGCTGCCGGAGCACTTCGCGCGACGTCACCCAGAGCATGCGGTCGTAGCCCAGGCTGCGCGTCCGGAACTTGTGCGGGTCGACCGGCCCGGAGAGCATCGCCACGTCGATCTTGCGGGCCTCCAGCAGATCGAGTTGCCGCGCCGCGCGGTCGATGTCGACCTCGAAGGACACCAGCGGCATGGTCTGCGCCAGCTGGTTGCCGACCTTCGCGAGCAGATCGAGGCACATGCTGCTCGCGCCCAGCCGCACGACGCCGGCGATGCTGGACTTGGCGAAAGAGATCGACAACGCATCGAGCTGCCGCAGCAGGTTCTCCGCCTTGCCGACGAATTCGCGGCCTTCCGGCGTGAGCTCCACGCCGCGGCCCTGCCGCACGAAGAGCTTGTGACCGAGGATGTCCTCCAGCTCCTTCACGCGCGCCGACACCGCCGGCTGCGTCGTGTGCATGCGCTCGGCGGCCGCAGTGAAGCTGCCGAGTTTGCCGATCCAGACGGCGAGTTCGAGGTTGGTGATGGTGAGCTTGCGCACGGACTGAAGCTTAGCCCCATCCATGCGCCCGACATTTCAGCACTCCGCGCGCGCCGAGAACCCCGTCGCAAGCCTGCAGAACAGTATCATTTAGAATACCATATGAATCTGCGACTCTACACGGATAGCCGGGGCCGCGTGCCCCTGTCGCAGTGGTTGGACAAGCTGAAGGATGCGAAGGCGCGAGCGCACATTCGCGCGCGGTTGGCGCGCGTGGCTGCCGGAAACTTCGGCGACTGCAAGGCGCTGCGCGAGGGTGTCCAGGAATTGCGCATCGACTTCGGCCCTGGGTATCGGGTGTATCTGAGCCGGCAGGGAGACGTTCTGGTGTTGCTTCTATGCGGCAGCAACAAGGCCGACCAGAGCCAGGCGATCAAGCAGGCCGTCGATTTTTGAAGGACTGGAAGCAAAGGGGTAGACCATGAGTGCATCGCGGGACGTGAGTTGGGATGACTACATGGGCGAGGCGATGAAAGATCCGGCCGAGGCTGCCGCCTACCTGGACGCCGTGCTGGCGCTGGAAGACCCGGCGGCGCTGCTGGTGGCCCTGCGGCACGTCGCGAAAGCGCACGGAATGGCCGAGGTTTCTCGTCGCGCGGAAGTGGGCGAGAAAACTCTTTTCCGCGCCTTGAGCGACAAGGGAAATCCGACCCTCGGAACGCTCAACAAGGTGCTGCATGCAATGGGTCTGCGGCTGAGCGTCGAGCCTTTGGCCACCTGAGCTTCCGTTCAGGCCGATCGCTTACCCGCGTTCGAGCGCGGCCTCCGCCATATCCCTCAACTTCGTCTTCTGCACCTTCGTGCCGTTGGCGCTTGCCGTCGTCGGAAAAGCATCGAGCGCGATGATGCGAACGGGGACCTTGTACTTCGCCAGCCGCGCCGCGACGTGCGCGACGATATCCTTCTCCGGCACCGGCTGCCCCGGACGCGCGATGACGAACGCCACCGGCCGCACCGCCTCCTTCGTGCGCGCGCCCACCACCTGGCAGCTTTCGATGGCGGGATGCTCCTGCACCACCGCCTCGATCTCGGCCGGGCTCACGAGGAAGCCGCCCAGGCGCAGCGTGTCGCCGATGCGCGCGAGGTAGGTGAAGGTCTCGCCGTCGCCGTCCATCGTGCCGAGGTCGCCGGACCTGAAATAGCCGTCGTCGGTGAACGCCGCCCGCGTCGCCTCGGGGTCGTTGAAGTAGCCGACGAAGCCGCTCTCGGGCGCGAGGAATTCGAGCTCGCCGGGCACGCCCGGCGCGCAGAGCGCCTTCGTTTCGGGGTCGCGCGTGCGCACCCGGGCCACCGCGCTCGCCGGCGTGCCGCCCGCGCGGCCGCGCACTTCCGGCTCGCCGGCCGGGTCGCACAGCGAGAACAGCGCCTGCATCTCGGACGAACCGTAGAGGCCGCTCACGACGATGCCGCGCTCGGCCGCGCGCAGCGGCACGTCGGCATGCGCCGGATTCAGGTTGGCGGAGACGACGAGCTCCAGCGAGGCGAACGCATCCTCGCTGCCCGGCGCATCGAGCAATTGCGCCACGGCTTCGTTCGACGCGGCGAAGTGCGTGATGGCGTGCTGCGCGATGAGTTCGCGCGCCTGCGGCGGGCTCCACGCGGCCTCGAGCACAAGCAGGCTGTCCGAGACCAAAGCGGCCATCGCGCTGCAGAACCCGTACACCCCGCAAAACGGCGGCAGCAGAAGGAAGCGCTTGCCGGCGTCGAGTCCGTACTGGCGCGCGACGTTGCGCGCATGCGCGAGGACGTTCTCCTGCTTGTGCAGCACGAGCTTCGGCGCCTTGGTCGTGCCCGAAGTCGTGAAGATCACGCAGGGGGCATCGGCGCCGCCCTCGTCGTCCTTCATCTCCGCGCGGCCCAGCAACTGCGCGAACGCCACGGCTTGCTTGCCCGCGGGCGCCGGCGGCAGGACGCCATCGCCTTCGCCGTAGAGGACGACGGTGCGCAGATGCTGCAGGGCCTCGGCGCCGCACTGCGCCAGGATGCCTTCGAAATCGATGGCCTTGTAGCCGGGCCAGTACACGAGCACGCCCGCGCCGCTGCGGTACAGCAGGTCGCCGACTTCGGCGCTGCGAAAGCGCGTGTTGATCGAGACCGCGATGGCGCCGAGCCGCGCGCAGGCGAGAAAGGTCGCGAGCCACGCGGACCGGTTGGGCAGCCACAGGCCGACGCGGTCGCCCCGCTTCACGCCGAGCCCGGCCAGGCCCGTGGCCAGGCTGCGGCTGCGCCGCGCGAGCTCCGCCCACGTCAGCGATACGCCGCCGTCCACCATGCAGCGGTCATCGCCCTGCCCGCCTTCGGCGCGCGCGTCGAGCCACTGCGCGAGCGTCCTTGCCCGGTCTTCGTCCATGGAGCCTCCTTGCATCGAGCGTCCCATTTTCAGGCACAAACGCCGGACCCGAACCTCACGAAACAACCTCGGGACCCACGAGCGTGCCGCCCGCCTGCAGCCGATCCATCGCGTCGCCGTCGTAGCCGAGTTCCGCCAGCACCTCGCGCGAATGCTGCCCCAGCGTCGGCGGCAGGCGGTTCAGCCGCATGGGCGTCTGCGTGAACTCGATGGGGAAGCCGATCAGCCGGACCTGGCCCTCCGACGGATGCTCCACCAGCGGGAACATGTCGAGCGCGGCCAGGTGCGGATCGGCCATCAGGTCGTCCGGCGTGTTGACCTTGCCGAAGAGAATGTCTGCGTCGAGCAGCGCCTGCACCCACTCGTCTGTCGTGCGCTGCGGCATGACCTCGTCGATGAGCGAATACAGTTCGCGGAAGCGCTTGCTGCGTTCCACAGGATCGGCGAGGACCGGGTCTTTCGCGAGATCGTCGCGGCCGATCAGCGCGAAGAAGCGCTGCCACTGCGGCGTGGTGTAGGGCAGCACGCAGAGCCAGCCGTCCTTCGTCTTGTACGGTCGCCGCTCGGGATTGATCACGCGCGAATAGCCGGCCCCGCCTTTGGGCGGATCGAAGGTCATGCCCGCGATGTGCTCGGGCATGGTGAACGCCACCATCGTCTCGAACATCGGCACTTCGATGCGCTGGCCCTGGCCCGTCTTCATCTTGTGGATGAGCGCCGCCATCACCGCGCCCACGAGCGCCTGGCCCACCGCCTTGTCCGCGACGACGTTGGCGACGAGCGTCGCCTTGCCGTAGGCGAGCTGCTGCAGCCCGGCCACGCCGGACATCGCCTGGATCGTGTCGTCCGCTGCCGGCCGGCCCGCGTAGGGACCGCGCTCCGAATAGCCATACGCGGCGGCGAAGATGATGTCGGGCTTGATCGCGCGGACCGATTCGTAGTCGAGGCCGAGCGCCTTCATCGCCGAGGGCCGCACGTTCGACAGCACCACGTCGGCGGTCTTCAGCAGCTTGCGCGCGGCCTCCAGGCCCTCGGGCTTCTTCAGGTCGAGCGAAACGCTGCGCTTGTTGCGGTTGAACTGGATGAACGCGTGGCTCATGCCGGGCGTGCCCTGGGGCAGCACGTGGCGGAACACGTCGCCCGTGGGCGGCTCCAGCTTGATGACATCGGCGCCATAGTCGCCGAGGATCTGCGCGGCGAGCGGGCCCATGCCCAGCGAGGTCATGTCGATGACGCGGATGCCGTGGAGCGGCGATTCGGCGGTGGCGCTCGTCGTCATTTCCGCAGGCTCCTCGCCAGCGCGATCTTCTGCTTCGCCGTGGCGAAGTGCGCGGTGTCGATGTGCTCGCCCTTGTACATGACGGAGGCGCGACCGTTGGCCAGGCCTTCCTCGTAAGCCTTCACCATGCCCTCGTAATAGGCGACGTCCTCGGCGGTGGGCATGAAGATCTCGTTGACCACCGCCGCATTGCTCGGATGCAGGATGGTCGTGCCGCCCATGCCCAGCTTGCGGTCGATCTGCGCGTAGCGGCGCAGTCCGTCGAGGTCGTGCACCTGCTGCCAGATGCCGCCGATGGGCTGCTTGCCCGCGGCGCGGCAGGCCATGATGACACGCGACTTCATGTACTTCGACTCGAGCGAATCCTCCTGCCACTCCCACTCCATGGCGCGCTGCAGGTCGGCGTTCTTCGCGCTCGCGCCGACAAGCGCGACCACGCGTTCGGCCTGCGCGCATTCCCACGCATGCTGCAGGCCGCGCGGCGTCTCCAGCGCGGGAATGATGCCCACGCTGCCTTCGGCCACGCCGTTGCGTTCCTCGGCCTCGGCCACCAGCGCGGATGCGATCGCGACGTCGAGCGGGCCGTCGGGCATCGACAGCATGATGCCCTCCAGCCCCGGCTGCACGACCGCGAGGATGTCCTCGAAGCTGTAGAGATGGCGCGTGCGGTTGATCCGCACGTAGGTGCGCTGCCCCTTGGCGGCGAGCCCGGCGAGCTTGCCCGCGACGAGTTCGCGCGCGGCCACCTTGTCGGGCCCGGGCACGCTGTCCTCGAGGTCGAGGACGACGGCATCGGCTCCCGCAGCGGCGCATTTGTCGATCATCGATTCCCGGTGGCCGGGGACGAACATCAGGGAGCGGATGGCGGCGATCTTCGGCATGTCAGTACGACTTGGTGAGGCCGAGCACGCGCTCGGCGATGTAGCAGAGGACGAGGTTGGGACTCACCGGCACCAGCCGCGTGAGCAGCGCCTCGCGCATCAGGCGCTCGACGTGGAACTCCTTGGCGTAACCATAGCCGCCGAAGGTCATGAGCGCACGCGTGCAGGCTTCGAAAGCGGCCTCCGCGCACATGTACTTGGCCGTGTTGGCCTCGGCGCCGCATTCGCGGCCCGCGTCGTAGAGCGACGCCGCCTTGTGCATCATCAGGTTGGCGGTCTCGACCTTCATCCAGCTCTCGGCCAGGGGATGCTGCACGCCCTGGTTCTGGCCGATGGGGCGGCCGAACACCACGCGCTCGTTCGCATAGTTGCTCGCCAGGCGCAGCGCCGCGCGCGCAAGGCCGATGGCCTCCGCCGCGACCATGATCCGCTCGGGGTTCAAGCCGTCGAAGAGGTAGTACAAACCCTTACCCTCTTCGCCGATGCGGTCCTCCTCCGGGATCGGCAGCCCCTGGAAGTGCAGCTGGCACGACTCCATCGTGTTGCGCCCGAGCTTGGGGATCTTCTTCGCTTCGACATACCGGCGGTCGAGCTTCGTGTAGAACAGGCTCAGGCCGTCGATGGGCCGCTTGCATTGCTCGATGGGCGTGGTGCGCGCGATGAGCAACACCCGGTCGGCCGTGCTGCCCATGGTCGGCCACACCTTCTCGCCGCTGAAGAGGTAGTGGTCGCCCTGTTTCACGGCGCGGTAGCGCAGGCGCGTGGTGTCGATGCCGGCATCGGGTTCGGTGATGCCGAGGCAGGCGCGCTCCTCGCCGCTGATGAGCGGCGGCAGCATGCGCGCCTTCTGCGCCTCGCTGCCGTGCAGGGCGATGGCCTTCGGGATGAACACGTAGGAATGCACGGTGGAGGCGCCGCTCATGCCCGCGCCGGACTCCGCGATGGTCTGCATGACGACGGCCGCGGTCTCGATGCCGAGCCCCGCGCCGCCTTGCTCCGCCGGCAGCGTGATGGCGGTGTAGCCGCCCTTGACCATGTCCTGGAAGAATTCCTCGGGGAACGACTCCTCGGCGTCGCGTTGCGCCCAGTAGTTGAGGTCGTAGCGGGCGCAGATCGACTCCACGCTGCGCTGGATGTCGATCTGTTCGGGGGTGAGGGAGAAGTCCATCGTTGTCCTGCCAATGCTGTGCAAGCTCCGGGGGCGAGCCCCGGAAGTATCGGCACAGGCGGGGCCGCGAGCCATCGTCTTTGCCGACGGTCTTGCATAAGCGATGGTGATTTGTCGGCCGGGGCAGTCGTCCCTAACATCCCCCGGGATGTCCGCAGCCACCGATTTTTCCACCGACGAAGGGTTGCGGCGTGTCGTCGCCGACATGCACATCGTGCCCATGGCGATGTCGCTGATCCACCTGACGGGCGACGAAGCGATCCTGGACCAGGTGCGGCCGTACGTGAACGGCCCCTGGGACTATTCCGAGAAGCTGCCGCCGGAGCTGAAGGCCGAACTGCGCGAGCGCATGCTGCCGGCGCTGAAGGCGCACCTGCGCGACGGCCGGCCGCTGGCGCCGATTTCGCCCGCGCTCATGCTGCGCATGATGAGCGGCGCGGTGGGCGAGGAGGTCGACGCGGAATACGAGCCGATGATCCGCGCGCAGATGGGCCTGGAGGTCGAGGCGCCGGTGGCTTCCGCGGCGCCCGAGCGCGGCGACTTCAAGGTGCTCATCGTGGGCGCCGGGGTCTCGGGCCTGCTCGCCGGCATCAAGCTGAAGGAAGCCGGCATCGCATTCGACATCCTGGAGAAGGACACCGACGTCGGCGGCACCTGGTGGGAGAACCGCTACCCCGGCTGCGCCGTGGACACGCCCAACCATTTCTACCAGTTCACGTTCGAGCCGAACGACGACTGGCCGCACTACTACTCGCGCCGTGCCGACATCCAGCGCTACTTCGCGCACTGCGCCGACAAGTACGGCCTGCGTTCGCACATCCGCTTCGGCCGCGAAGTCGTCGCCGCGACCCTCGACGAAGCGACCGGCGAATGGGAGATCGGGCATCGCGCCTCGCCGGACGGCCCCATCGAAACGACGCGCGCGAACGCCCTCGTCACCGCGGTGGGCCAGCTCAACCGGCCGATGATTCCCGACCTGCCGGGCCTCGAGGATTTCCGCGGCACGGTGGTCCACACCGCCGAATGGCCCGAAGGGTACGACGTCGCCGGCAAGAAGGTCGCGCTGATCGGCTCGGGCGCGAGCGCGATCCAGGTCGGCCCCGCGATCGCATCGACCACCGACAAGCTCACCGTGTTCCAGCGCTCCGGCGCGTGGATCGTGCGCAGCCCCAACATCCACCGCTCGGTCACGGACGAGATGAAGTGGGCGCTGAAGCACGTGCCGCACTTCGCCGCCTGGTACCGCTTCCAGCTGTTCTGGGGCTTCGCGGACGGCCTGTTCCCCGCACTGCGCATCGACCCCGGGTGGAGCGGCCACCCGAGCGCGATCAACGAGAAGAGCGACCGCATCCGCGCCGCCATCACGCGCTACATGGAGCGCGAGCTCGAAGGCCGGGAGGACCTGCTCGCCAAGGTCGTGCCCGACTACCCGCCGTACGGCAAGCGCGTGCTGCAGGACCCGGGCTGGTTCAGGATGCTCAAGCGCGACAACGTCGCGCTCGTGACCGACGGCATCGCGCGCATCGAGCCCGAAGGCATCCGCACGCAGGACGGCGTGCTGCACGAGGTCGACGTCATCGTCATGGCCACGGGCTTCCACGCCGGCAAGATGCTCTGGCCGATGGAGATCACCGGCGCGGGCGGCAAGACCGTGCGCGAGGTGTGGGGCGACAACGACCCGCGCGCCTACCTCGGCATGACCGCGCCCGACTTCCCCAACATGTTCGTGCTGTACGGCCCCAACACCGGGCTGAGCCACGGCGGCAGCTACACCTTCCTCGCCGAGTGCCAGGTGCGCCTGCTCATGGGCTGCCTGACGGCGATGGCGGACCGCGGCGTGCGATCGCTCGCCGTGAAGCGCGACGTGTTCGAGCGCTACAACCGCGACATCGAGGAAGAGCTGAAACATCTCGTGTGGAGCCATCCCCGGGTCCGCACCTGGTACAAGAACGCGAACGGACGCATCATCATCAACAGCCCCTGGCGGCTGCTCGATTACTGGCGCTTCACGCTCGCCCCCGACTTCGCCGATTACGAACTGCAGGAGACATGACCATGCCTTTCCACCCGATCCGCCGCCGCCTCGCCGGCGCCCTCGTCCTTCTCCCCGCGCTGTGCGCCTTCGGCCTGCCGGCCGTGGCGCAGGACAAGTACCCCAGCAAGCCGCTCACGCTCATCGTGCCCTTCGGTCCCGGCTCGGCCACCGATGCGGTGGCGCGCGTCGTCGCCGAGGGCCTCGCGCGCGAACTCGGCCAGCCCGTGGTGCCCACCAACAAGCCGGGCGCCAACGGCATGATCGCGATCCAGACCGCGAAGGCCTCGCCCTCCGACGGCTACAACCTGCTCTTCCTCGCCAACGGCGTCGTGAACGAGCAGGTCATCAAGAAGACCGCGTTCGACATCCGCAAGGACCTCGTGCCCGTGGCGCGCGTCGTGCAGGCGCCGCTGGGCGTCTTCGCGAGCAACCAGGTGCCGGCCAACTCGATGAAGGAACTCGTGGAGTACGCCCGCAAGAACCCGGGCAAGCTGAACTTCGCGAGCGCCGGCGTCGGCTCCATCGCGCACCTCACCACCGAGCGCATCAAGCTGGCCACGAAGACCGACATGGTGCACGTGCCCTACCCCGCCGGCACGGCGCCGATGACGACCGCGCTGATCGCCGGCGACGTCGGCCTGTTCGTCAACGAGATGGGCAGCATGAAGGGCTTCGTCGCGGACAAGCGCGTGAAGGTTCTCGCCACGCTCGCGGACCAGCGCAACCCGATCTACCCCGATGCGCCCTCCGCGCCCGAGACCGGCGTGCCCGAGCTGCGCAACTTCTCCGCCAACTTCTTCTTCGGCATCTTCGTCGAGCCGGCGACGCCGCCGGACCGCGTCGAGCTCCTGAACCGCGCGATCAACAAGGTGCTCACCGAGCCCGCCGTGCGCGACCGCCTCGTCGGCCTCGGCTACAACCCCGCGTCCATCGGCGGCATGACGCCCGTGCAGTTCCGGGGCATGGTGAACGACGAACTCTCCCGCATCGAGGCGGTGGCGCGCGACGCCAAGATCCAGGTGCAATGAGCGAGGGTTCGACCCCGGCCGATCCGGCGCTCGACGATGCGTACCTTGCCGAAGTCCGTGGCCTGATCGGCCGCGGCGTCGGGCAGGCCGGCTTCGACGCCCCGGCCGCCGTGAGCGACGCGGCGATCCGGCGCATGGTCGATGCGGTCGGCGACCGCAATCCGATCTACACCGATGCGAAGGCGGCATCCGCGACGCGGCACGGCGGCATCGTCGCACCGCCCCTGTGGCTTTATAGCTGGATGATGGCGGGGCTCGGCATCGAGTCCGACGAGGCGGTGCTGGCCGACGGCACGCCTCTGTTTCGCGCCGCGCCTGGGGGCCAGAAGCGCTCGCGCCCCGCGGCGCCCACGGTGCGCGACGAAGTCAACGCCGTGCTCGAGTCGCGCGGCTTCGCCTCGCCCGTCGTCACGGACATGTCGTACACCTTCGACCGCTACCTGCGGCCGGGCGAGCTGCCGCGCTTCTCGTCCTGGATCGTCGACGACATCGTCGGGCCGAAGACGACGAAGATCGGCACGGGCTTCTTCGTGTCGCTCCGGCTCGAGGTGTTCGTGGGCGATGAGCGCGTGGCGAGCATGGTGCAGCGCTATCTTCGCGTGAAGCCGCACGCGGCCTCGTCGCCCGCGGGACCGCGCGAGCCCCAGCCCGTGCCCGAGAGCAGCGAACCGGCGATCGCATCGTGGCGCGATGTGTCCGGCGATGCGCCGCGCACGCGCGCGGTCGACACCGTCGCGATCGGCGACACGCTGCCCGGGCTCGTCGTCGACGTCTCGCCCACCCTCGTCATCGCGGGCGCGCTTGCAAGCAACGATTTCCAGGACGTCCACCACGACTTCCTGAAGATCCGCGAGCGCGGGCACCCGACCGTGTTCATGAACATGATGACGATCTCGGGACTGGTCGGCCGCTTCGTCACCGACTGGGCGGGGCCGGACTGCATGATCCGCTCGCACACGCTCAAGCTCGGCCGTCCGAACTATGCGGGCGACAAGCTGCGCCTGTCGGCGACGGTGACGCGCATCGAGGAAAAGGACGGCCAGCGCCTCGTGCATCTCGACTTCCTCGGCCGCAACAGCCTGGGCAAGGCGATCGACGGCGAAGTGGTCGTCGCGTTCTGATCGCACGCCGCCGCACGCGATTCGCGTCGCGGCCGTCGCGGCCTTCTCGGCTGCAGCCTGCTCGACATTTGTCTGCTGCTGTGTCTGCATCGGCCGACAGTCCCTCGGGCTTCGCGCTCCCAGTTCGCACCGCAGGCTCTGCCTACGATGGGGCCTTGCAAACGAACTGGAGATCAAGCACATGAACGAAGAAAAGAAGAAGGACGCCGGCACCGGCGTCGGCATCGTTGCGGGCGCGGCCGCGGGCGGCGTGGCCGGCGGTGCGGCTGCCGGCGCCGCCGTGGGCGGCATGACCGGCCCGGTGGGCGCGGCGGTCGGCGCGGCGGTTGGCGCGGTGGCGGGCGCGGTGCTCGGCCGCAAGGCTGCCGACCCGGTGATCGAAGACAAGTACTGGCGCGACAACTACGCCAGCCGTCCCTATGCGCAGAAGGACGTGACGTTCGACCACTACAGCCCGGCCTATCGCGCCGGCGTGGAGTCGTACTCGCGCAATCCGGGCCGCTCTTGGGACGACGTCGAGCCCGAGCTGAAGCGCGACTGGGCCAGCACCCGCGGCACCTCGTCGCTGGAGTGGGACCGTGCACGGCCCGCCGCCCGCGATGCGTGGGACCGCGTGAGCAACGCCGTCGAGCGCGCGATTCCCGGCGACTCGGACAAGGACGGCCGCTGATCGCTTCGCGATGAGTACCGGCAAAGGCGGCTTCGGCCGCCTTTTTCATTGTGCGGTCCGCGCCTGCGTCCGTCGCACGCGCCGTGAACTCACTCCTCCCTCAGCACCCCATTGATCTCCGCCCCGAAGATCAGCGTGACCGCGCTCGCGTACAGGAACACCAGCGTGGCCACCACGCCGGCAAAGCTGCCGTACAGCAGCGCCAGCTTGCCCACCGTCCGAAACGCGTACGACAGGCCCGCGGCCGCGGCCACCCACATCGCGGCGCCGACCACCGCGCCGGGCAGCACCGTGAGGAAGCGCTGGCGGACGTCCGGCAGCAGCCCGTACAGGAGCGCGTACAGCCCCGTCAGCACGGCGAACGCGATGCCGTAGCGAACGGCGTTGTACAGCCGGACCGTCTGCTCGCCCGCCTCGGCATGGGCAGAAAGCCACTGCCACACGTAGGGCATGACGACGACCGAGCTGAAGGCGACGAGGACGCCGGTGCCGACGACCACGGTGAAGATCGTGACCTTGATGCGCGCCTTCCAGAACGACAGGCCGTGCTCCACGCCGTAGGCGCGATTGAGCGCGGAGCGCGTGGCCTGCATGCCCGAGGACGCCGTCCAGAGCGTCGCAAGCAGCCCGATGGCGAGCAGCGCCTGATTGCGCCGCGCGAGCACTTCATGCACCGCGGGCTTCATCACGTCCTGCACGGCCTGCGGCGCGAAGTCGAGCACGCGCACGGCCAGCGCCGCCGCATCGCCGGGCTCGCCGAGGAAGGCCGCTGCCGCGGAAAGCAGGATCAGCAGCGGAAACATCGCCAGCACGCCCGAGAACGCGAGGCTGCCCGCCGCGTTCGCGCTCTGGTGCGCGATGTAGTTGCGGATCGCGCGCACGAGCACGCGCGCACCGCGTGGCGGTTTCACATTGACCAAATGCATTTGAGACGGTGCCGCGGGAAGTCTTCGACCAACCGGCATTGAACGCGCTATCGGCGCGCCAACCTGTCGATGGGCTGCGTCACACCTTGTAGGACCAATGCCGGTCTTGCTCCACGCTCATCCGACCATCAGCACCATCTTGCCGAAATGCGCATTGAGCGCCATGCGCGCGTACGCAGCTTCCGCTTCGGCCATCGGCTGGACGCTGTCGACGATCGGCCGCAGCGCCCCGGTCGCCAGCGCCGTGCCGAGGCTGGCCTCGAACGCCTGCACGACGGCGACGCGCTGCTCGAGCGTGCGTGTGCGGTTGGTCACCCCCACCATCTCGATGCGCTTGCGCGAGAACTCGTCGATGTTGAACTTCGCCTCGGTGCCCGCGACGCGGCCGGCGCAGACGATGCGCGCGCAGACCGCCGCCGCATCGATGGCCGCGCCGAAGTCCGGCCCGCCGGCATAGTCGATCACGACGTCGACGCCCCGGCCCTCCGTTCGCTCGCGGACAACGGCGGCGATGTCGGCCGAGCGATAGTCGATGGGCACGTCGCAGCCGAGCGAACGCAGGCGCTCGAGCTTCGCCGGCGTGCCGGCCGTCCCGAAGACGATCGACGCGCCGAGGTGGCGCGCGATCTGCACGGTGGCGATGCCGGCGCCCGTGCTGGCGCCCAGGACCAGCACCGACTGGCCTTTCGCGAATCGACCCGCGGTCGCGAGCGCATCGTGCCCGGTGACGAAGGAGATCGGCACCGAAGCCGCGCTTTCCCACGACATGCCGAGCGGTATGCGAAACGCGAAACGATGATCGACGGCGACGCGCTCGGCGAACGCGCTGCCCGCCATCGCCATCACGCGGTCGCCGACGGCGAAGCCGTCGACGTCCGCGCCGACGCTCACCACTTCGCCCGCGAGTTCGAGACCGGCGATCGCCGCGCCCTTCGCGCGCTTCGCGCCCTCGCTCGCCGCGAAGTGAGACGCCGCCCGGCGCAGGTCGGCGCGGTTGAGGCCTGCCGCGCGCACTGCCACCAGCAGTTCGTGCGGCCCCGCCTCGGGGTCGGGCACGTCCTGCCAGTGCAGCTCGCGGCCGGGGCTGGATTCGTCGATGACGATCGCTTTCATTTCGATTCCTTCATGGGTGAGCGGACATCCTGGTCTGTCCGTGAAAACACATCGGCCCGGCAATACCCCACTGGGTTAGAGTCCCGCCATGAACCCGTTCAAGGCGCGCATCGCCCGCAATCCCAAACCCTATGTCGTCGTCGGCAAAGGCATCTTTCTCGTGGGCGCGATCCTGATCCTCGGCGCGGTGTTCGCGCGCGCGGGACTGATGAACGTGAATGCGCAGCGGGCCGAAGCGAAGCAGCCCGTGCTGCGCACGCTGGCCGAGGCTTATCCGCAGTATCCGACCTGGATCGTGCCCGAGGGGCCGGTGGGTTTCACCATCGCCGGCGTGCTCGTGCTCGCCGGCATGGCGCTCGTCGTGCTCGGCACGGACGCGATCAAGCGCGACGAGCTGCGCAAGCCGAAGTGGTGAACGGCGCCGGGCTCACTCGGGCTTGAGGCCCGCTGCCTGCACCACCACCTGCGCCTTTTCCATTTCCTTCTTCAACAGCGCCGAGAGCTCGGCCGGCCCGCCGATCATCGGGTCGAAGCCGGTCGCCTGGATCTTCTGCACCGAGTCGGGGTCCTTGAGCACGACGGCCAGTTCGTCGCTGATCTTCTTGATGGCCGCGGCCGGCGTGCCCACGGGCGCGAAGACGCCGACCCACGCCGAGTATTCGAAACCGGGCAGGCCCGACTCGGCCACCGTGGGAAGGTTCGGCGCGCTCGGCAGCCGCTGCGGGCTCGTCACGCCGATGGAGCGCACCTTGCCCGACTGGATGTGCGGCAGCGAGGTCGCCACCGGCTCGCACACGAGCTGCACCTGGCCGCCGATCAGGTCGGTGATGGACGCGGCCGAGCTCTTGTAGTTCACCATCGTGATGTTCGTCTTGGTGAGATTCTTGAGCATCTCCACGCAGATCTTCGAGCCGCTCGTGCCCGTGCCGTAGTTCAGCGTGCCGGGCTTCGCCTTGGCGAGCGCGATGAATTCCTGCAGGTTGTTCGCGGGGACCGACGGATTGATGATGAAGGTGTTGAACGAATTCTTCACCGCCATCGCCACCGGCGCCAGGTCGTTCAGCGGGTGGAACGGCAGGCTCTTGCGCAGGTAGAAGTTGGCGGCGAGCGTGGTGCTCGAACCGAGCACGAGCGTGTAGCCGTCGGCTGGCGATTTCGCGCCGGCATCGACGCCGATCACGCCTTCGGCGCCGGGCTTGTTCTCCACCACCACGCTCTGGCCGAGGCGCTCGGACAACTTGGTCGCCAGTACGCGGGCCACCGCGTCCGTCGCTCCGCCCGCGCCCAGCGGCACGATCAGCTTGATGGGCTTGGTGGGAAAGGTCTGCGCGTGCGCAGCCGTGAAGCACGCGGCCAGCACGAGGGGAAGCACGGCCCGTGAGGCCAGGTGGAATTTACGCATGTCGGTCTCCTTTGTCTTGAATCAGTTCGCGCAACCGGTGGACCGCGCAGGTCGGCGTGTCCCACACCGGAATCTTGCAGGCCGCCCGCGCGGCGGGCGCGGCGACCGCCATCGAGAATTGCGCAAATGCCAACGCCTCGTAGCGGCCTTCGAGTTCGAGGCAGGCCGCAAGTACCTTCTCGTCGTGGTCCGGCCGCATGAACGCATCGGGCACGAAATGGAATTCCACATTGCCCTTCGCGCCGCGCGCATCCGCCATCGCGATGAATTCTCGTTGCAGCGAAGCGACGGAGGCTTCGAAAGTGACCAACACGGCCACCGGCCCCGGCGTCGCGAGGATGCGCTCGAACAAGGCCTCGTTCGGCGTGAGCACGGGGAACGCATGCCGGCGCTTCACCTGGCCGATGGCGTCCGCGAACGCGGAACAGGTGAAGAGCACGGCATCGGCGCGCGCCGCGGCGCAGTAGTCGCCGATGAGCGCGAAGCGCGGCAGGAAATCGTCGGCGACCCAGCCGGCGTCCGCGTCGGCCGACAGCGATTCGTCGAGGATGTGGAAGGTGCGCGCCTCGGGCCACTCGGCGGCGAAGGCGCGTTCCGCGGGCGGCATCGACACCTGGCCGGCGGAGACGAGATAGATCTTGGGCGGGGCGTTCAAGGTGCGGCGATTGTCCGCCGCACCGGCTCGCGGGCGAAAGCTGGAAAGCCCGACGAACTATCGGCTAGACATCGGAAGTTCCAAGGTCGGCCGGCGCATCGATCGTGCCGCGCACGCGCTGCAGGAGGACGAAACGGTCGAACTCGGCCTGGATGTCCGCGGCCAGCGCCTCGTGGTGCGCGCGAGCGCTGCCGGCCGCGTCGTTCTCCAGCGCCTGCGCCGCGGCCGCGAAGCGGCGCGCGGCCACCATCGCGCCCGCGCCCTTGGCCGAGTGCGCGAGCCGCTCGACGTCGGCCGCGTTCTCCGCCGCCACGGCCGCCTGCAGCTGGCGCAGCAGCTTGGGCGTGAGTTCGACGAAGGAATTCAGGGCGAGCTTGCCGAGCGCCTCGTCGCCGCCGAAGCGTTCGTTGAATTCGCGGTGGTCGAAGACGAGCGGGGACGCGGGCACCGCAGCGGCAGGCGGCGTCGGCGCCGGTGAAGGAACCGGAGAAGGCGCCGGCGAAGGCGCGGCCGACGCCGTGCCCAGCAGCCCCATACCCGAGGTCTGCGCCCAGCTCCCCACCGGATTCGTCCAGCGCTCGAGCGCCTTCGCCAGGTCCTTGGGCATCACCGGCTTGGTGAGGTAGTCGTCCATGCCCGCGGCCAGGCAGCGCTCGCGGTCGCCCTTGATCGCGTTGGCCGTCATGGCGATGATCGCGGCGTGGCAGCCCGACGCGCGCAGACGCCGCGTCGCCTCGTAGCCGTCCATGCGCGGCATGTTGCAGTCCATGAGGATCACGTCGTAGCGGCGCTTCGCGTAGGCCTCGAGCGCGGCGACGCCGTCCTCCGCGACCGTCACGTCCGTCTGTCCGAGCGTCGCGAGGATGCCCTTCGCGACGAGCTGGTTGGTCGTGTTGTCCTCCACGAGCAGGATCGCGAACGGCCCGCTCGCCGGCGCGAGGCCCTGGAACAGCGAGCCCTCGGCGGGCGCCTCGTCGGCCAGCTTGCAGGGCAGCGTCACCGTGAAGAGCGAACCGCGGCCGGGCTCGCTTTCCACCTCGATGCGCCCCCCCATCATCTGCGCGAGCTCCGCGACGATCGCGAGGCCGAGGCCCGTGCCGCCGAACTCGCGCGTGGTCGACGTGTGCGCCTGCGCGAAGCGCTGGAACAGGCGCGAGCGCACCTCCGGCGGAATGCCGATGCCCGTGTCCGCCACGGCGAAGCGCAGCTCGTTCGGCACGCAGCGCACGCTCAGGCCGACCCAGCCCGAGCGCGTGAACTTGAGGGCGTTGCCCAGCAGATTGGTGAGGATCTGGCGCACGCGCGTGGGGTCGCCCATCACGTACTGCGGCGCGGCCGGGTCGAGGTCCACGCGGAACTCCAGACCCTGGTCGCGCGCGCGCAGCTCGAAGATGGCCGCGACCTCGCGCAGCAGCCGCTGCAGGTCGAACGGCACTTCCTCCAGCTCCAGCCGGCCGGCCTCGATCTTGGACATGTCGAGGATGTCGTTGACCAGCGCCATCAGCGTCTGCGCGCTCGCTTCGACCACACCCGCGCGGTGCGCCTGCTGCGCGTCGAGCCCGGAGTCGATCAGCAGCCGCGTCATGCCCACGATGCCGTTGAGCGGGGTGCGGATCTCGTGGCTCATGGTCGCGAGGAACTCGCTCTTGGCCGCATTGGCGCGCTGCGCCTCGTCGCGCGCGGCCATGAGTTCGGTGATGTCGAGCGACATGACGAGGAAGCCCTTCACCTCGCCCTCGGCGATCCGCTCGCCGTCCGGGTCGACACCGCGGTCGGGCACGTAGTGGACGCGCATGGTGCGCAGTTCGCCGTGCGCGCCCTTCTCCCGCCGGTCGATCACCTGCGCCTCGCCCCTGAGCGTCCGGTCGACGGCCTCCCGCCGCGAATTCCAGAAGTCGTTGCCGAAGATTTCGGCCGCTGTCCTGCCGATCACCGCCTCGCGCGGCTTGCGCGCGTACTCGCAGAACTCGCGGTTGGCGAAGAGGCAGCGCATTCCGGCGTCCCAGTACGCCACCCGGCCCGGCAAGGCATCGGTCACGACGCGCGTGAGATGCTCGCTCGCCCGCAGGCCCGCCAGCGTCTGCCGCGCGAGAGCCTGCGCCTGCCGGCGGTTCGCGGCGGCGACGAAGACACCCGTGGCGAGGGCGAGCAGGAGCACCAGTGCGCCGCCCAGCGCGGCGGCCAGGATGTGCTCTTGGGTCATCGGGCAAGTGTATTCGTGCCGGCGCCCGGCGGCCCGCGCATGTATCCGGCGATACAGACATCCGGCCACCGGCTCTGAACACTGGGTTTTTTTCCAACACGAAGCTCGAGGTTCGACCATGGCCAACATGCCCTCCCGCCGCCGCTCCGCCCGCGCCCGATTGCTGGCGGGAGCGGCACTTTGCCTGTCGCTCTTCGCGCTGCCCACCGCGCCGGCCCGCGCCCAGGACTCCGCCTGGGCCGGCGGCGACGCCAATGCGAAGGCGCTCGCCGCCCTCTATGCGGAAGCGCAGCAGGCCAAGCAGGGCAAGGTCGTCGTCTATGGCGGCTATTCGGCGCTCTTCAAGCCGCTGTGGGAGGTGTTCAGCAAGCGCTATCCGGCCGTGGAGATCGTGCCCAACCCGCTGTCCGGCGCGCGCCTGGTCAGCAAGCTGGACGCCGAATTCGCGAGCGGCCAGCACGAGGCCGACATCCTGATGGCGGGCATGACCGAGCTGCTGTCGACCGTGTCGAAGGACCGCGCGCAACCCTTCCGCCCGCCCAACGTCGGCGCCCTGCCCGCGCGCTACGTCGACGGCCAGGGCCGCTTCGTCATCCAGTTCGCCGACGTGTTCGGCATGGTCTACAACACGGCGCAGATGAAGACCGCCGATCTGCCGAAGACGCTCGCCGACCTGGGGGACCCGAAGTACAAGGGCATGGTCATCGACAACCCGCTCGCGGGCGGGTTGACCACGCTGACCTGGATCGAGCTGTACAACAGCGGCAAGCTCGATGGCAAGACGATGAAGGCCCTGCGCGACAACGCCTCGGTGGTGCCGAGCGTGACGCCGTTCTACGCGAACCTGAGCACGGGCTCGATCAAGCTCATTCCCTGGGGCTCGTTCACGCGCTACATCCAGATGAAGGAAGCCGGCGCGCCGGTCGGCTACCACGCCGTGCCCGGCATGGTGGTTCCGCTCTACGGCGGCACGGCCATCCTCAAGGGCGCGCCGAACCCGAAGGCCGCGCAGCTGTTCCAGGCCTGGTTCGTCACGCCCGAGGCGCAGAACGCGCTGATCACGCGCGGCTACAGCTTCCCGCTGCTGCCCGGCGTGAACACGCCCGCGGGCTGGCCGGTGCTGAAGGATCTTGTCGATTCGCTGAAGGTGATCTCCCCGGCCGACTACACGACGGTGCGCGGACGCTTCGAAAGCGCCGTCAAGGACTCCCTGAAGTAAAAGGACGACGACATGCCGCACGCGAACATGGGCCACTGGCGCTCGCTCATCTCGGGCGAGAAGACGGAATACACGCCGTCGCGCTCCGTCGCGGAAATGGTGGAACGCAGGACGCGCGGCGCCAGCATGTTCACGCGGCTGAACGTGAACCTGCCCGACGTCGCGCAAAACCACGAGAAGGTGGTGATGCGCACCTCGGGTCGCTCCACGCCCACCGCCGAGATCTACGTTCCGCACGGCACGGGCCCCTTCCCCGTGCTGCTGCACATCCACGGCGGCGGCTGGTTCACCGGCAGCGCCGAGGGCGAGCGCAAGCTGGCGATGCAGTTCTGCGCCGGCGGCTTCGTCGTGGTGAATCTCGACTACGCGCTCGCGCCCGAGAACCCATACCCCACGGGCCTCGAGGACTGCGTGTACGCCGCGCGCTGGATCGTGAAAAACATCGCGCGCTACGGCGGCGACCCGGATCGCCTGATCATCGGCGGCGGCTCGGCCGGCGGCAACCTGAGCGCCTGCACGGCGCTTGCGCTGCACGGTTCGGACGAGGGCCTCGACGGCGCGGACCTGGCCGGCGTGAAGGTGAAGTTCTCCGGCGCGGTGCTGCAGTTCGGCGTGCTCGACGTGCCGCGCTGGCTGCACGAGCCCCACTACTACGCGGGCGTGTCGGAGATCTTCGTCATCTCCTACCTCGGCATGAACTTCACGGACAAGATCCGGCTGCCGCTCGTGAGCCCCATCCACAACCCGCATCTCGCGAAGATGCCGCCGGTGTACCTGTCGTGCGGCGACGAGGATGCATTCCTCAGCCACACGCTCGCGATGGCGAACGCGCTCACGCTGGTCGACGTGCCGACGACCGTGTCGGTCGTCGAGGGCGCCGACCACGAGTTCCTGAAGATTCCCGACGTGGTGGAGCAAGCCGGACCCGAGCGCGAACGCATCATCGCGTGGATGCACCGGCGAACGAAGCCTCGATGACGGCACCCGGCCCGCGAACGACGCGCGCGGGCGTCGAGGTGGGGGGCACGTTCACCGACCTCGTCGCCTTCGACGGCCAATCCTTGCGGGTCGAGAAGGTGAGCAGCACGACAGCGCAGCCGGAGGCGGCGGTGTTCGATGCGCTGTCGGCCGCTCACCTGTCGCTGGATGCGCTCGACGATCTGGTGCATGGGTCCACCGTCGCGACCAATGCCGTGCTGGAGCGGCGCGGCGCGCGCACGGCCTTCGTCACCACGGCGGGTTTTCGCGACCTGCTTCAGTTGCAGCGACACGACCGGCGCAACGTCTACGAGCTCGCGTATCGCGCGCCGCTGCCCCTGGTGGCGCGGGAGCACTGCCACGAGGTGCGCGAGCGGATGCTCGCGGACGGAACGGTCGCGCTCTCGCTCGATGAAGACGACGTCCTTCGCCGCCTGGTGCCCGCGCTGCGCGCGAGCGGGTGCGAGGCCGTGGCGATCTGCCTGCTGAATGCGCATGTGGCGCCACGCCACGAGCAGCGCGTAAGCGCCCTGCTGCGCGAGCATCTGCCCGGCGTGTTCGTCACCGCGTCGCACGAGGTCGCCCGCGAGATTCGCGAATACGAACGCGCATCGACGACGGCGATGGCCGCGTACGTGCAGCCGGTGATCGACCGCTACCTCGGCGGCCTCGAAGCGCGCCTTGCCGCCGACGGCTTTCGCGGCCTGCTGACGGTGATGCAGTCCAACGGCGGCCGGCTGCACGCGGGCGCCATGCGCCGCAATGCGGTCACGGCGATGTATTCCGGGCCGGCCGCGGGCGTGATCGGCGCGGTGCATCAGGCCTCGCTCTCGGGCTTCGAGAACCTCGTCACCTTCGATATGGGCGGCACGAGCACCGACGTGAGCCTCGTGCAGCAGGGGCGTCCCACCCTTGCCGCGGCCAGCGAAGTCGATGGCCTTCCCGTTCGCACGCCCGTGCTCGACATCGTGACGGTCGGCGCGGGCGGCGGCAGCATCGTCGAGCTCGACGAGGGCGGCATGCTGCAGGTGGGGCCGCGCAGTTCGGGCGCGCAGCCCGGTCCCGCCTGTTACGGGCGCGGAGGCGACCAACCGACGGTGACGGATGCGCACGTGCTGAGCGGCGCGCTGCAGCCGGACATGTTCCTCGGGGGTCGCATGGCGCTCGATGCGGATGCCGCGCGAAACGCTTTTGCCTCGCTGGCCGAGCGCTTCGGCAGCACGCCCGAGGCCGTGGCCGCCGATGCGCTGAAGCTCGCCGACGCGAGCATCGTGCGCGCGATCCAGCTCGTGTCGACGCAGCGCGGCCTCGATCCGCGCGACTTCGTGCTCGTGCCGTATGGCGGGGCGGGGCCGCTGCATGCCGCTTCCGTTGCCGCCGATCTCGGCATCCGCACGATCGTGGTCCCGCCGAATCCCGGCGTGATGTCGGCGTTCGGCCTGCTTGCCGCGCCGGTCGCGCGCCATCTTGCGCGCACGGTGCATCGTCCACTGGACGCGTCCGCCGCTGCCATCCTGCGCGGCATGCGCGACGCGATGCGCGAGGAGGTCGATGCTTCCCTGCGCGAACTGGGACTGGACGAAGCGCCGCGCCATACGCTCGCGCTCGACCTGCGGTTCGTCGGGCAGGGATTCGAAGTCGGCGTGGAGGTGGACGCTTCGGTGCTCGACGGGGCCGACGGTTGCGCATCGGCTGCCGCGCTCGAATCGCTGTTCCTCGCCGCCTACGAGCGCATCTACCAGCAGCGCCTGCCCGCCGGCCGGCCGATCGAGGTCATGGCGATGCGCGTGGCCGGCCTCATCGCGCCGGCGTCCGTGCCCCGCCTCGTCGAGGCGCCGCAGGCACAGGCGCGCATCGAATCGCGCGAGGTGTGGATCGATGGCGAGCGCGTGCGCACGCGCTTCGCGCCGGTGGGCAGCCTGCGCGTCGGCGAGCCGGACACGGGGCCGCTCGTCCTGCAAAGCAACACGTCGACCATCGTCGTGCCCGCGGGCTGGTCGGTGTTTCGCGACGTTCACGAGAACCTCATCCTGCGCAGGGCCGTGTCATGACCCCGATGTCGATATCCCGCACGCTCATCGGCCAGATGCTGATCGCGGCGGCGCAGGAAATGAGCGCCAAGCTGATGCAGTCGGCGTTCTCGCCGATCCTGCGCGAAGCGCGCGACGGTTCCTGCGCGCTCCTCGACCGCGAGGGCAACGTCGTCGCGCAAGCGGAGTCGATCCCGATCCAGCTCGGGTCGCTGAGCGCGGCGGCGAAGCCGTGCCTGGCGAAGTTCCCCATCGACACGCTGGGGCCGGACGACTTCCTCATCGTCAATGATCCCTTCCACGGCGGGCAGCATCTGCACGACGTGTTCATCTTCAGTCCGATCCACGTCGACGGACACGTGCTCGGCATCGCGGCGAGCGTGGCGCACCACGTCGACGTGGGCGGCACGCCGAGCACGTCGGCGGCCGACATGCACGAGGAAGGCCTCGTGATCCCGCCGACGAGGGTCGACATCCGCCGCGACTGGCGTGGCGGCATGTTCGAGTCGCTGCTGCGCGCCAACGTGCGGCTGGCCGACGCCATGGTGGGCGACATCGACGCGCAGCTCGCCGCGAACGCGGTGGGTGAAATGCGTGTGCGCGCGCTGGCCGGCAAGCACGGCGCGGAAGCGGTCACGGATGCGATGGCTTCGCTCATCGACTATTCGGAGCGTCGGTTGCGCGCCGCGATCGCGGCCTTGCCCGATGGCACGTGGCGCGGCGAAGCGGTGCTCGACGACGATGGCGTGTCGCCCGATCCGCTCGTGGTGCGCGCATCCGTCACCATCGCGGGCGACCAGGTGCGTGTGGATTTCGCGGGCACGTGCGAGCAGGCGCCGCGCAACCTGAACAATCCGTTCGCCTCCACCGTGGCGGCCGCGGTGAGCTGCCTGAAGTCGATCCTGACCGATGCATCGATCCCGTACAACGAAGGCGTGGCGCGGCCCATCGAGGTCGTCGCGCCGCTCGGCTGCCTGCTGAATCCGCGGCCCGGCGCGCCCACGCGTTCGCGCATGCAGGCGTCGTATCGCGCGTTCAACGCCGTCATGGGCGCGATGGCGCAGGCCGCGCCCGAGCGCGCCATCGCGCAGGGTTTCGACACGACCACGGGCATCCTGTTTTCGCAGCGCGGCCCCGCCGGCTATCGCGTGTCGGTCGAAGTGTTCGGCGGCGGGTATGGCGCGTCGTCGAAGGCCGATGGCTGCGACGCCGTGGACTCGCCCTTGTCGAACTGCGCGAACACGCCCGTCGAGGCGATGGATGCGGGCTTCCCCTTCATCCGGCTCACGCGCTATGCGCTGGCGCCCGACTCGTTCGGCGAAGGCGCGCAGCGGGGCGGCGCCGGCTTCGTGCGCAGCTACGAGGTGCTGGGCGACGGGGTGACGCTGGTCCTGTTCGGCGACCGCTTCAAGTTCGCCGCGAAGGGCCTGTTCGGCGGCGCCGACGGCCAGCCGGGACGGTGCATCGTGCATCGCGACGGCGAGTCGATGGCGCTCGCGGCGAAGTCGACGACGCCGCTGCGGCGCGGGGATCGGGTGGATCTGCACCTCGGTGGAGGTGGTGGGTATGGGGACCCGGCGCTTCGGGATGCGGAGGCGGTGCATGCGGATCTGCGCAGCGGCTTGCTGACGACGCGATAGCGCTAAGGCGGTGGCGAGACGTACGTCGTTCCATTGCGCCGGTTGTGGGCGCCACCGACGAGCCTGAACTCCCCCGTATCGAGACCCAGGTCCTGCGCGACCCTCTGTGAGGGGAGCCGAACCGATGCCGTCGAGGCAATCAGGACTCGATGCGCCCCTCGACACGCCCGCGCGCAACCGCCAGCGTCCCCACGACGAAGTAGAACTCGGTCCCCGGGGGCAGCTTCGGCAACGCGACGGCTGGCCGGAGAAGTTCGAGTTCGACGACACCCGGGGCGGCCTGCGCGATCGACTGCCCGATCGAATGCGCGAGCGGCTGCGAAATCCGGCAGGTGAACCCTTCGCCGCCGACCAGCGCGATGCAGCCTCGCAATTGCGGATCGAGCGCAGGCGGATTGCCGGACACGGGCAGCGCCTCGAAGCTCACGCGCAACTGCGGCACGAACTCCGAGTTCCGCGGAAACCCCGGACTCGTGGACGGCCGCCGCCGGATCTTCCCGAGCAGGTGGCCGACGATCATGCCCAGCGTCGGCAGCCACAGCACGAGCATCAAGGTCCCGAGGTCGCGCGCGGTGGATGGATTCGGCGCGTAGTAGCGGATCACGCCGCCCAGGGTGGCAAGGACCATCAGGACGATGACGACGAGGCGCCGTCGATGCGGCGTGGCGACAAGAGGCATGCGCCCATTGTCCCCGACGCGAAGAAAGCGGCCTCGTTCAGCGCCCGAAGCTCACCACCGCCCGCCCCCGCACGCCCCCGGCGATCAGGCGATCGCAGTGCGCCTGCAGGTCCTCGAACGCGATCGTGTGGCAGATCTCGCGGGTGTGGCGCGGGCACAGGTCGCCGCCGGGCATCATGCGCTGCCACACGTCGCCCCGCTCGGGCACGGGATGGTTCCCGTTGACGCCGACGAGCTGCACGCTGCGCAGGATGAAGGGATAGATCGACGACGTGAAGGTCTCGCCGGCCGCATTGCCGAACGCGCAGACCACGCCGCCCTTCTGCACCGAGCGCAGCAGGTTGGCGAGCGGCTCGCCGCCCACCACGTCGATGGCGCCGGCCCAGAGTTGCTCTTCGAGCGGCTTGTCGCCGGTGGTGAGGCCGTCGCGGCCGATCACTTCCTTCGCGCCCAGCGACTTCAGGTACGCGTGCTCGGCCGTCTTGCCGGTGCTCGCAACCACGTGAAAGCCGAGGTTCGCCAGCATGTCGATGGCGAAGGACGAACTGCCGCCCGTGCCGCCGGTCACGACGATCTTGCCGCTGGCGGGCGTGACCCCGTGCTTCATCAGCGCGTCGATGGCCACGGCCGAGGTGTACGCGGCCAGCCCCATGCCCACCATGTCGAAGGTATCGCTGCCCTCCGGCACGCGGCCGAGCCAGGCGGCGGGCACGCGCACGTACTCGCTGTAGCCGCCGTCGCGGCGCATGCCGAAGTCGCGGCCGCCCTGCACCGTGACCTTGTCGCCGGGCCGGAACGACGGGTCGGCCGACTCGTGGACGACGCCGGCGACCTCGACGCCCGGCACGCACGGAAAGCGCGAGATGACGTTGCCGACGCCCGTGACGGCGCGCGCGTCCTTGTAGTTCACGGCCGCGTACTCGGCGCGAATGACGACGTCGCCCGCATCGAGGTCGTCGACCGTGTTCTCGACCATGCGGCTCACGCGCCGGCCGTCTTCCCTGTACAGGCGCAGTGCCTTGAATTTCATGAGCTAATCTCCTTCTGCCTGATCGCCCCCGCGGAAAGCAGGGCGTCGATCTCGTCGGCCGCGAAGCCGAATTCCGCCAGCACCTCGCGGCTGTGTTCGCCGATGCCGGGCGGCCCGCGCCGCACGCGCGACTGCGCGTCGCGGTCGCCGAACGCCGCGCCGGGCATGCGCACCGTGCCGGCATCGACGTTGCGCATCTCGACGATCACGCCGTTGTGCGCGAGCTGCGGCGAGGCCGCGAGCATGTCGTAGTCGGCGATGGGGCCGCAGATGATGTCGGCGGCCTCGAGCTTCTCCTGCCACGCCTGCGTGCCGTGCGCCGCAAGAAGCGCGGAGACGGAAGCCATCAACGCGTCGCGGTTGTTCACGCGGTTCGTGTTCGTCGCGAAGCGCTCGTCCGTTGCCAGCGACGCATCGCCAATCAGCTCGCAGAACTTCGGCCAGCGATCCTCGTGATACGCCGCGATCATGATCCAGCCGTCCTTCGTGGGATACGCCTCGTTGGGCGCCGAGTACGGCGCGGCGGAGCCGCTGCGGATCGGCTTGTCGCCCGTCGAGAAGTACGACGCCACCGCGGACTGCTGCAGCATCACCGCGCTGTTGAACAGGCTCACGTCGACGTGCTGCCCTTCGCCGCTCGCATCGCGCACGCGCAAGGCCGCCATGATGGCGCCCATCGCGATGTACGCGGTGGTGATGTCGACGGCGGGAACCGCCACCTTCATCGGCGCCGACTCCGCATCGCCGATGTTGCTCATGAGGCCGGACACGGCCTGGATGATCCCGTCGACGCCCGGCTTGTCGCGCCAGGGGCCGGTCTGTCCATAGGCCGAGACCGAGCAGAACACCAGACGCGGATTGACTCCGCGCAACGCCTCGTAGCCGATGCCGAGCCGGTCCATGACGCCGGGACGAAAGCTCTCCAGCAACACGTCGGACCTCTCGACGAGCCGTCGCACGAGCGCCGCACTCCCGGCCTTCTTCAGGTCGATGGCCAACGAGCGCTTGTTGCGGTTGAAGCTCATGGAGACGACCGATTCGCCGTTCTGCCAGGGCGGGCCGAGCTTGCGGCCGATGTCGCCACCGGGCGCCTCGATCTTGACGACGGTCGCGCCAAGGTCACCGAGCAGCATGCCGCAGGTGGGGCCCGCGCCCACCTGGGAGAAGTCGAGCACCGTCACGCCCGCGAGCGCGTCGTTCAGGGTCGCCATGGCTGCGCGGACCTCAATCGACCTTGATGCTGCCGATGTCCTTGAAGGTCTTCTGCCAGCGCGCCATGTCGCTCTTCATGAGCGCGGCCATCTGGTCGGGGTTCAGGTACTGCACGTCGAAACCCTGCGCGACGAGGCGGTCGCGCACGTCGGGCGACTGCAGCGTCTTCGCGATGTCGCCAGACAGCCGGTTGAGCACGTCGCGCGGCGTGCCCGCGGGCGCGAGGATCGAATACCACAGCGGCACCTCGAAGCCCGGCAGGCCCGACTCGGCAATGGTCGGGATGTTCGGCGCGGCCGACGAGCGCTTCGGCGTCGTGACGCCGAGCGCGCGCAGCTTGCCGGCCTTGATGTGCGGGTCCACCGACGCGAGCGTGGCGATGGCGCTTTGCACCTGGCCGCCCAGCAGGTCGGCGATGGCAGGGCCCGTGCCTTTGTAGGGCACGTGCGTGACGTTGATGCCCGCCGCATGATTCAGCACCTCGAAGGCGATGTGCTGGGGCGTGCCGCCGCCGGGCGTCGCATGGTTCAGCTTGCCGGGGCTCGACTTCGCGAGCGCGATGAACTCGCGCACATTGTTGGCCTGCACCGACGGATGCACGACCAGCACCATCGGCACCGACGCGGCCTGCGCGACCGGCACGAGGTCCTTGTCGATGTCGAAGGGCAGCTTCGCATGCAGGTACGGATTCATCGTGACCTGGTTCGATGCGATGACGATCGTGTAGCCGTCCGGCGGGCTCTTCGCCGCGAGGTCCGTGCCGAGGTTGCCGCCCGCGCTGGCGCGGTTGTCGATGAGGACGGGCTGGCCCAGCGCCTCGGCGAGCTTCGGCTGCAGGGCGCGCGCGAGGATGTCGTTGCCGCCGCCCGGCGGGAAGGGCACGATGAAGCGCACGGCCTTCTCCGGGAATTTCGATTGCGCGTGGAGCGTGGGTGCGCCGAGGGCGCAGACGGCGACCAGCGCCAGCGTTGTTTGCTTCAGGACGGTGTGGATGAGTTTCATGGAAGTGAAGTTCACGGATAGGCGGGCCGCGGAATGTCGAGCAGCGAGCCGAGCGTGCCATAGATTTCGCCGCCCAGGCGCAGCAAGGGATTCGCTGCCTTCGAATCGAAGCGGCCCTTCTCGTCGAGGAACTCGCGGCGCACATGCACGCCGACGACGCGGCCGATGATGACGGTGCTGACCGTCTTGCCCGTGGCGTCCGGGTCGAGGTCGACGATCTGGACGACGCGGCATTCGATGTTCGCCGGCGCGTCGGCGACGCGCGGCGGCCGCACCACCTGGCTCGGCGCCTTGCGCAGGCCCGCGAACTCGAATTCGTCCTGGCCTGTTGGCAGCGGCGCGGACGTCCTGTTCATGCGGTCGCGCAGGTCGTAGGCCACGAGGTTGTAGACGAACTCGCCCGTCTCCCGCACGTTGCGCAGCGTGTCCTTGGTCGCACGGTCCGCGGGCGGGTTGCACGCGAACATGAGCATCGGCGTCGTGACGCAGATCGCATTGAAGAAGGAAAAGGGCGCCAGGTTGACCTCGCCCGCGGCGGAGAGCGTGCTCATCCAGCCGATCGGCCGCGGCGCGACGATGGCATTGAGCATGGTCTTTGGAAAGTCCGCCGCCGCCATGAAGAGCGCATCGCCCTCCTGCGTTTCCACCGTCTGCGTCATGTCGCTTCCCATACACAATGCATGCAAAGCGCAGATTATGCGAAGTGGACTACGCGTCTTCGGCGCGGGTTTTCCCGCGAAGTCATCTCGCCGAGCCCTGATAAGGTTTCGAGTCTGTGCATGCATTGGGCCTGCCGTTGCGCCGCATTGCGCCTCACGAGGAATCCGCTTGAAACTCATCAGCTTTCGCCGCTCCGGCAGCGCATCTCGCGACGAATGGGGCGTCCTCGCGGACGACGGCATCGTGGTGCTGTCGGATGCCTGGCCCCGTCTGCAGGACGCACTGGCCACCGGCTTGCCCGCTATCGCGGAAAGCGCGAAGCGCAGCGGCGCCGCACGCGTCGCATTGGCGGACGTGCAACTGCTGCTGCCCGTCACGCAGCCCGGCAAGATCGTCTGCGTCGGCCTCAACTACCGCAGCCATATCGCGGAAGCCGGCCGCAAGGAATCGCCCTACCCCTCGCTCTTCATGCGGCACATCGGCTCCTTCGTCGGGCACGGCGGGCAGATGGTGCGGCCCTTCCTCTCGGAGCATTTCGATTTCGAGGCCGAGCTCGCCCTCGTCATCGGCAAGCGGGGCCGGCACGTCGCCGAAGCCGATGCGCGGGAGCACATCGCCGGCTACACCTGCGCGCAGGAGAACTCGGTGCGCGACTTCCAGAAGCACGGGCCGCAGGTCACGCCCGGCAAGAACTTCGACAACAGTGGCGTGCTCGGCCCGTGGATCGTCACCGCCGACGAGATGCCGCCGCTCGACCAGGTGCGCGTCGTCGGCCGGCTCAACGGCGAGCAGATGCAGGACGGCGCGGTGGCCGACCTCATCTTCACCGTTCCCTATCTCGTCTCCTACATCAGCAGCTTCATGACGCTCGAGCCCGGCGACATCATCCTCACGGGCACGCCCGAGGGCGTGGGGTCGGCCCGCAAGCCGCAGCTGTGGATGAAGGCGGGCGACACTTACGAAGTCGAGATCACGGGCATCGGCAAGCTCGCCGCCACCGTCGTCGACGAACCGCGCGAATCCGCGCGCACCTGAATCACGGACCCCACGAGGACACGCACCATGGCACATCGCTTCGTCGACATTTCCGGCGCCCCGCCGCGCGCGCAGAACGCATGGAAATCCATCATCGTCCCCGGCAAGGACATCGCGATGGAGGCCGAGCGCCTTGCCAGCGCGGGCAAGCCGGCCAACGGACGCCGCGGCTCGCTCATCGTGCATCCGATGGCGGGCGCGCCGGGCCTCGGCTTCACGCCCGGCATCGACGTCACCATCAACGTCGTGAATCCCGGCGAGCGCACGACCAACCTGCGCAAGAACTCGAACATGCTCGAGATCTGCGTGTCCGGCTCGGGCGTCGCCACGGTGTCGGGCCGCGACATCCGGGTCGAGAAGAACGACGTGTGGAACACGCCGTCGATGCAGATCCACTCGTACCGCAACGACGGGCAGACGCCGTGGGTGCGCCTGTCGTACTCCAACGCGCCGCTGCTGGAGAAGCTGGAGATCCACTTCGTGGAGGAGTTCGAAGGCGAGACGCCGCCGACCGACCGCTACACGCAGGCACGCGAGCGCGCCGAGGGCCAGAAGTCCGCGCGCGAATTCGCGATGCGCAAGCAGATCACCGACGAAGGCGCCTGGCTCTACGGCTACGAGTACCTGATCGACATCGACGTGATCGAGTCGAAGGCTCTGCACTGGCCCTGGGCGAAGGTCGCCGAGTACCTGCCCAAGGTCAACGAAATCGACATGAAGTACAACGGCCGCCGCCTGTACGTCCTCTACAACCCCGCGACGGAGCGGCGCATCGGCACCACGCACAGCTTCTTCGCCACGCTGTCGTCGACGCCGCCCAACAGCCACCACGTGCCGCACCGCCACAGCTCGGCGGCGATCAACTATTACCTGCGCGGCCACGGCTACAGCTTCGTCGACGGCGAGCGGATCACCTGGAAGGCCGGCGACCTGCTGCTGTCCGCGCCGGGCTGGGTCATGCATGCGCACCACACGGAAGACGAGAGCACCTCGGCGCTCACCGTGCAGGACCATCCGCTGCAGATCGCGATGGAGTCGCTGATCTGGCAGGAGCGGGTGGAGGAGCCCATCCTCGCGCTCGGCAGCCAGAAGGGCTTCGAGAGCAACATCGCGCAACTGGTGAAGGCCTGAAGCGATGATGACGCTCGAGTCCCCCGCCGCGCTGCGCGCCGCCCTGCGCGATCTGTACGAGGATTACGCCGCCACGCTCGACGACGTCGACCTCGAACGCTGGCCCACCTACTTCACCGAGGACTGTCGCTACCGCGTGCTCTCCGCGGAGAACTACGACGCCGGCCTGCCGCTGTCGCTCATCTACTGCGACGGCATGAACATGCTGAAGGACCGCGTGACGGCCCTGCGCGAAACGACGGTGTACGAGCCGCGCTTCCTGCGGCACTTCATCAGCAACGTGCGCGTGCGCTCCCGCGAAGACGGCATCATCAAGGCGACGGCCAACTTCATGATCGTCGAGAGCCTGGCCGACGACGAGCCCGCGCTCAATATGGTGGGCCGCTACGTCGACACGCTGGTCGAGACCGACGACGGCTTCCTCTTCAAGGACCGGTTCTGCGTGCATGACAACTACCGCGTGCGCAACTCGCTGATCATCCCTGTCTGACGCCGGAGCCGCCATGGACCTCACCACTTCTTCCGAAGTCGCCTGCCCCGCCACCGCGCAGGAGCCGCAGCCCCAGCCGATCGCCGTGCGCCGCAAGTGGCCCGAAGAGGGTTACATCCGCGTGCCGAACTGGGTCTACACCGACCCGCATCTCTTCGAGCGCGAGATGCAGCAGTTCTTCGCAGGCGACACCTGGAACTACATCGGCCTCGAATGCGAGATCCCCGAAGTCGGCATGTACCGCCGCAGCTGGATCGGCACGCGGCCCGTCATCATGGTGCGCGACAAGACCGGCGAGATCAACGTGCTCGAGAACCGCTGCGCGCACCGCCAGGCGCTCATCTGCTGGAACAACGGCGGCAAGGTGAAGGACTTCACCTGCCCCTACCACCAGTGGAACTTCGCGCTCGACGGCAAGCTGCAGGGCCTGCCCTTCAAGCGCGGCGCGCTCGGCAAGGGCGGCATGCCCGCGGACTTCGACATGGCGGCCAACAGCCTGAAGAAGCTGCGCGTGGTGAACCGCGGCGGCTCGATCTGGGCGACCTTCTCCGAGACGGCGCCGAGCTTCGAGGACTACTGCGGCCCGCTCGTGCTCGCCGAGGTCGACCACATGTTTCCCGGCCGCAAGCTGCGCCTGCTGGGCTACACGCGGCAGCTCATTCCGGCGAACTGGAAGACCTACCTCGAGAACCTCAAGGACCCCTACCACGCGACGCTGCTGCACACCTTCTACATCACCTTCGGCCTCTGGCGCGCGGACAACGGCGCCGACTGCATCCCGCAGGGCGGCGGTTCGCACAGCGTGATGATCTCGAAGAACCAGGGCAAGAAGACGTCGGAGGCCACGCCCGAGATGGCTAACTTCCGCGGCGAGTTCGAACTGCTCGACAAGGAAACTGTCACGCCGCGCAGGGAGTTCAACGAGGGCCGCGTCGGCGGCGCGTGGGTCTTCCCCGCGGCCAACCTCGGCATCCAGGCGAACACGCTGAAGATGCGGCACGTGATCCCCAAGGACCCGAACTCGTTCGAGCTCGTGTTCACGCACTACGGCTTCGAGGACGACGACGAGGAGATGCAGCGCCTGCGCCTGAAGCATGCCAACCTCCTCGGCCCCGCCGGCTTCGTGTCGATGGACGACAGCGAGATGCTGAAGATGGTGCAATCGGGCGCGCGGGGCTACCCCGACCGCCGCGGCGTGATCGAGATGGGCGGCAAGGACATCGAGCCGGCCGACTACATGGTCACCGAAGTGATGATCCGCGCCTTCTGGGCGTGGTATCGGAAAGAGATGGATCTTTGAGCGTTCTTCCTCGTCAGACAACACAGCACCGGAGACACAGACCCATGAATTTCGCCCGCACCGCACGGACCCTGGCCCTCGGCCTGTTCGCCATCGCCCCCGCGCTCGCGCCGCTCGCGGCCTCCGCGCAGGACTACCCCAGCAAGCCGATCCGCTTCATCGTGCCGGGCGCGCCCGGGGGCTCGCCCGACGTGTTCGCCCGCGTGCTGGCGGAGAAGCTGCAGCCCATCCTGAAGCAGCCCGTGCTGGTGGAGAGCCGTCCGGGCGCGGGCGGCCTGATCGGCGTGCGCACGATGGACACCGTGAACGACAAGCACGGCATCATGATGATGGTGACCTCGGTGGCCGCCGTGCTGCCCGTGATCAACAAGGAGGCCAACTTCGACGTGCTTCGCGACATGACGCCCATCGTCAATCTCGGCTATACGCCGATGATGGTGGTCGCCTCGCCGTCCACGGGCGTGAAGACGCTGGCCGAAGCCGTGGCCTGGTCGAAGAAGCAGGCGGTGCCGCCGGTTTTCGCGCACGCGGGCCCGGGCACGATGTCGAACCTCTCGCAGGAACGCACCGCCAAGATGTCGGGCATGAACTACCGCTCGGTCTCGTTCGGTTCGCCGGCCAAGACGCTGACGGCGCTCGTGGGCGGCGACGCGCATTTCTACGCGGACGCGGCGAGCGTGATGACGCCGATGATCCAGGGAAACCGCGTCGTGCCGCTCGCCGTGCTCGGCCGCGACAAGCTGTATGGCCAGGAGAACGTGCCGATCGCGCGCGACAGCATTCCCGGCCTCGAGGCCGTGGGCGCCTTCGGCATCGTCGGCCCGAAGAATCTCACCGCGGCGGAAGCAGGCATTCTCTCGCGCGCCTTCCTCGAAGTGCTGAAGCAGCCCGACATGGTCGCGCGCGCCCGCGACCTCGGCATCTACCTCGAACCGGGCGACTCGGCGTCGTACTCGAACACGCTCAAGCAGGAGCAGCAGGTGTGGGGCAAGGCCGCGGCCGAACTCAACCTGCAGACGAAGCAGTAAGCGAAACGAAGGCGGCGCACCGGTGGCATCCCAGATCGAGCGCATCGCCGGCGAGTTGCGCGGCCAGATCGTGTCGGGGCAGCTCCTGCCCGGGCAGCGGATCTTCGAGGTCGACTTCGCGGCCGCCTTCAAGGTCTCGCGGACGCCGCTGCGCCTGGCGCTGTCGGAGCTCGAGAAGGAGGGCCTGCTCGAGCGGCGCTCGTCGCGCGGCTACAGCGTCAAGACCTTCTCGGTCGACGAGATCATCGGCGCGGTGGAAGTGCGCGGCGCGCTCGAAGGGCTGGCCGCGCGCGTCGCGGCGGAGCGCGGGCTCTCGGCCGCGCATCACGCGGCGCTGGCGCAGTCGGTGGCCGACGGCGCCGTCTTCATGGCGCAGGTGCGCGCGAGCACGCTCTTCGGCGAGTCGCTCGAACGCTGGCGCTCGATCAACCTCGTCTTCCACCGCACGGTGCTCGACGCGTGCGGCAACCCGGCGCTCTCGGCGGCCGTGGCGCACAACAACCGTATTCCCTTCGCTGGGCCGGGCGCCATCGCGTTGCCGGCCGTGCCCACCGAGATCGACGTGCAGTCGATGCGCCGCGCGTTCTCGGACCACGAGGACCTGTTCTCCGCGCTCGTGAACCGCCAGCCGGTGCGCGCGGAAAGCATCATGCGCGAGCATGCGTACCGCAGCGGCGAGGCGAAGCGGCGTTCCATCGAGGCGCTCGCCGCCTCCGGCCTGCTGCGCAAGGCCGCCTGATTTTCAACCTTTCGTTCATTTTCTTTCGGAGTCTCCATGGCCTGGCACCGGTGCGCGAAGCACGAAGACATCTGGGACGGCGGCGTCCTCGGCGTGGTGGCCGAGGGCGTGCCCATCGCCCTGTACCGCATCGACGGCAACGTCTACGCCACGAGCAACATCTGCACCCACGCGACCGCGGCCATGTCCGACGGCTTCCTGGAGGGCGACTGCATCGAGTGCCCCTTGCACCAGGCCGTGTTCCACGTGCCGACGGGCGAGGTGCGCGGCGGACCGGCCGACGAGCCGCTGAAGACCTATCCGGTGCGCGTCGAGGGCGACGACGTGCTCGTGGATCTCGATCCGGCCTGAGCCGCGCCTTAAGAACTTCGGTTTTCCAGGAACGATCATCCCGAATCTTCTGCTTTTTCTTTCTCGATTCGCGCGTTAAGTTGCGTGCTCGCATTCCTGCGACCGTGGAGTAGACATCAATGAAAATCGCAACCGCATTCCTTGCCGCCGTGATGGCGGTCGGCATGGCCACCTCGTTCGACGCAGAAGCCGCCAAGCGCCTGGGCGGCGGTAAATCGAGCGGCATGCAGCGCCAGCAGACGACGCAGCCGGCCGGCTCGCCGGGCTCGCCCGCCTCGCCGTCGCAAGCCGCACCCGCCACGGCCGGCGCCGCCGCCGCTGCCGCACCCGCGGCCGCCGCCGCCAAGCGCAGCTGGATGGGCCCGCTCGCCGGCCTCGCCGCCGGCCTGGGCCTGGCCGCCCTCGCCTCGCACTTCGGCTTCGGCGAGGCGCTCGCCAACTTCATGCTGTTCGCGCTGCTCGGCGTGGTGATCCTCGCCGCCGTCGCGTTCTTCATGCGCAGGCGCGCGGCGAACGCCCAGTCGGGCGGACCGGCGTATGCCGGCGCGGGCGCCGGGGGCATGGGCAACAACACGCTGCGCTCGGGCCTCGGCTCGCAAGGCGGCAACGAAGGCGCCGCGTCGGGCGGCGCGGGCTCCGGCCTGCGCATCGGCTCGGGCCTGGCGCCGGTCACCGCGGCATCGGTCGGCACGGCCGGCACGATTCCCGCCGACTTCGACGTGCCGGCGTTCGTGCGCAACGCCAAGTCGCAGTTCATGGCCCTGCAGGCCGCGAACGATGCGGGCGACCTCGATCGCCTGCGCGACTACCTGACGCCGGAGATGTTCGACGCCATCGCCGCGGACGTGCGCGAGCGCAATGGCGCGACGCAGCATACCGAGGTGTTCGGCCTCGAAGCGAGCGTCGTCGAGGTGGTGGAGGAAGCCGACCGCTACATCGTCAGCGTGCGCTTCACCGGCAGCACGCGCGGCGAGCACGGCGCGGTGCCGGACGACCTCGACGAGATCTGGCACCTCGTGAAGCCGCGCGCCGGCTTCGGCGGCTGGGCCATCGCCGGCATCCAGCAGGTCACGGCGCAGTAAGGCGCCGACGCGCGCCGGCGCTCAGTGCGCCGGATGCGCGTCCACCAGGCGCTGCACCAGCGGATGCTGGATGCGGCGCTCGGCCGTGATCAGGTAGAAGGCCTCGACGAGCTCGCGCGTTTCGCCGATCTGCACGAGTTCGCGGCCGGCCAGCAGCTCGTCGCGCGCCCACACCGACGCCGGGAACGCGCCCATGCCGCTGCGCCCGAACGCAACGAGCAGCGCACTGTCCTCGAACTCGCCCGCGATCCGCGGGCGAAGGTCGTTGCGTTGCAGCCATTGGTCGATGCGCGGGCGCACGGCCGTGTGATCCGTCGGCAGCAGCATCGGCATGTCCGCCAGGCACTCGGGAAAACGCAGCTTGCGTTTGCCGGCCATGGCCAGCGGCGCGAACCACGCGAGCGGCGCTTCGCCGATGCGCCGGCTGTACAGGCGCAGGTTGGGGTTGGCCGGGGCGGCCCGGTCGGACAACAGCACGTCGAGCCGATGCAGCGCGAGGTCGGCGAGCAGGCGGTCGAATTCGTCCTCGTGGCACAGCAGGCGCGTCTTCGCGTCTTCCACCACGGGCTGCAGCAGGCGCCGCACCACGAGCTTCGGCACGCCGTCGGAGATTCCCATTCGCAGGCGCAGCGCCTGGCCCTCGGCGGCATCGCGCACGACCGCCGCGAGCTCCTCGCCGAGCTGGAAGATCTGGTCGGCCAGGTCGAGCGCGGCGCGGCCCGCCTCGGTCAATGCGATGCCGCGCCCGGCGGGCTTGAAGAGCGCATGGCCCAGCGAATCCTCGAGCGCGCGCACCTGCGCGCTCACGGTCTGCACCGCCATGCCCAGCCGCTCGGCGGCGCGCATCATGCCGCCTTCTTTCGCGACGACCCAGAAGTAGTGGAGGTGGTGGTAGTTGAGCGGAGCGGCCATGCCGGCGAGTGTGCATGAACCGCCGCGGCGCGCGTGCCGCCTACTTCACCGCCTCCACGATCTTCTGCCACGTGACGAGGTCGCGCGCGAGATAGGCGCGGAACTCCGCCTGCGTCATGCGCATCGGCTCGTTGCCCATGTCGATCAGGCGCGGGCTGAGCGCCGCGATCGTCTCGCCGATCGCCGTGTTGAGGCGCGCGACGATCTCGGGCGGCGTACCGGCGGGCGCCACGAAGCCGTAGAAGGGCACCACGTCGTAGCCGGGGAAGGTCTCGGACACCGTCGGCACGTCGGGCAGCTTGGCGATGCGCTGCGCGCTGCTCACGGCGATGATCTTGATCTTGCCGGTCTGCACCGTCGGCGCGGTGGCCGCCACGCCGCCCAGCGCCATGTGGACGTCGCCGGCCATCAGGCCCTGGAAGATGCCGCGGCCGCCGTAGGTGATGTGCGTGATGTCGGCCTTGCCCAGGCGCACCATCCACTCGGTGGCCATGCCGCCGAACGTGGCCGGGCCGGCGGATGCATAGTTGAGCTTGCCCGGTTGCGCCTTCGAAAGCGCCACCAGCGACTTGAGGTCGTTCACGCCCAGCTGCGTGCCGACCACCACCACCATGGGCACCCGCACCATGGGCGCGATCGGGATCAGGTCCTTCTGCGGATCGTAGGGCGTCTTGATGCCCGCGGTCGTCTGGTTCAGCGAATGCGAGCTGCTGATCACGCCGATCGTGTAGCCGTCCGGCGGCGCCTTGGCCACGATGTCGGGGCCGATCGTGTCGTTGCCGCCGGGGCGGTTGTCGATGACGAAAGGCTGGCCCAGCCGTTTTTCGATCTCGGGCGCCATCAGCCGCGCCACCAGGTCGGCGCCGCCGCTGACGGCCTGCGGAATGACGAGCCGGATCGGCTTGGCCGGCCAGGCCTGCTGGGCGTGCGCGCCGCTCGCGGCGAGCAGGAGCGCGGCGAGCGCTCCCAGGGGCTTGAAGAAAGGCATGCGGTCTCCTCTTGATGGGTGGCGCGATCGTCGCGCGGACCGGCGGATGCGTCCATCGTCCGAAGCGATGAACCGCAAGCGTCGCACGTTCGCCGCCACTCTTAGAATGGCCCGGCCTCCTTCCGCCGCGCCCCGCCGCCTCCATGTCGACCTCGCCTCCCGAATCGCCCATTGCGCCCGAGCCCGCGGGAACACCCGCGCAATCGCATGCGGGCAAGTTCGACCTGCCGGGGCATGCCGCCTCGGTGGTTCGCCGCGAGGACATCCGCGCGCAGGTCGAACGCGCGGGCGCGGCGAAGCTGCTGCTCGTGCGCGCACCCGCCGGCTTCGGCAAGACGACCGTGCTGCGGCAGATCCACGAGCAGTTGCAGGACGCCGGCGTCGCCACCGCGTGGATCACGCTCGACGCCGCCGACAACGACATGCCGCGCTTCCTCGACTGCCTGGCCGAGGCCGTGGGGCGATTGCAGCTTGCCGATGGCGGCCGGCCGGAACGCGATGCCGATGCGGTCGCGTTGCTGGAACGCGAAGGTTCTCCCTTCGCCCTCTTTCTCGACGAATTCGAGGCGCTGCAGTCGCCCGCCGTCCACGCGCTGCTGCGCGAGATCGTCGACCGCCTGCCGCGCGGCGGGCAGCTCGTGATCGGCTCGCGCAGCCTGCCCGACCTCGGGCTCGGGCGGCTGCGCGTGCGGGGCCAGCTGCTGGAGATCGGCGTCGACGCGCTGCGCTTCAGCCCCGCCGAGACGCGCGACTTCCTTCGTATGCGCGGCGTGGCGGAGCTGCCCGCGGACGTGCTGGCGACGCTCCAGGATCGAACCGAGGGCTGGGTCGCCGCGCTGCTGCTCGCCGCGATCGCGCTCGATCGCGACGAGGAGCCGGCGCAGCTCGTGCGGCGCCTGTCCGGCACGGGCGGCGCGCTGGCGGAGTACCTCGCCGAAGACGTCCTGCGCCGCCAGCCGCCGGAGGTGCGCGACTTCCTGCTGCGCACCAGCATCTTGCGCCGGCTGGCGCCGTCGCTGTGCGGCGCGCTGCTGCCCGGTGTCGACTGCGCGCGCATGCTCGAAGGCCTGCATGCCTCGAGCCTGTTCCTGCTGCCCATCGACAGCGAAGAGGCCGAGCCGCATTACCGCTTCCACAGCCTCTTCGCCGCCTTCCTTCGCGCGCAGCTCGCGCGCGAATTTCCGGGCGAGGTGCGTCGCCTGCACCTGGCCGCGTCGGCCTGGTACGCATCGGCAGGCCGGCCCGTGCCGGCTATCGACCACGCCATCGAGGCGGGCGAGTATCCGCATGCGATGGTGCTGCTGGAGCGGCATGCGCAGGACTTCCTGGAGCAAGGCCGCATGCGGCTGCTCGCGCGCTGGTTCGCAGCCATTCCGCGCGACGTGCTGCGCCGCCATCCGCCGATGCAGGCCATGGAGATCTGGGCGGTGCTTCTCACGCAAGGGCCGGCCGAGGGCGCCGCCCAGCTGGCGGCCAGCGGAATCGCCGCGAGCGCGGACCCCACCATCGCCGCGCATGTGAACGCGCTGCAACCCGTGCTGCAGGCGATGCAGGACCGCTACGACGAAGCGCATGCGATCGGCCGCGCGGGCATGGCCCGCCTGCCGACGGTGGTGGCCTTCGCCGACACCGTGCTGACCAACTGCATGGCCCACGTGACCGCGGTCCTGGGCGAGCTGCACGAGGCACGGCGCCTGCTCGACTCGGCGCGCAGCGCGCAGTACGGCAGCGTGTTCAACCGCATGTACGCGGAGTCGACGGCGGGCATGCTCGACTTCGAGCGTGGCCTGCTGCGCCAGGCCCTCGCGCGCTTCCGGCTGGCGGTGGACGCCGGCCCGCGCACCGGCGCCTACAGCCACACGGGCGGCAATGCCTGGGCCGGCGTGCTGTACGCGAGCGCGATGTACGAGGCCGACGAACTCGAAGCGGTGGAGAGCCTGCTTCACGTCTATCTGCCGCTCGCGCGCGACGTCGGCATGCCGGACCACATGATCGAGAGCTACGCCATGCGCTCGCGCCTGCTGTTCCGCCGCGGCGACGTGGACGGCGCCTCGCGCGTGCTGACCGAGCTCGAGACGCTCGGCCACCTGCGCAAGCTGGCGCGCGTGGTGGCGTCGGCGCGGCTCGAACGCGCCTCCATGCTGATGCGGCAGGGCAACGCCTTCGGCGCCCGCGACGAACTCGAGCGCGCCGACGACCCGGCCGTGTGGGAGCGCGTCGCGCGTCAGCGGCTTCCGGCGCACGAGCTGTTCGATCTCGGCATCGTCCGGTTGCGCTGGGAGGTGCAGTTCGGCGATGCCGCCGCGGCCGCCCGCGGCATCGCGGCGCAACTCCCCGCCGTGCACGCGCAGTCGCGCATGCGGCGTGGCCGCAAGCTGCGGGTGCTGCTGGCAATGGCGCAGTGGCGCTGCGGGAGTTTCGACGCCGCGCGCGCGACGCTGGCGGAGGTGCTGGTCGAAACGAGCCGCGAAGGGTCGCTGCGGCTGGTGCTCGACGAGGGGCCGGGCGTCGCCGGTCCGCTGCAGGCGGTGCTGCAGTCGCTGCGGCTTTCCCCCACCGCCGTCGACCCGGTCCTGCTCGAACACGTGCAGCGCCTGCTTGCCGCGTTCGGCGCGGACGCGGCGCCGGCCGGCGGCAACGCACCGCAGGCCGCCCCCGCCGGGTCATGGCAAGGCGAGCCGCTGACCCAGAAGGAGATGCGCGTGCTGAAGCTTCTGGCGGAGGGCTACTCGAACGCCGCGATGGCCGAAAAGCTGTTCGTCGCCGAATCCACCGTGCGCACCCATCTGCGCAGCATCAACACCAAGCTGGCCTCGCAGAACCGCACGCAGGCGGTATCGATCGCGCGGCGTCACGGGCTGCTCGGCTGAGGACGTCGACAGTCGGGCTCAGCCCCGCGCAGCGCCCCCGGGCGTCGCGCTCCATGCGTCCAGCACGGACTCCACGCTGTCGCTCGCGCCGGCGCGCGGATGCGCCGCCGGCGTGCGCGAGAAGCGCGGCGCGGGCGCCGGCTGCACCACGCCGTCGAGCGTGACGAAGGTGCTCCGCGCGCGGTTGTGCGGATGCTGCGGGGCTTCGTCGAAATCGAGCACGGGCGCGAAGCAGGCATCGCTGCCTTCGAGCAGCGCGCACCATTCGTCGCGCGTGCGGGTGCGGAACATGTCCGCGAGCCGCAGCTTCATCATCGGCCACTGGGCACGCTCCATCTGGGCGGCGGCGAAGGCCTCGTCGAGCCCGCACAGCTCGCACAGGCGGCGGAAGAACTTCGTCTCGAGCGGGCCGATGGCGACGAAGCGGCCGTCCGCGCAGGCATACGTGTCGTAGAAATGCGCGCCGCCATCGAGCAGGTTGCCGCCGCGCTCGCCGCCCCACTCTCCGGCTGCCTTGAGTCCGTAGAACATGGAGGACAGCAGGGCCGCGCCATCGGTCATCGCGGCGTCGACCACCTGGCCCTGCCCCGAGCGGCGAGCCTCGTGCAGCGCCGCCAGCAGACCCACCGCCAGCAGCATCGCGCCGCCGCCGTAGTCCCCGACGTAGTTGAGCGGCGGCGGCGGCGGCTCGCCCGCGCGTCCGATCGCGTGCAGCGCGCCGGTCAGCGCGATGTAGTTGATGTCGTGGCCGGCCGCGGCGGCCAGCGGCCCCGTCTGGCCCCAGCCGGTGATGCGCCCGTAGACCAGGCGCGCATTGCGCGCATGGCACTCGGCCGGACCCAGCCCCAGGCGTTCCATCACGCCGGGCCGGAAGCCCTCGACCAGCAGGTCGGCCTTGCCGATCAGCGCCAGCGCGGCCTCGCGCGCGGCGGACTGCTGCAGGTCGAGCGCCAGCCGGCGCTTGCCGCGCGCGGTCACACCGCCGGGATCGGGCGGCGCGCCGGGTCGGTCGATGACCACCACCTCCGCACCGAGGTCGGCGAACAGCATCCCGCAGAACGGCCCGGGTCCGAGCCCCGCCATCTCCACCATTCGCAATCCATCCAGAGGTCCCGCCATGCCGTGCTCCTGCGTGCCTTGCCGCTGCGTTCGCCCCGATGGTCGCCGCGCGTGGCGTGCGGCGCCATCGTCCGAACCGACATTTTCGACGCGGCGCTCACGCATCCGCGCCGCGCGCCCCGATCCGTCGGATCGGACGATGGCCCCGGCCGCCGGCCCGGGCCTAGACTGCGCACACCCGATGAGATGAACATCGTCTTCAACGCCCTGCGAGGTCACCGATGAGTTCCCGACTGCTCTCTGCCACCTACTGGCGCGCCAGCTGGGTGCGCTTCCGCGAACCCGTGCGCGAGTTCGCGAACTGCGAGCCCGTGCTGCTGAACACGCACGACGGCGTGCAGGTGCGCGGCCTGCACTGGACGCCGCGGAACAACCCGCGGCCGAAGGTGGCCGTGATCGCCGCCCATCCGCGCGTCGACTTCTCGCAGCACTACGCCTTCCCCGCGCTGCTGCGGGCCGGCTATGCCTGCGTGGGCGCGAACCTGCGGTCGCTGAACAACGACCTGAACTGCGTCCACGAGCAGTTGCTGATCGACCTGGCCGCCTACGTGAACTGGCTGCGCAACGACTGCGGGGTCGAGAAGGTCGTCTGGCTGGGCAACTCCGGCGGCGGCTCGCTCGGCTGCTTCTACCAGCAGCAGGCCAAGGCCGCGCCTTCCGCGCGATTGAAGCGCACGCCCGCGGGCCGGCCGGTGCCGCTCGCGGACATCGCGATGCCGCCCTTCGACGCGATGATGATCACGGCCGCCCACATCGGCCAGGGCCTCGTGCTCAACGAGACCATCGATCCCTCGGTGGTCGACGAGAACAAGCCGCTGCTGACCGACGCCTCGCTCGACATGTACAACCCCGAGAACGGCTACCGCGACGCGCCGCAGTGGACGCACTACGACCCCGAGTTCCTGCGCCGCTACCGCGCGAAGCAGCTCGAGCGCATCGCGCGCATCGACGCGATCGCGCATGCGCTCATCGCCGAGCGGGGCCGCGCGGAAGACCTGTGCAACTGGCCGGGGTTCGAGAACGCGCCGCTCGCTCAGCAGCGCGCGGCGATGCAGCAGGCGACCTTCGTGCCCGTCATCACGACCTATCGCACCATGGCGAACCCGCACTACGTCGACAACACGATCGACCCGAGCGAGCGCGGCTACGGCAGCCTGTTGAGCGACCGGCCCGACATCATGAACTTCCAGCTGCTCGGCTTCGGGCGGCTGCAGACGCCCGACGCATGGCTGTCGACCTGGTCCGGCCTGAGCAGCAACGCGAGCATTCCGAAGACGGCCGCTTCGGTGACGGAACCCGTGGCCGTGGTGCATGCAGGCCGCGACCTCGACGTGTACCCGAACACGCACACGAAGGTCATCCTCGACACCCTGGGCAGCCGCGACAAGACGGTGTTCTCGTTTCCGCACCGCCTGCACTATTTCGAACCGGACGGCGACGAACCGCAGAACGCCGGCGCGCTCGAACAGATGGCGAAGCTGGTGCCCTGGCTGCAGGAGCGCTGCGCGCCATGACGACTGCCGCAACCACTGCCGCCCGTCCGGTCGCGTCCACCATGATGGACGACGAGCTGTCGCTCAACCACCTGCTCGAGCGCGCCGGCCGCCTGTTCGGCGAAAGCGTCATCGTGTCGCGCCTGCCGGACAAATCGCTCGTCCGGCACACCTACGCGCAGTGGTACCAGCGCACGCGCGCGCTCGCCGCCGCGCTGCAAGGCCTGGGCATCGCGAAGGGGGACCGCGTCGCGACCCTGTGCTGGAACCACCACGCGCACCTCGAGGCCTACTTCGCCGTGCCGGCGGCCGGCGCGGTGCTGCACACGCTGAACCTTCGGCTCGCACCGGCGGAGATCGGCTGGATCGCCGCGGACGGCGGCGCGCGCGTGCTCGTGGTCGACGACATCCTGCTGCCCCTGTACCGCCAGTTCGCGCATCTGCACCGCTTCGAGCATGTGGTGGTGTTTCCGTTCTCCGGCGCGCCCGTGGACCCGGAGTTCCACGACTACGAGCGACTGCTGGCGCAAGCCGACGGCGAAGGCTTCCGCTACGTCCCGCACTTCGAGCGCGACCCCGTGGCCATGTGCTACACCTCGGGCACCACGGGCCAGCCCAAGGGCGTGGTCTATTCGCACCGCTCGGCGCTGCTGCACACCTTCACGGCCAGCCTGCCCGACTACTGGGACCTGCGCGGCGTCGATGTCGTGCTGCCGGTCACGCCCATGTTCCACGCGAATTCCTGGGGCATCCCGTACGGCGCCGTCATGCTCGGCTGCAAGATGGTGTTCCCCGGCCCGCACCTGCATGCCGAGGACCTGATGGACCTCATGACCGAGGAGCAGCCGACCTTCTCGCTCGGCGTGCCGACGATCTGGCTCGGCATCGCGCAGACCTACGCGGCGGCGCAGGAGCCGTCGCATCCGCATCACGGCCGCTGGCGGCTGCCGCGCGGCATGCGATCGATCGTCGGCGGCGCGGCGGTGCCCGAGTCGCTCATTCGCGCGCTCGACGCACTCGGCCTCGGCATCGTGCAGGGCTGGGGCATGACCGAGACCTCGCCGCTCGCCACCGTCTCGTACATCAAGCCCGAGCTTGCCGGCGCCTCGCCGGACGAGCGCTATCGCCGCACCGCGATGGCCGGCGTGCCCCTGCCGCTGGTGCGGCTGCGGCTGCAGCGGGACGACGGCACGCTGGCCGACTGGGACGGAAAGTCGCCCGGCGAGATCCAGGTGCGCGGCCCGTACGTGACGGGCGCCTACGCGGGTGTCGGTTCGCCCCCGGACAAGTTCACGTCCGACGGCTGGCTGCGCACCGGCGACGTCGGCACCTGCGATGCGCACGGCTACGTGCGCCTGACCGACCGCACCAAGGACCTGATCAAGTCGGGCGGCGAGTGGATCAGCTCGGTCGACCTGGAGAACGCATTGATGGCGCACCCCGCGGTGGCCGAGGCCGCCGTGATCGCGATCCCCGACGAGAAGTGGAGCGAACGGCCCCTCGCCTGCGTCGCGTTCCGTCCGCAGCGCAGCGCGGAGCCTGCCGAGCTGCTCGCGCATCTGGCGCAGCACGGCTTCGCCAAGTGGCAATTGCCGGATCGCTACGAGATCGTGGAGGCGATTCCGAAGACGGCGACGGGGAAGTTCTGGAAGGTGCGGCTGCGGGAGATGTTTCCGCGTTGAAGGGCGGTACAGGACTTGCTTGGGGAATTGCGCTGCGATTCAAACATGCAAACACCTCGGCTCTTCCACTTCTCCGCCGGTCCGCTCGGCCCCTGGCACATCGAGCAGGTGCGCGCCGTTCGCGGCGACGCGCTGCCGGCCGCCGAGCGGCTCTCGGTCCACACGAACGCGACCAGCCTGCCCGGAGCGAGCTGGACCCTTCGCGGCATCACGAGCAACGAGCGCTACGTCGAGCGTGCGGAACGCGTTCAGCTCGTGTCGGTGCAGGAAGGCCTGGGCCGCCCGCACGCGACGTGCGCCGCGCTGATCCCGATTCGCAAGAGCGCCGCATGGTGGCAGCTCACGCAGGACGAGCGGCGCGCCATCTTCGAGGCGCAGTCGCGGCACACGGCCATCGGCCTGCGCTACCTGCCCGCGATCGCGCGGCGCCTGCACCACTGCCGGGACCTGGGCGACTCGGAGTCCTTCGATTTCCTGACCTGGTTCGAGTTCGCTCCCTCGGAAGCGCCCGCGTTCGACGAACTTCTGGCGGCGCTGCGGGAAACGCCGGAGTGGGCATTCGTGGAACGCGAGGTGGAGGTGCGACTCGTCCGGGATGACGTTGGGGTCTGAGAAGCCCTGTTGCCTCACAGCGCCACCGACACCCCATCGGCCAGAAAATCGTAGACGGCGCGGATCCGCCGGTTGCTCCGGATCTCCCGATGCACGACCAGCCACAGCGGCAGCGCGGGAATCCTGAGCATCGGCAGCAGCCGCACGACCTCCGGGTCGTCGCGGGTCACGTAGTCCGCCACGAAGCCGATGCCCAGGCCGGCGCGCACGAGCTGCCAGTAGGCGATCAGGTCGTCGGTGCGGGTGGCGAACGCCTCGCGCCTCACGGCAACTCCCAAGGCCGCGAAGCCGTCGATCATCTCGGTGGAACGGTCGGCGCCCACCAGCTCGTGGGCCAGCAGGTCGCCGGGCTCGCGCGGCGTGCCTCGGCGACGCAGGTAGTCGCGGTGGGCACAGGCGCTGAAGGTGACGCGGCCCAGCCGGCGCGCGACGAGGCTCGCCTGCGCGGGCTGCACCATGCGCAGCGCGATGTCGGCCTCGCGCTGGAGCAGGTTGCTCACCGCATTGCTCGCGACCAGCTCCACCTGGATCTCGGGCAGCGCGAGGCGCAGGCGCGCGAGGATGGGCGGCAGCAGCCAGCAGGCGACTGGGTCGCTGGCGCTGATGCGCACCGTGCCCTCGAGCGCGCTGGCGCCGCCCGTGGCCTGATGCGCGAACTCGCCCGCGCTCGACTGCATGGCCCGCGCCGCCGCCGCGAGCGCGAGCGCGCGCTCCGTCGGCAGCAGGCCGCGGCCGGTGCGCTCGAAGAGCACGCAGCCCAGTTGCTCTTCGAGCAGGGCGATGTGCCGCCCGAGCGTCGGCTGGCTGCCGCCCAGGGCGCGGGCCGCGCCGAGCAGGCTCCCATGGTCGAGGGCGGCCAGGAACGAGGGGACCAGGTTCCAGTCGAAGGGTGTATTCATTCCTGCATAGGTGCTGTGCGGCGGTAGGCAATTGTCGAATAGCGCGCGGCTTTCCACAATCCGCTTCACCTTCAACGAACGAGGATCGCATCATGGAACGCAGGAACTTCATCCGGCTGGCGGGCGGCGGCATCGTCGCCGCGGCGGCGGCCGGCGCGGCGGGCGCCTTCGCCCTGAGCCCCGCCTATCCGGCCGAGGCCATCGAGGCATGGCAGGGCCCCCTCAGTGGCGAGACCGATCCACGCCGCCGCGCGCTGGCCTACGCCATCACCGCGCCGAACCCGCACAACCTGCAGCCCTGGATCGCCGACCTGCGGACGCCGGGCGAGATCACGCTGCACACGGACCCCAAGCGCGTGCTGCCCTCGACCGACCCGCAGGGCCGCCAGATCCTCGTCGGACACGGCGCGTTCATCGAGCTTCTGGCGATCGCGCTCGCGCAGCAGGGATTGCGTGGCGACGTGGAGATGTGGCCGCAAGGCGAGTTGCCCGCCGCGCTGGACGCCTGGGACGCGCGCCCGGTCGCGCGCATCCGCCTGGGCGCCCGCGGCGATGGCGGCGCGCCGGACCCGTTGTTCGCGCAGATCCTGCGCCGCCACACACCAAAGGTGGACTTCGACACCACGAAGCCCGTGAGCGGCGCGACGCTGGCAGCCCTGCTGGCCGGTGCCGGCCGGGGCGTCCGTTGCGCAGGGACGGTGGACGCCGACGCGCTGCCGCCGCTGCGCAAGTTGTGCTGGGACTCGGCGGTGGTCGAACTCACGACCGCGCGGACGGTCATGGAGAGCGTGCGGCTCACGCGCATCGGCCCGGGCGAGATCCTCGCGCATCGCGACGGCATCTCGATCAACTCGGCCCTGCCCCGCATCGCCAGCGCGCTGGGACAGTTCGACCGTTCCGCGCCGCCGCTGCCCGGCAGCCCCGGCTACACGCAGATGATGGCGCGCTTCGCGGGCCACAGTCGCACCGCCATGGGCTTCGTCTGGCTGTCGACACCCGGCAACTCGCGCACGCAGCAGGTGGAGGCGGGACGGGCCTACGTGCGCCTGCAACTCAAGGCCACCGAACTCGGGCTCGGCGTCCATCCCATGAGCCAGGCCCTGCAGGAATTCGCGGAGATGCGTCCGCACTACGAGCAGGTCCACCGGGCACTGCTGGGCAGGGATGCACCGAGTTCGGCGGGCGACGAGACGCTGCAGATGTTCTGCCGGATCGGGTATCCCGGCGATGCCGTCGTGGCGACGCCGCGGCGCGCATTGCGACAGTTCGAGCGGGCTTGACGCTGCGGCAGCCCGAGCCTCTGTTGGGTGTTGCTCTTGCCGAGGCTTGCGGCCTTTCCCAAGGCTTGGGCGACGGACTCACGCGCGAAATCGGCCAGCCTGTTGTCGTCGACAACCGTGCCCCAGCGTGCCTCTCTCACCTCGCAGTCGACGGCCGTGTACGCGTCGAATCCGGGTTCAGGCGAGCGCGTTGAGGCGCTCTTCGAGCAGGGCGAATTGCTGCTCGAAGCGTGCCGTGTTGGACTTCCTCAGCTTCACGAGGTTCTCTATCCTCCAGCGTACGGCCGGAAACTGTTCCACATGGCTGTGCTCCAGAAGCGTCCAGTCGGGCTCCAGCCGCACCAGCGACAACAGGAAGTCGCGTTGCTTCTGCGTGAGTGAGCGGGGCAACTCGTGAATCAGCCAGCCGTCGGCGCTGAGCCTGGCCACCGCCTTTGCGCTCAGGCCTTCCTGCTTGAGTCGCTCCAAGTTGACGGGTGTACCCCGAGGGAGCCCAGGGAGCAGCTGCTTCCCATCTCACGGAAGTTTCTCTGAAAACCCTTTCTATACTGGGCTCCATGCGCTACCTCAACGTCGCCAACCTCGAGACCGCCCTATGGATCGCGCGGCTCGGCAGCTTCACGGCGGCGGCGGAGCGGCTGCATACGACGCAGCCCGCGATTTCCACGCGCATCCGCGAACTCGAATCCGCGCTGGGCATCAAGCTGTTTTCGCGCTCCGCGCGCGGCGTGGAGCCGACGCTCGAAGGCCGCGCCTTCCTCGACAAGGTGCAGCCCCTGCTGCAGCATCTCCAGGAATTGTCGGCGTCGGTGAAGACCGGCGGCGGGGTGCGCGGCACGGTGCGCATCGGCGCGGGCAACATCTGCATGGACTGGTTTCCGTCCATGGTTATCGCACTGCGGCAGGCCCTCCCCCATGTGACCTACGACGTCGAACTCGGCCTGGGCAGCCGCATGCTGCAGCGGCTCGAGACGCGCAAGCTCGACATCGCGATCATTTCGGGGCCGGTCGACGGCGCGAAGTTCGACGCGCAAAGCCTCGGCTACGACCGCATGGTGTGGATGACGGCGCCGCACCTGCTGGACGAGGCCGGCGGCGACATGCCGACCTTCCTGCGCGAGATGCCGCTGTGGTGCGTGCAGCGCGACTCGTACTACTGGCAGGCCGCCGTCCGCGCGCTTGGCGGCGACGAGGTGGTCGGCCACCTCAACGCCATCGACAACATGGCGGCGGCGGCGCACATGGTGCTCCGCGGGGGCGGCGCGGCGCTGTTGTCCGAGACGCTGGTTCGTGCCGACCTGGCCGCGGGACGCATCGTGCCCCTGCCCGGCATCCCGCCGGGCGAGCCGGTCGAGTTCTCGGTCGCCTGGTCGAAGGGCGACCGGCATCCCGTGCTCGCGCAGGTCGTCGAGGCGGCGACGCGCGCGAGCACGTTCGCGCGGACCGCCGCGCCGGCTTGAGGGCTACACCGCTTCCAGCTCGCGCGCCGAACACCACCGCAGCTCGCGCCGGTACTTCTGGTCGTCGAACGGCCGCGAGCGATGCAGCGTGCAGCTGTCGTCCCACATCAGCACGTCGCGAGGTTGCCAGACGTGGACGTAGCGGAACTTCGGCTGCGTGGCGAATTCGGTGAGTTCCTCGAGCAGCGCGCGGCCCTTCTCCTCGGGCCAGCCGACGATGTGCGAGGCATGCGCGCCCATGTAGAAGCACTTGCGGCCGCTGCCCGGATGCGTGCGCACGAGCGGGTGGTGCGCAGGCGGCAGCAGCTTGCGCGTCTCTTCGTTGAAGTTCGTGTAGCCGACCTTCGCCCGCGAGGCATACACGCTGTGCTCGACCACCAGGCCTTCCAGCTCCTTCTGCCGCGAGGCCGGCAGCGCTTCCCACGCGGCGCGCATGTCGGCGAATTCGGTGTTCGGCGCATCGACCTCGGGCAGCACGCGAGCGGACAGCACCGTGACACGCGCGGGCGGCTGGCGCATCGACATGTCCGTATGCCAGAACAGATTGGCCTGCAGGTAGTGCCGCCGCTCGTGCTCCTCGGTCATGATGTTGCCGTTCTCGTCGGTGTTCGAGACGTCGTAGAAGTACGGGTTCTTGTTCGCCGCATTGCTCATCTGCTTGGCCAGCGCATTCGGCGGGCCGAACCAGCGAATGAAGGCCTCCTGGTGCTCGTCGTCGATGGGCATGTTGCGGAAGTAAATGACGCCGTGGTCGGACAGCGCGCGCTCGACTTCCTCGTACTGCTCGCGCGTGATGGGGCGCGTGAGGTCGATGCCGGAAATGCCGGCGCCGAAACCCGATGGGGTGGGATCGATCTTCAAGGGCATGGGGGACTCCTGGTTCCTGGATTCAGAGAATTCAGCGCGTACACAGCGCGAGCAGCGCATCGGCGCTGCCTTCGCGCTCGAACGTCTTCACGCATTCGGCGAGGCGCTCGAAGCGCGAAGCCGCATCCGGCAGCGGCCATTCGCCGGTGAGCGCCTGCAACAGCCGGCGCGTGTCGTCCCAGCCGAGCGCGAAGCTCGACTGGTCGCGGAAGACGTCGTCGAACGCGCGTCCGTCCTTCAGCGTCACGCGCAGGTCGCACGCCCACGGCGCGAGGTCGTCGCGTTCGACCAGCCTGACCTTGCGGCCCTCCGCATGCACGGGATGCTCCCCGTAGCGTTCGCGGAAATGAGCGGCGGTCACGGTGCCGTCGCGCAGCATCGTCGCCACCATGAACGCGAGGCTCATCACCGCGCCGGTGGCCTGGGTGTAGGGGCCGTGCTGGTCGATGCCCGGATAGCGCGCTTCGCGGGGATTCATGCCGACCACGACGCTTTCGACGTCCGCGCCGGCGAATCCGTTCGCATCCATCATCCGGCGCAGCATGTAGATCGCCGCCTGGTTGATCATGCAGCCGGGGTACGGCTTGAAGACCGTGTCCTTCAATGCCCAGTCGCCCCAGTGCAGCTCGGGCACCCGGCCGAAGAACGCGGCATACCAGCCGGCCTTGCCTTCGAAGGACTCGGCCGCCGCCACCGCGCCGGCTTCCGCGAGCAAGGCGGCCTGCACACCCGCCTGCGCGCTGTGTCCCACTTGCAGGCGCCACTCGGGCGTGCCCTCGGTCCAGCACTGCATCGTGCCGGCGGAGAACTGCGTGCCGAGCGCGAGTGCATGCGCGATGCGTGCCTCGTCGAGGCCGATCAGCTTCGCAACGGCGCCCGCCGCGATCACCGGGCCGAACACCGACGTCGCGCGCAGTCCGCGCGCCACCGCGAGTTCGGCCACGTCGCCGGCCAGCTTCGGCAGCAGTTCGTAGCCCACCGTCAGGGCTTCGAGGATTTGCTCGCCCGAACTGCCGCGTTCCTGCGCCACCGCGAGCACCGCCGGCACGACGATGCAACCCGCATGGCCGATGGCCTGCGGATGCGTGTCGTTCTGGCCGCGCGAGCAGGACACGGCGCCATTGGCGAAAGCGGCATCCGACGCGCGGCGGCGCGCGCCGTTCACGAAGAGGCTTGCCGCGCCTTCGCCGCCGGCCACCGTTCGCGCCGCGAGCGCCGTGGGGTCCGCATCCTCGTAGCCCGCGACGGTCATGCAGGCGGTGTAGAGCAGGCTCGATTTCACGTGCGCCAGCGCATCGGCGGGCACCGCGGCCAGTCGCAGGGCCGCGATCTCGCGCGCGATGGAATGGACGAGCGCCATGTCAGTTGATCGCGATGTTGCGGCTGCGGATCACGTGTTCCAGGCGCGTGTGCTCCGACTTCAGGAGCTTCACGAAATCGTCCGCGGTGCCGGTGCCCGGCTGGATGCCGAGCTGGTCGAGCCGCGCGCGCACGGCCGGCGTGCGCATCGCTTCGTTCAGGTCGGCGTTGAGCTTCTGCACGGTCGCCGCGGGCGTTTTCGCGGACACGAGGAAGCCGTACCAGCTGCCCGACTTGAAGGTCGGCAGGCCGGACGCGGGCGCGGTGGGCAGCTCGGGCCAGCCCGGGAACGGATCCTTCGCGCCGAACATCAGCGCCTTCAGCTTGCCCGACTGCACATGCACGCGGCTCGAAGGCGCATCGAACACGGCATCGACGTGCCCGCCCTGGATCGCGGGCTGGAACGCGCCCGATCCGGTGTACGGGACGTGCGTGATCTTGATGCCGGTGAGCCCGGCGAATTCCTCGGCGCCGATGTGCGGGCTGCTGCCCACGCCCGAAGACGCGAAGCTCACGCCCTGCGGCTGCTGCTTGGCCCACTGCACGAACTCGGCGATCGTGTTGGCCGGAATGGTCGAACGGATGTAGAGCACCGTGCCCTGCCAGCCCATGTACGCCACGGGCGTCATGTCGTCGGGGTTGAAGGGCGAGCCGCTCGGGCGGAACTGCGCCGTGGTGTACGGCAGGCCGCCGACCATGATCGTGCGGCCATCGGCCGGTTGCTCCAGCGTGTACTTCACGCCGAGCACCATGCCGGCGCCGGGCTTGTTGGCGGGCACGACCGGCTCCTTCCATTTCGCGGCGAGCTCGACGCCCACGGCCCGCGTGGCCGCGTCGAGCGCACCGCCCGCGGCGATGGGGATGACGAGTTCGACGGCTCGCTGCGCGAAGGCCGGGGTGACGAGGGCGGCGGCGGCTGCCGCGACGAGAAGACGGAGGATGGAAAGCTTGGGCATGCGCCGAGCCTAGCCCGCGACCGGGACGGCAACCAAATCAGCCGTATTTATCCCACTCCATCGCACATCCTTATGTGTGCACCGCCGCAGCCGCCCTACACTCGCGTCCTTCGTGTCCGCCGTCCTCCACGCCCACAACATCGACGACCTGCGCCGCATGGCGCGTTCGCGGCTGCCGCGCGGCCTGTTCGAGTTCGTGGATCGCGGCGCCGAAGACGAGGTCAGCCTGCGCGGCAACGCGGAAGCCTACGCACGCCTCGCCTTCCGCACGCGCGTGATGCGCGACGTGTCCTCGCGCTCGATCGCGAGCCGGCTCTTCGGCCGCGACGTCGCGATGCCCGCGGCCATCGCGCCTACCGGCGCGACCGGGCTCATGTGGTTCGACGGCGAAGTGGCCGCCGCGCGCGCCGCACGTGCGGCGGGCATTCCGTACACGCTCTCCACCGCGTCGATCACGCCGCTGGAAACCATCGCCGAACGCGCGGGCGGCGACCTCTGGTTCCAGCTCTACGCGTGGCCGCGGCTGGAACTCTCCGAAGAGATCGTGCTGCGCGCGAAGGCGGCCGGCTACCGCGTGCTGATGCTCACCGCGGATTCGCCGGTACCCTCCAACCGCGAGTACAACAAGCGCAACGCCTTCACGGTTCCGCTGAAGCTCAGCGCGCGCAACATCGCCGATGTGCTCGCGCATCCGCGCTGGTTCCTCGACGTCATGGGCCGCTCGGTGCTCAGCGGCGGCGTGCCCGAGTTCGCGAACCTGCCCGCCGAGTTCCGCACCGACCTGCGCGGCAAGGGCAGCCGCAGCCTCATGCCGCAGAACACGCCGGTCACGCCCGAGGTGATGCGGCGCATGCGCGAACTCTGGCCCGGACCGCTGCTCGTCAAGGGCGTGCTGAGCCCGGAGGATGCGCGGCTCGCCGCCGACTGCGGCATGGACGGCATCGTCGTGTCCAACCACGGCGGGCGCAACCTCGACGCGGCGCTCGCCTCCGTCGAAGCCCTGCCCCGGATCGTGGACGCGGTGCGGGGCCGCCTGACGGTGCTGGTCGACGGCGGCATCCGCCGGGGCAGCGACATCGTGAAGGCGCTCGCGCTCGGCGCCAACGGCGTGCTGCTCGGGCGTGCGCCCCTGTGGGGCACCGCCGTTGCGGGCGAGGCGGGCACGAAGCACGCGCTCGACCTGCTGGCAGCGGAGATGGCGCGCGTCATGGCGCAGGTCGGCGTGGCGAACGTCGAGGAACTCGGGCGCGAGCTGCTCTGCCTGCGCGGCGAGGGGCTGCGCGAAGCACTGGAAGGCGAAACCTCATGAGACTTGCAAGATTCACCCTGGCCGATGGCGCGGAGCGCGTGGGCGTCATGCGCCTGCGTGACGGCCGAGACACGCTGCTGGACGTCACCGCGGCCGGTACAGCGCGCGATGCGAAGTCCGTTGCGCCGTCGATGATGGACCTCGTCGCCGGTGGCACGCGCGCGCTCGACGCCCTGCGCGAACTCGTCGCCTGGTCCGATGCGCGCGGCGAGTCGTGGCTTCACGATGCCGGGTCCGACGCCGTGCAATGGCTTACGCCGGTGCCGCCGCGCACCCTCTTCGCCGCCGGCCGCAACTTCGGGCGGCACAAGATGGAATCGGTGCGCGGCAACCCGGCCACCACGAGCAAGCTGCACAGCGACTTCCCCACCGGCTTCACCAAGCTCGGGCGCACGCTCGTGCCGCACGGCGCGAAGGTCAGGCGGCCGCCCGACGTCGTCCAGTTCGACTACGAAGTGGAAATCGCGGTGATCGTCGGCCAGCCGCTGGAGAACGCGAGCCGCGAGCAGGCACGCGATGCGATCTTCGGCTACACGGTCTTCAACGACCTGTCGGCGCGCGAATGGCAGCTCGCCGAGATGCACAACAACCTGCTGATGCTCGGCAAGAACTTCCCCGGCTTCGGCCCCATCGGCCCGTGCATCCTCACCGCCGACGAGGTGCCCGACCCGACGAAGCTCGTGCTGTGGCTGAAGGTGAACGGCGAGACGCGCCAGCACTCGGACTGCAGCGATCTCATCTTCGGCTTCGACGAGATGGTCGCATTCTGGTCGCGCATGGGCCTGACGCCGGGCGACGTCATCAGCACCGGCACGCCGGAAGGCGTGGCGCTGCATCGCAAGCCCGACCCCGGGCCGTACTGGCTCAAGCCCGGCGACGTCGTCGAAGCGGCCGTCGACGGCATCGGCACGCTGCGCACGATCATCGTCTGAGGCGGCGGCCTGCGCCGCGCGCCGCAGCGAGCCGCCGCTCAGCCGACCGTATTGCGCAAGGTGCCGATCCGGTCGATCTCGATTTCCACCACATCGCCCGCGGCGAGAAGCCGCTTCGGGTCCATCGCGAAGCCGACGCCCGCCGGCGTGCCCGTGGCGATCACGTCGCCCGGCTCCAGCGTGAGCCCTCTCGACAGGTCGCTCACGATGGTGGCGACGTCGAAGATCATGTCGCGCGTGTTCGCGTTCTGCCGCAGCTCGCCATTGACGGTGAGGCGCACGCCGAGGGCGCCCGCGTCGGGGATGTCCTCGCGGTCGGCGATCCACGGACCCATCGGGCAACTGCCGTCCAGGCCCTTGCCCTTGAACCACTGCACGTGCTGCAGTTGCAGCTCGCGGCCGGTGACGTCGTTGACGATCGTGTAGCCGAAGATGTAGTCGCCCACCTTGTCCTTCGGGATGTCGGTGCCCCTGCGGCCGATGACCACCGCGAGTTCGGCCTCGTAGTCCAGCGCCTTCGTCGTCGCGACGTGCGAGGGGATGGTCGCGCCCGGCCCGATGATCGTGGTGGGCGGCTTGCTGAAGTAGACGACGTGCGAGGGCGCGGCGGGCCGCTCGTCGCGCAGCTTCGCGCCTTCGGCGACGTGGTCGAAGTAGTTGCGGCCGACGCAGAACACGTTCTTCGCCAGGCCCGCGAGCGGCGCGGCGAGCTCCGCGCCCTGCACGAGCGGCGGATTGGCGACGGACAGCAGACCCTGCGCCAGTTCGCGCAGGCGGTCCGCATGTTGGTGGACATCGCCCAGCATCGCGGGGAGTGTGTGACCGGCGGGTTCGACGCCGAGCAGTTGCAGCAGCGGCGCGAGCCGCAGCCAGCGGCCGTCGCCGGTGCCGATGGCGGGCACGAGCCGGCCGGAAACGTGAAGCGTTGCAAATTTCATGGGAGGGGTGCAGGTTCAGCGGAGATCGCGTGATTGATGTTTGGCGAGCAGCGGGAATGCGCCGTGCAGATTCTCTGCCGCGACGTTGCGCGCCTTGGCGAGATGGCGCGGCTTCAGCTCGGCCACCGAGGTGACGCCCAGCAGTTGCAGGCACATGCGCATCTCGATTTCCAGCAGTTCGAGCACGCGCGTGACGCCCGCCTCGCCCGCCGCGGCCAGGCCCCAGCAATGGAGCCTGCCGAGGCCGACGAGGTCGGCGCCCATGGCAAGCGCCTTCACGACGTCGCTGCCTCGGTAGAAGCCGCCGTCGACGATGAGCGTGGCCTTGCCTTTCAGCTCGGCCACGATCTCCTGCAGCGCATCGATGCTGGCGACGCCGTGGTCTACCTGCCGTCCGCCGTGATTGGAGACGTAGATGCCCTCGATGCCCATTTCGACGAGGCGCTTCGCATCGTCCACACCGTCCACGCCTTTGACGATCAGGGGCACCGGGCAGTACTTTCGCACGGCCTCGAGTCCGCGCCAGTCGAACGCGGCCTGGAAATCCAGATCGGGCGTGCCGCGCGGGCTGCCGCGCAGGTGGCGGTTGGCGATGTCGCGCTCGCGCCGGCTGATCACCGAGGTGTCGACCGTGATGCAGATCGCCCGGAAGCCGTTCGCCACGGCGCGGTTCACCTCGGCTTCGAGCCACCGCGCGTCGCCGCGCACGTAGATCTGGTGGATGCGCAGATCGCCGGGCGCCGAACGCGCGATCTCATCCTGGTCGGCTTCCTGGTTGACCGAACTCAGCATGGCCGGACAGCCGAAGGCCTGCGCCGCGCGGAACACCGCTGGCGGACCCCCACCGAAACGATAGCGGCCGACGGGCGCCATGCACACCGGCGTGCGCATGCGCATGCCGAACACGGTGGCGCCGAGTTCGACCTTGCGGACATCGACGAGCACGCGCGGCCGCAGCGCGATCTCTTCGATCGCCGCGCGATTGCGGCGCAGCGAGGTTTCCGTTTCGGCGCCGCCGTTGAGCGTGTCCCAATCGTTGGGGCTCAGGTTGCGACGGGCCGCGGCCACGATCTCATGCAGCGTCTCGAATTCTTCCATCGTCGATCCTCCGGCCGATCAGGCGAACGCCACCGATTCGCTCGGCCGCTCGAGTTCCTTCACCGCCGTCCGCGCGAGCACGCGGCGCTCCTTGAACTCGTCGAAGTCGTCGGCGGCGCGGTGCATCGTGCAGCGCTGGTCCCACAGCAGCACGTCGCCCACCTTCCAGTGGTGGACGTAGCAGAAGCGCGGCTGCGTCGCATGCGCGGTCAGCCTCTCGATGAAGTCGCGGCCTTCCTGTTTGGGCCAGCCGACGATGTGGTGCGAGTGGCTGCTCAGGTAGAGATTGGTCCTGCCCGTCCGCGCGCTCGTGCGCAGGATGGGCTGGGTGACGGGCGTGAGGCGCTTCGCCTCCTCTTCGGAAAATTTCACCCCCAGCCGGCCGCGCGACCAGAGCGTGTCGTGAACCACGCTCAGTCCTCGCAGGCGATGCTTCTCCTCGTCGGACAGGGCATCCCAGGCGGCGCGCATGTCCGCGAACTCGGTGCCGCCGCCGCGAGAAGGCACCTCCTTCGCGGTGAGGATGCCGACACGCGACGGAATCTCGTGGAAGGTCTTGTCCACGTGCCAGACGCGGTTGGACAGCGCGAAGTAGCGGCGCTCGTCGCCGTCCTGCACGATCTCGTCCTTGTCGTCGAGGTTGGAGATGTCCGCGAAGTCGGTGCGCTTCAGCCGCGTGCGCTTGATGCGGTCGGAGAACACGCCATAGGTTTCCTCCGGCACGCCGAACTTCTTGGTGAACGCGATCTGCTGGTCGTCGTCGAGGAACTGGTCCTCGAAGATCAGCACCGGAAACTGTGCATGCGCCTGCAGGAGCCGCTCGAACGTGGCGTCCTCCATCGACTGCCGCAGGTCGAGTCCGACGACGCGCGCGGCGAGCTCGCCGGACGTACCGTGTGCGTGGGGGCGGTTGAGGGGTTCGACGCGAAAGATCAATGTGAGGGCTCCTTGACAGTTCATTCCGTTATCGAAATGATGTTTGTTTATGGGAATTTTGAGGAGTTTCAGGATCTCTGTCAACGGGCCGATCCGCGTGCAACGGTACTTGACGGACGTTCCGACACCGGCAAGAATATATTCCAATAAAGAAACGTTGTTCTGATAACAGTACAGTCGAAATCACAGTTCCACCCCGACACGCCCATGACCACACTTACCGTCACCCCGATCCAGCCCTCATTCGGCGCCACCGTCGAAGACGTCCGCCTCGGCGACGAACTGGACGACGCGGTTGTCGAGTCGATCCGGCAGGCGCTCGACCGCCACCTGGTTCTCGTCTTCCCGGGCCAGCACGACTTCTCGGGCGAACAGCAGGTGCGCTTCGCCGCGCACTTCGGCCCGCTCGACGTGAGTGCGATGAAGACGCTCAGCAAGGACCTCGGCCGGCCCATGGCCAACCAGAGCTACGGCGAGGTGTCGAACGTCGATGCCGAAGGAAAGATCTGGTCGAGCCAGAGCCGCCGCCGCCTCTTCCTGATGGCCAACCAGCTCTGGCACACCGACACTTCGTACAAGGAAATCCCGACGCGCGTCACTTTTCTCTGGGCACGCGAGGTGACGCCGACCGGCGGCGAAACCGAGTTCGCCGACATGTGCGCGGCGTGGGAAGCACTGCCCGCCGAACGCCAGCGCTCCCTGATCGGACTGCGCGCGGTACACAGCCTCTTCCATTCGCGCGGCCTCGTCGGCTTCACCGATTTCTCGGACGAGGAACGCGCCGCGTTCCCGCCCGTGGCGCATCCGCTCGTGCGCAAGCATGCGTCGGGCCGCACCGCGCTGTACCTGTCGTCGCACGCCTCGCACATCGAAGGCATGCCCTACGAGGAAGGCAGCCGCCTGCTGCAGGAGTTGACCGAGCATGCGACGAAGGAGCGTTTCGTCCTCTCGCACACCTGGCGCCAGGGCGACCTCGTGATCTGGGACGATTCCGCCACCTTGCACCGCGGCCGCCCCTACGACGAGTTCAAGGACCGCCGCGTGCTGCAGCGCACGAGCGCGAACGAAGCCCAGCCCCTGCGTGCCGCTGCAATGGCCGAACTCGGCTGAAGCCACGGGCCGCCGCCTCGACGAACAGGACGTCCACGATGACCATCACCCATGTCCCGCTGACCGGAACCCATCCTCGCGGCCTTTCGTCATCCCTCGCCGCGCAGGTGCATGGACTCGACCTGCGCCAGGAGGTCGATCCTCGCGATGCCGACGCGATCCGGGAACTGCTGGCGCAGTATCCGGTGCTCGTGTTTCCCGACCAGGTCATCGACGAGGACCAGCAGATTCGCTTCACGAACATCTTCGGCAGGCCGCACCTCTCCTACCTCGCGCTCGCGATGAACCAGAAGCGGCGCATCGCGCGGGACGACTTCAACGACATCTCCAACCTCGACGAGAACGGCGAGCTGCTCGATGCGACGAACCCGCGCCGGCTTACCTCGCTCGCCAACCGGATGTGGCATACCGACACGACCTTCCGCGCCATTCCGAGCAAGGTCGGCATCCTCTCGGCCAAGGAAGTCCCCAGCGCCGAAGGGCACACCGAGTTCGCCGACATGCGCGCCGCCTACGACGCGCTGCCGCAGGCGATGAAGGAGAAGCTGGAGACCCTGCAAGCGGAGCACAGCACGGTCTACTCGCGCGGCAAGCTCGGCGTGAAATTCACGGAGGAGCAGAAGCGGCAGTTCCCCGCCGTTCATCATCCGCTGCTGCGCGTGAGCGAGCGCACGGGGCGCAAGAGCCTCTATCTGTCCAGCCATGCCTCGCACATCGTCGGAATGCCGGTGGACGAAGGGCGCGAACTGCTGCGGCAGCTCACCGAGCACGCGACGGCCCCGGCCTTCTGCTACGTGCAGCAATGGAAGGTCGGCGACCTGCTGGTGTGGGACAACCGATGCACGATGCACCGCGCGGGCGAGTTCGACGAATTCAAGGAGCGGCGCGTGCTCGCGCGCACGGGCGTCGACGAACTCGTGGCGCCGCTCGAGTCGCCGGCCTACAGTTGAGGCCATGGAAGACATCTCACGCACCGCCCAAGCGATCGCCTCGGCCTACGGTTCTGCACCCCTCAAGCTCGCGGCGGCAGACCGGCCGAAGAATCTGGAAGAGGGCTACGCCGTCCAGGACCGCGTCGCGCAGTTGAAGGGCTGGACGCGCGCCGGCTGGAAAGCGGGTATCACGAGCGCAACGACGCGCGCGACATGGGCCGTCGACACGCCGCTGGTGGCCGGGCAGTTGTTCGCGCATGCGATCCACCCTTCGCCGCACGCTGCCGCGTCGACCGGGTCCGTCATCGTCGAGGCCGAGTACTGCGTGCGCCTCGCCAGCGACATCCCGGCGCGCGCGCATCGCTACACTCGCGAGGACATGATCGGTTTCATCGCTTCCGTCGCGCCTTCCATCGAAATGGTGGCCTCGCGTTTCGATCCCGCGTCCGGCCCCCACCTCTTCTCCTCCGTCGCCGACAACTCGAGCCACGGCCTGCTGGTCCTCGGCGAAGCGGTGCGCGAGTGGAAGCACGCCGACCTGCTGACGTCCGAAGTCACCCTGTCCGTGAACGGCGAAGTCGCCGCGCAGGGCCGCGGCGCCGACCTGCTCGGCGACCCGCTCGAAGTCGTCGCGTGGTTCGCCAACTGGCGCGCTTCGGTGGGCCAGCCGCTCCGTGCCGGCGATCTCATCGCGACCGGCGCATGCGCCAAGGCCACCGTGAACGGGCCGGGGGAAGTCACCGCCGATTTCGGCCCGCTCGGAACCGCATCCCTGGCACTGCTGTGAGCGGGATCGAAAGCGACGCCGCGGGCGACTTCGACGCGGTCGTCATCGGCGCCGGCGTCGTCGGCCTCGCCATCGCCGCGCGGCTCGCGCGCGAGGGCCGGGAGACCCTGGTGCTCGAAGCCGAGAACATCTACGGCAGCGGCGTCAGTTCGCGCAACAGCGAAGTCATCCATGCCGGCATCTACTACCCGCGCGGCTCGCTGAAGGCGCGCATGTGCGTCGAGGGGCGCCAGGCCCTCTACACCTTCTGCGAGTCGCACGGCGTCGCACACCGGCGCTGCGGCAAGCTGATCGTCGCCGGACCGGGCGAACTGGACGAACTGCGCGCCATCGAACGCGCGGGCCTCGCCAACGGCGTGGCCGATCTGCGCTGGCTCGACCGGGCGGAGGCGCTCGCGCTCGAGCCGCGCCTCGACTGCGCGGCGGCGCTCCTGTCGCCCTCCACCGGGATCGTGGACAGCCATGGCCTCATGACCGCGCTGCTCGGCGAGGCGCAACACCACGGTGCGATGCTGGCCGTCGGCAGCCGCGTGGTGGGCGGACGCATCACCCGGCGCGGCGTGTCGCTCGACGTCGCGGCCATGGGCGAGACCACCCGCATCGAGGCGCGAACCGTGGTCAATGCCGCGGGGCTCGGGGCGCAGCAGGTCGCACGCGGCATCGCGGGCATTCCCGCCGATGCCATTCCGCGCGAACGCTTCGCCAAGGGCAGCTACGTGGCGCTCGCGGGCAGGTCGCCCTTCACCCGCCTCGTCTATCCGGTGCCCGAGCCCGGCGGACTCGGCGTGCATCTCACGCTCGACCTGGGCGGCCAGGCGAAGTTCGGCCCGAACGTCGAATGGGTGGATGCGCCGGACTTCGACGTGGATGCGTCCTGCATTCCCGCGTTTCGCGCGTCGGTCGCGCGCTACTGGCCCGGCATCGTCGACGCCGAGCTGCAGCCGGGCTATGCGGGCGTGCGGCCCAAGCTTTCGGGCCCTGGGGAGCCCGCCGCCGACTTCCACATCGCCGGCCCGGCGGACCACGGGGTGCCCGGACTCGTGCAGCTGTTCGGCATCGAGTCGCCGGGGCTCACCTCGTCGCTGGCGATCGCGGAGCTCGTGGCGAGCAAGCTCGCGCCCCCACCCTGATCGCCGGCGCGGAGCGAACGAACCGGCAGGCGACCGTCAATCCGCCTTGATGTTGTTGGCCTTGGCCGCGGCCGTCCACTTCGCGACGTCCGCGTCGAGGAACTGCGAGAACGCGCGGCCTTGCGTTCCCACCGGCACGAAGCCGAAGCCGACCAGCTTGGCGGTGACTTCGGGCGACTGCAGCCCCTTGCGCACTTCCGCCGTCAGGCGGTCCACCACGGCGGGCGGCGTGCCGCGCGGCACGAACACGCCGTTCCAGCCCGCGAGGTCGAACATCGGGTAGCCCTGTTCGACGAAGGTCGGGATGTCCGCGTACTGCGGCATGCGCTCGGGCCCCGTCATCGCGAGGATCTTCAGCTTGCCCGCCTTCACGTGCGGCTCGAAGGTGCCCGCCGAACCCCAGGTGGCCGCGAGCTGGCCGGAGAGCACGTCGTTCAACGCGGCGGTCTCGCCCTTGTAGGGCACGTGCGTCACCTGGAGCTTGGCGACGTTGCTCAGCATCTCGCCGTAGATGTGGGCCGTGGAGGCGACGCCGAACGAGCCGTACGACAGCTTGCCGGGCCGCGCGCGGACGTATTCGACGAAGTCCTTGAGCGTGCTCACGCCGAGGGACGAGGGCACCGCGAGCACGGTTCCGGAGCGGCCGAGCAGCACGAGCGGAATCATCTCCGACAGCGAATAAGGCTGGTCGCTGCGCAGCGCGAGGTTCTGGGTGTAGGCCGTGTGGATCAGCAGCATGGTGTAGCCGTCGGGCGGCGAACCGGCCACCGCCTTCACGGCCACGATGCCGTTGGCGCCCAGCCGGTTGTCGATGACGACCGACTGGCCCATGCTCGCCGACATCTTCTCCGCGAGCGTCCGCGCGACGACGTCGGTGGTGCCGCCGGCCGTCGCGGGCACGACGATCTTCAGGCTCCGCGAGGGAAAGTTGTCCTGCGCATGGAGCGGCGCGGCGAACAGCAGCGTCGACACGACGGCGAGCGCGCCCGCGAAGGCGCGGCGATTGGAACGGTAAGGCACGGGGTTCACTCCATTTCTAAATAGGAACACTATTTTGAAAAGAGAATACGGCGGCCGGCCGCCCCTGTCAATCGAAGCGACCCGCCCACCCCCGTGCGCCGCTGCCGCGGCCCGTCGTTACCCGAGGCTCATCGAATGCCCATCGTCTTCGAGATGATGTTGCGCTGGATCTGCGAGGTGCCGCCGCCGATGGTCGCCTGCATCCCCTCGCGGAAGTAGCGTTCCATGTTCGACTCCGGCAGCATGCTGTGGCCGCCCAGGATCTGCATGCCCTGCCGCGTGATCGTCTGGAGCGTCTCGGAGGCGAACAGCTTCGCCATGCTCACTTCGCGCGTGCACGGCTGGTCGTTGGAGGCCATGTCGGCCGCGCGGTACGTCAGCAACCGGGCCGCGTCGACGGCGGTCTGCATGTCGGCGAGCATGTGCTTGATGGCCTGGAACTCGTAGATCTTCCGCTCGAACTGGATCCGCTCGTGCGCGTACTTCAGCGCATCCGTGACCGCCTGCTGCGCGTTGCCGACGTACGCGGCCGCGACGGCGATGCGTTCGAGTTCGAGGTGGCTGCCGATGATCTCCCAGCCCTTGCCTTCGACGCCGAGGAGGTTCTCCTCGGGCACGATCGCGCCGTCGAGAAAGATCTCGGTGGTGCCCGTGGCCCGTCGCGCCATCGTCGGGAGCTTGCGGATATCGACGCCGGGCGTGTCGTTCGGCACGAGCAGCATCGACAGGCCGCTGTGCTTCTTCGCGTCCGGGTCGCTGCGCACGAGCATCGCGATGACCACGTTCTCGGCGGCCGCGCCCGAGCACCACAGCTTCTGTCCCTGGATCTTCCAGCCATCGGGCGTGCGCGTGGCGCGCGTGCGCGCGCTCGCCGCGTCGGAACCCGAGGAGGGCTCGGAGATGGAGATGGAAAAGCGAAGCTTCCCGCGCATGAACGCATCGAGGTAGCGGTCCTGCTGCGCCTTCGTGCCGTACTTCACGATGTTCATCGCCGTGAAGGTGGACACCATGAAGGCCGTGGCGAAGTCGAAGCCGTAGCGGGCGAGTCCTTCGCACATCAGCGCGTACTCGAAGATCGCCCCGCCGTCGCCGCCCTGGTCCTCGGGGATCAGCATCCGCAGCCAGCCGGCTTCGGCGACCTTGCGATAGGCCTCATACGGATATTCGCGGGCGGCGTCGCAGCGCTGCACGTATTCGCAGCCGACTTCCTTCTCCATGAAGCGGTGTACGTTTTCGCGCCACATCTCCTGCTCGGCGGTGAGGAAGTTCATTGCGTTTCTCCGCAACGTTCGGCCATGGATGACTTGAAGTTCAAGGCGCACTCCTGAGTGATTGACGGCGGTATCGTAGACAGCGCCCGACCATCCGACAACGGCCAAATTCCATTCGAGGGACATGCCGCGCGCTGGGGAAAGTCCGCACGCGCATGCGCGAGAAATGGAAATCGGAAATGCCTGCTCGGGCCAGTGCCGCACGGGCGGGCGAAATTCAAATTCCATTTCGCGGCCACCGGCCGGTGCGCACGGCGCCGAGGGAAAGCGACGATTGACCCGGTCCACCCGCTTCCTATGATCCGCGCATCGATGGCGCCGCGGCGCAGTTCGGCCCAGTGCCATCGCATCGCAACGCAACGCAACTGGAGAAGCCCCATGTTCCGCAATCTCGCGATCGGCCTTGCCTGCTCCGCGCTGGGCCTGATGATCCATGCGCCCTCGGCGCACGCCCAGGCCTGGCCGACCAAGCCGGTGACGATCATCGTTCCCGCGGGCGCGGGCGGCGTGACGGACCTGCTCGCACGCACCATCGCGCCGCTGCTGTCGAAGCGGCTCGGCCAGACCGTCGTGGTGGACAACAAGCCGGGCGCGAACGGCGTGCTCGGCGTCTCCGCGGCCGCGAAGTCCCGCGCGGACGGCTACACCTTCGTCATCGGCACCAGCACGAGCATGGCGGCGAACGTCCACCTCTACAAGAACTTCCCCGTCGATCCGATCCGCGATTTCGCGCCGCTCGCCCTCATCGGCGAGATTCCGTTCGCGCTGGCCGTCCCCGCCGACTCGCGGTTCAAGACGATGAAGGATCTCATCGCCGAGGCCCGCCGCTCGCCCGGCAAGATCAACTACGGCTCCGGCACGAGTTCCGCGGTGCTCTGCGCGGAACTGGTGATGCGCGAGACGAAGATCGAACTCACCCGCGTGCCCTACAAGACCGGGCCGGCGGCGCTGACCGACCTGATGGCCGGCCGGGTCGACGTGGTGTGCGAGTCCATCACGAGCATGCTCGCGGATGCACGCGGCGCCAGGCGCCTGCGTTCCCTGGCACTGGTCATGGACCAGCGGACGCCGCTCGCGCCGGACGTCGAGACCGTTTCGGAAGCGGGCTTCGGCAAGGTGCACTACGCCGCATGGCTCGGTTTCTGGGCGCCGGCCGCCACGCCCAAGGACGTCCTGGCGCGCCTGAGCTCTGAACTCGTCGCCGTCATCAAGGACCCCGAGATGCAGTCCCGCCTGCCGTCCTTCGGCGTCAACGTTCCCGCGTCCCCCGGCCCCGAAACGCTGGCCGAGGCGCAGCGGGAAGAGGTGCAGAAGATCGGCGTGCTCGTGAAGGCCGCGAAGATCGAGGCCGAATAAGGCCACACCGATCGACGTCGACACAGCCCTCAGCCAAGGACAGGCCCATTCGTGACGGACGACAGCGACCAGCACCCTCCCCTGCGCGGCACGCGCGTCATCGACCTCGGCACGCGCGTCGCGGCGCCGCACTGCGCGACGTTGCTGGCCGAGTTCGGCGCCGACGTGATCAAGGTGGAGGTGCCCGCGGGCGACCCGTACCGGCGCATAGGCACGACGCTCGAAGGCGAGGACGCGAGCCTGAGCTTCCAGAACGACAACCGCAACAAGCGAAGCCTCACGCTGGACCTTCGCACCGAGGCGGGCCTCGACGTCTTCAAGAAGCTCGTGGCGTCCGCGGACTTCCTCGTCGAGAACTTCAGGCCGGGCACGCTCGAGGGCTGGGGCCTCGGCTATGACGTGCTGCAGGCCCTGAACCCGCGACTGATCCTCGTGCGGGTCTCGGCCTACGGCCAGACGGGGCTGTACCGCGAGCGCACCGGCGTCGCGCTGGTGGCCTACGGTTTCGCCGGCATCTCCTACCTGTGCGGCAATGCGGACAGCCCGCCGGCGCATCCGGGCACGCACGCCCTGGGCGACTACATCGCGGGGCAGTCCGCGGCGACGGGCGCGCTGCTCGCGCACATCGCGCGGGCGCGCCACGGCAAGGGGCAGGTCGTCGACGCGACCTTGTACGAGAGCCTGCTGCGGCTGCTCGACGAGCTGGTGCCCGCCTACTCCACCACCGGCTTCATCCGCGAACGCGAAGGCGCGAGCAGCCCGCACACGGTGCCGAGCAATCACTACATGACGAAGGACGGCCAGTGGGTCGCCCTCTCCACGGCCTCGCAGGACATGTACGTGCGCCTGTGCCGGGCGATGGAGCGCCCCGACCTGGCCGAACGCTTTCCGACCGGCGCCGCGCGACTCGAAGGACGCCGCGAACTCGACGCCGTGGTGAGTGCGTGGATCGCCGGCCTGTCACGCGACGAAGTCGTGCAGCTCAGCGAGCGCCACGACTTTCCGGCGGGCCCGATCTTCAACGTGCGCGACATCGTCGAGAACGAGCACGTGCGCTCGCGCGGCACGCTCGAATCGGTGAAGAGCAGCAGCGGCAAGGACGTCACGGTGGTCGCCACCGTGCCGCGCCTGAGCCGCAACCCCGGCGTCATCGAGCACCTCGGCCCGCGCCTGGGCGAGCACACCGATGCGATCCTGGGCGAACTCGGGTTCACGCCCGATCGCATCCGCGAGCTTCGCGCAGCGCGCGTGGTCTGAGCCGACGCGGCCGACCTCGCGGCGCAGCGGGCGCCATGGAAGCACGCAGGAAGCACGCGGACCGCAAATTCCGGTCTGCTAGGATCGTTTCCACTTTCCGTCATGTCCAGCAGAGCCCATCCCGTCGCGGCGCCGGCGGAGGCCGGCGGCGAAATCCGCGTGCTCTCCCGCGGGCTCGCCGTGCTCCGAGCCTTCCGCCCGAGAAACGCGCCCTTGACCAACAGCGATCTCGCGACGCTCACCGGCCTTGCGCGTTCCACCATCTCCCGCATCACCGCGATGCTGCTGCAGCTCGGCTATCTGGATTACGAACCGGCGCGCGGCCAGTACCGCCTGTCCGCGTCGGTCCTGACGCTGGGATTCGGCAGCGTCGCATCGTCGTACGTGCGCCAGATCGCGCAGGACCACATGCAGCGCTTCGCCGAGGCGAACGACCTCCTGATCGTGCTGGCGGTGCGCGATGGCGTGGCCATGGCGTGCCAGACCGTGGTTCGCGGACGCGGCGCGCTCACCATCCGCATGGAGGAAGGATCGCGCGTCGCCTTCTCGCATGGCGCCATGGGCCGGGCGTGGCTGGCGTCGCTGCCGGCCAAGGACCGCGATTCGCTCTGGAAGGAAGTGCAGAAGGCCTATCCGGGCGCCATGACCCGCGCGGAACTGGAGCAGTCGCTGCGGCAGTTCGCGCGCCACGGCTTCTGCGTGGCGGCGAGCAAGCTGGAACCGGATCTGCTGGGCGTCGCGACCATGCTGCACCTGCCGGGAGAGGCCGAGACCTGCGTGCTGGCGTGCGCGGTCCCCGCGTTCCGGCACCTCGACACGCGGTCGCAGGAAGCGCTCGGCATGCGCTTGAACGGCCTGCGAGACGACATCGTGCAAGCCCTTCGCGCCATCGGGCCGGAGGGCGGGGACTGATGCGGCGGCGCACCACGCTGCCCGACCGCGCGGTCGAGTCGCCGGGCAAGGCCAGTTCGCTGGAGCGCGGCCTCGACGTCCTGCGCTGCTTCGACGCGGCCGAGCCCATGCTGAGCGCCGCGCAGATCGCCGAGCGGCTCCGCATGCCGAGAGGCTCCGCGCTGCGCCTGCTGGCCACGCTGTGCGACGCGCAGTATCTCGCGCATCTTCCCGAGCCGGACCTCTACAGGGTCCACAGCGAGGCGATCCTGCTCGGACAGGCCTTCCTGAGCGGATCGCAGCTCGTGCGGCGCGCGCGGCCGGTGCTCCAGGGCTTCGTCGACCAGCACCGCTGCCATGCCGTCCTGTGCGTCGCGCGGCCCGAGGGCCTGATCGCCCTGCTCTATGTCCACGGCAGCAGCGCCCGCGCGAAGCCGGGCCTCGGCACAGGGACGATCTTCTCGCCGGAACATTCGGCGGTGGGCCACGCATGGCTGTGGACCGAGGGACCGCACGCCCAGGCCGAATGCATCGCGCGCCTGCGTGCGGCCGACACGACCGGGCGTGCCGGCGGCGCGGCGGAACTCTACCGCGCCTTCCACGAACTGGAGCGCACCGGCGTCTGCACCCTGCCGGATGCGCGACGCGGCACGGTCATGTCGGCAACGCCCATCGACGCAGGCAACGCGGCCAAGGCGATCCTCGGCAGCATCCTCGATCTGGACGATCCCCTTGCGGAATCGGACGCCTACGTGCAAAGCCTGCGCAAGGCCGCCGAGCGCATCACCGACGTCATTCTGGGGCACCGGCGCGCGGCGAGCTGGTAGCTCGCCCCAGGCTCCCGAAGAAGGCCGCTCAGTAGGACCTGGGCAGGCCGAGCACCTTGTCCGAAACGTAGTTCAGCACCATCTCCTGGCTGATCGGCGCGATCTTCAGGTGCCGCGTCTCCATCCAGAAGCGCGAGACGTGATACTCCGTCGCCATGCTGAATCCGCCATGGGACTGCATGGCCTGGTCCGCGGCGCCGAAGCCGGCCTCCGACGCGAGGAACTTCGCGGCGTTGGCCTCCGGGCCGCAGGGCTTGCCTTCGTCGAAGAGCCGGGCCGCGTTCTGCGTCACCATGTAGGCCGCTTCGAGCCGGATCCAGCTGGCGGCGAGCGGGTGAGCCACGGCCTGGTTCTGGCCGATCGGGCGGTCGAAAACGACGCGGTCCTTGGCATATTGCACCGCCAGGTTCAGCGCCCCGCGGCCGAGGCCGATGGCGGTGAAGGCGACCGCGATCCGTTCGGGGTTGAGTCCGTCGAGCAGGCATTTGAAGCCCTTCCCCTCCGCGCCGACGATCTCGTCTTCGAACACTTCGAAGTCGTCGAACACGATCTCGTTGCTGTCGACCGCGTTGCGCATGATTTTCTCGATGGCGGTGATCTCGACGCCCTTCTTGCCCTTGAGGCGCGTGAGGAACAAGGTCATGCCGTCGAAGGGGCGCTCGGGGTTGCGCGGGCTGGTGCGGGTAAGCAGCAGGACCCGGTCCGCGTGCTGCGCGTTCGAGATCCACACCTTGCGTCCGCGGACCGTGTAGCGGTTGCCGTCCTTCTTCGCGAAGGTCGTGAGGCGCGACGTGTCGACCCCGTTGTCGGGCTCGCTGACGGCGAAGCACATCATCTCCTCGCCGGTAGCGAGCTTAGGCAGGAATTCATCCTTCATCGCTTGCGAGCCGTGATGAATGACGGGGCCGGGAGGAAAGACCCAATACTGGAAGAGCGAACAGGCGTTGAAGCCGCAGCGCTGGCCCAGTTCGTCGAGGACGATGCCGACCTCGGCCAGGCCGAGGCCCATGCCGCCGTACTGCTCGGGCATGAACATGCCCAGCCAGCCGCCGCGGGCAAGCGCATCCTTGAAGTCCCAGGGGTACGCCTTGGTGTCGCCCTTCTGCTTCCAGTAGTTGAGGTCGAACCCCTCGGCGATCTTGCCGATGGAGTTGCGGATCATGTCGAGGTCGGCTTTTTCTGTGACGGCCATGTGTGAGGTTCCTTCCGGGTCGGGTCGCGGGGGCGCAGCTTCGCGCCCGCTGTGGAATGTAGTCGAGCGGACGCGGCGCGTGGAGCGCGCCGGACGCCGTTCTACGAGCTCAATCCCCGCCGATCCGCAGGCGATTCGGCTGCCGCCGCTCGATGGACCACTTCAGCAGCGCCGCCGAGCGATAGACGGCGTGTGCGAATTTTCCGTAGGGTAACGTCAGGAACAGGGCCATCACGGTGCCCAGATGCACCGCCAGCAGCGCCGCCATCGCGCCCGTGTCGCGCCACGCGAGCAGCGCGAGGCCCGTGAGGCTGGTGGCGAACAGCAGGACGATGAAGGCGCGGTCCATCGGCCGCTGGGCCGCGTCGCCGTGCATCGGGTCGCGCCGCAGGTTCAGCCACAGCAGGCCGGCCGGGCCAATCAGCAGGCCGATGCCGCCGACCGTGCCGAGGATGACGGGCAGGCTCGTGAGTGCGTACGGCGCCTGCAGTCCCAACGCGTAGTGGTACAGCGTCGCGACGCAGGTGGATGCGAAGCAGAGCATGAAGCCGTAGAAGGTGAGATGGTGGAAGCGCCGCCGTGCGAGCGTGAACCGGTCGTCTTCCTCGTTGCAGCCATCGCCATGCCCGCCGTCGAGGTAGGTGAGCGCGAGCGCGTTCTTCGTCGCCTCCACGGCGGCGGCGGAGCCGACCGCGCCCGGCGACTGCCCCCGCCAGAAGCGAACGGCCCCGATGGCCAGCGCGAGCACCGCCCAGCCGAAGGCCGCGCCGAACATCCACACGAGCATCGAATGCGGAAAGATCGCGTAGAAGTTGCCTGCCAGCGGTTCGTGGAAAAGCGATCCCTTCATCGCGATCGCGAGGAGCAGGAACAGCGCCAGGCCGCCCGCGGTCGCGAGCGCCAAGGTCACGCCGTTGCGGCGATAGAGCGCGCCCAGCGGTTGCGGCCACGCGAACGCCTCGTACGTTTCGCGCCGCACGCGCGCCATCGCCTGCGGCACGTTCACGGCGAACTCGTGGGGCGGCGCGTACTGGCAAGCGTGCAGGCAGGCGCCGCAGTTGTGGCACAGGTTCGCGAGGTAGTGCGCGTCGGCGGCGCCGAACTCGAGGCGCCGCGTCATCGCCGGGAACACCGCGCAGAAGGTCTCGCAGTAGCGGCAGGCGTTGCAGACCTGCATCTGCCGCGACACTTCGTTCTCGGCCGCGCGGATGAGGGATTCAAGCTGCTGCACGCGCCGCCTCCGTTCCCGCGATGCGGCCGAAGGCCGTGCCGATCGTCATGCCCACGCCGGCCGTGTAGCCCTTGCCGAGCACGTTGCCGGCCATCATCTCGCCGGCCACGAAGAGGTTGTCGCTCGGCGCGCCGCCGAAATGCACCTGCGCCCGCTCGTTGGTCTTCAGTCCGAGATAGGTGAATGTGATGCCGGGCCGCAGCGCATAGCCGTAGAAGGGCGGCGTGTCGATCGGCCGCGCCCAGTGTGTCTTTGGCGGAGTGAGCCCCTCCGTGTGGCAGTCGTCGAGCACCGTGTGGTCGAACGTGCCGATGCGGCAGGCCGCGTTGAAGTCGTTCAGGGTCTGCATGAAGGTGGTGTCGTCGAGGTCGAGCGCGCGCGCGAGCGCGGGCAGCGTGTCCGCCTTCACGCCCGCGAACACGGGCGGCATGAAGCGGCCGATGGCCTTGCTGTCGATGATGCAGTAGCCGATCTGCTGGGGCTGCAGCGCGACGAGCCGGCCCCAGATCGCGTAGCGCTTCGGCCAGAAGTCTTCGCCCTCGTCGTAGAAGCGGCGGGCCTCGCGGTTGACCATCACGCCCAGCGACACCGCGTCCACGCGCGTGACGATGCCGCCGTCGTACAGCGGCGCGCGCGCGTCGATGGCGACGCAATGCATCTGCGTTGCGTCGCCGATGATGTCGGCGCCCTGATCCATCATGTGGCGGATCAGCACGCCCTGGTTGAAGCGCGTGCCGCGCACGAGGAAGTTGTCCGCGGGCCATTCGCCGCGCTCGTTCTGTCCCCAGGCGGCGCGCATCCATTCGCGATTGGATTCGAAGCCCCCGGCCGCAAGCACGCACGACTTCGCTTCGATGCGCTCGCCGCGGCAGAAGGCGGCGACGAAGCGGCCGTCCTTCAGCTCGAGTGAATCCACCGGCGAGTCGTAGCGGATCTCCACCCCGAGGTCCCGTGCGCTGCGGTAGTAGGCATTCACGAGCGCCTTGCCGCCGCCCATGAAGAAGGCGTTGGTGCGCGAGAGATGGAGCGTGCCGGCCAGCGAGGGCTGGAAGCGCACGCCGTGGCGGCGCATCCAGCCGCGGCAGGTGGACGAGTCGCGGATCGCGAGGCGCGCGAGCCGCTCGTCCGTGTTGCCGCCGGTCACCTTGAGCAGGTCCTGCCAGAACTCCTCTTCGGAATAGGCATCGACCAGCACGTCCTGTGGCGCGTCGTGCATGCAGCGCAGGTTGCGCGTGTGCTGCGAATTGCCGCCGCGCCATTCGCGCGGCGCGGACTCGAGCAGCAGGACGCTCGCGCCCGCTTCGCGCGCCATCAGCGCGGCGCAGAGGGCGGCGTTGCCGCCGCCGATCACGAGGACATCGATCAACTTGCTTTCACTCCCGCACCTTCGCTTCTGAAATGTTCGACCAGCGCCTGTGCCTGCGCGCCGATGCGGCCCATCGGCGCGGCGCACAGGTCGTACCGGCGCGCCGCCCACGGCTCGTTGAGGCGGAGGATCGCCATGCCGCTGTTCGCGGCGACCTTGCCGGTGTACGTGTCCGGGACGATGGCGACGCCGAAGCCCGCCTGCGCCATGTTGAACGCCGCGTCGTAGGTGTTCACCTGCACCCGCGTGCGCAAGGGGCGACCGAGCGACGCGGCCGAGCGTTCCAGCAAGGCCTGGACCGTGCTGTTCGACTCCTGCTGGATCAGTTCGTAGTCGAGCACGTCGACGAAGCGCACCGACGTCAGCTCGCTCAAGGGATGGCCCTGCGGAACGACGACCATCAGGTGGTCGACGAAACAGTGCATGACCTGCGTCTCGTCGGCCGGCGCGGTGCCCCAGAAGATGCCGACGTCGACGTCGCCGTCGAGCACGGCCTGCACGATGCGCGAGCTCACCATCGTGCGCAGGTCGACGCGGATCGTCGGGTTCTTCGCATTGAACGATTCGAGCACGCGCGGGAGGTACGACACCAGCGCGGTCTCGGCCGCGGCGATGCGCACGATGCCTCGCATGCCGGCCGCGTGGTCGCCGAGCTCGCCCTCCAGCCGCGAGAGATCGCGCAGGATGGATCGCGCGTAGCGGACCACGGCTTCGCCGGCTTCGGTGGGGCGGATGCCCGTGCGCCGGCGCTCCAGCAGCTGCACGCACAGCGCAGACTCCAGGTCGGCCACGCGCTTGCTGACCGCCGAAGGCGCGATCGCCTCGCGCTCGGCGGCCTTGGCGATGCTCTGCTCCTCGACGATGGCGAGGAACAGCTTGAAAGTGACGAAATCGACGCGGCCGACAAGGTTCACGGAACGGCGGAGAAGGTTCGTGTCGGGGCTCGCGATGCGCTTGGACATGCGCCGATTCTGCGGCAATCCGGCGCGTTCGCCGGGCGCACCGCAGCCGGCTTATCCGCGGGCTGCGGCCTCCTCTTCGGCGACCTGCATCACGCCCGCGCCGCCCGTGTGATAGACCGCGTGGCCGCCGGCCATCATCGCGAGGGCGACGATCTCGGCCATCTGCCGCACCGTCGCACCATCCCGGACCGCCTGGCGCGCATGCATGCGCGAGCCCCAGGTCAGTGCATACGAGATGTCCATCGCGATGATGACGAGTTCCTTGATCGACTTCGGCAGCGCGCCGCCGTCCTTCAGCAGCCCCTGGCGGATCATCATGTACCCGTTCAGGGCGTAGGGCGCGACGGTCTCCAGCTTGAGCCACATGTCGGGCAGCGTGATGCCCAGCGCCTCCGCGATGTAGGCGCGGATGTCCAGCAGCTGCTCCTGGCCGTCGACGGGGTACTTGTATTCCTCGCCGCATTCCTTCTCCGCGGCCAGGATGGCCGGCAGCGCGGACATCTTGAAGCCGGGCATGCCGCGGCAGATGATCGCGAGCACGCCGACTTCCACCACTTCGGCGATCGTCGCCCCGGCGCGGATCGCGGCGCGGGCATGGAGCTGCGCGGCCGATGCGAAGGCATGGGCGTTCGCGATCGACATCGACAGCAGCTCCTTGTCCTTGCGGCTCAGGCCGTCGGGGTGCGAGGCGGTCGCCGCCTTCGCATCGAGGAAGTGAAGGCGGGCGGCGATCTCCTCGGCCACGCATTCCTCGACGAGCGGATGGATCACGTCGGGCTCGGGCGGGGCGGTCGGTTTCATGGGGTTGGAGGAGCGGATGCTGGAGAGGCCCCGATCTTGACGCAAGCGCGGCCCGCTGCGCATCGCGAGTCGCGAATCGAGATTCGCGAAGTGCGTGGCGGCGGCGCGCGGACATGTGAGAGGCTCGGCGCCATGACAACGAGCACCTCCCCCGCCGCCCCGACCGTCGCCGAAACGCTTTCGCAAGCCATCGTGGACCTGCGCTACGAGGATCTTCCCCCGGAGGTGATCGCGAAAGCGAAGGCCTGCGTGCTCGACAACCTCGGCCTCGCCCTCGGCGGGTTCGATTCGAACGCGGCGCGCGCGGTGCGGGCGGTGCTGAAGGACATGGGGGCGACCGGGACCGTGCAGGTCCTCGGCGACGATCTGCGCCTGCCGGCCAACCTCGCCGCGCTCGCCAACGGCACGCAGTGCCACAGCAACGACTTCACCGACACGATCCTGAAGACCGTGATCCACTGCGGCCCCGCCGTGGTGCCCGCGGCCCTCGCGATGACCCAGCGGCAGCGTCTCGACGGGAAGTCGCTGATCCTGCTGACGGTGATCGGCTACGAAGTGGCCGGCCGCGTGGCGGCGGCCATCAATTCGAAGCCGGCCATGATGCACCACAAGAAGGGCTTCCATGCGACGAGCACCTGCGGCGTGTTCGGCACGGCCGCGCTCGCGGCCCGGGCGCTCGGGCTGTCCGCGGACCGGATGGCCGATGCGCTCGGTCACGCGGGGAGTTCGTCGTCCGGGCTGATCGAATCGATCACCGGCCCCACCGGCGCCGACACCTTCCGCAGCCACCCGGGCAAGGCCGCGCACGACGGCATCCTCGCGGCGCTGTATGCGCAGCAGGGGATGACCGGGCCGCACACGGTGTTCGAGGGGCGCGACGCATTCCTCCACGCCTACTCGGACGGCGACCGCTACACGCTCGAGCCGCTTCAGCGGCGCATGGGCGAGGCCTTCCAGATCCTGGACGTCGCGGTGAAGTTCCACAACGGCACGCACGCGATCGCATCGGGCGTCGACGCCATGCTCGCCATCACCGGCGAGCATTCGCTGGACATCGACCGGGTGTCGGAAATCGAAGTTCGGGTGCCGAAGATGCATGCCTACATCGGCGGCGACGACCAGGAGGCGCTGTACCGGCCGCCCAACTACAGCAAGGCGCAGATGAGCCTGCCGTTCGCGCTCGCCACCGCCATCACGCGAGGCGAGCTGTTCCTGGACCAGTACACTGAGGCGGCGCTGGCCGATGCGGCCACGCTCGGCTTCGCGCGCAAGGTGCGCGTGATCGCCGACCCGCAGATGGACGAGATGCTGAACGCGGGGAAGTGGCCAGCGAGCGTGCGGGTGACGATGACCGATGGCACGCGCCTCACGGGCGGCGTCGACTTCCCCAAGGGCTCGCCGCAGAACCCGCTCTCGGCCGAGCAGCATCAGCGCAAGTTCCGGCGGCTCTCCGAGAAGCGCATCGACAACGCGCGCTGCGATGCGATCATCGCCCTGGTCGACGATCTCGAAAGCCTTGCGGACGTCGAAACCCTCACCTCCAAGCTCGTGCCGTGATCGACCTGCAGCTGCAGGGACTGCGGGCGGTGGTGACGGGCGCCACCGGCGGCATCGGCAACGCCATCGCCGAGAAGCTTGCACTGGAGGGGTGCGCGCTCACGCTGGTGGCGCGCGATCCGCCGGCGCTGGATCGGGAGGCGGCGCGGCTGGGCGCCCTCGCCTCCGGCGCACCCGTGGCGACCATCGCCGCGGACCTCGGCCGGCCGGAAGACATCGCCCGCGTGGCCGTGTCGCTCGAAAACGCGGACATCCTCGTCAACGCGGCGGGCGCCGTGCCGCGCGGCCAGCTTCTCGACACCACGGCCGAAGCGTTCCGTTGGGGCATGGCGGTCAAGGGCTTCGGCACCATCGACCTGTGCCGCGAAGCGTTCCGCCACATGAAAGCGCGGCGGCGCGGGGTCATTCTCAACATCATCGGCAACTCGGGCCAGCGGCCGAACCCCAAGTCGGTGGGGACCTCCACGGTGAACGCGGCGCTGATCGCCTTCACGGAAGCCGTGGGGAGCATCAGTCCCGACGACAACGTGCGGGTGCTCGGCATCAACCCCGGCCTCGTCGCGACGCCGCGAACCGCCGGACTCCTTCAGGCGAGCGCCGATCCGAACGACCTCGCGTACACCCATCTGACGCGCGACCTTCCCTTCGGCCGCATGGCGCGTCCGGAGGAGATCGCCGACTTCGCGGCCTTCCTCGTCTCGGCCCGCGCCGGCTATTGCAGCGGCTCGGTCTACACGATCGACGGCGGCGCCCGGCTGCGGGTTTGAAGGGCGGCGTCAGGCGCCTGGCTCGAAGCGGACCGGCGTCGGTGACAGCAGCCCCTGCGCCACGCGCACCGCGACGTCGCGCTTCAGGATCTTTCCGCTGGGCGTGAGCGGGATATCCGCGAGCGCGAGGAAATATTCGGGCATGTCGTAGCGCGACAGCCCCGCGCGGTCCAGGTGCGCGAGCAGTTCCTCGGGCGGCACGTTGCGCCCCGAGCGGAACATGACCGCCAGGCACACCTTCTCGCCGAGTCGCTCGTCGGCCACGGGCACGGCGCACGCGCGCTCCACGGCCGGATGCTGCATCGCGAGGCCTTCGATGCGCGCGGGGTGGATGTTGTGCCCGCCGCGGATGATCAGGTCCTTCTTGCGGCCGGTGATCCGCAGATAGCCCTGCGCGTCGATGCGGCCCAGGTCGCCGGTCATGAACCAGCCGCCCGCATTGAATGCCGCGTCGTTGGCGCGCTGGTCGTCGAAGTAGCCGAGCATCAGGCTCGCACCCCGGCCGCCGATCTCGCCGATCTCGTCCACGCCCGCTTCGAGGTCCGGGTTCTCCTGCGAGAACACGCGGACCTCGAAGCTGTCGCAAACCTGGCCGGAGGTCTCCACGATCCTGTCGACGGCGTCGTTCATGCGGGTGTAGTGCGTGGAGCCGGACTCGGTCATGCCGTAGCCGCTTTGCGGGGTCACGCCGCGTTCGAGCAACTGCGCGATCAGGCTGCGAGGCGGCGACGCGCCCGAGACGCGAAAGCCCACGAGCGAGGCCGGCGGCCGCGCGTCGCGCGCATCCAGCTCCGCCAGCAGGTCCATGGCATGCGTGGGCACGCCGACAGCGAAGGTGGCCCCGACCTCCCCGAGCCGATCGAGCAGGCTGGCGCCACGCGCGAGATCGTGAACGACCAGCTCGCCGCCGACCGCGAGCGTCGTCACCATGGAGAGCATGCCGAGGCTGTGGCTGATCGGGCTGAGGGTGTAGAGCACGAGGCGTTCGTCGAACCGCCAGTCGGCGATCATCGAGCGGGCATTCGCGAGCAGCGTGTTGTCGCTGTGCATGACGCCCTTGGGCTGGCCTGTCGTGCCCGACGTGAACGCGAGCGAGCTGACGCAGTCCGGATCGGCGCACGGCCCCGGCTGGCCCGGCGCAGGCTCCGCCGGCAGCGGTCGCGGATCGTCCGACCCGGGCCGGCCGAGCTGCCAATGGACCTTGAGCGTGGGAGCCGTGCCGAGCTCGGCGAAGATGTCGCGGCGCGAGGCGTCCGCGCCGTATCCGGACTCCCCGACGAACGCGGCTGCGCCCATGCGCTGCATCAGTTCCAGGACCTGGGCGCTCGTGTGGTCGCGGTGCAGCGACGGGCAGCAGACGAAGCCCGACCGCGAGCACGCGACCATGACGACCACGGTTTCGATGCGGCTCGACAGCCAGGCTGCGACGCGGTCGCCGCGCCGCAAGCCAGCGGCCGAGAGATGCGTGGCGAGCGCTTCCGCTCGCTGCAACAGGTCGCGGTAGGAGAGCGAGCCTGCGCTGCTTCTCACCGCCGTGCGCGCGCCACGGGCGGCCGCATGCGACTGCGCCAGCGAGAACAGCGTGTCGCGCTTCCAGTGGCCGGCGGCGTAGCAGCGTTCGAGCGCTTCGCGCGAGAGCAGCGTAAGGAGGGTGTGCGTCATCGGCTTGCGCATCTTCGGCGAAAGCCGGAGGCCGGTGAATCTCGATCCGCGAAGGTCGCTTCGCGAAGCAAGAGCGTGGCGGGTTCGGGATATGCGACTCTCGGGTTTGTCAGCCTTGCAATGTGAGCCACGGAGCCTGAATGAGCAGAATCGGATTCGACATCGGCGGGACCTTCACGGACTTCGCCCTCGAACGCCCCGGTCGACCCCTGTTTTTCCACAAGGTCTCGAGCACGCCCGCCGATCCGTCGCAAGCCGTGGCGCGCGGCATCGCCGAGCTGGTCGAGCTCGCCGGCGTGAAGCCGGAGGAAATCGCGAGCGTCCTGCATGCCACCACGGTGGCGACGAACGCCATCCTGGAGCGCAAGGGTGCGCGCACCGCGCTGATCACCACCGCGGGCTTCCGCGACGTCATCTTCATCGGCCGCCAGAAGCGCTACGACGTCTTCGACCTCTACCTGAAAAAGCCCCGGCCGCTGCTGCAGAGGCGCGACGTCTTCGAGGTGGAGGAACGCCTGGCCGCGGACGGCACGGTGCTGCGCGGCCTGGACGCCGAAAGCCTCGACCGCGCGGTCGAGGCGGTGGTCGCCGGCGACTATGCGAGCGTGGCGGTGTGCCTGCTGCATTCGTTCGCGAATCCCGGGCACGAGCGGCAGGTGTTCGAGACGCTGCGGTCGCGGGCGCCGGGTCTGTCCGTGACGATCTCTTCGGACGTGTCGCCGCGCTATCGCGAGTACGAGCGAACCAGCACCACGGTGACCAACGCCTACGTGCAGCCCACCGTGAGCCGCTACGTCGACCAGCTCCAGCGCGTCCTGGAGACGCTGCGCATCCGCAGCGCGCTGTCGATCATGCAGTCCAACGGGGGGCTCGTCTCGCCGGAGGTCGCGCGCACCTATCCCGTGCGCATCGTCGAGTCGGGCCCTGCGGCCGGCGTGCTGATGTGCGCCGAAGTGGGGCGCGAACTGGGCCTGAGCCAGCTCCTGAGTTTCGACATGGGCGGCACCACCGCCAAGCTGGGCGCGATCGACGGCGGGCGTCCCTCCATCGCGGCGACCTTCGAAGTCGACATGGTGCGATTCCTCAAGGGCAGCGGGCTGCCGCTGAACATCTCGTCCATCGAGCTGCTCGAGATCGGCGCGGGCGGCGGCAGCATCGCCGGCGTGGAGATGGGCCTCATCACCGTGGGTCCGCACAGCGCGGGCTCGGACCCCGGACCGATGTGCTACGGAGCGGGCGGCACGAAGCCCACCGTGACGGATGCGAACGTCGTGCTCGGCTACATCGACCCGGACAACTTCAATGGCGGCGCGATCCGCCTCGACCTCGATGCCGCGCGTCGCGGTGTGCGCGAGACCATCGCCGAGCCCCTGGGCCTGTCGGAAGGGCACGCCGCCTGGGGCATCCATGCGATGGTCAGCAGCAGCATGGAGCGCGCGCTGCGCATCGTCTCCATCGAGCGCGGCCGCGATCCGCGGGAGTACGCGATGGTCGCCTTCGGCGGCGCGGGTCCGATCCATGCGGCGCGTCTGGCGCGGCAGGTCGGCATTCGCCGCGTGATCGTTCCGCATGGCGCCGGCGTCGGATCGGCCGTGGGGCTCCTGCGGGCGCGGCCGAAGGTCGATGCCTCCTTCACGCGCATCGTCGAGATCCGGGAGGAGCGGCACGAAGCGATCCGCACCGTCTTCGCGGAGCTGCGCGAGCGTGTCCTGCGCGAGCTGGCGCAGATGGGCGAGCGCAGCCAGGCCCTCGCCTGGAGCAACGCGGCCTCCATGCGGTATCGCGGCCAGGGCCATGAACTGCGCGTCGAGCTGAGCGAGGATCCGTCGAGCCCGACCTACGTGCAGCACGTGCTGCAGCGCTTCGAGGAAGCCTACAAGCGCAACTACGGCTACACGGAAAACGGCGCGCCCGTCGAGGCGACGGAGTGGTATCTCGCGGCGGAACTGCAGGCCGAGGGCGGCGAAGCGCAAGCGGCGGACGCGGCGGTATCGTCGAGCGCATTGAAGGCCCCGGACGCAGCCACGCCGGGCCGCAAGCCCGCGCGCCGCCAGCGCCTCGCCTATTTCCCGGAAGCCGGCGAATACCGCAGCGTCCCCATCGTCGAGCGCGCGAGCATCGCGCCCGGCGAGCGGATCGTCGGGCCGGCCGTCATCGAGGAACGCGAAGCGACCACCGTCATCCTCGAAGGCGACGAAGCCTTCGTCGGCCGCAACGGCCATCTGATCATCGACATCGCGGGGCAGCAACCATGAGCGCTCGACTCGACCCCATCTCGGTTTCGGTCGTCTGGAATTCGCTGCTGTCCATCTCCGAGGAGATGGGCAGCACCTTGCGCCGCACCGCCTACTCGGAGGCCGTGCGCGAAGGTGACGACTTCTCCACCGGCCTCTTCGACCGCCGAGGCCGCCTGATCGCACAGGGGAACTACTCGCCGGGCCACCTGGGCGCGATGCCCTACGTGATGGAACACGTGCTCCAGCGCTATCCGGCGGACTCCTTCGTTCCCGGCGACTCGGTCGTTCTCAACGATTCCTACCTCGGCTCCGGCCACCTGCCGGATTTCTTCATGGTGACGCCGGCCTTCCGGGGCGCCGATCTGATCGGCTTCGCGGTGAACGTCGCGCACCACGTCGACGTCGGCGGCGCGGGTCCGGGCTCGCAGGTCGTGCAGGGCGTCACGGACGCCTATCAGGAAGGCATCCGCGTGCTGCCGGTGAAGCTGGTGCGCGGCGGCGAGTTCGAGCCCGACCTGCTGCAGCTCATTCTCGGCAACGTGCGCATTCCGGCCAAGGTACAGGGCGACCTGCGCGCCCAGCGCAACGCGAACTTCGTCGGCGCGAACCGCCTGTGCAAGCTGTACGAGGACATGGGCGAGGCGACCGTCGAAGCCTCCATCGACGAGATCCTGGCGCGTTCCGAGGCGCAGATGCGAAAGCTGCTGTGCGCCATCCCGAACGGCACCTACAGCTTCGAGGATAGCCTGGACGACTACGGCACGGGCACGGCGCCGATCCGCGTGGCGGTGGACGTGACCGCGCAGGATGGAACGGTGACCGTCGATTTCTCGCGCAGCAGCGACCAGGTCGCCGCGGGCATCAACTCGTACATCAACTACACCCGCGCCTACGTCGGCTTCGCCGTGCGGACGATCGCGGGCGCGCTCCTTCCGCAGAATGCCGGCACCATCGGCGCCGTGAAGGTGCAGGCGCGCGAAGGCTGCTTCTTCAACCCCGTGCATCCCGCGCCGAGCGGCGGGCGCGCGACGGTGCAGATCCGCATCTACGAAGCCATCGCGGGTGCGATGGCCCAGGCGCTGCCGAAGCGGGCGATGGCGGCCTTCTCGCATTGGTCGAACCCCAACATCGGCGGCTTCGACGAGACGCGGCAGCGCCGCTTCGTGATGTACGACCTGCTGCTCGGCGGCTATGGCGCGCGCTTCGATTCGGACGGCACCGAAGCGCTGTCGCCGGTGTTCAGCTGCTCCAACATTCCGGTCGAAGTCCACGAGATGAACAACCCGGTCCTGGTGCGCAAGTTCGCGTTCATCCCGGACAGCGGCGGCGCGGGCGAGTTCCGCGGCGGCACCGGGATCTGCAAGGAGCTCGAGATCCTGTGCGGCGAAGCGACGCTCTCGCTGCTCGGCGACCGGCACGCGTTCGAGCCCTTCGGCATCCACGGCGGCCAGCCGGGATCGCTCGCGCGCACGACGCTCGTGCGGCAGGGCGAGGAACGACCCCTCGGATCGAAGCAGGTCGTGTCGCTGCAGCGTGGCGACATCGTGCGGCTCGAGCTCAACGGCGCAGGCGGCTGCGGCGACCCCGCGAAGCGCTCGCCCAAGGCGGTCGCGGACGACCTGGCCGATGGATTCATCACCGAACAGGCGGCGAAGTCCGTCTACGGCGGCGGATAGGCGAGCTTTCGATTCGCCGTCCCCACTCCACAAACCCATCCAGAGCATTCAACGATGAACACGAAGACAGTCGAGAGGCAGACACCCGCCGTCATGGACAAGCACCTCGTCCCGGGCTCGAACATGGCGCAGCCCACCATCGTGGAGGGCAGCGGCTGCATCGTGACGGACATCGACGGCAAGCGCTACCTCGACCTGGAGGCCGGCCCCGGCGTCGTGTCGGTCGGGCACTGCCATCCGCGCGTGACCGCCGCCATCCGCGAGCAGGCCGGCAAGATGCTACAGGGTCCGGGCCGCTACTTCAGCCCGCTCACGAGCGGGCTGGCGGAACGCATTTCGAATCTGAGCGACGACCGCCTCTGCCGCGTGTTCTTCGCCAACAGCGGCGCGGAGGCGAACGACGGCGCGATCAAGATCTCGTTCAAGCACGCGACGAAGACGCACCGCCAGGGCTACGGCGTGCTGTCGCTGGAGCACAGCTTCCATGGCCGGCTCTCCCTGCCGCTCAGCCTGACCGGCAACGCGAGCCGCAAGAAGGGGTTCGGTCCGTACGCGGCCTTCCCCGGCATCGTCCATGGACCCGCGCCGTACTTCTACCGCAGCGGCGCGAAAAACGAACTCGACTTCGGCAAGGCCTGCGCGCTGCAGATCGAGGACATCATCAAGACGCGCGCGCCGGGCGAGATCGTCACGATGATCCTGGAGCCCATCATCTGCGTGGGCGGCGTCTTCGTGCCGCCGGACAACTACCTGCCCGAAGTGCAGCGGATCTGCCGCAAGCACAACATCACGATCGTCATGGACGAGGTGTTCAGCGGCTGGGGACGCACCGGCAAGCTGATGGCCCACCATCACTGGGACGTGGAGCCCGACATCGTGACCTTCGCCAAGGCGATCGGCGGCGGCGTTCCGCTGGCCGGCTTCATGGCCACGGAAAAGCTCGGCATGGCCTTCGACGAGGGCGACCACTTCACCACCTTCGGCGCCAACAACCAGATCGGGATGGCCGCGGGCCATGCCGTGCTCGACATCCTCGCGGAAGAGAAGCTCGCGGAGAACGCGCAGGACCTCGGCGAGCGCTTCCTCAATGGCTTGCGACAGCTGAAGGAGAAGCATCCCGCCATCGGCGACGTCCGCGGCCGCGGGCTGATGATCGGCGTGGAGCTCGTGAAGGACCGCGCGACCAAGGAGCCGCATCCCGCGCTGACGACGCACGTGCAGAAGACGCTTCGCGAACGCGGCGTGCTGGTGTCGACCACCGGCGTCCATGGCTGCGTGCTGCGCATCACCCCGCCGCTCGTGCTTACCGCCGACCAGGTGGACGAAGCCCTGCGCCAGATCGACGGCGTGCTGGAGGATTCCCGCCATGTCTGAACGTCCCTACCTCTCCCAGCTGCTGATTCGCGGCGCGCGCGTGGACGGCGAATCGTTCGAGACGCTGCACGAGAAGTACCGGCACCAGCCTTTCGGGCGCATGGCGATCGCCTCGCCGGCGCAGATCCAGGAGGCCGTGACCGGCGCGCGCGAAGCGTTTGCAGCGCATGTGCTGGAGCCATCGCAGCGCTTCGAGATCCTCTCGAGGGCCGCGCGCCTGATCGTCGAGTGGACCGAGGAGTTCTGCGACCTCATCATCGACGAGACCGGCTTCACGCGGTCCGACGCGGAGAACGAAATCCGCCGCTGCGCGCAGACCCTGCAACTGTCGGCGGAAGAGGCGAAGCGCCTGCAGGGCGACATGGTGCCGATGGATGCCACGCCGGGACTGAAGAACCGCATGGGCTTCACCATCCTCGTGCCGCGCGGTGTCGTGTGCGCGATCACGCCCTACAACTCGCCGCTCAACACGGTCGCGCACAAGCTCGGCCCCGCGCTGGCGGGAGGCAACGCCGTCGTCCTGAAGCCGTCGGAGATCACGCCGCTCACGGCCTCGCTGCTGTGCCAGGCGATCATCGAGGCGGGCCTGCCGCCGGGCCTGCTGTCGCTCGTCCATGGGACGGGCGCCGATGCGGGACGCGCGCTGCTCGCGGATCAACGGATCTCGTACTACACCTTCACCGGCAGCACGCGCGTCGGCAAGGAGATCCAGCAGGCGGCGGGCCTGCGCGGCACGCAGCTCGAACTGGGCTCCATCGCCAGCACCATCGTCTGCCACGACGCCGATCTCGACCTCGCCGTGACGAAGCTGGCGGGTGCCTGCTTCCGCAAGGCCGGGCAGGTCTGCACCTCCGTGCAGCGCGTGCTGGTGGACCGGCGCATCTTCGACACCTTCGCCGAGAAGCTGGTCGCGGCCTCGCGCGCGGTGCCGTTCGGCGATCCGCGCGATGCGCGGACCATCGTCGGCCCGATGATCAGCCTCGACCACGCGAAGCGCGCGCAGGCGTGGATCGAGGAGGCGGTGAATGCGGGCGCACGGCTGCTGCTGGGCGGCGTGCCGGATGGCGCGGTGCTACCGCCCACCGTGCTGACCGACGTGAGCGCGGAGATGAAGGTCGTGTGCCAGGAGATCTTCGCGCCCGTGGTCTCGCTCGTGCCCTTCGACAAACTCGACGATGCGATCGCGCAGGCGAACGGCACCCCGTTCGGCCTCGCGGCCGGCATTTTCACGCGCGACATTTCGACGGCGCTTCGTTCGGCGCGAAAGCTGGACTTCGGCGGCATCCACATCAACGAGACCTCCAGTTCGCGGGTCGACGTCATGCCCTTCGGCGGCGTCAAGGACAGCGGCTTCGGGCGCGAAGGCCCGCGCTACGCCGTGCGCGAAATGATGGAAGAGCGTCTCGTCACCATTTCCTACTGAACTTATTCACCATTTGCAAGGAGCGATCCAATGAGCAATTCGAGCAGGTTGAAGTCGAACGACAGCGCGCCGGAGCCGAAGCGGCAAGGCGTGCAGCGAGGCAGGCGTGTGCTTCTGGGCCTGGCCGCGGCCGGCGGCCTGCTCGGATTCGCGCAGAACGCCGTCGCGCAGGCGTTCCCCAGCAAGCCGATCCGCATCGTCGTCGCGTTCGCGCCGGGCGGCACCTCCGACGTGCTCGGGCGCCACATCGCCAAGCAGATGAGCGCGCAGATCGGGCAGTCCGTGGTGATCGAGAACAAGCCGGGCGCGTCGGGCGTCATCGGCGCGGACTTCGTCGCGAAGGCCGCGCCGGACGGCTACACGATCGGCATGATCAATTTCTCGCACGCGGCGATTCCCGCGGTGACGAAGACGCCCTACGACCTGAAGGACCTGACGCCGATCAGCATGATCGGCACCCTGCCCGTGCTGGTGAGCGTGAACGCCGCCGTGCCGGTGAAGAACCTGCAGGAACTGATCGCGATGGCGCGCAGCAAGCCGGGCGGGCTGAGCTATGCGAATGCGGGCACGCTCACGGCCGGCCACCTGGCGATGGAGATGCTGAAGTTCCAGGCGGGCGTGGACGTGGTCGCGGTCAACTACAAGGGCGGCGGCCCCGCCATGAACGACCTCGTCGCAGGACAGGTGCAGATCGGCGCGGCGGGCCCGACGGCCCACCTGCCCTTCATCAAGGCCGGCAAGCTGCGCCCGATCGCCACCACGGGCCCGAAACGCTCGACGATCCTGCCCGACACGCCCACGATGTCGGAAAGCGGACTCTCCGGCTTCGACCTGAACGACTGGTACGGCATGTTCGCGCCTCCCGGCACGCCGGCCCCCATCGTGGCGGAGCTGAACCGCCAGCTCGTCCTCGCGCTGCAGGCGCCGGAGGTTCGCAACTCCTTCGCCACGCTCGGCGCCGAAGCGGGCGGGAGCAGCCCGGAAGAACTCGCGCGGTTCACGGCCAGCGAGATGGACAAGCTGCGCAAGCTCGCGACGTCGATCAAGTTGAAGGTGGAGTAGCGGGCGGGGCGGGCCTGCGGTCCGACGCGTGGCGCCCGCCCTTCGCGAGGACTACACCGTGGGGACCGTGCCGCCATCGATCACGTGCTCCGTGCCCGACACCGACGCGGCACGGGGCGACACGAGGAACGTGATCAGGTCGGCCACCTCCTGCGGTCTGGCGGGACGTCCAACGGGGATGCCGCCGAGCCAATTCATGACGAGCTTCTTGCCACCCTCGTAGTCCGTATTCGCCTCGCTCGCCATGCGCTGCGCGAACGCGACCGACGCCTCCGTTTCGATCCAGCCCGGCGAGACGCGCAGAACGCGAATCCCTTTCGGCGTCACCTCCTTCGACAAGGATTTGCTGTACGTGGAGAGGGCGCCTTTCGCCGCCGCGTACGCGGTCGTCGACTCGGGAAGCGGAAGCACACGCTGGATCGAAGTCACGTGCAGGATGACGCCCGCGCCTTTTTCCAGCATCGCGGGAAGTAGCGCACGGTCGAGACGGACTGCGGACATGAGGTTCAGGTTCAGCTCGTCGAACCAGGCCGTGTCGTCCAGGGCCGCGAAGCCGCCTGCCGGCGCGTGGGAGCCCCCCACCGAGTTGACCAGGATGTCGACGGCGCCCCAGCGCTGCGCGACTGCGCGCGCCACCGCCGTCGCGCCTTCCGCGGTCGCCAGGTCGGCCTGAACGTATGTCACGCCCTCCACAGGCGTCTCGGGCGCGGTGCGTGCAGTCGTCACCACCTGCACTCCGGCGTCGCGCAGACTCATGACGATTGCAGCGCCCAGGCCTTTCGTGCCGCCCGTCACCAGCGCACGCTTCCCATTCAGTTGCAGATCGAAGCTCATGCCGTGAACTCCAGCGATTCGGTCAGGCCGCGCGCGGGGCGAAATGGCGACGTCAGAGTCAAGCTGTGCATGTCAATGGTTCCAGGAAGTTGATGACGATGCGTAGGATGCAGCGCGAACGGCGTTCAGTGAATGGCCTATGATCTGGATGGTCTGTGAAGAGAACAATACATAAATGCGCGGATCGGAATTCGCAGAACTGAAGGCCTTTGCCGCCATCGTCGAGCGGGCGAGCTTTGCGCGCGCGGCGGAGCATTTGGGCCTGTCGCCATCTGCGCTCAGCCAGACCATTCGCCAGCTCGAAGGTCGCCTGGGCGCACGCCTTCTGAATCGCACGACACGAAGCGTCGCGCCGTCGGCGAGCGGGGATTTACTCTACAAACGCATCGCGCCGTTGTTTCGGGAGATGGAGGCCGCGGTCGCCGAAGCGAGCGAGGCAACCGCACGGGTCAGTGGCACGCTTCGCATCAATACGCTGGGCATCGCCGCACGGGAAATCATCTCGCCCCGGCTGTCACGGTTTCATCGGGCGTACCCCGGCGTGGTCCTCGACGTCTTTGTCGATGACGCCTTGACCGACATCGTGGCAGGCCGATTCGACGCCGGCATTCGCGTCGGCGGACGGCTCGAGAAGGACGTGATTGCCGTGCGCCTCACGGCCGATCTCGACATGGTCGCCGTGGCATCGCCGGACTACCTCGCACGCCGAGGGGTGCCCAGGACGCCCGCCGACTTGCATCGACACGCATGCGTCAACTGGAGACTCCAGATGGACGGGAGGCAGTATCGCTGGGAATTCGAGAAGAGAGGAAAGCGACTTGAAGTGGCGGTGGACGGCCCGATCGTCACCAATCATGCCGACGTGGGCATCTCGGCTGCGCTGAATGGCCTTGGCATCGCTTATCACTTCAAGCAAGACGGCGTGTCCGAACATCTGGCGGAGGGTCGCCTGGTGGAAGTCCTTTCGGACTGGTCGATTTCGCGGCCGGGGCTGTTCATCTATTACCCGAACAGGCAGCATCGGCCGGCGCTTCTTGGGGCGTTCATCGACTGTCTGCTGGACAAGATGCCGGATCGACTTCGAGAATGAAGTCTTCGACATGTTCTGGCCCCCTGCCGCTCGCCGCTTCATAGAAGCCCACGAGGCGAACACCTATGCGCCCGGTCGGCGCACGGGATGACCAAAAAAAACGCCACGAAGCCGAAGCTTCGTGGCGTCTCTCGTATCGCTTGGCGGAGTGGACGGGACTCGAACCCGCGACCCCCGGCGTGACAGGCCGGTATTCTAACCAACTGAACTACCACTCCGCGTGGTGTGACGTTCCCCCGGATTGCTCCGGGGCAAGTGCCACAAAACTTGGCGACCCTACGGGGATTCGAACCCCGGTACTCACCGTGAAAGGGTGATGTCCTAGGCCTCTAGACGATAGGGTCAAAACCTGGACTGTTTCCGTTCTCGACACTCTGGTGGAGGTAAGCGGGATCGAACCGCTGACCTCTTGCATGCCATGCAAGCGCTCTCCCAGCTGAGCTATACCCCCGTTGGGTGTCGAGCCTCGAATTATAGCCTGAAAAATTCAGCGGTCAGATCGGCATCGCCGCCAATCGCGCCAAAACCTGCTCGCGCGTACACAAAGCGAGCACCGCGTCGAGCGACGGCGTCTGCGCCGTCCCCATCACCAGCACGCGCACCGGCATCGCGAGCTGCGGCATCTTCAGGCCCGTCGCGCGCAAGGTCTCCTTGACCGACACGCCGATGGCCTCCTTCGTCCACTCGCCGCCTTCGAGCATCTTCGCGAGCATCGCCACCGCCGGCTTCACGGTGTCGGTCAGGTGCTTCGCGGCCTCTTCCGCATCGGGCACGATCGGCTGGTAGAAGCGCTGCGCCCAGTCGGCCAGGGCCACGGTCGTGTCGCAGCGGTCCTTGAACAAGCCGCAGATCGCGGCCAAGCGCGCGTCGGGCGCGATGCCGCGCTGCTTCAGATGCGCCTCGACATGCACCGCCAGCGCCTCGTCGCTCATCGCCTTCAGGTGCTGCGCGTTCACCCAGCGCAGCTTCGCCTCGTCGAACTGCGCGGCACTGCGGCCCAGGTGGTCGAGGTCGAACCACTGAAGGAACTGCTCGCGCGTGAAGATCTCCTCGTCGCCGTGCGACCAGCCCAGGCGCGCGAGATAGTTGACCATGCCCTCGGCCAGGAAGCCCTCGTCGCGGAACTGCGTCACGGGCTTCGCGCCGTTCCGCTTGCTCATCTTCTCGCCCTTCTCGTTCAGCACGGTGGGCAGGTGCGCATACACCGGCGGCTCGTGGCCGAGCGCGCGGAAGATGTTGATCTGGCGCGGCGTGTTGTTCACGTGGTCGTCGCCGCGGATCACATGCGTGATCGCCATGTCGATGTCGTCGACCACCACGCAGAAGTTGTACGTCGGCGTGCCGTCGGGCCGCGCGATGACGAGGTCGTCGAGTTCGTCGTTGCCGATCTCTATGCGGCCCTTCACCTTGTCGTCCCACGCGACCACGCCGCCCACCGGATTGCGGAAGCGGTACACCGGCTGCACACCCTCGGGCACCGGCGGCAAGGTCTTGCCGGGCTCGGGGCGCCAGGTGCCGTCGTAGCGCGGCTTCTGCTTCGTCTCGATCTGGTGCTCGCGCAGCGCGTTCAGCGCCTCGATGCTCATGTAGCACGGGTAGACAAGGTCCTTCGCCTTCATCTGCTCGATGACTTCGCGGTAGCGGTCCATGCGCTGCATCTGGTAGAACGGCCCCTCGTCGTGCGTGAGCCCGAGCCACGCCATGCCTTCGAGGATGACGTCCACCGCCGCCTGCGAGGAGCGCTCGACATCGGTGTCCTCGATGCGCAGGATGAAGTCGCCGCCCTGCGAGCGCGCGAACGCCCAGGGGTAGAGCGCCGAGCGGATGTTGCCGAGGTGGATGAAGCCGGTAGGGGACGGCGCGAAACGGGTGCGGACTTTCATATGCGCGATTTTATCGGTACACTGATTCATCAGTCTTACCTGGTAAGAAACATGAGCACCGTCACCGTCTCCGAAAAGGGGCAGGTCGTCATCCCGGCCGCCATCCGTCGCGACCTGGGAATCAAGCCGGGCATGACCCTCGATTTCGAAGTCGAGGCGGGTTCGATCCGCGTCAATGTGCGGCATGGCGTCCCGCCTTCGAGCATCGAAAGCGGCTACCTCATGCTCAAGGCCAAACCATCCGCAAAGCCGCGCAGGCTGCTCGACTTCGACGTCGCCGAAGCCATGAGGCGCGAGACGCGGCGATGATCGCGCTCGACACGAACGTTCTTGCAAGGTTCTATGTCGAAGACCGGTCGGACCCGGAAGCGCAATACCAATCCGCCGTGGCCCGCGACATCTTCGCGGGAGGCGGCGCGCTGTTCATTCCAGTCTCGGTCGTGCTCGAACTCGAATGGGTGCTGCGCTCGCTCTATCGGTTCGATCCGTCCGGCTTCCGCGATGTCGTCACGCACCTGGCAGGCCTGCCGAACGTGACCGTGGAGAGCCTGTCGACCGTCCTGGCCGCGCTCGACGATCACATGAAGGGGCTCGACTTCCCGGACGCCCTGCACCTGCGCTCGAGTCAGCTATGCGACGCGTTCGCCAGCTTCGACGATCGCAAGTTCGCGCGCCGCGCCACGAAACTGAAGCTCAGCCCCGCCGTCCGCGTGCCCGCCTGATCAAGCCTCCTGCGGATTCGGAATCGACAGCCGCGAGCGGCTCTCGCCCGCCTCCTCCAGCGGGTCTTCCTGTCCCACGCGCGCCTCGTTGATGCGCGCGATGTCTTCCGGGTTGATGTCGCCCGTGACGTAGACACCGTCGAAGCACGACGCATCGAAGCCTTCGATCCGCGCATTCAGCGAACCGATGGCCTTCTTCATCGCGTCGACGTCCTGGTAGATCAGTTCGTCGCAGCCGATGATCGCGCGCACCTCGTCGACCGTGCGGCCGTGCGCCACGAGTTCGCTCGGCGTCGGCATGTCGATGCCGTAGACGTTGGGGAAGCGCACGGGCGGCGCGGCGCTTGCCATGTAGACCTTGCGGGCGCCGGCTTCGCGCGCCATCTGCACGATCTCGCGGCTCGTCGTGCCCCGCACGATGGAATCGTCGACCAGCAGCACGTTGCGGCCCTTGAATTCGCTGCCGATCACGTTGAGCTTCTGGCGCACCGACTTCTTGCGCACCGCCTGCCCGGGCATGATGAAGGTCCGGCCGACGTAACGGTTCTTGACGAAGCCTTCGCGGTACGGAATCCCCAGCAACTGCGCGAGCTGCATCGCGCTCGGGCGGCTCGATTCGGGAATCGGGATCACGACGTCGATTTCGCTGGGCGGCAGCGTGGAGATCACGCGCTTGGCCAGGGCCTCGCCCAGGTTCAGGCGCGCCTGGTACACGGAGATGCCGTCGAGCTCCGAATCGGGCCGCGCGAGGTAGACGAATTCGAAGATGCACGGGTTGAGCCGCGCCGACGCCGAGCATTGCTGGGCCGACACCTTGCCCGCAAGGTCGACGAACACGGCCTCGCCCGGCTCGAGGTTCCGGTCGAACTTGTGCCCCGTGCCCTCGAGCGTGACGGACTCGCTCGCGACCATCACCGTGTCCTGCGCGCTGCGGCCCATGCACAGCGGCCGGATGCCGTACGGGTCGCGGAACGCGAGCAGCCCATGGCCCGCGATCAGACACACCACGGCGTACGAGCCGCGCACGCGCTTGTGGACGTTGGCGACGGCGGTGAACACGTCCTCGGGCTTCAGCGTGAGGCCGCGCGTGGACTTCTCGAGTTCGTGCGCGAGCACGTTGAGCAGCACCTCGGTGTCGCTGTCGGTGTTGATGTGGCGATGATCGGCCGAGAACAGCTCGGCGCGCAGGGCCTGCGCGTTGGTGAGGTTGCCGTTGTGCGCGAGCGTGATACCGAAGGGCGCGTTGACGTAGAACGGCTGCGCTTCCTCTTCGCTGTCGGCGTTGCCGGCGGTGGGGTAGCGCACCTGCCCCAGGCCGACGGTGCCCGGCAGCCCGCGCATGTTGCGCGTGCGGAAGACGTCGCGCACCATGCCCCGCGCCTTGTGCATGTAGACCTTGCTGCCCTGCTGCGTGACGATGCCCGCCGCATCCTGGCCGCGATGCTGCAGGAGCAGCAGCGCGTCGTAGATCAGCTGGTTGACCGGCCCACTGCTGACGACGCCGACGATTCCACACATACGCTATCGCTTTCCTTGATACCCGCGCTTACCCGGGAAGATACTGGCCGAAAGTTTCCGGCAACACCGGCTTCAGTCCGCGCAACGCGGCGGTCGACACGTCGGCCGCCTTCGATTCGATCCACCACGCCTCGCCCTTCAGCGGCGTGAGGTTCACCACCACCGCGAGCGCCAGCACCAGCACGCCGCCGCGCACGAGCCCGAAGGCCGCGCCCAGCGTGCGATCGACGGGCCGCAGGCCGATCGCCTCGATCAGCTTCTTCGCGAGCCACGCGAGCAGCGCGCCCGCGAACACCGTCGCGATGAACACCACCACGAAGGCCCCCGCATACCGCAGGCTTTCGCCCGCTTCGCCCATCGGCAGCATCGGCGCGACCCGGGGCGCGAGGAACTGCGCGACCACGAACGCGGAGATCCAGCTCAGCACCGACAGGACCTCGTACACCAGTCCCCGCCACGCGCCGATGGCCAACGAGGCCAGCAGCACCGTGAGCACGACCCAGTCGAAAGCCGCCACGCGTGCCTACAAGGTGAGGATGGCGGCCGGCAAACCAAGGCTCTTGATCCGCTCCGCGGCCTTGGTGGCATCGGCCCGCGTGGCGAACGGCCCCACGCGCACGCGGATGCGCCTGCCGTCCTTGGTCTCCGCCACGTGCGTGTAGGTCTTCAGGCCCGCCCGCTCGACCTTCAGGCGCGCCTCCCGGGCCTTGTCGGGCTCGGCGAACGCGCCGACCTGGACGATGAAGCGGCCCTCGGCCGCCGCGGCGGACGCGGCCTTGCCCTCGAGCAGGGCCTGCGCGCGCGCCGCGTCGGCGGGGGGCGCAACGGGCGGCTTCGGCTCCGGCTTCGCTTCGGCGGGCGCAACCGGCTTCGGCTCGACCTTCGCTTCGACTTTCGCCTCGGGCTTCGATTCGACCTTCGGCTCCGCCACGGCGGCCGGCTTCGCGGGAACGACGGGCTCCACCTTCGCCACCTTCGACTCCGTGGCCGTTTCGCCCGAGCCGACGACGCCCGCCACGACCGGCGCGGGCACCGTGCCCGGCACGGCAAGCGGCTTGACCTTGTTGCGGTCGGGGATCTCGATGGGGATGTCGACGGGAATCGGACGCGGCTGCGTGTCGAACACGAGCGGGAAGCCCACCACGCCCGCGACGACGAGCACCGCCGCGCCGATGAGTCGGTGGCGCGCCCGGCGACGCAGGGTCTCGATGCTTTCGGCGGGGGGAGCGGCGGCCACGGACCCGTCGCCACCTTTGCGTTTCTTGAACAAGGCCATTGATCGTGTCGTGTCGCGTCGCGTCGCCTGACGTCAGAGGTGCGGAGCCGGGGTGCGGGGAATCCCGTCCTTCAAGACGCCACCCACCGTATAGAACGATCCAAAGACCAGAATTCTATCAGTGGGGTCCGCGGCGGCCATCGCGGCGCGCAGCGCCTCGTCGGGCGATGCGTGCGTGCTCGCGGGCACGGGCTTCGCCGCGACCTTCGCCCACTGAGCCGACAGGTCCCGCGCCGACGCCGCGCGCGCCGTGGGCAGGTCCGTGAAGTACCAGCGGTCCACGAGCGGCGCCATCTTCGCGAACATCGGCGCGAGGTCCTTGTCCGCCATCGCGCCGAACACGGCGTGCGTCGCCGGGAAGAAGCCCATCGCATCGAGGTTCGCCGCGAGCGCCGCGACGGCATGCGGGTTGTGCGCGACGTCGAAGACGAGCGTCGGCTGGCCGGGCACGATCTGGAAGCGGCCGGGCAGCTCGACCATCGCCAGGCCATTGCGGATCGCCTGCGCCGTCACGGGCAGGCGCGGACGCAACGCCTCGAATGCGGCGAGCACGCCCGAGGCGTTGAGCAACTGGTTCGCGCCGCGCAGCGCGGGATAGGCCAGGCCCGGGTAGCGCCGCCCTCTTCCGGCCCAGGCCCACTGCTGCTTGTCGCCGGAAAAATTGAAGTCGCGGCCGAGCCGCCACAGGTCCGCGCCGATGGCTTCGGCATGCGCCGTCACGCTCGCGGGCGGCATCGGGTCGGCCACGATGGCGGGCTTGCCGGCGCGCATGATGCCCGCCTTCTCGCGGCCGATGCTCTCGCGGTCGGGCCCGAGGAAGTCCATGTGGTCGAGGTCCACGCTCGTGACGATGGCGCAGTCGGTGTCGACGATGTTCACCGCGTCGAGCCGCCCGCCGAGGCCGACTTCGAGGATCGCGAGGTCGACCTGCGCCTCCATCATCCGCGACAGGATCGCGAGCGTCGTGAACTCGAAGTACGTGAGCGACACGCCTTGCCGCGCGGCCTCGACGCGCGCGAAGTGCGCCACGAGTTCGTCGGGCCGCGCGATCTCGCCCGCGATGCGCAGCCGCTCCTCGAAATGCACGAGGTGCGGCGACGTGTACACGCCCGTGCACCAGCCGGCCTGCAGCGCGATGGCTTCGAGCATCGCGCAGGTGGAGCCCTTGCCGTTGGTGCCGGCGACGGTGACGACGGGGCAGTCGAAGCGCAGGTCGAGACGCTGCGCGACGTCGCGCACGCGAGCGAGCCCGAGCTCGATGGTGGTGGGGTGCAGCCGCTCGCAGTGCGCGAGCCAGGCGTCGAGGGAATCCATGGGCCGCATTGTCCCAGCACGGCGGACCTATGATCCGCGCATGGGCAAGGACACTTCGATCACGGTCTACGGCATTCCCAACTGCGACACGGTGAAGAAGGCTCGCGCCTGGCTGGCCGAGCATGGCGTGGCGCACACCTTCCACGACTTCAAGAAGCAGGGCGTGCCCGAGGCCGAGCTCGACGCATGGCTGCGCGACGTCGGCTGGGAAAAGGTGCTCAACCGCAAGGGCACGATGTGGCGCAAGCTCGATGCGCAAACGCAGGCGTCGGTGGTCGACGCGAAGACCGCGCGCAGCGTCATGCTGGCTCAGCCGAGCGTGATCAAGCGGCCGGTGGTGGCCTGGGCGTCGGGCAAAACGACGGTGGGCTTCGACGCGGCTGCGTGGCCGTCGCTCGCCGGCCTCTGACGCGCGGCTTTTTACCGCAGCTTTACCGTAAAGCTCCGGCGGGCAACGTTCCGCTGCCTAGAATTTCTCCATCGAGAAACCTCAAGGCGTTGTCATGAAGAAGTTGTTGTTGTCCGCCGTCGGGCTCGCAAGCATGGCCGCAGCGCCGGCCTTCGCGCAGGAGATCGTCGGCCGCGTGATTTCGGCCACCCCCATCGTCCAGCAGGTCGCGGTGCCGCGGCAGAACTGCGCGCCGCAGGCCTACTACTCCGACCCCGCTCCCGCCACCAGCGGCGCGGGCGCCGTGATCGGCGCCATCGCGGGCGGCCTGCTCGGCAACCAGATTGGCCACGGCGCGGGCCGTGCGGCGGCCACCGCCGCCGGCATCGTCGGGGGCGCGGCCCTCGGCAACACGGTCGAGAGCAATCGCCCGTACCCGCAGCCCATCGCGAACTGCGTGACGCAAACGTTCACCGAGAACCGCACGGTCGGCTACAACGTCACATACGAGTACGACGGTCGCCAGCACACCGTGCAGATGGCCCAGGACCCGGGCCCCACCGTGCGCCTGCAGGTGACGCCCGTGGGCGCGACCGCAGCCATGCCGGGCAACTACGGCGCGCCGCCGGTGTATCCCCCGAGCTATGCGCCCAGCTACGCACCGAGCTATGCACCGCCGGTCAGCTACGTGGTGCCGCAGACCATCATGCCGGTGGTCGTGCCGAACTACTACTACCGCCCCGCGTACTACGCGCCCCCGGTCAGCCTGAGCTTCGGCTTCTACGGCGGCGACCGCCGCTGGCATCGCCGCGGCTGGCGGTAACGGGTCCGACTCCCGCAGACGGGAGGGGTGCGACGGGCCACGGTCGCCACCGCCGTAAAATCGCGGGTTTCCCCTCCCGCAGCACCCTCCCCATGACCACCGAAAAGATCGACGGCGTGTCCGTCACCACCCGCGCCAACGTCTACTTCGACGGCAAGTGCGTGAGCCACGGCATCGAGTTCGCCGACGGCACGAAGAAATCGGTGGGCGTGATCCTGCCCGCCAGCCTCACCTTCAACACGGGCGCGCCGGAGATCATGGAATGCGTCGCGGGCGCGTGCGAGTACAAGCTCGCCGGCACGAGCGAGTGGAAGAAGTCCGCCGCCGGCGAGAAGTTCGCCATCCCCGGTAACTCGAGCTTCGAGATCCGCGTGGCCGAGGCGTATCACTACGTCTGCCACTTCGGCTGATCGCGCCCCATGAGCACCATCCTCGAAAATCTGCCCGCCGGCCAGAAGGTCGGCATCGCCTTCTCGGGCGGCCTCGACACGAGCGCGGCGCTGCACTGGATGCGCCAGAAGGGCGCGATCCCCTACGCTTACACCGCCAACCTCGGCCAGCCCGACGAGCCCGACTACGACGACATCCCGCGCAAGGCGATGGAGTACGGCGCCGAGCAGGCGCGCCTGGTCGACTGCCGCAAGCAGCTCGCGCACGAGGGCATCGCCGCCCTGCAGTGCGGCGCGTTCCACATCACCACCGCGGGCGCGACCTACTTCAACACGACGCCGCTCGGCCGCGCCGTCACCGGCACGATGCTCGTGGCCGCGATGAAGGAGGACGACGTCCACATCTGGGGCGACGGCAGCACGTTCAAGGGCAACGACATCGAGCGGTTCTACCGCTACGGGCTGCTCACGAACCCGTCGCTGAAGATCTACAAGCCCTGGCTCGACCAGCAGTTCATCGACGAGCTGGGCGGCCGCGCCGAGATGTCCGCGTTCATGCAGGCCGCCGGCTTCGCGTACAAGATGTCCGCCGAGAAGGCGTACTCGACCGACAGCAACATGCTCGGCGCGACACACGAGGCGAAGGACCTCGAGAACCTGAACTCCGGCATCAAGATCGTCAACCCGATCATGGGCGTGGCCTTCTGGCGCGACGAGGTCGCGGTGAAGGCCGAGGAGGTGCGCGTGCGCTTCGAAGACGGCCAGCCGGTGGCGCTGAACGGCAAGACGTTCGACGATCCCGTGGAACTGATCCTCGAGGCCAACCGCATCGGCGGCCGCCACGGCCTGGGCATGAGCGACCAGATCGAGAACCGCATCATCGAGGCCAAGAGCCGCGGCATCTACGAGGCCCCCGGCCTCGCCCTGCTCTTCATCGCCTACGAGCGGCTCGTCACCGGCATCCACAACGAAGACACCATCGAGCAGTACCGGGACAACGGCCGCCGGCTCGGGCGCCTGCTCTACCAGGGCCGCTGGTTCGACCCGCAGGCGATCATGCTGCGCGAGACGGCGCAGCGCTGGGTGGCTCGGGCGGTGACGGGCGAAGTGACGCTGGAGCTGCGGCGCGGCAACGACTACTCGCTGCTGAACACCGAGTCGCCCAACCTGACCTACGCGCCGGAGCGCCTCTCCATGGAGAAGGTCGAGAACGCGCCGTTCTCGCCGAAGGACCGCATCGGCCAGCTGACGATGCGCAACCTCGACATCGCCGACACGCGCGCGAAGCTCGGGGTGTATTCGCGCGCGGGGCTCCTGTCGAACGACGGCGACGCGCCGCTGCCGCAGCTGGGCGAGTGATGGTCATCCCCGCGGAGGCGGGGATGACGCTCAGGGCGTTGCCGGGTACTTCTTCCACCACCGCCCGAACGCGGCCGAAGTGCGCGAGAGCGCATCGTTGGCCGGGGCGGCGTAGGTGTCGTCGGTGGTCGTCGCCACGGCCTTCTTCACGCTGCGCGCGGCGCCGCCCGCGTTCGCGATGCCGGCGAACATGCCGAGCACGTTGACGGCCGTGCGCACGGCGCGGTTGTCGTCCTCCGAGATCGTCTGCATCGTGCCGAACTGCATCGGGCTCGCGATGGCTGCGGCCATCTGCAGCGAGCCCTCGTCGCCCTTCATCAGCATGCCGTTGCGGAATTCCTCGGTGCGGATGTAGATGCTGTTGAGCGCCGCCACCGACATCGAGAGTTCGCCGCCCGTCTCCGCCGTGCGCGACATCAGGCCGCTCTGGTTGCCGCTCGACGACATGCGCGCGAAGTTGACGACGAGCATCGGCGCGATCACGGTCGCATTCACCTGCGACGAAATCTCCTGCAGCTTGCGGTAGTTCGTCAGGTCGAAATTGCCGAAGCCGCCCCAGCCCGTCTCGAAGTGCGTGAACACGAGCGGCATGCCGGTGGGCGAGAAGAAGGTCGCGGTCTGCCCGTTCTGCTCCTTCGTGTGGGGCTGTTGCGGCGAGCCGGTCACCTTGAAGCCGGCGAACGAGTCCCGGAACTGCTCCATGGGCACGACCTCGCGGCCGCTCGCGGCGATCTGCTGCAGGAAGTCGGCGTAGGCGCGGTCGGTGATGGCCTGGAGCGTCTTCGGCTCCACGCCCTTGAGCGTCACGTAGAACGACGAACGCGCGCCGCTCATGTCCATGCCGGGCAGGTACGCGCCGCGCACCTGCGCGGTGATGCTGTTGTCGGTGACGAAGGCGACGCGGAAGGCCGCGACGGCGACGCGCTTCGTCGCAGGCATCACTTCCTGCACGCTCTTGCCGAAGGTGCCGCCCATGCGCCCCTTGAACACCGCGTCGGGATCGGGTGCCGCGACGGCGTCGGCCGGTGTTTCGGTGGACGCGGGCGCGGGCTGCGTCTGCGCGAACGCCAGGGACGCCGAACTCGCGACAACGAGAGCGAGGACGAGGGGACGCAAGGGCATCGATCGGTTTCCTATTTGCATTGGGTGTCGGTGATGATGGCGTCGGTCGACTTGCCGCTTTCCTTCGCCTCCTTCTTCTCTTCCTCCTTCTTCACCTCGGCCTGCTGCTTTTCTTCCTGCACGAGCAGCGTCACGAAGGTCGTGAGCGTGTTCTGCTGCTCCGTCACGATCTTCTCGACGAGCGAGGGTTCGACGTCCGGCAGGATCTCGAGCAGGCGCTCGGCGGTGACCGTGGCGCCCGCGACCGGCGCCGGCGCGGGCGTCGGCGCCGCAGTGGGTGCCGGCGAGGGCGCGGGGGCGGAGGTCGGCGCCGGGGTGGGTGCCGGCGTCGGCACCGGCGTCGGCGCCGGGGTGGGCGCAGGTGTCGGCGCCGGAGTGGGTGCCGGCGTCGGTACCGGGGTCGGTACCGGGGTCGGTGCCGGTGTGGGCGCCGGTGTGGGCGCCGGTGTGGGCGCCGGCGTGGGGGCCGGTGTCGGTGCGGGCGTCGGCACGGGGGCGGTCACCGGGTTGCTTGCCGCCTGGTAGCTGACCGAAGGCGCGTTCGTCTGCACGCCTGGCGCGAAGGACACCGACGTTCCCGCCGAAGCCGTGACCGACGTCGCCGCGCTCACGTTCGCGTTCTGCACGATGGCGTCCGCCGAACTCAGCATCACCGCGCCGCCCGTCGAGTTGACGGGGCCGTTGAGCGTGATGTTGTCGTTGCCCGCGCTGCCGGTGGCGACGAGGCTGATGCTTCCGCCGGCCGTGATGCCGCCCGCGCCGATCGTGATCGGGCTGTGCGTGACGACGGTGGCCGCACCCGCGGGCACGACCACCGGCCCCGTGGTGATGAGGCCCCCGGTGTTCTCGATGTCGAGACCGGTGGCATTCACGGACGTCAGTTCGAGCGGAGCGGACGTGTTGATGACCTTGAGCATCCCGCCGTCGAACCCGAGCGACGCGACCTGGTTCCCCGCATTCGTCAGATGGGCCGTGCCGGTCGGGCCGGTCGTGATCGACAGCACCGTCGTCTGGAGCGGACCGTGCTGCACGATATCGGCGCTCGGCACCATGAGCGTCAGGCCCGGCGCCGTGAACGTCGCGATGTTCATGGCCGTCGTCCGCGTATGCGTGATGTTGGCCGAGCTGCCGAGGACCACCTGGCCGCCGGTCTGCGAGAACGAGTCCGTCACGGTGATGTCGTTCGCCAGCACGGTACCCGCGGTCTGCGAATACGCGACGGTCGAGAGCGACCCCGAGAGGTTCAGCGTGCCGCTGGCGATCGCGAGCGTGCCGGCGCTCGAGATGTACTGCAGGTTGGTGGTGCCTGGCAGGTTGTAGTTGACGTTCGCGCCGCTCGGAATCGACACGTTCTCCACGTTCGAGAAGTCCGGCAGCGCGTCCCAGTTGCCCGCATCCCCCCATGACCGCGTGCCGGCGCCGCCGGTCCAGGTGGACAGGGGCCGCGGATTGATCGTGCTCGTCAGGTTGGGGGTGTACGCGACCGCGTAGTTCGCGCCGCCATTGCCATCGTTGACGGTGATGCCCGAGACCGTGACCGTCTTGCCGGTGCCGGCATGCCGGTCGGCGAAGGCGAATGTTCCGCCCGACAGCGTATCGCTGCTGAACAACGCGCCCAGGCCCACCATCGCCACCCCCGACGCGGCCGTCGTGCCATCGTAGATCTTGGTCACGTCCTCCGTGGTGAGCGTCACCGGCGCGGGCGTGATGGTGCCCGCGGCCGTCACCTTGGCCACGTTGTAGTTGTTGCCGCCGTTGCCGTCGGAAATCAGGTAGCCGCCGTCGACGGCGAGCGTGCTCCCGCCGGTGCCCATCACGTGCCGGCTCGTGTACGACTGCGTCGCGCCCGTCACCGTGTCGGTGCCGAAGAGGCCGCTGGCGGCCACCGCGCCGAACGACTGCGTCGTTCCGTCGTAGGTTCGCGAATCCGTCGAAGCGCTCAGCGTGAGCGTCGCACGCTCGATGGTGCTCGCGCTGTTGGGCGCGACCGAAACCGTGTAGTTGCGCCCGCCGTTGCCGTCGCTGATGCCCACCCCGGAGACGGTGAGCGACTTGCCGGTACCGGCGTTCGCATTGGTGAAGGCAAAGGTTCCGCCGGCGAGCGTGTCGGTCGAGTACAGCGTGCCGCTCGCGACGGTGGCCGTCGCGCCCGGCGCGGCCGTGGTCGCGTCGTAGGTCTTCGTCACGGGCGTCACGCTCAGCACGATCGGCGCGGGCGTGATGGTGCCGGAGGCGACCGTCGTCGTGGCCGGGTGGTAGTTCGCGCCGCCATTGCCGTCGTTGACGACCCAGCCCGCGTTGACCGCGAGCGTGCTCGCGCCCGTGCCCAGCACGTGGCGGCTGGTGAACGACTGCGTGAGCGAGACCACCGAGTCGCCGGCGCCGAGGCCGGAAATCGATACCGGCGCCGACGAGGCCGTCGTGCCGTCGTACTGCTTCGAGTCGGTGACCGCGGCGAGCGTGAGCGTCGCCTTGTCGATCGTGCTCGTCGTGTTGGGCGCGTAGCTGACCGTGTAGTTGGCGCCGTTGTTGCCGTCGTTGACCGTGACGCCTGCGACGGTGACCGTCTTGCCGGTGCCGGCGTTGCGGTTGGTGTACGCGAACGTGCCGCCGGAGAGCGTGTCGCCCGTGAACACGGTGCTGCCGGACGCGGTCACCGCGACGCCGTTCGCGCTCGTCGTGCCGTCGTAGGTCTTGACGACGTCGCTCGTCGTCACCGTCAGCGGCGCGGGCGTGATCGTCGCCGTCGCGCCGTTGAAGGTGGTCGCATAGCCGGGCGGCGCGGCCACGGTGCCCTGCGCGATCGTGTAGCTGCCGACGTTGCGGCCCGGGCTGGACACCGCGAGCGAGCCGGACAGCACGTCCTGCGAGAACACGCCGCCGTACGCCGACGCATCGACCAGCGGCGTCGCGGTGTACGTGAGCGCGCCCGCCGTCGACGTCCCGTCGTAAGTCCGCGTGCTCGCGTCGGCCGTGATCGTCACGCTCGGCTGGTGGCTGAAGACGTAGCGGTTGCCGGCGGGCAGCGTCGACGGCGCGTCGGAGACGGGCGTCGCATTCCACACCGCGTTGTTCCCCGACACGAGTCCGCCGTACGTGTTGCCGCCGGGCGTGGAAGAGTAGACGACCCAGCGGCCGCTGCCCGCGTTCAGTGCCGAGCTCGTCGCGTTGTTGATGAAGTGGGTGCCGGCGAGCACGATCGCATCGCCGCCGCCCGAAGCCGCGATCGGCTTGTTCAGTACCAGGTCACCGCCGTTGTTGAAGGCCATGACCTTGCCGCCCGCCGAGATGCCGTCGACGCCGCCGCCGCTGCCGACCGTGAGCGTGGGCCGGGCCGAGCCCAGGCTGAAGTCGCCGCTCGACGTGCCTGCGACGACGCCGATGCTGTTCGCGGCGGCTGCGAGGTTCACCGATCCGAGCGAGCGCACTGCCACCTTGTCGGCGGTCAGCACGCCGGCGGACGTTTGCGTGATGTCGCCGTTGTAGTCGAGTGAGAGCCCCCCGGCGAAGCTGGGCGAAACCGGCGCGGAGATGTTCAAGGTCCCGCTGTTGGCCAGGTTGCCGAAGCGCAGCAGGGTGCCGCCGGCGAACTTGCCGATCTCCGCGTTCGACAACTCGAGCGTGCCCGCCGCCGCGTCGGTCGTGGATCCGAGGTCCATGTTCCACGTGCTGCTGAACGGACGCACCGTCGCGATCGTCGTCGACGTGATCGCGCCGCCTGCGAGGTCCATGCGGTTCGCCTTGAGGTGGACCGAGTCGCCGCTCAGGGTGACGCCGGCGTTCTGCTTGAGCAGGTTGCCCGCCCCGAGCGCCAGCGACGCCGTGCCCGTCGCGATGTTGTTCGTCGCCGTCAGGTCCTGCGAGGCGAAGACGGACACCGCCGCGTTCGCTCCGGTGCCGCCGAAGGCGAGCGAGGCATCGCCGTTGTGGCCGACGAAGTAGCCCCCGGTTCCGCTGCCACCCAGCGACAGCGCCGCCGTGCCGCTGTTCGACGCCGTCTGGATCGCGGCGCCGGAGGCTCCGACCGAGCCCGTGCCGCTCGCATTCAGCGCGATGGCGTTCGACTTCAGCAGGCCGCCCGCGCCCTGCACCACGCTCGAGGTTCCGGCGTCGATCGTGAGACTCGAGTTCGCCCCCGTCTGCACAAGGGCGCCGATGGTGATGTTTCCGCCCGAGCCGACGATCGAGATCGCCGAGGCATCGGCGCTCGCCTGGCTGATCGGGCCCAGCGTGGTGGCGGCAATCGGCTTGAAGAGGATGAGGCCGCCCGTGCTGCCGGTCTGCGTGGCGGTGAACTGCGCGGCGTCGCTGGCGCCGGCGAGGTTGATCGCGCCTGCGGCGGTGGCGTTCAGCGTGCCGGCGGTGAGGAAGGCCGAGGCATCCTGGACGACCGAGCCGGCGGGCGCGGACAGCGTGAGCGTGCTGCCCACCGCATCGACGCCGGCATCGGCGACCAGGCTCAGGTTGCCTGCCTGCGCGACGAGCGAGGTCGTGCCGCCCGACACGCCGGCCACGTCCATCGCGCCGCCGCTCGCGATGCGGATCGAGCCATTGGCGAACACGGCCAGATGCGTCGGCAGGACGTTGGTCGGGTCGGGGATGCCGACGCGCAGCGGGCCGCTGTTGACGAAGTCCAGCGAGTCGAGAAAGCCGGTGCCGATCGACGCGACGTTGTTCGTGGCGCTCGTGAGCGTGGCGGTGCCGGCCGTATCGAGGTACAGGCCGCGCGCCGTGACGAGCGGCGCATCCGCGTCCTGGGAGATCGAGGTGCCGCGCAGCTCGATGCCGACGCCGTTGGGAGGAAGCGAGGCGGACGACTGCTCGACGCCCGCGATGCCCGCCACCGTGCTGAGGTGGATGCCGTTGACGCTCTTGTAGACGAAGCTGCCGTCCGCGCCCGATCCCGCGCCGGTCGCACGTCCGGCGATCACGCCCGTCGGGTTGTCCTCGGTCAGCACCACGCGCTGCCCCTGCGCGGAGACCGCCTTGCCGCCCAGCAATGCGCCCGACTGCTGCGACAGCGTGCCGCCGGAGAGCAGCGCGATGACGGTGTTGGGGCTGAGCGGATTGAAGCCTGTGCCGTCCCCGTGCGACTGGATGCCGTTGAGCCCGTCCATCGGCTGCGACGGAGAATGCGCGGCCACGGCGAGGTCGCCGCTCGTGACCAGGGTCACGTTGCGGTTGGTGTGGGTCGCATCGCCGACGGACATGGCCACCACCGGCAGGCTGTTGGCGGCGTGGTCGAGCGTCACGTCGCCGAGGGCGCGCACGCCCAGGCGCGCGACGCTCATCGGCGCGTCCGAGGCCTGCGTCACGGTGCCGCCGGTCTGCAGCACCAGCAGGCCCGATGGGACGGAGAGCGAGCCGCTCACGTGAATGTCGCCCGAAGTGAGCGAGCCGATGCGCAGCGCCCCCCCGGCGCCGGGCGACAGTGCGTCGAGTTCCGCCTGGGAAAGTTCGAGCGCGGGCGGCGGGGACGAGAACGAGAGCGCCGAGAAGCCGCCGCTGGCCGCAGCGAGGTCGATGGCGAGCCCGTCGGTGGCCGGACGCAGACTGATGGTGCCAGCGCTGGCGATCGAGCCGCTGGCGCCCTGCAGGTCCATGTTGTCGGCCACGAGCGTGATCAGGCTGCCCGACATGTTTGCGCCGGGTCCTTGCGTGAGGAGGTTGCCGGACGTGAGCGAAAGGGCCGAAGTGCCCGCGGCGAGCGCGGTGCGCACGTCGAGGTCGCCGCTCGCCGTGACGTTGACCGGTGCGTTGGCGCCGAGCGACCAGCCGCTCGCGAGCACCGCATCGCCGGTGTGCGAGATCCTCACCGCGCTCGCGCCGCCGCCGACGCCGATCGACGTCGGCCCCGCGTTCGACTCGGTGAGCAAGGCGTTGCCGCCGCCCACGGCGCCGCCGGCATTCAGCAGGAGCGCATCGGTCTTCAGCAGGCCGGAGGCGCCCTGGACGATCGACGCGGTGCCCGCATCGATGGAGATGGAGCCGCTTGCGCCCGATTCGACCGTGCCGCCGATCGTGATGTTCCGGTCCGCGGTCGAGATGGCCACCGCATCGGAACCGGTGCCCGTCTGCGTGACGCCCGCGACAGTGAGCGCGGAGACGCCGCGGAAGGAGATGGCGCCGCCCGAGGCGGCGGTCAGCGAAGCGACGTCGTTGGTGCCGGCGGTGAGCGAGACCAGCAGGGAGCCCGTCGCGTTCAGGCTGCCGGCCGTGATCTTCGAGCCGGCCGTCTGGTAGACGGCGCCGGCATCCGCGGTGAGGGTCACGTTGGCGGTGCCCGCGCTGACGCCCTTGGCCGTGTCGACGATGCCCAGGTCCCCGCTCGCCGTGTGCAGGGTGATGGGATGGTTGCTCGTGCTCACGCCGTCCACGCCCATCGCGCTGCCGATGGTGAGCGCGCCGGCGCCGGAGAAATTGAAGCCGCCGCCGGCTGCCGCGCCCGCGAGCGTCGATACCGCGTTCGCGCCGCCCGCGAGGTTCACGGCCCCGCCGGCATCCACCACCAGCGTGTCCGCCTGGATGGAGGGCGCCACCGGCCCGGCGGCCCCCTGCCCCACGTTGCCCGTCGTGAAGAGGCCGACGACGGAGGGGGTGAAGACGACGGGTCCGGACACGTAGATCGACGAAGCCGTCTTCGTCTCGCCGTTCTGGCCGAAGCGCAGCTCGCCGGACCCGGCGAAGCTGGTCAGCTCCGCGGCGGTCAGTTGCAGCTTCGTGGCGTCGCCGTGGTCCGGCGCGCCGAGCTGGACGGCGCGGGCCGTCAGCGGGGCCACGCTCGTGAGCTCGCTCGACGTGATGCTGCCGGCGCCGCCCGCCAGGCTCATCTGGCTGGCCGCGAGCGTGACGACCTTGCCCGAGAGCGACGCGCCCGCGTTCTGCGTGAGCATGCCGCCGGCCGAGAGCGAAAGGTCGGCGCCGGACGTGGTGTCGATGCTGTTCGTCACCGCCAGGTTGCCGCTCGCGCTCACGGTCAGAGGAGCCGTGGCGATGGCGCCGCCGTCGTAGACGAGCGAAACATTGCCGGTGTGCGCGATCGCGAAGGCCGTGCCCTCGCCCGTCAGGCTCAGGGTCGTGGTGCCGCCGTTCGATTCGGTGGCGAGCGGTGTCGGCGAGCCCGAGGTCCAGGGCGCGTACGAAGTGATCGAGATGGCGTTCGCCTTCAGCAGGCCGGCGGTGCCCTGGATCACCGAGCCGCCGCCTGCGTCGATCGCGATGCTCGACGCGGAGCCGGCGAGGACGGCGCCGTCGATGGTGATGTCGTCGCCCGAGAGGCTCGTGATCTCGATCGAACTCGCGGCGGACGTCGCCTGCGAGATGCCGGCGATCGCGAGCGGTCCGTCATTTGCGATCCGGATGGCCCCAGGCCCCGACGTGCCGGTCTGCGTGGCCGCGAAGCTCGTCACGTGGGCGCCGTCGATCAGGATGCTGCCCTGCGCGGCCACCGTGAGCGCGCCGCCTTCGACGAGACCGCCCGCGCCCTGCGTCACCGAGCCCGCCGCCGCGGTCAGGGAGATGGAACCGCAGGCGCAGGCCAGGACCTTGCTGTCGTCACTCAGAGCCAGGTTGCCGGCCTGCGCCACGAGCGTGATGTCCGCGCCGCTTTCCACCTCCCTCACCGTCATGGCGCCCGTGCTGGTGATGCTCACGCCGCCGAAAAGCGTGGTCAGCGGAGTGACCGTCGTGCTGGGGCTCGGCAAAAGAATGCCGACGTCGAGCGGCCCGTTGTTGTGGAACTGCAGCGTGCCGAAGACCGTGCCGCCGATGGAGCCCACGGTGTTGCCCGTCGCGAGGAGTTCGGCGTCGCCGAATGCGCCGAGCGTCAGCCCGTGCGGCGTGGAGAGGGGCGCGTCGGCGTCCTGGATCAGCCCCGAGGTGCCCAGGGCGATGCCCACGCCGTCGACCGCCGCCGCGCTCGACTGCGTGATGCCCGAAACGACGGTCCCCGAAAGATCGCGCACCGAGCCGATGCGCAGGTCGCCCGCCGACACGAATTCGAATCGACCGTCCTGCAGGCCGGTCGCTCCCGTCGCCTTGCCGGCGACGACCTCCACGGCATTGAGTTCCAGCAGTTGCACCTGCCGCGCCTCGGCATGGAGCGCCTTGGCGGAAATCACCGCGTCGACGTCCTGCGAGAGCTTGCCGCCCGACTGGAGCGCCACCACGCCGTTGGGGCTGTTGCGGTCATAAGGCGCGCCGTCGCGCTCGACCGCGATGCCGGACAGGCCATCGAGATTCGCAAGCGTCAGGTCCGAGGTGGACTTGAACTTGACGTTGCGGTTCTTGTTGTCCGCGTCCCCCACCGCCATCGCCACCTGCTCGACGACGTTGCTCTCCGTGAGCGTGACGTCGCCGAGCGCACGCACGGCGAGCCGCTGCACGGTGATCGTGCCGGCCGGCACCGGCGTCGCCCCCGGAGTCGCGGCCGCCTGGGTCACCGTGCCGCCCGATTCCAGCGCCAGCAGCCCGGCGAATCCGGGCGCGATGGGGCCGACGACGCGCAGATCTCCCGCTTCGAGGGAGCCGATGCGCAACACGCCCTGGCCACCCGCGCTCGTCGAGCGGAATGTGGCCAGCTCCGAGGTCGAAAGCTGCATCGTGCCCGCAGTCGTGTCGCCGGTCGAACCCAAGTCCACCTTCCAGCCCGGCGTGACCGGCTTGACGGTCGTGGTCTGGCTCGACGTGATGGAATCGGCGGCGCCGAGCAGCACCATGCGGTCGGCCGCGAGCGTCACGTGCCCGGCCGTGAGCGTGTTCGCCGCGCCTTGCGTGAACACGCCAGCCGCCTGGAGGGAAATCACGCCCGTCGTGACCGCCCGATGGAACGTGAGGTCGCCGCCGTCGGTCGTGGCGATGCTGAGCGTGGTGGTGCTGTGATTCTTGACCCCGAAGCCGCTGGTGGGCACTGCCAGGTTTCCCGAGTGGCTGAGGAAGAACCCGCTCGGGCCGCTGCCGTCGTCGCCGGAGCGCAGGATCGTCGTGTCTCCGGCAAGGGAGCTGGTCAACAGCGGCGCTTCCTCCTCGCCCACGGCGCCGGCAGTGTACGTGCCTTGCAGGTCGAGGTTTGCCGACTTCAGCAAGCCGTTCGCGCCGCCTTGCAGCAGGCTCGCCGTGCCCGCGCTGATGGTCAGCGAGCCGGAACCGGTCGTCTGCACGAGGCCGGCCACCGAGATGGTCTGGTTCGCCGTCGTGACGTCGATGTTCGACGTGGCGCCCGTGGTCTGCAGCGCATTCAGCGTGAGCGGCGCCGAGCCCTTGAACGCGATGTTGCCGCCGGAGCTGCCGGATAGCGCGGAGATGGGATTGGCGACGGCGTCCAGCGTGACGTCGCCCGCCGCGCTGACGTGCAGCGCGTTCGCCGAGACCGGGGCACCCGCGGACTGCGTGATGCCGCCCGATGCCGAGATGAGCGAGACATCGCTGACGCCCGCGTCGATGCCCGCGGTGCCGTCGATGGCGCCGACGGTGATCGTGCCGGCATTGGAGAAGGTGAAGCCGCCATTGCCAACGCCCGCGACCGTGGTCACGGCGTTGCTCGCGTTGTCCAGGGCGACGCTGCCGCTGGCCGACCTCGCCAGCAGGCTCGCGACCGTGATGGGCGCGGCCTGCGTGATGTTGCCGTCCGCCTCGAGGGAAAGCGCCGCGACGTTCGAGGGCGCGAGCGCGCCGGCCACGTGCAGCGTGTCGGTCGCCACCAGGTCGCCCAGGCGCAGGATGCCGTTGGCGCCGGTGCGGAACTTGTTCACTTCCGACGCTGTGAGCACGAGCGACGTGGCCGTGGGGCCATCGTCGTCGGTGGCACCGCCCACGATCATGCCCCGGCGCCCGTTGAAAGGCTTGGCCACGAGCGCGCCGCTGCTGCTGATCGTGCTGCTGCCGATGGTCATCCGGTCGGCCGCGAGAATGACGCTCGTGCCGCCGACGAGGGTCTTGCTGGCGGGCAGCGTCAGGAGACCGCCCGCGCTCAGCGACACGTCGCCGCTGGCGTACAGGTTGTCCGTCAGCGTGAGGTCGCCGCTCGCGTGAAGGCCGACGTTGCTCGAGCCGGCGCCGCTGTACAGCATGAAGCTCCCCACAGAGAGGCTGCCTTCGTGCGTGACGTAGACGCTGCTCGGCCCGCCGTCGCCGCCGGCGAGGATCTGGGTCGCCGCGGCGGACTTCGACTCCGTCTGCACGGGCTCGCCCGGCTCGCCCACCGGACCGTAGCCCGGCGCATTGACGAAATAGACGCGGTCCGCCCGCAGCTTGCCGCCGGCCTGCAGCACCGTGCCCGAGCCCGAATTGACGGTGATCGAGGCGGCCTCCACGGTCCCGCCGATGGAGATGTTCCGGTTCGCGGCGGTCAAGGTCAGGGCACCGGTCGTCGAGGCCTGCTGGGCCCCCGTGACCGTGTAGTGACGCTGGCCGTGGAAGTCGACGCCGCCGCCGCTGCTGACCAGCGAGACCGAATCGACGTAGTTGAAGCCGGAGGACAACTGCACGCTCGCGTCGCCGGAGGCCTGCAGGCTGCTGGCAATGATCTGCGCCCCCCCGCTCATGATGATGTTGCCGCCGCTCGAGACGAGGCTGCCGCCGAGGTCCATGTCGGCCGTGACGGCCGTGAGCGTCACCGCGCCGACGTCCGCATTGATGCCCGCCGCGTCGTCGATGTTCAGGTCGCCGCCCACCACCTGGATCGAGATCGGCTGCGTGTCCTCGGTGCGCACGCCTTCGATGGCGCCGATCGTGGCGCCCGTGCCGCCGCCGATGGAGAGATCGCCGTTGTTCTTGAAGGCGATGGGGCCGACGTAGTTGTGGGCGCTGAAGTTCTGCACCGCGTTGCCCGCGCCCGCCAGCGAAATCGACGAGCCCGATGCCGCCGTCGCACGAACCATCGCGAAAAGATTCGAGACCGAGATGCCGGCGCCCGTCGCCTCCTGCTCGATGTTGCCCTTGGCGTCGATCGACAGCGTGCTGCCGGCGCCGCCCGTGACGGGCGCCTTGATGTAGACGTGCTTGTCGGCGAGCAGGGTCAGCTCGTTGCCAGTCGTCCAGGCCACCGGATCGAGCAGCTTGATGAAGCCGTCGCCGGAGCCGGCGCTCGTCGTCTGGACGATGACGTTGCTGTTGTTCAGCGCATTCGACAGGGTCTGGTTGTTCAGGTAGGAGTCGGAAACCGCGCCGCTCGCTTGGAATGTATGGGACGCTGGCGTTGGCGGTGGGGTCGGCTCGCTGATGTCGTTTCCGCCGACGCCCAGCGACTGCGCGCGTGAGAGGCTCGCGATCCAGATGTTCGTCGGATCGAGCAGCAGGTCGCCCGTCTTGCCTTTCGGCGCTCGCGTGTCGACCAGCGCGTCGAAATGCAGGGTCTTGCCCGAAGTCTCGACCTTGCCGCCGTCGCCGCCCTGCTCGCCGCCCCGCGCGGTGATCGTCGACGCCGCCCGCGTGGTGCCGTCGCTCCACAGCACCGCCGTGCCGCCGTCGCCCTTGTCCGTGGCGTCCACGCGAATCGTGGACCCCGCTTCGGCCGTCGTTTCCTTCGCATTCGCGATGCGCGCATCCCTGCCCTGCCAGCCGCCGCCCACGAGCACTTCGCCGCCGCCCGCCGGGCCGCTCGCGTCGATCACCGCGCCGCTGCGCAGCATGACCCTGCTCGCCGTGACGTGGACTTCGCCGCCGCGGTCGGCGCGACGCGCCTCGATGCGGCCGTCGATGTCGACGAGATCCCCGCCCCTGAGCACCACCTTGCCGCCTTCGCTCGCGAGCGCATTGGCGCGCACGAGGCCGCTGTGCTTCAAGGTGCCCGCGAACATGCCCACCGCGTCGCCGGACAGGGCGCCGAGGTTCACCGCCCGGTCGTCGGGCGCCTGTACCTGGAGCTGGATGCCTTCGAGGCCGCGCCCGGTGATCGCCACCTTGCGGCCTGCCGCGACCACCGTCGCCCCATCGGTCGCCTGGACCAGGGCCGCCGCGCCCACCTGCACGTCCGGCGAGATCAGCACGAGGTCGCCCGAGCGCGCGATCACGCGGCCCGCGACGGACAGCGGACCGCCCAATCCGCCGTCGCCGAACACGAGCCGCCCCGCGATCGCGTCGGCATCGCTCATGCGAAGCGTGGAGGCCGTGAAGGCCGCCGTGTCGACCACGGCGCCCGCGCCGACGGCGATGCCCGCCGGGTTGACCAGCACGAGCCGCCCGTTCGACTGCAGCGTGCCGAAGATGCGGCTCGGGTCCGCGCCGAGCACGCGATTGATCGACGTGCTCGTGGCCGAAGGCTGCAGGAACTGCGTGGTCGTGCCCGCGGGTACGGAGAAGCTCTGCCAGTTGATGGCGGAGTGGTTCGCGCCCGCGGCATTCTGCGTCGTGACGCGCAGCACCGAGCCCTGCTGGCTCAGGGTCGCCTGTCCCGCGACCGCCTGCGCCCCCGTGGGCTGCGCCGCGAGCGGTCCGCTGAAGGCGGCGCACAACGCCAATGCAAGCACCGCCGGCGGCGATGCAGGCGCCGGCGCCCATGCGGCGCGACGAGATCTGTCCTTGGCCATGTCAGCCCCTCTCGATTCATTCTTGCACGCCCCCCCGCGGGCGCACCAGCACTATCGTGCTAACTCAGGGTTTGCACTGCTCGCCCACCTCGGACCGGATCGCCTCCTTCGCGAGCTCCTTGTCCTTCTTCTCCTCCTTAGCCTCCGCCTGCGCCTTCTCCTCCTTCACGAGAAGGCTGACGAAGGTCGTGAGCGTGTTCTGCTGCTCGGTGACGATCTGTTCGACGACGGCGGGCGCGACGTCCGGCACGATCTCGCGCAGGCGCTCGGCGACGATGCTCGCGACGGGCGCCGGAGCGGCCGTGGGCGCGGCCGTGGGCGCGGGCGTGGGCGCAGAGGTCGGCGCTGGCGTCGGGGCCGACGTCGGCGCGGGCGTGGGCGCGGCGGTCGGTACAGGCGTGGGGGCGGCCGTCGGCGCGGGCGTCGGAGCGGCGGTCGGCGCTGGCGTGGGCGCCGCGGTCGGCGCGGGGGTGGGTGCGGAAGTGGGTGCCGGCGTGGGTGCGGAGGTCGGCGCGGGCGTGGGCGCGGCAGTCGGTGCCGGCGTGGGCGCCGAGGTCGGCACAGGCGTCGGCAAAGGCGTCGGCCCGGGCGTCGGCGCGGGCGTGGCCGTCGGCGCGGGGGTGGCGGTCGGCGTCGGCGTGGCGGTGGGCGCGGGGGTCGCCGTCGGCGTCGGCGTGGCCGTCGGCGCGGGGGTGGTCGTCGGCGCGGGCGTCGTGGTCGGCGTGGGCGTCGAGGTGGGCGCGGGCGTCGAGGTCGGCGCCGGACTCGCGGTCGGCGGCGCCGCGGACTGGGCGACGAGGCGCACGAACACCGGCGAGGGCGCAGACGTCACCGAACTGTTGAAGCCGGTCACGGTCGGCGCGCCGCCCTGGATGTCGCCGGTCGCGCTCTCCATCGCGTTGAATGCATCGCCCGCCGCATAGGTCGCGCCGGGGATCGCGGCCGTCTGGATCACCGTGCCGCCGCCCAGCACGATGCGGCCCCAGGCCCAGACCTTGTCGTACTGCGAGGTGTTGCGCTGCTCGAGCTTCAGCGTGCCGTTCGACGTATCGAAGTTGCCGTACACGTAGAGCGTTCCCGCGCTCCCGGCCCCGCCCGGCTCGACGGCGCCGAGGTTCACCACGGCGCCGCGCTGGGACGGCGTGGAGTAGTAGTAGTCGTAGAACCCGCCCGAGCCGCGCCACGTGACGCCCGCGCCGAGGGTGAGCGACTGCTGCGTCCCGGTGGGATTGAAGTAGATGTAGCCGCCGTTGGAAGCCAGCGTGGCGGTGCCCGTCGTGGTGATGCTCTGCGTCCCCGACATCAGCAGGTAGTTCGAGCCGATGTCCAGCGTCGCGCCGTTGGCGAGCGGCAGGCCGTTCACGACCGAGAGGTAGCCGCCGGCGAGCGCGAGGTGGCCGCCGATCGACACGGTGTCGAGCGTGCCGCTGTTGCTGGTGAGCGTCTGGCCGGTGGGCGCGACGATGGCGGCGTTGCGGATCGTGCCGGTCAGGCCGTTGAGGCCGCCGGTACCGAACGGACCGGCGCTGCCGATGTCCAGCGTGCCGCCGGCCATGTTCAGCGTGCCGGAGAGATTGAAGATGCCGCCCGTGCGCGTATAGCCCGTGCCGAACAGCGTGGGGCTCACGTTGCCGCCGAGGTTGAGCGTGCCGCCCGTGAATTCGATGATGCCGCCGTTGGCGAGCCCCTGCGTCGCATCGAGCGTGCCGCCCGCGATCACGAGCGTGCCGGCCGGCGACGAGGGCGCGGCGTTGACGAGCGGGCTGTACGCGTACAGATTGCCGCCGCTCAGTTTCAGCAGGCCGCGGTTGGTGAACGTGCCGCTGATGTAGGTCGTCTGCCCGGCATTGCTCGACTCCACCGTGCCGCGGTTCACCACTTCGCCCAGCAGGGAGCCGGTGGTGTACGAATAGAGCGAGGTGTGGCCCTTGACGTGCAGGCCCGTGTCGAGCGTGACGACCTCGCCGTAGTTGTACGCCTGGATGCTGCCGCCCGCGGTGAGGATCGTCGCGCTGCCCGACACCGGCGCGATGGACTGCGTGCCCTGCAGCACGAGCGAGTGCGAGCCCTTGTTCACCGTGACCCCGTTGGCGAGCTTGAGCGAGTTGCGCACGTAGGTCGTGCCGAACGCGTTGAACGCGAAATTCGAGCCGAGCGTGACCGCGTCGAGCACGCCTGAACTCGAGGTCAGCGTCGGGCTGGCGTCGGTGCTGGTGACGGTGCCGTTTCGGATGACGCCGGAATTCAGCGCGCTCAGACCGCCCGTGCCGAAGAGCCCGGCCGAGCCGATGTCGAGCGAGCCGCCCGCGAGGTCGAGCGTGCCGGTGAGGTTGACGAGGCCGCCGGTGCGGCTGAAGCCGGCGCCGAAGGTCGACGTCGAGACCAGGTTGCCGAGGTTCGTTGTCCCGGCGGTGATGGAGAAGGTGCCCGCGTTGGAGATCCCCTGCGTGAGATCGAGCGTGCCCCCGTTCACCGCGAGCGTGCCGCCCGCCGCATTGTTGAAGGTGGGCGACAACTGCATGTTGCCCGTGGAGACGAGGACGATGCCGTTGTTCGTGAAGTTGCCGTTGCCGTTGAAGTAGATCCAGTTGCCGGCCGAGGCCGAATCGATGGTGCCGTTGTTGACCACCGCGCCGACGTTCGCGCCGCTGGTCCACGACGTGATCGAGGTGTAGCCCCGCACCAGCAGGCCGCTGCCGAGCGTGAGCACGTCGCCGTAGTTGTAGGCGTAGAGCGAGCCGCCGGCCGACAGCACGGTGGCCGTGCCGGAGACGGGCGCGAGGGACTGCGAGCCCTGGAAATACAGCGTGTGCGCGTTCTTCGTCAGCACCGAGCCGTTCGCGAGCTTCAGGCTGTTGCGGATGTAGGTGTGGCCGTTGTTCAGCGCGAGATTGCCCGCGAGAGTCATCCCGTCGAGCGTGCCGCCGGCTCCCGCGAGCGTGTGGCCGTCGCTGCTCACGAGCGTGCCGCTCTTGATCGTGCCGCCGTTGAAGGCGTTGAGGCCGCCCGTGCCGAAGATGCCGCCCGAGCCGATGTCGAGCGAGCCGCCGGCCAGGTCGAGCGTCGCGTTGCTGAAATTGACCGTGCCCCCGGTGCGCGCGAATCCCGAGCCGAAGCCGCCCGCCGAGAGCGTGCCGCCGAAGTTCACGGTGCCGCCGACGATGGCGAAACTGCCGGCGTTGCCGATGCCGCCGAACAGGTCGATCTGCCCGCCACTGACCGCAAGCGTGCCGGTCGACGAATTCGCGAAGGCCGGATAGACCTGCATGTTGCCCGGCCCGACGCGCACGACGCCGTTGTTCGTGAAGTTGCCGCTGCCGTTGACGGTGATCCCCTGGCCGGCCACGTTCGCGTGGATCGTGCCGTTGTTCACCACCGCGCCGACGTTCGCGCCCGAGGTGTGCGAGGTGAGCGTGACCGCGCCCTGCACCGTGAGACCCGCGCCCAGCGTCAGCACGTTGCCGTAGTCGTAGGCATAGAGCGAGCCGCCGCTCGAGACCACGGTGGCGGTGCCCGCGGCCGGCGCGATCGACTGCGAGCCCTGCAGGTACAGCGTGCTCGCGTTCTTGTTCAGGATGGCGCCCGGCGCGAGGGTCAGGCCATTCTTCACGTAGACGTGGCCGCTGTTGAGCGCGAGGCTGCCGCCCACGGTCACGCCGTCGAGCGTGCCGCCGCTCGTGACGAGGGACGTGCCGTCGCCGCTCGCGACGGTGCCCGACTTGATCGCGCCGCTCGAGCCCAGCGTCCCGAGCCCGCCCGTGCCGAAGAGGCCTGCCGAGCCGATGTCGAGCGAGCCGCCCGCGAGATCGAGCGTGCCGGTCAGATTGACGAAGCCGCCCGTGCGCGTGTAGCCACTCGCCAGGACCGCTGGCGTGAGGCTGCCTCCGAGGTTCGTCGTGCCGCCGCCAACCGCGAGGGAACCCGCGTTGCCGAGGAAGTTCTGCAGGTTCAGCGTGCCGCCGGCGTTGACGAGCGTGGCGCCGGCCGAGTTGGTCAGCGGGGACTGGAGGGTGGCCGTGCCCGCGCTCACCTGCAGCAGGCCGTTGTTGGTGAAGCTCGTGCCCGTGCCGCTGGTGTCGAGGGAGCCGCCGGCCGCCGCCAGGAGCGTGCCGTTGTTGACGACGATCGCCGGGTACAGGCCCAGCGAGCCGCCGCTGGCCGGCGTCTGCATCGTGCCGTTGTTCACCAGCGCGCCGCTCGCATGCCACTGGTGGAAGGCCGTGTTGCCCTGCCACAGCAGGCCGCTGCCGAGCGTCAGCGTCTGGTTCGTCGCGCCGTAGTTCACGTACACCGTGCCGCCGGTCGACAGCACGGTCGCGGAGCCGCTCACCGGCGCGATGCTCTGGTTGCCCTCGATGTAGAGGGTGTGGTTGCCCTTGTTCAGCACGGCGCCGCTCGCGAGCCTCAGGCCGTTGGAAACGTACGACTGCCCGTTGTTCAGGGCGAGGCTGCCGGCGACGGTGATGCCGTCGAACCTGCCGCTCTGGGAAACGAGCGAGGCGCCGTCGCCGCTCGTGAGCGTGCCGTTGCGCAGCGCGCCGCCCGAGCCGAGCGTGCCCATGCCGCCCGTTCCGAACGCGCCCGAGCCGCCGACGTCGAGCGTGCCGCCGCCGAGATCGAGCGTGCCCAGGAGGTTGAGCGCGCCCCCCGTGCGCGCGACCCTGCCCGCGACGTCGGACAGGGTGAGGTTGCCCAGGTTGAGCGTGCCCGCGGTCTGGACGATGGCGCCCGTGTTGCCGAAGCTCGTGCCCGTGGCGATGCTCAGCGCGCCGCCGTTCACCACCAGCGAGCCGCCGTTCGAGAGCGTGCTGCCCTGGAAAACGATGTTGCCGGAGGTCGTGCGTGCGATGCCCGAATTGGTGAAGTTCGTCGGGTTGATCGTGATCTGCTGGCCGGCGCTGCCGGTCGCATCGATCAGGCCTGCGTTGACGACGCCTCCGCCGTTCGACGAAATGGCGCCGTAGCCGCGCACCGTGACGCCGGGCGCGAGCGTGAGGTTGTCGGTGCTGTTGGCCGCGTTGAGCGTGCCGCCGGCCAGGAGCACCGTGGCCGTGCCGCTCGCGGGCAGCAGCGTCTGCGGGCCGCCGCTGAACTGGACCGTGCCGGCGACGGAGAAGGTCGAGCCGCTCGCGAGCTTCAGGCCGGCACGCACGGTCGCGTTGCCCGTCGTCGCCACCGACGTGCCGAACGAAAGGTTGGTGAGCGTTGCCGAACCGAAGACGAGGCTGCCTTGCGGCACGTTCAGCACGAGGCCGCCGCTGGACGGGCTGGCGGACACGCTGTTGTCGATCCGCACCGTCGGTGCGTCCAGCGTCAAGCCGCGCGCGCCGGTGCCCCCGTAGTTCACGCCACCGCCGGAACTGGTGAGACTGATGGCGGAGCTCGCGGCGAGCGTCACGTCGGCGGTCGCCAGCACGTTGTTCAGCGCGGTGTAGGTGATGCGGCTGGTCTTGCCGGCCTGGTCGCCGCTCGCGCTGTCGAGGTCGCCGGGGCCGGTGAAATCGTCCGTCGGCGTGGTCGACGAGGCGTCCATGTCCGCCGTCGTGCCCACCAGGATCGTGTTCGGATCCAGCAGCAGCATGCCGCGCCGGCCGCGCCGCGCATCGAGGTCCGCCGTGCCGCGGAAGTACAGCACCTGCTTGCCGGAGGTCTCGCCGAAGCCGCCGTTGCCGCCCTGCTCGCCGCCGCGTGCGCTCAGGTGGCCGTCGAAGTGCGTCGCTTCGTCGGCCCACACGATGACGCGCCCGCCGTCGCCATAGGCACGTGCATCGGCGCCGAGCACCACGCCGGGCGCGACGCGCGTCTCGGCGGCGTTTCGCACCGCGGCATTTCCCCCCTGGAAATCGCCGCCGACGAGGATGGTGCCGCCGCCCGTGTCGCCCGACACGTCGACCGACGCGCCCTTGTCGAGCGAGACGGTGCGGCCGAGGATCTCGACGCGGCCGCCCTGCGCGTTCGCGGCAGCCGCGGGAGGCTCCACGGCCGGCACCGAAGGCAGCGCGGGCAGCGACTGCGCGCTCACGATACCCGCGACCTCCGCGCGCTCGCCCGCCTCGACGGTGATGTGCCCGCCCGCATGCCCCGGAGCGCCCTCGGCCAGTACCTGCGCGCCGGCCGCGATGCGCAGGTCCTTCTGCGCGCGGATGACGACGCGGCCGCCTTCGAGCGTCGCCGCCTCCGTCCGCACGATGCCGCTGTGGCGCAGCGTGCCGGCGAAGATGCCCACGGCGTCCCCCTTGAGCGTGCCGAGGTTCACCGCCCGGTCCTCCGGCGCCTGCACCTGCATGCGGATGCCTTCGAGTCCGCGGCCCGTGATCTCGACCTTCCGCCCCGCCGCGAGGATCGCCGCGCCGCCTTGCGACTGCACGACGGCCTGCGCGCCGACCTCGATGTCCGGCGCGATCAGCACGACGTCCCCGCCGCGGCCGACCACCGTGCCCTGCACGTTCAGCGCGCCCGAGGATGCATCGCCCTCGAAGCGCAGGCGGCCCGCGCGCGCATCCGCTTCGCTCATGCGCAGGGTCGACGCGGTGAAGCCGGCGGTGTCGATCGACGCGCCCGCGCCCACCGCGATCCCCGAGGGATTCACCAGCACGAGCCTGCCGTTGGAGCCGAGCGTGCCCAGGATCTGCGACGGATTCGGCGCGACGACGCGGTTGATGACCGTGCTGCCCGCATCCGGCTGCTGGAACCAGGCGCCGTGGCCCGCGGGAATCGAGAAGCTTTGCCAGTTGATGGCCGAGTGATTCGCGCCGGCGGCGTTCTGCGTGGTCACGCGCAGTTGCGTGCCCTGCTGGACGATGGACGCCTGGCCCGCAAGCACCTGCGCACCGGACGGCTGCGCGCGGGCGCCGGTGTGCGCACCGAATGCCGCGCACAGTGCCATGGCGAGCACGGCCGGCGGGCAGGCGGGGGCGGATGCGAACGAACGACTCATCATGTACATCTTTGCGGTCACGCGATCGGGGACGAACATGGCACGCATGGCCCATGTCCGGACCCTGCCTCACGTTACGACATGTGTGATCCGCGGAATTCTGCATCGGCCACGCGACATTCGCGAGGTTGGATGTCACGGAATTCCGCGAGGCGGTGCGACCGTTCGCGGCCTCGGGGGGCAAGCGTGCGTCGTTGTGCGCGAAAGTGTCTCGCGCGAGCCACGCTCCCGGAAGTCCGGCCGCCTAGACGACGACCGGCTCCGGCTCCAGGCGGATGCCGAAGCGCTCGTACACGCTCGTCTGGATCGCGCGCGCCAGCGTGACGACCTCGCCGCCGGTCGCCCCGCCGCGATTGACGAGCACCAGCGCCTGCTTCTCGTACACCCCCGCCTTGCCGACCGACTTGCCTTTCCAGCCGCAGGCATCGATGAGCCATCCGGCCGCGAGCTTCACCGTGCCGTCGGGCATGGGGTAATGCACGATGCCGGGGTCGCGCGCGATGATGTCCTGGCACTGCTCGGGCGTCACCGTGGGGTTCTTGAAGAAGCTGCCCGCGTTGCCGATCACGCGCGGGTCGGGCAGCTTGGCGCCGCGGATCGCGCAGACCCAGTCGTAGATCTGCCGCGCGTCGGGCTGCTTCACCCCCTCCTCGGCCATGCGGCGCTGAAGGTCGAGATAACCGAGCACCGGCTTCCAGGGCTTGCGCAAGCGCATGCGCACCCGCAGGATCAGCGCGCGGCCGGCCAGGCCGAAATCGCCTTCGCGCGCCGCCGTGTGCTTGAAGACCGAGTCGCGGTAGCCGAAGGCGCACTGCTCCGCGTCCAGGGTGAACACGCGGCCGGTCTGCAGGTCCACGGCGTCGAGCGAATCGAAGACGTCCTGCAGTTCCACCCCATACGCGCCGATGTTCTGCACGGGCGACGCGCCCACGGTGCCGGGGATCAGCGCGAGGTTCTCGAGTCCGGGCAGTCCGTTGTCGACCGTCCAGCCGACGAAACCGTGCCAGCTCTCGCCCGCGCCGGCTTCCACGACGACGTGGCGCGCGTCCTCCGACACGACGCGCCTGCCCATGATCTCCACCTTGAGCACCACGGCCCGGTTCACGTCGCCGGTCAGCACGATGTTGCTGCCGCCGCCCAGGATGAATTTGGGCTCGGCCGCGAGTTCGGGCTGGGCGAGGAGGCCCTGCACGTCCTCCTCGCCGCGGACGCGCACGAGGGTGCGCGCCTTCGCCACGATGCCGAAGGTGTTGTGCGGGGCCAGCGAGACGTTCTGCTCGACGATCATGGGAGAATTGTGGCCCAACGAAGGGAGCCGAGGAGTCAGCCAAATGCCATCTTTCGATACGGTGTGCGAGCCCAACATGGTGGAAGTGAAGAATGCGGTGGAAAACGCGGCCAAGGAGATCGGCACGCGCTTCGACTTCAAGGGCACGTCCGCGGGCGTCGAGATCAAGGACAAGGAAATCACCCTGTTCGGCGACGCCGAGTTCCAGCTGCAGCAGGTGATGGACCTGCTGCTGGCCAAGATGGCCAAGCGCAGCGTCGACGTCCGCTTCCTGGACAAGGGCGACGTGCAGAAGATCGGCGGCGACAAGGTCAAGCAGGTCGTGAAGGTGCGCAACGGCATCGAGAGCGAACACGCCAAGAAGATCCAGAAGCTCATCAAGGACAGCAAGCTGAAGGTGCAGGCCGCGATCCAGGGCGATGCGGTGCGCGTCACGGGGGCGAAGCGCGACGACCTGCAGGCGGCAATGGCGGCGGTGCGCAAGGAGATGGCCGACCTGCCCTTGTCGTTCAACAATTTCAGGGACTGATGAAGTCGCTGCCTGCGCTCGCCCTTGCCCTTGCGCTGGCGGGCGCGTCCGCCTTCGCGCAGACGGTCACCCTGCAGGGCACGATGGGCAGCCGAGCGCTGCTCATCGTCGACGGCGCGGCGCCCAAGGCGGTCGCGCCGGGGGAAACGCACAAGGGCGTGCGGCTCGTCTCGACGTCCGGCGACACCGCCGTCGTCGACATCGCCGGCAAGCAGGTGTCGCTGCGCGTGGGCGACACGCCGGTGAGCGTCGGGACTGCCGCGGCCGGCGGCGGTGGCGGCGGTGGCGGCGGTGGCAGGCGCATCGTGCTGCCGGTCGACAGCGGCGGCCACTTCCTCGCGCAGGGCCAGATCAACGGCCGCGCGGCCAAGTTCATGGTCGACACCGGCGCGAGCGTCGTCGCATTGTCGGCGAGCGATGCCGAGCGCATGGGCCTCAACTACCGCGCCGGCCGGCAGGTCGCGATGAACACCGCCAACGGCGTCGCGCCCGGCTGGGTGATCCGCCTGAACTCCGTGCGGATCGCCGACGTGGAAATCCACGACGTCGAAGCCGTCGTCACTCCCTCGGCCATGCCGTTCGTGCTGCTGGGCAACAGCTATCTCAACCGGTTCCAGATGCGCCGCGACAGCGACCAGATGGTGCTGGAGCGCCGCTTCTGAAGCCCGCGTGATCGACGCCCCCTCCGACCGGCCGCCGCCGGAGAAGCCCTCGGCCTTCGGCCCGCTCAAGGGGCCGGTGTTCCGCATGCTGTGGTTCACCTGGCTCGCGGCCAACACCACGATGTGGATGAACGACGTGGCCGCCGCGTGGCTCATGACGTCCATCGCGCCCTCGCCCGTGTGGGTGGCGCTGGTGCAGTCGGCCGCGACGCTGCCCGTGTTCCTGCTCGGCCTGCCGAGCGGCGCGTTCGCGGACATCCTCGACCGCAAGCGCTATTTCATGATCACGCAGTTCTGGGTGGCGACGGTCGCCACGATCCTGTGCGTGGTGATCCTGCTCGACGAGATGACCGCGCCGCTGCTGCTCGCGCTCACCTTCGCCAACGGCATCGGCCTGGCGATGCGCTGGCCGGTCTTCGCGGCGATCATCCCCGAGGTCGTGCCGCGCCCGCAGCTGCCGCAGGCGCTGGCGCTCAACGGCGTCGCCATGAACGGCTCGCGCATCATCGGCCCGCTCGTGGCCGGCGCGATCATCGCGAGCGCAGGCAGCGCCTGGGTCTTCGTGCTCAACGCGGTGCTGTCCATCGTGGCGGGCATCGTCATCCTGCGCTGGCGCCGCACGCACCGCGAGAGCCCGCTCGGACGCGAGCGGCTGACCAGCGCGATGCGCGTGGGCCTGCAGTTCGTGTGGCAGTCCGGCCGCATGAAGGCGATCCTGCTGCGGCTGTCGCTCTTCTTTTTGAACTCGACCGGCCTGATGGCGCTGCTGCCGCTGCTCGCGCGTCGGCTGCCCGGCGGCGAGGCGGGAACGTTCACGGTGCTGCTGGCTTCCATGGGCGGGGGCGCGATCGTCGCCGCGCTGCTCATGCCGCGCATCCGGCAGTGGGCGCCGCTGCAGGCGCGCGTGCTGTGGGGCACGGCCATCCATTCGCTCGCCGCCGTGGGCGTCGCCTATGCGCCCAACATCTGGGTGGCGGTGCCGTCCATGATGTTCGCGGGCGCGGCCTGGATCACGGTGGCGAACTCGCTCACCGTCGCGGCCCAGATGGCGCTGCCGGACTGGGTGCGCGCGCGCGGCATGTCGATCTTCCAGATGGGGCTGATGGGCGCGACGGCCGCGGGCGCGGCGATCTGGGGCAACGTGGCCTCGGCGCTCACGCTCCAGTACAGCGTCGCGATTTCGGCGGTCACCGGCATCGCGCTCATGGCGCTGGCGCAGCGCGTCGCCATCGACCGCGTGACCGACGACGACATCACGCTCTCGCGCGCGATGAAGGCGCCCGAGGTGCGGGCGCCACCGGGCGCGGGCCGCGTCCAGGTGCAGATCGAATACCTGATCGATCCCGCGCGCACCGCCGAATTCCTCGCGCTGATGGAAGAAAGCCGCCGCAGCCGGCTGCGGCACGGCGTGATCGAGTGGCAGCTGCTGCACGACCTGTACGAGCCGGGCCGCTTCATCGAGCAGATCACCGACGTGTCGTGGACCGAGCACCTGCGCCGCTTCGACCGCGTGACGGCGGCGGACGTGAACCTGCGCGACGCGAAGCTCTCTTTCCACATCGGCGACGCGCCGCCGCTGGTGACGCGCTACCTCGTGGAACGCGACTGAGGGACTGCTCCCCCGGCCGGCAGATCCACCATCACCGGCTGCCCCGGCGCGCTGCAGCCCATGTCGCAGCACTTGCCCGGCTGGCGGTTCTGCGTGATCTTGCGCGCGGGATCGTGGGCGACGCCGCGTTCCAGCAGGCGCTCGACCAGTTCCACCTTGTTGCCCACCGGATAGTTGCGCCAGATCTCCTGCTTCATCGCCGCGGGCGAGCCGCCGCCGTGCAGGCTGATGAGGCTGTACCAGCCGCCCTGGTAGCCCGCGGTCAGGTCCTCGATGAAGCGCGCGGTCTGGATGCGCTGCTCGTACGGCACGTGCGGATTCGCGCGCAGCACCTCGGAGAGCTTCGCGCCGGTCTCGGGGTTGTGGTCCTCGTCGGGTCCCGGCAGCGCCACGATCAGCCCGCCGCTCACGTAGTGCGCGATGCGGTGCATGTCGTAGATCTGCGTGGCGAGGAGCAGCTTGCCGATGTTGGAGAACACCGGGTCGGGCATGAAGGTCTTGCTGTGCTCGTCCTCCTTGCCGTAGACGCTCGCCGCCACGCCGCAGGCGAAGAAGCCTTCGGTGATCTTGATGAGCTCCACCATCTGCTCGCGCAGGTGCGTCTCGCTGCCCGGGTCGAAGCCGTTCGCCTCGCACATCAGCGCGCCCGCGCCGATCAGCAGGTCGCCGAAGCCCGCCCGCGCGGCGATGCAGGTCTGCCGGTGATGCGTCGCGTAGCTGTAGGTGAGGTGGCCGCTGTGTTCCCACTCGCCCGCGTAGAACACGCTCTCCCACGGGACGAACACGCGATCGAACAGGCACACGGCCGTGCTCTGGCCGTACTTGCGCGAGAACAGCGCGTCGCCATGTTCCAGCTTGTCGCCGGGCCGGCCGGCGGGGCGCGACACGATCGTCAGGCCCTGCGCGTCGATGGGCACCGCGCAGCACACCGCGAAGTCGGCATCCTCCCTGCCCATGTTCCGGCACGGCATCACGAGCAGCTCGTGCATGTAGGGCGCGCCGGTGACGATCGCCTTCGTGCCCGAGATCACGATGCCCTTCGCGTTGCGCTCGACGACATGCACATAAGCATCGGCGTTGCCCTGCAGGTGCGGCCGCAGGCTGCGGTCGCCCTTGGCATCGGTCATGGCGATGCCCAGCGTCAGGTCCTGGTCCTGCACGCGGTGCAGGTAGTCGAGGAACTTCGCCGTGTGGTCGCGCGTGCCCCTGGCATCGTCGATGCGCGCCGTCGCCTGCGCGAGCGCATTGAGCGCGTCATGCACGAGGTAGCGCTGCGCGCAGCCCGTCTCCTGGCACACGAGCCGCACCGCTTCGAGCTTGTTCAGCAGGTCGCCCGACGAGGTGTCGATGTGCGTCATGCGGTTGACCCGCCTGCCGCTCGTGTGCTGCACGGCCGTCATGAGCGGCGCGTACTGTTCCTTCAGCGCGTAGTCGTAGGTGAGCGCGATGGCGTTGATGCCGGGCTGGAACGCGGCATCGTCCGCGACCGATTCGACCTGCCTGCCGTCGACGAACACGCGCGGCTTGTAGCGGCGCAGCGATTCGCGGTACTGCTCGCCACTCATGAGGGTGGCGTCCGCGCCCCGGGGAGCGTTCATTCGTGGATCTCCTGCTTGTGCCGCGGGAGTCTACGCCTACGCCTACGCTTTCGGTTTCGCCTTCGCGCCGATGCGCGACTCGGTGCCCTCGAGCAGGCGCTTGATGTTCTCGCGATGCCGCCAGCCCAGCAGCAGCGCCATGGCGAACAGCGCGCCCGCCACCGCGCCCTCGGCATACCAGGCCACGCGGTCGCCCAGCAGGTAGTAGGCCGGCGCGAAGATCGCGGCGACGAGCGAGGCGAGCGACGAGTAGCGGAAGAAGAACGCGATGATCAACCACGTGAGGCCGGTCGCCACGCCCAGCAACCAGTCGATGCCGAACACGACGCCGATGAAGGTGGCCACGCCCTTGCCGCCCTTGAAGCGGAAGAAGACGGGATAGAGGTGGCCGAGGAACGCGGCGAGCGCAACCATCGCGAGCGTGGTGTCGCCGAGGCCGAAGCGCGCTCCGTACAGCTTGACGAGCAGCACGGGAACGAAGCCCTTGAGCGCGTCGAGCAGCAGCGTGACGATGGCCGCGGGCTTGCTGCCGGAGCGCAGCACGTTGGTCGCGCCGGGGTTGCCGCTGCCGAAGGTGCGCGGGTCGGCGAGGCCCATCGCCTTGCTGACGATCACCGCGAAGGCGAGCGAGCCCGCGAGGTAGGCGGCGAGGACGGCGAGCGTGGGGTAGGCGATCTGCACCGCGCCGATTCTGCCAGCACTGCGGCGCACCGCCTCGAACGCATCCGGAGTTTGCATTCGCTGCGATTTTGATGAGAATGGCGGCACCACAAGGAAGCGCCGCATGGCTGTACGCGACCGGGTCTTCCCGCTCCAGGGTTCCGCATTCTCGTGTTTCCTCCTCGCGACGCTGCTGTCCGGTTGCGGCGGCGGCGAGCGTTCGGCCGCGCCCTCGGCTTCGAGCCCTTCGGCGACTCCGCTGGCCGTGGCACGCCGCGATGCGGGCAGCGAGGAGCTGCTGCTTCCCCTGGTTCGCTCGGGCGAGCGCTTCTATGCCGATGTGCGCCTGGTGCTGCTGGCCGACGGCCGCTTCGAGGTCGCCCGCTCGAGCCCCGCCGCCGCGAGCGCGACACGCGCGCCCGATGCCACCCTCGAGCCCGCGGTGCCGCTGGAGTCGCTCCCCACCCATGCAGGACCCGTGCAGCTGCACGTTCGCCGCCATCACGGCAACGGCCAGGTCTGGCGCGCCATGAGCCTGCGGCTCGCCGGCGGCCGCTGGCAGGAAACGATCCAGCGCCAGCCCTCGGCTGTGCTGCAGGCGCACGACTTCCGCGCCGGTACCGGCGTCGCCGCCACCGAACACCACTTCGTCGCGCTGCCCTCCTCGCCGGGTTCGGTCCACGAGTTTCCGCTGAAGCTGCAGGCGCGCACGTACCGCTTCTGCGCCGAGGCCAACGGCGCGCGGGCCGACCGCTTCGAGCTGCTCGACGCGGGCGGGCGGGTGCTGGTCGCCACCGGGGAGGCGCAACCCTGCGTGGCATACGAAGCCGCCGACCGGCTCTACAAGGCGCGCGTGACGTACGGGGGCGGCGGCGCGACGCGCACCGTCTTTCTACGCCGCCGGGACCGCGAGGTCGAAGTTGCCGCGACCCCCGCGCAGGCCATGCCGCGGCTCGCGGCGCTGCGTTCGACGCCCCAGCGCGCACCCAACGTCTCGCTGCCCGTCATCGCATCCCAGGACCCCGAATACGTCGCCGTCCTCGCAACGCGGCGCGACGTGTTCACGGGCGACGTCATCGGCCGCGGCTTCGTCACGCTCAAGGGCGTGGCCGAACAGGGCTGCCTCACGATCGCGGACGCCACCCTCGACCCCGCGACCGCCAAGCCCTCGACGCTCGTCGTCGACGGCTGGTCCCAGTCGACGACGACGCAGGCCGCGCCGCTGCGCGCGAGCGTCCTCTTCGACGCCCGCAATTTCTGGCAGCGCACGGCGGCGGCGCCGACCGTCCTGGGTCCCGCCTACGGAACGCCGTGCTCCATGCCGTACTGGGGCGGCGCCACGGGGCCACTGTCGCAGTTCAAGTCACTCGTGCAGGCCAACCCCGATGCCGGCGCGGGCGCCGGCATCCTGTCCGGCGTCGACTTCACCCTGACGGCGGGCGGCGCGCCGTTCGGCATCGCCGGCGGCCTGGGCGGCGATACGTGGACGGCGCAATCGCTCTATCCGATGCCGGCCCCGCCGCATTTCGACACGCTGTCGCCCGACCAGGCCGCGGCGGCGGCGCTCTCGTTTCGCGCGGCGCTGCGCTACTGGCCCGCCGGCCCGGCGGGCGACTGGATGCCGGGAACGGGACAGGTCGCGCTGTCGAGCGCGCGCGATTGCAGCGGCCCGCAGCTCGTCGTCGACAACTACGCGCTGCCGGCGCTGCTGCCGGGGCCGCTCGGCACGTTCGCGGGGTCGATGCGGCTCGGGTTGCTGACGAGCGCCCTCGTCTTCCCCCAGGTCAACCACGCGGGCACGCCCCTCGTCATCGGCTCGACGGGGTGCGTCGACCTGCAGGCGGCCGCGCCGTTTCCCGTGCAGTCGCTCGCGGTGCGCGTGGAGACGGTGGACATGGTGTTCTCGCACGCCAGCTGCGAACGCTGCGACCTCGCCTATACCGACTTCACGGGCTACGACATGAGCGGCGCGCAGTTCGCCGGCGCCGATTTCAGCGGCAGCACCCTGACCCGCGCCAACCTCGCCCGCGCCGACCTGCGCAACGCGCGCTTCCAGAGTTCGGCGCTGGACCAGTCCAACCTCGACAGCGCCAACCTGTGCGGCGCCGCGCTCAACCCCCTGCCCTCGCGCACGCTCACGGACCTGAGCAACGCCTACCTGCGCAACGCGAACCTCGCGCACGCCAACCTCGACGGCGCCGTGTTCAACGAGGCGAGCTTCCACAGCAGCTCTTCGCCGCCGTGCCAGCCCGCGGACTGCAACACCTACAGCCTGCCCCAGTGCGCGACGGCCTACCGTGCGAGCATCACGGGCACGAACTTCGGCGCGGCCCTGCTCGCCCGTACCGACTTCAGCAACGCGAACGGCAACGCCAACTTCGGCAGCGCGGTGCTGGCCGGCGCCACGCTCACCGGCGACCTCACCAACGCCGTGTTCACCGACTCGTTCCTCATGGGCACGACTTTCCCCAATGCGACGCTGACCGGCGCGCTCTTCTCCAACGCGACCTACGCCTCCGACCAGCAGGGATGCTGGCAATTCATGGTGCCGGCTCGCTCGACGACCTTCCCCGGCTACGTCGTGCCGTCGCAGCCCGTGAAGGGCGACGGCCCGCTGCAATGCGTCGCGCCGTCGAGCGCGGCGCCGCAGTGGGCGTCGCTCGCTTCGCTCGCCTCGGCCGCCGCCGCGACCGCGCCGGCCGGCTCGCCGGTCGCGCTGACGTCGGCCGCCCTCGCGAACCCGGCCGCGCGCCCGTGGTCCTGCGTGCAGTTCTTCTTCGACCCGACGCCGAACCCGGTCTCGCCGCTTCTGCCGCCCGCGTCCGGCCCGCCCGTGAACGGACAGTGCAGCCTGTTCGCGCCGTCGCGCAGCCTGTGCGGCGGCGTCGACCGGGGCGTGCTGGGCGCCACCGGCAATCACGGATTCGCCAACACCTGCTGGTAACAGGCCGCATCAAGGAGGGGGAGCATGACGAACCGCCACGCCGCCGACGGGTTCGACCCGGGCCGCCGCCGCTTCATGGGCCAGTTGTCGGGCGCGGGCCTCGCGCTCGGCGCCGGGCCGCTGCTCACCGCGTGCGCCGGCGACGACGATGCGCCGGCCTTCGCGCCGCCACAGCGGGCGGAGCGCACCTACTTCTTCAATCTCTCGAAGGCGCGGGCCGACTCGGAATACTTCCTCGTGGCCGGACGCGACCACCACCGCCTCGTGCGGGCGACGCCCGGCCACCTCCAGGCGGCCGCGGCCCGCGGCGTGCCGGGCGCCGCGTCGATCACGCACGTGGCCGACGCCGTGCAATTGCCCGCCGCCGCCGTGCAGATGTGCTACGTGCGCGGCGTGCATGGCACGGGGCCGGCCGACTGGCACATGCACAGCATGTTCATGCACGTGCCGGTGCGGGGCACGCGCGGCGCGGCGGCGCAGGCCGCGCTCGCACGGCGCACGGATGCGCTCGGCGCGCCGCGCGCGCAGGCCGCGATCGATCCGTCGAGTTTCGACGACTACCAGGACTCGTTCGACCAGGCCGTGTCGATGATCTGCACGCACCCCGAGATCGCGGTCTTCGATCCGGCGACGGTCGACTACATCCAGCAGAACATCGTCGCCAACGAAGCGGCGACCTACGAGCTCGCGCAGGAGCTCGATGCGCAGGGCGTCGCCTCGGCCACGCCCGGCGGCTGGGCGACGCTCGTGCCTTCGCTCGACGAAAACGGCAAGCCGGTCATCTCGGCGACGACGGGGCAGCATGTCTGCTACACGCAGTACTCCAGCCGCACGATGGTCGCGCTCGGCCGCGCGATGGCACGCGTGATGCCGCTCGTGAAGAACGATCCGGCGCTGGGCGCCGACATCACGAACATCCCGGCGGGACCGGAGCGCCAGGCGGCCCTGCAGAACAAGCTGTGGGTGCTGCGCAAGGGTCCGGCGCCCGCCACGGCCGGCACGGCCCAGGCCATGAACCGGCCCACCGCGCGCCGCGACGAGGATCCCTCGGGGCTGTTCACCCGGTCGAATCTCTCCGACGGTCCCGGCTATCACATGTGGAACGTCACGGCGACGGGCCGCACCGTGAGCTTCCTCATCGAGAACTGGTATGCCCGCTACCTGGGCCTGTACGCGCGCTTCCTCGACGCCGCCGGCAATCCGATCGAACTGACCGCGTCGAGCGGCGGCACCTCGGCGTTCGCGCTCAACAACTTCGACCCCTTCACGAGCGGCACCTACAACGGCTACCTCGGGCTGGTCAACTCGGTCGGCGTGTACCTCGGCGTGCCCTATGGCCGCTTCAGCCAGACCTACTCCGTCGTCGTGCCCGACAACGCGGCCACCGTGCGAATCATCGCAGGGGGCCTCGGCCGAGGCAGCAACCTCTATCCCGACACGACACACATCGGGACCGTGCTGACTTCGCTCATGCACCTGGCGCTGCCCGGCATCTTCCTGTGCTATGCCGCCGGCAGCGCGTGGGCCGAGTTCCAGGGCGGCCTCGAGACGAAGCCGGCGCTGATGCTCAACGTGTCCCAGATCATCGTGCAGGCGCTTTTCGACCTGGGCGCGGTCCTGGATCAGGACGAGGGCCTGGGCGGCTATTTCAATCTCGTGCCGAAAGTCGTGATCCAGCTCATCACCACGGGGCTCAAGGCGTCGGGCGCCGCGGACCGGCTGGCGGCGTCGGCCAAGGAGTTCGCCGCGTACGTGAAGAGCGCCATCGGCATGGGCCAGGCGGAAGGCGCGGCCGAGGACGCGCTGCCCTTCGGCGCGGGCCTGGTGATCCAGGCGGTGATCGCGGTCGGCCTGGCCGCCGAGATCATCCAGACCTCGGTGGAGGTGGCGAACTCGCCGTGGATCTACGACTACGAACTCACGCTCACGCACGACCTCACCGTCACCATCAACCCGGATCCGGCCGACGCCGCCGGCTTCCCCGCGACGGCGACGCACTACCAGGTGGTCGCCACCTGCGACGGCGAGCGGCAGCCGCACACCTCGTGCTGGCTGCCCGTATCGACGACGGGCACCACGCGCACGCAGCCGCTCACCTACACCTTCAGCAATTTCCCGAAGGGCGGCAACGTGGTGCTGAACGCGCTTTTCGCGAGCGACACGGGCTGGCTCGCGGGCACGGTCGAGCAGCCGCCATCGATCCCGAACCTCGTGGACACGGCGACGATCACGATCAAGGAGAACCTCGTCCCGATCAGCGCCGCCACGCGGTATTCGCACAAGCAGGTGAGCGCGTGGGACGGCAGCAAGCACGTGTGGCGCGCGGGCGCGGCGCCGGCCGCGGGCACGCTCTCCTGCGGCAACGATGCAGGCAACCTCTGCCAGCTGGGCGGCATCACCCTCAGCGAGACTTTCGCGTCGCTCGGCTACTGGTGGCGCAGCGCGAGCGCGGACGTTCGCGCCTACGGCTCGGGCGCCACGGGGCAGCTCTACAGCTTCGCCAACCTGTCGTTCACGCAGGACGCGCAATCGGGGTATGCGTCGCCGCCGCAGGGCTTTCCCACCGCGGCGCCGGTCGCCTACGACCGCGCCAGCACCACCAGCGCGGCCTACTACGTCGACACCTCGTCGGGGCAGAACATCGTGCGGTGCATTTCCATGTCGGCGGCCGGAACGCCGCCGGCCATCGACCTGCCCGGCTCCAACCGCGCGGTGGGGCGCTTCTCCCTGCCATCGGACGCGCTGCTGGTGACGCAGGGCAAGATCGTGAGCTTCAACGTCGCGGCCAACAAGATGGAAACCCTGTCGGCACGGGCACCCACGACCGATGCGGCGGCGCCCCTGTCCACCGTCACCGCGGGTCCGGGCACGCGGGAGGGGCTGATCGACGGCCCCGTCTGCGCCACGGCCAACAAGGAGGGGACGATCTTCGTCCTGGAGCAAGGCAACAACCGCATCCAGGCCTTCACCACCGGCGGCAATGCGGCGCCGCTGGTTCAGGGCCACGGCGATGCGAGCACGTTCCCGCTGCGCAGCTACCCGGGCGGCGTCACCTACCTCGACCTCGCCATCGACTCGATGGGCTACTTCTTCGTGCTCGCCCGCGACGTCCAGAGCGGCGTGGTGAACATGGACATCTACTCCAACGTCGGCACCTACGTGGCGACGACGCCCGACGTGCGGGGCGGCAAGCTCGCGATCGACACGTGGCGCAACGCCTACCTGCTCAATACGCAGAAGCTCGCGAACACCGCCGTCACCGAGCCGTCCGTGAGCCAGTGGATCCCGAGCACGCCCCCCGGAAACTATCCGACGGGTTACTCGCTCACCGGGGTCTGCACGTAGGCGCGGCGATCACCCCTCGTCGCCGAGCGCGCAGTTCACCGGCTTCGCATCGAGCAGCTTCACGCACACCTGCGGGTCGATGCCCACGAGGAAGCCGCGCCGTCCGCCGTTGATCGCGATCTTCGGCAGGCCGAGGATCGTCGCCTCGATGTAGACCGGCATCGCCTTGCGCGTGCCGAAGGGCGACGTGCCGCCCACGAGATAGCCGCTGTGACGGTTCGCCACCTCCGGCTTGCAGGGCTGCACGGACTTCGCGCCGATCTGCCGCGCGAGGTTCTTGGTCGACACCGTGCGATTGCCGTGCATCAGGACGAGCAGGGGCCGCGCGCGCTCGTCCTCCATCACCAGCGTCTTGACCACGGTGAACGGGTCGAAGCCGAGCACCTCGGCGCTGTGCTGCGCGCCGCCGTGCTCCAGGTATTCGTAGGGATGCTCGGTGAAGTCGACGCCATGCTGCCTGAGCATGGCCGTCGCCGGTGTTTCGCTGACGTGGTCTTTCTTCGCCATCGTGCCGTCGCCGGACCGCCGCTCAGATCGCGGGGTCGCGCATCTCCCAGCGCAGGCGATCGATCCGCTCGAGAACCTCGGCCGACAGCCGCACATCCCACGCGGCGAAGTCTTCGTCGAACTGAGCGACGGAGGTCACGCCGATGATCGTGCTGGCGACCTGCCACTTGCCGTAGCAGAAGGCGAGCGCGAGTTGCGTCGGCGTCATGCCGTGCTCGCGCGCCAGCGCGTTGTACCGGCGCGCCGCCACGAGCGCATCGGGCCGCCCCCAGCGCTGCTGGCGAACGCTCGCGAACTTCGCGATGCGCGCTTCCTTCGGCGCGCCCTCGCCTTCGATGCCCGAAGCGTCGTACTTGCCCGTGAGCAGGCCGAAGCCGAGCGGCGAGTACGCGAGCAGCGACACGTTCAGCCGGAACATCGACTCGTCCAGCCCGTTTTCCACGCCGCGGTTGAGGAGGCAGTACGGGTTCTGCACGGAGGCGATGCGCGGCAGGCCGTGCTGCTCGGCGAGGCGCACGAACTCGTGGATCCCCCAGGGGGTTTCGTTCGACACGCCGATGTGGCGCACCTTGCCGTCCTTCACGAGCTTGCCGAGCGCTTCGAGCTGCTCGAGGAGGCTCGTCTGCGTGCGTTCCTTCTGCGGATCGAAGTACATCGCGCCGAAGGCCGGCACGTTGCGCTCGGGCCAGTGGATCTGGTAGAGGTCGATCACGTCGGTCTTGAGTCGTCGCAACGACCCTTCGCAGGAAGCCGCGATGTCCTTGGCCGTCATGCCCGCGCCTTCGCGGATCCAGGGCATGCCGCGCGAGGGGCCGGCGACCTTGGTCGCGAGCACGATGCGCCCGCGCATGCCGGGGCGACCGGCGAGCCAGTTGCCGATGATGGTTTCGGTGGACCCGTAGGTCTTCGCGTTCGCGGGCACCGAGTACATCTCGGCGGTGTCGATGAAGTCGACGCCGCGCTCGACGGATCGGTCGAGGATGGCATGCGCATCGGCCTCCCCGACCTGCTCGCCGAAGGTCATGGTGCCGAGGCAGATGGGGGAGACGTGGAGGTCGCTCGTGCCGAGCTGGATTTTTTGCATGGGGCCGACAGGATGAGGGAAGTGTTCCTCCAGCATCTTAAGCATGTCCGAAGGGGCCCCCATCCGATCGTATAGAGCCATTCGTTGGCATCGTCCCTAGCATCGCCTCCTTCTGCAGAGGGAGGAATGCATGTCCGAGGACGCGAAGCGCCGCCGCGCGCTCAACAAGGTGGCACGGCTTTTCGCGGTTGCCGCGGCGGCGACGCCTGTCGCATCGACCCGGCATGGTCTACCCGAGTGGCCTGAAGATCACCTACCGCCGGGTCAACGGGCGCATCACCGCCATCGACGCGCAACCGCCGGGCGGCACGGTGCGCAAGCCCGCGGCGATGCTGCCGCTGGTGAGCGATCTCGCGCACACCGCGCTCGGCCAGCCCCAATCCTGGCGCTGGTTCAACGGCGACACCGCCGTTCGCGGCTTCGATGCGGACGGACGCATGACGTCCACCGAGTTCGCGACCTACACCCACGACGCCGCGGGCCGCATCACCGGCATCACCCAGCAGCTGTGGGCCGCGGACACGGGGGGCACGCCCTTCACGACGCCGCTGTCGTGGCAGGTCGGCTACGACAACCGCGGCCGCGTCACGAGCTTCGAGCGCGACGGCGCGCAGACCCGCTACACGTACGATCCCAATTCGAACCGTCTTGCCGCCATCGACACCGTTCGAGGCGACACCGATCTGGACGGTGCCTACGGAGCCGGGGACTTCTCTCTATCGACGCTGAGAAATCTCGACGTCGAGGGCGCCAGCAACCGCCTGATCGGCTTCTCGCAGACCGTCACGCGCATCGAAGGGCAGAAGAAGAAGCTCACGACGGCGCAAGTCCGCTACGCGGTCGACGCGACCGGCAGCCTGACGAGCGACGGCTTGCGCGACTTCGAGTACGACGCGGCGAACCGGCTCGCGAAGGTCCGATTGACGAAGGACGGCGAAGCGGCGTCGGTCAGCTACAAATACAACGCTTTCGGGCAGCGCGTCTTCAAGGGCGAGGTCCGCGCGGAGCAGACTCTGCCGTCCGAAGAGGCGCTCGGCGTCGATTTCATCGCATGGCTCAAGTCGCGTTTCGGCTGGCTGTTCACGCGGGACGCCGCGAGCACAAGCCTCGGCACGGCCTACCTGTACGGCGACGGCGAGGTTCCCTCATGGGCGCTCGTCGGTTCCTACGACAACGGCAGTGCGACCGGGCAGGGGCGCAACGAGTACGTGTGGCTGCCGGTCGAGGGAGGTCACGCGATCCCGATCGCTGTCTACCGCGGCGGCCATTTCTACGCCATCCACACCGATCATCTCGGCACGCCGAGGCTGATGACGAACGTCGACAACAAGCCGGTATGGCAGTGGCCCTACTCGGCCTTCGGCGACAACAAGCCGACCGGCATTCTGGCGGCCACGCCGAATCCGCAGGTCGCGCTGACCAATCGGCCCTTGCTGTTGAAGACGACGAGCCCCCGGCAGGTCCTCGACCTCGCGTTTCCGGGGCAGGTGAGGGATGAGGAAAGTGGGTTGGTCTACAACTGGAACCGGCACTTCTGGCCGGTCAACGGGGTCTATACGCAGTACGATCCGATTGGATTGCGCGGCGGGCTCAATGGCTTCCTGTACGGATCGGCGAATCCGATCATGTTCACGGACCCAAATGGATTGAATCCAGTTGCAGGTGCGTTGAACGGTGGTCGATTCGGAGCCGCTGCAGGGAGTGTGTTCGGACCCGTGGGAGCGGTTGCGGGAGGGATTCTTGGTGCCAGCGCGGGCGCTGCCATGGGCTGGCTGGTTACCGGACCGATGCTGCAGGAGAAGACGCCCAATTCCGGCACACCGGGTTCGTGGCACATCAACCCGGGAAGTGGACAAGAGCGTCTATATGGCCCGGATGGGAGACCCGCGGTTGATATCGATTGGGATCATGATCATGGACAAGGGCAACCACATCCTCACAACTGGGGTCCAGGCGGTAGAGAGGTTCCTGAAAATGGGTTCTCTCCGTGGCCACGTGGCCGCACGAACCCTGCTCGATGCAACCGGTAAAGAAGAGTCATGGCTTCAACAGTCGCATTGATCATGAGCATGGAAAGCGCCGTGCTTTACGAGGGCCTGGCGCGATGCATGCCTGTCTGGGTAGCCGATACGCCGGTCAACTTGCCGCTGAAGACCGCATTGCAAACTGAGAAGAAGTCGCTGTCGATTACGTGGTTTCCATTGCAGCACGGCGAAAAGCTGGAAGATGCCGCGATTCGAATCTGCTTCTCGCTCGACGATCACTACAACGAGCACGCTCAATCCGAAGGCTATAAGACGCTTCTGGTATTCGGTGCTTCGTATTCGCCGTCGATGGAAGTCGGCCTTGCTCCCCTGGGGTTCAGTCACGTTGAGGCCGCGTCGTTCGGCCTTGTTGCGTCGAAGGAGTAACCGACATTGGCGGGCGGGGTGCCTCGCCCAAACCTCCCGCCCCTCATCCCCCCCCGCGCCCGCTCCTCCTCCCGCATCCTCAACACCCGCCGCTGCACCTTCCCCGTCGTCGTCATCGGCAGCTCGGGGATGAACTCGATCTCCTTCGGATACTCGTAGGGCGCGAGCTTGCCCTTCACGTGCAGTTGCAGCTGCTCGACGAGGGCGGCATCGCCCGTCGCCCCCGGCGCGAGAACGACGAAGGCCTTCACCACCGCGCCGCGATCCTTGTCCGGCTTCGGAACGACGGCGGCATTGACCACCGCCGGATGCTTCACCAGGCAGTTCTCGATCTCGCTCGGGCCGATGCGGTAGCCCGCCGCCTTGAACACGTCGTCCGCCCGGCCTTGATACCAGAGGTAGCCGTCCGCATCGCGCGTGGCCAGGTCGCCGGTGCGGCACCAGTCGCCGGTGAACTTGCGCTTCGTCGCTTCGTCGTTGCGCCAGTAGCCGAGGAAGAAAATCGGGTCGCGGTCGCCGTGCACGTCGAAGCGGTTCACCGCCACGTCGCCGGGGACGCCCACCGCGCACTCGTTGCCTTCGTCGTCGATCACCGCGACCCGATGACCCGGATACGGCCGTCCCATGCTCCCGGCGCGCGCGGGCCATTTCGACGCACAGTTGCCGACCACGTAATTGATCTCGGTCTGCCCGAACATCTCGTTGACGGTCACGCCGAGCCGGTCGCGGCAGTACGCGAAGACCGCGTCGCCCACGGCCTCGCCGGCGCTCATCATCGCGCGCAGCTTCAGGTCGAACTGCGCGCGCGGATCGGGGTAGGCCTTCATCATCGCCTTCAGCGCCGTGGGGAACAGGAAGGCATGCGTGACGCCGTGCTGCTCCATGATGGAGAACGCGACGTCGGGGCCGAAGCGGCCGTTGTTGCCGACGATGGGGCGGCCGAAATAGAGCGACGGCAGCAGCGCGTCCATCAATCCCCCCGTCCATGCCCAGTCCGCCGGCGACCAGAACACCGCATCGCTTTGCCGGTTCTCCTTGCCGTCGAAGCCGAACCAGTCCTGGCTGCACACGAAGCCCGGCAGGTTGCCGATCAGCGCGCGATGCGGGATCACGGCGCCCTTGGGCGGCCCCGTGGTGCCGCTGGTGTAGATGAGGATCGCCGCGTCGTCGGCCTTCGTGCGCGCGGCGACGTATTCGGCATCCATGTCGGCGAGCTCGCCCGCCCAGTCCATGTCCGCGCGTTCGGCGGCGCGGCCGACGCCGATCACTTCGCGCAACGAGGGGCACTTTCCACGCACCGCGAGCAGGTTCTCGATGGAGCTGTCGTCGCAGATGGCGACCACCGCCTCGCTGTCCTGCAGCCGGTACTCGAGCGCCTCGGGGCCGAACAGCATCGACAGCGGCATCGCGACCGCGCCCATCTGCATCACGGCCATGTAGGCGATGGCCGTCTCGAAGCGCTGCGGCATGACGATGGCCACGCGGTCCTCGCGCCGCACGCCGCAGGCTGCGAGCAGGTTGCTCAGCCGGTTGGCCTGGGCCTGGAGCTGCGCATAGGTGAGGGTCGCGCCCGCGCCCTGCACGCCATGTGCCCGCACCGCGATGCGGGTGTCGGCGTCGCCGCGCGCCGCCCACCGTCCGCAGCAGGCCTGCGCCATGTTGAATTCGGCCGGCACCAGCCAGCGGAAGCCGCGATGCAGCGCCGCATATCCGTCACGCCCGGCATGGGGGTCTGCGTCCCGACTCTGGATCATCGCCCGGTCTCCTTATGATCGAGCGAATGTACCAAGCAGCGAAAGTCTCGCGCAGCGAATTCGTCCCGATCCGCAACCTGCGCTACCACGTGCGCGTCTGGGGCGAACCCGGCCCGGGCAAGACCCCCCTCGTCATGGTCCATGGCTGGATGGACGTCGCCGCGTCCTACCAGTTCGTGGTGGACGAATTCGCGCGCGACCATTACATCGTCGCACCGGACTGGCGAGGCTACGGCCTCACCGACGGCATGGGGGCGGACAACTACCACTTCCCGGACTATCTCGGCGACCTCGATTTCCTGCTCGACCACTATTCGCCCGGCGCGCCGGTCCATCTCGTGGGCCACAGCATGGGCGGCAACGCGGTGATGGTGTACGCCGGCATCCGGCCCGAGCGCATCCGCACGCTGGTGAACCTGGAAGGCTTCGGCGCCGGCCCCTCCACGGCGCAGGACGCGCCGGGGCGTTATGCACGCTGGATGGACGAGCTCAAGGCCTATCACCGCGGCGAGATTTCGCTCAAGGGCTACGACACCGTCGACGGCGTCGCCGAGCGGCTGATGAAGACGAACCGGCGCCTCACGAAAGACAAGGCCGACTGGCTGGCGCGGCAGTGGGCGAAGCCCGACGACAAGGGAACCTGGCGCATCCTCGGCGATGCCTCGCACCGCATCGTCAACGCCAATCTCTACCGGGTCGACGAGCAGATTGCGCTGTACGAGCGCATCGCCGCGCCGACGCTGTGCGTCGAAGCGGCCGAGAACCATCTGAAGGAATGGTGGAAAGGCGCCTACAACCTGCCCGATTACCACGAACGTTTGAAGTCGATTTCCGACGTGCGAATCGCCCATGTCGAGGATGCAGGCCACATGCTGCACCACGACCAGCCTCGGCGGCTGGCCCAGCTCATCGAGGAATTTATCGCCGAGAAATCCGGCGAGTGAACGCCGGAAGCCGGCGGGTCCTGCCCGGAGCGTGAATTTTTTCGCTCCGCGGCGCCTGCGCGCGGACTCGAACGTAACAGCGCTTGCCGTAGGAGACGTCCTACCCCATAGTCGGACATCTTCTACAGGGGTGACTCAATGAGGAAGTTGGTGGTGACTGCCCTCCTCGGGCTGGCAGCGGCGGGCTCGGCTTTCGCTCAGGTTGCAGACGAGTTCGAACAGGGACTCGGCACGATGTGGGAAGTGCTCTGGCACCAGAGCGGCACCCCGACGCGCCTCGTTCGCTGGGAGCAGGAAATCCGTGTCCGCGTCACCGGCGTGGAGCTCGGCCAGCACAAGGCGCACACCCTCGAAGCCCTGCGTACCGTGGCGGGGGAAGCCGGCGTGAAGCTGGTCGACGTGAGCGATCGCAGCGACGCCGCGCAGGTCGCCAACCTGAGCGTCGAGATCGTGCCCAACCACATGCTGGAAGACAACCAGCCCTGCGTCACCTATCTCAATTTCTACAGCGAGACGCGCATCGAGTCCGCCGCCGTGCAGATGCGCGCCCGCGACGCCTGGCGCTGCGCCTATCACGAGTCCATGCACGTCATGGGCGTTCGCGGCCATCCCGCCGGCAAGACCGTGCTGTCGTACTTCCCGTTCAAGGTCGACGGGCTCCTGCCGCTCGACCGCGTGATGCTGCGCGCCTGGTACTCCCCCCGCATCCGCGGCGGCATGACGCCCTTCGAAGTGCTGCCGGTGCTGGCCGACGAACTCGTCGCCACCATGCCCGACAAGGCCAAGGCCGCCGCGCAGCGCGACAGGTTCTATGCGCAGACGGTCGAGCAGATGCACAACTTCGCCGATGGCAAGGGCGACGTCCCCGCCGTCGTCAAGCGCTCGGGCAAGTTCACGGAAGACGGCATCCGCATGGGCCGCACCGAGATGAGCTACTTCCTCGGCGTGGCCTACCTCGAAGGCGCGACCGTGGCCTCCGATTCCTCGCAGGCCGTGCGCTGGCTGCAGCGGGCGGCGAGCCTGGGCAACCGGACGGCGCAGTCGCGGCTGGGCGGCGGCGCACGCTGAGTACAGGCCCGTCGTCATTCCCGCGACAACGGCTCCCGCGCTGACGGCCCCCGCGACGACAACTTTCGCAATCACCCCACGCCGGTCGTGAATTCCGGCAAACTCGGCAACTGCCCATGCGCAGTACCGAACTCGACGATGGCGGACGCTTCCGCCGCATACTTTTTCGCAACGTTTCCCTCCCGCTCTTCCTGGGGCTGGTCAGCGCCGCGCTCTTCGTGGGCCTGGTGCTGTACCTGCTCGAGGCGATGCGCTGGATCGAGCACAGCGATCGCGTGGTCGCGCGCGCGTTCGCGCTGCAGAAGCTCGACCTCGACATGGAGGCCAGCGTCCGCGGCTTCCTGCTGACGGGGGACCAGCGCTTCCTGGAGCCCTACGACCGCGCCGTCCCGGCGATCGAGATCGAGCACCAGACGCTGCGCAAGGACGTGGCCGACAACGCGACGCAGGTCGAGCGACTCGACCGCGTGCGCATGCAGCAGAAGGAGTGGACCGAGCTCGCGCAGGCGCGCATCGCCGCGCGGCGCAACGCGACGAACTACACACCCGGCGCCGACGCCGACCGCGGCCGGCGACTGAAGCAGGCCATCCGGGAAGAGTACGACGAGTTCATCGCCACCGAGCGGCGCATCCGGCAGGAGCGCACGGAGTCGGCGAACCGCTACACGGTGTGGGGGATCACGAGCTACGTGCTCTTCATGCTCGGCATGGGCGCTTTCCTCGCGTGGCGCGGCCGGCGCGAATTGCTGGAGTTGAGCGGCACCTTCAACGCGGCGCTCGACGACCAGCACCGCCAGGGCGAAGCCCTGCAGGCGCAGGCCTGGCTGCGCGAAGGCCAGTCCATGCTGTCCGAGCGGCTCGCCGCCGAGCAGACGGTCGAACGCATCGGCCACGCGGGTCTTCAGTTCCTGGCGGATTACGTGGACGCTGCGGTCGCCGTCCTCTACGTGCCGCGGCCCGACGGCAGCTTCCGCCGCGCCGCCGCATGGGGCTGGACGCCGGGCGCGGACGACGACGGCACGGTGCAGCCGCAACGGACCCTGCTGGCCGAAGTCGCCTCCGCGCGCACGACGAAGTTGCTCAACGACGTGCCCCCGGGCTATCTGCGCGTGAGTTCCGCGCTCGGCTCGGCCGACGTGCGCGCCCTCATGATCGCGCCCATCGAGCACGAGAAGCGCCTGAACGCGGTGATCGAATTCGGTTTCCTGCACGAGGCGACGGCGCGCGACGCCGACCTCATGAAGATGATCTCGGGCACGCTCGGCGCCGCGATCGAGGCCGCCGACTTCCGCCACCGCCTGCAGGAAATGCTGGAGGAGACGCAGCAGCTCAACGAGGAGCTTCAGGTGCAGCAGGAGGAGCTGCGCACGGCCAACGAGGAGCTCGAGGAGCAGTCGAAGGCGCTGAAGGAATCGCAGGCGCACCTCGAGACGCAGCAGGCCGAACTCGAGCAGACGAACGAGCAGCTTTCCACGCTCGCGCAGCAGCTCGCCGACCAGCGCGACGACCTGCAGAAAGCGCAGGGCGAGCTCGAACGCCGCGCGGACGAGCTGCAGCGCGCGAGCCGCTACAAGAGCGAATTCCTCGCCAACATGTCGCACGAGCTGCGCACGCCGCTGAACAGCTCGCTCATCCTCGCTCGCCTTCTGGCGGACAACACCCGGGGCAACCTCGACGAGGAACAGGTCAAGTTCGCCGAGAGCATCTACTCCGCCGGCAACGACCTGCTCAACCTGATCAACGACATCCTGGACATCGCGAAGGTGGAGGCCGGCAAGCTCGAGATCCGCATCGGCCCCACGCCCGTCGGCGACGTCGCGGACGGCCTGCGCTCGATGTTCGAGCCGCTCGCGAAGCGCAAGGGCCTGACGCTCGAGCTCGCGGTGGCGCCCGGCACGCCGGCGTTGATGGACACCGACCGCCACCGCCTGGAGCAGGTGCTGCGCAACCTGATGTCGAACGCGGTGAAGTTCACCGACCGCGGCCGCGTCGCGCTCGCGGTGCGCCCCGAGGGCGACGACCGCGTGGCCTTCGAGGTGAGCGACACCGGCATCGGCATCGACGCGGCGCAGCACGGCGTGATCTTCGAAGCCTTCCAGCAGGCCGACGGCACCGTGAGCCGCAAGTACGGCGGCACGGGGCTGGGCCTGTCGATCTCGCGCGACCTCGCCCACCTGCTCGGCGGCGAGATCGAGGTGGCGAGCGTCAAGGGCGAAGGCAGCACATTCCGCCTAACGCTGCCCGTGGAATACACGCCGCCCGCGACCGACGCGGACGACGAGCCGCGGGACCCGGCGGTGCAGACGCAGGTCGCCGCCAGCGCATCCTCCATGCACCGCAGGCCGGCCGCGCCGCGCACGGTGGCCCGCGCTTCGTCGCCCACCGCGCCCCCGCTCACGCCCGCGCCCACCGCCGGCCCGAAGGGCCGCAAGGTCGCGCGCCAGTTCGACGACGACCGCGCGCAGCCGCCCGACGGCCGCCGCAACGTGCTCGTGATCGAGGACGACGTGCCCTTCTCGCGCATCCTCTTCGACCTTGCCCACGAGCTCGGCTACCGCTGCGTGGTTGCGCACGAAGCCGAGGAAGGCTACATGCTCGCCGCCGAGACGCAGCCCGACGCCGTCCTGCTCGACATGCGCCTGCCCGACGGCTCGGGCCTGTCCGTGCTGCAGCGGCTGAAGGAGCACGCCGCCACGCGCCACATCCCCGTCCACGTCATGTCGGTCGACGACCTGGCCGAGACGGCGCTGCAGATGGGCGCGGTCGGCTACATGCGCAAGCCCTCCACGCGCGACGAAATTCGCGAAGTCTTCTCGGTGGTGGAGGCGAAGCTGAGCCAGAAGGTCAAGCGCGTGCTGCTGGTCGAGGACGACGAGCGCCAGCGCGACAGCGTGCGGCACCTGATCGGCGACGCCGACGTCGAGATCGTGGCCGTGGGCGAGGGCGCCGAGGCGCTGCAGCAGCTGCAGGACTCCGTGTTCGACTGCATGATCATCGACCTGAAGCTGCCCGACATGAGCGGGCAGGAGCTGCTGCGCCGGCTCGCGGCGGGCGAGACGCGCTCATTCCCGCCGGTGATCGTCTACACCGGCCGCAACCTCTCGCGCGACGAGGAGGCGGAGCTGCTGCGCTATTCGCGTTCCATCATCATCAAGGGCGCGCGCTCGCCCGAGCGCCTGCTGGACGAGGTGACGCTCTTCCTGCACAAGGTCGAGACGCAGATGTCGACCGAGCGCCAGCGCATGCTGCGCGTGGCGCGCACGCGCGACCGGCTCTTCGAGGGCCGGCGCATCCTCGTGGTCGACGACGACGTGCGCAACATCTTCGCGCTCACGAGCGCGCTCGAGCACAAGGGCGCGAAGGTCGAGGTGGGCCGCAATGGGCTGGAGGCGCTCGACAAGCTGCGCGAGCAGCCCGACATCGACCTGGTGCTGATGGACATCATGATGCCGGAGATGGACGGCTACACCGCCATGCGCGAGATCCGCAAGGAAGCGCGCTGGAAGAAGCTGCCGATCATCGCGGTGACGGCCAAGGCCATGCGCGACGACCAGGAGAAATGCCTGGCCGCCGGAGCGAACGACTACCTTGCCAAACCCATCGACCTGGAGCGCCTGTTCTCGCTGATGCGGGTGTGGATGCCCAAGGTGGAGCGCATCTGAGTGAGCGTCCTCAGTCCCGTCGATATCGAAGTGCGCATGCTCGTCGAAGCCGTGTTCCTGCGCTGGGGACACGACTTCCGCGACTACTCGCAGGCCTCGCTCAAGCGCCGCGTGCTGCACGCGCAGAAGCAGATGGGCGTGGCCAGCGTGTCGGCGCTGCAGGAGCGCATGCTGCACGACGCCACTGCCTTCTCGGAGCTGCTGGAGCACCTCACCGTGCCGGTCAGCGAAATGTTCCGCGACCCCCACTACTTCCGCGCCCTGCGCACGCAGGTCGTGCCCGTGCTGCGCACCTACCCGTCGCTCAAGATCTGGGTGGCTGGCTGCGGCGCGGGCGAGGAGCCCTACTCCATGGCGATCCTGCTGGAGGAGGAAGGCCTGCTCGACCGCACGATGCTGTATGCCACCGACATCAACCCCGCCGCGCTCGACAAAGCGCGCGCCGGCATCTTCAGCGCGGAGCAGGTGCGGCTCTTCACCTCCAACTACCAGCAGGCGGGCGGCACGCGCAGCTTCTCGGACTACTACACCGCCGACTACGGCGCGGTCGTGCTCGACCAGCGCCTGCGCCGCAACATCACCTTCGCCGACCACAGCCTCGCGACCGACAGCGTGTTCGCCGAGACGCAGTTCGTGTCCTGCCGCAACGTGCTGATCTACTTCAACCGCACCCTGCAGGACCGCGCGCTGGGTCTCTTCCACGACTCGCTCGCGCACCGCGGCTTCCTCGGCCTGGGCACGAAGGAGACGATGGAGTTCTCCGCCTGGAAGCCCCGCTTCGAGCAGGTGGCGCGGGCCGAGCGCATCTACCGCAAGGTCGCCCAATGACCGCTTCCCCCGCGTCGCTGGACGCGCTCGCCGCGCGCCGGCCGGAGCTGGTGGCGCTCGGCGCCTCGGCCGGCGGTTTCGACGCCTTCATGCAGCTGCTGCAGACATTGCCCTCCGGCTACGGCCTGCCCGTGGTCGCGTTGCTGCACCTGCCGCCGGACCACGAGAGCCGCCTCGCCGAGGTGTTCGGCCTGCGCTCGCGCGTGCCGGTCTCCGAGGCCGCGAGCGGCGTGGCCATCGCGCCGGGGCACGTGTACTTCGCGCCGCCCGGCTACCACCTGCTGGTGGAGCAGGACCGCAGCTTCTCGCTCAGCTGCGATCCGCCGCAGAACTTCTCGCGGCCCTCGATCGACGTGCTGTTCGAGACCTGCGCCGACGCCTACGGCCCCGCCCTCGCGGCGGCGCTGCTGACCGGCGCCAACGAGGACGGCGCGCTGGGCCTGGCGACCGTGGCCGCCCGGGGCGGCACGACAATCGTGCAGGACCCGGCGCAGGCGCCCTACCCGGCCATGCCCCGGTCGGCCCTGAAGAGAATGAAGCCCGATGCCGTGCTCCGGCTGGAAGACTTGTCCGAACTGATGATGCAATGGGGAACGACGGCGTGAGCCAGGAAGTCATGACCAACATCCTGCTGGTCGACGACCTGCAGGAGAACCTCGTCGCGCTCGAGGCGCTGATCCGCGCGCCGGGGCGGCGCTGCCACCTTGCGCGCTCGGGCGAGGACGCGCTCGCGCTCATGCTCGACCACGAATTCGCGCTCGCGATCCTCGACGTGCAGATGCCCGCCATGAACGGCTTCGAGCTGGCCGAGATGATGCGCAGCACCGACCGCACGCGGCGCATCCCGATCGTCTTCGTCACGGCCGCCGGCGGCGAGCTGAACTACTCTTTCCGCGGCTACGAGTCCGGCGCGGTCGACGTGCTCTACAAGCCGCTCGACACGCATGCGGTGCGCGGCAAGGTCAACGTCTTCGTCGACCTCTATCGCCAGCGCGTGGCGCTGGAGGCCGCGCGCGCGGAACTCGAGCGCGCGGTGGAGATGCGCGACGACTTCATGTCGATGGTGTCGCACGAGCTGCGCACGCCGCTCAACACGCTCTATCTCCAGGCGCAGCTGCGCCTGAAGATGCTCGACAAGGACCCGGGCGCGCTCGACATGAACGCCCTGCGCAAGATGGCCGAGCGCGACGACCGCCAGGTGCGCGGCATGGTGCGCCTCATCGACGACATGCTCGACGTCGCGCGGCTTCGCAGCGGGCACCTGGCCATCGTCCCCGCGCCGGCCGACCTGGCCGACGTGGCGCGGCGCACCGTCGAGAACTTCACCGAGCAGGCGCGAACGGCCGGCACCGAGATCACGATCGATGCGCCGGCGGCGCTGCCCGCCGAGTGCGACGCCTTCCGCATCGAGCAGGTGCTCGCCAACCTCGTGTCGAACGCGCTGCGCTACGGCGGCGGCTCGCCGGTGCATGTGAAGCTGACGGACGCCGGCAGCGAGGCGCTGCTGTCCGTGCGCGACGGCGGCATGGGCATCGCGCCCGAGGACCAGGAGCGCATCTTCGCGCAGTTCGAGCGCGTGAACGGGCCGCAGAAGGTCGCGGGCCTCGGCCTGGGCCTCTACATCACGCGGCAGATCGTGCGCTCGCACGGCGGCGACATCACGGTGCGCAGCGCGCCCGGCGAAGGCGCGGAGTTCACCGTGCATCTGCCGCGGCACATGCCCCCGCCCGCGCCCTCGCACGCGCCGGCATGAGAAAATGCGCGCCAACGAACACGAAAGAACACGATGGACGCGGAACGCATCAACCTGATCGGCACCACCCTCTCCGACCTTCAAGCTCGCACGATCGAGCTTCGGAGGTATCTTTGACTTCGATGCCAAATCGGAGCGCCTGAGAACCGTCAACGCATCGCTGGAAGACCCGGCGGTCTGGAACGATCCCAAGAAGGCCCAGGAGCTCGGCCGCGAGAAGAAGCAGCTCGATTCGGTCGTGGTGTCGCTCACCGACCTCGCGCGCGACCTGTCGGACGACCTCGAGCTCTACGAGATGAGCAAGGAGGAAGGCGACGAAGCCGGCCTCGCGACCATCGAGGAAGACACGGCGCGGCTCGAGGCCATCGTCAAGGACCTCGAGTTCCGGCGCATGTTCAGCCAGCCGGCGGACCCCAACAACTGCTTCCTCGACCTGCAGGCGGGCGCCGGCGGCACCGAGGCGTGCGACTGGGCCTCGATGCTGCTGCGGCAGTACCTCAAGTTCGCCGAGCGCAAGGGCTTCAAGACCACGGTCGAGGATGAGACGGCGGGCGACGTCGCGGGCATCAAGAGCGCCACGATCAAGATCGAGGGCGAGTACGCCTTCGGCCTGCTGCGCACCGAGACGGGCGTACACCGGCTCGTGCGCAAGTCGCCGTTCGATTCGTCGGGCGGCCGGCACACGAGCTTCGCGAGCGTGTTCGTGTACCCGGAGATCGACGACACGATCGAGATCGACATCAACCCGGCCGACGTGCGCGTGGACACCTACCGCGCCTCGGGCGCGGGCGGCCAGCACATCAACAAGACCGATTCGGCGGTGCGCCTCACGCACATCCCGACCAACATCGTCGTGCAGTGCCAGGACAGCCGCAGCCAGCACTCGAACCGCGACGTCGCCTGGCGGCGCCTGCGCTCGCGCCTGTACGACTTCGAGATGCGCAAGCGCATGGCTGCGCAGCAGGAGCTGGAGGCGACCAAGACCGACGTGGGCTGGGGCCACCAGATCCGCAGCTACGTGCTCGACCAGAGCCGCATCAAGGACCTGCGCACGAACGTCGAGATCTCGAACACGCAGAAGGTGCTGGACGGCGACCTCGACACCTTCATCGAGGCTTCGCTGAAGCAGGGCGTGTGATGGACGCGTCCGCGTTCATCCTCGACATGGACGGGACCATGGTCGACTCGATGCCTTCGCACGCGGATAGCTGGGCCGAGTTCGCTCGGCGCCACGGCGTGCGGATGCCGGTCGAGGAGATCCTGAAGCGCACCACCGGGCGCAACGGCGTGGAGTGCATCCGCGAGCTGTTCGGCGCGGACGTGTCCGAGGAACGCGCGCTGCAGCTGATCGGCGAGAAGGAAGCGATCTACCGCGAGATCTTCGCGCCGGTCTTCCGCGAGGTTGCGGGCCTGCGCGAGTTCGTCGCGGATGCGCAGGCGCGCGGCCTGAGGATCGCGGTGGCGACGGCGGGCGACCGCGGCAACATCGAGTTCACCCTGTCGCGCCTGAAGCTCGCGCAGGCGCCCGAGGTCGTCATCGGCGGCGACGAGGGCCTGCCGGGCAAGCCCGACCCCGCCCTCTTCCTCGAATCGGCGCGGCGCCTGGGCATGGCGCCCGCGCAGTGCATCGTGTTCGAGGACGCCCCTTTCGGAATCGAGGCCGCGCGGCGCGCGGGCATGCGTGCCGTGGCGATCTGCACCACGCATTCGCCCGACGCGCTTCGCGGCGACCACGTGATCGCGCAGGCGCGCGACTTCCACGAACTCACCCACAAGAACCTGATGGAGACACGCCATGCGTGAAGGCCAATCCCGTGTGATCCACCGCGCGGACTACCAGCCGCCGGCCTGGTGGATCGACTCGGTCGATCTCTGCTTCGACCTCGACCCCGTCAAGACCCGCGTGCTCAACCGCATGCGCATTCGCCGCAACCCCGACGTCGCGCCGCAGGCATTGCGCCTCGACGGCGAGGAGCTCAACCTCGCGCGCGTGCTCGTGGGCGGCCAGGGCACCTCGTTCAGGATGGAGGACGGCCAGCTCGTGCTGGAAAACCTGCCCGCCGGCAACGACGCGTTCGACCTCGAGATCTTCACCACCTGCGCGCCCGCGAAGAACACCAAGCTGATGGGCCTGTACGTCAGCAACGACTCGTTCTTCACGCAGTGCGAGGCCGAGGGCTTCCGCCGCATCACCTACTTCCTCGACCGGCCCGACGTGATGGCGAACTACACCGTCACGCTGCGCGGGGACAAGCGCAAGTACCCCGTGATGCTCTCCAACGGCAACCTCGTCGAGCAGGGCGACCTGGGCGACGGCCGCCATTTCGCGAAGTGGGTGGACCCCTTCCGCAAGCCCAGCTACCTCTTCGCGCTCGTCGCGGGGCAGCTCGTCTGCCGCGAGCAGCGCATCACCTCGCGCTCGGGCCGGGAACACCTGCTGCAGGTCTACGTGCGTCCCGGCGACCTCGACAAGACCGAGCACGCGATGAACTCGCTCATGGCCTCGGTCGTCTGGGACGAGGCGCGCTTCAAGCTGCCGCTGGACCTCGAGCGTTTCATGATCGTCGCCACCAGCGACTTCAACATGGGCGCGATGGAGAACAAGGGCCTGAACGTCTTCAACACGAAGTACGTCCTGGCGAGCCAGGCCACGGCCACCGACACCGACTACGCGAACATCGAGTCGGTCGTCGGCCACGAGTACTTCCACAACTGGACCGGCAACCGCGTCACCTGCCGCGACTGGTTCCAGCTCTCGCTGAAGGAAGGCCTCACCGTCTTTCGCGACCAGGAGTTCAGCCAGGACCTCGCGGGCGAAGCGTCCGCGCGCGCCGTCAAGCGCATCGAGGACGTGCGCGTGCTGCGCACCGCGCAGTTCCCGGAGGACGCGGGCCCGATGGCGCACCCGGTCCGGCCGGACCAGTACCTCGAGATCAACAACTTCTACACGGTCACCATCTACGAGAAGGGCGCCGAGGTCGTGCGGATGATGCAGACGCTCGTGGGCCGCGAAGGTTTTGCCAGGGGAATCACGCTGTACTTCGAGCGGCACGACGGCCATGCGGTGACCTGCGACGATTTCGCGCAGGCCATCGCGGACGCGAATCCCGCCTCGCCGCTCGCGCAGAACCTCGACCAGTTCAAGCGCTGGTACTCGCAGGCAGGCACCCCCCGCGTTCGTGCGCAAGGCAGTTTCGATGCGGCGACGGGGCGCTACACGCTCGCGCTCTCGCAAAGCTGCGCGGCGACCGCCGGCCAGCCCGAGAAGCAGCCATACCTGATTCCCGTCGCCTACGGCCTGCTCGACGACACCGGGCGCGAAGTCGCGAGCGGCATGCACGTCATGACGCAGGCGAACGAGACGCTGACGGTCGAAGGCCTGCAGGCCGCGCCCGTGCCCTCGCTGCTGCGCGGCTTCAGCGCGCCGGTGATCCTCGACTTCGACTACACCGACGAGCAGCTGCTCGCCCTGCTCGCGAACGACACCGATCCGTTCAACCGCTGGGAGGCCGCGCAGCGCCTCGCGACGGCGCGCGCGCTGTCGTTCATCCGCGGCGACGGCGCGGCCGGCGCGAACGTGACGCTCGATGCGCCCTACCTCGACGCCATGCGCGTCGTGCTGCGCAATCCCGCGCTCGACGCCGCTTTCAAGGAACTCGTGCTCACGCTGCCGGCCGAAACCTACATCGCCGAGCAGCTCGACGTCGTCGATCCGCAGCGCATCCACCTCGTGCGCGAGGCCATGCGCGAGCAGATCGCCCGGGAGCTGTTCGCCGACTGGGAAGCGGCCTACGAGCAGAACCGCGACACCGGCGCGTACACGCCCGACCCCGTGTCGAGCGGCCGCCGGGCGCTGGCCGGCCTCGCGCTCACGCACCTGTGCCTGGCCGCCCGCGCGTCGGGCGATTCCGTGTGGCCCGGCAAGGCTTTCCAGCGTTTCAAGGACGCGGGCAACATGACCGACCGCTTCAACGCGCTCGCCGCGCTCGTGATCGGCGGCCATGCGCTCGCGGCCGATGCGCTCCGGCGCTTCCATGCGATGTTCAAGGACGAACCGCTGGTGCTCGACAAGTGGTTCGCGCTGCAGGCGGGCGCTCCGGACCGTGGCGGCAACGTGCTGCCGGCGGTGAAGCAGCTGATGTCGCACCCGGACTTCAACATCCGCAACCCGAACCGCGCGCGCAGCGTGATCTTCAGCTACTGCAGCGGCAACCCCGGCGGCTTCCACCGCGGCGACGCGGCGGGCTACGTGTACTGGAGCGAGCGCGTGATCGAGCTCGACGCGATCAACCCGCAGGTCGCCGCCCGCCTCGCGCGCGCGCTCGACCGCTGGAAGAAGCTGGCCGAGCCGCTGCGCGGCGCCGCGCGCGAAGCCATCGCGCGCGTGGCCGCCCGGCCCGATTTGAGCAACGACGTGCGCGAGGTGGTCACGCGCGCGTTGGCCGACTGATGAGCTATTCTCCCGTCGGATGAACAGCGCGTTGAAACTTTCGATTCGGCGGTTCGCGCAGATCGATGCTGCAGAGATCGATTTCGGCGCGGAAGGTGACTTGACGATCCTGGTGGGCCACCAGGCGACGGGCAAGAGCCTCATCCTTCAATGGCTCAAGCTGGTCACGGATCCGATTTCCGTTCGGTCGGACTGGGAGAAATTCGGCTCCAACTGGAAAACCAGGGATGAGCTTCGTCCCCTGGATCTCTTTTTCGGCGAAGGAATGGGAAAGGGTTACGTTCCGGGGACGACCTCCATTCGGTTCAACGGGAAAGAGGTCAATCTTCGGACGATCTTCAATCGCGCATCCGGACGACGCTCCGGTGAAGAGGAAGAGCCGGTCGAATCCACGTATTTCATTCCTGCCCATCGCGCACTTCTTCTCACGGACGGCTGGCCGCGCAATTTTCAGCAGCATGTCCCCGGTACTCCGTATGTCGCGCGCGCGCAAAGCGAGCGTCTCGCGCGGTGGTTGAGCGATGCCGAGTCGAAGATCTTTCCCATCGCCAACCGGTTGCCGAAGGAGCTGCGCGATCTCTTCGACGAAGCGATCTTCCATAGCGCCACGCTCGATGTCGATCGAAGCTCTCCGCAGAGCCGGCTGATACTCAAGGCGGGTCAGAGCAGCTCGATTCCTTACATGGCCTGGACCGCAGGACAACGCGAGTTCGTGCCACTGCTCATAGCTCTCTACGAGTTGATGCCGTCCGGAGGCAATCCGCGGCTGCAGAAGCAGGGCGTTGCGAACATCCGCACGGTCATTCTCGAAGAGCCCGAACTCGGCCTTCATCCAAAGGCGCTTTTTGCCGTTGGAATCGGAATCCTTCACCTGCTCGCTCGGGGGTATCGGGTTGTCGTCTCTTCCCACTCTCCCTTGATGGTGGACTTCGCATGGGCCATCAATCGCCTCCGGGTCGCACGCTCGAGAGAGAAGGCGGGGACTCGCCAGATGCTCGATGCATTCGAGTTGAGAAGCACGGCGCCCAACAAGGAGCTTGTCTCCCGTCTCTCCGCTACAAAGGCACGGACTTACTACCTGGCCTATTCGGGGTCCTCGGGTTCGTCGAAATCGGTGAAGGCCAAGGACATTTCATCCCTGCAAACCTATTCGAGCGATCCCGACAAGTCGAGCTGGGGCGAGCTGCTGAAGTACTCATCGAGCCTCGCCGAAGTCATCGGGCAACTCGATCTCGATTTTTCGCAACTTTCCGAAGAGGACCTGGTTCGGTGAAATCCTTTCGTGCCGAAGAGAATTGGTCGGAGTTCGTGAAGCTCGGCAAGCAGGCGTTGAAGGGCGAGCACCGCAACTTGTTGATCGAACGTCGCAATGCGACGGTGCTCTCCAGTGTCGACTTTGAAGAAGCCATGATCGGCAAAATGCCGAACGAGAAGCGGTGGGACTACTTTGTCGAGGCTTCCACTTTGCCGAGTGCACTGCATGCCGTCGAAGTGCATGAATTCGACAAGCAAGCCCTGGTCGGGAAGAAGAACGGCACACTTCGCCTACTGGACGAGTATTGTCCGTCCGCGCGCGACGAGATCAAATCCTGGAACGTCGCGTTGAAGGGTGAGGCGCCTCGCAGCGACAATGTAAATCGATTCTTTGCCGACACGAAAATTCGGGTCGGTCGTCAAGTTCAGATTGCAGGATTGCCCGTATGACCGCACGCATCTCCCTCACCCGCTACCTCGTCGAAAAGCAGCGCGTCGACGGTCACATCCCCTCGCATTTGCGCCTGCTGATCGAAGTCGTCGCGCGCGCTTGCAAGCGCATCAGCATCTCGGTCAACAAGGGCGCGCTCGGCGACGTGCTCGGCACCGCCGGCAGCGAGAACGTGCAGGGCGAGGTGCAGAAGAAGCTCGACATCATCGCCAACGAGGTGCTGATCGACGCCAACGAATGGGGCGGCCACCTCGCCGCGATGGCGAGCGAGGAGATGGAGGGCATCTACGTCGTGCCCAACCGCTACCCGCAGGGCGAATACCTGCTGCTGTTCGACCCGCTCGACGGCTCCTCGAACATCGAGGTGAACGTGAGCATCGGCACCATCTTCAGCGTGCTGAAGAAGCAGGAAGGCAACCCCGGCGTGACCGAGGAGGACTTCCTGCAATGCGGCAGCAAGCAGGTCGCCGCGGGCTACTGCGTCTACGGGCCGCAGACCACGCTCGTGCTCACCGTGGGCGACGGCGTCGCGATGTTCACGCTCGACCGCGAGCAAGGCACCTTCGTGCTGATCCAGGAGGACGTGCGCATCCCCGCGGACACGAAGGAATTCGCGATCAACATGAGCAACATGCGCCACTGGGACGCCCCGGTGAAGCGCTACATCGACGAGTGCCTGGCTGGAAAAGAAGGCCCGCGCGAGAAGGACTTCAACATGCGCTGGGTCGCCTCGATGGTCGCGGACGTGCATCGCATCCTCACGCGCGGCGGCATCTTCATGTACCCGTGGGACAAGCGCGAGCCCGACAAGCCGGGCAAGCTGCGCCTGATGTACGAGGCCAACCCGATGTCGTGGCTGGTGGAACAGGCGGGCGGCGCCGCGACCAACGGCCGGGAGCGCATCCTCGACATCCAGCCGGGCAAGCTGCACGAGCGCGTGTCGGTGATTCTCGGCAGCAGGAACGAGGTCGAGCGCGTGACGGGGTATCACCGAGAGGCGTGAAACAGGCGGCGGAGGCCCCCGGCAGTACGCTATAATTCGAGGCTTCGCCGGAATAGCTCAGTTGGTAGAGCAGCGCATTCGTAATGCGAAGGTCGGGGGTTCGACTCCTCTTTCCGGCACCAGAAAATCAAAAGCCCGCCGCAGCAATGCGAGCGGGCTTTTCATTTCCGCTCAATCCACCGTCGCCCGCGCCCCCGAGGCCAGCAGGGCGATGAGCGCGTCGATCGCCACCGGCTTCGTCAGGTGCGAGTCGAAGCCCGCCTCCCGCGCGCGCTCCCGGTCCGCGTCGCTTCCCCAGCCCGTGATCGCGATGAGCTGCGCGCCGGCGACGTCGCCGTCCTTCCGCATGCGCCGCGCGACCTCGTAGCCGGACAAGCCGGGCAACCCGATGTCGAGCAGCACCGTGTCGGCCCGGAAATCGCGCGCGGCGTCCACCGCCTCCGCGCCGTGATGCACGGTCCGCACCTGGTGGCCCAGCATCTCGAGCATCGTCGCGAGCGTCTCGGCCGCATCGACGTTGTCGTCGACCACGAGCACGCGGCGGCCCCTGTCGCCGCCCGCATCCCCGGAGGATGCCGCCTCGGCGGGCACAGGCGGCTCCCCCTGCGTTGCGGGATGGCAGGGCAGCCGGATGGTGAACGTGCTCCCGTGGCCCGTTCCTTCGCTGTCCGCGGTCACGGTGCCGCCGTGCATCTCGACCAGGTTCCTCACGAGCGACAGCCCGATGCCGAGGCCGCCCTGCGAGCGGTCGAGCGTGCGGTCGACCTGCGCGAACATCGCGAAGACCTGCTCCTGCAGCGCTTTCGGAATGCCGACACCGTTGTCGCGGACCTCGATCGCGGCCCAGCCAGCGCTCTCGCGCGCGACGCGCAGCACGATGTGGCCGCCGGGCGGCGTGTACTTCGCGGCGTTGTTCAACAGGTTGCCGACGCATTGGGCGAGCCGCGTGGGATCCGCGTCGAGCTCGATGCCGGCGTCCGCGCCGACGACCTCGAGCCGATGCCGGGCCGCCTCGATCGCCGGCCGGCTGACCTCGAGCGCCGCCTCGAGCACGCTCGCGAGCGACGTGCGGCCGATCTCGAGCCGGATCTTGCCGGTGCTGATGCGCGAGATCTCCATCAGGTCGTCGATGAGCCGCACCATGTGCGTGAGCTGGCGCTGCATCGTCTGCAAGGCGTGTCCGCCGCCGGTCCGTCGCGGCGCAGCCGCAGGATCTCGACGCCCGTGCGCACGGGGGCGAGCGGATTGCGCAACTCGTGCGCGAGCGTCGCGAGGAACTGGTCCTTCGCGCGGTTCGCGTCGCGCAACTCGTGCTCCACCGCCTTTCGCTCGGTCACGTCCACCACCGAGCCAGCCATGCGGAACGGCTTGCCCGCCGCGTCGAGGATCGACGCGCCCGCGATCGAGAGCCACTTCGATTCGCCCGAGCGCAGGCGCACGGGCAGTTCGATGAGATACGGCTTGCCTTCGCGCAGGTGGCCGCGCAAGGCCTCCCGCAGCGTCGCGATCGCGGACTCGTCCACCACCCTGCGGATCGACGAAGGGACGTCCGGAAATTCCTGAGGGGCGTAGCCGAGCATCGCCTTCAGCCGCGGCGAATAGAACATCGTGTTGGCGCGCAGGTCCCAGTCCCAGAGCCCCGCGCTGGAGCCGCGCACGGCGAGCTGGTAGCGCTCCTCGCTCGCGCGCAGCGCCTCGTTGGCCTGCTGCAGCACCTCCGCGCGCCGGCCGAGCTCGTCCATCATCGCGTTGAAGGCATCGACCAGCTGGCCGAGCTCGTCCTCGCTGCGCTTGCGTGCACGCAGGTTGAAGTCGCCGTCGCGAATGCGCACGGCGACTTCGCCAAGCTCCTGCAGCGGCCCCGTCACCGTGCGCTGCAGCCGGCTCGCCAGCGCGAGCGCCGCCACGAGGCTCACGGCCATGATGACGAAAAGCGCGCCCAGATGCTCGAGCGCGCGGGCCTGGAGGTTGTGGCGCGCGCGCACGACGATGCTGCCGATCGGCTCGGTGCCCAGCAGGATCGGCCGGCTCACGAGCAGCGTGCGCTTGTCGAGGAAGGCGCCGGGCGCAATGGCGCGGGGCGGCTGACGGGCCGCGTCGTCGGCGGCATAGGTCGCGAGCACGGCGCCTTCGGGCGAATACAGCGTCGCGCCGAGCACCGACGGGTTGGCGCGCAGGACGCGCAGATTCTCGGCCGCGCCCTTCGGGTCGGCGAACGAGAGCGCCGCGCTGCTGGCCAGGCCGATAATGTCCGCCTGCGAGACGAGGTCGTTCTCGATGCTGCGGGCCTGTCGCTGCAGGTCGAACACCACCAGCGAAAGGCCGGCCACCAGCAGCGCGAGGCCCAGCGACGCCACCAGGACAAAGCTGAGTTTTTGACGAACCGAGAGGTGGCCCAGGCGAAACTTCATGCGGAGTCGATGCTACAAGATGAAACAGATTTGCTCGTAGGCGCACACCTACGCGTTGCACAAATTTCTCGCATCGCCCACGGCCGGCAACTGCCTCATGAATAATGCGTGTCGGCTTCGCAGGAATCAGCGCATGCAATGCTTTCGCAACTCACTCGCCGTGGCGCTGGCTGCCGCGCCGCTGATCGCCGCCGGGCAGACCGCGAGCGAACTCGCCGATCTCGGGCTCGACCAGTTGAGCCGCATCGAGGTGACTTCCGTGGGCAAGCGCCTGCAGCGCATCGCCGACGTGCCGGGCTCGGTCTACGTCATCACGGCGGAGGAGATCCGGCGCTCCGGCGCGTCCTCGCTGCCCGAGGTGCTGCGCCTCGCGCCGAATCTGCAGGTGGCGCGCGTCGATTCCGCGCAGTATGCGATCAGCGCGCGCAGCGGCGCCGACGTGCTCGCCAACAAGATGCTCGTGCAGGTCGACGGGCGCACGATCTATTCGCCGCTGTTCTCGGGCGTCTTCTGGGAGAGCGAGGACCTGCTGCTCGACGACATCGAACGCATCGAGGTGCTGAGCGGCTCGGGCGGCACGCTCTACGGGTCGAACGCATTCCACGGCGTGATCAGCATCGTCACCCGCAGCGCGCTCGACACCGGCGGCACCCTGCTGAAGACGGGGGCGGGCACGCACGAGAAGTTCGCGACGGCGCGCCAGGGATTCACCGGCGAGCGCGGCGGCCTGCGCGTGGTCGCGAAGCGCCGCCTGACCGACCGCTCGGAGCGCGAGAACGGCACGGGACTGCGCGACGCCAGCCAGCACACGCAGGCGGGCTTCCGCTGGGATTCGGCGGCGGGTTCGCGGCAGTGGATGGCCTCGGGCGGACTTTTCCGTCATGGCTCCGAAGCGGCGACGGGCCTGCGCAACTACGAGGGCGCGCACGTGCTGGGCCGCTTCATCGCGGACGACCGCGGGCGCCGCACGCAGGTGCAGGCCTACGCGGACCGCATCGTGCGCGAACAGCAGGGCGTGCTGCGCAACACCGTCGACACGCTGGACATCGAAGCGCAGCAGCAGCAGTCGCTGGGCGGCGTCGACCTGCTCACGGGCGCCGGCTGGCGCCGCTACAGCGACGACGCTGAGCCGGCGAATGCGGCGGCGATCGACCTCGTGCCGAGGCGGCGCATCCTGCGGCTCTGGAACGTCTTCGCCCAGGGCGAGATCGCGCCGACGGCCAGCACGCGCATCGGTTTCGGCCTCAAGGCCGAGCACAACGACTACACCGGGCTCGAGTGGCTGCCCACGCTGCGCCTCTCCTGGAAGCCGGCGCGCGACCACCTGTTCTGGGCCGCCGCCTCGCGGGTGGTGCGCACGCCCGCGCGCGTGGACCGCGACGTGCGGTCGTTCCCGCTCGTGCCGAGCCCCGACTTCGATTCCGAACGCGCGAACATTCTCGAGGCCGGCTGGCGCGGCCGCTACTCCGCCGCGCTCGACGGTTCGCTCGCGTTCTTCGTCCACGACTTCGCGCGGCTCCGCTCGTTCGACCTGGCCGGCACGACCGGGACCTTCGGCAACAACTACTCGGGGCGGCTGCGCGGCGCGGAAGGCTGGCTGCAGTGGCGCGCGTCCGATCGCCTGCGGGTCAAGGCGGGTTTCCTTCGGCAGTCGCCGCGCTACGAGGCCCAGGCGGGCACGGCGCCGACGCCCGCGTCCAGCACGCTCGGCAACGACACGACGCGCAAGTACACGCTGGGTTTCTCGTGGGACCTGCGGCACAACGTGTGGGTGGACCTGAATGCCCGGCACATCGGCGAGCGGCCCAGCCCGCGGGTTCCCTCCTACACCGCGGCCGACCTGCGCATCGGCTGGCGACCCTCGCCCGACGTCGAGCTGACTTTCGCCGTGCGCAACCTCACCGACCGCGCCCACGCCGAATGGGGCGCGGCCGCCACGGCCGCGCAGATCCCGCGCTCGGCGCTGCTGCAGATCGTATGGTGGCGCTGACACGATGACCGACCGGCTCCGCATTCGACTGCTCTTCGGCCTCGGCCTCGGCGTGGCCGCGCTGCTGCCGGCCTACGCGCGCGCGCAAGTCGAGCGGCCGCGCGAGTCGCTCGTGAAGGCCGCGTTCCTGCACAAGTTCCCGAGCTTCGTCGAATGGCCGGCGGGCACCTTCCCGCAACCCGACACGCCGCTGCGCGTGGGCGTGATCGGCGACGATCAGCTCGCGCGCGACCTGCGCGAGTTCGCGCGCGAGCGCGAGCGCGACGGCCGGCCGATGACCGTCGTGCGGCAACAGGCGGGCGACCCGCTGCAAGGGCTGCACATGGTCTTCGTGCGCGGCTCGTCGGCCGGCCGAATCGCGGACATCGTCTCCGCGGCGCCGCCGGGCGTGCTGACGGTCGTCGACGCGGACGGCGCGCATCCCACCGGCAGCGTGCTCGCCTTCTTCATCGAGGAAGGGCGTGTGCGCTTCTCGGCGTCGGTCGACGCGGCCACCCGGCAGCGGCTGCGTCTCAGCTCGCGGCTGCTGTCGGTGGCAAGGATGGCGTAGCCGTTCGGGAGCCAGACGCGAAAAAGCCGGCAGAGCCGGCTTTTTTCAGAGCGCGAACCGGGTGATCAACGACCGCCGAAGCCGTCGCTGCCGTAACCCACGCCTGCGCGGCTCTTCGCGCGGAAGCCATCGGCGCCGAACCCACCGCGATCGTTGCCGGCTTCGCGCGGGCGGGCGAGGTTCACGACGATCGAGCGGCCGTCCACCGACATGCCGTTCAGGCCGTCGATGGCCGCCTGGGCGACTTCCGCGGACGTCATTTCGACGAAACCGAATCCCTTGGAGCGGCCCGTCTCGCGGTCCATCATCACCTTGGCGGAGGAAACGCCGCCGAATTCGGCGAAGTTGCTCTGCAGAACGGAATCGGTGACGGAATAAGGCAGGTTGCCCACGTAGATTTTGTTTCCCATGAAGTCTCCATTGAGGGGAGGTCCCGCGCAGCAACATGCCGTGCGGTGCACAACGCCAGAGAACATCGACGGGGGTTCAGACAACGACGCAGCGGGCTGCAAGTCCGCCGGAGGGAGAAAGTAAACCTGTAGAGCGACGATCCTTTGAACGTCCAGCAGGGCTGCAGATTAACACGCCTTGGAATTGCGTGCAGGACGCGTGCGCCTTGCGATTCGTCAACTCGGTGCGTATTCCACCCGATGACGGGCACGATTCCACGCTGATGGCGGGCGCTGTTCCAGCCGATGGCGGGCGGCGTTCCATGCGATCGCGGGCAGCGTTCCATGCTGATGGCGGGCACGATTCCAT
>NZ_JBFWNP010000003.1:0-349930 GCF_050250995.1 Ramlibacter sp.
CCTCGTCCGCGACTGCTGCTCGATGCGGGGCAAGTTGTCGTGCCCGTTGATAACCACCCTGCAGAGGCAGTGAAACAAGTGAAACGCCGCGTGTTGGACGATTGTTGACGCAGCGAATTCAACATAACGGCGTCAGGTTGTCCATCACGGTGGTCTTGCCGCGCCCATTGGCGCCCGCGATGGCCACGAGCGCGGCGCCGGGCGCCAGGCGCTCGAAGTCCAGTTCCAGCACGTCCTGCCCCATGCCGTCGCGGATGCCGCGAAAGCCCTTGAGCATCAGCGAATGGACTCTCATGCGTGTGCTCCCGATGAAACCTCGAGGCAGTCTCCTGCCAGTTCCAACTCCTTCAAGTCGCTCGCCACTTCGCCTTCAGGTCGCCGCGCATCGACCTCTGCCGCCGCCTCCAGCTCGGCCAAGGCAGCGTCCATGATCTCCTGCGGCTCGTGCGCCGCGAGCTCGTCGAGACACGCCCACAGCGGTTCGGGTCGCGCCCCGACCACGCCGGCCCAGGCCGCCACCTTGTCTCGCATCGCCCCGGCCTGGCCGATGCCGCCGGAACGCACGCGCACCACCGGCAAGATGCGCCCTTCGAACTGCACGCCCGCCGCGCCTGCCAGCAGTTCGCGCATCGCGGCAAGGTCGACGTCGTTGCGCTCTTCTTCGGGCACGCTCCAGCGCAGGCGCACCCAGGCCCCCTCGAACGGCTGCGCCGCGAGCGCGGCGCGCAACGCGGCAAGGTCGGGCTTGCCGTCGAAGCTGATGTCGACCGTGCGCCGCGCCGGTGTCGCTTCCAGGCGGCATGCGGCGGAGTCGGGGCCTACCTGCCAAAGCAGGAAGCCCTTGTCGCCAGCCTCGCCGTGGTGGAACCGGCCGATCGACCCTGCGTAGGCGATGCAGCGCCGGCCGATGCCATCGTCGCGCTGCCAGCACTGGTGGCGGTGGATGTGCCCCAGCAGCACCGCCTGCGCGCCCGCATCGAACAGGCTGCCGGTCGTGAACTCATGGTCGAAGCCGGCCATCGGCACGCTGTGCTCGGTGATGCAGCCGAACACCGTGCCGTGAGACACGAGCAAGGTCGGCACACCAAGCTGACGTGCCATCGCGTGGCTCGGTGCGAGCCCACGCAGCAGTGTCGCGACATGTTCGCCGGTTCCACCGGCGGCGTCGGCGGCCCCGAGAGCCGCGGCGACCGCCGCGCGGTTGACCGAAGGAAGGCATGTGAAGAGCGCCGCCAGCCCATTCGGCAGCGCGTCGAAGCCCCATCCCGGTGACACGACCCAGTCGCCCGCGGTGGTCAGGCCCACCTGCCCGATCCGATCGGCCACGTGCACGGCATGGCGCCCGCCCAGTTCGCGGAACACGGACAAGGTGCCCGGCGGCTCGTGCGACCAGGTTCCTTGGAGCATCAGCACGGGGCAGTGATCCGCCAGCCGTCGAACACGCGACACGAGCGCCAGCGCTGACGGTGAGTGCAGATCGAGCGCGTGATCGGTGCTGTCGCCGGAGATCACCGCCACGTTGACGCCGACCTCCACCGCGCGCTCGATCGCCGCGCCAAAGCACCGGTCGGCCTCGGCCAGGGTTCGCGGCCCGTAGTGCAGGTCGGAGAAGTGCGCCACCCGCTGCGCCGAGCGCGTGGTCATGACGTCTCCCGCAGCGCAGCGGCGACCTTGTCGGTGTAGCCCGGCGCGTCGTTGCGGTGGCGATCCAGTTCGTCCCAGGCCCGGCGCCGGCCCTGCGGGTTGAGTTTCCAGCCCGGCCCCCAGCGCCGCGCCGCGTAGGCCTCGAAGTCGGCGGCGGAGACACCGAGCCTGCCGGCCAGGGCCAAGACCTTGTCCAGCGTCGGCTCGCCGCGCGACGGAGCCACTTCGGCGTCTGCGACCTCGGTGGCCGCCATGGCGGGCGTGGTGGACTCGCCTTCCAGCACGCCGCAGGCTGCATGGGCCTGCACGACCACGGCTTCGTCGTCCTCGCGGTCGCGCAGCAGCGCACTCACGTCCACGGGCGCCTCGAGGTCGATGATCCACTGCGGCACCCGCACCGCCCGGCCCTGCTCGTCGATGTGGCTCACTTCCATCAACCGCTTGGACAGGAAGAACGGCGTGCGCTGGCGGTCGAGAAATCCCGAGATGCGCCCGCCGCGCAGGAAAGCCACGGTCTCGAACTTCTGGATCGCCGCGTTCATCGCGTAGAAGCTGGTGGTGTGCAGTTCGAACGCGCTCAGCGAGCGGATGCCCGGCACGAAGAACAGGAAGCGGCCTGTCAGGTTGCATTCGCGCTGCTGGTACTCGCGGCAGGCCTCGGGTTCGCAGACGCCACCGTTCGCCTCGCGCATCACCGTCTTGCGCCCGCCGAACAGGCGCACCGCGCGCCGCCCCTGCGCGTCCACAGGCACCGCGGCGTGGCACATGCAGTGGCGCACGCGGCCATCGGGCGCGTACTCCGACCAGTAGCGCTTGTCGTGCGTCCCCCAGGCCGCCAGTTCGTGCGGCATCACGGTCTGCCAGTGGTCCGACGGGAACACCACCGGGAAGCGGTACAGGTGGAGCCCCTCGCCGCGGTCCTCGCCGTAGGCCTCGATCAGTTCGCCCGCCAGCGCCGGGTTGCCGAAGTCCTGCGCGCGCACGGTGAACCAGGGCACGTTGCGCGGCACCAGCGGGTTCTTCAGCTGCGGCAGGGCCTCGGCGAGCGCCTGCTCGATGCGGTCGAATGAGTGGCCGTCGCGCAGGCCGCGCTCGTAGATTTCGCAGGCGCGCGGCTCGCCCGCGGCGCGCTTGGTCAGCACCTTGATGCCGGCGCGGATCTTCCCGGCGGTGGGGATGCGTGCGGGCGCCTGTCCGAGCAAGGTGGTCGGGGTCGAGGCGCCGCCGTGCAAGGTGACGGTGGGCAGTGCGGATGCGGCGGTCATGGCTGCGCTCCTTGGCGAGGCGTGCACCGGGACATCCCGGCGAGTTCATGCTCTCGCCGGAATCCGCCGCTTCAAGTGCGCTTGTCGAGGCGCGCCGCCCTCACATGCGCCGCAGTGCAGCCGGCGGCAGCACCGGCATCGGCTCGTCGGTGGACCACACCCAGCCACCGCCCGCTGCGCGCAGCGTGGCGGCCTTGGCCTCACGCTCGCGTGGGGTCATGAAGGGGCTGAGGACATGCAGCGGCAACGGCACGGCACCCGTGTCCAGCAGCAGAGCGTTGGCAAACGCGGCTGCGCAGCGCGCGTCGTAACGCAGCGGCTTGACGAAGTACCGCTCCGCATCGACGAGCGCCTGCAACAGCGGCAGTTCATGCACGCCCTCGACCGGGATCCACTGGTCGCTGGCGAGCAGCAGGGTCGCGGTGTCGATCTCGTAGGTGTGTTCGCGCCGCGCGCGGATCAAGGCCGTGATCACCGCGCGCACACGCTGGCCGTGGTCGGCATCGCGGGCCTCGAGCACTGCGGCATAGGTCCTCGCGATCCGTTCCCAGGTTTTCGCCGACGCCAGCAGCGGCGCGTCGGGCATGTGCTTCAGCCAGATTCGGTAGCCGCCCGGACAGGCCTCGGCTGCCTTGAACTCGGCCAGCGCCACCGCCAGCGGCGCCACGCCATCGTGGGGCCGCAGCACCCCCAGGCGTTCGCGCCGGCGCTGCGCTGCTTCCGCATGTGTCGCTTCGTTGAACTGCTCGGGTACGTACAGACGCTCGGCAAGGACGACGCCCTTCGCCCTCACCTGCTCGGCGGCGCGCTGCAGGTACTTGTGCAGCACCCCCTGCGATCGTTTGCCAGCCATCGCCGGTGACCAGCGGTTGAAGCCCGCTCGCTCGAACAGGAAGTGCGTCAACGCGCGCAGGCTCATGCGCCGCCGCGGCGCCTCGATCTCGCCCGGCTCTTCTTCCGTCCGCCCGCCCGGCGCGTGGCCGCCGGCCTGACGGCTCCACGCGAAGTCGACCCGCAGTTCCACCGCCCCCTCGGACTCCAGTACCGCGTCGCCCACCAACTCGCCCAGACCCGATTGCTGCGGTGAAGGGTCGAACGACACGCAGGAAGGATGGTGCTGGCTGCCGGTGTCGGGCATGCGCTTGGCGAGGTAGCGGCGGTGAAAGGCGACGTACATCTCGACGCCGCCGGGCACGCACAGACAGCGCGGGCGCTCCGGTGTTTCGTAGACAGCCGACAGCGCATCCTGAATCGCGGGGTCGTCGGGCTCCAGGATGCGGCCGCGGATCGACAATCGCTGGGTGTCCATGGGCCCGATCGTTCAGGGCCCTGCTCCCATGGCACCAGCCCGAAACACCACGCGATTGGCGGGCAATCGCCATCAACCGTCGCGGTGCGGCGCTGAGCCGTGAGAAAGGGAACGTATCCGTGTTCGACCGGCTGAAAGCATGGGCAAAGAGGATCAAGCGCGACGGCGTGACGCTGTGGTTCGCGTCCCGGCATCCCGCGGTGCCCTGGCTCGCGAAGGCGCTCGCCGTGTTCGTCGTCGCCTACGCGCTCAGTCCCATCGACCTGATTCCGGACTTCGTTCCCGTGCTGGGCTACCTTGATGACGTGGTCCTGCTGCCCGCCTTGATCTGGGCGGCCATCCGGCTGATCCCGGCTCCGGTACTCGGCGAATGCCGCGAGCAGGCGGACCACTGGATGAGCCAGCAGGGCAGAAAGCCAACCAGTCAGGTTGGCGCGCTCCTCATCGTCGCGATCTGGATCGGGGCGAGCCTTGCCCTGTGGCAATGGCTCATCAAGCCCTGGCTGGGGTCTTGATTCGCAGGTGGTGCGGACTCCCGGGCGAAGTCGAGACGTCGCGCCGTCACCTTCACGCGACTGCCGGTTCTTCGCGCACCACCATCTCCTGTCGCTCGCGCCGTCTTCGCATCAGCAGGTATGCCGCCGGTATCACGAACATCGACAGCAGCGGCGCGGTGATCATGCCGCCCACCATCGGCGCGGCGATGCGCTGCATCACCTCGGAGCCGGTGCCGGTGCCCCACATGATCGGGAACAGGCCGGCCAGGATCACGGCCACGGTCATCGCCTACGGCCGCACCCGCAGCACCGCGCCCTCGCGGATCGCATCACTCAGGTCGGCCTCGCCGGTCTTGCCAGCGGCCACACGTGCGTCCCAGGACTGCTTCAGGTAGAGCAGCATGATCACGCCGAACTCGGCCGACACGCCGGCCAGCGCGATGAAACCCACGGCGCCTGCCACCGACAGGTTGTAGCCCAGCAGGTACAGCAGCCAGATGCCGCCCACCAGCGCGAACGGCAGCGTCGCCATGATCAGCAAGGCTTCGCCGAAGCGCCTGAACGTCAGGTACAGCAGCACGAAGATGATCAGCAGCGTGAACGGCACGACGACCTTGAGCTTGGCCGTGGCACGCTCCAGGAACTCGAACTGCCCCGACCAGGACACCGAGTAACCGGGCGGCAGCTTGACCTTCTGGCCGACCACGCGCTGCATGTCCTGCACCGCGCCGCGCAGGTCGCGGCCACGGATGTCGACATAGACCCAGCCCGACAGCCGCGCGTTTTCGCTGCGCAGCATCGGCGGGCCGTCGGTGATGCGGATGTCGGCCACGTCCGAGAGCACCAGCCGGGCCCCGCGCTCGCTGACGATGGGCAGCTTGCGCAGCTTGTCCAGCGAATCGCGCGTCTCCCTCGGATACCGCATGTTGATGGGGAAGCGCTGCAGGCCTTCGACGGTCTCGCCGATGTTGTCGCCGCCCACGGCCGAGGTGATGATCGACTGCACGTCGGCGATGTTCATGCCGAAGCGAGCCGCCGCGTCGCGGTTGATCGTCACGTCCACGTAGCGCCCACCGGTCAGCCGTTCCGACAGTGCACTGCTCACGCCAGGCACGTCCTTCAGCGCCTTCTCGATCTCGCCGGTGATGCGGTCGATGGTCGTGAGGTCGGCGCCGGCGACCTTCACGCCGACGGGGCTCTTGATGCCGGTGGCCAGCATGTCGATGCGGTTGCGGATCGGCGGCACCCAGATGTTGGCCAGGCCGGGCACCTTGACGATGCGGTCGAGTTCGTCGACCAGCTTGTCCTGCGTCATGCCGGGCCGCCACTCGCTCTTCGGCTTGAACTGGATGGTGGTCTCGAACATCTCCAGCGGCGCGGGGTCGGTAGCCGTTTCGGCGCGGCCGGCCTTGCCGTACACGCTGGCAACTTCGGGCACCGTCTTGATCAGGCGATCGGTCTGCTGCAGCAGCTCGGCCGCCTTGCCGGCCGACAGGCCGGGCAGCGCCGAGGGCATGTAGAGCAGGTCGCCTTCGTCCAGCCGCGGCATGAATTCACCGCCGATGTGCTGCAGCGGCCACAGGCTCGCCACCAGCACAACCCCGGCAAGCGCCAGCGTGAGCTTCGGCGCGCGCAGCACCCCGTCCAGCAGCGGGCGGTAAGCGGCGATCAGCAGCCGGTTCAGCGGGTTCTTCCCTTCATCCGGAATGCGACCACGGATCAGGTAGCCCATCAGCACCGGGATCAGCGTGGCCGACAAGCCGGCTGCGGCGGCCATCGCGTAGGTCTTGGTGAAGGCCAACGGCGAGAACAGCCGCCCTTCCTGCGCTTCCAGCGTGAACACCGGAATGAACGACAGCGTGATGATCAGCAGCGAGAAGAACAGCGCCGGCCCGACCTCGACGGCCGAATCGCCGATCACTTTCCAGCGCGCTTCGCCTTGCAGCTCGTGGCCGGGATGTTCATGACTCCAGCGCTCGAGGTGTTTGTGCGCGTTCTCGATCATCACCACCGCGGCATCGACCATCGCGCCGATGGCGATGGCAATGCCTCCCAGCGACATGATGTTGGCGTTGACGCCCTGGTAGTGCATCACGATGAAGGCCATCAGGATGCCCAGCGGCAGGCTGACGATGGCCACGAACGCCGAACGCAGGTGGAACAGGAAGACGAAACATACCACCGCGACGACGATGAACTCCTCGAGCAGCTTGAAGCCAAGGTTCTGGACCGCGCGTTCGATCAGGCTGGAGCGGTCGTACACCGGCACGATCTCCACGCCCTGCGGCAGGCTGCCCTGGAGCGATGCAAGCTTGGCCTTGACGGTGGCGATGGTTTCGAGCGCGTTCTTGCCGGAGCGCATCACGATCACGCCGCCGGTGGCCTCGCCCTCGCCGTCGAGCTCGCCGATGCCGCGCCGCATCTCGGGGCCGACCTGGATGCGCGCGACGTCGCCCAGGCGCACCGACACGCCGGCATCAGTGGTCACGAGCGGCACCTTGCGGAAGTCGTCGAGCGAGGCCAGGTAGCCCGACGCACGCACCACGTACTCGGCCTCGCCGAGCTCTAGCACCGAGCCACCGGCCTCCTGGTTGGATTTGCGGATCGCCTCGACAACCCGGGTGTGCGGGATGTTGTAGGCCGCGAGCTTGTCCGGGTCGAGCAGCACCTGGTACTGGCGCACCATGCCACCCACCGACGCGACCTCGGCGACGTTGGGTACCGTCTTCAGTTCGTACTTGAGGAACCAGTCCTGCAGCGCGCGCAACTGACCGGCATCCATCTGACCGCTGCGGTCCACCAACGAATACTGGTAGATCCAGCCAACGCCGGTGGCGTCCGGTCCGAGCGAGGCGGTCGCGCCGGGTGGCAAGCGTGCCTGCACCTGGTTCAGATATTCCAGCACGCGCGAACGGGCCCAGTAGAGGTCGGTGCCATCCTCGAACAGCACATAGACGAAGCTGTCACCGAAGAACGAATAGCCACGCACCGTCTTCGCCCCCGGCACCGACAGCATCGTCGTCGTCAGCGGGTAGGTGATCTGGTTCTCGACGATGCGTGGCGCCTGCCCCGGATAGGTGGTGCGGATGATGACCTGCACGTCGGACAGGTCGGGCAGCGCATCCAGCGGCGTGCGCAGCACCGAGTACACGCCCCAGGCGCTGAGCATCAGCGTGGCCAGCAGCACCAGGAAGCGGTTGACGATCGACCAGCGGATCAGCCCGGCGATCATCGCGAGGCTCCGGAAGCTGCGGACGCAGGAGCCTTGGCTTCAGGCGGCAGCAGCGTGGTTCTCGTGAGCTGCGGGGTGCCATCGGCCTCCATGGTGAACTCGAAGTCCACGCGGTCGCCCGCTTCCAGCCCACGCGGCGCGCCGCCCTTCGGCAGCTTGAAATCCATCGTCATCGACCCCCACTTCAGCGACGGAATGGGACCGTGCGACAGCGTCATCGCGTCGCGGCCGATGGCCTCGATCGTGGCCGTGCCCGAATGCCTGGGCGCGGCACTGGCGGACGCGGGCTTCGGCTCGTCGTTGAGCCGTGCCTCGACCCCCTTCAGGCTGGCTTCCGAATCGATCAGGAACTGCGACGAGACCACCACGCGCTGGCCCGCCTGCAGGCCGCGCTTGACCTCGGTCTGGCCCCCACTCTCAATGCCGATCTCGACATCGACCGGGCGGAAGCGGCCGCCCTCCTCGGCGAGCATCACCACCGTGCGCCGGCCGGTCTGGATGACCGCCTCGGTCGGGATCAGCAGCGCCTTCTCCGTGCGCATGTCCATGAACTGCATCTGCACGAACATGCCGGGCACCAGGCGCCCGCCCGGGTTGCCGAGTTCGAGGCGCGCCTTCAGCGTTCGCGTGGTCGGATTGACCTCCGGCAACAGCGCCTGCACCCTGCCCTCGAAGCTCGCGCCCGGCGCGGCCGGGCTGCGGGCCTGCACCTTGGCCCCGGGCCGCAGCAACGCGGCCTGGCTCTCCGGCACCTCGGCGTTGGCCCAGACCGTGGCGGTGCCGTTGACGCGGAACAGCGTGGCTCCTGCCATCACTGTCATGCCCTCGCGCACCATCAGCTCGGTGACGACGCCACTGATCGGTGCCATCACCGTGAAACGCGGCTGAGTGCGGCCGCTGCGCTCAACCAGCTCGATCAGCGCTTCGCCCATGCCGGCCTGGCGCATGCGCTGGCGCGCGCCGTCGACCAGCGCGGCCATGTCGGAACCCTGCATGCGCCGCACCGACAGGAACTCCTCCTGCGCCGCGATCCAGTCGGGCACGTACAGCTCGGCCAGCGCCTGCCCCTTGGCGACGCGGTCGAGCGTCGCGCGCACCTGCAGGCGCTCGACGAAGCCGGTGGCGCGGGCCTGCACCACGGCCTGGTCGCGTTCGTTCCACGCGATGCTGCCGACTGCAGCCACCGCCGGTGACAGCGTGCCTTCGACCACCGGCGCCGTGCGCACGCCCAGGTTCTGCTGGATGCGCGGGCTCACGGTCACTTTGCTGCCGTCGGCATCACTGTCCGCGTACACCGGCACCAGCATCATGTCCATGAAGGGTGACTTCGCCGGCTTCTCGAACTTGTTCCCCGGCACCATCGGGTCGTGGTAGTAAAGGATCTTCTTGCCGGTGGCCGGGTCCACCTCGCCGGCCTTGAGGCCCGCCTTGATGTGGCGGCGCGTCGCGTCCTCGCCTTCGGCGATGCCTTGCGGCAGGGCTTGCAGCGGCGCGGCATCCACAGCGCTGGCGCTGGCAGCGACCGGCGCAGCGGCCATGCCCATACCGCGGTCCATGCCCATCGCATAGAGCGCGTAGCCAGCCGCGCCGAGCACGCTTGCCGCGACCACGCCGCCGAGGGCGATCAACAGGGGTTTGGTGTTCATCGCTGGGACTCCTTGGATGCCGTGGTGCCGTTCGCGACGCCGTTCGTCGCGCTGTTCGTTGGTACGGGCGGCTGCTCGGGCGGAATGAGGTACTGGAGCCGCGCCCACAGTCCGGCGGCGTCCATCTCCAGGCGCAGGCGCTCCATGCGCGTGTCGATCTCCATGCGGCGCGCTTCGAGCACCGCGGCGAGCGGGCTGCTGCCACCGCGGTACGCGGCCAGCGCGGCGCGCGTGCGTTCGGTCGCCAGCGGGATGAGGGCACTGTCGTACTGGACCAGCCGCTCGCGGCCGGACTGCCACTGCAGCAGCCAGATGCGTGTCTCGGCGGCGTGCTCGCGCGTGGCTTCCTCGCGCTGCGCCCGCAGCTGCTCGGCCAGCGCCAGCCGCGCGGTGACTTCGCGGTCTTGCCGGTTCTTCTGGTCCCACTGCAGCGGAACCGAGACGTTGAGCGACACCATGTTGGAGTACGCCGAACCGCGCTGGCTGAACATCAGCTCCACGCTCCAGTCCGGGCGCTTGGCGCTGTTGGCGACGTCCACATCGGCACGCGCCGCGGCTTCCTGGCGGGCGAGCACCGCGATCTGTGGATGATGGTCGAGCCGGGCTTCGAGGCCGGCCGCGTCGAGCGGCGCGGCGTCGAGCGACGGCGGCGCGGCCAGGTCCTGTTCAGCAGCGGCACCGACCCAGCGTGCGAGCCGCGTGCGGGCGCTGGCGAGCTGGCCTTCGATCTCGCGCAGCCGGTTGTCGATCTGTGCCACGGCTGAGCGGGCCGCGAACAGGTCGGCCTGCGTGCCTCGCCCGCCGCGATAGGCGGCCTCCGCGGCCTCGATCTGCAGCGCCGCTTCGGCACGCTGGTCCCGCAGCAGGTCGCGCATGCGCTGCTGGAAGTGCGTGTCCAGCCAGGCCATTGCGGTGTCGCGCCGCAGGTCGGCCAGCGCAGCGGATCGGCCCGCCTCGGCCAGTTCCGCTTCGCGGTCGAAGCGCGCCGAACGCGCCTTGCGCTTGTCGTCGCGCGTCAGTTCCTGCATCACGGCGATCGAGCGCATGGTCATGAAGTCGCGCGTCAGGCTGAAGCGGTCGGCCCCGTCGACCGGCAGGTTGTTGACGCCCGCCTTCAAGGTCGGATCGGGCAATTGGCCGGCGGCGGCGGACATCTCGCGCGCCGCAGCCGCCGCGAACTCCTGGGCCGAGAGCTGGCGCGAACGGTCCTGCGCCAGGCGCAGCGCCTGCTCGAGACTCAGCGCCGGCTGGGCCTGGGCGCCAAGGCTTGCTGCGCTGATCAGCAGCGCCAACACCGACCCGGCCACACGGCGGCGAGGCAGCCACGACCAGCGCGGCGCGCGTCGTGAAGAAGCAGTGAACATGGAACTCTCCAGACAACGAATCAAGGCTTCGTGCCGGGCCCGTTCGGCCTCGCGCGAGCGAGGCTCGCAAAGGCGGACAGGCGCGACCGGTGCGCCGAGCCGACCCGCGAAGGGTCGTCAGCGCAGCGTCGTCGGGAGGATCAGATTCGGTAGACGCAGTGCAGGATGGCGTGCGGCGGTGAAGCCGCAACCAGTGCACTCAGCGTGGCCGCCGCGGGGCGCGGCGGTGCCTTGCCGGGCAGCGCCGGCGTCGTCGTGTACAGCGCCGTGAGCAGCGCCACGGGCACGGTCAGCGTGGACGCCTGGTCGCTTTGGTTGCCTTGCTTGCAGTGCTCGGCACACAGATTGGCCGACTCCGAGTCCATCGCCCCGACCATGTCGTCGCAACCGGGCATCTGCGCGTCCATGGCCGCGCCAGCGGACGCCGTGGCTGTGTCGGAAGCCTTGGCGGCCAGCCCCGGGCAGGCGTAGGCGGCCACCGCCAACTGCGCGAGCAGCAACACGCCGATCAGGCCACGAGCCAAGCCGCGCAGGAGACCACGTGTCATGCGAAGAAACTCCTTCGCAAGCGAGACGACGCCGCACCGTGCCATTTGGCACAAGTGGAAATCGTGGCGTCGTGGAAGGTCATCGCATTGGGCTCCTGCGTTCGTATTCTAGGGCGGCGGCGTCGCAAGGGCACCTGCACTCACGCCCTCGACCTGCGCAGCCGCACCGCCCGCGCGCTGTCCATGGCCATGTCGGTCATCGTGCCCATCGCGATGCCGACATCCGCCTGGGTCAGCGCCGGCGCATCGTTGATGCCGTCGCCCGCCATGGTCACCATGCGACTGTTGGTCAGGCGCCGCCGCACCAAGCCAGCTTGTCGTCCGGCTTGAACTCGCCGTGCAATCGTCGATGCCGATTCGCGAGCCCACCGCGCGCGGCGTGGTGAGGCAATCGCCGGTGCTTGGACCGCCACCGGCTCAAGGATGAACCTTTGCCATCGTGACAAGGTCAAGGCCCCCTGCGGCGACTGCAGAAGCGCATCAGGGGCCTTTCGTGCTCAGCGTCGGCCTTCAACGAGCAGGGCCGAGCGCCTCACGTCACGCAAGACGCCCGGACCTTTGCGCCGCCCGAACTACTTGTTTGCGCCGAGCCACTTGTCGAACTGCGCAATCTCCTTCTGCTGGTCGGCGATGATCTTGCGCGCCATCGCTTTCAGCTCAGCCGACTTGCCCTGCTCGAGTTGAACCTTGGCCATTTCCACGGCTTGGAGGTGATGCTCCCGCATCATCATCGCGAAGTCTTTATCGACATCGCCGCTCATCGGCATCGACTGCATCTTCTGCATGCCGCTCATCATTTGCTGGTGCATCTTCTGTGAGCCAGGACCCGCGTGTCCGGCCATCGCGCCGGCGTTCTGAGCCGACACGGAGACGGTGACCAGCGCCAAAAGGACAGAGGCGCCGAGCTGGCGCATTGATCGGTATTGCATATGAACTCCTTGATTGAAAGCTTGCGGAGACCGCCGTTCCGACAGCCCCGACCATTGCTCGCCTGGCTTTTACGCCGACTCAAGCCGCCATCCCGCGACACTCTTGCGCGCAGCGGTGGCAGGCCTCGGCGCACGCCCGGCAGTGGTCCATCGAGTGCTTGGCGCACTCATCGCCGCAGGCTTGGCAGATTTCCGCGCATTGCCGGCAGATGTGCTTGGCAAAGGCGCTGTCCCGCGCCATGTATCCGGCAGCAAGCCGGCATATAGCGGCGCAGTCGATGTCCAGCGCGATGCATCGCGCCATCATCTGCATGTCCGGCTCCTGAAGACAGGCGCCGGCACAGTGGTCGCACGCCGTCGCGCACGCGTCGCAGGCCTCGAGACAGGCCTGAATTTTCTGGTGAGTCATCAAGAATCTACTGAAAGGCGGGCCGCGATTGCAACCGGCCTGAAGCGGTTGAGCCGCGTCGATGCGGCTCGGTGAGGGTTCAGGAGTGAGCGCTCTTGGGCCGCGGTTGCGGCGGTGGCCAGAAGAGCGAGGCGAACCACAAGCCCCTGTTCGAGCGCCATCGGTCGCCGAACGGGCTTCCGTGCGCAGCGGTCTGCGCGCCAGCGGCTGGGATAGAGGCCATCGATGGATGGCAGAGGCCGGAATCGTGTCCTTGAGCGGCCGTGTGGTTGCCCGGTAAGCCGACCGGTTCGCTGTCTGGTTGATGCGGGCCGCCACCCTCACCGTGCGTCAACGACTGCGTGAGGCAATGAACGTCACATATCTGCGCGGCGCTGACCGCCGACACGAAGACGAGCAACCCGGCCGCGGCAACGATATGAATGAACCAAAAACGCCTTCGTGCGACCGCTTCGGGCTGCAGGCGGAAGACGGTGGAACATCGGAAGGCAGGCGAGGCGAGCATGGCGGGTTGAGCGACCCCCAGGGGGACGGCAAACCGTGTTCCTGACGCCACGCTGGGTGCGCTCGACCGCTGCCCGGGTGCTACGTCTTAGGCTCCGCAGGTGACCGCGCCCCAGTCGCAGGGGCGCTTCGGTTATCTCGCCGCATTCACCGGCACCGGCGTGTAGCCAGCGTCCTTGATGGCTTCTGCCAGTTCCTCGGCGTCAGCCGACACCGGCTCCACCTGCACCCGGTGCGTGGCCAGGTCGATCTGCACCTTGCCGTCCTTGTCGGTCGCCTTCAGCGCCTTGGTGATGGTGCTGACGCAGTGGCCGCAGGTAATGTCGTTGACTTCGAAAGCAATCATGGTGAGTCCAGTGGGTTGTTGATGGGTCGACTCTTCCCCCTCCTACTGTGGGAAGGTCAAGCGGTCATGGCGCAAGTTCACATTCGCAGCAGGCAGAATCGCCGGTGGGTGTTGACCTTGCCATCGTTAGAACCTTGACGATGCCCAGGATCGAACCACTTCTCGAGACATCCCATGAACACCGCCGCACTGCCCGACATCAAGCTGCAGGTCACCGGAATGACCTGCGCCTCCTGCGTCATGCGCGTAGAGAAGTCGCTCAAGGCGGTCCCCGGCGTCAGGCAAGCCAGCATCAACCTGGCAACCGAACAAGCCGTCGTGAGCGCCGACCCTGCAGTGACGGCCGACACGCTGGCCGCTGCGGTGCGCAAGGCCGGCTACGACGTGGCAACGACCGACGTCACGCTGGTGGTCGAGGGCATGACCTGCGCCTCGTGCGTGTCTCGCGTCGAGAAGGCGCTGCGAGAGATCCCCGGCGTATCCGGCGCCACGGTGAATCTCGCCACCGAGAAGGCGAGCATCCAGGCGTTGTCGACCGTTCCAGTCGCAGTGCTGAAAGCCGCGATCGAGAAGGCCGGCTACACCGCGAAGGACGTTCAGGACGCGAAGTCGCAGCCGGCGGCGCACCTCCCGGCCTGGTGGCCCGTGGCCGTGAGCGGCGCGTTGACGCTGCCGCTGGTTCTGCCGATGCTGCTGCAGCTCTTCGGCATTGACTGGATGCTGGACGGCTGGCTGCAGCTGGCCCTCGCAACCCCGGTGCAGTTCTGGCTCGGCTGGCGCTTCTACCGCGCCGGCTGGAAGGCCGTGCTCGCCAAGACCGGCAACATGGATCTGCTGGTGGCCTTGGGCACTTCGGCGGCCTACGGGCTCTCGGTCTACCTGCTCTTCAAGCATGCGGCACATGGCATGCCGCACCTGTACTTCGAGGCCTCCGCGGCCGTCATCACGCTGGTGCTGCTGGGCAAATGGCTCGAGCAGCGCGCCAAGCGGCAGACGGCCGATGCCATCCGGGCGCTGAACGCGCTGCGGCCGACCACAGCGCGTGTGCGCCGCGGTGATGTCGAGCTCGACGTGCCGGTGGAGCAGGTTGTGGTCGGCGACCTGGTCATCGTTCGTCCCGGCGACCGCGTGGCCGTCGACGGCGACATCGTCGAAGGCCGTAGCCACATCGACGAATCGCTCATCACCGGTGAAAGCCTGCCGGTGGCCAAGGGCGTCGGCGACAAGGTGACCGGCGGCGCCATCAACGCCGAAGGCGCTCTGACCGTGCGCACGACGGCCGTCGGCGCCGAGACGACGCTGGCCCGAATCATCCGCATGGTCGAGTCGGCGCAGGCCGCGAAGGCGCCGATCCAGCGTATCGTCGACCGCGTCAGTGCAGTGTTCGTGCCGGTAGTGCTGGTCATCGCGCTGGGGACCTTCCTGGGCTGGTTCGGCTTCACGGGTGACTGGGAGCAGGCGCTCATCAACGCCGTCGCGGTGCTGGTCATCGCCTGCCCGTGTGCGCTGGGTCTGGCCACGCCGACGGCCATCATGGCCGGCACGGGTGTCGCTGCGCGCCACGGCATCCTCATCAAGGACGCCGAAGCACTGGAAGTCGCGCACGCCGTCACCGTGGTCGCGTTCGACAAGACCGGCACACTCACCGAAGGCAAGCCGTCGCTCGCCGCCGTGGTGGCTGCAGATGGTTCGACGCGGGACGACGTGCTGCGGCTGGCCGCCGCGCTGCAGAAGTCGAGCAGCCATCCTCTGGCCGTAGCCGTCATGGACCAGGTTCGCCATGAGCGCCTGCCTGTGCCTGAGGCGCACGAGGCCCAGGCCCTGCCGGGGCGCGGAGTCCAGGGCGTCGTGCGCGGGCAGACGCTGGCCCTGGGCAGCACGCGCCTGCTGCGCGAGCTGGGTCTCCAAGAAGGTGGCTTGCACGCCGAAGCGCTGCGGCTGGAGCGGCAGGGCAGGACCGTGTCGTGGCTGGTCCAGTCCGATGCCGGTCAGCAGCGTTTGCTCGGCCTGCTGGCCTTCGGCGATACGGTCAAGCCGGCTGCGGCGGAGGCGGTGTCGCGCCTGCACCAGCTCGGCATCCGCACCGTGATGTTGACCGGAGACAACCGCGGCGCGGCCGAAGCCGTCGCGAAGGAACTGCGCATCACCGACGTGCGCGCGGAAGTGCTGCCCGGCGACAAGGCGGCGATCGTCAAGGAACTGCGCGACGCCGGCGAGGTGGTGGCCTTTGTCGGTGATGGCCTCAACGACGGACCGGCGCTCGCCGCAGCTTCGGTGTCGTACGCGATGGCCGGCGGTGCCGACGTGGCGACCGAGACCGCCGGCATCACGCTGATGCGCGGCGACCCGCGGCTGGTGGCGGACTCGCTGGACATCTCGCGCCGCACCTACTCGAAGATCAAGCAAGGCCTTTTCTGGGCCTTCGGCTACAACGTGCTCGGCATCCCGCTCGCGGCGCTGGGCCTGCTGAACCCGGTCATCGCCGGTGCCGCGATGGCCTTCAGCAGCGTCAGCGTGGTACTGAACGCGCTGACCCTGCGCCGCTGGCGCGGCGTCGCTGACGGGCGCGCGGCAGAGCCGACGAATCAGCAGCCTCGAACCGTGGCAGCCTTGGGAGAATTGCGATGAGCATGAACATTGGAGAAGCCGCCAAAGCCTCGGGCGTGTCGGCGAAGATGATTCGCCACTACGAGAGCGTCGGCCTGTTTCCGGAGGCCGTTCGCACCGAGTCAGGCTACCGGCAGTACGCCACCAAGGAAGTCAGCACGCTGCGCTTCATCCGCCAGTCGCGCGACCTGGGCTTCTCCATCGAACAGATTCGCGAGTTGCTCGGCCTGTGGCAGGACCGCAAGCGGCCGAGCCGGCAGGTGCGTGCGCTGGCCCAGGCGCACATCGAGGAACTGGACGAGAAGCTCAAGGAACTGCAGTCGATGAAGGCGACGCTCGAGCACCTCGTGCACTGCTGCCACGGTGACGACCGGCCCGACTGCCCGATCATCGACACGCTCGCCCACGAGAGCGCCACGAAGGCGGCCCCGGCGCATCACCCGCTCGGCAGGACCGTCGGACTCCAGCCGGGCCGAGCGCGTCGCCGGGCCACCTGATCGACGGCGCCGGCTGCCACGCCCAGAGATCAACGCGCCAGGTCGACCGTCAAGCTCACCGCGTCACGGCCCTTGTTCGTCCACATCCAGCAGTAGTCCTGCGCCACGGCGACGTTCAGCGTGTCGCGGCCGCTGGTGACCTGAGTCTGCTTGGCCGGGAACACGGCCTCCTTGCCGACGTGGTAGTGGATGTTGAAGTCCACCGGCGCTGCGGCAGTGAAGCTCCAGCGCACGCCGTCCCCGACCGCCAGCTTGCCGCAGACCTCGACGAACTTGCCCGCGGCGATCTGCGCCTTGTGCGCGAAGCGGCCGTCGGGCGGCCAGGCGATGTCCACGATGTGGGTTGCGCCAAGGGCAGCGCCGGAGAGCGTTGCCGCGGCCAGTGCGCCGCAGGTCCGGATGTGCTTCATGTGCTTGCTTTCGTGTCCGTGGTTGCAGTGATCTTCAATCGGTTCGCAGGAACGATGCGCCGGCCGCTGCGAGCTGCCAACTCGTCCATGCCAGGTACGCCACGCCGGCACCCGACACCAGGCAGGTCCAGGCGCTGCCGCCGCCAGTTGCCACGAGGATGCCCGTCGTCGCGCCGAGCACCGACAGCAGCCAACGCCCGCCCTCCGCGAAGACTCGATCGACGCGCATCTGCATGGCGGTGATGACGGCGCCGACCGTTGCGATCAGTCCGACCGTGAGCACGGGCTGGTCGTGGCTCGGTCGCCACCAGCCGGCCGCAGCGGCCAGCAACACCACTGCGAGAACCACCGAGCAGAACAGGCCTGCGCTGCCCGCCAAGAGGCAGCGAGCGCCGATGCGCCACGCGTCGAGCGGACCGGCGCGTTCCATGCGCAACAGCTCGAGCCGCTGCGCCGCCAGTGCCGCGGTCACCAACAGCAGGCACTCGTGCCACGCCAGGCCCGCAGCGGCCAGCGCGACGACGAGGGCCAGCGCCATGGCGGGCGGGCCCATGGCGGACTACTGCACCACCTGCACCTCGGTGACGGTGAACTTGCCCGCATCGTTGATGGCCTTGAACTTGATCTTGTCGCCGGCCTTCACCTTGTCGAGCATCGCCTTGTCCTTGACCGCGAACACCATCGTCATCCCCGGCATATCCAGGTTCTTGATGTCGCCGTGCTTGAGGGTCAGGGTGCCGCCTTCCTTGTTCACCTTGCGCACCTCGCCGTCGGTCATGTCGGTGGTCGAGGCTTGCGCGATCACCGTGCCGGGCGCGCTGGCGTCACCTGCCGCCCAGGCCGGCATCGCGGCCGAGGCCGAAAACGCGAGCGCGAGGCCCGCAGCGCGGAAGAAGAGTCGTTGGTTGTTCATGAACGTTCCTTTTGCTTGAAGTAGCTGTTGAAGACCTTGGTGCTGCCGTCGTGGGCGACCAGCAGCACGTCGTAGGGGTCCTGCCGGTTGTCGTAGGCGGGACCGTCCATTCCTGGGGAGCCGACCGGCATGCCCGGCACGGCCAGGCCGACCGCATCGGGGCGCTCTTTGAGCAGACGGTGGATGTCGGCCGCCGGTACGTGCCCCTCGATGGCGTAGCGTCCGACAAGGGCGGTATGGCAGGAACCGAGCTTGGCTGGCACCTTGAGCCGAGCGCGGGCCGCGGTGTTGCCGACATCGTTGACCTTGACCTGGAAGCCGTTGCCTTCGAGGTGGGTGATCCAGTCCTTGCAACACCCGCAGGTCGGACTCTTCCAGACCTCGACCTGCACCCCGGAACTCTTCGCATGCAGGGCAACGGGAATCGACAGCCATCCGGCAGCGCCCAGCAGCGAAGCCAGTGCGCGACGCCGCTTCATGCCTTGCCCCCCGCCGCCACCGTGATCGATCCCACCATCCCGGCCTGGTAGTGACCGGCGATCAAGCAGGCGAACTCGAATTCGCCGGCGCGGTTAAAGGTCCAGACGATCTCGCCGGTCTTGCCGGGCGGCACATGGGCCATGTACGGCTCGTCGTGTTCCATGGTCGGGAACTTCACCATCATCTCAGCGTGTTTGCCGTTTTCGGCCTTGGTGCCTATGACGAACTCGTGCATCACCTTGCCGGTGTTGCGCGCAACGAACTTCACCGTCTCGCCCTGTCGCACCGCGATCTTGTCCGGAGTGAATCGCATGTTGTCGGCCATGCCGACCTCGATGCTGCGCTTGGCGCTTTTGGCATCGCCGGCGATGCCCCAGTCCTTCTGCTCCTTGCGCACCGGCCCCTTCTTCGCGTGCACTTCGTCGCCGTGGGCGCGAGCGGGTGCAGCCAGCATCGGAAGTGTCGCGGCAGCGGCCGTTGCCGCCAGGTGCGCGATGGCGGCGCGGCGGGGTATGGGTCTTGCGGTAGGTTGTTTCATGTGGATCTCCTTGGGGATGTAACGATCAGCAGTGGTGTTGGTGGTGCGGGCGGTACGGGTTCCGCGGCGCTTCAGTGACCCGAGTGGCCGCCCGCAGGCTTGCGCACCTTGACCTCAACCTCCTTGGAGGGCTTGGCCACCGGTGGCATGGAGCCAGGCCCGGGGCTGGCGTCGGCCTTGAAGCGCGCGGGGTCGGGCAGCGCGCCGGTGTACTCGTAGGCCACCGTGCCCGGCGGGTGCTTGAACCAGCCCGGGTCGGCGTAGTCACCTGGTTTCTGGCCCTTGCGCACCTTGACGACACTGAACATGCCGCCCATGCCGACGGCGCCAAAAGGCCCGGTGCCGGTCATCATCGCGGCCGTGTTGTCGGGCAGCGGCATCTCCATCTCGGTCATGTCTTTCATGCCGCGCTCGCCCATCACCATGTAGTCGGGTATCAGCTTCGTGATCTGCTTGGCCACGCCGCGGTGGTCCACGCCGATCATGGTCGGGACGTCGTGGCCCATCGCGTTCATCGTGTGGTGGCTCTTGTGGCAGTGGAAGGCCCAGTCGCCCTCTTCGTCCGCGAGAAAGTCGATCTGGCGCATCTGGCCGACCGCGATGTCCGTCGTCACCTCGTACTGCCGGCCGGACTTCGGCGTCGGCCCACCATCGGTGCCGGTGACCAGAAACTCGTGCCCATGCAGATGGATCGGGTGGTTGGTCATCGTCAGGTTGCCGATGCGGATGCGCACCTTGTCCATGTGTCGCACGACGAGTGGATCGATCCCCGGAAAGATGCGGCTGTTCCAGCTCCACAGGTTGAAGTCGAGCATCGTCATGATCTTGGGCGTGTAGGCGCCGGGATCGATGTCGTAGGCGTTGAGCAGGAACACGAAGTCGCGGTCGACCTCGTCGATGAGCGGATGCTTGGCCTTTGGATGCGTGATCCAGAAGCCCATCATCCCCATCGCCATCTGCACCATCTCGTCGGCGTGCGGGTGGTACATGAAGGTGCCGGGGCGGCGCGCGACGAACTCATAGACGTAGGTCTTGCCCGGTGCGATACCCGGCTGGTTCAGCCCGGTCACCCCGTCCATGCCGTTGGGCAGGCGCTGACCGTGCCAGTGGATGCTGGTAAGCTCGCCGAGCTTGTTGGTGACGAAGATCCGCACTCGGTCGCCTTCGACCACTTCGATCGTCGGTCCCGGGCTCTGGCCGTTGTAGCCCCACAGATGGGCCTTGAAGCCCGGGCTCATCTCGCGCACCACCGGCTCCGCGACAAGATGGAACTCCTTGACGCCGTTGTTCATGCGCCAGGGCAGCGTCCAGCCGTTGAGCGTGACGACGGGGTTGTAGGGCCGCCCCGAGTTGGGCACCAGCGGCGGCATGGTGTCGGGTTTGGTCTGGATGACCGGCTCCGGCAGCGCGGCCATGGCCACTTTGCTGACGGAGGCGGCGGCAGCGGCAGCGGTGATCGCACCAGCACCGCCGAGCATCTTGCGTCGGGAAAGCATATGAGAGTCCTTCATGTTCAATGACCAGCGCCGGCGGCTTCAGCAGCCATCGCGGGGCCGGCGGCTGCTGTCAGGCTCGGCTTGCCGATCAGGGCCATGTCGAGGTCGGCCTGCGCGATCCAGAAGTCACGTAGTGCTTCGATGGATGCGTTGACGCTGGCGATTTGCGTGCGGGCATCGGCGAGCAGTTCGAAGACGCCGATCAACATGCCGTTGTAGCGAAGCACGTTCTCCTCGGCGATGCGCTGGTTCAGCGGGACGATCTCGTCGCGGTGGTGGCGCGCGATGTCGTAGGCCGAGCGATAGCCCGTGTAGGCCTCGCGCACCTCGGACCGCGCGTTGATCGCGGTCTCGGCCGCGCGGTGCAGCGTCTGCATGTACACCGCCTCGGCACGCGCGACGCGCGCGCCGCCCCAGTCGAACAGCGGCAACTCGAGGCCGATCTCCCAGCCGCGCTGCGTGGGTGCCTCGTTCGAGCTGTTGCGCAGGACGCCGAGTTCCAGCACGTTGACGAAACGGGTCGTCTTCGTCAGGCCGAGGTTGCTGGCCGTTTGCTGCGCCGCCAGTTTGGCGCCCTGCACGTCCAGGCGCTGCGCCAGGGCCACCTGCTCGATGTCCGGCAGTTCGAGTGGTGAGGACGGCAGATCCGGCAGGCGCTCGGGCAACGCGAACTGGGTCTGCGGCCCCCAGACGCCGAGCAAGCGCACCAGCCGTTCGCGCGTCGACCGCTGCGTCTGCTCCGCCTGGGCCAGGCGCAAGGCGGCGTTGGCGTAGAACGCCTGCTCCCGCGCGCGCTGCAGCTTGTTGAAGTTGCCGACCTGCTCCATGCGCCGGGCCAGTTCGGCACTCGCATCGGCCGCCTGCTTCACCTGCCGCATGTAGCGAACGGACTCCTCCGCCGCCAGGGCGGTGAAGTAGGCCTTGCGCGTGTCGGCGGCCAATGCCAGCACGCTCATCGCCACACGAGCCTTCGTCTGCTCGAAACGCCGCGCTTCCATCTTTCCGATCAGCGGCATCGCGACCAGGCGCGCGAGGTTGAAGTGGAGTCCGCGCTCGATCTCCCGTTCGTCGCCCCGGCTCATGCGCCCGAAGCTGAAGCCCGGGTTCGGCAGACGCCCGGCCTGCACGACCTCGGCCTCGGTGATGCCGAGTTCCTGAAAGTCGGCCTGCAGCCCGCGGTTGTTGAGCAAGGCGACCTGCACGGCGTCATCCACCGCAAGAGGCCTGGCCAGCAACTCAGCGACACGCTTGTCGATGCCATCCCGGTCGACATCGGTACGAGCCCAGCGCAGGTCCTTGCCGATCCGTTCCTTTGCGGTCTGTTCCACTGCGCCGAAGCCACCATCCGGGCTGAAACTGGCGCAGCCGCCCAGCACGGCGGCAGAGGTCAGGAGTGCCAACAAACGGAGCGGGCGGCGTTCGCGTCTCGGCTTCGAAGGGCCGTGAATGTCGTCGTTCATTGTGCCGCCCTTCATGGCTTGTGACCGCCATGACCGGCAGGCGCCGGCTTGGTGGCGGCCGCTGGTGTCGAGGCCGGGGACTGCGCCGGTGCTACGGCCGGCGGCGTCGATGGAGGGGCATCGGGTTGCTGCGCCTCCCGGGCATAGACCCGCCAGCCACCGATGCGTGCAACCGCATCGTTGGCATCGCGCCAGGCCAAGGGCTTGTCATCGCCGCTGCGACGAGACTGCCCGAGCGACGACTCATAGCGCATCGCGGGCACTTGGGCCTTCGGGTCCAGCGGATCAGGGCGGGCGGCGGTAGTGGTGGTGGGCTGCGCCTGTGCCTGCGCGGCCAGGAGCGCCGTCAAAAGCAGGCTCGGCAGGGCGCGCGGCCTGCGTCGGAGCGTGGGGATTGGGACCATGAAATCCTCGCGTGAACGTCTGGGGACGCCCCCTGCCGCAGCCGCGGCGGGGACGGAACGGCACCTGGCGCAGGGCCGCGCGTCGCTACACGCGCGTCAGCCCGGGCCAGTTACGCGAGGACGTTTCGAGGGGGGCGGTCAGGGCCGTCGGCGGCGAACGCGTCGACGGTGGGCACGACGGTGGTGAACACCGTCGGGGCCGAGTCGGTGGCCGGAATGACCGGCACCGTGGTCAGGATGGCACCCAGCGAGCAGCAGGAGGCGCAGGCACTGCACTTCTGCTTGGCCGCATGGCTGACCTTCACCATCACCGACGCATCGTCGGCGATGGCCGCATCGGCCGCTGCGTCAGCATCGACCACCTGCGCAGGCGCGGCATCGCCATGATGCGAATGCTCGGAAGCGTTCCAACTCAGCTCGGAGCGAGTCGACGCCGACTCGCCACCATGGTGATTCGGGCCGCAGAACGCCATGGTCGCGGCGGCAGCCCCTTGCGCAGGAACTGCCAACACCAGCAACCAAATCAGAAGCGTTCTGACCAACAAACCCATACTTGAATTTTACAGCAGCCCGTCATTCTTGGAGCACGGCGGCCAAATCGCCAGAAGGTCAAAAGCCGCGAGTTCGCACGATACCGTGTCATCGACTCAAACGTGCGGCGACGAAAGATGACAGGCCTGTCATGTTCCCGACAGAGTTCTGTTGAGTACCGCTCCGTAGATTGCGGCCGGTCTCCAAACCCGACGCGGGTTCGGCACCGTCGCGTGTCGGCGCCCCGTCCTGCCGGACCGATCACCATGCAATCCACTGCCCTCATTCTGACCCTTGCCCTGCCCCTGACGCTGGCGCTGGGTACCTACGCGCACGCGGCGCCTGCGGCGTCGGACGCGCCGTTCACTGGCGTCTCGATGAACGTCGCCAAACGGCTCGACGCCCGCACGCCTTCCAACACCCTGATGCAGCCGACGACGCTGTCGGGGGTGCCGATGGCGACGGCAACACGTCACGGCGTTTCGACGCGGTCCGAACGGACATCAGGGCCCGATCGCGCGTTGTCCGGCATCCCGATGGCGTTCGCCAAGCGCCTGTGAACCACGGCCGCCCCTCCGCCTGACCGGCTTCGGACCGCTCGGCTCAATCAAGCTCGAAGCAGCAGTCCATGCTGAATCGGAAAATGTCGCGGTTTGCCCTGCCAGTGCCGTGGGCCGGGCCCGACACTGCCAGTCTAGAATCTGAATCATGCGTCGTTGGGTGTTCGCTTTTCTGTTGTTCGTCGTGCCGTTCCAGTTGGTCTGGGGCGCGGCGGCACCGTATTGCGCGCACGAAACCGGTGTCTCGACCAAGAAGCACTTCGGCCACCATGAACACAAGCATCAGGCCGATGGCGAGATCGCATCGGCCACCGAGGATGCTGACGACACTGCGGGCGCATATCACACGGACTGCGAAACCTGCCATCTGGGCTGTTCCGCGTTCATGCCTGCTGCAACCTCCGCTGTCGACGCTCTGCCCCACGGCGACGTCATGAGACAGCCGGAACCTCGTTACGACTCCCACATTCCGGCCAGCCCCCTGCGCCCGGATCGAGCCCATGCCACCCCCGCCGCGCGATCCGGCGGCGACGTGGTGATGGTCTCGCTCGCGGACTGACTGACGACACCTCCACATCGCCGGCGAATCGCTTCTGTCGTGAGACCAGAAGGATGATTCGATGCGATTCCCACTCCTGGCGCTGGCCTTCGTGCTGGCTGCCTCGACCGTTCCCGCGAGTGCGCAGACCGCGGGCTCAGGCCCGCTGACGCTTGCCGAGGCGCTGCGGCTGGCCGAAACCGCCAGTCCCGCCGTACGTGCGCGCGAGGCCCAATTGGCGGCCGCCGAAGGCAGCCGCCGCGAAGCGGCGTCACTGCTCTTCAACAACCCCGAACTCAGCGTCGAGCGCACGCGACGCAGCGCCGCGACTCCCGATGGCAACGCCCGCGAGTGGGGCCTGGGCATCGCGCAGCCGATCGAGATCGGGGGCCAGCAGGCGCGGCGCCGCGAGGCCGCATCCGCATCGCTGGAGGCCTTGCGCGCCGAGATCGAGGATGCACGGCGCCAGGCACGCGCCGAAGCGTCCCTGCGGTTCCACGCGGTGCTTGCCGCGCAGCGGCGGGTGCGGCTCGAACAACGTTCGGTCGAGCTGTTCGACGGCACCGCGCAGGCGGTGGCCAAGCGGCGCAGCGCCGGCGAGGACACGCGCCTGGATGCCAACGTCGCCCTGATCGAGGCCGAACGCGCCCGCAACGCGCTGGCGGTGTCGCAGGAGCATCTGCAGGACGCCAAGGCCGAACTCGCCACCGCCCTGCAGTTGCCGCCGTCGGCCGTGCCGGAGGTGGTCGGTGACCTTGGCGTGCCGAATGGCGCGCCCCTGCCCTACGGCCTCGATCAACTGCTGGCATCGGCGCAGGCCTTGCCCAGGCAGCGCGCGCTGGCCGCACGCGAAGACGCTGCCCGGGCCCGGATCGGCGTCGAACGGGCCAGCCGCTACCCGGACGTGACGGTCGGGCTGAACGTCGGCCGCGAGGGCCCGGCCGACGGCCGCGAGCGCGTCACGACGCTGACGCTCTCCGTGCCGCTGCCACTCTTCAAGCGCAACGACGCGGCCATCGGCCAGGCCATGAGCGATGCGACGCAGGCAGAGATCGAACGTGCCGCCGCGACGCGCGACGGCCAGGCCCAGGTGCGCCGCCTCTGGAGCCGCCTGGACAGCCAGCGCGAGCGCGTGGCGCGCCTGCAGCGCGCGATGGTCGCCGCCTCGGCCGACAACCAGCAGCTCGCCGCGAAGTCGCGGCAGGCCGGCCAGATCGGCCTGCTCGACCAGCTGCTCGTCAATCGCCAGGCGCTCGACGCCGAACGCGATCTGAACGACGCGCTGGCCGAATTCCACACCACCCGAATCGAACTCGAAAACGCGGCCGGCTGGTCGCAGGAAGGAAGCGCACGATGATCACGCTGCAAGACGACGCGGGGCGTCCGAAGCGCCTGGCCGGGCTGGCGACGAATGTCGCCCTGGCGCTGGCCGTCGCTCTCTCGCTCGCCGCCTGCGGCAAGGGCGGAGCCAAGGACGAACATGCCGCCGAAGGCGACAAGCATGCCGAGCATGCCGGCGAAAAGAAGGACGAGCACAAGGAAGGCGCCGAGGAACTGACCCTCACCGCCGAGGAGGCGGAACGCGCCGGCGTGAAGGTCGAGGCGATCAAGGCCGAAGCGCTCGGCGAGACGATCCAGGTGACCGCGACGATCCGGCCCGACCAGGACCGTCTGGCCCGCGTCGCGCCGCGCATCGAAGGCCGCATCACCTCGGCGCCGGCGAAGCTGGGTGACCGCGTGCGCGCCGGGCAGACGCTGGCCACGCTCGACAGCGTCGATGTCGCCGAGGCGCACGCCACCTGGGTTCAGTCCCAGGCCGAGCTGCGCATCGCCGAGGCCGATTTCAAGCGCGCCGAGTCGCTGAATGCCGAGGAGATCATCCCGCGCAAGGACTTCCTGCGCGCCCAGGCCGACCGCGACAAGGCGGCCGCCGCGGTGCGCAACGCCGCCGACCGGCTGCGCCTGCTCGGCGGCGCACAGGCGGCCAGCAGCAGCGGCGTTGCCGGCTTCGCCGTCACCGCGCCGTTTGCCGGCACCGTGATCGAGAAAAAGGTGACGCTGGGCGAACTGGGCAGCCCGAGCGAGGCGATGTTCACCATCGCCGATCTGAGCCGCGTCTGGATCCAGGCCGACCTGCCCGAGGCTGCGCTGGCCAAGGTCCGGCTGGGGGCCAACGCCAAGGTGACGGTGCCGGCCTACCCTGGCGAGACCTTCAGCGGGCGCGTGGGCCACATCGGCGCGATGCTCGACAAGGACACCCGCACGATCGCGGCCCGCATCGAGGTCGCCAATGCGGATGGCCGCCTGAAGCCCGAGATGTTCGCCACCGCGACCATCGAGGCGGGCGGCGACAAGCGCGATGTCATCAGCTTGCCGGATGCGGCCATCGTGCTGCTGGAGGGCCAGCCGACTGTCTTCGTCTATGAGCAGGGGGCGTACGAGGCGCGCCAGGTCGAGCCGGGCGAGCGTGTCGGTGGCCGCACGTTGCTCAAGTCGGGCATCAAGGCCGGCGACCAGGTCGTCACCTCCGGGGCCTACGCGCTCAAGGCACGCAAGCTGAAATCCCAGCTCGGCCACGGGCATTGAGAAGGACCACGGACCATGCTCAATGCAATCGTTGATGCCAGCCTGCGCTACAAGGTGCTGGTGCTGGTGGCCTTCGCCGTGCTGGTCGGCCTCGGGGCCATGGCCTACCGGCAGGTGCCGGTGGACGCCTTCCCCGACGTGACGCCGGCCCAGGTGAACATCTATACCGAGTCCCCCGGCGTCGCCGCCGAGGACATCGAGAAGCTGCTCACCGTTCCGATCGAAGCCGCGATGGCGGGCCTCGCGGACGTGGAAGTCGTGCGCTCGGTGTCGCTGTTCGGACTGTCCTACGTCGGCGTGTACTTCAAGGACAACGTCGACATCTACTTCGCGCGCCGCCTGGTGGGCGAGAAGCTGCAGGAGGTGAAAGGCCGCCTGCCCGAGGGCTACGGCGAGCCGGAGCTCGGCCCCAACAGCTCGGGCCTGGGCCAGGTGTTCTGGTACACGATCGAGGACGCCGACAAGAAGCTCAGCGCGATGGACCTGCGCACGCTGCAGGACTGGACCGTGCGGCTGATCCTTCGCACGGCGGCGGGCGTCGACGACGTGACGACCTGGGGCGGACTGGAGAAGCAGTACCAGGTGCAGATCGACCCTCGGCGCCTGGTCAAGTACGGGCTGTCCTTCAAGGAGGTGATGGAGCGGCTGGCCGCCAACAACAAGCAGGTCGGCGGCCAGTTCCTCAACATCGGCGTCGAGCAGTACCTGGTGCGCGGTCTGGGCCTGGTCAGCAACGCGGCCGACATCGGCACCATCGTCGTGGCCGAGCGCAACGGCGCGCCGATCTACGTGCGCGACATCGCCGACGTGAAGGAGGCGCCGGCGGTGCGCTTCGGCGCCGTCACGCGCAACGGTCAGGAGACGGTGCTTGGCATCGCGCTGGCGCGCATCAACGAAAACGCCGCAACGGTGGTCCAGGCGGTCAAAGAGAAACTGGCCATCGCGCAAGCCGCGCTGCCCAAGGGCATCGAGCTGAAGGCGGTCTACGACCGCACCGAGATCGTCGACAAGGCGCTGGCGACCTCGACCAACGCGCTGATCGAAGGCTCGATCCTGGTCGCGGTGATCCTGTTCCTCTTTCTCGGCGAGTTCCGCTCAGCCATCGTCGTGATCGTCACGTTGCCGCTGGCGATGCTGTTCGCGTTCATCTGCATGCAGCGCTTCGGCATGTCGGCCAACCTGATGTCGCTGGCCGGGCTGGCCATCGGCATCGGCATGATGGTCGACGGTGCGGTGGTGATGGTCGAGAACGCCTTCCGTCTGCTCGCGCATGCCCGCGAGTCGGGCCGGCCGATCAACCGGACCCATGTGGTGCTCGAAGCGGCGCGCGAGGTGGCGAACCCGATCGCCTTCGCGATCATGATCATCATCGTCGTGTTCCTGCCGCTGTTCTCGCTGACGGGGCTGGAAGGCAAGCTGTTCAAGCCGATGGCCTTGACCATCACCTTCGCGATGGCCGGCTCGTTGCTGCTGTCGCTGACGCTGGTGCCGGTGCTGGCGGCGCTGATCCTCAAGCCCAAAGAGGAGAAGGACACCTGGCTGGTGCGCGGCGCGAAGAAGCTCTACCTGCCGCTGCTGGACTGGGCGCTCGACCGCAAGAAGACGGTGATCGGCGCGGCGATCGCGTTGCTCGTCGGCGCGCTCGCCCTCTTCCCGCTGCTCGGCAAGGAGTTCATGCCGACGCTGCAGGAAGACGCGATCATGTTCCGCGTCGTTGGCATCCCGTCGACCTCGCTGGACGAGTCGATCCGCGTGGCCAATGTCATGGACGCCGCCCTGCGCAAGAAGTACCCGCAGGTGAACTCGGTGCTGGCCACCATCGGCCGCGCCGAGAAGGGCGAGACGGCCGACGTGAACTACATGGAAGTCCTGCTGGACATGAAGCCCAAGGACGAGTGGCCGACGAAACAGTCATATGCCGCGCTCGGCCGGGAGATGCAGGAGTTCCTCGAAGGCGAGGTGCAGACCGCGGTGTTCGGCGCCACCCAGCCGATCCAGATGCGCGTGGAGGAACTGATCTCCGGCGTTCGCGCGACGCTGGCGCTGAAGGTCTACGGCGAGGACCTGGACAAGCTCGAGGAACTGTCCGCGCAGCTCAAGGGCGTGGTCGGGGCAGTGCCCGGCGTGGCGGACCTGTCGGCCGAGGCCAACAAGGGCAAGCCGCAGATGGTCATCAAGGTGGACCGCCAGGCGGCGGCCCGCTATGGCCTGAACGCCGACGACATCCTCGCCATCGTGCAGGCTGGTATCGGCGGCGAAGCGGTCTCGACGCTGATCGACGGCACGCGCCGCTTCGAGATCGCGGTGCGGCTGCCCGAGGAGTTCCGCAACAGCCCGTCGGCCATCGCGGCGATCCCGATCCGCACGTCCGAAGGCGCGATCGTGCCCTTTGCCCAGGTGGCGAAGATCGAGCTCGCCGAGGGCTACACCTTCGTCCGGCGCGAAGCGCTGCAGCGCTATGCGGTGCTGCAGATGGACGTGCAGGGCCGCGACGTGGACAGCTTCGTCAAGGACGCCAATGCCGCGATCCAGGCGAAGGTGAAGATGCCCACCGGCTACTGGGTGGAATGGGGTGGTGCCTTCGACAACCAGCAGCGCGCGATGGAACGCCTGGGCGTGATCGTGCCGCTGACCATCGGTCTGATCTTCATCCTGCTGTACACGGCGTTCAACTCGGTACGCCATGCCACGCTGATCATCGCCAACGTGCCGTTCGCGATCATCGGCGGCATCGTCGGGCTGTTCATCACCGGGCAGTACCTGTCGGTGCCGTCGGCGATCGGCTTCATCGCGGTGTTCGGGGTGGCGATGCTGAACGGCATCGTGCTGGTCTCGTTCCTCAACGACCAGCGCAAGCACGGCCTGTCGATCCGCGACGCCGTGCGCCAAGGCGCCGCGCTGCGCCTGCGGCCGGTGCTGATGACGGCGTCGGTGGCAATTCTTGGCCTCGTGCCGATGCTGCTGTCCACAGGCGTCGGCGCCGAGACCCAGCGGCCGCTGGCCACCGTGGTGATCGGCGGCCTGATCACCTCGACGCTGCTGACGCTGCTGCTGCTGCCGCTGATCTACGAATGGTCCGAGTCGCGCGCCGAAGCGAAGCAGCGCGCGCGTGACGCGGCCGAGGACGCCGAACCACCGCAAGCCATCGCCGCACCGCAACCCACCCAGGAGACGCCATGAAGGAAATCAAGGCCTACGTGCACGCAAGCCGCATCGCCGACGTGATAGCGGCACTCAAGGACAGCCCGGCCTGGGGCGGCGAGCGCAGTGGCCGCCGCCACAACCTCGCCGTCTACGTCGTCAAGGGCTCGCTGCTGGCGCTGGACAGCGACGAGAAGCACTACTCGATGGACCTCGGCGACGAGGTCATCAATGAATACAAGCTGGAACTGCTGTGCGAGGACGGCGAGGTCGAATCCCTCTCGGCCGCACTCATGGCCGCAGCCCGGACCGGCCAGTCCGTCGCGGGCTGGATCACCGTCATCGACGTGGTCAGCGCGACGCCCATTCACTGAAGCCCACTGTTCATTCAACCCACCAAGGAAGCACCATGAAGCACTTCTTCGCGACCCTCCTGTTCGCCGCCGTCGCTGCGGCGCCTGCCTTCGCCGCCGAAGACCACAAGCCCAAGCATGGCGGCGTCGTCGTCGAAACCAAGGCTGGTGACATGGAACTCGTCGCCAAGGCCGACTCGATCGTCATCCACGTCAGCGACCACGGCAAGGCGATGAAGCTGACCAGCGCCACCGGCAAGGTCACGGTGTTCAACGGCAACGAGAAGACCGAGGCGCCACTGGCGCTGGCCGGCGACAAGCTCGAAGCCAAGGGCAGCTTCAAGGTCGGCGCCGGCACCAAGGTGCTTGCAGACGTGGCCTTGAACGGGAAGCCAGCCGTGGCTGCGCGGTTCACGTTGAAGTAGGCCGCGTTCCCCGGCATCGGCGCCGAGTCGCTCCGGCGGCGCCCCGCACCACGCACAAGTACTGATCAGGAGAACCCGATGGTCTCGCGCAGACAACTCTTGCTGGGAGCCCTTGCCTCGTCAGGAATCTTGACAGGCTGCGCCAGCGCACCCGAACCGCGCCCCGCCGACGGCCGCACCTACTGCATGTCGACGCTGCGCACGAAGCGCACGGTCTGCACGCCCGAGCCCGTGCCCTCGGCGGCGGCGGAAGCCGACGCCAAGCGTTTCGAGGCGACGCCCGGCGTGCTCACGGTGTACGTGGTGCGATCCGCCTGGGTGGACGCGGTTCGGCCGCTCACCGTCAGCGTCGATGGGGACTCGCAGATCGGGACGCTGCCGCGCTCGCTCATCCGGCTCCGCCTGGCGCCCGGCACGCACCAACTCGCTTTCGAGTGGAACGAGCGGGTTCACGGCTTCGCCGTCACTGGTGAGGCTGGCGAACTGCGCATCGTCGAACTCGCGGGATCGTCAGTGCCACTGGATCGTCCCTACCACTGGTCGGACGCTGATCCCGCCGGGGCGAAGCTGCGCGCGCGCACGACAAGGCTGGTCGCGGACGCGCATTGGACCAGCTCTGCGCCGCGCTGAAAACGGCACCCGCTCAACTGAACCGAAGGGGAAGCACTATGAATCTCGCACGCCGCCGCGCCCTGCTCTTCGCCGTGGGCGGCTCCGCGCTGCTGACGGCAGGCTGCATGACCAAGCCCTTGCGGCCGGCGAATGCCGACGGCACGTACTGCTTCCGCATCGGCAAGAGCTATCGCCCGACGCTGACTTGCACGCCGGTGCCGATCCCTTCGGAATCGATCGAGGCCGATGCGAAGCGCTTTGAACCCGCACCGGGCAAGCTGACGGTCTACCTGGTTCGCAAACGCTGGGGCGATGCCAAGAACGTGGTGAGGGTCGACAGCGGTGGTGCATCGGCAGTCGATACGGTGCCTGAGTCCTTCGCGCGCTGGCGCTTGCCTGCAGGCAGTCACCGCCTCGCAGTCACGTGGCCGGAGGGCTCTGCCACCCTGGACATCGCCGGCGCCGCCGGGGAAGTGGTCTTTGTCGAGGTGATCGGCAGCGTCTGGGTGTGGGGCAGCAACTACCGACTCGAACGCGGCGACGCCGCGGAATCCCGCCAACGTGCGATGTCGCTGCGGCTCGTGGCCGATGTCGGATGAGGGACGGCGCGTCGGGCGGCTGTCGGTTGCGTTCCCGCAGTTCCTTCGATTCCCGTTCGATGACCTGGCATGGGTCGAAAGTATCTCGACACCGCCCTGGCCCAGACGATCGCCTGGTGTGGCTGGGCTTTCTCGTCGCCGGTGTCGTGGCGTGGTTTGCCTACCGGTACTGGCGCAAGCGCCATCCGCCCCCGGTCCCCGAGCCCGAGCGCAGCTACAGCCAGCGCCTGGAACAGCGACTCGCGAAGAACCAGGGCGCCGCGAAGCGCAAGCGGCGCGGTGGCTCCGTCAAGAGTCCTCCCCGCCGCCGCGGATGAGGCCCGATGCTCAGCCGCCGGCCGTCAGTTCCATGCGCGCCCGGCGCTGTTCGGGCGACTCGTTGCGCATCTCGTCAATGACCTGTTGGCGCGTCTTGGCGGGGCCGGCGTTCTTGATCGGCAGGGGCGCACCGCGCTGGATCAGTGCCAGCGTGCCGTCCTTGCGCGCGGCCTCGAGTTCGGCCAGCACTTCGGCGCGTGCCTTGCCGTTCGTGGCGTGATCCGGGTGGTACGTGAACCCCGCCTCGCCGCCGGTGGCGTGATAGATCGAGGCAGCCTGTGCCAGCCCGGGCAGCGCGAGGGTGGAGATGACGGCGACGGTGGCGAGGGCGAACTTGTCGAAGCGCATGGTGTCTATTCCTTGGCTGGGGGTTCCCGCAAGCAAGCTGCCGCGGGATGCCTGACGGCATGACCGCCAATCTAGAAACCGCGCACCAACAGAAACGGGTCGAACCGATGACAGTTTGGACAGGCTGGCCGCGCTGCCGCATCAAGGTTCCGCGCGCATGAAGCTGCTGGTGATCGACGACGAGGTCAAGCTGGCCGAGTACCTGCGCAAGGGGCTGACCGAGGAAGGCTTCGTGGTGGACCTCGCCCACAACGGTGTCGATGGCCTGCACCTCGCGATGGAGTCCGACTACGAACTGATCGTGCTGGACGGCATGCTGCCCGGCATCGACGGCCTGGGCCTGCTCGCGGCGCTGCGGCAGAGCAAGCAGACGCCGGTGCTGATGCTCACGGCCCGCGTGCGGGTCGAGGACCGCGTGCGCGGGCTGCAGGGCGGCGCCGACGACTACCTCGTCAAGCCCTTCGCTTTCTCCGAACTGCTGGCACGCATCCAGGTGCTGCTGCGCCGCGCACGCCCGGCCCGCGCCACCGACGGCGCGACCGTGCTCGGGCTGGCCGATCTCGAGATCGACCTGATCCGCCGCAAGGCGGTCCGGGCCGGACGCAGGCTCGAACTCACCGCGCAGGAGTTCGGCCTGCTCGCGCTGTTCGTGCGCCGGCAGGGCGAGGTGCTGTCGCGCACCGAGATCGCCGAGCAGGTGTGGGACATGAACTTCGACAGCGCGACGAACGTCATCGACGTCGCCATCCGCCGCCTGCGCAACAAGCTCGATGCCCCCTTCGAGCGCACCTTGCTGCACACCGTGCGTGGCATGGGCTACGTGCTGGAGTCGCGCGACGAATGAGCCGCAGCCGCATCGGGTCGCTCGGCCGCCGGCTGTCTTACTGGCTGGCCTTGCAGAGCCTGGCCGGCCTGGTCGTGGTGTGCGCGGCGGTCTACGGCGCCACGCATCTGGGCTTCCAGGCCCGCCAGTCGGAGGAACTGGTGCAGAAGCAGGTGCAGCTTCGGCATCTGCTCGCGGAGTCGTCGCACGACGGTGACGTGGTCACGCTGAAGCACAAGCTCGACGACTTCTTCATCGGCCATCCCGACATGGCTCTGGCCTTGACGCGCGCCACCGATGGATCGGAGTTCTATCGACGCTCCTCGCCCGTACCGACAGGCGACGTGCGCGTCGCACGGTTCGCACTGCCCGCGCCGGCGCCGGAGCAAGGCTCGCTCGATGCCGTACTGGCGCTGGACATCCGCGAAGACGCCGCGCTGTTGCGCCGCATCGGCTTCACGCTCGCGGTGGCCGCGCTCGCCGGCGCGCTGCTGGTATCGGCCGGCGGCTTCCTGCTCGTGCGCCTGGGCCTGCGCCCACTGCGCGATCTGGTGAACCAGACCCGGCAGCTCGCCGCCGACACCCTGCACCGCCGCCTGGACGGCTCGGCCCAGCCGGAAGAGCTCGAGCCCCTGATCGCGCAGTTCAACGACTTGCTCGGCAGGCTGGAGATGGCCTATGCGCAGTTGGAGGGCTTCAACGCCGACGTGGCCCACGAGCTTTGCACGCCGCTGGCGACGCTGATCGGCAGCACCGAGCTGGCCTTGCGCAAGGCCCGCGATGCCGACGAGCTGCGCGATGTGCTCGGCTCGAACCTGGAGGAACTGCAGCGCGTCGCCGGCATCGTGCACGACATGCTGTTCCTGTCGCAGGCCGATCGCGGTGCCTCGGCGCGACGCGTCCCGACGGCGAGCCTGGCCGCGTTGGCGCGACAGGTGTGCAACTACCACGAGGCAGCACTCGTCGATGCTAGCCTGGCGCTGGAGATCGTCGGCGACGCCGAGGGCAGCTTCGACACCCCGTTGCTGCAACGCGCCCTGTCCAACCTGATCGGCAACGCCACGCGCTACGCGCGGCGCGGATCGACCGTGCGCGTGGAGATCGCTGGCGACCCGGCAGGCGAGGTGCAACTGAAGGTGGTGAACGACGGCGTCACCATCGGGCCCGACGATCTTCCGCGCTTGTTCGATCGCTTCTACCGCGGCGACTCCGCGCGCAGCGACGCCGATCGCAACCACGGGCTCGGACTGTCCATCGTTGCAGCCATCGCGCGCATGCACGGAGGGCGGCCCTTGGCAACGTCGTCGGGCGGGATTTCGTCGATCGGCATGAGCTTGCGGGACACGGCGTCCAACGAGCCGGCCTTGTCGACGCCAGCCGCCGCTGCCGCAGCAACAACCGTCTCTCCGGGGCATTGAACGCCGCGGCCCGATCCGGCATCCAAGTGCCGATGCTCGGCCGCCAAATCGGACTGGCCGGAGTTGAGGAGTCTTCGATGCCGTGCTCAGCGCGCCTGCTGTCCGTCGCCGTCCTTGCGTGCATGGCGGAGGCCAGTCCGGCGCAGCGGCAACTCGTCGAGGTGACGCTGCCGAACGACCGCCCTCTGGTCCGCCAGTTGACGGCGCCGCCGGGCGAGTTCGTCGAAATGTGCACCAGGCTGCGGCCCGGACGAGCGCTCGACTGGGCCTTCGAATCCGAAGCGCCCGTCGCATTCAACACCCACTTCCACGAGGGCGGCGCGGTGAAGTACCCGGAAAGCCTCTCGGCGATCATGGCGGCAAGGGGCCGCCTCGCGCCGAGCGCGAGCCATGACTACTGCTGGTTGTGGTCCAACCCTGGTGCCGAGCCCGTGAACATCCAGGTGCGGATCACCCCTTGAACCGTCGACTTTTCAGGGCGCACCAGCCTTCTTGAGCTCCTGCTCGACGAGCGCCTTCAACTGCGCCTCGCCGAACTCACGCAGCGGTGTGCCGTTGACGAAGAAGCCGGGCGTCCGGTCGACCTTCAGCGCTTGCATGTCGGCAACGTCCTGCCGCAACACCTGGGCCACGGCCGGGCCGTCGGCATCCGCCCTGGCCTTCGCCATGTCGAGACCGATGTCACCGATGAGGTCCCAGATCATCTGCGGCTGCGGGCGATCATGCGCGGCCCACTGCGGCTGTGCAGCCAGGGCGCGCTCGAGCGCCTCCCAGTACTTGCCCTGCTGCCGCGCCGCCTCGAGGATCTTGACTGCCGTGTCGGACCCGTGGTGCAGCGGTGCATAGCGCACCACCAGCCTGACCTGGCCGAAGCTCGCGTTGACCATCTGCTTGACGATCGGATAGAAGGCCCGGCAGGTCTCGCAGGACGGATCGAAGAACTCGACGATCGTCACCTTGGCCGCCGGATTGCCGAAGACGGGCGAGTGCGGCCTGACCAGTGCATCGCTGTTCGCCTGCGCCGCCTGCTTCACTTCCTGGTTCGAGCGGTTCGTGAAGACCACGACGCCGGCCACGAAAGCCAGAACCACCGCCGCGACGGTGCCCAGCACGATCCATTTCCTGCTCATATTCTTGCCCTCGCTCTTGCCACCCACAACGCAACCAGGACTCCCGTGAACGCCGCCAGCGACAGCAAAGGAATCGGCACCACGCCGGCCACCTGGACGTCGGCGTCGGCGCAGGACGATCCCTTGCCGCACGGCGCCAGCCCTTCGGACACCACGCCCCAGAAGACCAGCAGGTGGTACGCGGCGATCCCCCATCCCACGCCGGCCAGCGGCAGTGCGTAGCGAACACTGCGTGTATCCGACGCGAACAGGCCCATGCCGAGCACCAGCACCAGCGGGAACATCGCGATGCGCTGGTACCAGCACAGCACGCAGGGCGTCTTGCCCATCACCTCGCCCAGGAACAACGCGCCGGCCGTGGCCAGCAGCGCCAGCAGCCAGGCCAGGAACAGCGGCGTCCAGAACGCGGCGTTCCGGCTGTTGCCATGCCGGGCAACCGGCTGTTCTTCGCTCATCGTGTCGGTGGCGCGAAGCCCGCCATCGCGTTCACCTCGACCTTCGACACGCTGCCGTCGGCCGCCGTGAACGAGAGCGTCAGGGGCACGCGCTCGCCCGCCTTGAGCTGCTTCTTCAGGTCCATCATCATGACGTGCAGGCCGCCCGACTTCAGCTCGATGGTCTGGCCGGCCTTCAAGGGCACGCGATCGGCGGGCCGCATCCGCATGATGTCCTTGTCCAGCCACATCTCGTGCACTTCGACGATGTCGGCGACCGGCGAACTGGCGCCCGTCAGCACGACGTCTTTCTGCGCGGTCAGCAGCATGAAGGCGCCGGTGGCCGACTGGTTCGGCACGGTGGCGCGCGCCCAGGCGCCATCGACGGTCACCTGCGCATTGACCGCCGACGCCGCACCCGCAGCCAGCAGCGCAGCGAGGCAGTGGGACATCACACGACTCAGAAGAGGCAAGCTCATCTCGACATTCTCGCCCCGGGATCCGTTGCTGGCGCTTGCGGACTCACGTCGCACCTCCTCGGCCGGCTTCGCGCGAATCGGCCCTTGGCCGGAACGAGGCCAGCACGAGCAGCACCGCGCTGCCGACGATGAAGATGTCCGCCAGATTGAAGGCGGGCCAGTGCATGTCGCGCCAATGCAGGTCGAGGTAGTCGACCACGGCGCCGATGCGCAGCCGGTCGACGACATTGCCGAGCGCGCCGCCGATCAGGCCCACGTAGGCGGCCGTTTCGAGTCGGCTGCGAACGCCGCGCCACAGCAGCACGGCGAGTGCCACGCTGACGGCCAGGCCGAACGCGGTGAGCGCGTGGCGCTGCCAGCCCCCCGCGTCGGCGAGGAACGAGAACGACGCGCCGGGGTTGAGGACATGGACCAAATTGAACCAAGCGGTGACGGTGATGCCTTCGCCCAGAGGCAGATTCGCGGCGACCACCCACTTGATGCCCTGATCCAGCACGAGGAGCAAGGCGGCGACGCCCATCAGCAGCCGCCAGTGGCCCCGCGACGCCGCGGCCGCCGCGCGTGGTTCGACAAGGCCGACGGATGCGGGCGTCATCGGTCGCGGTCCTCGATCAGCCGCTCGAGATCGGGCGGGATTGCCATCGGCTTGAACGCACTGACGCTCGAACCGCCGGTGTTGCCGACCGGCAGGCGGCCGACCAGATGGCCCACCGGCACCAGCGCGATGCGCATCAGCTGGCCCGCCACTTCGCGCCGGTCGCCCGCCGCCCAGCCTGCCAGAAGCATCTGCCAGTGCACCCGCACATGCGGCACGAAGTCGAGTTGCCCGAGCACATGCGCGCGCTCGAGGGCCGCGAACGCGCTCTTGGCGTCGCCGGCGGAGCGATGCCGGGCGGCCTCGGCCATTGAGGCCTCGAAGGCCTCGATGCGCCGTGATCCCGTCGTTGTCGTCACTTGCCCTCCCCCTTCTTCAACAAGCGCAGGCCGTTCACCACGACCAGCAGGCTCGCGCCCATGTCGGCGAATACCGCCATCCACATCGACGCGTTGCCGAACACCGCCAGCACCAGGAACACGGCCTTGATGCCCAGCGCCAGCGTGATGTTCTGCCACAGCACGGCATGCGTGGACCGCGACAGCCGCACCGTCTCGGCGATGCGGCGCAGATCGTCGTTCATCACCACCACGTCGGCCGCTTCCATCGCGGTGTCGGTGCCGGCGGCGCCCATCGCCACGCCGATGTCGGCCTGCGCCAGCGCCGGAGCGTCGTTGATACCGTCACCGGTCATCGCGGTTGGGCCATGTTCTGCCTGCAGCCCCTTGATCGCTTCGAGCTTGTCCTCGGGCAGCAGGTTCCCGCGCGCCACGTCGATCCCGGCCTCGTGCGCAATCGCGGTGGCCGTGGCCTGGTTGTCGCCGGTCAGCATCACCGGCGTGATGCCGAGTGCCTTGAGCGATGCCACCGCATCGCGCGACGACGGCTTGATGGTGTCGGCGACAGCGAACAAGGCGACGGGGCCCGCGTCGGAGGCCAGCACGCTGACGGTGCGGCCCGCTTCCTCGTGTGTGCGCAAGGTGGCCTCCAGCGCCGGTGAGCATTGGCCACGCTCCTCGATAAGCCGATGGTTGCCCAGCACATAGACGGTTCCGCCGATGTCGGCCTGGACACCGCGACCGGCGATGGCCTTGAAGTCCTTCGCTTCGACGCCGTTGGGGCGCAGGCCCGCCGCGATGGCACGCGACACCGGATGGTCGGAGTGCCCTGCCAGCGCCGCGGCGATGTGCTCGGCGACGGCGGCATCGGTCCCCGGACCGAGCACCTCCCAGGCCACCAGCTTGGGCTTGCCCTCGGTGATCGTGCCGGTCTTGTCCAGCGCGATGGCCTTGAGCTTGCGCGACTCTTCCAGATAGATCCCGCCCTTGATCAGAATGCCGCGCCGCGCCGCGGCCGCCAAGCCGCTGACGATCGTCACGGGGGTCGAGATCACCAGCGCGCAGGGGCAGGCGATGACCAACAGCACCAGCGCCTTGTAGACCGCCTGCATCCAGGTCCAGCCGAGCAGCCAGGGGCCGAGCAGCGCCACGGCCAGCGCGATGACGAAGACCGCCGGCGTGTAGACGGCAGCGAAGCGGTCGACGAAGCCCTGCGTGGGCGCGCGCGTGCCCTGCGCTTCCTCCACGGCGTGGATGATGCGCGCCAGCGTCGAGTTCGACGCCAGCGCGTTAACCTCGAACTCGAAGGTGCCAGTCTCGTTGATCGTGCCGGCGAACACCGGATCGCCGACCGCTTTGTCCACCGGGATGCTTTCGCCGGTGACCGGCGCCTGGTTGATGCTGGAACTGCCGGCGGATACCACGCCGTCCATCGGCACGCGCTCGCCAGGCCGCACCCGCGCGACGGCGCCCAGCGCGACGGATGCGACCGGCACGGTCGCCCAGCTGCCGTCGGCCTGCCGCACCGAGGCTTCCTCGGGCGCCATGGCCAGCAAGCCCTTGATCGCGTTGCGGGCACGATCGACAGCACGCGCCTCGATCGCCTCCGCAATGGCGTAGAGCGCCATCACCATGGCGGCCTCCGGCCACTGGCCGATGACGAACGCGCCCGTGACGGCCACGGTCATCAGCGCATTGATGTTCAACCGCCCATGGCGCAGCGCGGTCAGGCCCTTCTTGTAGACGTCGAAGCCGGCCAGCCAGATCGCCGCGGCCGCCACGGCGAGGCCCGCGGCCTTCCAGACCTGCGTGTCCGGGGCGAAGAAGCCGAGCACCTCCGCGCCGAGGGCCAGCAGCAGGGCACCACCGAGCCGCCACGCCCCTTCCGATCCGGCGCCGTGCTCATGGTCCTCCGATTCGGTTCTCGCTTCGCCGGTCGAGCCAGCGCCCTTCTCCGACACCGGCTGCGGATCGAAGCCGGCCTTGCGGATCGCGGCCACAGCCTGTTCGACGGACGCAAGCGGCGCGTCGATGGCCAGCGTGCGCTGACCGAGCTGAAAGCTCATCGCGCGGATGTCGGCGATGTGCTCGACCGCGCGTCGGATCTCCGACTCCTCGCTGGCACAGTCCATCGTCGGCACGCGGAACCGGGCCCAACCGGCGGGTGCGGCGGCGCCCGGCGGCACTGGCGCGGCGCACGAGGGCCCGTGGCAGGCGCCACAGGCGTCGGCGGGCTCGCTGGCGGCAGCGGATTTGGCGTGGGCATGGGTGGTGCTCACGGGTGCGTTCCTTGACTCATGGCCGCCATTGAAAACCCTGAAGTCGGTGTAGAGTCAAGGCCCTCGATCCACCACGGAAAAGACGATGCGCATCGGCGACCTGGCTGAATCGACCGGCACCGCGGTCGAGACCATCCGCTTCTACGAGCGCGAGGGCCTGATCCCCGCAGCTCAGCGCGCCGACAACAACTACCGCATGTACACGGCCGCCCACGCCGAGCGGCTGGCGTTCATCCGCCATTGCCGCAACCTGGACATGACGCTGGACGAGATCCGGACGCTGCTGCGGCTGCGCGATGCGCCCTCGCAGGACTGCGGCGAGGTCAACGCACTGCTTGACGAGCACATCGGGCACGTCACCCACCGCATCCACGAACTGCGGACGCTGCAAAAGGAGCTGAAGGCTCTGCGCGCGAGGTGCGGCACGCCGCATGCGATCGAGCAGTGCGACATCCTCAACGAGCTCGACACCGCGGCCGCCCAGTCGACCTCCGCGTCACCACATCGCCACATCCGCGGTACGCACTGAGCCCCTGCCGCGGCGAACATGACGAAGCTGTCATGTTCCCGTTCAGCGGCTGTTGGAATGCGGTTTCTACAGTCCCTTTCGATGCCAGCCCAGCGCGTGATCGCGCGCCGCCGGCACCCCTCCCACATCGAAAGGACTGAACATGCAATCGACCCATCGACTCCGCACCGCCGCTCTCGTTGCCTTGGGCGTGCTTCCCCTCGCGGGCTTCGCCGCCAGCGGCAACACGTTCATGAACGGCCAGTCGATCTATGGGCAGCCGGCGGCGCAGGGTGCGCCGGTCCGCGTTGTCGACCTGGCGTCCACCGACCGGCTCAACGTCGCCTATGGCGAGAGCGTGACCTTCCGCAGCGGTGCCAGGCAGTTCTCGTGGACCTTCGACGGGCTCGACCGCAGGTCCGTCGATGTGAACCAGATCGCGCCGGCAGGCTTTGCCGGGAAGCCCGTGGTCGTGTACGTCGGCCGCAACCCATCGAATCGCCGATAGGCAGCAGCGCCCGCCGACGCTCAGACCAGTTCCTGCACCAGGCTCGCCATGGTGGGTCGGGCTCGCGGAAACTGCTCGCGTACCGCGCTGCGTTCGCTGATGCCCAGCACCAGGCCGACCTGCTCCTCATCCGCTCCGCGGTCGTACAGGCGCGCCACCACGGTGCGGCGGATCGACAGCGGTGTAGCCCCCTCAAGCTCCGCGTAGCGGAACAGCTTGCGGTAGGTCTCGAGAATCGGGCGGCAAAGGCAGCGCCGCCGACCCTCGGCGCCGTACTGCGTGATGCAGAAGCCCTCGCCCGTGGCACTCAGGAACAAGGGGCTGTCCGGATCAAGACGGCGGTAGGCGCTGCCGTCGGCGATGCCATGGCCTCGAGCCACTCGTTCCGCGAGATAGGCGCCATGGGCGCAGCGCTATCTCATGCCGCGCGCCCTCTACTTCCGATCCGATTCGCTCGAAGCGTAGCGCGAGAAGACCGTGGTCGTGCCATCTGCGCCAACCAGGAGCACGTCGTAGGCCTCCCTCTGCTTGCCGTACTTCGGGCCGTCCATGCCAGGCGAACCCACCGGCATGCCGGGCACCGCCAGCCCCACGGCGTCGGTGCGCAGCTTGATGACCCGGTGCACGTCAGCGGCCGGAACGTGGCCTTCGATCACGAAGCCACGCACGACCGCCGTGTGGCATGCGCCCACCGATTCCGGCATCTTCAGCCGCCGACGTGCCTCTTTGTTGCCTTCGTTATGTACCCGCACGACGACGAAGCCGTTCTTCTCCATGTGGTCCAACCAATCCTGGCAGCAATCGCATCGGGCACCCTTCCACACTTGCATTCCGATAGGCGAATCCTGCGCCTGTGTGACTAGCGGCGAGGCCAGGGCCAGCGACAGAACCGAACGTCTCGTCAAAAACACGTTTCGATTGACGCTCATCCGATCCATTTGTCGTCCCTTTCGTGGCGCCCCGGGGCTCGGGCGGTGCTTCTCATCTTACCGATCGAGGTTGGCCGATAGGCGGTCACGGCGCAACAGAAGGTACACGGCCGACGGGCACCAGCACGAACAACAGTGCCAAGGCCGGAGCGACAGCGGCAGAAGACGGCGTCAGGTCCGGTACCGGCTGCGCCGCTTCGCGTTGGCAGTACTCGGCACAGAGCGCTGGCTGGTCGGGATCCATGCCGGCGCCCGGCGTCATCACTCCTTCCTCGCACGGCATGGGAGCGCTGGCGAGGGCGGCCGCTTCTACCGGACAGGCATAGGCCGCGCGAGCCATCTGCGCGAACAGCTGGCAAGCAGCGGCCAAGGCTGCGGGCCATCGTCGTGTGGATGCGTCCGCGTCATGTGTCTAGGCTAGCCGATGGCCAGCACAGCGGCTGCTGGTTGCCAACGCCGCGCGGCGGTTGCGGGTCGCTCAGGCGCCCCTTCGAGCTAAACCCACCAGGTACTCCGTCACCACCAACGAGCGTTCGTTCGTCCCCGCCATCGAGCCAGTGGTCAGCCAGCTGCCGTCGACACCGATCGAAGGTGTGCCTTCGATCTTGTACCCAGTGGCCAGCGCGGTGGCTTGCTTCGCTTTGGTGGCAACCGCGAAGGAGTTGAGCGCGTCCAGGAAGCGGGTCCGGTCAACGCCGTTCCTTGCCGCGAAGTCGGCGATCTCCTCGGCTTTCTCCAGGCGCTGGCGCTCAGCGTGAAGGGCCGCGAAAACCTTGCGGTGCAGCTGCTCGACCAGACCGAGCGTTTCGATCGCGAAATACACCTTCTGGTGCATCACGAACGGGACTTCGCGGAAGGCAACCGGTATGCGACGGAACAGCACGTCGGAGGGCAGCTTCTTCTGCCAGGCGTCGATCGCCGGTTCGAATGCGTTGCAGTGCGAGCAACCGTAGGCGAAGAACTCAAGCACCTCGACCTGCTTAGGATCGCGGGTAGGCTGACGCGGCGAGATCGTCACGAAGTGCTTGCCCTCCGTGAATCTCTCCTGCGCAGCGGCGAGCAACGGCGAGGTGGCAAGCGAAGCGGCGGCGATCTTGACGAAATGGCGGCGATCCATGATGAACAACAGAAGTTCGGTGAACCGACATTCTTGAGCCTGCACCAACTACAGAGTCAAGTGCCCCAACATGGACGGACCCTGTCTGACGGGCCCATCGCTCTCGCTGCGCCGCCGTAGCAGCGCCGCCGCCTCGACCTCAAGGGCGCACGCGATCGATCACGACAGCGAGCTCGCCGTGCGGCGGCGCCGGCACGTCTCGCGCTTCAAGGTCACCGGAATCGGGTGCGGCAGTGCCCGAACGTGAAATGCGCGCGGCGACGACGACGCGGCTCGCCGTCGACAGCTTCGCCTGCGGCGTCATCGCCAGTGAATCGTCGAGCTGCACCTGGATCGGCGCTTTCGGCGCTGACGACAGCGTCTGACGCGACACGGCCAGCGGCACCCGTGGGCCTTCTGCGGCACGCGCGAAAACGAACAGCGTGTCGCCGCTATGCACTTTGGCGGCGAGTTCAGGCGCGACGGTGACGGTGACGCGCAGCGCGCCGCGGTCGGCGGCGGCCGCGGCCGGTGCCGCCGGCGCTCTTGACGCGGACTGTTCTGCCAGCGGTGGCAAGCCCTTGGCCGCACGAGCACGGTCGATCGCTGTATCGAGGTCTTGAACCATCGGCGTGTCCGGCGGCAGGCGCGCACGCAGTCGCGTCCAGTGCGCGAGCGCGGCGTCATGGTCCTTCCGCGCCATCGCCGCCGCACCAGCCAAGGCCAATGCCTTGCCGTGGTCGGGATCGATCGCGAGCGCGCGCTGCAGCAGCGTCTCCGGCTCACCGGCGAGGTTGCGGCCCTGCACGCGCGCGAGCGCGTCGGCATAGTCGACGAGCAGACCGGCATCGTTGCCGCGGTGCCGCAGCGCTTGCGCGAATGCGTCGCGCGCGGGCTCGGCCCGATCGAGCTGCAGCAGCGATCTACCAAGCAGCGCCCAGCCCTCGACGTTGTCCGGCTCGGCCTTCAAGCGCTCAGCCAGGGTTTGCAGCGCGGCCTCCATGTCGACCGGCAAGGCTGGCATCGCTGGCGTCGGCGCGGCGCTGCCGGCAACAACGGCGGGGTTCAGTGCGTCGCGGCTGCCCAGATGCGCATACAGCACCGTGGCCGCGAGCGGCAACGCGAGCGCCAGCGCAATCGCGCTCTTGCGGCCACGCGTGGCGCGCGGCGCAGTCGAAGGCACGGCGGTCTCGTCGAGCACGCGCCGCTCGAGCTCGGTGCGCGCCGCGGCATGCTGCGGTGTGTCGAGGCTGCCGGCGGCCAGTTCGTCGTCGAGCTCGCGCAGCTGCGCGCGAAGGATGTGCAGATTGCTCTGCACAGAGTCGTCGGCCAGTGGCGCAGCACTGCCGCCGCGCAACAGCGACCGTAGCAGCACCCCGAGTGCCATGACGACGAGCAGCGCCGCAACGACGACAAACGCCGCGAGTTGACCGGTCATCGCGGCGGCTCCCCATCCTCGCCCAGAAGCTTGCGTGCGCGCTCGTGCTCGGCCTCGGTCAGCGGCGCGGGCAGGGTCAGCGCGCGGCGTTGCCGCAGCACGCGTGCCAGCACGAACGCCATCACCGCCAGCATCACGAACGGCCCGGCCCACAGCAGCCAGGTCGTCGGCTTGACCGGCGGGGTGTAGAGCACAAAGTCGCCGTAGCGCTGCACCATGAAGTCGAGGATCTCGCGCTCGCTGCGGCCGGCGCGCAACTGCTCGCGCACCTGGTTGCGCAGGTCTTTGGCCAGGCCGGCGTTGGACGCGGCGATGGTTTCGTTTTGGCAGACCAAGCAGCGCAGGTTGGCGGCGACGGCCTGCACGCGCGCCTCGATCGCCGGGTCGGCGGCCAAGGGGCGGGCTTCCTGGGCGTGTATCGATGCCGCCGCGAACACCGCGACCAAGCTGACGAATGAGCCAGCCAGCGAGCGCGTCGAGCCGGCCAAGAGTCCGGTGACGAAAAATCCAATGGTCATGCGCTGGCTGAGCGAGCGCCGCCGGCGGACGCACCTTCGTTCTGATGCTGCCTGCTCGTCACGCGATAGCGACGGTCCGCCACCGCGAGCAACCCGCCCAAGGCCATCAGCACGCAACCGCCCCAGATCCAGTTGACGAAGGGCTTGACGTACAGCCGCACGACCCAGGCACGGCCGTCGTCGAGCGGCTCCCCCATCGAGACATAGAGGTCGCGCGTGACGCCGCGGTCGATCGCCACTTCGGTCGTCGGACTGCGACTCACGCTGTAGAGGCGCTTGTCGGGGTACAGCTTGTCGACCAGCCGGCCGTCCTTCGACACTTCGAAGGTCGCCTGTACCGCCTGGTAGTTCGGGCCGGGCAACTCGCGCAAGCCGACGAGCTTGAAGTCGTAGCCGCCGACGCGCGCCGTGCTGCCCACCTCCATGCGCAAATCCTGCTCGGTCTGGAAGCCGCCGACGATGGTCACGCCGATCACGAACACCGCCACGCCGGCATGAGCGAGCAGCATTCCGTACCAGCTCCCGGTCTGCGTGGCGAGCCGCTGGCCCCACAGCGCCAGCGGCTGCCCCTGCACACGCAGCCACAGCGTGTTCGCAGTCGTGGCCAGGATCCATGCGGCAACGAAGAGGAAGAAGCCGATCAGCGGCGTGAACTTGCCGAGCACGAAAGGCGCGATCACTGCGGCGACAAACGCCGCCGCTGCCGCCCAGCGCAGTTGCACCGCCAACTCAGGCAGCGTCGCTTTCTTCCAGCGCGAGATCGGGCCGACGCCCATCAGGAACAGCGCCGGCACCATCAACGGTACGAACACGGCGTTGTAGTACGCCGGACCGACCGAGATCTTGCCCAGGTTGAGCGCATCAAGCGCCAGCGGGTACAGCGTGCCGAGCATCACCGCCGCGGTCGCCACCATCAGCAGCAGGTTGTTGGCCAGGAGCATGCCTTCGCGTGAGACCGGCTCGAAGGCGCCGCCGATGCCCACGCGTGGGCCGCGCCAGGCAAACAGGGCGAGCGAGCCGCCGACGACGAGCACGAGAAAGCCGAGAATGAAGACACCGCGCGTCGGGTCGGTGGCAAAGGCGTGCACCGAGGTCAGCACGCCGGAGCGAACGAGGAAGGTGCCCAGCAGGCTCAACGCGAAAGCCAGAATCGCCAGCAGCACCGTCCACATCTTGAAGCCGCCGCGCTTTTCCGTGACCGCCAGCGAGTGGATGAGCGCCGTGCCGACGAGCCACGGCATGAACGACGCGTTCTCCACAGGATCCCAGAACCACCAGCCGCCCCAGCCGAGTTCGTAGTAGGCCCAGGCGCTGCCCAGCGCGATGCCCAACGTGAGAAAGACCCACGCCACTGTAGTCCACGGGCGGGACCATCGGGCCCACGTGCTGTCGAGTCGCCCGGAGATGAGCGCGGCGATGGCGAAGGCGAAAGCGACCGAGAAACCGACGTAGCCCATGTAGAGCAACGGCGGGTGGAAGATCATCCCTGGGTCCTGAAGCAGCGGGTTGAGGTCACGCCCGTTCTCGGCCGCGGGCAGCAGCCGCTCGAACGGGTTGCTCGTGAACAGCGTGAACAGCAGAAAGCCGGTGGAGACGAGCCCCATCACCGCGATCACGCGGGCCACCATGACCGTGGGCAATTGGCGGGAGAACAGCGCCACCGCCACCGTCCAGCCTGCCAGGATCAACGTCCACAGCAGGATCGAACCCTCGTGGTTGCCCCAGGTCGCTGCCACGCGAAGCGGCAGGGGCAGCGCAGTGTTCGAGTTCTCCGCGACCAGTTGAACCGAGAAGTCGTTGTCGATGAAGGCCGAAGTCAGCGCGCCGTAGGCCAGCAGCACGAGCGCAAACTGCACCAGCGCCGCGGGCCGCGCCAGCGCTACCCAGGAGGCTTGGCCGTTGAACGAGCCCGCAAGTGGCAGCACGCTTTGCGCGAGCATCACCACCGCGAGCGCCAGGATCAATGCGAAGTGGCCGATCTCTGGAATCATTTGGGCGTGCCCTGCGCGTTGGAAGTCAACGCGGAGGAGTCTCGGGCCTAAAGTGGGTACAGAGTCAAGCGCCGCGACGACCAGTTCTGTGCGCTGGGGTCAGACCTTTCGTTGAGCGATTTGCCGCGCGCTTGCGATCGACTCCGCCAGATCAGCCGGAATGGGCAGGGGCTTGGCCGGGCTCACGTTGGAGCCGGCGGTGTTGCCGGTGGGCACCAAATCGAACGGCGATCTCGTCGCCGCACCGACGATGCGGAGCAACTGGCCGCGGCCACTTCGCGAGGAACGCGGGTGCGCAGCGCCCAAGCCAGCATGCTTAGATGAACGCGGCGTGATGGAGTGTCGATGATTGGCCCAGAACATAGGCCCGTTCAAGATGAAGGAAACTGCTCGCGCGCTCGCCTCTGCGCAGGGCGCACCAAGCCTCGGTCAGCTCGGCGCTGACGTACGGGCGGATTGTCTGGTTGAAGGACGGCATCGACTGTCTCCTCATTCATGCACGGTCCGCGTGGGGTGGGTCCGGGAGGAACGGGTACACGAGTTGTTCACGGTAGCGGTGTGGGACCGGGTCGCCCTCGATGCCGATCGGCCCGAGCAGCGCACTGGGTCGATGGAACGTGCCGAACCAGTGATCCCACAACATCCAGAACTCGCCGAAGTTCACCTGGGCATCCGCAAAGCGCTCCCGGTGGTGCCAGCGGTGGACTTCCGCGACACCGACGAGGTAGCGTAGCGGCCCCAACCGGTAATCGAGATTCGCATGCTGGAACGCTAAGTGGACGGCGAGGATCACGAACCACCCGCCCACTACGTCCGCGGGCGTGCCGAGCACGCCGAGCGCCACCAGCCCGGGACCGGCCATCAGCACCGCGTGGACCGGATGCCGACGCTCCCCGTTCAGCCAATAGAGCCGCCGCGATGAGTGGTGGATGCTGTGCAGCCGCCACAGAAAGTCGTAACGGTGGCTCATTCGGTGCACGGCGTACAGCGACAGGTCCAGCGGCACCCCTGCCAAGAACACCTGTGCGAGGAAGGGCCAGTCGCTGGGCCACCACACGCCCTCCCAGCCCACCCAGCCGCGCAAGAAGACGAAGCCGAGCACCGCCGCGTGCATGACCAGGAGATTGACAACTGCGTGGGCAACGTCGGCCGGAAAGTCGCGGTCCGGCGCCTGCCAGCGCGGATTGAACGGGAACCAGCGCTCGAGCAGTGCCACGGCCGCCAGCCCGCAGGCCACCAGCCCAGCCAGCCACGCCAGAGGCATGCTCCGGGACGGCGCCCACGCGACGCCGCTGATCACCAACGCCATCACTGCCGGAAAGGTCCCGTACCGGACCAGAGAAGGTACTGTCATCGCAACTCCGTACTTGTTGACCTCAGTGTTGCGAAGCGCTCACGGGCGCGCTTGAACAAACGTGCTGTTGGCCGAGAAAGTCGAGAGCTTGACTCTGTACTGGTTGCAGGGTTTTCAATACGCACTGGGATATGGTCTGCCGTCTGCAGGCGATTGAGGGAACCGAATGAGCGACGACGAAACACACGACCTCGACGCCAGCCAGGCCGCTGATCGCCGCATCCTGTGGCTGGTGCTGCTGATCAATGTCGGCCAATGCCTGGTTGGCGCGGTTGTGGGCCTCTGGGCGGCGTCCACCGCAGTGATCGGCGCCGCGCTCGACAACCTGGCTGACGCGTCGGTCTACGGGGTCAGCCTCTACGCGGTCGGCCGCGCGGCGTCGATCAAGGTGCGGGCCGCCCGCCTGTCAGGATGGCTCCTCATCGGGCTGGCAGCGATGCTGGCAGTGGAGGTGCTGCGCCGCTTTTTTGGCGGCGAAGCGCCGGTGGGCCCCGCCATGATGGCCATGGCTGCCATCAACGCCGCGCTGAACATAGTCTGCCTGCGCCTGCTCAAGCGTCACCGCGCGGAAGACGTGAACTTCAAGGCATCTGCCATCTTTACCAACAACGATTCGATCGTGAACCTGGCGATCGTGCTATCGGGCGCGCTCGTGATGTGGTGGGGCTCGAACCTGCCGGACCTCGTCCTCGGCCTGATGGTGGCCGGCATCGCCGGCAACGGCGGCCGAGAGATCCTGGCCGAGGCCCGCGAGGCCGCGGAAAAGGCGAACTCCGAAACGACCTGACCCTCGCACGGACCCGGCAACCTGAGTCGCGCTTGACCCCGTACCCACTACAGGCCGTCAAATCGGCGTATAGCAAAGGTGAAACGTGCAAACCAACCACCCTCATGACACAGGTGCGCCACCACGCGCCGACGATCGCGATCCCACGTCCCCGCTGACTTTGCAAAGGTCGGCCTTCCGCATCGCCAACATGGACTGCCGCAACGAGGAAGCGGCGATCCGGTCCCGGTTGTCCCAAGTTTCCCAGGTCGGGTCGCTCTCGTTCGACCTGCCCGCTCGGCGACTCCTGGTCGAACACCAGTTGCCCGATCCCCAACCGCTGCTTCAAGCCTTGACCGAGATCGGCATGTCTGCGTCGTTGGAAGCTGACGGCCCAGGCGCGGACGGCGCCGCATGCGGATCCGCGTGTTCTTCGGCCTGTAGCGGCAGCAAGAGCGTGCCGTCGACCGACGTCTTCACCATCCCCGACATGGACTGCCGCAACGAAGAGGCGGCCATCCGTGCCCGTCTCGAGCCGCTGGACGGGGTGAACTCGCTGGCATTCGACCTGCGCGCGCACCGGCTGTCGGTCGTGCACACCTTGCCGTCAGTTGATCCGATCCTGCAGGAGTTGCAGGCGATCGGGATGCCGGCGCACCTTGGCGACGCGATGAAGGCGGCACCACCCGCGAGACCCGACGCGGACGCCAGCTGCGGCCCCTGCGGCAAGCCCGAGATATCGCTGGCGCAGGCGGAGAGCGGCAACACCACACAGTTCCTGATTACGAACATGGACTGCCCGACGGAGGAAGCGCTGATCCGCAAGCGCCTGGGCAAGGTCGACGCGATCGACCGACTCGACTTCGACCTGATGAACCGCCGCCTGGCCGTGCAGCACCGCCTGGGCGATCCGGCACCCGTGCTCGATGCGCTGCGCGAGATCGGCATGAAAGCTACCGTTGAGCGCGAGGCCGGGGCGAGCCCCCAGGGACAGGCGACCTACCTGATCGAGAAGATGGACTGCCCCACGGAGGAGGCGCTGCTGCGCAAGGCCCTCGAGGGCCTGCCCGGCGTCGCAGCGCTGCAGTTCGACCTGATGAGCCGCACGCTGACCGTCAGCCACTCGCTGCACGACGTGTCGCCGATCACCGCGGCGATCGAGCGCCTTGGCATGGCGCCGGTCCTGCGGGACAGCAGCCAGCCCGTGCCGGCGGTGACCCGCGAGTTCGGTAGCGGCATCTCGAAGAGCCAGTGGCTGCGCATGGCGGCCGCGGGCGTGCTGGCGATCGGAGCCGAAGTGATGGCGTTCTCCGGCATGGGCGAATCGTCGCTGCCGGTGGTGGGCGCCTCGCTCGCGGCCATCGCTCTGGGCGGGATCGAGACGCTAAAGAAGGGCTGGATCGCGCTGCGCACGCGGTCGCTCAACATGAACCTGCTGATGACGGTCGCCGTCATCGGCGCCGCGCTGATCGGCCAATGGCCGGAGGCCGCGGTGGTGATCTGGCTGTTCGGCATCGCCGAAATGATCGAGGCGCTGAGCCTGGACCGCGCCCGCAACGCGATCCGCAAGCTGATGGACCTGGCGCCGGAAACGGCACTCGTGAAACAGGCCGACGGACGCTGGGACGAGGTCAAGGCGGAGACAGTGCCGCTCGGCGCCCTGGTCCGCGTGCGGCCCGGCGAACGCATCGCGCTCGACGGCGTGGTCGTCTCCGGTGCCTCGGCGGTCAACCAGGCGCCCATCACCGGCGAAAGCATGCCGGTGGAGAAGAACCCGGGCGACACGGTCTTTGCCGGCACGATCAACGAGCGCGGCACGCTCGAGTTCGAAGTGCGCTCGCGCAAGGGCGAGACCACGCTTGACCGCATCGCCCGCTCGGTGCAGGACGCGCAGGGCCAGCGCGCGCCGACGCAGCGCTTCGTGGACCGCTTCGCCAGCGTCTACACACCCGTCGTCTTCGCGCTGGCGATCGGCATCGCCGTGATCCCGCCGCTGTTCTTCGGCGGCGCCTGGTTCGATTGGGTCTACAAGGCGCTGGTGATGCTGGTGATCGCGTGCCCCTGCGCGCTGGTGATCTCGACGCCGGTCACCGTGGTCAGCGGCCTGGCCGCAGCGGCACGGCGCGGCATCCTCGTCAAGGGTGGCCTGTACCTGGAACAGGGGCGCATGCTGCGCGCGGTGGCGCTGGACAAGACCGGCACATTGACACACGGCCGACCGGCACTGACCGAGACGGTGCCCGTGGCCTCGATGTCACGCGAAGAGGTTCTGCGGGTCGCAGCGAGCCTCGACGCATTGTCGGAGCACCCGGTTGCGACCGCCATCGTCAACGGCTACGGCGACCGGCCGCACGCCACCGTGCAGCGCTTCGAAGCCTTGGCCGGGCGTGGCGTCAAGGGCGACATCGACGGCCAGACCTACTACATCGGAAACCAGCGGCTGGCTACCGAACTGGGCGTTGCGAGCGAGCCGGTGCGCGCGCTGCTGGAGCAGTTCGAAGCGCAGGCCAAGACCGCCGTGGTCCTTGCCACGGGCCAGCAGGCGCTGGCCGTGCTGGCGGTGGCCGACACGGTGCGCGACAGCAGCAAGCTGGCGGTGGCCGAGCTGAAGCGTCTCGGCGTCGAGCCGGTGATGCTGACCGGCGACAACAGCAAGACGGCGCAGGCCGTGGCGGCGCAGGTCGGCATCACGGACGCGCGCGGTGACCTGCTGCCGCACGACAAGCTGGACGCCATCGAGAAGCTGGCGGCCCGGGGCGCCGTGGGCATGGTCGGCGACGGCGTCAACGACGCACCGGCGCTGGCGAAGTCGAACATCGGGTTCGCCATGGGCGCTGCCGGCACCGACACCGCGATCGAGACTGCCGACGTGGCGCTGATGCAGGACGACCTGCGCAAGCTGCCCGAGTTCATCACGCTGTCGCGCCGGGTCGGCGGCATCCTGAAGGCCAACATCGCGTTCGCCATCGGCACCAAGGCATTGTTCATGGTGCTCGCGTTCACGGGCCATGCGAGCCTGTGGCTGGCCATCCTCGCGGACATGGGCGCGAGTCTGGTCGTCGTCTTCAACGGGCTGCGCCTGCTGGGCCGTACGGCACCCACCGATGGCCGTCATGCCGACTGAGCGCGGCGTGCGCCTGGGCTTCGCGCTGGCGGGCCTGGTTCTGGCAGCCGACGTGGCGACGAAGGCCGCGATCGTCGCGTGGGTCGAGTACGGCACGGCTCACGAGTGGCTGCCGATTCTCAACATCGTGCACGTGCTCAACCGCGGCGCGGCGTTCAGCTTCCTGCACGATGCGGGCGGCTGGCAGCGCTACTTCTTCATCGCGATCGCCCTGGCTGCGTCGGTCTTCCTGGTCGTCATGATCCGGCGCCCCGGGATGTCGATGATGGAGCGGACGAGCTTCGGACTCATCCTTGGCGGCGCTTTGGCGAACATGGTCGACCGCCTCGTGCGCGGCGCCGTGGTGGATTGGATCGACGTGCACTGGGGTCCGCATCACTGGCCGGCGTTCAACATTGCGGACGTCGGCATCAGCATCGGCGCGGTGTTGATCGTGGTCCACGAGGTCTTCGGCAGGAAGCGGCTGCGCGAAGCGAATGGATGAACTCGACGCATCCAGCCGGCCGTTGTTGGTCATGGGCCGAGGTTGGGCCGTCTACGCCGGCCCGGTGGAGCCCGGCCGGCTGCACCGGCACCGGGCGACGCAGCTGGCATGGTGTTCGCACGGCACCTTGAGGCTGGAAGGCGCGTGGGGTGTGCTGGACGCCCCGGGGCACTTCCTGCCCGCCTCCGTACCGCATCGGCTCGTGGCCGCCCAGCCCTTGCGCATGGTGTTCCTCGATCCGACCGTGCTGGGGCACGAGCCTGCCCGGAGCCTCCCCGCAGGCGCGGCGTCGCTGACCGCCCTGCAGGTCGACGTCCTGGAAGACGCGCTTGACCGCTGGTTGGAAGGCGAGGACTTGGCCGGCGTGCACCAGCCGCCGGACTCTCGCACCGACGACGATCCGCGCTGGGCGACCATCCTCGCTTGGCTCGAGCAGGCGCTCGACACGTCAGTGCGCGTCGAGGACGCAGCCGAAGCGGTGGGCCTGTCGTCCTCGCGTTTCATGCACTGGTTCGCCGAAGCTTCCGGCCTCACGTTTCGCGCCTACATACGTTGGCTGCGCCTGCAACGTGCCGTGCGCACCCTCTCCGATGGGTCAACACTCACCGAAGCAGCGCACTTGGCCGGCTTCGCCGACAGCGCCCATCTGACACGCACCTTCGTCGCCACGTTTGGCGTGCGCCCGGCGCCATTGCGCGGGGCACGCATCGTTTGCGCGGACCACGTCACGCCGCCGCTCACGCCGCACGGGCTGGCACTTGTCGAAACCTCCTGAGCATCGCTCGAACTGAACATGGATGTGATGCTGTTGGCCAAGGCGATCGTGCTCGGCATCGTGGAAGGTCTGACCGAGTTCCTTCCAATCTCTTCGACCGGTCATCTGATCCTCGCGTCGTCGTTGCTGCGCTTTGATCACCATGCCGCGCAGGTGTTCGAGATCACGATTCAGGCCGGCGCCATGCTCGCGGTCGTCTGGCACTACCGGACGCCGTTGGCGGCCACAGTTCTCGGCCTCACCTCCGATCCGGCGCGTCAACGGTTCGCGCTGAACTTGTTGGTGGCCTTCGTGCCCGCGGCGATGCTCGGTCTGCTGTCCGGTTCGTTCATCAAGGCCCACCTGTTCAACCCCACCACAGTCGCCGTCGCGTTCCTGCTCGGAGGCGTGGTGATCCTGCTGGTCGAGCGTTCGCAGCGAAAGCGTTCTCCGGGCACCTGTCGCCGCCCGGATATCGGCACGGTGGACGATCTGACTCCGAAAGACGCGCTGCGCATCGGTCTAGTCCAATGTGCGGCACTGGTTCCGGGCACCAGCCGATCGGGAGCGACGATCATCGGTTCGATGATGCTCGGGCTGCCGAGGCACGTGGCCACCGAGTTCAGCTTCTACCTCGGCATCCCCACCCTGTTCGCGGCGGCTGCCTACTCGACATGGCAGCACCGCGGCGCGCTGAGGATCGAGGACGCGCCGCTGTTCGCCACGGGTACCGTGGTGGCCTTTGTCAGTGCGCTCACGTGCATCCGCTGGCTCATCCGTTATGTCTCGACGCACGACTTCAGCCCCTTCGGCTGGTACCGGATTGCCTTCGGTGCGCTGATCCTGCTGAGCTCGGGCACCGGCTGGATGTCCTGGCCTGCCTGATGTGGACGCTTGCCAGCACGAGTTCCAGACGGGCATGGTGTTGCTCGCAGCAGCGGGCCGTCGCGCAGCGCATGTTGTGCGTCCGGCACGCAGGGCAGAACGCTTTACCAACAAACTCTTTCGCCGCCAGGAGGCCGAATGTCAGTGACGCGTACGTTTGTAGTTGCACTTGGTTTCTGTGCGCTGATGGCTGCGTCCGGCGCCGGGGCGCAGGAAGTCGGAAGCAGCGCGCCCGCCTTCGAGCTGCCCACCGACGACAAGCCGGTCCGTCTGGCCGACCTGAAGGGTCAAGTCGTGTACGTCGACTTTTGGGCCTCATGGTGCGTACCGTGCAAGTTGTCGTTCCCGTTCATGAACGAAATGCATGCCAAGTACCGTTCGTCGGGCTTGACGATCGTCGCGATTTCGCTCGACCGCAAACGCGAGGATGCCGACAGGTTCCTGAGGTCGACGCCCGCCAAGTTCCTCATCGCATACGACCCGGAAAACAAGGTCGCGCAGTCGTACCAGCCGAAGGGCATGCCAACGTCCTACCTGATCGGGACCGACGGCAAGGTCCGCGCCGTTCACGTTGGCTTTCGCCAGGACGATCGTGAAAAGATCGAAAAGGAGATTCGGGCGGCCCTTGGTGTTGCTCGCAGATAGGCAGCGGCTAATGAACGCGCGTCGTGCGGTCCTCGCTGCGTCTTCGCCAGTGGGGCCGACCGGAGCTGCCGGCAGCCTGTCACTGCCTCCCGTCGACGTCGGACATGAACGCTCGGCGCGCGATCCACTTCACTGGTTGAGCTTGCTCAGCGTCGGCAGGATCGTCTCCGTCAGCGTCTGCGGCGTGATCGGTCCGATCTGCTTGTGGCGGATGACGCCTTGCTTGTCGATCAGATAGGTTTCAGGCACGCCGTAGACGCCGTAGTCGATGCCGACGCGGCCTTCGGCATCGACAGCGATCTTCGCGTAGGGGTCGCCGTGCTTGCGCAGCCAGCCCTTGGCATCCTCCGGCCGGTCCTTGTAGTTGAGCCCGATCACCGTGATGCCGGGCTGCCTGGCCAGCTGCGTCACATACGGGTGCTCCGCCAGGCAGGGCGTGCACCACGACGCGAAGACATTGAGCACCCAGACCCGACCCTTCATCTGCTCGGCCGTGAGCCTCGCCGCCGGGTCGTGCAACTGCGGCAGGTCGAACGCCGGTGCCGGCTTGTCGACGAGCGGCGAAGGCACCTCACGCGGATTGCGCTGCAGACCCACGGCGAGGAAGCCGGCCATCACCACGAAAGTGAACAGCGGAACGAGGTACCGCTTCATTGCGGCAGGCCCGAGAGGGCGGAGGTCAGCTCGGCGCTGGTCAGCAGCTCGGACAGCACCTGCGGAGGCTTGCCAGGCGAGTACAGCACGTACAACGGCACGCCGGTCCTGCCGAAGCTGGCCAGCGCCGCCGTGATGCTCGCGTCGCGCCGGGTCCAGTCGGCGCGCAACAGCGCGACGTTCCGCGCCTGAAACGACGCCAGTACGGCCGGGTCGGAAAGCGTCATCTTCTTGTTGTACTGGCAGGTGACGCACCACGCCGCCGTGAAGTCGACGAACACCGGCCTGCCCGTGGCCAGGATCGAGTCGACCTTGCCGGCGTTCCAGGCTTCCCAGCCAGCGACTTGAGCGTCTACCTGCGGAACGACCACGCCTGCCTGGATCTCGCGAAACGCCAGCGTCGCCGTCGATGCGAGGGCTGCCACGGCGAGCAGCCCGACGCTCGCGCGCGCGGTGCCGCGCAGACTTGCCGCCCACGCCAGTAGGCTCGTCGCGACCAGCAGCGCCAAGGTGGCGATCAGCGCATCGACGCCGGTCTGCTTGCCCAGCACCCAGAGCAGCCACACGACGGTGGCGAACATCGGGAATGCCAGCAGCCGCTGGAACGTGTCCATCCAGGCGCCTGGCCGGGGCAGCAGCCTTGCCGCCGCCGGCGTCCAACTGGCAACTAGATAGGGCATCGCCATCCCGAACCCCAGAGCGGCGAAAGTGGCGAGAGCTTGCGGGGTGGGCATGGCAACTGCGAAGCCCAGTGCCGCCCCCATGAACGGCGCCGTGCACGGCGACGCGACTGCCACGGCCAGGACGCCGGAGAGGAACGCGTTGACCGACCGGTGACGGGCCTGATACGCCAGCCATGACGCCGGCAGCAAGCGCCCGAAGGTGACCACGCCCGCCAGGTTCAAGCCGATGATCGTGAACAGCACTGCCAACGCGGCTACCGTAGGCGGGCTCTGGAGTTGGAAGCCCCAGCCGACCTGCTCTCCGGCCGCGCGCAGCGCGACGAGCAGACCACCGAGTGCGACGAAGGACAAGATGACGCCCGCCGCATAGGCCACGCCATCAAAGCGCCGTCCCGTTGCATCCTGGCCATGCCGGGCGAAGCCGAACACCTTGATCGCGAGCACGGGAAACACGCAAGGCATCAGGTTGAGGATGAGCCCACCCAGGAACGCTCCGAGGAGCGCCAGGCCGAAGGTCAGGCGCGGCCCCCCGGGCTGCGGCGCGACCTCGGCTTCGCCAAGCGCAGGTGCTGCGGTGCTGCCCGCGTTCGGCGTCACCGCGGGCCAGACACCGGAGACCCTGGCCTCCGTGCGCCAAGCGCCTTGAGGGCTGGTCAGCACGATCGGCAAGGTCTGCGGACTCTCCAGGCGTTGCGGCGACAACGGCACCCGCGCCGTCCAGTCGCCGCCGTCCCACTTCTGGGACCAGGGTGCCGAGGCATCGATGACGCCCGCTGTCTCCGGAAAGAAGTCGAGCTTCTGCCCGACGAGCGAAGCGGCCAGCCCGGTGACACGGACGACGAGCGAAGTGCTATCGATGTCGATGCGGCTGCTGCCCGTGTGCTCACGCGGTTGCGCGGCCCGGCTTGCCTCGAACGCGCCGGCGTTCGATGCATGGCTGCTGCGGGCGGCGATGCGCAAACTGAACTCACCCTCTTCGGGTATGCAAACATCGCTGCACACGAGCCATTGGGCCTTCAGCTTCACCTCGAGGTCGGAACGCGCGTAGTCGTCGAGCGAGAACTCGGGTGAGAAGCTCACCGGGGCCGGAAGCAGCACGCTGCCCGCGTAGCCGTAGTTGACGAGCGGGCCCAACAGGAACTTGCTCGGCACCGGCCAGCGAATCTCGCCGGCCGTCACGCCGCGGGGAAGGCTCCACTCCAGGCGCGTCGGCAGGCCGGCGTCGCCGGGGTTAAGCCAGTACGACTTCCACCCGCGTTGATGCGTCAGCCGCAGTCCCAGCCAGACCTGCTTGTCCGGTCCTAGCCCATCCGGAGCGTGCGCCAGCAGTTCCGCGCGCGTGCGCTCGGTGGTGACGACGCTCGAGGTATCCGCAGCACTTTTGAACAGCTGAGCTTGAGCGATGGTTGCGCAGAAACCGAGGGCGATCGCGGGGATCGCGTGAAGCAGAGATCGATGTGTCATGGAGAAATGGTCCTGCGGACAAGCTTGATCGCATCCTCGCTGTCCCACTCGGCCGCGCCGGCGAGACGCCCGAGTTCGCGACCTTGCCGATCGATCAACAGGGTCGTCGGCACGCCGGCCGTTCCGAGATTGAAGCCGGCGCTCGCGGTCGGATCCTGGAAAATGCGCAGGTGACGGATGCCGACCTGCGAATAGAACGCCTTGACCTGGGCAAGGCCCTTGGCGTCATTGTCGATGGACAACGCCACCACCTCGAAATCGGGCCCGCCGAGCCGGGCTTGCAAGCGATCGAGCGAGGGCATCTCTTCCCTGCAAGGCGCACACCAGGTCGCCCAGATGTTCAGCAGCAACACCTTGCCCCGGAGGTGGTCGAGTTGCATCGGAGCACCGTTGCTGTCGACGAACGAAACGGGGGGCGTCTGCTTCGGTTGAGCGTGCAAGACGAACCGCTTCTGGCCGATGGCGGCGCTGCCCGGTCCGTCTAGGAGTCCGCGGAGGACGGCGCCTGCGGCCAGCGCGGCGACCACAACCGCGAGCACGGCCCACCGTTGGCGTCTGGTTGTCACGGCCATGCGTCCATCACTTGCGCTCGAGGGCTCCATCGTCCTTCGGCGGCATTGGGATCTCGACGTTGTCAATGTTCACCGGGGCGGTCGGCGTCTTCAGCACGATAGAAGGGAAGGCGATCAGCAGCGCCACGAGGGCCAGCTGCAGGAGCAAGAAGGGAATCGCGCCCCGGTAGATCTGCGACGTCGGCACGGCCACCGGCGTCACGCTGCGCAGGTTGTAGAGCGCGATGCCGAACGGCGGGTGCATGAACGACGTCTGCAGGTTCACCGCGAGCAGCACTGCGAGCCAGGTCATGTCGATGCGCAGCTTGAGAGCGACGGGAGCGATAAGCGGCAGGACGATGAACGCGATCTCGAAGAAGTCGAGGAAGAACGCGATGAAGAAGATCGCGATGTTGATGAAGACGAGGAATCCGAGCTGTCCCGCCGGCAGGTGCTGGAACATCGACTCGATCCACACTTGGCCGTCGATGCCTCGGAAAACGAGCGTGAAGAACGACGCGCCGAACAGCAGGAACAGCAACCCCGAACACAGCACGCCGGCCGCCATCATGGCTTGTCGCAGCCGCGCCAGATCCAGCTTGCGACGCACGAGCCCCAACACGAAGGCACCGGTCACGCCCACGGCGCCGCCCTCGCTGGGCGTGGCCCAGCCGAAGTACACCGATGCGAGCACGAGAAGAATGAGACCGATCGGAAAGCCGGCAGCGACCAGTGCCGCCCTCCCGCGCTGACCGATGGGGCGCAGGAGTTCCCGGCTCGGCAGCGGGGGCACTCGCGACGGCCACCAGCGCGCGGCGAAGAAGATGTACAGCAGGTACATCAGCACCAGCAAGGCGCTTGGCAACATCGCACCACGAAAAATGTCCATCAGCGGCACTTCGAGCTGCTCGGCGAGCACGATCAGAACCAGGCTCGGCGGCAGGATCTGCGCGAGCGTCCCTGACGCAGCCACTACGCCGGTCGCCAGGCGCGCGTCGTAGCCTTGGCGCAGCATGGCGGGCAGCGCGATCAGCCCGAGGCCGATGACGGCCGCCGAGACGAACCCCGTGAGGGCCGACAGGCTGGCGCCGACCAGGACCACGGTGTATGCCATCCCGCCACGCACGGCGGCGAGCAGTTCGTCGAGCGCGCGCAGCATGTCGGCGGCAAGCCCCGTGCGCTCGAGCAACAACCCCATGAAGACGAACAAGGGGATCGCGAGCAGGTTGTCGTTGTGGAAGAAGCCTTCGATGCGCAGCGTGCCGGCCAGCAGGAAGGCCGGCTGGAAGTGACCCCCTGCGATACCCAGCACACCGAAGACCGCCGCCACCGCGGCAACCGAGAACGCAACCGGAAACCCCAGCAGCAGCGCGACGGCGAGCGCCGCGAACATCGCCGGTGCAAGCACCTCAGCCGACACGGCTTTCGTCCTCCGCGAGCAGACCCGCGCGCGTCGGTCGCGCGGCGAAACCCGACAACGCCGCGACACAGCGGATCGCTTCGGCCAGACCCTGCAGCGCCAGAAGCAGGAATCCCGCCGGGAAGAAGCCCTTGATCACCCAGGCAGGCAGATCGGACAGGTTGTCCCGGCTGGCGCGGGTTTCACTGGCAACGAGGGCATGGAGGGCCGGCGGCAGCGTTAGCCAGATGACCACGGCGCAGACCGGCAGCAGGACTCCCAGCAAGCCGATCAGGTCGACCCACAAGCGGCGGCGCTCGCCCAGCCAAGAAGACAGCACGTCCACTCGGACGTGCTGGTCGACCTGCAGCGTGTACGCAGCCATCAACATCACCGCCGCCGCGAAGAAGTGCCATTGCAGATCGAACAGCACGGGCCAGCCGATGGCGAAGAGCTTGCGCATGATGGCGTTGCCCGCGATGAGCAACGCGTTGATGAGCAGCCCCCAAGCCACCGCGGACGCGACCAGGCGCGTCGTGCGATCGATCCAACCGGCCGCAACCAGCCAGTGCCTCATGAGGCATCAAAGCCATCGTGTCCGGGACTAGGTCGGATCAATCTGCTCATCCCCGCATTGGAAACCCTGCAGTGGGTTTAGAGTCAACACCGAAACGGCTCACGAACAAGGCGCGCACGAGTTTGTGCTCTGCGGCCAGTGCTGGGCGGCGCCGAGGCCAGCTCCGAGTACAAAACGGCAGAGACCGCGGAGATGACCGCCTGCCTCGCACCTGCCTTGGCCTCAGCGCGGGCCCGATGACAGAATGGATGGCACCACCAATGATGGTGCCGGCGCCCAGACGGTCAGCCGGGACAGCGCGAGCGTCTTCTTCAGCGCCATCATGGCCTCCGGCTGCGTCTGCGCGACGTCGCGTCGCCTGCGCGGCGCGCAGCGGCCAGTCGTTGCTGAAGCGACTCGCTGTACGAGCGTTCCGGCGGGGGCTTCGGCAGCGGATGCTGCTTGCGCCACCAGCGGAACAGCCGGTATGCGACAACGCCGGCGAGCACGATCGCCACCCAGATGCAGAGCATCATCATGGTGAGCCACGGTTGTGGCGTGCCCAGCTTCATGGTGTGACCCCCTCGCGGGCGCGATATCCGATATCTCCTCGCAACCGCGCCTTACGCGCCCGCCAATCCCCTTCAGTATTGGAAACCCTGCAATGGGTTTAGAGTCAACACCGAAATGGCTGAGGAGCAAGCATGAAGATCGGCGAACTGGCTCAAGCGACGGCGACCGGCGTGGAGACCATCCGCTTCTACGAGCGGGAGGAACTGTTGCCGTCCCCGGCACGGTCCTCAGGAAACTACCGCGTCTACGCGCCCGAGCATCTCGAGCGTCTGGCATTCATCCGGCAATGCAGGTCCCTGGACATGACGCTGGACGAGATCCGCGTGCTGCTGCGCTTCAAAGACGCACCACAAGCGGACTGCGACGACGTCAATGGATTGCTTGAAGCGCACATCGCGCACGTCGCTTACCGCGTCCGGGAGCTGAAGGCACTGGAGCACGGCCTCAAGCAACTCCGCGGCCAGTGCGGCCTCTCCCGACAGGCGAAAGACTGCGGGATTCTCGAAGGCCTCGCGAAGACCGTCACGACCGCACTCCAACCCACGGAGCGCCAAGCATCGCATGGATCGTCCCGGCCGCCCAGCTCGGCCCGAGAGAAGCGGCCTCGTGGGCGACTCGTCACCTCACCTTGAATCGAAGTGCGTTGCCCCGCCAACTGCCACGGCCAGTCGTGCTGACTTGCGGCCGCGCGGACTCGAGTGCCGCTCCGTAGCCCAGTTCGTTCACCAGGCTTGCCATGCTCGGCTTGGCACGCGGAACCTGCTCACGCACCGCACTGGCTGATGCCGAGCATCGGGCCGACCTGTTCCTCGTCGGCGCCGCGTCGTAGATGCAAGCGACCACCGTGCGGCGGATCGGCGGATCGACGGCGGTGTCGCCCACTCGAGCTCGGCTTAGCGAAACAGCTTGCAGTAGGTCTCGAGGATTGCGTCGCAAAACGCCGGCGACAGTCGGCGCCGTACTGAGCTCACTCCCGCAGTCACACCGCACTTGGCCGGCGCTTGACTCTGTAGCAACTTCATGCCCAAGAATTCGAGGTGACCATCACCTCCAGCGTTCACCATGGACCGCCGCCAGTTCTCCAAAATCACTGCCGTTTCGCTTGCCGCCCCGCCTGCACTTGCTGCCGCGCGGGAGCGGCCGGTCGAACGCAAGCACTACGTTGCCGTGTTGCCGCGCCAACCCACTCTTGACCCTAAGCAGGTCGAGGTGCTCGAGTTCTTCGCCTACGGCTGCGAACACTGCCATGCATTCGAGCCGACGATCGACGCTTGGCAGAAGAAGTTGCCTGCCGACGTGCGGTTCCGACGCATCCCAGTGGCGTTCCGGGAAGGCCCCATGGTGATGCACCAGAAGCTGTTCTTCGCTATCGAAACGCTCGGCCTAGTGCAGCAACTGCACGGCAAGGTGTTCACCGCCATGCATCTCGAGCGCCGGCGCTTTCAGACGCCCGAAGATGTCGCCGACTTCGGAGCCAAGAATGGAGTCGACCCTGCAGTCTTGGTAGGCGCGCTGAACTCCTTCTCGGCTGCCACCAAGGCAAAGGAGGCCACCTTGCTGGCTACGGGGTACAAGTTCCAAGGAACGCCGTCGATCGGTGTCAATGGCCGATGGCTCACTTCCGGCTTGATGGCCGGTTCCAATGAAAAGTCGTTGGCCGTTGCCGAACACCTCATCGGTCTTGCGAAGCAGAGCGCTTAGAGCGCGTTGTCAGCGGCGACCTCGGTCAAGGGCAAGGCGCGACAGCCCCGAATGAGGAGCGCGCGCTGATCGGCTTGATCCGGAGCGGGAGCGGGAGCGGTCGAGAGCATCACAGGAACGCGTGAGACGAACTGGTTCCATCTATGTCATATCCCTTCTACGAGCGACCGCCGCCATCGTCGTCGGCATCTGGGCCGCCGTCGCTCAAGCCCACTTGCCGTGGAACGAGTCAGCTGGCCGCAGCGTCGTCACCACGGAACACACAACTTCGGATCCTCACTAGCGCCAGATTGACGGCCGCTATCTCAGCCCTCCCTAAGTAGCATCTTGTGGACCTTCGACGGGCTCGACAGGGGTCCCGTCGATGTCCGTCAGATCGCTCCGGTTGGCTTCGTCAGCTCGTCAGCAAGGCCTTCGTCGTGTACGTCGGCCGCAACCCGTCCAACCGCCGATAAGCGGAGGCGCGCGGCGCTCAGACCAGTTCCTGCACAAGGCTCGCCATGGTGGGTCGGGCGCGCGGAAACTGCTCGCGCACCGCGCTGCGTTCGCTGATGCCCAGCACCAAGCCGACCTGCTCCTCGTCGGCGCCGCGGTCGTACAGGCGCGCCACCACCGTGCGGCGGATCGACAGCGGTGTCGCCCACTCCAGCTCCGCGTAGCGGAACAGCTTGCGGTAGGTCTCGAGGATCGGGCGGCACAGGCAGCGCCGCCGACCCTCGGCGCCGTACTGCGTGATGCGGAAGCCCTCGCCCGTTGCACTCAGGAACAAGGGGCCGCCCGGATCGAGACCTCGGTAGGCGCCGCCGTCAGCGATGCCATGGCCCCGAGCCACTCGTTCCGCGAGGTAGGCGTCCAGTGCGTCGTCCAACTTCCGGCTGGCGAAGTAGAGCGGTCTTGACTTCCCGGAAATGCTGGCGCTCGCCGGCAGTTCCGACTCTCGGCGCACCTCACCACCGGCCTGCAGGTAGTCACGCACGCGCAGCCGCACGATCTCCAACGGGCGCGCGCCGGTGACGAACAGCGTATAGAACAAGGCCACGTCGCGCGCGGGCTGGGCGCTGCGGCCACGGATGCGCAACACCGCCCGGGCAATCTCGTCCGCGCTCACGACCCGATCCCCTTTCGGAGCGTGGCCGGCCGCCGGCTCGAAACGTTCCAGGGCGTGCAGGATGGCCTCGCGCCGCTCGCGCAGGCGCCGCACGAAAGCGGTGGCACCGTCGTTCATGCCTTCGATGCCCACCTCCCTGCACAGGCGAATTGCCACCGCCTTGACTCGCCGCTCCACGGCGGTGCGCGTGATGCCGAAGTCCGCGGCCACCGATTCGTAGGTGCGGCCGTCGATCACCGCACGCAGCATGGCCACCGCCGGTGTCGCGGCGGCCCCCGTGGAACCTGGTTCATCGTCTTCCATGGCATGCCCTCCGACTGCTGTCGAACATGTCCATCGTTCCCAAGAGATCCCTGCGCGGACAGCCAAAACCACGCGGCCCGGCCAGAGGTATCGGCACTGGCTCATTCAACGGCGACCGCTGTCCGTCAATCTCCAGGGCAAGCAATTAGCGGTTTAGTTACCGGGTGCAACCCGAGCGCGCACAACGCGCCGTTTCCTGCGCCAATATCACCGAGCCACTCCATGGGAACGTCGGTATCGAAATGCTAGGTTGAAGGCGCCACGGTTGATCGGCGTTTAGGGAGTTTCGTCGGCGCGCAGAAACGCTGAACAGGGGGCAAGAAGAATGCTCGATCGCGATCAACTGGAAACCTTCGCGACGGTGGCCGAAGCGCACAGCTTCGAACGCGCCGCGGCATTGCTCAACATCACGCGAGGCGCGGTGTCACAGCGCATCAAGGCCCTCGAGGAGTCGCTGACGACGGTGCTGCTGGTTCGCGAGAAGCCCGTCGTTCCGACTGCCGCGGGCGAGGTCCTGCTGCGCCACGTCAAGGCACTGCGCCTGCTCGAGGGCGCGACGTTGAACGAACTCAAGCCCCAGGCCGGCCCGCATCTGCCCGTGCCGCTGGCCATCGCGGTCAATGCCGACTCGCTCGCGACCTGGTTTCCGCGCGCCTTGTGGGAGTTGCTGCTGCGAAGGCAGGTGGCGCTGGAGATCGTCACCGACGACCAGGACCACACGTCGGGCCGCCTGGCACGCGGCGAGGTCATCGGCTGCGTCTCCACCGACGCCAAGCCCGCGGGCGGCTTTCTGGCCGAGTGCCTCGGCGCGATGGAGTACCGCTGCTACGCCACGCCGGCCTTTGCAGCCGAATACTTTCCGAACGGACTCAACGTGCAGGCCGTGCTCGCCGCGCCGGCGATCCTGTTCAACCGGAAGGATTCACTGCACGACGACTTCCTCAAGCGACGGTTCAGCTTCGCGGTGGAGCGCTACCCGCGCCACTACCTGCCCTCGCCGATGATCCTGATGGAGGGTGTTGCCGCCGGGATCGGCTATGGGCTGGTGCCGAGCCTGCAGGCTGCCGCGGCGGCCGGGCGCGGCGAACTCGTTGACCTCGCGCCCGATGAACCGGTGCTCGTCAACCTGCACTGGCATCACTGGGAACTGGAGCCGCCTCTCTCGCGCGAGATCACGAACCTCGTCGTCGGCCATGCACACGCCCAACTGCTGCCGCGCGCGGCGCAGGAGCCGCCTGAGGCGGCAGCGTCAGCGCCGAAGGCCGCCGACGCCGATTGACCTTGGCCCACCCAGCGCGCAGATCAAGCCCACGAGGCCCGACACACCGAGTCCTGCGACCAGCGACACGGTGTCGGCGTCGCCCTTGATCCAGCCCGTCCATCCTGCCAGGTAGACAGCCCCCGACGCTGCCAATCCAGATCCCATCACGAGGCCTGCCTGGCCCGCTGGAAGGGTCGCTCCGCGCAACAGCAGCACGAAGAGCCAACCGACGCTGGCGAGGTAGACCACGTTCACCGACACCATGGTCTCGACGATGCCTTGTCCGCGCGCGGCCAGCAGGCCACCGGCGGCGAGTGCGGCGAGCGACCAGCCCACGTGGTTCGTGTCGCGCGCGCCGGGCGCCGCGGCCGCCATCGCGCTGGCCATGGCACGCACGATCGCCGCGCCCGAACCCAGCGCTGCCGTCGACAGCGCGGCAAGCAGCAGCGCCTGCGATCCCGGCCACAGCCCATCCGCCGCGCGCCCCAGCGCAAACGGGATCACTTGTTTCGCGTCCGGCAGCCCGTCCAGTTCGCCCGAGCCGCGCAGCGCCAGCACCAGGGTCGGCGGCAGGAAGGCGACGGCGATCAGGACCACGCCCGCGAGTGCGCAGCCCGCGGCGGCAACCAGCGGACGGCGAGCGGCCAACACGAACTGGTGGTAGTCCGCGCCCAGGCACACGAGCAGCCCGACCGCCAGCACGATGGACACCAGCCGGGACGTGCTGAACCCGCCCAGATCGCGCACGAACAACGGCGGCGCCTGCGCGTACAGCGCCAGGCCGCCCGCATCGGCCAGCGCGTAGAGCAGCACCAGCGCGCTCGCCAGCAGGCAGGCGGCGAAGAGGCGCGACGCGACACGCAGGTCGAGCCTGGATGCCCCGAGGATCAGCGCCAGCACCAGCGCGTGGGACAAGTACCCAGGCAGACCGATCACCCGCGCGATGGCGACGCCGCCCGCGATCTGGGCCGCCAGCACGCCGCTCATCCAGACCAGGGACAGGAACGCGACGGCGCGCTGGATCGGCTGGCCGAAGGCTTGCCCGAACAGTTCCCAGACCGGTACGCCGAGCTTCCACAGCCTGCCCGCGAAGGTCGCAAGCGCCAGCATGCCCAGCGCGGTCGCGACACCGTACAGACCGCCCGCCATGCCGTGCGACAGCGCCATCTCGCCCGACCCGAACAGGAAGCCGATGCCATAGCTCGCCGACACCAGCAACGCCGCTACTTGCAGCGTGCCGAGCACCCGCGTCGTCATGATCTGGCCTCCCGCTCCCAGGCTCGGACGACTGCGGCGCGACCGGCGAAGTACGCGTTGCAGACCGTCCCATGCTCCAGGTACGCGGGCAGGCGCCGGAAGAGCGCATGCGCTCGCGGCAGGTGGTAGTAGGGAACAGCCGGCAGCAGGTGATGGGTCAGGTGATAGCCGTTGTTGCGCGGGTGGATCAGCCAACGCGCGGGGCCGCGCACGGCCATGTCGCGCGTGAAGCTCAGGATGCCGCCCGGCCGCAGGCCGAAGTGGTCGCACATCTCGCGCAGTGTCGTGATCAGGTGAAAGACCGTGGCCCGCGCCAGCAGCCACAGCCCGACGAACGTCAGCGTGAACTGCGCGCCCGTGAACTCGACCAGCAGTGTCAGCGCCCCGATCCACCAGGCCACGATTCCGACCCGAGCCGACAATGGCACGCCCACGGCCCCAAGGTGCCCGAGGAAGTTGCCCCACCAGGCTCGCAGCGAGAACACCTGGCGCAGATAGCTCGCCAGCCAACAACCTGGCAGTGTCTCCGGCGGATCCATCAGGTCGGGATCTCCGCCCGCCGCCCCCAGTCGCATGTGGTGCTTGAAGTGGTCCGCTCGATAGCTGTCGAGCGACGCGAACACCAAAGGCGCGACGAGCAGTCCCGCGACGGCATCGTTCACGCGCAGCGTTCGGCAGAGGTTGCGATGACCGGCATCGTGCAGGATGTTGCCCAGGGCGCGCTGCCGGTTCGCGACGACGAGCAGTGCCAGCGGCAGCGTCTCGAGCCCGATCCACGCCACCGCCGCCGTCGCGGCCAGGATGGCAGCCCAATCGAAGGCAATGTCGCCGAGTGGCCGCGCCCAGTTCAGCCGCAGCAGCTCGCGGTGCGCGTCGCCGTCGCGATGCAGCTGCGCGCGCAACGCCGACTGGTCCCCGAGGACTTCCGAATGCGTCAACATGTCCGGAAACTCCTTCCCCGGGCGGCAACGCATCGCGCGCCCCACCGGCTTCACGCCAGTGGAAACGCCTCTGCAAAGGCCCGGGTATCGACGCTAGCAGCGCACTACGGCGCGCGGAGGACGTTTAGCAACTTTGGCCCTCGGTGAGCTTCGCTAAACCGCGCTGTCGAACCGCGAGAAGCCTCGCCGAGTCCTCATAATCAGTTACAGAAACCAGCCTTCCCACACACGCACAGGAGAGCCCCGGATGAGTGGCGAACGCGACCTCGATACCTTGCGGCGCGAGATGGCCCCGCAGTTGCACCCCGAGACCTTCGTCTACTGCAGTTTTCCGGACTTCCGCATCCCACCCGGCCTGGAGCCGATCTGCACCTTCCGTGAGGCCGAGGGAGTCACCGCGATCGTGGAGAAGGCGCAGGCCGACCACTCGGCCGTGCCCTACGTCTTCGAGTCGCACCTCATCACCCTCACGGTGCACTCCGCCCTCGACGCCGTGGGTTTCATTGCGACGCTGGCCGGCAGGCTGGCCGACGCCGACATCCCCTGCAACGTCGTCGCGGGCTACCACCACGATCACCTGTTCGTGCCGACGCGTCACTCGCAGCAGGCACTGAAGGTGCTGGCGTCGATTTCGGCACCGCCGCGCCCCTCGGCGCGGCCCGCCGTCTAGCTGCCGCCCTGCTCGGTGATCCATCGCCGTACATCTTCGGCGCGCCAGGCCGTGACCCCTGCCGACAGCTTCACTGGACTTGGAAACGAGCGCGCACGGACCTGTCGCCACAGCGTGGACTTCGAGATCGGCACGAACGCGAGCACTTGACGTTGGCGCAGGAAGCCCGTGTCAGGCAAGCAGGGTGAGGGGTTGGTTGCCGCGCCGGACTCGGTCGCGTGCAAGGGCTTGGCAGCAGTGGCGCTGCCGGGCAAGGAGGTTCGCATGGGCATGTTCGGTCTCCGCGGCGGACGGCTCCGCCGGAAGGCATGACCAGCTCGTTGCGGCAGCGAAGGGTCACGGTCGGATCGCTGCGGACAGGAACGCGAAGACTCCAGGTCCACCGCCAGTGCGTTCCCAGCTGGCGGTTCATGCGAACCGGCGCTGATGCCCGGCCCTGAAAAGGTGGTTGCTGATGGCGGGATGCCAGCGTTGCCGCTGGTCGCCTCAAGCGGAGTCAAGGCAGGTGTCGACTGCGACGCCATCGACCTTCGATGGGAGAAGCGCTGCGACCCGCGGAGCCGCCATGCGCCTGCGTGAGACCGTAGCGCCGGCGATCAGTGAACGCACGTCGGGCGAAGCACGCGCCTGCGAAACGGCGGCCTTGCGCGGGCGCTACATGGTGGCGACTCGCTGCGCCGAGGTTTCATCGTTCTCGCCTTCGCCAGACGCGCCAGCCTCGGCCACCGGCGCGGCGGGCGGCAAGGCGGAGATCGTCGTGTCCTCGCCGGTCAAGACACTCGCGCCATCCGGTGTCGTCTCTTCGACCGAGTCACCCTGCCCCTCGATCTCGACCTCGGGTGCGTTCATGCGTCGCCGCAACCCCGACGCGAAGTTGCGTGCCGCGGTGGCGACGCCGCGCACCTGGCGCTTCACCAGCGCACGCTGCTTGTCGACCTCGCGCGTGGTGATGACCTCGTGAATCTCCAGCGTCTGCAGCAAGGGCATCAGCTGGTCGAGCTTGCCGAGCAGTTCCAGATACCGCCGGCCGCTCGACGACAGCACGCCCACCTCGATCTCCAGCGCTCGGGTGTCGTAGGTTGCCACCCGCGTGATCCCGTGCGCCTTGAAGAGCGCTTCGGCGCCGTCGATGGCGCGGTCGAGCGCAGCCGAGACGGCATCCAGGCGCTCACGCAGCGCGGTCTCGACGCGCGCAACGTCCTCGGGGTCCAGGCGCGTGCGTGCGATCACCGAGATGAAGTGCGCGTTGAGCTGCAGCGTGGCGAACATGCGCACGAACAGGCGCTTTCCCTCGGCACTGGTGAAGCAGGCCGGCATCTTCACGCTCGCCGCCTCGACACGCCGGTAGTCGACCTTGGCCTCGCGCGCGAGAATGCGCTCGTTGACGCCACCCTGGTCCACCCGCACGATCTGCAGGCTGGTGGTCGTCGGCAGGACATCGTTGTGCATGGGCATCTCCCGCAACAATCACACTGAGGACGCGATGGCGGCCAGTGTTCGCCGCGGCCGACACCCATCGCCACGCGAAACGGCCGCGCGGCGGCGGTGGTTTCGCCATCAGCCCGCGCCACTCGGCGCCACCCCCGTTGACCGACGGCGTTCGCCTCGCTACCTTTCGCACACGCAGTAGCTGGCCCTGCGTCCACCTCGGCAAGCCCTGTTGATCCTCGTGCGCATGCGGGCGTCTGGAACGCTTCGACCGCTTCGCACCCTGAGCGCGCTTTCGAGCCGTTGATTGCACGGGCCTCGTGCGGCCAACGGCTGCAACGCGCGCTTCGATCGGTTGCTGGCATCCGATCACGCGGTATGCGCCGCGTCCAGCCAGCCCTTTGAAGTCAGCCGCCGGCTCCGAGCCGGCATTCGTCACCCCGTGGGGCCATCGCCCCGCGGGCGGTCATGGCCTCCGAGTTCCCCATGGAGGCCAACATGCCGCAACCCCGAGCATCGCTCGAACGTTCCCGCGCACCGCTGTTCACGGCCGGCGCACTCTGTGATTCGTCCGTCGATTTCCTGACCGAGGACGACGACACCGCCCAAGCCGGCGCCGAGTCCATCGACTGGACCGAGCAGGACGTCGTGTTCCTGCACTGGCGCCTGCTGCAGGAAGTCGAGGCGCTGTCGGACCCCGAGACGCCCCTCGAAGCCAAGCTCGACACGCTGCGCTGGGTGTTCACCGAGCGCGAGAAGGACTCACGGCCGTTCTCGTTCGTGAACTGCCTGCGCGTCGTCGGCTGCAGCCCGCTGTCGCCGATTGCCTACTGCGGCCTCGTCGACGCCGAAGAGATCCGCAGCCGCATCCGGCACGGCGTGAAGCGCTGGCTGGAAGCCACGTTGACGCGCTACCCCGAGTGGGTGCGCGAAGCCGTCGCCCGCAACCCGGAGTGGGTCGAGTTGCAACTGGCCCGCAATCCGCAGTGGATCAACCAACAGGTCCGCGCGGTCGCTCTGCAGGGCGACCTGTTCGCCTGAGCCCTTCCCGGCCGCCGCCGCAGCGCGGCGACCACCACCTCAAGGAACACACCATGTCCCGCTTCCATCGCGCGGCCGGCGTGCTGGCCGTTCTCGCATTGCACGCACTCGGCGCCCACCTGGACGCCACCGATTCGCCTTCGCCGCCCTCGCGCGCCGAAGGCCATCGCCTGCCCGGCGCCACGCCGGTCCGCTGAGGAGCCGCCATGCACATCGTTTCCCAAACCGGGCGTGTCGCGGCGCTGCTGCTACCCGTGCGCGCGCCGGAGGATCTCGAGTACCTCGTCAAGGAGAGCGAGATCGTCACCGGCCGGCCCGGCCGCACCTTCGTGATCGCCGGCGCCGACCGCCTTGCCTACCGGCTGCAGTGGCATCCACTCGGCTTCCAGGTCGAGCGGCTCGACAGCCGCGGCCGCGCGCTGCACAGGCAGCAACTGCTGCTGTTCGAGTTCCTCGACCACCCGCTGCTGGAGGCCTTGCATGCCGGCCAGCTCTTCACCGCGCCGATCGAGTTCGACTCGCCGCGCGGCTGACCCACCCACCCCCAATTCACCCCAACAGGCGGGCGTCCTTTCGGGGGCACCCGCCGTACCGGAGAACCACCATGCAGATTCAAGTCCGCATCAACGAGGAAGGCGCGCTGCGCAACCAGCGCTTCGCCTTCACCGACCGATTCACCCTCGTGTCGGAACTGCTCCAGAACGCCCGGCGCGCAGGCGCCACGTCCATCACCGTCGACCACGACGCCGAGACCAGGACGCTGACCGTCCGCGACAACGGCCGCGGCATCGACGACTTCCAGAAGCTGCTGACCTTCAACGAGTCAGGCTGGGATGAACCCACCTGCGACGCCGAGAACCCGTTCGGCATCGGATTCTCGAAGTGCCTCTACGCCGCTTCGCGCTGCATCGTGCGGTCGCGCGGCCAGTGCGCTGACTTCGACACCGCCTCGGCGCTGGCACGAACGCCGATCGACGTCCCCGAGTCGGCCGAAGCGTCGACCGAGGGTACGCAGATCGAGCTGCACGGCGTCGACCTGCCCGACCTGGCCTCGCGCATCGCCACGCTGTGCGCGGGCTTCCCCGTGCCGGTGTGCTTCAACGGCAAGCCACTCGAACGCCCGCATGCCCCCGAGCGCCTGGCGCTCACCGCGACGCCCGTCGGCGGCCTGCACTTGTGCGGCACGCGCGATGGCGAGCACAGCCACGACACCCTGGTTTATCTGCAGGGCTTCTGCGTGCTGCGTCCGATCTACCACCGGTCGGAGCGCGCGAACGTGCTGCACCTCGATGCGCGCCAGTTCATGGCCCGGCTGCCCGATCGCGACAAGCTGATCGACGAAGACCGGCAGCGCAAGCGCATCGACACCGCGCTGCGCGCCGAATGGCGCCGCGTGCTCGAGGACGCCAAGCGCGCCCTGCCCGCCGAGGAGTTCGTCGACAGGTTTTATCCGGCCCTGCGCGGCTGGGGTCACCTGGACCTGCTCAACGACATCGACATCCTGCCCGCCGCGGTGCTCGACGAGATCTGCGGCTACCCCTACCAGGAGGGCTCGGGTGACCGGGACTACCTGCAGACGGTGGCCGTCGCACCGGCACGGGCGGCCATCGAGGCCGGCTCGGTCAAGCTGTGCTCGATCGACTCGTTCGACGACAGCAACGCCGGCCGCTGGATGTTCGCGCGTGCCACGGGGTGCCTGCTCTTCAACCTGGGCGGCCTGCATCACGAGCATTGGGTGCAAGCCCATGTGCGCTGGCTGGACGACGAGCCGGTCACCGTCGAACCGCTCGGCGAACCTGTTCGCGGCACGCTGGAAGGCCGCTGGATCTGGCCGGACGTGGTGCTGTGCGCCGCCGTTCGCGTCGGCGTGGGCAGCAACGGCGTGGACATCGCCGACGAAGGGGTCCACCACGACGGGGTGCTCTACATCCCGGATGGCGAATCGTCGGGTGAGCCGGTGCGGCAGGTGTCGAACTTCACCGATGAGAACGAGCAGTTCCAAGAGTCCGATCTGGGCGCGGACCGCGAAGCACTGGCCGACCTCATCCGTCGGCTGCGCTCCGTCGATCCGAAGGACACGCTCGACTCGCTGCTGCGTGAGCTGAAGCTCGAGCGCTACCCGGTGCTGCATGGCAGGCAGTTCCGCGTGAGCGTCGGCAACGGATCGGATGGCCATGCCGTCGAACTGGCCGATTGAGTCCATGGGTTGGAGGCCTTCGGGCCTCCTCTCCCCAGCGCAGCACCTCGCGTGCGCGCTGCGGAGAGGTTTTCCCGCAGGTCGCAGGCACACCTGGAGCGCATTGCTCCGAAGCCGGCCCCGAAGTCCATCCGGCGCCCAGCGCCGGCCCGCCCGCCATTGCCGCGGAGCCTTGCCCTCAACCGGGCGCAGGCCCGGCATGGCGGGTTCACCCGTCAAGGAGAAGTCATGAACCGACAACAAGCCATGCCCGTTTCCGAAGGCCGCCGCGGTGGCCGCGGAGGCCACCATGAATGACACAGTCTTCGAGCACCGCATCGACGAAGCCAAACGCCGCGCACACGGCCGCTGGACCGAGATTTTGCGCAGCCTGGGCGTCGACGATCGCATCCTGGGCAGGCGCAACGGCCCCTGCCCGTCATGCGGCGGTACCGACCGCTTCCAGTACACCGACAAGTTCGGCGAAGGCAACTACCACTGCCGCCACTGCGGCGCGGGTGGCGGCTTCAAGCTGCTGCAGGCCGCGCTCGGCTTGGATTTCGCGACCGCGTTGCGGCAGGTGGAGTCCTGCGTCGGCGCGCCGACCCCTGCGCCGAATGCCCCACCGGCGGCGGCCGAACCGTCCGCACAGCGCATGCGCCGCCTGGCGCAACGCCTGTGGGACGAAGCCCTGCCCGTCCAGCCCGGCGACGAGGTCGATTGCTACCTGCGCCGCCGTGGGCTGCACCTGCGCCAAGCGCCGGGTGTCCTGCGCCGTCACCCGGCGCTGGGCTACTACGAGAAGAACGCCGCCGGCCGCTCCTGCAAGGTAGCCGACTACCCGGCCATGCTGGCCTGCATCCAGGGCCCGGACGGCCACGCGGTGACGCTCCACCGTACCTACCTGAAGGATGGCGAGAAGGCGCCGGTGCCTGACGCACGCAAGGTGCTCTCGGCCGGCATCAACGGCGCCGCCGTCCGACTGTGCGAACCGGCGCATGAGCTCGCCGTGGCCGAAGGCATCGAGACCGCACTGGCGGTGCACCTCGCGACCGGCAAGCCGGCGTGGGCTGCCGTTAGCGCCGGCAACCTCGAGAAGCTCTGGCTGCCCGAGGGCGTGCGCCAGGTCTGCATCTATGCCGACAACGACGCCGATGGCGGCTTCGAAGGTCAGGCCTGCGCCTACGCGCTGGCTCGTCGCCTCACCCGCAGTTCGCCCGGCAACGACGCTCGCCAGGTCCGCGTGTTCCTGCCGCGCCAGCCCGGCCACGACTGGGCCGACGTGTGGCGCATGCGCAGCGGGGCCGCCGAAGCCCAGGCCGCATAGCGGACCGACGACATGAACCCCACCGGTCGCTGCCACACCGGGCCCTGCGTCGATGACGCAGGGCGAAGGCAGACCTTGAACTGCATGCAGTCGGCGCGGATGAACCCGCGCCATCGCGGATCCGGCACAGGGCCGGATCTATCACCCACCCCGCGGGGCCCAGCCCCACGGGGGCACGGCGCCCCGCATTTCCGATCGGAGCTTGTGATGAAGAACGGACGCACCCTCGTGAGCCTGGCGCAGGAACTCGAACGCCAGCTGAACTCGAAGAAGGACCTGGTGGTCCCGTCGGCGCTGATGCGCCACGACACCGACGACACGGGCCAGACGCGGCTCGTCGTCGAGGAGACCGGCGGCCCGGCGCGCTACGGCGTGACGCCGCTGGCGCGCCGCCAGCTCGCGGACAAGTTGAAGATTCCGTATGCGTACTTCGAACGCATGCGCAGCGAGCAGCCGGTGCTGCTGGACCGCAACGTCAACACCTGGCTGCAGAGCGACGACGACCGCCGCATGCTGCGCACGCTGGACGGCAACGTCCGCGCCGTGCTGTCGGACCGCTACCGCCGGCTCGACAACTACGACCTCGCCGAAAGCGTGCTGCCGATCCTGCAGCGCCTGCCCGAGGTGCGCTTCGAATCGGTCGAGCTGACCGAGACGCGCATGTACCTGAAGGTGGTCACGCCGCAGCTGAAGCACGAGATGTCGCCCGGCGATGTCGTGCAGGCCGGCGTGGTCGTGAGCAATTCCGAGGTCGGCCACGGCACGCTCTCGGTGCAACCGCTGATCTATCGGCTGCGCTGCCTCAACGGGCTGATCGTGCCCGACTTCTCGCTGCACAAGACCCACGTCGGCCGCAGCATTGGCAACGTCGCTGACACCATCACGGTGTTCAAGGACGACACGCTGCAGGCGGACGACAAGGCCTTCTTCCTGAAGGTGCGCGACGTGGTCGAGGCGGCGGTGTCCGAGGCGACCTTCCTGCAGGCCGCGCAGAAGCTGCAGAAGACGCTGCGCATCCCGCTGACCGGTGACCCGGTGAAGACCGTCGAGGTGCTGGCCAACCGCTATGCCCTCAACGAGCAGGAGCGTGCCGGCGTGCTGCGGCACCTGATCGCCGACGCCGACCTGACCGGCTACGGCCTGGTCAACGCGGTGACGCACTTCTCGCAGGAGGTCGAAGACTACGACCGTGCGACCGAGTTCGAGGCCCTGGGCGGCCGGCTCATCGAGCTGCCGCAGAACGAGTGGAAGAGCCTCGCCGAAGCCGCCTGAGTGCGGTACGAGCCGCAGCAGCCCGGACCCCTCGCGGGTCCGGGCTGCACGGATTCACCCGCGAGTCCGGGCGGTTGTGCGTGGCAATGCGGCCCCGACGGGGCGGCGTGCCATCGCAAGCTCAATGCCGAACCCTATCCTGTGGCGCACACCGATCGACACCCGACCGCCACCCGAAACATCCCAATCCCACCCATCCACCGTGCCCGGCCAGGGCCTACCCGAGGACAGCACCATGAACCAGGCGCAGCTCTCCGACGTCCAGCTCACCAACCTGACTTTGCTGCTCACCATCCGCGACGGCGTCCTGCAGGACCGCCCCGCCACCTGCTGCAAGTACGCGCTCGATGCCGCGCAGGCGGACCGCATCGCCGGCCTGGGCGTCCAGCAGATCATGGCCATCGTCGCCAACGTCGGCGACGCCACGCTCTTCCCGGCGCGCCGCGACCTGCTGGCGCTGCTCGAAGCGCCGCTGCCGCTGGCCCGGCCGCTCGCCGCGGTACACGCCGCCCAGCACCTCGCCGCCTGACTGCCGCCGCTGGCATCGCCATGGGCGAGCCCCGTCCCCCGCTGCGGGTCGACCGGCAGCTGCGAGCACTGCAGCTGGCCAAGGATTGCGCGGCCCTGGGCGCCCGCGTGCGCACGATCGGCCACCTCACTGGCCTGCCACCACGCGAGTTGCTGCGCCTGCTGTTCCCCGACCGCGAGCAGGTACCGCGTGGCCGACCACCCGACTCCCCCGAGTGGTACCACGGCGCGAACCTGCTCTACCGCGCGGAGGCCTCGATCGTCGTGTCGCTATACCGGCGCCTGCGCGACGGCGGCTTCGCGGCGGCCGAAGCGCTCGTTGCCGCCTACCGCCACTACGGCAGCATCTGCGAACCACCGCAGCGCATCAGCTTCGACCGCGCCTTCGACCTCGCCGCGCACACCGACGGGCTGTGGCTGACCAGCGTGCAGAGCTTCTCGCTGGTTGCCTGCCCCACCTGCCACAGCGAGTACCTGGCCGCCTACGGCTCGGCGCCACGGTCCAACGACGAGTGCCCGTTCTGCAAGCTGGTACAGCGCTACGGCACGGACCAGCGGGTGCAGGCGTCGTTTCCGGTGCGGCCGTTGCCGGATCTCTCGGAACTCGAGCTTGGCGCGCATCGGTTGCTGAACCGGCGGCAGGAACGCTGACGATGGTCCGAAGTCCGAACTGGATCCTCGCCTACGCCGTCACACTCACCTTCACCATAGAGTCGCCCCCCGACTTTCGACTGTCGTTCGGCGCCCTAAAACGAGCCAACGCGAGGTCAGCAACGCAGCGAAAGGCGACTGCGGGTATCCACATGCGAACTCGCGCTCCTGGCGAAGAGCGGTCGCAGCCGGGAACGGCGCAGGCCGGTGTCCGCCATGACCCGTCCTTCCCGCAAAGAGCGATCGCGAGACGAGAACGTCCTGCTGCATCTCCTGACCGGCGCTAACAATGAGCAGCGCGGCATACCGTCTGGCTTATTGGGTCGTGATCCAGCATCGTCGTTCTTCCTACTGCGGCACATGGAACACGAGCACGGTCAGGATCAGCTCTCGGTTCTTGTCGCCGTTGCTGTGCAGGACATACCGAAAGCCGCTTTCGTGCGGCCAGTTGCAGGCACGTTTGAAGTTCCCGTGCGCCTTCGCGACAGCGTCGATGCCGGTCAGGACCGTTGAGGTCTCGGTACCGCGGTTGAAGACGAGGATCGCCGCCTTGCCATCGCGCCAGGTGGCGTAGCCGAGAAGCTGGTCGATAGCTTCGGTGAAGCCCTTCGGCCCCTTCCAGAACTTGCACTCGGCAATGAAGACGTTGCGGTCGCCCTCGCGCAACAGGATGTCGGTCTTCCCCGCCATGTTGAAAGTCTCGCCCGTCGCCTTGCCCTCGAACTGGCCGTTGAGCTGGACGAGGAAGTGCTGGCGCAGCGCTTCCTCGTTCATGGCCTTGAAGGCATCGGGGCTGCGCTCCATCACGAGCGCCATGTCCTGCACGACCTTCAGGATGTGCTCGTACAACTCCATGGCGAGCGCCGGTTCGGGCTTGAACTGCGCCGTCGTGGCTGGCGGCAGAGTCGGCACCGCCTTGCGCTTCACGGTAGGAACCGCATAGGTCGTCGGCGCGTTGGCGCGCCGCCGGATCGGGATACCGAGCGCCTCCGCGCGCTGCGACTGCGCTAGCACGCGCTCGCGCCGCAGGCGGATCGCCTGCTCCGCTGCGGCAGGCAGGCCTTGGTTGTGCGCGTCGATCATCTGGCGCTGCCAGCCCAGATGCTGCTCGATCTCTTTCAAGGTCTGATCGACCAGCGCGCGGATGTCGCGCGGCTGGTCGACAGGCGTGTCGTAGCGCAGGACGACTTCGTTCTTCTCGATGACGGCGCGGGGCGGGTTCATGTTGAAGGTGTTGGCCTTCGTATAGAACAGCTCGCTCTCACCCTCGAAGGGGACTCGGACCTCGACGCGCTCGCCCGCCACCATGGCGGGGCGGCTCCGATCTTCGATCCAGCGCATGCGGTCATGGCGGACATCGACAGGGGCGTCGCGATGATTGGCATACCACTGGTCGCGAAGGAGCGTGATCGGCGTGATCCCGTGCTTCTCGACCAGGTAGCGCTTCAGGTCTTCGGGCGGCGTATTGAGAAGTCGGTTCTCGTCGAACTCGTCGACCTCCTTCTGCATGTTCTGCATGGTGAGCCGGATCGAGTAGTCGAGATCGTGGGTGACGAACAGCAAGCCCTTGCTCTTGTCGATGCTGCCAAACATGGTGGATGCCTCCTCTGGCTGTTGTCGCACCCCGGATCAAGGGATCGGCATCCGGCGGCTGCCCGCTAACTCACACGTCTTGTGGCAAGGTCGATGATCGCAACAGTCGTGCCCGCGCTTGTTGCCTCGTGCGCTCGGGCAGGGACGCGCAAACGGCCGCGCGTTCGTCGCCAATCAGCCGCACGACCCAGTCCATGTGCTGGCCCAGCACGCGCATACGCGCACCGATCAAAGCGTTATGGACCGCTTCTGCGACCCCTGCCGTCCCAATGGCGCGCTCGACTTCACCGTAGGCCAGAAGATCGGCTGTGCAGCCCAGCGGCATGGCGGCGTGCCGCCCCGCAGCCAGGCGCCTTGCCTTTCGCTCATCGATGAGGGCGCGCGCGCCCGTTTCTTCGGCATAGGCAATCGTGGCTGCCTCGCCGTCATCGAGCGTCTCACCAGCAGAGCCCACGACGAGACTCTCGAAGCGAAGGAGTCCTTGCGCCCCGAGCTTCACGACCTCGACAATGTTTGCCCCGATCAACGCGTTCAGCTTGAGCGCGTCCTGGCGGCCCTTGCGCACGCCGCTCTTGATCTCATCGACCACAACGTCGACAACCGCGACGCGGTGCGGCAGCGCCCTGAGAATCGCTTCTGCGCACCCCGTCGCATTCAGGTTGATCACGACGCTGGTGTCGGCGATCAGCAGGGCAGGTTCTTCAGACAAGGAGGGTGGGAGCGCCATCGGCCTCGTCCTCCTGCAGATCGATGTCTTGCAGCATCTCGCGCAGCTCAATGCGATCGAGATGAAGAAGGCGCGCGAGCTGTCCCTCGCTCAAGAGTTCCCGCCGGTACGCTTCGGCGGCCAGCAGGTTGAGCCTGATCGTCGTGGGTTTGTCGGCCTCCTGCTTGTGGCGATCGGGCGTGCGCAGGTCGCCGAGCACCTGCGCGGCTTGCTCGTCGGTGATGCCGCCATTGGCGGTGAACCAGTCCCACGTGCCCTTCTTCGTCAGGCCGAGCTCTTCAAGGCGCCGTACCATCGCTTCACGCGAGACACCGAAGAAGTGCGCCATCACGATGATGTGACGGCGCGTGAGGTGGGTGGAGCCCGCCGTCACCTCCTGGAACTTCTGCCGGATCGCACCGGCGGGCGTCAGGAACGAACGTCCGAATGCATTGGCGTAGCGCTCCTGGCGTGAGTTCTCGGGCTCATCCGCGTGAAGGACCTCCGGCTCATGCCGGACGGAGACGAAGTGTCCTACCTCATGTCCACCGGTCTGATTGCGGCGTTCGCGCGGGTGGTTGGCGTTGAGAAGCATGCAGGCGCCGAGCGTGTCGTCATAGGCGAACACACCAGAGACCGATCCGTCAAAGCGCCGCACATACACCCGTATGCCAAGCTCCATTTCGAGCAGGGTCACGATGTCGGCGATTGGCGCGAACCCGAGCCCGAGGCGCTGGCGCAGCTCCAGCGCATCCTGTTCTGCCTGCATCCGGACATCGCCCGGCAGGATCGGGCGCTCGGGCGGGTAGTTGCGCGCGCGCTTGACGCCGAGCAAGTTCTCTAGCTCGACTTCTGCGCGCGCGAGGTTCGCGAGCAGCTCGGTCGCTGCCGCCGCTGCATAGTCCTTGGCGTCGACGAGCTTGCGGAAGCGCGGGATCAGGTCCACATGCACCGCTTCGCGGCGCAGGACGGCGTTCACCGACACACGGTAGAGCTTCGCGAGCTGCTGCAACTCCTCGATCCGCAAGCGCCGTTGTCCTTGCTCGATCGCAACGAGGGTCGTGCGCGCGACCGAGATCGCGTCGGCGGCGTGCTTCTGCGTGATGTTCGCGTTTTCGCGTGCAAGACGGAGCCGCTCACCGATGTCGACAGGCGAGGTCTGGCTCAAAGAGGAGTCGCTCATGGCCGAGCAACCCAGTTTGCGATGAACGAGGCAGGCCCGAGGGCATCAAGAAAATTCATCCATTCACTTTCATGCTGATTCAGTAGACGGTTCATCGAGGTCCGGATCGTGTCCTGCGGGACACCGCGGGAACGGCTGAGCTGCGCGATGGCCAGGTCAATCGTTCCCTTGTTCATCGGCGACTTCTGGAGGGTCGCCAGATGGTCGAGATGCAGCGCGCCCGCGATCGCGTACTCGCGCTGCGCCATGGTGATGCGCTCGAAGTCCGGGCAGGCGCCACCCTCGAAGGTGGACGCCGCGAGGTTCTCCCAGACGTAGGTGTCCGGCGCTTCGGTCAGCCCAGCGGCATGAACACTCAAGCGCCGGAGCATGCAGGCCGCGCAGATGCCGCACTGGCGCTTGTGTCCGGCTACCGACGAGTGCCGGTTCTGCTGCCAGCACGACCACGTGGTCTTCCATGAAGCGCCGTCGGTGCACTCCTTGACGAAGGCCGCGAGCGTCTCCCCCTTCGTGCTCCACAGACGGGGGAAGTCGAAGCGCACACGGTGGCCGAACAGCGCGTGGAGAAAGGTCTCCATGCGGTCCGTAAAGAGCGGGTAGGAACGGTAGTCCTCGTAGCCTTGGCCCACCGGTACCAGCACCGGCCCGATGGAGCCCTGGCCGCTCTCGGTCACGATGACCCGCTCAGCCCTAACCATGTACGCGGCGATCCCGCTGGTCGTTGCGAACTTGAAGCCGCGCGAGCGGGCGCTCGATTCGACGAACTCGCCCGTCTTCGGCTTGACCCGGTAGGGCACGGACGTGAAGGGTTGCTTCTTCCCGGAGGGCTCTATGGCAGGCAGGAACTCTTTCGTGCCGAGACGCACGCGGATCAACCCATCCCCCAGTTCGCGATGCATGAGGCCCGCAACCGCGCGCGAATCAAGCCCCTCGCTGAACGGGATGACAGCCCGTGCATCGCTGGGCAGGTCGAACGGAAACTGGTGAGGGACGTAGGCTGGCGCTTTCCGCGCTGCAAAGGAGATCAGCCAGCAGTCCCCAGTCAGAAAGTCGAGCGCATCCTTGAGGGACCCGCCGACCGCGGGCGCACTCCAGCGCTCCGGATCGTGGACGGGGAGGCGCAACTCGATGTTGCGGCCCCAGTGCTGCGTCTGCCGCCGCTGAATGCGGTCGCAGAACTCGACTGCCGCCGCGACGACCATCGCGTCAAAGATGACCGGCTCCCACTGCGCCAGGCAGTAGCTCTCCAGATGGCTCGTCGAGAACGTCAGGTCCGAGCCGATCTCGCAGGGACGGCAGCCACGTCGCGCGCGGCTCCCGGCCTCGACGACATCAACACGCAAGGACGTTGCAGCAAGCCGATGTTCGTCGCGCCTCATGACAGTGGCACTCCATCGTCGATGTCGACGTGCTTGCGCACCCCGCCGCGCCTCCCGGCGCGCGGCTCCAGCCCAGAGCACTGCCGCGCCAGCGTGTCGAAGTCGGCAGCACCGATGGCGCTGGAGATCCGGTTGCGCACCTGCTGAGTGAGCTTGGTCGATGCCCTGCGGCAGTAGTGCTCCTCGATCTGCCGCGCGGCGCGCGCTGCGTATGCATCGAGCGCCCGCCTCGTCGCTTCCGCAAGGCCCGCCTCGCCGGTGAGGCCCTCAGCCAGTACAGAGGAGGCATGTCCAGCGAGCTGGCGTCCAAGCCCGTAGCCCGCTGCTGCCGCGGCCACCGCATCGATCTTTGCGAGGCGCGCGTCGGGAAAGAGGCCGGGCTCCCGGTCCAGGAACACGTCCCGGAGACCGTTGACGACTACCGCTGGGACCTCATCGCGCCACGTGGTCCCCAGTGCATGGCTTGCCGCCGCGCAGGCGTCAGCACCGTCGAAGTTCGCGTTCTCCGCGTACTCCGCCAGTCGCTTCCATCCCCGCGGCATGGGCAGGCTTCTGTATGGGCCGTCGCTCATGGGCATCTCCAATGTCAGATATACTGCATCCTGAGACTGACAATGTCAACAAGTAGCTGTCAAGCCCACGACCGCCCTTGAGGGCCAGCGCTGGCAATGCTCAAGTCGTTGGCGAGAGGAAACAGCAGACAGGGGACACCATGAGCGAGGACGACGAACATAAGCGCATCTGCTGCGAATGCGTCAGAGAGGCCTTCCTGTCGAAGCAGATCGAGAAGGAAGGGCAAGCAGGAGAGTGCTCCTACTGCGGTGAGACGCTGGCCTCCATCCCCATCGAGGAGCTTGCGGACCGCATCGAGACAGCCTTCGCCGATCACTACGTGCGAACGGCGAACTACCCGGAATCCTGGCAGGAGCGGGCCATGGCTGATCGCGAGTCCAGCTACGTGTGGGAACGCGAGGGCCAGCCTGTGCACGACGCCGTCGAGGCGGCCACTTCGATCCCGAGCGAAGCCGTCGCCGACGTTCTAGAGATTCTCGACAACCGGTACGGCGACTTCGACTCTGCCGCCATGGGCGAGGAGACCGAGTTCTCCGGCGAAACCTACTATGAGGAGAAGGGCGCCAGCGCGCAGGCCTGGCACGAGGAGTGGCGCAACTTCGAGCAGTCCCTCAAGACCGAGGCGCGGTTCTTCAGTCGCTCTGCGGCGGAGCTTCTCGCACGGGTGTTCGGTCAGGTCGATACCCTCAAGACCAAGCCGCGTCATCCCCTTGTCGTTGAAGTCGGTCCGGGCCGCAAGCTGACTCATCTCTACCGCGCCCGCGTGTTCCAGTCGGAAGGCAGGCTCGAAGAGGCACTATGTCGCCCCGACTTGCATCTGGGATCACCCCCAGCCCGTCTTGCAAGCGCCGGCCGCATGAACGCGCGCGGAATCTCCGTGTTCTATGGGGCGACCAATGCTGCCGTCGCCCTCGCCGAAGTGCGTCCGCCGGTGGGAAGCAAGGTCGCCATCGCGAACTTCGAGATCACGCGCCGCTTGCGTCTTCTCGATCTCACCGCACTCGATGGCGTGCAGGACGGCGGCAGCATCTTCGATCCCAGCCTCAAAGGTCGACTCGAACGGGTCGCGTTCCTCCAGACCCTGCGCGAGCGCATGACCCGTCCCGTCATGCCGGACGATGAGGCCTTCGACTACCTCGCGACGCAGGCTGTCGCCGACTTCCTGGCGACGGAGAACGAGCCCCGCCTGGACGGAATCATCTTCGGTTCCGCGCAAGCCAAGACCGGGCGCAACGTCGTCCTCTTCCACAAGGCCGCGCGCGTGGAAGAGATGCAGCTCCCGCTAGGGACTGACCTAACGGCACACACGGGCTACGACACCGAAGAGGGCTGGGAGATCGACTACGGGGTCAGTGAAGAGGTGCCAAAACCAAAGGCTCCTGCACCCCCGAAGGATGACGGCCTGTTGGCTGGACTCTTGCCGCAGCCATACGAACCCTATAGGTCAGACGGCGACTTTCGGGACGCTGCCTTGCGCGTCGATGGAAGTTCAGTCGAGGTGCACCACGTCGAGTGGGTGAAGGTGAACAGCAAGGGCTTTGCCGTGAGCCGTCACCGGCACGAGAAGCAGGATTGGAAGTTCTGACCCTGTCACTGGCAGGGTCGACCAAAAGGGCGGGCGAACCTCCGTTCTGCGCACCGAGGGCCGGGCTCCATGCATTTCGGCGCCGGGCCACGTCGCAGCGGCGCCACCCTAGGAGTTGATCCATCGAGACAACGCCGAAACCCCTCGATCTTGCTGATCTTTCAAGGTCGCCTTGCTTGGTCTCGCCCCGGAAAGTGCGGCCATGCATGGCCTCGCCCCATCGCCGCGCGCCGAGTCATCCGGACATCCCTATCCATCGGCGGATCCCGGGTTCGTCTGTGCAACCGTGAGCGACATCCTCGCCGACCACGACAACCTGCTCGCCCGCATCCGCCTGTGCTTCGGCGTGGACCAAGAGATGTTTGCGCGCGACGCATTGGCACTGATCGAAGCTTACGCCGGCTATGTTCACCTGCTCCCCGCCACACCCGACAACTACTTCCGTCAGCCCGGCGGCTTGCTGCAGTTGGGGCTTGAGGTGGCCTTCTATGCCCTGCAGGGCACGGACGCGCACATCTTCTCCGGCCAATCGACCATCAGCACGCGCCGTCAGCTCGAGCCGCGATGGCGGCACGCTACCTTCATCGGTGGCTTGTGCTGTGAACTGCACCGGGCCTTGGCGTCATTGATCGTCGTCGACGCCGACGGCAACGAATGGCCCGCCTACCTCACGCCCTTGGCCACCTGGCTCGCCGAACGCCGCGTGGAGCGCTACTTCGTGCGCTGGCGCGCCCAAGCACCCGAGGCCCGCAGCCTTGGGCTGTTCGCGCTGCCTCACGTCGTGCAGTCCGCCGTGCTGCAGAACCTCAGCGCCGGCAACACGGTCATCGTTCCGCACCTGCTTGCCAGCGTCGGCGGCCTCCCGGTGTATCGCGAGCCCAATGTCCTCGACAGCCTTGTCCGCCGCTCGCTCGCCCTGGTCATTGACCGTAACCTCAAGGCCAGCGCCGACCGCTACGGATCGCCGCAGTTCGGCTCGCACCTTGAACGCTATCTGGTGGATGCGCTGCGTCGTCTGGCCTCGGCCGAGTCGGCCTGGGTGCCCAACCGCGAGAAGTCGCGCGTCTGGTACAGCAGCGACGGTCTGTTCCTGCTCTGGCCGCAATGCGCTGCCGACGCACAGGCCTTGCTGGAGGCCGACCAGTTGCCCGGCATACCGAAATCAGCCGATACCGTCCTCGATCTGCTACTCGCTGCGGGCGTGGCGGAGCCCCGCGACAGTTCTCACAACACGTGGCTGATCCAGCCCCCCGGCGCCAAGGGCCCGTTGGACGCCATCAAGCTGACCTCTGCTGCAATCCTCTGGTCCGGCCCGGAGGCAAGCCCGCATGCGCTCGACGGCACGCTGGTGACGAGTCTCGAGCCGGCAAGAGCGATGGCCGCCGCGGCTGCACCCGCACCGCCGCCATCCCCGCGGGGCCAGTTGTCGCTGCTCGAAGCCGTCGCCCCAGACACTGCAGCAGTCGTGTCGCCGCCGCCGAACGCACCGGCGAGAGTCTCGCCCGCAACCGAAGAAGCCGCGGCCGCGTCGATCGCGCTGAAGGCTCCCATGCGCTTGAACCCCGCCGTGCGCGACGCGCTGGGCTCCATCGTGACCACGCTGAACGGCGACGCGCGCTCCGCGGCCGCGTGTACGGTGGCGAACGGCATCTTCGTGCCGCTCGCCGAACTGGAACGTCGCGGTCTGCAGCCCGCGCTCGCGATGCGGGCGCTCGGCGACTTGCGCATGCTGGTCCAGGCCGATGCAAATCGGCCACCCACCACATCGAGGGACTTCGGCGGCGTCACCACCGTGGGCTTGATCCTCGATCCGCGCTTCGTCGCCGGCCTCGACCTCGCCACCTTTGCGATCCCGGAATCGCCGCAGGCCTGAGCATGCTGGTCCGCCAGTACGAAATGCCCTGGCGGCCGGCCTACGAAGCCTATGCCGCGGCAACCTGGCTGCTGGCAACAGCATTCTTCGCAACGGTCGGCGTCCTCGGGCATCTGCCACGCCGTCTGGCGCTGCCGCTTGCGCTCTGCTGCTTCGTCTGGGGCATCTTCCGAGGCGCCCAAGCGCTGCGGACCCTGGTGCTGCGCGCCTCGCTCGGTGGGCGCGGCGTGCAGACCATCACCACCGCTGAGCTGGCGCGCTGGTGCCAACAGCCCGACCAGGTGTTTCTCGGCTTCGGCTTCGACTGGCGGCCGGTCCACGCCCAGCGCCTGTACGAGCTGGCCAAGGTGGACTACCGGCAGTTCACCGTCTCTCCACGCCTGCTGGCCTGGCTGGGCTACGACAGCCACCCGCAGCCCGACGCGGAGATCGGCCTGCCTTACATCCATGGCGTCGAGCCGACGGAAGTACCGCTGCACCGGCCGCTGCAGAACTTCGAGGGCGGCACGCTGCTCGTCGGCACCACGCAGTCGGGCAAAGGCGTGGCGCTGGCCAACCTCATCACGCAGGCGGTGCGGCGCGGTGACGTGGTCATCGTCATCGACCCGAAGAACAGCCGCCGACTGAAGCGAGTGACGCAGCGCGCCTGCGAAGACTGGCGCGCGCCCGACACCTTCCTTGAGTTCCACCCCGCCTTCCCCGAGACCGGCGTGCGGCTGGACTTCACTTTCAACTGGCAGAAGCCGACCGAGATCGCCTCGCGCATCCAGTCGATCATGCCGCCCGACACGGCCGGCGCGTTCTCGGCCTTCGGCTGGGACGCGGTCAACGTCGTCGTCCAGGGCCTGATCGAGCTTGAGGAGCGGCCCAACCTCGTGAAGCTGACCAAGTACATCGAAGGCGGTATCGAGCCGGTGCTCGAAGGCACGCTGCGCCGCCACTATGAGCGCGCCCTGGGCGCCAACTGGCGCGAGCTGCCCGAGATGAAGAAGCTGCTGCACGACGCGCACCGCGGCAACCTCAAGCGCCCGTCGGAAGCGGCCAGCGCCGACCTGCTGGCCTTCGTCGCCTACTACGAGCACCACGTCGCGCAGTCGCAGCGCAACAAGGTGCTCGATGCGCAGGTGCGCACCTTCCGCCACAACCGCGAGCACTACCAGAAGATCACCGCCAACCTGCTGCCCGTGCTGTCCATGCTCACATCGGGCGACCTCGGCCCTAGCCTGTCGCCAGAGCCGTTTGATGCCGACGACACGCGCCCGATCATGAACTTCGAGAAGATCGAGCGCGCCGGCCACGTGCTCTACATGTGCCTGGACTCGCTGCCCGACCCGTCGGTGGCCACGGCCATCGGCGCGCTGGCCCTCGCCGACTTGGCCGCGCGTGCCGGCATGCGATACAACCTCGGCGGCTACCGACGCATCTCGCTTTTTGTCGACGAGGTCTCGAACGTCATCAACCAGCCGTTGATCGAGATCCTCAACAAGGGCGCCGAGGGCGGCATCTTCACCACCTGCGCCATGCAGACGCTGGCCGACCTGGCCAAGCGCCTGGGCAGCGAGGACGCCGCGCGCATGGCGCTGGGCAACCTCAACAACCTGATCGCGCTGCGCTCGAAGGACCGGCCGACGCAGGACTTCGTGGTCGAGACCTTCGGCAAGACCGCCATCCACACCGTGCGCGTGGGCCTGAGCAGCGGCGCCGACGCGCACCTGGGCGACTTCTCGTCGAGCTACTCGACGCTGCTCACCGAGAGCTTCGAGGAGATGGTGCCGGCCGACGTGCTGGGCAAGCTGCCGAACCTGCAGTACTTCGCGTCGGTGTCGGGCGGGCGGATCATCAAGGGGCGGTTTCCGATCCTGGATCCGGATTGCCCCAGCACGACATCGAGTGCTCGCCGGCCGGCGGAGTTGACGACATGATCCGTGCGGTGGCCATCGTGTCGTTGCTGGGCTTACTGGTACTGGTGCTCTGGCTGCCCTCGGCGCATCCACCCGAGCGGTTCTTGGCGCAATTGCGCATGGAACATGCAGCCACCGCGGCCTACTGGGGCGCGGACGCCGCAGCGCGGATGCTCGCGCGCGCACTCACGATGCAGGACACGGCGCGAGAAGCCGCGCCGCTTCCATCGCCGGCGAGCGCACCGTCGACCAGCGCTGTCGACAGCGCCGTGGCGCACGAGATGGCGTCGGTGAATCGGCGGCTGTTCGACAACGCTTACTTCCGCGCGATCGATGCGCTTCTGCTGCTTGCCATGTTTCGGCTAGCGCTGCTGGCCGAGTGGCTGCCGTGGCTACTGGCCTTCACAGCGGCGACGCTGGTCGACGGCTACATCGTTCGCGCCGTGAAGGCGAAGGAATTCCGGCACCACGATCCCGAAGTGTTCGCTCTCGCCATCTGCGGTGCAATCGTCGTGGCGTGCGGCGCCATGGTCGCGTTCGTCGTACCGATCACGCTGCATCCGGCAGTGCTTCCTCTGCTGCCACTGACAGCCAGCCTGATGCTCGGACTCGCGCTGGCGAGCTTTCATCGAAGAGCGTAGATCGACTTCCCTGCGCCCTGCGTCGGCCAACTCACCTGAACCAATAGGTCGCGGTCAACGCAGACAAGGTGGCGCTAACCGTCACCGCGTCGTGAGGAATGAGCAGGTACTTCCAGCCCTCTGACCCGTTCGCCGCGGCGAACGCGGATGCATGCTCGCACCATGCGGCCGCCGCTCTTGCCTTTGCCTGCACTTCGTCGGTCTGCATGTCGGCGGCCTTCTTGGTCTCGATGAGCAGGTTCAGACCGTCGGTCGCCGCCACGAAGTCCGGTACGTACTCCGGCTGGTCCGCACCTCGCCGGTAGTAGATGTTGAACTGGCCGGCCACGGGGCGCAGCCACTTGCGCGCGTCACGTTCGAGGATGACGGCCAGCACCCTCTCGGTGTCGGACTGGAACTTCTGGTAGCTGTAGGCGCACTTGGTAAAGCCACCATAGACCAAGGTCGCAATCCGGCTCTTGTCCGGTGGCGCCTGGTGCAGCGGCAGCACGTCACCGTCGGCAGTCACGGCGCCGGGCTTCAGCGGCGTAAAGCCCTGGCTGACCACCACTTCTGACTCACCCGGGTCCTCGAAGTAGTGCAACGTCATCTGCGCGTGGATGTTGTCGGCGATGGCCCTGCCCTGGTTGGCCAGCACGTTGTGCAGCTTCTCGTCGTCGCCCAGGTAGCTGCGGAAGTGCACCACCGCCTGGGCTGCCAGCTCGTACAGCAGCTCGCCGTGTTGGTCGTAAGCGATGTCGTCGAAGCCGATCAGCTCGCGGACGATGTAGTCCTCGGGTCGTCGTTCGGCCACGAACGACGATTGTCCGTACAGCAGCTCCTTGCCCGTCTGCAGCCCACGCCCCACCAACTGCTGGTCCTGCGGCTGAAAGTTCATGCGGCTCACGTCCAGGCTGAACACCCGGTAGCCGCTGCTCACCGCGCCCTTGGGTTTGACCAGTATGCGAGGTATGTCGATGGTGTGCTGTGCCACCAAGGCTGCCGTCTGCTTGACGATTTCTTCGACACTGGGGCCGGCGGGCGGCAGCAGCTGGCCCTGGGCCGGCGTCACCCTCGCCTGCACCCGCCGCACCAGTTCGGCCTGCACCTCCGGCAAGGCCAAAGACGCCGTGGTGGGGGCCGTCACTCCACCGGCCGGCGCCGCAACTGCCGGCGCGCCGGGCACGCCAGGCGAGGTGGCCAACCGGCTCATGTCGTTGATGACATCCATCGCGATGGCCGCCACCTGTGCCTGTTCACCGGTGTACAGCACCGTCGCAGCCGGCGGCGCAACGTAAGGCGTGCCAGCGGCCGGGGCCACCGGCGCAGTGATACCCAGCATCGTGTGCAGCGTGGGCGTGACCGCCACGCTGCGAAGGCCAGGCCCTGCACCTTCTGGCGGCGCCAGCTTGAGCTGCTTCAGCCGGATCGGCGAATCGCCGCGCCCGGCCTCGTCCACCACCTCCTGGAACTTGTCGTGCGCGATGATGTTCAGCCGGTCCACGGCCTCGACACCGGTCTTGCGCCCATACGGCAGCCGCAGGCCACGGCCGATGGACTGCTCGATCAGCGTGCGCGCATTGGCCGCCCGCAACGGCACGATGGTGTAGAGGTTGGTGACGTCCCAGCCTTCCTTGAGCATGTTGACGTGGATGACGATCTCGGTCGGCTCGTCGTAGCTCTCCACCGCCAGCAGCCTTTGCACGATCTCGTCGCCCTCGGCGCCGCTGGTGGTGCCGCTGTCCACCTGGATCACCTTGCCGGCGTAGCGCCCGTCAAACAGCTCGGTCGACAGCAGCTTGCTCAGCGCGGCGGCATGCGTGGTGTCGCGCGCAATCACCAGCATGAAGGGCTTCACCGGCTTCACTTCACCAGAGGCGCCCTTCTGCTGGGCATAGGTCAGCAGGTGCACCTTGGTCTCTTCGTGCACCCGAACACCGTCCATCAACTTGATGCGCTCCAACTGCTCGGCGCTGTGCGCCGCGGCGTCGAAGTTCTGCTGCGTCACAACAGCCGGCTCCTTGACGAAGCCGTCCTCGATGGCCTGCGCCAGCGGGTAGTCCATCACCACGTTCTTGAACGGCACCGGGCCCTTGTTGCCCGACCCGCCTTCGGTGAACGGCGTGGCCGTCAACTCCATGGCCAGCAGTGGCTTCAGCTCGTTCAACGCGCGCACACCGGCACTGGCGCGGTAGCGGTGCGACTCGTCCATCAGCAGCACCAGGTCGGGCAGGCTCGCCAGGTAGTCGAAGTAGCTTTGGCCCAGGTACTCTGACAAGCGCTTGATGCGCGGCGCCCGGCCGCCGCGCACCTCGGTGTTGATCTTCGAGATGTTGAAGATGTTGATCTGCACCGGCGCGTCGATGGCCTGCGAGACCAGGTCGCCGCGCTGCTCGTAGGTTTCGCCGGTGATCACCTCCGGCGCCGCGACCGAGAACTCGGCGATGCCCTTGAACACGTACTTCGGTGTGCCCGGCGTGAAGTCGCGGATCAGCTTGTCGTAGATCGTCAGGTTGGGCGCCAGCACGAAGAAGTGCTTGTAGCCATAGGCCGCATTCAAGTAGCTGATGAAGGCACCCATCAGCCGCGTCTTGCCCACGCCCGTGGCCAGCGCGAAGCACAGCGACGGGAAGTCGCGTTCGAAGTCGCTCAGGTTAGGAAACCGGCCCTTCAGCGCTTCGACCATCGCGGCCAGGTCGCTGGCATCGCGCGCCTTGTGGTCACGCAACGCCGGCACGGCATCCAGGGCCGCAGCCAGCCGGCGCAGGCTCTCGGCCTGGGGCTCACGCAGGCTCAGGCGGCCGGCCACCGCTCGCAGGGTTTGCTCCAGACTCATTCTTTCCCTTCCCTCGGCTTCTTCTTGGCGGGCGCTGCCGCGGGCAACAACTGCCGCAGCTCGCGCTTCAGTTCCTGCTGCAGCTGCTTCTCGGTCGGCAGGTGCAGTTGGTAGCGGGTGGCGAAGATGTTGCGCTCCTGCTGTTCACCCAGGGTGTACTTCACGACGGCGTCGTTCTTGTCGGGGCACAGCACCAGGCCGACGGTCGGGTTGTCGCCCTCGGTGCGGCGCTCGCGGTCGTAGTAGTTGACGTAGAACTGGATCTGCCCTAGGTCGGCGTGCGTCAGCTTGCCCACCTTCAGGTCGACCAGCACGTAGCACTTCAGCACTGCGTGATAGAAAACCAGGTCGATGAAGAAGTGGTCGCCGTCGAGCGTGATGCGCTGCTGCCGCGCGACGAATGCGAAGCCCGTACCCAGCTCCAGCAGAAACTGCTGCAGGTTCTCGATCAGCGCCTGCTCGAGCTGCGACTCGACAAGCCGGTGCGACTCCGGCAACCCCAGGAACTCCATCACCAGCGGGTCGCGCAGCACATCCAGAGGCTTCGTCACTTCGTGCCCGCGGCTTGCCAGTCGCAGCACACCGGCCTTGTCGCGGCTCTTGGCCAAGCGTTCGAACAACAGGCTGCCCGCCTGCCGCGACAGTTCACGCACCGACCAGCCCTGCTTGAGGGCTTCGATCTCGTAGAAGTCGCGCGCGCCCTGGTGGCCCACGCGCAGCAGGCAGCGGTAGTGGCTCCATGAAAGATCGGGGTGCAAGCGGCCCGGCCGCGGCGGTGCTGCCCCGCTCGTGGCAGCCGATTTCCGAGACACCGTCTCGGAAATGGCCGGCAGTGCCGATTTCCGAAGCACTGTCTCGGAAATGAGTTGCGGGTAGGCCAGGTAGAACTGCCGAAAGGCTTCGAGGTTGTCTACGGAATAGCCGCGCCCGTAGTTGCGCGTCAAACGCAACGACAGCTGGGCCAGCAAGCGGGCACCGTAGCCCGCGCGGCGCTGGCCACGCTGCTCCTCTTCGACGATCTCGCGGCCCACCAGCCAATTGGCCAGCACCTGCGTGGTGTTGACGGTGCGCGCGATGCCCGTACGGGCGGCATCCAGAATCTCGCGCACGCGGCCATACAGGGCCGGCGTCGCCTTGTTTGCCTTCGGGTCGCCTGGGGCTTGCGGCATGTCAGCTGTCGGCCGGGTCGAACAGGCCGGTCTGCCGCGCATCCACCTTGCCGGCCCGTGCGCCGGCAGGCCGGCCGGCTTCCTGGCGAGCTTGCGGCAGGTTCTCGACGTTCAGGCTGTAGTCGTCGTGCCCCCACTCGCACTTCTGCAGCACCATCTTCGGAATCTTCTTCACCGTCAGGTTCGGGAAGCGGTTGGCGATGGCTTCGGCACTCAAGCGGAATGCGCCGCAACACACCAGCAGCGTGCGCTTCGGGCCGACCTCATCGGACAGGGCCTGCAAGGCCTCGGCACTGAGCGTCTGCGTTGTGACGTAGATGAAATCGGTCTCGGTGCTGTGACCATGCTGCCAGTAGGCATCGGCGCTCGGCGCGTAGGTAAAGCCTTCGAGCTTCGCCACGGCCGCAGCCAGCATCTCGGCGTTGTACTCGCGGTTGATCACCCACTGGCCGAAGCGATCCTGCTGCAACAGGCTTGGCGCCAAGCGGTAGTAGCGGAAGCCGCCGCCGCCCTTCCAGTCATTTGACTCGGAGACGCCGCCGTGGTCGTCGCCGTCAATGACCTTCTTTAGGCGCGGAATGACATGGGTATGGCAGTGCTCACCCAGTTCGACCATGATCCAACGTCGGCCCATTTTGTGAGCGACGGCGCCGGTGGTGCCAGAACCGGCGAAAGAGTCCAAGATCAAGTCGCCGGCATTTGACGCAATTTCAAGAACTCGCTGCATCAATCGCTCTGGCTTCGGCGTTGGGAACACACTCTCCGCGTTGAACGCTATCGCTTCCTTCTTCGCGTCTTGCGTATGCCCCACATCGTCAAAGAACCACAACGTCTGTGGAACCTTGGTCAATTCACCTTGCTCGCTGAGGAAGACCTTTCTGCGCGGAACACCGTCACCGTCCTTGCCCCACCAGATTCTGTTCTCGCGCGATAGCTCGCGAAGTGACTCTTCCGAGATTGACCAGTAGCGACCGGCTGGCGGCCCCTCAATAACGCGGCCACCCGGCGTGGCGATGGCGTACGTTCCCTTGCTGTAGTAGTTCCTCGCCGAAAGCGAAACTGACTGCCATGCTCCGCGCGGATCGCTGTCAGGATTCTTGTATGCCGCCCTCTGCTTGTCGCTTGCGGGGACTCGGTTGGGGACCCACTTGTCCGCATCCTGCGCATACACCAAGATGTAGTCGTGGTCCACCGAGAAGTGCCGTGCCGAGTTCTTGACGGACAGGACCTTTTGCCAAACAGCGCTGGCAATGAAGTTTCGTCGACCGAACACCTCATCGCACAAAACCTTCAAGTAGTGCGCTTCGTTATCGTCAATCGTTATCCACAAAGAACCGTCAGCAGACAGGAGGCGGCGTATGAGTTCTAGGCGATCACGCATCAAACCCAACCAGATCGAGTGCTCCAAGCCATCGTCGTAGTGCGTGAACGCGCTACCTGTGTTGTACGGCGGATCGATGAAGACGCACTTCACCTTGCCCGAAAACTCCTGCTCCAACGCCTTGAGCGCCAGCAGGTTGTCGCCGAAGATCAGGCGGTTGTCGAAGATGTCGTGGTCGGTCACCCGCTGCGCAGCGTGGTGGCTGCGGGCCGGGTCTTCGAGCAGGACACGCGGCTCCAGCTTCGGGCGCGCATCCTTGCCAATCCAGGTCAGTTCCAGCCGCTGCTTCTTGCTCATGCGCCGGCGCCCGGCTGAGACACGGCCTTCTTGGCCGATGAATCGAACACCTCGTCGTTGATGGGCGAGCGCAGGCGGTCGTTGTTCAGCAGTTTCAGCAACAGGTCCATGGTTTCTTCTTCGACGACGATCTTGCCGCCTTCGATCTTGAGGTTCCAGCCCTCGTCGCGACACACGCGCATCAGGCGCTCGATGTAGGTGGGGCTGCTGTAGTAGCCGGCGCTCTTGATCGCCGCCAGCTTGCGCAGGTGGTGCTGGTTCTCGCCGACGTAGGCCCGGATGGGTTCCACGTCGCTCAGAAATGCCATCGACGCAAACTCTTCCAGCAGTTCGCGGCTCTTGGCCTTCATGCCCTCGCGGAAGTTCATCGACGATTCGAAGGCCGACTTGCTGGCGATGAAGGTGGTGCCCGCGAAGACGAAGAAATCGAAGCGCGGGTCGATCATGAAGACCTCTTCGTCTTCGACATCGACGAGCTTCTGATCCTGGAAGTACAGCGTCTTGGTCCTGACAGCCTTGCGCGGGCTGTTCAGCGTGTTGATCTTGCTCCACGCGTAGAGGTGCTCGCCGTCCTTCTCGAACAGCACCACGTAGGCAAACGAGCCCAGCAACTCGGCGTGGCTCTTGGCGCGCGGGTTGTCGAAGCCCTGGCCGATGGCGTCGCGAACCTTCGTGAAGTCGGTGGTGTCGGCATCCAGGGTCAGCAATGATTCGCCGGGGTCGGCGTTGCTGAAGTCGTAGGGCTCCAGGCGGAACTCGCGGTCCTGCACCTGGGTCTTCACGTAGCGCTTCAGCCGCCGCTCCAGCTTCTTGTCGATGCTGACCCGCAACACGTTGTAGACAAACGGGGCCTGCGCCGGCTTGCGGTGCACCACCCAGAAGCTGGTGGCCCAAGGCGCCAGGTCTGTCGCCTTCAGCTTCTTGAGCCGTTGGGCTTCTTTACCGCTCATGCTCACTCCCTGCCTCACCTGCGGTTTCGGGCTCGGCCGCCACATAAAGGTAATGGGCCAGCCGCTCGAACGTATATGTGCCACCTATTTTCAACGGAATGCGCGTGATCACCATCGCCTGCAATTCCGTGGTGCCGCGTTTGAAGGTGGCGTCGATCAGCATGTAGCCCGCCATCGCCAGCACGGGGTTGACCAGCACCGTCTGCGTGCGGTAGGCCATCACGAACATCATGCCCATGAAGATCAACAGGCTGGCCACGATGGGCCAGTCGGCGAGGTCGATGCGCACCACGGAAAGCACATAGGGAATGGTGTAGCCGAACATCTCGCCCGACTTGTTGGCGGCCTTGCTCACCTGCACCTGCAGGCCCTCGCGAACGCTGCTCATGGTTCGCAATACCACCACGCAACTCAAGACCGCCATCACCAGAAGCCCGCCGAACCACCAGGGGTTCTTGGGCACCGGCAGGTTGCCGCTGACGTCCAGGTCTTTGATGGCCAAGATCAGCAGCAGCGGCGCATAGGCACTGATGAACACCACCAACGCCACCCAGGGGCGCAGCCGCAGCGACGGATCCGGCGTGCTCATTGCATGGCCCACTCGCAGCGCAGCAGTGTCTGGGTGCTCACCTGTTGCTCGAGCTGCAGTTCCAGTGCGTCGATGAGCCCGTCGCGTTTGGCCTGGATTTCGTCCTGCCGCGCAAACAGTTCACGGCGGCGCCTGTCGCGGGCCGCCTCCAGGTCGCGCTGCTCACGCTGCACGGCCAGCTTTTCCGCCAGCGTCGCCGCCCCCTTGCTGCGCGTGCGCACCTCCTTGATGCGCCGCTGCAAGTCAGCCAGTTGTTGCTCGAGACTGGCGCGCTGGTCGTCGGCCCAGGCGTCCAGCTTTTCGGTCTCGGCCGTGAAGAGCTTCAGGTTGCGCGCCTCCACGACCCCCAAGACCTGGGCCTGCTGGCGCGCCAGCTCGGCCGTCAGTGCTTCAGTGAGGGCGGAGTCCTGGGACAGGCACGGTTCGGCCGCGCCCGGCAGCGCCAGCAGTCGGTCGGCGACATCCGGTTCCAACACCGTGCCGCCAACCGTGGCAGCCACCAGAAGGTGCTCTTCGGCGCTGCCCAGGGACTCCACCCGCAGGCACTGCACCACGCAGTGCCCCTGCTCGCCACGCAGCGCTTCCAGCACCGACACCTTGGCGTTGTAGGCCGCGTAGTCCAGCCGAAGGCGCTGCGGCGCCAGGGAGGACCGCTTGGCAAGGTCGATCAGGTGCTGTGCCAGCGGATGCTGCAGGCGGTAGACATGGGCCTCTTCGCTGCGGCGCGGCAACTCGTAGCGCCCGAGCGGGATTGCTGCCTCGGTGCCAGCGATGCCCGTCTGGCTTGCATCGCCCACCTGCCCGCCCGGCAAGGCGTGCAAGGTGAACCCGTTGCCCTCCGGATCGAACTGCGCGTGGCTGCCGAGCATGCCGCGGGTCAGGCGCATCAGCAGCCGTTCCATCCGACCGAGCGCCGCGGTCGCGTCAGCCTGGGCCACCTTCAGGCGCTCCTGCACCTCTTCGTCGAAGTTCTCCAACAGCGCGCGCCGCGCGCCGAGCATCGCATCGCTGATCTCGCCGGCCAGGTCCAGCTGCAACTGCTCGAATGCGGTGTGAATCTCGTTGGGGTGGCGGCAGTTCTGGTAGATGTCGGCGATGCGGCGTTCGAAGTCCACGCCCGACTCCAGCGCACCGAGCACCTCGTCGCTGGCGCCGAACACGCCGTCGAAGAGCTTGAACTTCTGGTCCAGCAGCTGGAAAACACGGCGGTCGGCTTCGTTGTCGCGGTTGACGAAGTTCACCACCACCACGTCGTGCTTCTGGCCGTAGCGGTGACAGCGGCCGATGCGCTGCTCGATGCGTTGCGGGTTCCACGGCAGGTCGTAGTTGATGACCAGCGAGCAGAACTGCAGGTTAATGCCCTCGGCGCCGGCCTCGGTGGCGATCATGATCTTGCCGTTGTCGCGGAAGTGGTCCACCAGTGCAGCGCGGGTGTCTGCTGCGCGCGAGCCGGTGATGCGGCTGGTGCCGCGGTGCTGCTCCACCCACTCGGCATGCAGGCGGCGCGCCAGCGGGTCGCTGTTGCTGCCGTTGAAGAGCACCACCCCGTCGGCGTGTTCGGTTTGCCCCAACAGGGCAAGCAAGTAGTCCTGTGTGCGGCGCGACTCGGTGAAGATGATGGCCTTCTGCGCTGCGCCCAGCTCTTGCAGCCGGCCGAAGGCCACGTCGAGCGCTTTCAGCAAGGCCTGGCCCTTGGCGTTGTCGGTGATCGATAAGGCCAGGTCGCGAAACCCTTCGAGATCGGCAATCTCGGCTTGGACGGCAGCGCGCTCCTGCGCCGTCTTGGCACGTTCGGCTGCGATGCCGGCATCTTCTGCCGATTCAGAGGCTGCTGTTTCGTCGGCTGTCTCGTCCAGGCTTTCGTAGTCGGCGTCGAGCGCTTCGCTCAGGGTCTCGGACTGGGGTGCCGCCGGCTGGTCGTGCAGAGATTCCTTCAGCCGGCGGATGAGCGTGTCGAGCGCCCCGCCAATGGCGAATGAACTGGATGCCAGCAGCTTGCGCAACACCAGGGTGATGAGCTGCCGCTGAGCGTTGGGCAGGGCGTAGAGGTGGTCGCGCTGCAGGTACTCGGATACCAGTTCGTACAGGCGCACCTCGTCGGCGCCGGGCTTAAATTCCTCGAGCAGCGGAATGCGCCGCGTGTACTTGACATAGGCCTCGACCTGCCGGCGCAGGGTGCGTTTGCAGACCGGCCCGATGCGATGCTTCAGCGCCGCGAAGCTGGCTTCGTCCCGCAACGCGCCGAACTGTTGGCGGAAGCTGTCCAGATCACCGAACACGCGGTCGTCGATGAAGCTGACGAGCCCGTACAGCTCCAGCAGCGTGTTCTGCAGCGGTGTGGCCGTGAGCAGCACCTTGCGCGATGCCGCGAGTGCGTCGCGCAGCACGTTGGCAGTCTTGTTTTCAGGCTTGTAGACGTTGCGCAGCCGGTGCGCCTCGTCAATGACCACCAGATCCCAAGGCACCGCGGCCAGCTCGCGCGCCTTGCCTGCGGCGAACTGGTAGGAGCAGATGACGATGCTCGCGGCGCCCGGGCCGTTGCCATCACGGCCTGCCGCGACATCGAACGGGTTGGTGCAACCTTCTTTCAAGGCCAAACGGAATGAGCGGGCCTCCAGGATGATGGCCGGCAAGGCGAACTTGTCGGCCAGTTCCTGGTGCCACTGCTTTCGCAGATTTGCGGGCGCAATGATCAGCAGGCGGCGTCGGCGCTCGGCCCATCGCTGTGCCAGCAACAGGCCCGCCTCGATGGTCTTTCCCAGGCCCACTTCGTCAGCCAGGATCACGCCCTTGGACAAAGGGTTTCCTGCGGCGAAAAGCGCCGCGTCCACCTGGTGCGGATTCAGATCGACCTGGGCGTCGAAGAGCGCGCCCGCCATGCGATCCATCGAGCCCGCCGCGCCGCGCAGCGTGAGCCGATGCGCGAAATAGGCGAGTTGATGGGGGCTGTAGGTCATGGCGTCAGGTGTTTCCAGTTTGATTGTCGGCGCTGGGCCGTCAGCACCAGATCGTCAACAACATCGAGGTGTCGATCGACCATGCCGCGGCGTCTGCTGCCGACTAAATGGACCGAAGCAGCATACTGTATAAAACATCAGCCGCGCGGCATTGCGGGTCGCGCCGCGCTAAAGAACGACCGGCCTTGCAGGGTGCGGGCTTTCAGTGCCGAAACCCCCCTCTCATTGGCGGCATTCCCGCCGGCCGCATCGCCGCACCCTGCCTACCCTTCCGGTCACCCGCTCCAAAGAGCACCGCCCGCAGTCGATGACCCAGGGATGCGCCCATGATCTCCGCTTCGCACAACGCCCCCGACGCCAGTGCCCACGGCAGCTCGCCCGGCGAGCACGCAGACACCGTCGAGACACGGCTCTTCCTCGACGAGCACGAGTGGCTGTACGGCCTGCTGCGCAGTGACGACAACACGTCGCCCACCTTCCGCTTCCCGGATCTGATCAGCGCCTGCGTGTCGCTGGTCTTCGAGGCGGACGACGCGCCCGGTCGCATCTTCGGCTTCCTCGGCACCCAGCTCGTGTTGCGCGCACCGAACACGCCGCGCCGGCGCGAGTCGATGTGGCGTCCGCAGTACGAGCTGCTGCAGGCCGTGCAGCGCTCGCCGGCCAACCGGCACCCGAACCCCAAGTTCCAGCTCGACCAGCTGACGACCGCCTGCGTCGCCCTCGCCCGCCAGATCGACGACGCCGACACGCGCGTGCTGCGCCAGGCCCGGCTGAACATGGCCGATCGCTCGTCCCGATGGCGACTGCCACGCCCCGGGTGATGCGGCCCTCGCTCGCGAGCGCGCCGACCCGCTGAGCACCCTGCCGGCCCCAACGCCGGCCCACCCGAACCCGACCCTCGCTGGCATCGCCAGCCTTGCCTCGCGGCCTGCTGGCCAGCGAGCGTGCCGACCTGTCTTCGGAGCTGTTATGTCCGCCACTCTGCACACCCCGCTGACTTGCGCCTCGTCCGCCTCGCGGTCGGCTTTGGCGCGTGTCGTGCAGTGGGCTGCGCTCGGGCTCGTGGCGCTCGGGGCCCTGCCGGCGAAGGCCTGCTGGGAACAAGCGGCGCAGCGCTACGGCGTCGCCGCCGAACTGCTCTATGCGATCGCCCGCGTCGAGTCGAACCTCAATCCGCGCGCAGTCAACCGGTCGCACGTGGCACGCACGGGCTCCTACGACATCGGCCTCATGCAGATCAACAGCTCGCACCTGCCGCGGCTTGCCCGCCACGGCATCGCCGAAGCGCACCTGTTCGACCCCTGCACCAACATCCAGGTCGGCGCCTGGCTGCTCGCGGACACGTTCTCGCGTCATGGCGCCACCTGGAATGGGGTCGGTGCCTACAACGCCGCCTGCTCGCAGTTGAAGGGTGCCCGCTGCGCCGAAGCCCGGTCGCGCTATGCCTGGCAGGTCTTTCGCAAGCTGCCAGCGGCTGTGGGAGTCAGGCCGTGAAGCACCCTGCCGTTCGCTCGCTGCTGACGTGGATTGCGTTCAGCTTGGCGGCCTGCAGTTCGATCAAACTGGCTGGGCCCAATCCGTCGGTGTCACCGGCACCTGCGGCGGCCGGCATGGGCGCAGCACGTATCGCGCAGTCCGGCTTCGGTGGCGACGCCCGCTTCGCGCTGTGCCAGCCGCCAGCCTGCCCACGCCCCAGTGCCAAGTCGCTCCCTGCTCCCGCTTCGACCCCAGTCGCCGGGGAACCGTCGCCTTCGCGCGCGCCCCTCGCGCAAGACGCATTCGCGCTGACGCCGACGGTCTCGCACAGGTCACTGCGAGCTTCGAAGTCCGAGGTGATCGAAGACCCGGCGCCGCTGAAGGTCGTCGTGCACTTCGGCTTCGGTCGCTCGGACCTCGACGCCGCTGGCCGAGACGCACTCGACCTCGCGGCCACGCAGCCGCTGCCGGTTCGCCGCGTGCTCATCGCCGGCCGCACCGACAGCATCGGATCCGCTGCAGCGAACGAGTACCTGGCGCAGGCCCGCGCCGAGGCGGTGCAGCGCTACTTGACGGCGCGCCACTCGCGCCTGCTGGCCGGCGCCGAAATGCGCGTGCAGTCGCAAGGGACGTGCTGCTACGCCGCCGGCAACGACAGCGCTTCGGGCCGGGCAGCCAACCGGCGTGTCGAGGTCATCTTTGAACGTGACGGAGGCGTGTTGTGAGGCCGAGGGTGCTCTCCTGCGGCGCAGTCCGGCCCGCATGGCGCTGGTCCAGCTGCCGGGCACCGCCGGCCGGCGCTCGCACGCCCAAGCCGTCACGTCATCCGCCAACCCGCGTTCCTCTTTCCACGCTCAACCGATGAGGTTTCCATGACCACCACCACCCTTGCCGTTCCCCCGCTCACCCGCCGCGCAGCACGCCGGCCGTGGACCATCGCCGCCCTGCTGTGCCTAATCGCGCTCGGCCTGGGCATCGCCTTCCCCGGCCATGCGCTCGACCTGGTCGCCTTCACCGGCATCACCGGCCCGCTGACTTCCGCGCTCACCGCCATCGCGAGCCTCGGCCCCGGCATCAAGGCGCTGGTCGGCTTCGTGGGCTTCGTCGTCGCGCTGATCTCGCTGGCGGCGCTGCGCAACTTCGGGCCGGTGCTGTTCTACGTCGGCCTGGCCATCTTCGCCGCCGTCGGCCTGGTGATCGCTGGCGCCATCATGGGCGCGGTTGTCTGAGCCGCCGCGGCCCCGCTGCACGCACCGCCCGGAGGCTCCATGCACGCCGACACCTACATCCCGCGGCGTCTCGACGACCAATGGAAGATCGGTTTCTGGGACGTCGACGTCGCTGCGCCTGCGCTGCTGGGCCTGTTCATGGGCTACATGTCGGGCTCGAAGCTTTCGTTTGCGCTGTGCTTCGCCGCGGGGCTCTTCACCTCGCGCTGGATCGCTCGCATCAAGGCCGACAAGCACCCGGCCTTCGCGATCCACTGGCTCTACTGGCACCTGCCGACCAGCCCGCTGACCGCGATGCGCGCGACCCCGCCCTCGCACATCCGCCGCATGGTCGGCTGACAGCCGGAGCGCGCCCACCATGGACTTCGAACGACTCAGCGGCGACCTCAAGGAACTGCGGCGCCGCAACCGCACGCTCGGCGCGGCCGTCGGCCTGCTGGCGGCCGGCCATGTGCTGGCGCTGGCCGTGGTGCTGAACCTGCTGGGTGCCGTGCGCACGGTGGTCGTGCCGCCGTCGATCAACAAGTCGTTCTGGGTCACGCGCGACAAGGCCAGCGGCGAGTACCTGGAACAGATGGGCAGCTTCGTCGCCTGGCTGGTGCTCGACGTGACACCCGCGTCCATCGACTGGAAGAAAGACATCCTGCTCGGCTACGTCGAGCCCGAGCAGCACGGCGGCCTGAAGACCCGGCAAGAGCTCGAGGCGGCGCGGCTCAAGCGCATCAACGCCAGCACTGCGTTCGCACCGCAGCAGCTGGTGCCCAGCGAGGAAGGCCAGTCGGTGGTCGTGCGCGGACGGCTGCGCACGCTCGTCAACGGCGTCGAGACCGCGAACGACCTGAAGGCCTACCTGGTGGAGTTCAGTTACGCCGGTGGCCGCGTGCATCTCAAGACCTTCAAGGAGCTGCCCCATGCGGCCTCGTAGCCTCACCGGCACGCGGAGACACGTCGCGGCTGCGCTGATCGTGCTGGCCTGCACTTCGGCGAGCCACGCGCTGCAGATCGTCGACGCGCGCGATGGCGTGGCGGTGGAAGCCATCCTGTCGGTCAAGGAGCCGACGCGCATCCGCATCGAGGGTGCGCCGATCACGGATGTCTTCGGCAACATCCACTCCAGCGCTTGCGGCGGCATGGCCGCTGGTACGTCCGGCTCGCCCGGCTCACCGGTGGCACCACTCTCACCGGTGGTCAACCCCGCCGGCGAGATCGTCGTCGAGTGCGACCGCGACAAGGGCGAGATCTACGTGCGGCCTGTCGCCACCGCCAGCGATGGCAGCGCCGCCGCGGGCAAGCCGGTCAACCTGTTCATCTCGTCGGCGCACGCCACCTACACGCTGATCCTGCGCCGGGCCGACACGCCGGCCGACACCATCCTGATCCGAGATCGCAGCGTCCCGTCGGCACCCGTGGATGGCCGCGCCCCGTCAAGCCCGTCGGGCCCTTCGGCCCACCACGTGCGCGCCATGAAGGCGTTGCTGGTCGCGATGGCGTCGGACCGCGTGCCACCGGACGTGCGCGTGGACGAACTCAACCAGCCGGTGCAACTGTGGGCCGAGGCGCGCTTCGCGCTGATGCGCCGCTACGAAGGCCGCGGCCTGACCGGCGAGAAGTACCTGCTGCAGAACGTCAGCGGGGCCGTGATGGTGCTCGCCGAACAGGAGTTCGACCGCCCCGACAGCAAGGCCGGCGGCCAGGTGCTGGGCGTCGCGGTCGAGCATCACCAGCTGCGGCCCGGCGAGAGCACCAGCGTCTACGTGATCCGCCGCGGAGGCGAACGATGAACCTGCCCGCCCCGATGCGCTCGCTTGTCGAGCGCCTGACGCCCCGGCAGCGCCAGTACGCCATGCTCGGCGCGATCCTGCTCGGCGGCGTGGGCCTGCTGTGGCTGGTCTTCGCCTTCGCCGAAAGCGCGCCCTCGAGCCAGGCCGGCAAGGCCAACGGCGCGGCGCCCGGCCCGGTCACCAACATCGGCGTGATGCCGCCAGGCCAGCAGGTCAACCCGGTGGACCAGTGGGTCGGTACCGCCGGCAGCAAGCTCGCACAGTACGAGAGCGAGCGCGAAGAGCAGGGCCGGCTCAACAAGGACCGCCAGGCTTTCGAGGCGCGCACGATGCAGCGCTTCGCGGAACTCGAGCAGCGGCTCACCGCAACCACGCAGGCGGTGCAAACACCTGTGCCGGCGCACGCTCCGGCTGCGCCGGCACCGTCGCTGCCGCCGCCTTCGGCCCTGCCTCCGCCGCCCCCCGCGCCACGCGGGCCAACTGCGGGGGCGGTGCCGGCGATGCCGCCCGGCGTGCCGCCGGCGCCGCTCTCTTCGGCACTGCCGCTTCAGGCACCGGCCGCGCCGGTCCTGATGCACATCGCGGTGGCCGATCGCGCTGCCACCAGCGCGCAGCCTCCCGCGACCGCGGACGCACGCACGGTGTCGACCTTCCTGCCCGTGAGCTTCACGCGCGGCACGCTGCTCGGCGGCCTGGACGCGCCCACCGGCGGCCAGTCGCAATCCAACCCGCACCCGGTGCTGATCCGCCTCTCGGACAACTCGGTGCTGCCCAACCGCTTCCGCGGCGAGTACCGCGACTGCTTCGTGATCGCGGCGGGCTATGGCGACATCAGTTCCGAACGCGCCTACCTGCGCACCGAGAACCTCTCTTGCGTGCGCGCCGACGGCGCGGCGCTGGAGGTTCGCATCCAGGGCAGCGTGTACGGCGAAGACGGCAAGGTCGGCATGCGCGGCCGCCTGGTCACCAAGCAGGGGCAGATGTTGGCCAACGCGCTGCTGGCCGGCGTGGTCAGCGGCATCGGCCAAGGCCTGGCCACCTCGTCGACCAGCTACAGCACCTCGGCCCTCGGCACCATCGCCACCGCCTCGGGTGCCGACGCCTACCGCGCCGGCCTGGGCACCGGCGTCGGGCGCGCCCTCGACCGGCTGGCGCAGTACTACATCAAGCTCGCCGAGAACACCTTTCCGGTGATCGAGGTCGATGCCGGCCGCGAGATCGACGTCGTCATCACCAAGGGCGTGCGCATCGACCTGCCGCCGTCCGGCTCCGAGCAGCGCGCCGGAGCGAATCCGTCTTCAACCAACCGCAGCACGGAGGCCGACGACGATGGCTCCTACTGACCCGCTCCGCTGCAGGCCGCTGATACGGCCCGCGGCACTCGCTACGCTGTGCATTGCGCTGCTGTCGCCGCTGGCCTCGGCGGTGGCGGCCGGACCGACCGCCGACGAAGCCCGACTGCTCGGTGCACTGCGCAAGGCCCACCCCGGCACGCGCTTCACCGAGGTCGCGCGCTCGCCGGTGCCCGGCGTCTACGAGGTCTGGATGAACGGCAACGTCGCCTTCGTCGCCGCCCGCGACCCGCGCTACTTCATCTTCGGTCGCCTCTTCGACACGCGCACGATGACCGACCTGACCGGGCCGCGCCTGCTAGCGGCTGCGCGCGCCGAGCCGGTGACGGCCGAGGCCACTTCCACGGCGACCATCGCATTCGGTTCGCTGCCCGTCGCGGATGCGATCACGACGGTGCGCGGTAATGGCCGCCGCCAGCTCGCGGTCTTCAGTGACCCGGGCTGCGGCTTCTGCCGCCGGCTCGAGCCCGAACTCGACGGCCTCGACGACGTCACGATCCACACCTTCCTGCTGCCCTTCCAGGGCATGGCGCGACCGGTCGCGATCTGGTGCGCGCCGGATAGGACACAGGCGTGGCGGCAGGCGATGCACGACGGCGTTGCGCCGACTGCTGCATCAGCGTCCTCCTGCGAGCACCCGATCGACCGCAACCTCGCACTCGCCCGCCAGTTGGGCGTCAACGGAACGCCGACCCTCTTCTGGGCCGACGGGACGCGCACCGAAGGTTTCGTCACCCGGCCGGTGATCGAGGACCATCTGGCGCGCACCTCGCCGGAGGCCAGGCCATGAATGCCCACCACATGAGTCGCCTGGCGGCCCTGCTCGGCGGCGTGGCGTCGCTCTCGGGTTGCATGAGCCTGTCCGGCCTGAGCGGCAATTCCAGCTACGCCTGCAAGGCCCCGGACGGCGTGACCTGCCAGTCCGTGTCCGGCACCTATGCCAACGCGGTGGCGAACAACCTGCCGGCACAGCGTGCTCGCGCCACGCCTGCCGCTGCGCCCGACTTGGCACCCCCTGCGGCGGCAGCCAGCACACCGACCGCGCGCAACGCACCAGCCGTCGCCGCGCAGGTATTCCCGTTGCGCTCCGCACCGCGCATCCTGCGGCTGTGGTTCAAGCCCTGGGAGGACGCCGACCGCGATCTCTACGACCAGGGCTATGTGTATGTGCAGGTCGATGGCGGCCGTTGGCTCGTCGACCACGCCCAGCGGGCGATCCGCGAAGCCTACGCACCCGTACGCGCACCCGCCGGACGCGCAGCCGCGGACCCCGCACCCCGAGCGCCCGCCGCGGGTGTCCAGCGTCCGCCCGGTCTCGACCAGTTGATCCCTGGACTGCGGCCCGCCGCGCCAGCCAGTGGCGACAACCTCGACTGAGGCCGCGATGAACGCCCGCCTCCCCCATGTCGAACGCGCCGGCCTCGCGGACTGGCTACCCTTCGGCGCCGAAGCCGACTCGCCCGCCGAACAATTCGCCGCCTGGCTGCCCTACTCGGCCTATCTGACCGACGAGAAGCTGTTCGTCAACCGCGACGGCCTCGGCTTCCTGCTGGAGCTGATGCCGCAGTCAGGCGCCGACGAACGCATGGCCGAGGTGCTGGTGTCGCTCTACGCGACCCTCCCGCCGGGTACCGGGGTTCAGTTTCACCTGTTTGCCTCACCTCACATCCGCGAGCAGTTGTGCCGCTATGCCAACCTGCGCCTCGAGGACACGGACCAGGCCGAGAAGGCCAAGCATTGGGGCCGGCCCGCGCGCAACGACAACCTGTTCCACCGCCTGGCGCGCCAGCGCGTCGGCCATCTGCTGGGCGGCGCCCAGCGGTCGCTGACGTCGGGCTTCCACTACACGATCCGCGACTTCCGACTGATGATGAGCGTGGCGCTGCCGGGCGATGCCGGTCAGCTGAACCGCCGCGACGAACTGGTGGCGCTGCGCGAGTCGATGGCTTCCACGCTGCGCTCGGCCTCGCTGCCGAACCGTGTGTGCGACGCTGCCGACCTGATCAACTGGTGCGCGCTGTTCACCAACCCGGACCGCATCTCGCAGGCCGACGCACCGAACCTGCATTACGACGACGGCCGCGAGATCCGCGACCAGATTGTCGACTTCGACACCATCCAGGACCCGCAGCCCGGCGGCCTGATGCTGTGGAAGGAAGGCAGCGAGCATCGGCTCGAAGCGCGCTTCTACTCGATCAAGTCCTTCCCCGAACGCTTTGCGCTCTGGCAGATGGGCTCGTTGATCGGCGACCTGATGCAGCCGGCGCTGCAGTACAGCGCGCCCTTCCTGCTGACGATGGGTGTGCACGTGCTCGACCCGAACGTCACCAAGTCGGTGGTCACGGCCAACCATGTGCGCGCGACACAGAACGCACGCAGCAAGATGGCCGAGGTGATGCCCGACGTGGGCAAGAAGCTGCAAGACTGGACCGCTGCGGCCAACGCGATCGACGTCGGCAGCAGCCTGGTGAGCCTGTACCACCAGCTCGCGATCTTCTCGCCACCCGGCAAGTCGGTCGCCGCGCAGGAGACGGCGAACGCGATCTGGCGCGGCCGCGGCTTCCAGCTCAACGCGGATGTCTACATGCACCGGCAGGCGCTGCTGGCCAGCCTGCCGATGACGCTGTCCGAGCGCTTCCACCGCGACCTGGCCAAGATGCGCCGCGTCTCGCGCAAGACGATGGCCAATGCCATCCACCTCGCGCCGCTGATCGCCGAGTGGCGCGGCACGCGCACGCCGGCGCTGGTGTTCGGCGGCCGGCGCGGCCAGCTGATGACGCTGGACATCTTCGACAACGACCTCGGCAACTACAACTTCGCGATCATCGGCGCGCCGGGTTCGGGCAAGTCGGTGCTGATGAACGAGATGGCCTGGTCCTACCGCGCCATCGACGCCAAGGTCTGGATGCTGGACCTGGGCCGCTCGTTCGAGAAGCTGTGCCGCAAGGCCAAGGGCACCTACATCGAGTTCAAGCCCGATGTCGCCATCTGCCTGAACCCCTTCACCCACATCGTCGACATCAACGAAGACATCGACATGCTGGTGCCGGCCATCTCGAAGATGGCCTCGATGTCGCGACCTCTGGACGAGGTTCAGTACAAGGCCATCTCGGCGATGGTGCTCAAGCTGTTCCGCGCACATGGCAACGAGCTGACCGTCACCGCGCTGCGCGACGCCTTCAAGGCCGGCACGATCGAGGAGCTGGGCGTGCGCGAGGACCCGCGCATCAAGGACCTCGCGATCATGCTGAACCCCTATGCGCGGGGCGGCCAGTACGAGCGCTTCTTCGAGGGCCGCAACAGCATCGACTTCGAGAACGACTTCGTCGTCATCGAAAACGAGGAGCTCAAGCGCCGGCCCGACCTGCACGCGGTGGTCAACATCCTGCTGCTGCACCAGATCACCGGCGAGATGTACCTGACACGCAACCGGCGCAAGGTGCTCTTCATCGACGAGCTGAAACAGCAGCTGGGCGACATCGGTGCCGACGACCCGGTCAAGGCCGCCGTCGTCGAAGAGGCCGCGCGGCGCGCCCGCAAGTACGGCGGCTCGCTGGGCACCGCGACGCAGAGCGCCGACGACTACTACGGCTCGGCGCAGATGGAAGCGGCCTTCAACTGCTCGGACTGGGTGTTCCTGCTGCGCCAGAAACCCGAGTCGATCGAGATGCTGGACCGCCAGGGGCGGCTGTCGATGGACGAGCCGAAGAAGCGGCTGCTGAACTCGCTGCGCACCGAGCCGGGCGTGTTCTCCGAGGTCTACATCTCGTCGCCCGTTGGCGAGGGTGTGGCGCGCAACATCCTCGATCCGGCGACCCACCTGCTGTTCTCGAACAAGCTCGAGGACAACGCACCGATCGACGAACTGCGTGCACAGGGCTTGTCGATCGACGAGGCGATCGCGGAGCTGCTGCGTCGCCGGGGTCATGCGTCATGAGCCCGGGCCTGAAGTCTGCGCTGCTGAACGCGGGCATGGCCTGCGCGATCGTGCTCGGCACGCTGGCCGCCTATGACCGCGTCGTGGTGCGACCGGCGCAGCTGATCGGCGTGGTCGATGTCGCCGAGGTCTACCGGCAGAAGGAAGCCGAGTTCACGCTGATCCTGACGCGCGCCGCGAGCGACGGCGAGCGCGAACAGGCGATGCGCATGGCACGCAGCTTCGCGCAGCGCCTGCCGCTGGCGCTGGAGGAACTGCCGCGCGACTGTGGCTGCCTGGTGGTTCTGAAGACCGCCGTCGCTGCGCCCGCGCCGCGGACCGTCGACCTGACGGCGCACCTGCGTCGCAAGGTGGAGGCGCCATGACCCGCCATATCGACCGCCTCCGCGCAAGCGCCCGCGACTTCGGCGCGCACCTGCGCCAGCGCTGGTACCTGTACCTGCCGGTCTTCGCGATCTGGGGCTTCGCCTACACGCGCCTGTTCATCGACCCGACGCCGCGGCTGCCGGTGCTCTTCAACTGGACACCGAGCCTGCCCTGCCGGGTGGCGCTGCTGCAGTACGGCCCGAATGCGCTCAAGCGCGGCGACTACGTGGTGTTCGCTTTCGACGGCGAGGCCCAGGCGCGCTATCCGGGTCTGCGCGGGCAGCCTTTCTTCAAGATCGTGCGCGGCTTGCCCGGCGACCGCATCACCGTCGAGGGTCGCGCCGTCGCGATCAACGGCGAGATCGTCGGCCAGGCCAAGACCCACACCCACGACCGGCAAGCGCTCGAGCCGATCCTTGCCGCCGTGATTCCCGCCGGCCACTACTACGTGCAGGGCACCAGTCCGGACTCCTTCGACTCGCGCTACCGGGCCAGTGGCCTCGTGCGCGCAGACCAAGTGCTCGGCACTGTGATCCCGCTGTTCTGACGAGGCACGGCGATGCAACACGCTCGACACCTTGCCGTCACCCTGGTGGCCCTGTTCGCTCTCGCAGCGGCTGGACTCGGTTCTGTACGCGCTCAAACCTCACCCGCACAGCCAGGTACTCCCGGGACCGGCGAGATGCCGATCGAGGACTACCTGGCACTGCTGGCGCGCATCGCGCCGGCCGCTCATGACGGTGCGCGTGCGTACCGGCAGGCCTGGTTGCAGCGCTGCGGCCGTTCGTTGACGACCGCGGAACTGCGCGTGGCGATGGCGGTGGGAGACGGCAACCCGGTGCTGATGGGGATGATCCGGGCGAGCCATCTGCGTGACCCTGCGGCACTTGCCGCTCTGGCCTCCCAGATCGACTGCACGCGGGGTGCGCGATGAGTCGGGCCGCCACGTCGTTGCTGGTCGCGGCCTTGTTGATCGTCGGTAGCAAGGCCGGCGCGGTCGACCTCGGCACGATCGGGCCAACATACGAGATCGCCGAGCCGCACTTGCTGGCCTTTATCGAGCGGCGGCTTCGCGAGAAGGAGCGCAGAGGTGAGCTGCAGCGGCTCGCGGAAGCGGCGCGGACTCGCGGCATCGACACCGTCCGCCAGCCGCCGCCGGTCGAAGGCTTGCGCACCACCGAGCGCCCGCGCACCTTCTACGTCGATCCGAGCTTCACGCTCGATCGCAACATCATCGACCCGCAGGGCCGCCTGATGTTCGCAGCAGGCACGCGCAAGAATCCGCTCGAAGTGGTGTCGCTGTCACGGCATCTGCTGTTCTTCGACGCTCGCGATCCGCGGCAGGTGAAGCACGCCCGCGAGCTCAGCGGGCGCTATGCGGGCCGCATCAAGCCGATCCTGACGGGAGGCTCCTACCTCGACCTGATGAAGGCCTGGCGTGTGCCCGTGTACTACGACCAGGCCGGGACTCTGACCCGCCGCTTCGGCATCCGCCAGGTGCCCGCGCTGGTTTCGCAGGACGGGCTGCGCCTGCGCATCGACGAACTGGGGCTGCCATGAACCTCGGCCGACACCTGCGCGCATGGACTGCGACGCTGGCCGCCGTGTTCGCAACCGCACCCGCCATGGCCGGCGACAGCCTGACTTGCACCGGCCGGTTCCCGAACCCCATCACCGACATCTGCTGGAGCTGCATCCTGCCGATCACGCTGGGCGGCACCACGCTGGCCAACTTGAACGGGCAGGAAGACATCGCCAATCCGTCCAGCCCCGTCTGCAGTTGCGGCGTGAACCCGACCGTCGGCCTGTCGATCGGTTTCTGGGAGCCGGCGCGCCATGTCGAGGCGGTGCGCAAGCCCTTCTGTCTGGCGTCGCTCGGCGGTGTCGACCTGGACCCCGGTATCGATGCACCGACCGCCGCCCGCTTCACGCGGCCGGAGGGCGACGGTGACGGCGGCAGCTTCTACCAGGCGCATTTCTACATCAACCCGGTGCTGTACTGGCTGGAGGTGGTGACGGACTTTCCGTGCCTGGAACGTGGCTCGTTCGATCTGGCTTACCTCACCGAAGTCGACCCGCTGTGGAACGACGACGAGCTGACGCTGATCCTCAACCCCGAGGCGGTGCTGTTTGCCAACCCGGTGGCCGTGGCCGCCTGCGCTGCCGACTGCGTCGCCGCCACGGCCGGCATGGGCATCCCCGAGATGTTCTGGTGCGCAGGCTGCCAGGGCGGCCTCTACCCGCTCGACGGCCATGTGCCCTACCACCTCGGCGGCGTGCGCACGGCGGCGCTGATCGCCCAGCGCTTGACCGCCAAGATGCACCGCGAGCTGCTGGCCTGGGGCTGGCACGGGAGGGCCGGGCTGTGCGGCCCCTACTTCCTGCCGGCGATGGACAAGACCGCCTACAAGACCCAGCTGACCTACCCGGTGGCGAACACGACCAAGGACGGCGGGCGCTGCTGCCAGCCCTTCGGCCGCAGCACCATCGTCTGGGGCGCCGGCAAGGAGTACCCGGTGCGCGGCGAGGACTTCGCCTTCATGTTGTTCCGCAAGAGGAACTGCTGTGTGGGTTACTGATTCCCTTCGCCTTGCCGTACTCGCGGCCGGCCTCCTGCTCACCGCCGGAGCCGTGTGTGCGCAAGCCCCTGTCGGTCTGCCGCCGGTCAAAGTGATGCCGCGGATCGACGCCCTGCCGGCGCCGGCCACGCAAACGCCGGTGGACCTGGAGGCGCTGGCCCGGGGATTCGCGGGCGCTGCGGGGTCACCCACGCTGCCGGGAGCCGACGAGCCACGCCTGCTCGTCTTCATCAGCCTGGCCATGCCGGAGGCCGCGCTGTCGCGCCTTGTGGACCAGGCAGCTCGTGCCCGGGCGCAGTTGCTGCTGCGCGGGCTATCCGAAGGGTCGCTGCCACGCACCGCAGCGCGGATACAGCAACTGATCGGCACGCGGCCGGTGGCCGTGCAGATCGACCCGCGAGCCTTCGATCGGTATGCGATCCAGCGCGTGCCCGCCTTCGTGCTCGCCCGGGCCGGCGGAACGGACACCGCCTGCAGCGGCGAGCAATGTGCGCGGTCCGACGACCATGTCGTAGCGGCGGGTGATGTCAGCCTCGACTACGCGCTGGACCACTTCCAACGTTCGGCGCCGGCCTTCGCGAAGGACGCCGGCCGTTTCCTGGCCCGACTCGGCCGCCGGGAGTGATGCCATGCGCAAGCTGATCGCCTGTTTCACCGCGTTCTGCGTGGCCGTGACGCCGGTCGCAACGCCCGCCGGCCCGCACGAAGAAGGTGTGGCGGCGGGTCAGTCCGCCAACCCGGCCGCCCGCGCCACCGTCAACGCGCCCACTGCCACCAGCGTCGTGCCGGGCTACACCGCGGCGCCACCCGAATCCGGGTACTACCGGCAGCCCAACCTCTCGTCCCAGGGCAGCGCGCGGCTGTCACTCTGCGCCACGCTGCCGAACGATCCGGTGTGCCAGGCGCAGCGCGGTGCGATGGGATCGGCGAACCTGCCCCGTCCGGCCATCGGGCCCGGCGATCCCTCGGTGTCCGCGGCGCAGGGCATTGCCCGCGCGCCTTCCAGCGTGCTCCAGAACCTCGCGTCGTACTACAGCGGCTGCACCACCACGACAACGGCCGTCCCTGCAGGCACGCAGACCCGCAGCTGCCTGCGCTACGAAGGCATCGGCAACTACCGCTGCACGCGCAGCCTGACCGTCGGCATTGAACGAAGCACCAACTGCACGCCCGGTGACTGGTTCGCCCAGGCCAGCGCCGGCCGTACCGGCGTGGACGTGCAATGCCTGCCCGACCGCCCGGAGACGGCGCAGCACTTCCGCATCACGCAGGACGCATCGCCGCTGGCCTTCTTCGACGTCGACATGACGACACCGGTGCTGTTCCCGCAGATGGTCGCGGTGCTCGACACGAGCTACTCCTGGAGCACTGGTACCGAGATCCGCACCGGCGTCTGGGTCGCCGACAAGGCCTGCTCCGGCGACGCCTGCGCCCTGACGGCCATGATCGCGGCCGAGCGGGCCGAAGTCTGCACTGGCGGCGGTGACTCCGGCTACAGCTGCACCAGCGTCGAACCCTTCCTGAGGCGCTATGCCGCCTGCCCGGCCGGCACGCAAAGTGGCGACTTGATCCAGGACACCGTCTGCCAGGGCGACAGCGGCTGCACGACTTCGGCGCTCGACGGCACGCGCTGCTATGCGCCGGCCGGTGGCGCCACGGCGCTCGTCGGCTACGACGTGACGGGCAGCTTGCCCGGCTACTACTGGAACCTCGACAGCGAGCGCAGCGTCGTCGGCTGGGATCCGAATCCTGCCTACGGCCCGATCCCGACGATGCGGCTGTCGTACACCCGGCCCCGCACCACCATCACCGAAACCGACCGCTGGGACGACCAATGCCCCACCGTCGCCGACGGCAGCCGCTGCACCGTTCAGACCGCGGCCGTGTGCACCGATGGCCCGGCGACGAAGGTGATCGACGGGGCATCGGTAACCCGCGACTGCTGGCAGTACGAGAGCACGATGAACTGCAGCGGCACGGCGCCGGGCAGCCAGTGCGGGCCGCTGGTCGCCGCCGGCTGCACGCCCTCGGGTTCGGTCTGCCGGCGCAGCAATGCCAGCACCGGCGCCTGCGAGGTGCACGAGGACAGCTACAGCTGCCCGGTGCCGGCACAGACGGTGACCAGCGCCAGCAACTGCCCGTCGAACGTCTTCTGCCTGCAGGGCAATTGCTACGACATCAGCCACGCGAACGATGCCGACTTCGCGCGCAGCATGTCGATGCTCGAGGCCGCGCGCGAAGCCGGTGTCTACCTCGACACCGACCGCATGCAGGTGTTCAATGGCGAGGACAACCGCTGCCGCGACCGGCTGCTGAGGAACTGCTGCTACGCCGACAACGCGGGCGCTGGCATGACCAACCAGAGCCTCTTCGGCACCGGCTCGCGGCTCGTGTACGACGTGCTGATGAACGCGGAGAACCGCCAGTTCATCTACCAGGGCATGTCGGCCCTGCTGATGGGCGGCGGCTTCAGCGGCACCTTCACCACCTACGGCGTCACGGTCGCCGTCAACGGCGCGGCACTGCCCGCGGGATCGGTCGCGGTGTACTCCGGCCAGAGCCTGGTCGTGGCCTTCGATCCATGGTCGCTCGTCATCGCCGTGATCATTTACGTCGTGATGTCGGCATCCTCCTGCGACGAGGAAGAAGGCAAGCTCGCGATGAAGGAAGGTGCCGGCCTGTGCCACGCCGTCGGCACCTACTGCTCGTCCTGCATCCGGGTCTTCGGCTCCTGCGTCTCGTGCATCACGCACACCACGCGCAAGTGCTGCTTCAACAGCATGCTGGCCCGCATCGTCAACGAGCAGGGCCGAACGCAGGTCGGCAAGGGCTGGGGCAGCGCGGAGAACCCGGACTGCTCGGGCTTCACCGTTGCGCAGTTGCAGTCGCTGGATTTCGCGGCGATGGACCTCAGCGAGTTCTACGCCTCGCTGGTGCCGACCCTGCCCAACGTGGCGACGCTTCAAGGTCAGAGCGGTAGCCGCATCCCGACCTGCTACTACGGCCAGGGGAGGTGTCAATGAGCCGCGAGCACGTCGGTAAGGCATTGCCGCTGGGGCTTGCCATGGCCCTCTTCTCGTCCGTGTCCACGGCCCAGGAACGCCTCCCAGTGCCCGATGCGCGTCCGCTGCTGCTGGCGGCCATCGATGCACCGGACGGGCGTGCGCACGGCTTGCTGTCAGGACCGATGGCGGACGCCATCACGGCGCGCTTCAAGGCCACCTCGCCGGTCTACATCGACGTGAGCACGGAGCGCCGCTATGCGCAGCCGGGCTGCCGGCGCCTGAAGGTGAGCTTCTGGCAGGACGGCGTTCAGCTTCCTGGAGAGCCCAGCGCTCGCCGACGGACCATCGACTTCGGCATCAACTACTGCCGCGACGGCCTGCCGCCGCGTTCGCTGTCCTGAGGCGCGCGATGCACAGCATCCATCGGTTGATGTTGCTCGCTCTGCTTGCGGCTTGTGCTGCGCCAGCAGTGAGCGGTGCCGCAAACGAGTCACCTCGGTTCTGGGGCGACACCTGGCGTGGGTGGCACTTCTACGAAGACCCGACCCCGGAGCCCGAGCCCCCTCGATCCGTGCCGCCAAAGCCCACGAGGCCGCCCGTCGTGGCCCGCGATTCACGGCGCGAGCCCCGGCCGCCAGAACTCGCGGAACTCGATCGCTTGCGCCAGCGGGTCGAGGACCTGCGCGGCATCGCCGTCATGCGGCCCACCGAGGCCAACGTGCGGCGCTACATGGAACTGGAGGCCAAGGTCGTCGCCCAGGCTTCGACCTTTGCCGACGTGGCGCAGCGGGTCGCCTGGACCACGCCCGAGCTCGATCCCTCGCTGCAGGGACGCCCGGTCAACGCCAAGGCGCTGGAAGTCTTCGAGGCCCAGCAACTGGGCGAACGCTCGCGCTCGATCGCCGAGTTGGGTCGCGACTATGTGCTGCTGTTCTTCTTCCGCGGCGACTGCCCCTATTGCCACGCCTTCGCGCCGACCTTGGAAGCGTTTCAGGGGCGCCACGGCATCCGCGTCGAAGCGGTCAGCTTGGACGGCGGCGCGCTGCCGGGTTTCGCGTCAGCGCGCCGCGACAACGGCGCGGCCACCGCGCTGCGCGTGGCCCAGGTGCCCGCTGTCTACCTGGCTCAGCCCTTCACCGGCCGCATCGTGCCAATCGGCTTCGGTGTGCTGTCCGAGTCCCAACTGCTCGAGCGCATCTCGGCCGCTGCGGCGCCGGCCTTCGAGGCCATGGTGCCCAGCGCCGTGCGACAGCTCGGAATGCCCTGATCCCGTTCCCCGGAGGATCGTCATGCCCAACCGCCAATCCCAGCGCATCTGCGCCGCCCTCGTCGCCCTGGCCACCGCATTGCAGGCCGGGGCGGCACGGGCCGGCGACCTCAACGCCGAGGTGAACATCATGTTCAACAACCTGGGCACGATCGGGAACTACACCGCCCCGGGCGCGTTTCGCGGGCAGACCTTCAACACCTATACCGGCGGCAGCCTGTTCATGCGCTCGCCGAACAAGGTCTACCAGCTCGCCGCGATCCAGTTCCCCAGCGCCAAGGCCGGCTGCGGCGGCATCGACGTCTTCGGCGGCTCGTTCTCGCACATCTCGGCCGAGGAGTTCAAGAACATGCTGCGCAACATCACGGCCGCGCTGCCGGGCATCGCCTTCCAGCTCGCGCTGGAGTCGGTCTCGCCGCTGTTGGGTGGCCTGACAAAGTGGGCGAAGGGCCTGGAGACCTGGATCAACAACGCGCGCATCAACTCCTGCGAGACCGCCAAGGCCATCGTCAGCACGGCGGCCGAGGCCACGGGCTACAGCTCGCAGGAGGCCTGTGGCGACCTGGCGATCGAGATGGGGCTGGAAAGCGACCGCGACGCGGCCCGTCGCCGATGCGCCAGCGACCGGCCGAGCATCCTGGCCTCAGCGCGCAGTTCCGCAGATCCAAACGTTCGAAACAAGGCGCCTTTCGTCGGCAACCTCACCTGGAAGGCTCTGCAGCGCACCGGCACGGCGTTGGACGACGCCGAGCGCGAGCTGATCATGAGCATCGTCGGCACTGTCATCTTCCATCCGGAGAGCGCGAACCGCGACCCGGAGCCTGTGCCACCGACGATCACCTCGATCAGCCAGTTGCTCTACGGTCAGGCGGCCGCGACCGGCACCAACGTCACCCAGCACCTGCTGCGCTGCAACGACTACACGAACTGCGACGTCGTCTCACTGAACACGAGCTACACGCACACGCCCTTCACGGCCCGGGTCGAAACCATGATGCGGTCGATCGCCGACAAGATCGCGACTCGCACCGCGATCCCGAACAACTCGGCCGAGGTCGGCTTCGTCAACCAGACCACCGAGCCGGTGTACCGAATGCTGTCGATCGGCGCGACGATTCCCGGCTCGGGGCTGGCCGACAGCCTGATCGGCCAGTACCGCGATGTGATCGCAGCCGACTATGCCTACGTCTTCCTTGAGAGGAACCTGCGGCTCGGGATGGCCGCGCTCGACAAGGACTACACGCTCCAGCAGAACCAGCGTGAACTCGCCAACCAGGTGCGCCAGCGTGCCCAGGCCATGCTGCTGCAGTTGTCGCAGGAGAAGAACCTGCTGTACCAGAAGGTCGGCTCCTTCCGCGCTGTGTCCAGCCACCTGGAGCAACTCGAACGGCAGCTGCGCTCGAGCATGCCGCAGCACGTGATGGACATGCTGGGGCAGCGCGCGGCCTACGTGGCCCGGTAGCCCGCACCGATGCCTCGAGGCGGCCATGTGGGAGATCTTCGCCTACCAGAACGCGGACAGCCTGTTCGGCATCTTCAATGCCGCGGCAGCCATCCATGCGTCGAGCGACTACGCGGCTGCCGTCGCGGCGGTGGCCTTCTGCGGCTTCATCGCCGCCCTGGTTGCCTACGCCTTCGCCCCGGACAAGCTGCAGGGCTGGAAGTGGCTGGCCACCGTGCTGCTGGTTTTTTCGGTGCTGATCGTTCCCCGCGTGACCGTGGGCATCGTGGACAAGACCGGCGGCTCAGCGGTCAAGGTGGTTGCCAATGTGCCGTTCGGCGTCGCCATGCTCGGCAGCATCACCAGCACCATCGGTCACACGCTGACCGGCCTCTTCGAGACCGCGTTCCAGGTCATCCCCGGTGCAGGCGCGATGCCTGCCGAACTGAGCTACGAGCGCAACGGCCTGATGTTCGGCAACCGCCTGATCCGCGAGACCGGCAACGTGGTGTTCCAGGACCCCACCTTCCGCACCGACCTGATCAACTTCATCCACAACTGCACGATGTACGACCTGATCGACGGCACCGTCGATCCGGCCACGTTCTCCACCTCCGACGATGTGTGGGCGCTGATGGCCACGCCAAATCCGGCCCGCTTCAGCACGGTGACCGGCGCCGCCGGCGCGGTGACCGTCGACACCTGCCCCAATGTCTACGGCAACCTGAACGGCCGCCTGCCGGCGCAGGTCACCCGCATCGAGGGCCGGCTGGCCTTCCAGCTCAACCCCACGCTGCCCAGTGCGGCGGCGACGGCGGCGATCGCCGGCCAGATCCAGCAGGCCTACATCCGCAACAGCATCGCAACAGCAGCCGCGACGGCAACGGACCTGATCCGGCAGAACGCCGTGCTCAACGCCATCAGCGACACCAGCAACATCATCGGCCAGAAGGTGAACGACCCGGCGGCGATGGTGCTCGCGGTCGGCCGGGCGCAGGCGGTGGCGCAGCAGAACGCGACCTGGATGAACTACGGCAAGGTCGCCGAACAGTCGCTGCCAGTGTTCCGCAATGTCATCGAGGCGCTCACCTACGCCCTGTTCCCGCTCTTCGTGCTGCTGCTCCTGTTGACCAGCGGACGCGAGTCGATGATCGCTTTCAAAGGCTATGCGGCCATCCTGATCTGGATCCAGTTGTGGCCGCCGCTGTACGCGGTGCTCAACTACATGGCCTCGGTTTACGCCGCCTACGACCTGGCCGCTGCATCGGACCTGGGCACGGGCACCAAGGCCCTCGCACTGCAAACCGCATCGACGATCTACTCGCGTGCAATCTCCGGCGAGGCCGTGGTCGGCTACCTGGCGATCAGCATCCCCTTCATCGCCTGGGCCGCGCTCAAGCGCATGGAGAACTTCGGCACCGCGCTTGTCGGCGGCTTGTCCGGGCTGCAGGGCATGCTGGCCGGCAGCACCGCAGGGGCCGCCGTTGGCAACGTGTCGATGGGCAACGTCGCGATGGATCAGTTGCAGCTGGCACCGAATCGCACGTCGGCGTTCATGAGTTCCTGGCAGAGCGATCTGAGCGGCAACACCTTCACGTCGAGCGCGCTCACCGGACGCACGGCCGCGAACCTGCTGCGGAATCAGGGCTTCGCCTCGCGCGTGGTATCGATGCGGGTCAGCGAGCAGGACGTGAGCGAGGCCAGCCGCCAGGCAGACGCAGCGCGGGGCGAGATGGTGTCCGCTAGCAACGAACGGTCCACCGTCCTGACCGAGGCCTTCACCAAGGGGCTGGCAAAGCTCAAGTCCTCGCGCAGTTCGTCGGGCACCTCGACCAGCAGCTTCGAGCAACTGGGCGAGACGCTGACGCGGCTGGACCAGATAACCAAGAGCGTCGCCGACAACACCGGGCTCACCCAGTCGCAGGTCGCGCGTATCGCGTTCGGCGCTTCCGGCCGCCTCGGCTTCAACGCGGGTGTAGCGGGAGCGCAGGTCGATGCCAGCGCGGACAAGGCCTACATGAGCGGCCTCTCCGCGGAGCAGAGGAAGATGCTCGGATCCATGACAAGCGACCAGATCGCCGAGTTCAAGCAATTTGGAGATCGCGTCTCGCGTGACGCCACGTTGGTCAGCGCGATGTCCGACGATGCGCGCCAGGCACGGGAACTGGGGAGCCGCCTCGCGACGACCGCGTCGCGGGCCCAGCAGGCTCAGGCCTCGTACGGCGAGCGCAGCGCATTGGCTGAGCGCGTCTCCGAGGCGCGCGAGCGTGGCGAGTCCATCGCCATCGACATCGCCCAGGATCCGTACAACCTCGCAATGTTCCTGCGCTACGCCGAGCGCTACGGCGGCGACAGCGCGGCGGCTGCCACATTGCTCGACGCGGAGCTGGCGCGACAGGCACTTCGTCCGTCGCGCAGCTTCTCCGACGGCGCCTCGCTGCCCGCGTCCTTCCATGATCTGCGCGATCGGTGGGCCGCGTCGGCGTCCGATCCCGCCTTGAATCCCGACTTGGCCGCGCGCAATGCCCAGAACCGCGGCGCCGTTGCGCGCGGACTCGGGAGCGACCCGCCAACCATCTCCGAGCAGGTGCGACCCAGCCTCAGACCGGAGGTCGGCCTGGGTGGGTCAGCCATCCGCGAGCAAACGGACCGGTCGCGCCGAGGATTCGACGCCGAGACAGAAGTGAGTCGGTCAGCGGACGGGACCGTCTCTACCAAGAAGTCGCTGCTTCTCCAGTCCGGGCGCCAGGTTGCGGCTGATGCCGGGGCCACTCTGGACGAGGCCAAGGACGCGGTGAAAGGAGTGCTCAGGAAGAAGTAGAAAGCGGCAGGGTTGACGAACCATTTGCGCCGGGCCTGGGCTCTCGTTGGCCTACATGGGTGGACGGCCTTTGTCGCGCCAGAAGTTAGCCGCGATGTCTGCCGTCGTCGTGCCCATGCCTGGAATCTCTCGGCGCTCCGTGGCTCGTCGCCCCAGCCTGATCACGGCGCCACCCAATGCGGCCCCGACGAGCGCGCCAAGCCCTGCCATGACCACGCGAAGACCCCAGTCCCCGTTGATCGCAGCGACAACGCCAACCAGGGCGCCAGCCCCGACGAGAGTGAGAAAGATGGCCTTCCGTAGCATTTCATGCCTCTGGTCCGCAAGGTAGCGCCGATGGCCCGCCGTTGCAATGCCCCGGGGGCGACCGCATACCGGTGCGCAGAGATTCGCCACTGCACCGCACGACCGGATATGTTGTCAAAGTTGACATACGAGACAAACGAGACTACTCTGCCGCATCTCAGTGCGTACGCGGAGTTCGCCATGCGCAAGGCACAAGCGGCATCAGCTTTGAACCAACCACTTGTCACCCCGACGGAAGTTCGCCGCTTCGACAAGGCGGTCACGGTTCGCGACCGTGGCGCATTCCTCTTCGAGCTTGACCGACTTGTTCGAGAAAAGGTGGCGGCGGCCACGAACGTGACCGCCGAGGCGACACCCCTGACCGAAACGCTGGGCCGGAAGGCCGCGTCGCTGCGCGCGGCCACCTCCTGGTCGCCGATGGCCGCCGACATCCAGCGAGGCCGCGCCGAACTGCTGCGCGAGTTCGAGCGACCGCACAACCTGCCTCTCTCCGACTTCGTACGCCTGGCTCACAAGTCCCGCCAGCAGATCTACAAGGACATCACCGCACGCAGGTTGCTTGCGCTGGACGTCGGCCGCCGCGGCCAGCGCATTCCCGACTGGCAGTTGGAGGCACCAGGCCTGCAACTGACGCGCACCGTGCTCCAAGCTGCGGAAGATGTCGACGCCTGGACGGTGTACCGCGCCCTGGCGGAGCCCAGCGAAGCCCTTGGCGGCCAATCTCCGGTGGCGAGCGCAAATCGAGGCAACGTCGACGCTGTTGCGCGCGTCGTGCTTGCTTCGCTCGGCGTGCAGCCGGCGGAGCACGTCCGTGCCGACGTCTGATGTTCCGTCCCGAATCATTCCGGCGGGAGAACTTCTCCAGCACGTCAGCCGGTCAGCGTATTGCGGCACGGCCCTTCACTTCGGCCGCTCGGGCGGCAATCGGTACGACGACCCGGGCCTCCAGTACGGCACGCTCTATGTCGGCTTCGACCTGGCGACCGTGCTCATGGAGTCCGTCTTCCGCCAGCACCGTTGGAACCGCCGCGCGAAGCGCGTGATCACCCGAACCGAGGTGTACACGCGCACGGTCAGGGCGATCGGCGTCCTCGAGCCTCTGTCGCTCGCCGACCTCACCGCGCCCGGCGTGATGGCATCGCAGTTCGGATTGAACCTGTCCCAGCTAGCCAGCCGTCGCTACGTTCACACGCAGCGCATCGCTGCGCTGGTACACGCGCTCGCCGAGCCGGATGGCGCGCCTCGATTCGACGGTGTGCTCTACCCCTCGCGTAACAACCACCCGGCCGCGTGCGCCGCACTGTTCGACCGTGCAGCCGAGAAGCTCTCGCTCGTCGACGACATCGCGCTACGCGACCACGTCGATTGGCCGAGTTTCCTCAAGACGTACCAAGTCGTCGTCCTGCCCGCTTGAGGGCCGTCAGTTGTCCCGTTCTGCAGGAGCCAATCAGTACGAGAGGCAACTGCGCACTCAGGTTGTCGACGCCGTGACGGAGAACCCCACCAACCACGCAGCCCTCGCAGTTCGGCTGGGGTTACTTGCCGCACTCTCTTCTCGAGCGGCAAGTACGATTGCCCCAGATGCTCCAGCCTTGGACGACCACCACGACTTGTCGGCGGTGATGGTTTGCACTGCTCCGTATCAGGCGATCCCTGGAGAGGTCATGCCGGCTCGACGAAAGTGGGTAGCTAGACGGGTAGCCAGAAGAAAAAAAGCGCCACAACACTCTGAAAACACTATAAGAATCAACAGCGTAGAGATAACATGAAACTCGCCACCTGGAACGTCAACTCGCTCACCGCGCGCCTGCAGCACGTGCTGGACTGGACGGCGGCCAACCCGGTCGACGTGCTGTGCCTGCAGGAGCTGAAGCTGACCGACGACAAGTTCCCGCTCGACGCGCTGCGCGGCGCGGGCTACGAGCATTGCGCGGTGTTCGGCCAGAAGACGTACAACGGCGTGGCCATCATGAGCCGCGCGCCGCTGCGCGACGTGGTGAAGAACATCGTGGGCTTCGAGGACGAGAACTCGCGCGTCATCGCCGCGACGCTCGACACGCCGCAGGGCGAGCTGCGTGTCGTCAACGGCTACTTCGTCAACGGCCAGGCGCCGGGCACGGAGAAGTTCGAATACAAGATGTCGTGGCTGCGCGGCCTGCGCGAGTACGTCCGCAAGGAACTGGAGCGCCATCCGCGCCTCGTGCTGCTGGGCGACTTCAACATCGCGCCGGAGGACCGGGATTCGTACGATCCCGTGGGCCTGAAAGAGACGATCCACCACACGACGCAGGAACGCGACCATTTCCGCGAACTGATGGCGCTGGGCCTCGTCGACAGCTTCCGGATGTTCGAGCAGCCGGAGAAGAGCTATTCGTGGTGGGACTACCGCATGCTCGGCTACCAGAAGAACCGTGGCCTGCGGATCGACCACGTGCTGGTGAGCGAGGCGCTGCGGCCGCTGGTGGCGAGCTGCGCCATCGACCGCGTGCCGCGCAAGTGGAAGCAGCCGAGCGACCACGCGCCGGTGACGGTCGAACTGGCTTGACCGGATAGCGCCGAAGCGCCCGGTTCAGTCGTCCAGCCCCAGCTCCTGGATCTTGCGCGTGATCGTATTACGGCCGATGCCGAGCTTCTGCGCGGCCTCGATGCGGCGCCCGCGGGTGTTCTGCAGGGCGGTGAGGATCAGACGCGACTCGAAGCGGCGCGTAAGGCGGTCCCAGACGTCGTGATGCCCAGCCAGCAGCAGCTGCATCGCCTCGGCCTCCAGGCCGCGCTCCCAGTCCTGCGGCTCGGTCGGTGAAGACGTCGACGCGGCTGCGGCGGCCGATGACGCCTCCGCAGCCCTCGTCTCCGTCGAGGCGACGGGTGGCGTGGCCGTCGAGGTCGCCACCGGCGCTGGCGAGGTCTCCACCGGGACCGGCGCGCTTCCCACCTCCGGCGGCAGATCCTTGGGCTCGATCAGCTGCGCGGGCGCCATCACGGTCAGCCAATGGCAGATGTTCTCGAGCTGACGCACGTTGCCGGGAAACGCGAAGTGCGTGAGCCGCGTCAGCGCCGCGTCCGAAATCCGCTTCGGCTCCACGCCCAGCTGTTTCGCGCTCACCATCAGGAAGTGGCGCGCGAGCATGGGAATGTCGTCGCGGCGCTCGCGAAGCGCGGGCAGGCGCAGCCGGATCACGTTGAGGCGGTGGAACAAGTCCTCGCGGAAATTGCCCTCCTTCACGCGCTGCTCGAGGTCCTGGTGCGTTGCGGCGATCACGCGCACGTTGGCCTTGATGCCGTTGTGTCCGCCGACGCGATAGAAGTGCCCATCCGACAGCACGCGCAGCAGGCGCGTCTGCAGATCGAAAGGCATGTCGCCGATCTCGTCGAGGAAGAGCGTGCCGCCCTCGGCCTGTTCGAAGCGGCCGCGCCGCATCGTCTGCGCGCCGGTGAACGCGCCTCGCTCGTGGCCGAAGAGTTCGGACTCCAGCAGGTCCTTCGGGATCGCGGCCGTGTTGATCGCGACGAAGGGGCCGCCCGCGCGGGGCGAATGCTTGTGCAAGGCCCGCGCGACGAGTTCCTTGCCCGTGCCCGACTCGCCGGTGATCATCACGGTCACGTTGCTCTGCGAGAGCCGGCCGATGCCGCGGAACACGTCCTGCATCGCCGAGGCCTGACCCAGCATCTCGGGCGCGGCCACCATTCGCTCCTCGGCCACTTCCTCGCGCTGGCTCTCTTCCACCGCGCGGCGAATCAGCTCGACGGCCTTGGGCAGATCGAAGGGCTTCGGGAGGTATTCGAACGCGCCGCCCTGGAAAGCCGACACCGCGGAGTCGAGGTCGGAGAAGGCCGTCATGATGATGACGGGCAGTCCGGGGTGGCGCTCCTTCACCTTCGCAAGGAGATCGAGGCCGCTGCCGCCGGGCATACGGATGTCGCTCACCAGGATCTGCGGGCCTTCTTCGTCATTTGCGGCGTCGAGCGCCGACAGCATGTCGCGCGCGTTGGTGAAGCTGCGCGTGGGAAGGTCCTCGCGCAGCAACGCCTTCTCGAGCACGAAGCGGATGCTTTGGTCATCGTCAACGATCCAGATCGGCTTCATCACGGCAGTGGTATGAGTATTTTGAAATCGGTGCGGCCCGGCGCGCTGTCGCATTCGATCAGGCCATCGTGCTGCTGCACGAACGTCTGTGCAAGCGTCAGGCCGAGCCCCGAACCCCCTTCGCGGCCGGAGACCAGCGGGAAGAAGATGCGGTCCTTGATCGACTCGGGCACACCGGGCCCGTTGTCGATGACATGCAATTCCAGTGCCAATCGATAACGCTTCTTGCCGAAGGTCACCTGCCGGGAAATTCGCGAGCGAAACGTGAGCTGCGCATCGCCTGCCGCGATGCGTTCGTTCAATGCGAGACACGCGTTGTGCGCGATGTTCAGCACGGCCTGGATCAACTGCTCGCGGTCCCCGCGGAACTCGGGAATCGACGTGTCGTAATCGCGAACCACCGACAGACCGCGCGGGAACTCCGCGAGGATCAGCGAGCGAACGCGCTCGCAGACTTCGTGGATGTTGACGTCGCCCACCACGTGCGGCTTGCGATGCGGCGCGAGCAGCCGGTCGACGAGCGTCTGCAGTCGATCGGCCTCGTGAATGATGACGCGCGTATATTCCTTAAGCTCGCGGCCGATGTCCATCTCGAGCAATTGCGCCGCGCCGCGAATGCCGCCAAGCGGGTTCTTGATCTCGTGCGCGAGATTGCGAATGAGTTCCTTGTTCGCCTGCGCCTGGTCGATCAGGCGCTCCTCGCGGTCCTGCCGCGCCTGCTGCTCGAGCGGCAGCATCTCGACCACGAACTCGTTGGCCTGATCGGTCTGCGCGAGCACGACGTGGACCGGCGCGGGGTCGGCATGCGGGCGAATGAGGAATGCGTCGTAGCGCAGCGCCGCATACTCGTTGCGCCGCGCGCCATCGAGCACGACGAGCAGCTGCGCGGGCTCGGTGAAGAAGGTGGGGAAATGCTTGCCCTCGATCGTGCGGCGCGAGGAGCCCAGCGCGTCCTCGAGCGCGGAGTTGGCGAAGAGAACGGTGCCGTCGCCGCGGACGACGGCCACGAGCGTGGCCAGCAGGTCGAGGGCCTGGAATCGGTCGGGGCGGAATTTCGGAGGGGTCAAGCCCTAGCGGGACGCAGGAACCGTGCCGCCGCCCACGCGAGAAAGCTCACGCTTGATGCCGGCGATGTCGTTCTCGGTCCGGCCGATGCTCGCCTTGAGTTCGGCGACGCGATCGAGGTACTTCTGGTAGTTGCGTGTCTCGGGGCCCAGCTTCTCGGGCTCGCCGTTGTTGTATTCCTTCACGAGCGCTTCGCGCTGCGCCTCGGCCTTCTTCAGTTCGGCCTCGAGGATCGTGCGCGCGTCGGCATCGCGCGCCTTCTGCTCGTCGTTCCTCGCGGGATTCGAGGACGACGACGGCGCCGTCGCCACGCGAACGGCGGACGACGAAGGCGCTGCATTGGCTGCGTTGCGGTTGACGCGCGTGCCCTCCACCACCGTGATGTTGCCGCCCTCGACGGGCTTGCACTCGGCGCGCGTGCGCGCTTCGGCGGGGTCGTTGGTATAGGTGTTCCCGCAACGCCAGATCTTGGCCGTCTGGGCCGACGCGGCGGTCGCGGTGAGCAGGAGGGAAACGAGGAGAACGGCTTTCATGGGCACTTTCCTCCAGGGAGGACGGCCTGCCAGTATGGCTCAACTTCCGGAATGTTGCACAAGTCCTTGATCCATATGGAAAAAAAGGCGCCGAAAGGCGCCTTTTGCACAAGGACAGAAGCCTCCCCAAAAGGCGGCCCCGTCATCGTCCGTTTCGCTTACAGCGAGTAGTACATGTCGAACTCGATCGGATGCGTCGTCATGCGGAAGCGCGTGACTTCCTGCATCTTCAGGTCGATGTACGCATCGATCATGCTGTCCGTGAACACGCCGCCCTTGGTGAGGAACGCGCGGTCGTTGTTCAGGTAGTCGAGCGCCTGGTCGAGGCTGTGGCAGACGGTCGGGATCTTCGCATCTTCTTCCGGCGGCAGGTGATACAGGTCCTTCGTGGCGGCTTCGCCGGGATGGATCTTGTTCTCGACGCCGTCGAGGCCGGCCATCAGCATGGCCGCGAAGCCGAGGTACGGGTTCATCAGGGGATCGGGGAAGCGCGCCTCGATGCGGCGGCCCTTGGGGTTCGCCACGTAGGGGATACGGATCGATGCCGAGCGGTTGCGCGACGAGTAGGCCAGCTTCACCGGCGCCTCGAAGCCGGGCACCAGGCGCTTGTAGCTGTTGGTGCCGGGGTTGGTGATGGCGTTGAGCGCGCGCGCGTGCTTGATGATGCCGCCGATGTAGTACAGCGCGAAGTCCGACAGGCCGGCATAGCCGTCGCCGGCGAACAGGTTCTTGCCATCCTTCCACACGGACTGGTGGACGTGCATGCCGGAGCCGTTGTCGCCGACGAGGGGCTTGGGCATGAAGGTCGCGGTCTTGCCGTAGGCATTGGCGACGTTCTGGATCACGTACTTCTGCAGCTGGCTCCAGTCGGCGCGCGCGACGAGCGTGTTGAACTTGGTGCCGATCTCGTTCTGGCCGGCGCCCGCCACTTCGTGGTGGAACACTTCGACCGGGATGCCCAGCGACTCGAGGATCAGCGACATTTCGGCGCGCATGTCCTGCGTGCTATCGACGGGGGGAACGGGGAAGTAGCCGCCCTTGACGGTGGGACGGTGGCCCTTGTTGCCGCCTTCCATCTTCTTGCCGGTGTTCCACGAGGCTTCGTACTCGTCGATCTCGACGAAGGAGCCGGACATGTCGGCGCCCCAGCGGACGTCGTCGAAGATGAAGAACTCGGGTTCCGGGCCGAAGAAGGCCGTGTCGCCCAGGCCGGACGCCTTGAGGTAGGCCTCGGCGCGCTTGGCGATGGAACGGGGATCGCGGTCATAGGCCTTGCCGTCGCCCGGCTCGAGGACGTCGCACGTCAGGATGAGCGTGGTCTCTTCGAAGAAGGGGTCGATGTTGGCCGTGCTCGGATCGGGCATGAGCAGCATGTCCGACGCCTCGATGCCCTTCCAGCCGGCGACGGAGGAGCCGTCGAACGCATGGCCGGAGGTGAACTTGTCTTCGTCGAAGTGCGACACGGGGACCGTGACGTGTTGTTCCTTGCCGCGGGTGTCGGTGAAGCGGAAATCGACGAACTTGACCTCGTTGTCCTTCACTTGCTTCATCACGTCTGCGACGGTCTTGGCTGCCATCAGGTTTCTCCTGGGGGTTTGGTTGGTTGTTGATGGATGTGTTGCGGGAGGGGCGGATGCAGGTTTTGTGCCAAAGGTGGTGCATGGGGCCGCCACGTGAGATCGTCCGACCGAATACCAAAGGTTTGCCCGGGTCCGAGGCCTTTGCCGTTTCTCGGGATTACGACTTCACATACAAGGCTCGAAGCCTCCATATTGGTGCAAAAATTGAACGCACCATTATGAGGCGTAACGCCCGATGCACCAATCAGGATTCAAGCGCGGCGATTCCGAAGCGAGTCGTCGATTCTGCGCGGAAGTCGAGGCTGCTGTGAAGACCTCGAATGGCCTGGCAAGAGTTCTCAACTCCAGTGCAACACGGTTTTGAGGGCATCGGGCGGCTCGGGCAAACCGCGCAGCAACTTCCAGGTCAGCCGCGTATCGGGGACCAGGACGGCAATGATCGTGAGCATGATGGAGGCGAAGTAGACGTAGAGCCCTTCGTGCTTCACATACCATCGCTCGAGCTCGCCCTTGTACGGCGCGATCACGCGGTCGTAATAGTCGAAGGAGCCCGCGGCGCCCGAAAGGATTTCTTCCTCGTTGCGGAACACGATCGATCCCACGCCGGAGAGCCCGGGCCGGACGCTCGTGATGGCGCGCTGGACTTCCGGCGTATAGCACGCGAAGGTCTGTTGCGTCAGGGGACGGGGTCCGATCACGCTCATGTCGCCCAGCAGGATGTTGAGGAGCTGCGGCAGTTCATTGATCTTCGTACGGCGCAGGAAATGCCCCATCGGAAGGATCCGCGGATCGCCCTTGACGGTCACGGTCCCGGAGCTCGGGCTGTTCTTGAGCATCGTCGCGAACTTGAACAGCTTGAAGACCCGTCCGCCCCGGCCAATGCGATCCTGAAGGAAGAAAATCTCGCCCTCGCCTGTGAACCGCAGCAGCAGCGCCACGGGAACGAGCAGCGGCGCCAGCGACAGCAGCGCCAGCGTGGAGAACACGATGTCGAAGAATCTTTGCATCCGGCCTACATCCGCTGATCGAGATACTTGCCGGTTTCCTTGTGGGCGAACTCCGGCAGCAGCGCACGGAACAGGTCCACGATGTCCTGCTTGCTCCATGCCGCCCGCTCGCGCAGCCGGCGGACCCCGGCGCTGAATTCATCGAGCGCGGGGCCGTCGTAGGTCGACGGAGAACGGATGATGCCGATGCCGTCGAACTTGTCGAAATCCAGATCCTCGCCCGGCATGAAGAATTCTTCGAAATCCTTTTCCCCCGTCGTGTCGCTCGCGAAGAAGTGGCAGGGCCAGCGCTTCGCCGCGATCAGTTCGTCGGCGCGCTCACGGGCCTCCTGTTCGGATCCGCACTCGTGCGGCTCATAGCCGAGTTCGCGCAGGTAACGCACCGCGATGTCCGAGAACGTGATGAGGTGCAGCTTTTCGCTTAGCTTCGGGAAGAATATCTCCCGGTTCGCGCCCAGGAGGCAGGACAGGAGACACAGCTCGCCCGACTCCCTGGCCGTCACGAAATAGCGGCGCACATCGTTGGGCGCCGAAATCGGCTGGCGCTTGGCGATGCGCTGGTTGAAGCCGTGCAGCAACGAGCCATTGGAGAACGCGACGTTGGCAAAGCGGGCGAGCGACAGCGGTTGCGTCTCGCTCTCGCGCGCCAGGAACATCTCCATGATCCGCTTGCTCGCCCCCATCATGTTCACGGGGTTCGCCGCCTTGTCGGTGGACACGCAGAAATACTTCCTGGCGCCGAAGCCACGTGCCGTCGCCAACGTCGACAGCGTGTTGAACACGTTCACCTGCAGCATGCGCATGAGCGTGAACGGATCCTTCTCGCTCCTCACATGCTTCAGCGCGGAGAGATTCAACACGTAGTCGTACGGCCCCTCTGCGGCCATCAGCGCATCGAACTCCGGCGAGTTGCAGTCCAGCGCGAAGGTGCGGAAGTCTCCGTCGATGTAACCCAGGGTGCTGCGGATGTCGCGCACGGTCTCGACCATGTCGTTCTCGGAGATATCGACGAGGTGGAGGCTGCGCGGCGAGCGGCGAAAGATTTCGCGCGCGACGGCCTGGCCGATCGAACCCGCGCCGCCCAGGACCAGGAACCGGCCGCCACGCACCGCCTCGTCGAGCTCCGCGCCCCGGGTGCGGATGTCCTGCGAGAACAGTTCCTCGCTACGGCCGATCAACTGCAACACATTCATACCGTCGTTCCACTTCTGTGCGCCGCCGCGGCGCGGCGGAGCCCCTCGTCCACGCCCAGCGGCGGTCGCCAACCGAGCCGGTCCGCTGCCTTGCCGATATCGAGCTGCAGGTTGCCCAGCAGCCGCTGCGCGATTCCGGGTCGTCCGACGATTTTCGCAGCCGCCATGAGCAGGGAGGGAGGCATCGGCACCAGGCGAGCACGCTTGCCCATCGCCAGCGCGAGCCGCTCCACCAGTTCGGCCGTCGAGAGACCCTCTGCGTCCCCGGCGAAGAATACCTCGTTCGCGGCCGCCGGATGACGGATGCACGTGACGAGCAGGTCGACGAGATTGTCCAGTGCCACCAGCGTACGTCGGTTTCCGCGAGCGCTTCCAAGCGGCAGCGGCACGCCACGCGCCACCCACTTCATCATCTGCGCGAAATTCCCACCGACGCCCGGACCGTAGACAAGGGGCGGCCGGACGGCGACGAAATCCATGCCGGTGCCGGCGACGAGTTGCCTCAGTCCTTCTTCGGCCTTCAGCTTGGAGAGACCGTACGGGTCCGTCGGAGCCGCCACGTCCGCCTCGGTCAGGGGACGACCCGGCGCGCTCGATTCCCCGTTGACCTTGACGGTGCTGACGAAGACGAAGCGCTTCACGCCGGCCGCCACCGCGAGGTTCGCCAGGTGCAGCGTGGCGTCGGTGTTGACGCGGAAGTAGGCCTCCGCGGGGGCGCCCGGCCGATGCACGACGGCGGCGGTATGAACCACGCACTGCGCCCCCTGAAGCAAGGGCGCCCAGTTGCCCAGGTCCTGGAGTTCGCCCATCCCGACGGACTCGACCGGCCCGCTGCGCTGCGCAACGCGGGTGCATGCCCGCAGGGGCACGCCAGCCGCATGCAGCGCGCGAACGAGCGCGGAGCCGACGAATCCGTTCGCGCCGGTGACGACGACGGTCAAGGCCTGCCCCTCACTGTGGTGCCGCCGGCGCCGGCGCGGTCCGTGCCGTCGCCGCCGCGACCATCTGCGTCACGGTTGCAGCCGGCGAGAACATGCGCCGGGCCAGCGTCCTGCACCGTTGCGCCATCGCCTGCTGCTCCAATGTCGTCCCCAGGAGCTCCTCGGCCAGCCGCTTCATCACCTGGGCATCGTCGCCGGTGCAGACGCGTCCCACGTCTTCCTGTTCGATGAGGTGCTGCAGGTCGGTGTCCGCGTTCACGCGCGCGAGCGTCGGCACACCGGCCAGGAGGTAGGTGAGGAATTTGCCGGGAATGTTGTGCGTGCGGTGCCGCGGATCCAGCGTCAGCAACCCGACATGGCACTGCGCGAGCAGTCCCGGCATCTCCCCGGAATCGACCTCCTCGAAGAAGAGGACGTTAGTGAGTCCGCGACGTGCCGCGTCCGCCCGCAGCCGTTCCACTTCCGAGCCGCGGCCGACGAATACGAAGCCCACGTCCTCGCGTCCGGCCATGGCCTCCGCGAGGTCGATCAGGATGTCCATGCCTTGCGCCACGCCCATGTTGCCGACGTACGCAAGAATGGCGCGACCCGCCAGCGGGGTGCGCGAAATGTCGATCGACGATCCGATGTCGGGCGACGGCCGCTGCCAGTTCTGCAGGACTTCCAGTTCGCGCCGGCCCGCCTTGCGCCAGCCGGACAGGTAAGCCAGGTTCGAGGGCGTCTGCACCCCGATCGTGTCGGCGACCCAGTACTGCAGATTCGCGATCGCCTTGAGGAAGGCGTACACGGGTCCCTTGCGCAGGATGCCCAGGTCGACCGCCCATTCCGGGAAAATGTCCCGCAGGATGAGGTAGGCGTGCGCATCCGTGGTCTGCTTGAGGTACGCGATCAGCGGTCCGTGGAAAATCGTCGGGGAATACCAGGCCACCAGGTCCCACGGCGTCCGTGCATAGGGACTCTTGCGCAGGCACTTCACGGCAACCAGGGGCGCAACGAGCTCGCCGATCGTGCGGCGGACATACCCCAGGTCGGCCGAACGGGGCGCATCGACCCGAAGCACCGTCACGCCATCGAGGCGCTCGGTGGACCAGGATGCGCCCAGGCCGACCGTCGGCGCGATCACGACGACCTCGTGGCCCTGCCGATCGAACTCACGCGCCAGGTCGTGCATCTGCACGGCAGCCGAGGTCCGCATCGGCGGGTAGTGCGCGGCAATGAGCGCGACCCGCACGGCGTCTTCTAGAAAAAGTTGGTGATGCGGGTTCTCAGCGCGTTGACCACGACGGAGGAAGGCGAGAAGTTCTCCTCGAACTCGTACCGCGCTTCCCACGGCAGGCTGACGGCTGTGGTCACCGATTCGACGATGTTGTCGACACCCATGCCGCAGACGATGGTCGCCCCGCTCTCCAGGGTCTCCTGTCGCTCCGTCGCCATCCGCAGGCTGACGTTCGGCACCTTGTAGAACAGGCCCTCTTCCGCCGCGGTCCCCGAGTCCGACAGGACGCAGAACGACTCGCGAAGCAGCCGGTTGAAGTCGTAGAAACCGAGGGGCGCCATGACGCGCACGCGCTTCGGAATCTCGATGCCCCCGAGCTTGCTCTTCGTGCGCGGGTGCATCGGAAAAATCACCTCGCGATCGAAACGCTGTGCCAGCTTGCCGATCGCCTCGAAGATGATGGCGAGGTACTCGGGGTTGTCGACGTTTTCGCTGCGGTGCGCGGTGACGAGGATGTAGTCCTTCGGCGACAGGCTCAGCCGGGTCAGGATGTCGCTCGCGTCGATCTGGGGTGCGAAGGCCCTCATCGCCTCGAAGGTCGTGTTTCCGGTCACGATGATCTTGCTGGGGTGGATGCCTTCGCGCAGCAGGTTCTCGCGGTGATACTGGTTGTACGGCAGCAGGACGTTGCTGATGTGGTCGATGAGGATGCGGTTGCGCTGCTCCGGCATCCGGCGGTCCCAGGCACGCAGGCCCGCTTCCATGTGGAAGATCTTGACGCCTCGATGCGATGCAGGCAGCACCGACAGGCCGCTGTAGGTGTCGCCGAGCACGAGCAGCGCGTCGGGCTTGATCTTCTCCATCAGCTCGTCGGACTTGCGCACGACGTCGGCCACTTCGCGGCCATAGCTCGTCACGTCGATATCGAACTCGTAGTCCGGCTTGCGCAACTGCAGGTCGGTGAAGAAGAATTCCCTGAGTTCCGGCGTGAAGTTCTGGCCGGTATGCACCATGATGTGCTCGAAGTTCAGCTGGTCGAGCTTCTTCAGCGTCGCCCACATCTTGATCATCTCGGGACGGGTGCCAAAGATCGAAAGGACTTTCATGCAAATTGCTCCGGGGCCGGAATCGTTTAGTTGGTCGGAAGTATGCCGGACGCGGGCAGCGGCGGAAGGACGCTGACTTCTGGCAGCGGCAGGATCATGCGGCCGCCACGTTCGAGGTACGCCTTGTTGCGAGCTCGGATCTCGTTGACGAAGCTCCAGGCGAACACCACCACGTAGTCGGGTGGCGTCCCTTCGGTGAGGACGGAACTCGGGTGGATCAGGAGATGCGACCCCGGCGTGTAGAAACCCGCCTTGGCCGGCGCGTCGTCGACCATGTAGTCGATCTGGTCCTTGCCGATGCCGCAATACTGGATCATGGTGTTCGCGCGGCCCGAGGCGCCATAGCCGGCGATCCGCTTGCCCTGGCTGCGCAGCGTCGCGAGCAGTTCCATCAGCGCGCGTCGTCGCTCCTCGACCTTGCGCGAGAACTGCGTGAAGGTCTCGTGCCGGTCGAACCCGGCAGCCAGCTCCTCGGCTTCCAGGCTGCGCACCGCGTCGGACACGGTGCCCGCGTGCCGGCTTTCCTTCTTGCACACGTAGAAACGCATGGAGCCGGCATGGATGGGCACCGCCTTCACGTCGAAGACCACCATGCCGTAGCGCTCGAAATGCTTGATGGCCGAGATCAGCGAGTAGTAGTACAGGTGCTCGTGGTACACCATGTCGTACTGCAGCTCGTCGATGACCTTGCCGAGATAGTGCACCTCGAAGACGAACACGCCGTCGTCCGCCAGCGCCAGCCGGATCGCCCGCGTCGTCCCCTGGATGTCGGGAATGTGCGCGTAGACGTTGTTCGCCATGATCATGTCGACCGGGCCATGCCGCTCGACGATGCCGGCGGCCACCGCCTCGGTGAAGTAGTCGTTGACGACCGTGACGCGCGGATCGTCGATCGTCGCCACCACGTTGCTTGCCGGATCGACGCCGATCACGGTGCGGATGCCCTGGTCGGCCAGCGGCCGCAGGAGCACGCCATCGTTGCAGCCGAACTCCAGCACCGTCGACGCCGCGGGCGCCGGCAGGAACCGGGCACTCACCTCTTCGGCGTAGGCCTTGAAGTGGTTGCGCAAGGTGCCGATCGACGATGAGAAGTAGAAGTAGTTCTGGAACATCACGTCGGCGGGCACCTTGTCGATGACCTGCACCGCGTAGCAGTCGTTGCAGAAGCACACGCGCAGCGGGAACTTTCGCTCGCCGTCGAACTGATCCGGCGTCAGGAACGCGCCCGCGAGCGCCACCTCGCCAAAATCCATGACAGGACTCAACCGGGAGCTGTCGCAGAACGCGCACAGCGGAAGGGATTCGGATGTCGCCATCGGCGGTGCTTCCTCAATCGGCGCGGACGCTGCCGCCGCGCAGGTGCTGCTGGACGTAGTCGAGTTTCAGGAGAAGCTCTTTCACCTGCGGCACCGTCAGGCGCTGCGTGTTGTGCGAGGTGTAGTCGTCCAGCGTGGAAATCTCCTCCTGGCCGTCGGTGAAATACATCGCGTAGTTGAGGTCGCGGTTATCCGCCGGAATCCGGTAGTAGCCGTCCATGTCCTCCACGCGCGCCATCTCCTCCCGGGAGACGAGCGACTCGTACAGCTTCTCGCCGTGACGCGTGCCGATGACCCGCACCGGGTTGTCGCGCTCGAACAGTTCCTTGAGCGCCTGCAGGAGATCGCCGATGGTGGATGCCGGTGCCTTCTGCACGAAGATGTCGCCACCCCGGCCATGAAGGAAGGCATGCACGACCAGGTCCACGGAATCGTCGAGCGACATCAGGAATCGCGTCATGGAGGGGTCGGTCACCGTCAGCGGCTTGCCCTCCTTCATTTGCTGGATGAACAATGGAATGACCGAGCCGCGCGAAGCCATCACGTTGCCGTAGCGCGTGGCGCAAAGCGTGGTTTCGCTGGAGTCGAGCAGCCGCGCCTTGGCCACCATCACCTTTTCCATGAGCGCCTTGGTCTGACCCATCGCGTTGATCGGGTAGACCGCCTTGTCGGTGCTCAGCACGACGACTTTCTCGACCCGGTTGGCGACCGCGGCGTTCAGCACGTTCTCGGCGCCGAGGATGTTGGTCTTCACCGCTTCCAGCGGATAGAACTCGCACGAGGGCACCTGCTTGAGCGCGGCGGCATGGAAGACGTAATTGGCGCCGCGCAGAGCCTGGTGGATGCTGTCGTAGCTGCGGACGTCGCCGATGTAGAACTTGAGCTTCGGATTGTTCAGCTCCGAGCGCATCTCTTCCTGCTTCTTCTCGTCGCGGCTGAAGATCCGGATCTCGCGCACATCCGTCTCCAGGAAACGCTTGAGCACTTGACGCCCGAACGAGCCCGTGCCGCCCGTAATCACAACAACCTTGTCCTTGAACATTTTCAGTTCCCAGTCAGTCCGTATCGATATGAATGCATTTCTTCGACGAGCGCGTCCCATCCGGGCGCCTCGAAACCAGTCGCGTCGGCGAACCGGCGCGCCACGAGGGAGCGGTCGATGACGACGCTGTCGTCGGCCACGAGCTCGATCGTCTTGCCGTAGCGTTCGGCAACCCGTCGCAGGAGCTCGTACTTGGAGATCGGCGCCGCCGCGACATGGTAGATGCCGTGCAGCCCGGGTCGCGGCAGGATGACGTCGCGGATCACGCGCGCCAACACCACCGTGGGCAATCCGGAAAATATCGCCCGCGTGAAGGCGCGGCAACTCCCGTCCTGCGCGAGGAACCACTCCAGCAGGCTGTGCTTTGTGCCGAGCTCGGGTCCCAGGATCGAAGCGCGGATCGTCACGGCATGCGCATCGCGCACCTCGCCAAGGATCTTGGCGACGCCGTAGACGTCCGTCGCGTCGGCGCAATCGTCCTCGACGTACTTTCCCTTCGCCCCCGTGAACACGCCGTCGGACCCCATCTGGACGAGCCGGGCGCCGCGGCGCGCGCAGAGGGCGGCCAGGCGCTGCGGCAACAGGGACAGGAGGGCGATTGTGCGCATGGGATCGGCGGGCAAAGGCTTGCCGACCGACACGCAGTTGACCACGGCGTCGGGCCGCACGGCGTCGAAGAGACGTTCGAGTTCGTCCAGGTCCTCGATGTCGTTCACCGCCACCAGCCGGGACGCGACTGCCGGCGTGAAATGACGCGCTGCGTCCATGCGCCGCGCCGTCCCGCTGACTTCGTGGACGCCGGCCTCGCAAAGCACGCGCAATACCGCATTGCCGAGGAGTCCGGTGGCGCCGAGCACGAGAACCTTCACGCGCCCGTCCTCAAGCGCTCGACGCGAGACAGGACGCGATCAGGCGGTCCTTTTCCTCGGTTCGCGGATAGTTGATCAGGACCGCCTTGTAGACGCCCTTGAAGACGAACAGGCTCCCGGCCGACGCACCGATGATGCCGAAGCGGCGAATCAGCGCCCCGATGTCGTCGAGCGAGCCCGCGCCGCCCAGCACGGTCATCGGCAGGTTCACGGCCTCGCGGACGGGCTCGACCATCGCGAGGTCGTAGCCGCACATCTTGCCGTCGTTGTCGATGGAATTCAGCACGATCTCGCCCGCCCCGTGCTGCCCCATCTGCGCGGCGACCTCGGCCGGCGACCGCTTGGTGTTCACGGTGCCGTTGTGCGTCCAGACCTCGTGCCGCGAGCCCCAGCGGGCCTTGCGGACGTCGAGCACGATCACGACACTCTGGCTGCCGACCGCCTCCGCGACCTGGCCCACCAGGCGAGGATCGGCGATGGCCGCGGCACTGATCGCCACCTTCTCGACGCCCAGGCCGATGATCGTCTTGGCCTGCGCCGCGGTCCGGACGCCGCCGCCATAGCAGAGCGGCATCCGCGACTCGGCGGCGAAGTTCTCGATCATGCGGTAGTCGGGCTCCTGCCGCTTGGCCGTCGCGTCGATGTCGAGCACCATGAGCTCGTCGACTTCCTTCTCATTGAAGATCTTTACGGCGTTGGTCGGATCGCCGACGTATTTGCCCTCGCGGAAGCCGACGGTCTTCACGAGACCCTTGTCGCGCACCAGCAGGGTCGGGATGATCCTGGGCCGCAGCATCAGTGAAGCTCCGCGAAATTTTTCAGCAGCCGGGTGCCCCAGTGGTGGCTTTTCTCGGGGTGAAACTGCACGCCATGAATGTTGCGCGAACGCACGACGCAGCTGAAGGGCCCGCCGTATTCGGCGCGGGCCACTGAGTCGCTCTCGCGGTCGCACTGAAAATAGTAGGAGTGCAGGAAATAGAACCGGGCGTCGTTCTCCAGCCCTTCGAACAGCGGCGAAGCCGCAACGGGCTGGACGTCGTTCCAACCCATGTGCGGCAGGCGCAGCGGGCCGGCCACCCGCCCGGCGTCGAATTTGCGAACGGTGCCTTCGACCCAGCCGAGCCCGCTCGCCGTGCCCTCGTCACTGGAGCGAGCGAGGATCTGCATGCCGACGCAGATGCCGAGCACGGGCACGCCTTGGCGCAGGGCGAGGTTGTCGAGCGTCGAGCGCATGCCCGAAGCATCGAGCAGTTCCATCGCGTGGTCGAAAGCGCCCACGCCCGGCAGGATGACCCGGCTCGCACCTTCGAGCTCGCCGGCCGTCGAAGCGGAGCGGCATTCGATCCCGAGCCGCTTGTAGACGTTCTTGAAGGCCTGGACGTTGCCCAGGCCGTAGTCGACGATCGTGATCATCTGAAGATGCGGTTATCGATTCCCAGCAGATTCGAGATTCTCGCACCCAGGGTGATCAGCCACAGGTTGTTGGCATAGTCGCTGAAACGCTTGTTGGGACCGTTGAAGATGGCCTCGAACTCCTCGACCGTCCAATCGAGCTTGGTGGCCACGTACTCGAACTCCTGGCGCATCGTCTGCTCGTCGAGCTCCGGGCGGGAGATGCGCTCGAGCGCCTCCTCGCGCGTCATCTGGCCGGTAAGGATTTCGCTGGAGAAGTAGGCGCGCCGCTTGTCGTAGCCGAACTTCCGGGGCGTCCAGAACGATTCGTAGAAGCGGGTGAAGCGCGACTCGTAATGCTTCATCGGGTACGGCCGCCAGCCGTAGTTGTCGATGAGTTCCTGGATGGCCCGCTTCTTGTTGTACGGATAAAAGTCGAGCAGTTTCACGACCTTCATGCCCTTGACCCACCGGTAGTAGGTCTTGTACTTGAGGATGTCGCACATCGGGAAGGTCTTGAGCGGCCGCTCGCCGAAGCGGCGATGGATGTCCTTCACATACCGGGTGTCCGTCGAGAAGTAGGTCCATTCGAGGCATTCGCGCACGCATTCGGTGGAGTTGTTCCCCCCCGTGATCACGTACTTGAATCCTTCCTTGGCCGCGAATGCATACAGCGCCGAGAACAGCGCGAGATCCTGGGGCTGGTCCTGGAAGGGCACCTGCGAGCGGAAGAATGCCCGCTGGAGGTCCTTCATCTCCTCCCAGTTGATCACCTCGGTCACGAGGTCGAGGTTCAGCGCGTCGATGAGCTTCTGGATGTTGCTCACGCCAAGATCGGAATTCCAGCCTGCGTCGCAATGGAACATGAGCGGCCGCAAGCCGAACTTCTTGACGGCGACGTGGGTGACATAGGAGCTGTCCATGCCGCCGCTGATCCCGATGATGCAGTCGTGCGCGCGACCCTTGCCCTCCTGCTTGATCTTCTCGATCAGGGGCGTGATCTCCTGGATGCCGCGTTCGTCGGGATGCCAGTTCGGCTTGATGTTGGTATGGAAATTCTGGCAGTACTCGCACCAGCCGCGCTCGTCGAACGTGATCGTCGAGTCGCTCGTGTCCATGATGCAGTTGGTGCAGATCTGATAGGGTCGGTCAGCCATGGTGCCGGTGGGACAAATTGAAGTTATGCACTGCCGACATCGCACGTCCGACCGGCACTCCGTCACGATGATGCGCGGAACCCGGCAGGATCGTTCATGACGTGAACAGCCGATTGTAGTGTAGAGCGACTCGACGTCCGTCCTCGCGCGCCGGGCCAGCCTTCCGCGTCTCGGCCCCTCGCACGGCGAGTTAACATTGCGCGCTTGCACAATTGGACACGCCGGTCGGACCTCGCAGCCGACCCGCTCGTTGCCAACGCCCCGCGACACCGGACCGACACTTCACCATCACCCCTCATGACCTCCAAAGTCGCATTGATCACCGGCGTGACCGGCCAGGACGGCGCCTACCTTGCCGAGTTGCTGCTGAACAAAGGCTACGAGGTCCACGGCATCAAGCGGCGCTCGTCGCTGTTCAACACGGACCGGGTCGACCATCTGTACCAGGAGCCGCAGATCGAGCACAAGCGGTTCTCGCTCCATTTCGGCGACCTGGCCGACAGCACGAACCTGATCCGCATCGTCCAGCAGGTCCAGCCCGACGAAATCTACAACCTGGCTGCGATGAGCCACGTGGCCGTCTCCTTCGAGACCCCCGAGTACACGGCGAACGTCGACGGCATCGGCACCTTGCGCCTGCTCGAGGCGATCCGCATCCTCGGAATGGAGAAGAAGACGCGCTTCTACCAGGCATCGAGTTCGGAGCTGTACGGGCTCGTCCAGGAAACGCCGCAAAAGGAGACGACGCCCTTCTATCCGCGCAGCCCCTATGCGGTCGCCAAGCTGTACGCCTACTGGATCACCGTGAACTATCGAGAGGCGTACGGCATGTACGCGTGCAACGGGATCCTCTTCAACCACGAGAGTCCCCTGCGAGGAGAAACTTTCGTCACCCGCAAGATCACGCGCGCGGTCGCACGTATCGCGCTGGGCCTCCAGGAATGCCTCTACCTCGGCAACCTGAGCGCGCTGCGCGACTGGGGCCATGCGCGCGACTATGTCGAAATGCAGTGGATGATGCTGCAGCAGCAGAAGGCGGAGGACTTCGTGATCGCCACGGGCGTGCAGTACAGCGTCCGGCAGTTCGTGGAGAGGGCGGCCGCCGAACTGGGCATCGCGATCCGCTTCGAGGGCGAAGGGGAAAATGAAGTCGGCATCGTGGACAGCGTCACCGGAGACCGCGCCGCCGTGAAGGTGGGCGCCGTCATCGTCCGGGTCGACCCCCGCTATTTCCGGCCCACCGAGGTGGAGTCCCTGCTGGGCGACCCCACCCGCGCCCGCGAGAAGCTGGGCTGGACGCCACGCACGACGTTCGAGGAACTCGTGCGCGAGATGGTCGAAAGCGATTACACCAGCGCGCGGCGGGACCACCTGGTCAAGCAGGCCGGCTTCCAGGCTTTCGACTATCACGAATAGTGGCCGGGCGGATCGCCGGCCGTCCCCACTCCCCTTCATGGGGCGCGATGACGCTAAAGTACAATCGAACGTTCACGCCATGAACGCACCTGCCGCCAAACGCCTGGAGCTGTACGAGCCTGCTGCGGTAGGCTCTCCCAGCGAGCCCGCCGTCATGCTGACCGCGCTGCGGCTGCTGTCGGCGGACCCGCAGCTCTCGCAGCGCGAGCTGTCGCGCGCGCTCGGCCTGAGTCTGGGCAAGACGCACTACGTGCTGCACGCCCTGCTGGACAAGGGGTTGCTGAAAGTCCGCAATTTCCGTCGCGCCAACAACAAGTTGGCCTATTCCTACCTCCTCACGCCCAAGGGCATGAGGGAAAAACTCGAGATGACGCGCCGCTTCCTCGCCAGCAAGGAAGCGGAATGGGAGCGCCTGCAGGGAATGATCGACGAGCTGCGCGGCGAGCTGCGCCAGCAGGGTCCCGAGCGGATCGGCGAGCCGGAATGACATCGCCTGCCGGCACATCGGCCGTCACGCAGCCGATCGACCAGTTGCTGCGTCGACTCTGGTCGCACATCCGTTCCCGCAGACGCTGGCAGCTGCTCCTGCTTCTCATGTTGACGGTTCTCGCGTCCGTTGCGGAAATCTTCAGCATCGGCGCCGTGTTGCCGCTGCTCGGCCTGCTGACGTCGCCTGATGCGGTCTTCCAGCATCGTCTGGCCCGCCCTTTCATCGACGCACTCGGGATCGTCGACGCATCGCAGCTCCTGTTGCCGCTGACGTTGGCATTCGGCATCGCCACGCTGGCCGCCGGCTCCATGCGCCTGCTGCTCATCTGGGCCAGCACGCGACTGTCGTTCGCGACGGGTTCGGACCTCAGCACGGACATGTACCGGCGCACCCTATATCAACCGTATGCGGTGCATCTCGCCAAGAACAGCAGCCAGGTGATCAACAGCATCGCCATGAAGGCGAACGCGTCCATCTATCTCGTGGTGATTCCCGTGCTGACGATCGTCAGCTCCGCGATCCTGATGACGCTGATCATCGTTGCGATGTTGATGGTCGATCCGCGGATCGCATTGGCGGCGTTCGGTGGGTTCGGGGCGATCTACGCCGTCATCGTCCTCCTGACGCGCAAGCAGTTGCTGCGCGACAGCAATCGAGTCGCCCAGGAGTCGACGAATGTTCTCAAGGCCCTGCAGGAAGGCCTGGGAGGTGTCCGCGACGTGCTGATCGACGGCAGCCAGGCGACGTATTGCCGTGTCTATCGCAATGCCGACCTGCCCTTGCGGCGCGCGCAGGGCAACAACTACTTCGTCGCCCAGTCCCCGCGCATCGGGACGGAAACGCTCGGCATGCTGCTGATCGCCGGGCTTGCATTCGCATTGGCGCAGCAGCCCGGAGGCATTCAGACGGCACTCCCGATTCTCGGCACGCTCGCTCTTTGTGCTCAGCGACTCCTGCCCGTCCTTCAAGCCGCCTATGCTTCCTGGATCAGCATCCGGGGGGCGCAGGCATCGCTCCAGGACACGCTCGACCTGCTCGACCAGCCGCTCCCCGCCTACGTCGACCAGCCCGCCCCCGCCCCCCTGCCTTTCCGCCATCACCTGACCCTCGAGAACATATCTTTCGCCTACGCCGCCGACGCCGCCCCGGTGCTCGAGGGCATCTCCCTGACGGTTCCGAAGGGCGCCCGCGTCGGCTTCATCGGCAAGACGGGCAGCGGCAAGAGCACGCTCCTCGATATCGTCATGGGCCTTCTCGCGCCGCAGTCCGGATCTCTCAGCGTGGATGGTGTTCCGGTGGACGAAGGCAATCGGCGCGCCTGGCAGGCGAACATCGCCCACGTGCCCCAGTCGATCTTTCTTGCGGACAGCACGATCGCGGAGAACATCGCTTTCGGCGTTCCCCCGGAAAAGATCGATCACTCGCGCGTGCGCGGCGCGGCGGCCCGCGCGCAGCTTGCCGACGCCATCGAGTCCTGGCCGAAGGGCTACCAGACCGTCGTCGGCGAACGAGGCGTGCGCCTGTCCGGCGGCCAGCGGCAACGCATCGGCATCGCGCGCGCGCTGTACAAGGGCGCGGCCGTCATGATCCTCGACGAAGCCACGAGCGCGCTCGACAACGAGACGGAGGCTTCGGTGATGCAGGCGATCGAGGGCCTCGACGATGACATCACGATCCTCATCATCGCGCACCGCCTGAGCACGCTGCGCACCTGCACGCAGGTGTTCGAGCTGGACAAGGGCGAGATCGTTCGTGCCGGCTCCTACGGGGACCTGACGCGCCAACCCGCAAGCGAGGCCGTTGCATGACCTCTCCGATGAACATCGCGGTGATCCCCGCACGCGGCGGCAGCAAGCGAATTCCCCGCAAGAACATCCGGCCTTTCGCGGGAAAGCCGATGCTGGCGTGGGCCGTCGACACGGCGATCCGTTCGAGCCTTTTTGCGCATGTCATCGTGTCCACCGACGACGAAGAGATCGCCTCGCTGGCTCGCGCGCATGGCGCCGAAACGCCTTTCGTGCGCCCGGCGAATCTGGCCGACGATCACACGCCGACGGTCCCGGTCATCGCGCATGCCGTCGATTTCTGCCGGCGAGCGGGCTGGGACGTCGAATACGCCTGCTGCATCTATCCTGCAACACCCTTGCTGAAGGCCACGGACCTGCTGGCTGCGTACGAACTGCTTCGCGAGCGCCAGGCCGACTTCGTCTATCCCGTCACCGAATACCCCCATCCGATCCAGCGCGCCATGCGCCGAACCGACACCGGACAGATGCAGTTCATCGACCCCGGCGCCGAACTGACCCGGACCCAGGACCTGGAGAAGTCGTATCACGACTGCGGGCAGTTCTACTGGGGGCGCGCTTCGGCCTGGCTGGAAGGAAAGCGAATGCATACCGCCGGAATCGGAATGCCGATTCCTCATTGGCGCGTCGTCGATATCGATTCCGAGGACGACTGGCACCGCGCCGAGCTGATGTTCAGAGCACTTGCCACTGCTTAGCCTCCCCGGCACCCTCTTCCCAACACATCTCACCATGATTCTTGTCACAGGCGCTACCGGACTCCTCGGCACCACCTTGGTTCCGCAGTTGCGCGCTCTCGGCCGGGTGGTGTCCACGCACGCGCAGAAGTCCGCGGCCGACCACGCCTTCGACCTGTCCGACCGCGAAGCCACTTTCGCGAGTCTCGACAAGATCCGCCCCGAAGTCATCGTGAACCTCGTCGGACTGACCAGCGTGGAGCGGTGCCAGGAACGCACCCACGAGTCGTACCTGCTGAACACGCGGACCGTGGAGAACATCGCCGGATGGATCGCGAAATCCGGCACCGGCTCGCATCTGGTCCAGATCTCCACAGACCAGGTGTACGACGGCACCGGTCCGCATCGAGAAGACCGCATTACCCTGACCAACAACTACGCCTTCTCCAAATACGCCGGCGAGCTGGCCGCCGGAAGCGTCGGCAGCACCATCCTGCGCACCAATTTCGTCGGCCGCAGCAAGGCGCCCCACCGCGAAAGCCTGACCGACTGGGTGATCAACGCGATGAGCAACCAGCGCAACGTCGAAGTGCTCGACGACGTGTATTTCAGCCCGCTGTCGATGACGACGCTCGGCGAGATGATCGACCGCGTGATCGAAATGCGTCCGGCCGGCGTGTTCAACCTGGGCGCTCGCGACGGCATGACCAAGGCCGATTTCGACTTCGCTTTCGCCGAGAAGATGAAGCTGCCCACGCAGTACATGAAGCGCATCCTCGCCGCCGACGCGCACTTCCTGAAGGCGTATCGGCCCAAGGACATGCGCATGGACTGCACGAAGTTCGAGCGCACCCTGCAGGTCCGCCTGCCTGACCTCCAAAGCCAGATCGACAGCCTTGCCAAGGAATACGATGACCAAGCCTAGCCCCCTCCTGGAGATCGACGGCAAACAGATCGGCCGCGACCGGCCGACTTATTTCATCGCCGACATCGCCGCCAATCACGACGGCGACCTCGGCCGGGCCAAGGAACTGATCCACCTGGCCGCCGAGGCGGGGGCGGATGCGGCGAAGTTCCAGCACTTCAAGGCCGACACCATCGTGAGCGACCACGGATTCAAGGCCCTGCGCGGCAAGCAGTCGCACCAGGCAGGCTGGAAGAAGTCCGTCTTCGAGGTCTACAAGGACGCGAGCGTCAGCCTCGACTGGACCGCAGACCTCGTGGATACATGCCGCGAGGCCGGGATCACGTTCTTCACCAGCCCCTATGCCTTCGACCTCGTCGACCACATCGACCCGCACGTCCAGGCCTACAAGATCGGCTCGGGCGACATCACGTGGACGGAGCTGATCCGCTACATCGCCGGCAAGGGCAAGCCCTGCATCATGGCCACGGGCGCTTCGACGATGGACGACGTGCGGCGTGCGGTGTCCGCCGCGCTGGACGTGAACCCGATGCTGTGCCTGATGCAGTGCAATACCAACTACACGGCCAGCCTCGAGAACTTCAAGTACATCCACCTCAACGTACTGAAGGTCTACCGGGAGATGTACCCCGACATGGTTCTCGGGTTGAGCGACCACACGCCCGGCCATGCGACGGTGCTCGGCGCCGTCGCCCTCGGCGCGCGCATGATCGAGAAGCACTTCACCGACGACGTGGCGCGCACCGGCCCCGACCACGCCTTCTCGATGGACCCGAAGAGCTGGCGCGACATGGTCGACCGCACGCGCGAGCTCGAGAACGCGATGGGCGTCGGCATCAAGCAGGTCGAGGCCAACGAGAGCGAGACCGTGGTGCTCCAGCGCCGCGCCGTGCGCCTGACGGCGCCGTTGCGCGCGGGCGAGAAGGTGGCACGTGAACATTTGACCGTGCTGCGCCCGTGCCCGTCGGACGGAGTCGCGCCCTACGACATGGACAAGCTGGTCGGGATGGTCGCCCGGCGGAATCTGGAATCCGGGGAGCATCTGCGATGGACCGATCTCGAATCGGCATCGTGATTCCGGCCTGGAACGAGTCGAAGACCATTTCGGCCGTCGTCAGTGCCGCGAGCCGATACGGGACGCCGATCGTCGTCGACGACGGCTCGACGGACGCGACCGCCGAACTGGCCGCCGCCAGCGGCGCCGTGGTCGTCTCGCATCCGGCGAATCGCGGCTACGACGGCGCTCTGAATTCGGGCTTCCGCAAGGCGGCCGAGATCGGCAGCGAGGCCATCATCACCGTCGACGCCGACGGCCAGCACGATCCCACGCTCATCCAGCAGTTCATCGATGCCCTGGACGCGGGCGCCGACGTGGTAATCGGCGTGCGCAGCCGCCGCCAACGCCTTGCCGAGCATGTGTTCGCCGCGTACACGAAGATGCGGTACGGCATCGACGATCCGCTTTGCGGGATGAAGGCCTATCGCACGAAGGTGTTCGAGGCGCTCGGACACTTCGACTCCTACGGCTCGATCGGCACGGAGTTGGCGCTCTTCGCTGCGAGGAAGCGCTATCGGGTCACGCAGCTTCCTTTTCAAGTGCGAGAGCGAAGCGGTGCGTCCCGGTTCGGGCGAATCATCTCGGGCAACGCGAAGATCTTTCGGGCCATGGGCCTGGCCGTGTGGCGCTGACATGGCGAGCGGACGGGGCGTCACCATCGCGGACATCACGGAGGTCTTCTTCCGGATGGAAACCGACGCGAGGCTCTTTTCCGCGAAGGCGGCGGACGGCATTTACTACTGGGACATGATCCGCAGCGAGGTCTACCTCAGCCTGCACACGTTGCTCGGGGGCCCTTTCACCCTCCCAGAACCCTTGCCTGCCCCATCGTGGAAGTCGCGTGCCAAGGACCTGGTGAAGCCCCTCGTCAACATGGCCTCGCGCCGCTACATGCAGGCTCGCTCGCCGAAGTACATTTTCATCACCGCTCAACGCGTGCGCGAGGGCACGAGGATCGTCGACAACATCACCGATCCGCTGTATGACCTGTTCCCCGACGACGCGGTCGCGGTCGAGTTGCTGAATCGATCGGCAGTGCACCTTCCCAGCCTTCTCGCCTGCCGCAAGACCACGCGGATTCCGCCGGTGGCGCTTCGTATCGGCCGCGACGAACAAGAGGCCACGAAGATCGCCGGACGGCTCGACGATGCGATCGACAGGCACTTCGGCCTGCGGCCGGGCTTCACGCGCCTGGTCGGCGACTCGCTATCGATGCACCGCGCCACCCTGGCCCACTACCGTCTGGCGCTCAGGAAGTGCAACCCGAAGGTGATTGTCGGCGTCAACAACGGATCGCTCAAAGGCATGTTCCTCGCTGCCAAGGAGCGCGGAATCCCAGTCGTCGAGTTGCAGCACGGCGCGTCCACTCGCCATACGATCTACTGGTCCTATCCCACTTCCATCACTGCGGACGAGCCCGGCCTGTCGCTGCCGTTCGCCTACCTCACCTATTCCGAGTACTGGCGTCGCAACACCCATTTCCCCGTCAGGCTGACCCGCGCCATCGGCAACGATTCGCTGTTCACCGAACGGGTGGCCAGCGACGGCAGGGACGTGCTGATGGTTTCGAGCTACATGTACCGCGAGGCCCTGGCCGACTTGGCTCGGGAGATCGCCGCGATGGACCGCTCCCAGCTCGTGTACTTCAAGCTCCATCCGCATGAATTCGACCGGAAGGAAGAGATCATCGCCGGCTTCACAGGGCACGCAAACATCCATGTCGTTTGCGACGAACTCGCCTTTCCCGAACTCTTTCGCAAATGCGGCTATGCCGTAGGCGTCCAGTCTACGGTGTTCTACTTCGCCCTGCAGGCGGGGTGCCGCGTTTGCCTGCTGAAGCGCTCCAACTATTTCTGGCACGACGACATCCTCGATCACGTCGAGCTCTTCGAAGACGCGCAGGCGTTGCACGACATCACGCACCGACCGGGGGGAGAGGACTCCGCAAGCCGTGTGACCTTACCCGAGTACGCTCGACGCCTCGACACCCGCGCCTTCCTGAGCGTCCTCGACGACGTGCAGTCGATGACCGGCCGCGCCCGAACGAACTCATGACCCACTCACCGGAATTCAAGCTGCTCGACGGTCTTTTCGACCGGCTCTTTCCCCTGCTGCGATCCATCACGGGCCCGGGCATCGAGCGCAGCTACGCCATCCTCGCCGAGCACATGCCCTTGGAAGTGTTCGGCGTTCCGACGGGCACGCAGGTCTTCGACTGGACGGCACCTCCGGAGTGGCATTGCCGTTCGGCCCGGCTGACCGCGCCCGACGGAACGGTGGTGTGCGACCTCGAGGCGAGCAACCTGCACGTGGTGAACTACTCCGAGGCGGTCGACACCCGCATTCCTCTCGCGGAACTGCAGAAGCATCTGCACAGCCTGCCGCACCTGCCCCAGGCGATTCCGTACGTGACGAGCTACTACAACCGCACGTGGGGCTTCTGCCTGAGCGACGAAGTCCGGCGGCAACTCAAGAACGATGGGGACTATCACGCCCGGATCGATGCGGACTTCAGGGTGGGCCGGGTTCCGCTGGCCCACACGCTGCTCGACGGGGAGGGAGAACGCGAAATCCTGCTTTCCAGCTATCTCTGCCATCCGTCCATCGCCAACAACGAACTGAGCGGGCCGCTCGTGCTGCTCGGGCTCTACCACCGCATCCGCGCCTGGCCGAATCGTCAGCACAGGTTCCGGTTCGTCCTGAATCCCGAAACGATCGGCAGCCTGTGCTACCTCCATCTTTTCGGCGATCACTTGAAGACGCATCTGGACGCTGGCCTGGTCCTGACTTGCGTCGGCGGTCCGGCGACTCTGAGCTACAAGGCCTCGCGCCGGGCTGACGCCACCGTCGACCGCCTCGCACAACACTGGAAGGGTCGCGGCGAACCGTTGCGGCTGCGCCCGTTCTCGCCGGCAGGCGGCTCCGACGAACGCCAGTTCTGCTCGCCGGGCTTCAACTTGCCGGTCGGACAGATGGCACGGGACGTCTATGGCGAATACCCGGGCTATCACAATTCCCTGGACACCAAGGAATTCATGACCATCGAAGCACTCGTGGATAGCATCGACCGCATCGAGCGCTTCCTGAAGGAGCTCGACCTGGCCGCACCCTGGCAGAATCTCCAGCCCAACGGCGAGCCGCAGCTGGGTCGCCGCGGCCTCTACCCGACGATGAATTCGGCCAGCACCTGGAAGACCTCGAGCGACGAAGTCTTCGACGGCCGGGTGATCCTAGAACGCATCCTGTACACACTGAGCTACAGCGACGGAACGAACGACCTCGTGGACATCGCGGATCGGGCGAACTGCTCGGTCTCCGATCTACTGCCCGTCGTGACGCGCTTGCGGGATGCCGGACTGCTCGCTCCTGCTGGAGAAAACCCATGAAAATCGTCTTCCTGACCGGATCGCACCCGCGCCATGCCTACATGGCCCGCTCCTTCGCCCGAACCGGCCACCTGGCCGGCCTCGTCATCGAGCATCGCGAGGCCTTCGTGCCCGAGCCGCCCGAAGGTCTGCGCCCGGAAACCGCCGCACTTTTCCGGCGCCACTTCGCCGGCCGCGACGCCGCCGAGGCCAGGCATTTCGGCCCTGCCGTGCTGCCCGATGTGACCCGCCGCAACGTCGAACTCGAGGAGTTGAATACTCCCGCCACCGTCGATTTCGTCAACGGCCTTCAGCCAGACCTGGTGTTCTCGTACGGCGTGCACAAGCTGACGGCGCAGACCCTTGCCGGCCTGCGGGCGCCACTGAAATGGAACATCCATGGTGGACTGTCGCCCTGGTACCGCGGCGTCATCACGCACTTCTGGCCCAGCTACTTCCTCGAGCCGCAGATGACCGGCATGACGGTCCACGAACTGACGCAGGACATCGACGGCGGCAGCCTGGTCCACCAGAGTGCGGCAGACCTGGTGCCCGGCGACGGAATTCACGATCTCGCGTGCCGGGCGGTTTCGTCGCTGGGCGAGGAACTTACCCAGTTGGTGGACGCGGTAAAGAGAAACCCCCAGCTCGGCACGCAAAGGCAGACCACGACCGGCCGCATCTGGCGGGGAAGCGACTGGCGACCGGAGCATCTGCATCCCGTGTACGACCTCCATGACAACCGAATCGTGGACCGCTATCTCGAAGGCGCGTTCGAGCGCAAGGCGCCGAAGCTTTTCCGCCAGTTCTGAGGGCCCATGACCGCCATGCTGAACAAGCTCCAGAGATTTCTCGCCCGGCTGAACACGCTGTCCGAACGCGTCACCCTCATCCAGGAGTCGCTCGGCCGCATCGAGGCGCGTCAGACGGCCGATGCCGGCGACCCGCGCGCCGCGGAATTCCGCGTCTTCTCCCAGTGGGGCGAAGACGGCATCATCCAGCACCTCGTGCGCAACGTTCCCATCGAGCGGCCGATCTTCGTGGAGTTCGGCGTCGAGAACTACGTCGAGTCCAACACGCGCTTCCTGCTGACGAACAATGCCTGGTCGGGCCTCGTGATCGACGGCAGCGAAGACAACATCGAATACATCCGCCGCGATCCGATCTACTGGGCCAGCAACCTGAAGGCGCACTGTTCGTTCATCACGAAGGACAACATCAACCAGCTGCTCGCCAGCAACGGCATCGCCGGCGACATCGGCCTGCTGTCCGTCGACATCGACGGCAACGACTACTGGGTCTGGGAGGCGATCGACACGATCTCGCCGCGCATCGTCGTGTGCGAATACAGCAGCCAGTTCGGACCCGTGGCCCAGGTCACCACGCCTTACGACCCCGCATTCGTCCGCGGAAACGCCCATTGGTCGAAGGTGTACTACGGCGCTTCCATCTGCGCGCTCTGCGCGCTGGCGGAGCGCAAGGGCTATTCGCTCGTGGCCTCCAACTCCGCGGGCAACAACGTCTTCTTCGTCCGCAACGACCTGGTCGGCGATCTGAAGGTGCTGACACCCGCCGAGGCCTACCGGCGCGCCCGTTTCCGCGAGTTCCACGACGAACAGGGCCGGCTTACTTTCGACGACTTCGAGACCCGTCTGGACAAGATCCGGGAACTGCCCGTCTACGACCTGCAGGCCCAGCGACTCGCGAAGATCGCCGACATCCCGGCGATGTGGGAGACGAAGCAGCGTGGCGCCTGACATGCGCAAGACCGCCCTCGTCACGGGTGGGTACGGATTCCTCGGGCGCGCCGTGGCCCGCCGCTTCCGCGCGCGCGGCTATCGCATCGTCGGCATCGGGCGCGGCGCCTGGACGGCGGGCGAGGCGCTTGCCCACGGATTCGATACCTGGGTTCCCTCCGACATCACACAGGCGGCCCTGGGAGCGCTGGACGAACGCTACGAGCTCGTCGTCCACTGCGCGGGCGCGGGCTCCGTGGGCTATTCGCTGACGAATCCGCACGAGGCGTTCCAGAAGACCGTGGCGGGAACGGCCGAACTGCTCGAGCACCTGAGACTGACCGGATCGACCGCTTTGCTGATCTATCCGTCGAGCGCCGCCGTCTATGGCGCGGCCGATGACAGGCCGCTCGCGGAAGACGATGCTCCGAACCCGGTCTCGCCCTACGGCGACCACAAGAAGATCACCGAGGAGCTGATCGGGTCATATGCGCGCCACTTCGGCACGCGGGCGGCGATCATCCGCTACTTCTCGATCTATGGTCCGGGCCTGGCCAAGCAGCTGCTGTGGGACGCAGCAGGCAAGCTGTCTTCGTCAGCGCGGGAAGTCACATTCTGGGGCACCGGCGAGGAGACGCGCGACTGGATTCACGTCGACGACGCCACGGCGCTCATGGTCAAGCTGGCCGAGGGCGATGCGGCCTTCACCGTGGTCAACGGCGGCGCCGGGCAGCGCATCACCGCAAGCACCGTGCTGCACAAGCTCAGGGACGCCCTCGGCGCCGATGTCGACATCCGCTTCAACGGCAACGTCAGGCCAGGCGATCCCCGCTTCTATCTGGCCGACACTTCGAAGCTGCGGCAGATCGGCTTCGAGCCCGCGATCTCCCTCGACGAGGGCCTGGCCGAGTACGCACGCTGGTTCAGGACGCCATGATCAAGATCGGCTTCTGGTTCGATGCGCCGTTCGAGTACACGGGTGGCCTGAACTACATCCGGAACCTGCTCCACGCACTGGCGCAGGTGGATGACGGCAGCTTCCGACCCTACGTCTTCTTCGCGGCCGACCTGCCGACCGCGATCGAGCAGCAGTTCCTGCCGTACGCGACGGTCGTGCGCACCCGGCTCATCCAGCGCGGTACGGTGCCGTGGTTCTTCCACCGGGTGCTCGAGCGCACCCTGGGCATCATGCCGATGTTCAGGTGGATGCTGAAGTCGCATGGCATCGACGTGCTGTCGCACCTGCAGTTCCCCTGCAAAGGCACGATGCCCTGTCGCATCATTTCGTGGGTGCCCGATTTCCAGTACCTCCATCTGCCGCACCTGTTTCCCAGGCTCGATGCCGACAAGGAGACGCGGACGTTGCGCGCGCTCGTCGCGCAAAGCGACCGGGTGATCCTCAGCAGCGAAGACGCCTTCCAGGACTTCAAGCGGATCGCGCCGGCCGAGCATTGGGCGCGCGCCCGCGTGCTGCCCTTCGTCTCGCAGCCGCGCGCGCGCGCCGCGGACGAGCCGACGCTCGAAGCCATCGGCCGGAAGTACGGATTTTCCGGCCGGTACTTCCACCTTCCCAATCAGTTCTGGGCGCACAAGAACCACATGGTCGTTCTACAGGCCGTGGACCGCCTCAAGCGGTCCGGCACCGACGTGCAGGTCCTGTGCACCGGCAACCCCAGGGACGACCGGCTCGGCGGCACGCAGTACATCGACGATCTGCGCACGTTCATCGAAGCCAATGGCCTGCAGAGCAACATACGGCTGCTGGGCCTCATCGACTACACGGAAATGCTGGTGCTGATGCGCAACTCGGTCGCGGTGCTCAATCCCTCGCGCTTCGAAGGCTGGAGTTCCAGCGTCGAGGAAGCCAAGAGCATGGGCCGGCCGGTCGTTCTCTCGAACATCGGCACCCACGTCGAACAGCAACCCGCGCACGGACACTATTTCCACCCCGACGACGCGGACGCGCTCGCCGCGATCCTCGAACGCGTCTGGTCCGCGTCCGACGAACTTTCGCGCACGGAACTCGAAGCCAATGCGGCGGCCGCGTTGCAGGCGCGAACCCTCGATTTCGGTCGCGGCTACCAGCGCATCCTGCGGGAGGTCACCGCCGACCTCGCGCCCCAGCCGAAGGGACACGCCTGACATGAAGTCCCTGATCGTGCTCGAGACTCTTTTCTCATCGTCTCCCCATCGCGGCGTCCATGGCCGCCCCACTTTCCTCGAGGTCGCAACGTGAAAGCAGTCATCCTGGCCGGAGGCCTCGGCACCCGCATTTCCGAAGAAACCCACCTGAAGCCCAAGCCGATGGTGGAGATCGGCGGCCGCCCGATCCTGTGGCACATCATGAAGCTCTACTCGGCGCACGGCGTGAACGACTTCGTCATCTGCTGCGGCTACAAAGGCTACGTGATCAAGGAGTATTTCGCGAACTACTTCCTCCACATGTCGGACATCACGTTCGACATGAGCCGCAACCACATGGAAGTTCACCAGCAGAAGGCCGAGCCCTGGAAGGTGACGCTGGTCGACACGGGCGACAGCACGCTGACGGGCGGCAGGCTCAAGCGCGTGGCCGACTACGTCGGCGATGAGGATGCCTTCTGCTTCACCTACGGAGACGGGCTGAGCGACGTCGACATCCGGGCTTCGATCGCATTCCATCGCAGCCACGGCAAGATGGCCACGGTGACGGCCGTTCAGCCGCCCGGCCGCTACGGTGCGCTCCAGCGCTCGGGCCACGCGGTCACGGGCTTCACCGAGAAGCCACGCGGCGACGGCGGGCTCATCAACGGCGGATTCTTCGTGCTGTCCCCGCGCTGCCTGTCGCTGATCGATGGCGACAACGTGAGCTGGGAAGACGCGCCGCTGTCGCGACTCGCCGCGAGCCAGGAGCTGATGGCATTCGAGCATCTGGGTTTCTGGCAACCCATGGACACCCTGCGCGAGAAGAACCTGCTCGAAGAGCTGTGGATGTCGGGCGAAGCGCCGTGGAAGTGCTGGAAATGAATGCCCCGGTCCGGCCCGACATCGCATTCTGGCGCGGCAAGAGGGTGCTGCTGACCGGACACACGGGGTTCAAGGGCGCCTGGCTGTCGCTGTGGCTTCATCGTCTGGGCGCGCAGGTGGTCGGCCTCAGCCTGCCACCGGCCACCCAGCCCGAACTCTTCGGCCTCGCCGGCGTTGCGGCGCTCATCGACAGCCGCTTCGGCGATATCCGCGACCCGGCTGCCGTGGCCGCCGTCGTGCAATCCGCGCAGCCCGAGGTCGTCCTGCACCTCGCCGCGCAGGCCCTGGTGCACGAGGGCTACCGGCAACCGCTGGCCACCTTCGCCACCAACGTGCAAGGCACGGCCCATGTCCTGGATGCCCTGCGGAACGTGACCACGGTCAAGGCCGTCGTCGCGGTGACCACGGACAAGGTGTACCAGAACCTCGAACATCCGTTTCCCTACCGCGAGACCGATGCGCTCGGCGGACACGATCCCTACAGTGCCAGCAAGGCGGCCTGCGAGCTGGTGATCGCCTGCTATCGCGCCTCGTACCTCGCGGCGCAGGGCATGGCGGTCGCCTCGGCACGTGCCGGCAACGTCATCGGCGGCGGCGACTGGTCGGCCGACCGGTTGATTCCGGATGCCGTGCGCGCCTGGAGCTCGGGACGGCCTTTGACGATCCGCAGGCCGACCGCGATCCGCCCCTGGCAGCACGTGCTCGAGCCGCTGGCCGGCTACCTGCGGCTGGCCGAACGACTCTGGGCCGGGCCCGAGGCGGCCGGCCCGTACAACTTCGGTCCACCCACCGACGAGGCAGCAACGGTGCGCGAGGTGATCGAACTCGCTCGCGCCGCCTACAGCCAGGGCACGACCGAATTCGGCGGCGGCGACGAGTGGCCGCACGAAGCGGGATGGCTCGCGCTCGAGACCGCGAAGTCGCGCCACGCGCTCGACGTCGTTCCGCGCTGGTCGCTGAGCGAGGCGGTGCAACGCACGATGGCCTGGTATCGCGGTCACGCCGACGGGCGCGATGCGCGCGCACTGTGCGCGGCCGACATCGACGCCTATGAGGCCACGCTTCAATGAGCCGGTTCGCCATCACGGACACGCCGCTCGCCTCGCTCAAGGTGATCGAGCGCCGGCGGCTGCAGGACGACCGCGGATTCCTGTCGCGCCTGTTCTGCGGCGAGGAGCTGGGGGCCGCGGGCTGGCATGCGCCGATCGCCCAGATCAATCACACGCTGACGCGCAGACGGGGCGCGCTGCGGGGAATGCATTTCCAGCAAGCCCCCCATGCCGAGATGAAGCTCGTGAATTGCATCCGCGGGGAAGTGTTCGACGTCGCTGTCGACCTGCGCGCGGGCTCGCCGACCTTCCTGCGCTGGCATGCCGAGCGCCTGTCGCCCGACAACGGCCGTGCAATGCTGATCCCCGAGGGCTTCGCGCACGGCTTCCAGGCGCTCACCGACGACTGCGAACTCGTCTATCTGCACAGCCACGCCTACGTGCCTTCGAGCGAAGGCGGCGTGAACGCGCAGGAGCCGCGCATCGGCATCGAATGGCCGCTGCCTGTCACCGACCAATCCGACCGCGACCGTGGCTTCGCGCTGCTGTCGGCGGCCTATCCAGGACTCACCGCATGAAGTGCCGCCACTGTGCAGCCGAACTGACGCTGCAACTGATCGACCTCGGCAGCGCGCCGCCGTCCAACGCGTACCTGACGCGGGAGACGCTGCAGGCGCCCGAAAAAACCTACCCGCTGCGCGTGGTGGTGTGTGAACGATGCTGGCTCGTGCAGACCGAGGATTTCGCCCAGGCAGACGAGCTGTTCTCCAGCGAATACGCCTACTTCAGCGGGTTTTCGACGAGCTGGCTCGCCCATGCCGAGCGCTACGTCGCCGACATGAGCGAGCGCTTCGCACTGGGCCCCGGCAGCCACGTGGTCGAGGTCGCGTCCAACGACGGTTACCTGCTGCAGTACGTCCGCGCGAGGGGCATCCCCTGTCTCGGGGTCGAGCCGACCGCGAGTACGGCCAAGGCGGCGCGCGACAAGGGCATCGAGACGCTGGAGTCGTTCTTCGGCGCCCGCGTGGGCAGCGAGCTCGCCGCGCAGGGGCGCGGCGCCGACCGCTTGGCAGCCAATAACGTGCTGGCGCACGTGCCGGTCATCAACGTTTTCGTGTCGGGTGTCGCTCGCCTGCTCTAGCCCGTGGGGGTCGCGACCTTCGAGTTCCCTCACCTGCGGCAGCTGCTCGAGCACAACCAGTTCGACACCATCTATCACGAGCACTTCTCGTACCTCTCGCTCACCGCGGTCTCGACGATCTTCGAAGCCAACGGGCTGACGGTGTTCGACGTCCAGGAGTGGCCCACGCACGGAGGGAGCCTGCGAGTCTTCGCGCAGCGCAGCGACACCGGGCGGCGCGCACGCGAGGCATCCGTCGCTCGCCTGCTCGAACGCGAAGCCGCTTTCGGCCTGACGAAGGCGTCCACCTACAGCGATTTCCAGCGCCGCGCCGAAAGAGTCAAGGACGACTTCGTTTCCTTCCTGATCGATTGCAAGCGCCAGGGCCGACGCGTCGCCGCCTACGGCGCGGCCGCGAAGGGCAATACGCTGATCAATTTCGGCGGATGCCGGCCCGACCTGATCGCCTACGTGGTCGATCGCAACCCGGCCAAGGCGGGCAAATTCATGCCCGGCAGCCGGATCCCGATCGTCGGCGAAGCCACGCTGTGGGAAGACAAGCCCGACTACGTGGTCATCCTCCCGTGGAACCTGAAGACCGAAGTGACCGCGCAGCTCGCGGGCGCACGCGCCTGGGGCTGCCGCTTCGTCACCGCGGTCCCGTCGCTGGAAGTCATCGGATGAAAGTCGCGGTAGTCGGCGCCAGCGGCTTCGTGGGTCGTCATGTGCTCGCGCAGTTGCGGCTGCGCGGGCTGCAGACGATCGCCACCGCGACCCGGCCGCCGACGCTGCAGGACGACTCGGTGCGGTGGACAGCGCTCGACCTGCACCGGCCGCCCGCCGACCCCTGGGCCGCGCTCGACCATGCGGAGGTCGTGATCCACCTCGCGTGGGCCGGCCTGCCCAACTACGGTTCGGCCCACCACGTCGATCATGAGCTGCCGGCCCAGCGCGCCTTCCTGACTTCGCTGGTCGAGGCCGGACTTCCGTCGCTGGTCGTGACCGGCACCTGCTTCGAGTACGGCTTCCAGTACGGCCCGCTCGCGCCGGACGCACCGGCCCGCCCGGCCAATCCTTATGCGATCGCGAAAGACACCTTGCGACTGCATCTGCAGTCCCTGCAGGCGCGGCACCCCTTCAACCTGAGCTGGGCCCGGTTGTTCTACATGTATGGGCAGGGCCAGCCCGCAAACTCGCTGTACCCCGCGCTGAAGAGAGCCGTCGAGGAAGGCAAGCCGGTGTTTCCCATGTCGATGGGCGAGCAGCTGCGCGACTACCTTCCGGTCGAGTCGGTGGCGCAGCGCCTGGTCGAACTTGCCGCGACGCCGCGCAACCGGGGAGTGCTCAACATCTGCTCGGGCGAACCGATCTCGGTGCGCCGCCTCGTCGAAACCTGGGTGCGCGACCACGGCTGGCGCATCGAACTTGGCCTGGGCCAGTTCCCGTATGCGGCCCACGAACCCCTTGCGTTCTGGGGTGTCCCCCCGGCGCCCGAGTCATGAACACGCTGGCCGCTCACGCACGACGCCCCGCCCCCGCGCGTGGCATGAACGTCCTGTTCGCACTGTCGCTGTGGGTCTTCCTGCTGTCCTGTGTCTTCGACCCGGCGGACAAGGTCTTCGGCCTGAAGGTCTGGGCCTTCGCCGCCTGCTGGGGGATCGGTACGCTTCGGCTCGTGGCTGGCAACGAGCCGGTACGGGTACGCGAAAGCCTGCTGGCCTACACCCTTCTCTTCATCCTTATTCCGATCCTGTCGATCTTCGTGTATTACGTGCGAGGGGGCGGGGAGCCCTTCGACGGATTCCAGATGCTCAAGGGCTACGTCCTGATCTCCTTCGCACTTTTGCTGGATATCACGCGCACCGACCTCTTCGAACGGATGGCCGCAACGCTCACCCTGCTGGCAGTAGCCATCATCGGCACGGCCATCGCGATCGCGATCTTTCCGGATCTCGAGCCTTTGCTCTATGTCATTGGCGCCGACACCGGGATTCTGTCCATCGACAACCGCGACTACGGCGCCGACGTCGTGCTGTTCCAGGTCTACTTCGTCACGTCGCCGATGCTGGCGATCGCGATCGCCCACTACTACGACCGTGCACGGAGCGCCCAGACCCGAGGCGCACGCATCCGCTTCGCGGCCCTGGTGGCGGTCAACGTCGTCGGCATGGTGCTCGCCGGAACTCGAAACAACATCCTGGTGGGGATTGCTTTGCCCCTGTCTCTCTGGTTCCTTCATTCGAATCGCAAGGCGTTGGCGACGGTCGTCGCTGCGGCTGCATTCGTGCTGGCCGCCTACATCTTTCGCAACGAACTCGGCGCCTTCTTCGATCCGGAAGAACACTCCAACAGCGCCAAGCTCAATCTGTTGAACGACTACGCTGAGATATTCAGTTCGCTGCCGGATTTGATTTTCGGCCAGGGACTCGGAGCGTTCTACCCGTGGTCGCCGCCCAAGGCCTATGCATCCGTGGCCGAACTCACGTACCTGGAAATGATCCGCAATTTCGGCATCTTCGGCGCCCTCGGCATGTTGGCGCTGTTGCTGCACCCCATATTCGGCGCCTTCGGGCGCAACCGGCCGGCTCGACACGCGACGCTTGCCGTGGGATATGGGTACTACATGCTGATGTGCGCGACCAATCCGAACATGTTCTCCTCGATGGGCATCCTCATTCTCTCGGTCATGCTCGCCTCGCACTACCGCGAAGCGCCCGCCCCCGCCTCCGCAACCAGACCGTCAGCCGGCCAGCCCACGTGACCTCGTTCAGCATCTTCCTGCCTGTCCGCAACGGCTGGCCCTACGTCCAGGACTGCGTTGCCAGCATCCTGGCGCAGACGCACGCCGACTTCGAGCTGACCATTCTCGACAACCAGAGCACCGACGAAACCGGCCCCTGGCTGAAGACACTCACCGATCCGCGCATCCGCCTGCAAAGCTCCACGTCGTCGCTGTCCATCGTCGAAAGCTGGGCGCGCATCCTGCATGCGCCCAAGCGCGAATACATGACGCTGATCGGCCACGACGACCTGCTCGGGCCCGGCTTTCTTGCCGCCGTCGACGCGCTGATCCGCGCGCATCCCGACGCGGGGCTCTACCAGACGGGGGGCCGCATGATCGACTCCGAAGGACGCACGCTGCGGGCGTGCAGCGTGCCGCCCGAGCGTGAAGATGCAGCCGGCTACCTGCGCGCGCGGCTCGACTTCGACCGCGACGTCTTCGGCACCGGCTTCGTCATGCGCTCGCGGGACTACGAACGCGTGGGCGGCATCCCGCCCTTCGAGAAACTCTTCTTCGCCGACGACGCCTTGTGGCTGTCGCTGATGCGCGGCTCGTACAAGGCGGGCGACCCGGCCGATCACTTTGCCATCCGCCTGCATCTGGCCAGCGAGTCGGCTTCGCTGCCCTCGGTCTGGGGCGTGATCCTGCGCAGCCTCGCGCAGTTCCAGGCCTTTCTCCAATCCTATGTTCCCGGCGACGCGCGCGCCGCCGAGGTCGTCCGCGAACTCGGTCCGTCCTTCCTGCTCGGCTACCACCGCAACGCCTACATCTACGCGCTGGTCGAAGCCAGCGTGGCCGGCCGGCCGATTTCCGAAGCCACCCGAAACCAGATCGAGTCGTCGCTCGCCGCGCACACCGGTTTCGACGGCAGCCGGATTCGCGCCAGCGCCCGGGTGCGCGCGGTCGAATTCCTCAACGGCTCTCCCTTGCGCGCCACGGTACCCTGGCTCTGGACCTTGTACAACCGGATCAAGAATCGTCCGAAATGAGCAGCCTGCCGGCGAGGGTCTGCTGCGTCGTGGTCTGCTACCGACCGGATGCCGAGCGCCTGCGCACACTATGTGCGACGCTCACATCCGGCGATGCCCGGGTGGTGCTCGTCGACAACACCGAACGGCCGACACTGCAAGCTGCGGACCTGCCGACCGGCTGCACCCTGATCACGCTCGGGCGCAACGCCGGCATCGCGCACGCGCAGAACATGGGCATCGAGGCGGCCGGGGATGCCGACGCGATCGCTTTCTTCGACCAGGACTCGCAGGTGCCCGCCGGCATGCTCGCGACCCTCGTGGCGCAGCTTCGTCTCGGCCGGCCCGACATCGTGGCGCCAGCCTGCGTGGACGACGCCTCGGGCGCCGAGCTGCCGTCGACACGCGTCGACGCGCGCGGCCGCGCCACGGCGGTGTACAGCCTCGGTGGTCGCGATCCGGTGGATGTCGACATCGTTATCTCTTCGGGTAGCGTCGCGACGCGCGAGGTCTTCGCGCTCGCGGGCGGCCTCGACGCCAGTCTCTTCATCGATTTCGTCGACACCGAATGGTGCCTGCGCTGCCGGGCGGAAGGCGTTCCCATGCGCGTCATTCCGCAGGCCGTGATGCCCCACCGGATCGGCAGTGCGGCGGTGCAGGTCGCCGGCCGGACCGTGTCGATCCACAGCCCCCTGCGCTGCTACTACCAGGTGCGCAACAGCTTCCTGCTGCTTCGCATGAAGCACGTGCCGCTCGCGTACGGTCTCGCCCAGCTCGTCTCCACCCTCGGCAATCGCGCCTTGCTGCTGTCGATCGTGAAGAACCGGTGGACTTACCTCGAAGCCTGCGCTGCCGGACTTTTCGACGGGATCCTCGGCCGATCGGGCCCGAGGCAGGCATGAGGCAGGCATGAGGCGCGAGCGCCTCAGCAGGGTCGAAGGACACCCCGGCCGTCGAGTCGTTCGATGCGCATGCCGACTTCCTCCAGGTCGCCCGGCACGCAGTGACCGAAGTCGTTGCACAGGTGCGGAGGCATATCGTCGGCGATGCCCGGCGCGGTGACGCTGCACAGTGGATCCTGCATCCGGATGGTCTTCGTCAGGCACGGGTAGCGCTTGCCATCCGGCCCGATGTTGATGTTCCGCTTCGTGCAATAGACCGTCTCCCGTTGCTGCTGGCGGCTTCCTTCGAATGCCAGGTCGCCATACGCGGCCACGAGGTTGAGGCGAAGATCTTTCGCCAGAAACTCCTTCTGCGTTCGCCGCAGGAATTTCACGGCCTTGCCGGCCGCCACCGAATGCAGGGCGATCTCGATCCCGTCGAGCCCGCGCGCGGCTTCCACGGTCTGCAGGAATTTCCCGGATTTACCCGAGCTGGGGTGGTACGTCGCATCGAGCGACACGGGGCGCCGCATGGCGCGCAGCGCATCCAGCGTGCCGGGCGCCGAGAGATCGCTGCAGATCACGACCTTCAGGTGCGGCGCGATCCTGTTCACGATGCCGGGAAGGTCGTGATAGACAAAGGGGTCCCCGCCGCTGATGACGACGTGACGGCCGATCCGGTTGATCGATTCGGCCCACGCCCGAGGCGTCATCGTGCATTGCTCGAGCGGGTTGTGGATGCCCGTGGCATGCAGGTTCTGGCAGTACGAGCACTTCAGCGTGCATGCGAAGGTCGGGTAGATGTAGATCCAGCGCTCGGCGTGTCCGCACGAGCCGTTTTCCGTGTTGCTGCGACGCACGATGCGCTTGCGCAACCGGTGCAACGCCACCGGGCCGACCAGGCGCTGCAGCAGGTTTCGAATCGAGAAGAGGAGCTTCTTCATGCGCACCTCCGGGAGGGCGTGCCCGGGACCGCGTCCAGTTTACCCTCGGCCAGATAACGTCTGGCCAGCGCCCGGACCGTCGCTTCCAGCCCCGGCGTCTGCGCGCCCGGAAATGCCGCCGCGACGGCCGCCGCGTCGAAGACCCTTGCGTTCGTCAATTCCCGGAAACGCGCGAGGCTGAAGGGCATGGAACGTCCGCTGATTCGCGCGGCCCCGTCGAAGACTGCGCCGGCGGCCGCGCCGATCGCACGAGGCCAGGGCCTCGGCCGGATATCGACGGCGAGCTCCTCGGCAATCCAGCCCACGACATCGTGAAGGCGGTGCGGCGTATTCAGGATGAAGGTCCGCCCCGCAAGCGGTTCGTCGATGCACGCAGTCACGACGTTCGCCACCGCTTCGGCGCCGATGTAGTTGAACACGGCGTCCGGACCGCGAAAGTGGCGGAAGCGTCCTCGCTGGATCTGGCGCATGAGATTGAGCAGATGGTCTTCAGTGAAGGGACGAAGACTGATGACGTTCGCGGGTTGCAGGATCACATGGTCGATGCCATGCTCGCCGCATCGCTGCCGGACCATGTCCTCCGAAAGCTCCTTGGACACGGCATACGGATTGTCCGGCGCGTGCGGGCTGCGCTCGTCGACCCGATTGCGCCCCGCTGCGGCGCCGTAGACGGCCACACTGCTGAAATGGATGAACCGCTGGACTCCGCGCCGGATCGCCCAGTCGAGCAGATGGCGCGTTCCCTCCACGTTCGTCTGCGCCATGCGGCCACTGTCGCGAATCTCGCCGGCACAATGGATCACGAGATCGAAGTCATCCTCGATGTCGATCGACCTGGAGAGATCCAGCTCGATCGCGCGATGTCCCGGCGGCAGCGGCGGCAGCGCATCGGGGCGGCGCGTGACCACGCCCACAGCCAGGGCAGGACTTCGCTCCACCAGCGCCCTCAGCACGTGGCGACCGATCAGTCCGCTCCCGCCGGTGACGAGGGCTCTGCGCAATGTCGTCATGTCGACACTCCGGGATTCGAACGGTGGAAGAAAACATGGCGCACGCTTATCGACCGACCGCGTACCCGACGAGCTCCTTCATGGCATCCGCCGAGCCGGTCAGCGCGCTGGCCTCCGGCAGCAATTGACCGACGTCGAACGGACGCGCGACCGCGCCGAAATCCGTCGGCGCCGGGACCACATGGATGCCGGCCGCCTCGAAGTTCTTCCTCGCGCGGCGCATGTGCAGCGCCGAGGTGACGAGCAACACGGATCGGATTCCCTCTGCCTCGAGGAGTCGCGCGCTCATCCGGGCATTGGACGCCGTGTTGAAGCTTGCGCCTTCGAGGCGCATCGCCTCGCGTGGAACGCCAAGGTCCAGGAGCAGAAGCTGCATCGCTTCGGATTCGTTCGGCTCGCCCGGCCTCGAGATCCCGCCGGAGAGCACCAGCAAGGGGGCTTTTCCCGCGTGATAGATGCGCGCCGCATGCCACATGCGATCCGCGGCCGCGCCCATGTCCGGATAGGGAAGCAGGGGCGGGCGTGCGCCGAGCATTCCGCCGCCCAGGACGACCGCGGCCCGTGCGCGCGGAAGTTCAGCCATGGTTCGAGCGCCCGCGTCTGCCTCGAGCCAGCGGGCGAGCGACTCGCTGGCCAGCGGCGTCGACCACACCCACAGCCATGCAAAGGCGAAGAGCGCGAGCCCGTTCGCCAGGCGCCGCGATCCCCGAGCGGGCGACAAGCGCCCCACGAGCGCGGCCAGCATGAGCATCAGGAGCGCAGTCCCGAGCGGCGAGATCGCGGCCGTGACGATTCGTGAGATCAAGTTTGGCGACCCGCCGAAAAACGCATTGTCGTTCCCCCGGAAAACCCGAACCGTTCAGGACTCGAGTGAGGTGACCCGAAATTCAATCGAAAGCGTCGTCGCGCGGGCCGCAACCGTCAAATCGACTGGTGCTTCGACGTCGGTCCGGGCCGTGCCCCCATCCGTTGCAGCCCCAACCACTGCTGCCGCCAGAACCCCCGCCCATAGTCGCGCCCCGCTTCCACCTGATCGCGTATCCCCGTCGGGTCGTACCTTCGCTCGAAATTGCCCGTGCCGAAAGCCAGATCCCAACACGGCAGCAACACCCCGAAGTTGTACCCGCCCAAGGTTCCCCTTCCCGCCGTCTCATGCCCCAGCCCAATGCTGTGATGAAGCCGATGAAACCGCGGACTCACCCACAAGCGCTCGCCGACCTTCCCGAACCACACCTTCAGATTCGCATGCTGCAAGCTCTCGCTCAATTGAGTGACTGCCACGATCGCCACGAACTGCCCCGGCCCCACCCCCAGCAACTGCCCCACCACCACCAGCACCGAATCCCGAATCAAATCATCCAGCAGGTGATTCCGGTTATCGCTCCACATCGTCATCTGCCGCTGCGAGTGGTGCAGCGAATGCAGCGCCCACCACCACTGGAAGTGATGCTGCCCCCGGTGAATCCAGTAATCCACGAAGTCGAAGACAACAAGGTAGATGAGAAAGCTCACCCACGCGAGATCCGTCACGCCGGGCCATAGCTGGTCGAGATGGAGCGTGCCGAAGCCCGCCACACGCAGCGCCCCGAACATGGCGTCGAACAGCGGCTCTACCGTGAAGAACAACGCCACGCGGAACAGCCCGAGCCGATGGATCAGCGTGTAGAGAATGTCCACGCGGATCGCGGCGGGGTCGGTCACGGCCTCGACCGGTCGCCAGCGCTGCAAGGGCCCGATCACGAGCAGCAGCACCGCGATCTGGATCAGCCCCACCAGCAGCCAACCGGCCGCCACGTAGCCGTCCTCCAGCAGGTGCCCCAGCCCGATATGGAACATCACCGGCTGCATCACCGACTGGAACAGCCACTGCTGCGCCGCAGAAAAAATCTCCTCGATCCAGTTCATCTCACCGCGCCCTTGCCACCCATGCCGCGTAATCCGGATGATCGCGCAGGGTCGCGAAGCAGAACCCTTTCGCCTTCAGCCCCACGATCAGCGGTTCCAGCACGGCGGGCGCCCACGGGTCCTTGCGCGACCAGATCCCGAGGTGTGCAAGCAGGATGTCGCCCTTCCGGATGTCGCGCAAGGCGCGCTGCAACAGTTGCGAATTGCTCGCCGTCTCGCTGGGCAGCTCGTCACCCAGAAAGCCGGCCCGCGACCAGCCGACGTGCGCGTAGCCGCACTCGCGGGTCGCGGCCAGGAACTTCGGCGAGGTCTTGCCCCCGGGGGCGCGAAACAGAGGCAGCGTCTTCTTGCCGGTGACCTCTTCGATCCGCTTCGCCGCCTTGCCGATCTCTTCGCAATACTGCGCCGCGGTCCACGTGCGCTCCACGCCCTCGCTGGGACCCGCCGACGCGCGCACGCGAAACCGCAGAGGTTCGCCGGGGAGGTCGGCGCGCCAGTACGTGTGGTCCCAGGTATGCGAGGCGAATTCGTGACCCTCGGCCGCTCTCGCTTTCCACCACGGCGCCCAATGGTTGCCCAGGCTCCCATCGCCCTCTTTCGTGCGCTCGTTCGCGGCGAAGAACGTCACCTTCACCTGGTGGCGATTCAGCACGTCCGCCATGTACTGCGCCACACCCATGTGGCCGGTGTCGAGCGTCAGGTAGACAGGCTTCTCGCAAGTCGAGGCAAAGGTGGCGGGCGCCAACACGGCGATCGTGAGCGCCACCGCCCTCGCCCCCACCCTGTCCCGCAAGCGGGAGAGGGAGTACGAGCGACCGGCGCCCTCAGCGCGCCGCGTGGTCCAGCGTCCAGACGCCATGAGGCGACTTCCCGACCGGCACCTGCCGCACGACCTTCTTCGTCTCGGTGTCGATGACGGTGAGACGCTTTGCCCAGCGCGACGTGACCATCAGCAGCCTGCCACCCTTCACCACTTCCATGCAGTCCGGCCCGCCGGGCGCGGCGTATTGGTCAACGACCTGCATCGTCACCATGTCGAGCTTGCTGATGGTGTTCGCCACGCGGTTGCTGACGTAGACATGGCGCTTGTCTCCAGCGGCGCGGAACGCGTGTGCGCCGTCGCCGGTCTTGATGCGGCGGACGGACTTCGGGAAGTCGCTCGCCACGTCGAACACCTCGACGCTGTCGCCGCCGGTGAGTCCCACGAGCACATGCTTGTCGTCGGCCGTGCCGTAGACGTCGGCGGGAAGCGGCCCCGTCTTGATGCGCCACTTCACGTTCTGCGTCGCCAGGTCGATGGCGACCAACTCGTCGCTGTCCTGCATCGTCGCGAACAGCGTCGTGCTGCGACTGTCGATCCAGAGATGGCTGGGCGTCTTGCCGGTGGCAATGCGCTTGGCGAGCACCAGGTCCTTGCCGTCCCAGCGAAAGATGTCCACGTGGTTCAGCCGGTTCGCCGCCGTCACGAACCACTTCATGTCGGGCGAGAAGCGCAGGTGGTAGGGGTCGAGAATGCCGCGCACCGTGCGCTGCACTTCGGCCGTCTTCGGGTCGATGAAGGTGAGCGTATCGGAGAGCGCGTTGGCGACGATGATCGACTTCTCGTCCGGCGTCAGATAGAGGTGGTGAGGCTCCTTGCCCGTCGGGATGCGCTTCGTCTCGCGCCACGCGACCGGGTCGATGACGCTCACGCTCGCGTCGAGCGAATTGAGCACGAAGATCGGGGTGGTCTGGGCAGACGCGAGGCCGGCGACGAACGCGAACAGCGCCGCGGCAACGCGGGGCAGCCAAGCGGTGGGAATGAGGGAGGACACAGCAGATTCGGCAGGTAACGTTGGAGTGTAGCCGGGGGCGGCGGCCGCGCTTGCGGCTGCCGTAGCATGGACGCATGGAATTGATGCAGATCAACGGTGTGCGCCTCGAAGTACAACGCATCGAGGGCGGCGTCGGTCGACGCGTCGCACCCCTCGTCTTCCTCCACGAAGGCCTCGGCTCCGTCGCCATGTGGCGCGACTGGCCCGCCGAACTCTGCCGGGCCACGGGGCGTTCCGGCATCGTCTATTCGCGACGCGGCTATGGCAGCTCCGACCCCGTGCCCGATGTGCGCGGCGCCGGCCGGCTCAAGCCGGATTACATGCACCGCGAGGCGCTCGAAGTCCTCCCCGCACTGCTGGCCTCGCTCGGCATCGAGCGGCCCGTGCTGCTCGGCCATTCGGACGGCGCCACCATCGCGCTCATTCATTCGAGCCATTTGCCCGTGACGGCCTGCGTCGCCCTGGCGCCGCACGTGATGGTGGAAGATATTTCCCTGCGCTCGATCGCGCAGGCGCGCCAAGCCTATCTGCATTCGGACCTGCGCGAACGGCTCGCAAAATACCATGTCGATGTCGACGGCGCCTTCTGGCAATGGAACGATATCTGGCTCGACCCCGCATTCCGCGAATTCGATATCCGCGCGGAATGCCGGCGAATTACGGCGCCCGTCCTCGCCATCCAGGGCGAGGACGACCCGTACGGCACCCTGGCGCAGATCGAGGACATCCATTCGCAGCGCGCCAACGTCGTGCGCCGCGCCCTGCCCCGCTGCGGCCACTCCCCCCACCGCGACCAGCCCGAAGCCACCCGCGACGCCATCGTGCAATTTCTCCGGGATTCGGTCTGATTCCGCGGAGCCGAACGCTTAAGATCCAGCCGTTCGCAATTTCAAACAATTCACGAATTCATGACGTCGCTCTCGCAAATCAAGAAACAGATCGAGGAATTGCAGCAGAAGGCCGCCGAAATCGAGGCCACCGAAAAGCAGGCGGTCATTCAGGATGTCCTGCAGAAAATCGCCGATTACGGCCTCACGCCGGCCGACCTGGGCCTCGAGCCCCGCGCAGCGAGGGCGCGCACGGCGCGCACCCATCCGTCCGCGAAGCCGGCCGCGCCGCGCTACAAGGGACCCGACGGCCAGCTCTGGTCGGGCGGCCGCGGCCGCAAGCCGCAGTGGGTGCGCGACCTCCTCGACGCCGGCGGCGACCTCGAGAAGCATCGGATCCGAAATCGCAAGTCCGCCTGAGGTGACAGCCGGCGCGCTGGATCGGTCCGCCAGACCGAGTTCCGCCACGCCCCGCGGCACCAGCTCATCCGTAACAAAATCTTACCGAAAGCTGACTAGTTGACGTAACCCGTTGATTTATCACGGTTTGATTGTTGCAAGACGTTACCAGGAGGGCTATAGTGAATCCTTCAGCAGGCAATCGGCTCCGCCGCAAGTAGCCGATTTCTTAAGCAAGGAGTATTCACATGAAACACGTCGCCCTCGCCGTCGCGCTCGGCTTCTCCGCCCTCCTCACCGCTCCCGCATTCGCAGCGAACGAGACGAAGGACGTCACGGTCACGATCAATCTCACACCCAAGTGCGAGATTTCCACGCCCGGCGCATTGACCTTCGCCTACGACTCGTTCCAGACGGGCGCCAGCACGGCGACGGGCGGAGCGTTCACCGTCAAATGCACCAACAGCCTGCCGTTCAAGGTTGGCTTCGACTCGACGGCCACGCCGTCGACGACCAAGACGGTCGCCGCTGGCGCGTCCAATCTGCAGCTCGGCTATTCGCTGGGTCTGTCGGGCACGCCCACGGGCACCGGCAATGGCACCACGGCCGTGAACCTCAGCGTCACCGGCACCATGGGCGCCGGCCAGAGCGGCACTTGTGCCACCGGCACCGGCTGCACGAGCAACGAGACGCACGCTCTTTACGTCGTTTACTGATGGCAGGCCGTGGGCGGCAGGCGATCTCGTCGCACCGTCCTATTCCCTTGTTTCGTCGGGATCCAACCGAGCGGACGAAGTGAAGCACACCACGAGTTCTGCAAGCGCACTGACCCGTGCCCTGGCTGCCTGCGTCGCGGCTTGCGCGTTGCCCGCGGGGCCGGCGCAGGCGACGACGGCAGCCGATAGCTTTGTCGTGCGCATCGTCCTGCGCGGCGAGTCGGCGGGTGGGGCGGGCGGCAATGTCCCCTGGGTCCCCACCAATCCGCCAGAGCAGGACGGGAACGCGCCCAGCCCGCCGCCCAATCGCTGGCCGGGCGTTTGCACCAGCGGCACGCGCAGCAGCGGCGGGGGCACCCAGGTTCGCGTCGTGTGCAGCAGCGGCCAGTACGTGAACATCCAGCCGGCGCCCGGCTTCGACAGCGCGAGCTTGCGCACGCGCGCATTCCGCTACGAATTCGGACCCGAGACCGCCGAACAGTCCTTCGACGACGGGCCGGAGCTCTCCGCAGGCTCGGTCACGGGCGTCCACATGTCCAACATCGACGACAGTGACGGCCCTGTGCAGATGGTGGTCAGTTTCTGAGGAAGAATGCGATGAAGTTCGCCTGGCTGGCCTTTGCCGCCGCCACCCTCCTGCCGGCATGGACCGCGCCCGCGGCCGCCGGCACGTTTTCGGTCACGCCGGTGCGCATCTACATGGGGCCGCGCGACCGCGCCGTCGCCATGACCGTCACGAACGAGGGCGATACCGAACTCGTGCTGCAGGCGGACCTGAGCGCCTGGACGCAATCGCCCGACGGCGTCGACCAGCTCGTGCCCACCGAAGACCTCATCCTCGCGCCGCCGATCGTGAAGCTCGCACCCAAAGCGCGACAGGTGGTGCGCCTTGCGCTGCTGGCCCCGGCGGACGCCAGCCGGCAACTGATCTACCGCATGGTGGTTCGCGAGGTGCCGGAGATCGGCGCCGTGCGCGCCGGCATCCAGGTGCCCATTGCGCTCGCATTGAGCATGCCCGTCTTCGTGACGCCGCCGGTCGCCCGCCGGCAGATGAGCTGCGATGTCGTGCGCAGCGGCCCCACCACGCTCGACGCGATGTGCCGCAACACCGGCACGGCCTACGCGCAGGTGCGAGAGGCGGCGCTCAAGCGCGACGCGCAGGTGCTGGCCACGTTCGAGGGCGGCACCTACATCCTGCCCGGCGCGCGCCGCGGCAGCCCGATGAAATCCACCGCGCCGATTGCGCCCGGACGCGCGCAGCTGCAGGTGGATTACGACGACGGCAAGACGGATCTCTTCGACATCACCGTGCCTTGACGCTGGATCGCCGAACGTCTTCCGCGCTGGGACGCGCGAGCCTTCCCATCGCACTCGCCGCGAGCCTCGCCGCGGCGCCAAGGGCGGGCTGGGCGCAAGGCGCGGCCGAGACGCCCGCCGCGCCCACGCCGCCGGCGGCCTCGCCCCGGGCACCGGCGCAGCGCTTCATACCGCTCGAAGTCACCGTCAACAATTCGCCCAGCGGCAGCTGGACCCTCCTCGAGCGCGAGGGGGTGCTGTACGCTCCCGCCGAAGCGTTCGACGAGTGGCGGCTCCAGCGGCGCCCGGGCGCGCCCTCGGCGCAGGCGCGCGGACAGACCTGGTATTCGCTCGGGGCGGTTCCCGGCTTCCAGGCGCGCATGAATGCAGCCAACCAGTCCGTGGAACTCGTGTTCTCGCCGGCCGCCTTCGCTCGCACGCGTGTGGATGAAGGCGCCGCGCCGCCGCAGCGTGCGCGCGTGGCGACGGCGGAGCCCGCCCTTTTCCTCAACTTCGACACCAACCTTTCGCGTACGCAGCAGCGCAGCACGGGCGCCACCACGGATGTCGGCGTGCTGTCGGAACTGGGCTACTCCACCCCCGCCGGCGTCTTCACATCGAGTTTCGTCACGCGGCATCTCCAGGCGCCGGGCCAGGCCGCCCAGACGCTCGCGCTGCGCCTGGAAACGACCTTCACGCGCGACTGGCCGCAGCGCAATCTCACGCTGCGGGCCGGCGATTCCGTCACGCGCGGCGGCCTGCTCGCGCGGCCCGTGTACTTCGGCGGGGTGCAACTCGGACGCAACTTCGCGCTGACGCCGGGCTTCGTGTCCCAGCCGGTGCCCGTGATCGCGGGCACCTCGTCGGCCCCGAGCACGGTGGAGCTGTACGTGGGCGACGCGCTGCGCAAGACGGCGTCGGTGCCGGCGGGACCTTTCGTCATCGACAACTTCCCCCTGCTGTCGGGCGCCGGCGAGGCGCGCATCGTCGTGCGCGACGTCCTGGGCCGCGAAACGGTCGTCGTGCAGCCCTTCTTCACGAGCAGCTACCTGCTCGAACAAGGCCTGAGCGACTGGAGCGTCGAGGCCGGCGCGGTTCGCCTGAACCTGGGCAGCCAGAGCAACAACTACGGCGAGCGATTCGCGTCGGCGCTGTATCGCCTCGGAATCACCAAGCGGTTCACGGCGGAAGCGTCGGCGCAGCTGGGCGAGCACACGCGCAACATCGGCGTCGGCGGCCTGCACGGGTTGCCCTATGGTCTGCTCGGCATGGCCGCGTATCGCGCGAGCCAGAACGTTTTCCGCGGCCGGGGCGGCCAATGGCTGCTCGCGGTCGAGAACAGCAGTCTGCGGCACGGATTTTCGGTGCGCGCGGTGGGCGCGACCCGCGGCTTCAGCGAGCTGGGTACCGAGCGCGACGTGCTGCCCAACCAGCTCGAAGTCTCGTCCAGCTACAGCTTCAGCGACGACCGCTGGGGCACCTTCGCGCTCGGCGCCGCGCGCATTTCCACGTTCGATCGCGGCGACATCAGCACCTATTCGGCCAACTACTCCGTGCCACTGTCGCCCCGCAGCGCGCTCTCGCTGAACCTCACGCGCGTCGCCGGCGCGAGCGGCGGCGTGTCGGCCACGGTGAACTACACGATCGCGCTCGACAACCGCACGAGCGTCACGGCGGTGGGCGCGCACCGGTCGGGCGGCAACGACGCCTATGTGTCGGCCAACAAGGGGCTGACGGAGGACACCGGCCTCGGCTGGCGCGTGCTCGGCGGCGGACGCGAGAGCCGCCCCTACGCCGAAGGCGGGCTCTACTACCAGGGCGGCCGCATGCTTCTCACGGCAGATGCGAGCGCATCGAGCGAGCAGCAGACGCTGCGCGTCGGGGCGCAGGGCGCGCTGGTGTGGATGGACGGCGACCTGTACGCGTCGCGCCGGATCGACAACAGCTTCGCGCTGGTCGAGGTGCCGGGCTACGCCAACGTCGGCATCGGCGTGCATGGCCGGCTGCTCACGCGCACCGACGCCGAGGGCAAGGCGCTCGTGCCGGGCTTGCTGCCCTACCAGGACAACAGCATCCGCCTCGATCCCAGCGAGCTGCCGATCAGCGCCGAGATCGACAACATCGAGCAGATCGTCTCGCCTCCGATGCGCAGCGGCGTGAAGGTGACGTTCCCCGTGCGAAGCGGCCGTGGCGCCTTGATCCGCATCGTCTTCGACGACGGCGAGCCGGCGCCCGCGGGCGCGGAGCTCGAACTGGTGGGCGACACGCAGGAGTTCTACGTGGCGCGGCGCGGCGAAGCATTCGTGACCGGCCTGCAGGCTTCCAACACGCTGCGGCTGAAGTGGAAGGGGGCGCAGTGCGAGTTCGCCGTGCAACTGCCGCCCGGGGCCATCGACGAGATCGCCCGCGTCGGGCCGCTGCGCTGCGAAGGAGTGAAGAGGTGATGAAACGCTGGATTTTGAAGGCGGCCATGGCCGCCGCTCTCGCGTCGGGGGCCGGTGCGGCGCTCGCGCAGTCGTGCAACATCGTGTCGGCCTCGGCATCGAGCACGAACGCCTACGACCCGTTCTCGAGCACGAGCAACGACACGCAGGGCAGCGTGCGATTCTCGTGCTCGCGCGGGTGGTTGCAGACGCAGTTCCCGTCGACGTTCTGGGTGGGGGTGTCGTCGAGCACGGGCAACCTCGCGAGCGGCGCGAACTCGCTGCCCTTCCAGCTCTCGACCAACTACGCGGCATGTTCCCAGGCCTGGGGCGGCAACAGCGGGGATACGGTGAGCAACGCGCAGACCAGCTGGCTGTACACCAACATCGGCCCGCTCACGAGCACGTTCTGCTTCCGCATTCCGGGCGGGCAGTCGACGGCCGCGCCGGGCACCTACACGCACAACTCGCTGACCGTCACGATCCGCTCCTCCAACAGCAGCGGGCGTGTGTGGGGCACGGGCACGCTCTCCCTCGCGGCCACGGTGGACCCGGCCTGCGACTTCACCACCGACCCGTCGCCGCTCGTCATCAACTACACCTCGTTCCAGACCACGCCGGGCATCGGCACGAGCAATTTCCAGCTGCGCTGCACGCGCACGACGCCGTATCAGCTCTCGGTGGAGTCCGGCGGCAGCCTGCTCGACCTGGGCTACTCGCTCGCGGTCAATGCATCGTCGGCGCTCGGCACCGGCAACGCGCAGTCGTACACCATCACCGGCACGGCTCCCGCCGGTCAGTCGGGCACCTGCGCCTCGGGCGCGGGGTGTCAGGCGACGCAGGCCCGCACGCTGACCATCACCTATTGATCCATGGTCGGCGGCAAGCGGGCTAGAACCCCTGCGCGATCTTGAAGGACGGCCCCACCAGGGGCTGGGCCTGCCAGTTGCTCGTGTCGAACCACACGCTGATCGAGAGCGCGGGCGTGCCGGGCGCGCCGACCGACCACGTCAGCAAGCGCCATTGTCGAGTCGACTGGCTGCCGAGGTCCGTCGGTCCGCAGCCGATGACGGCGACGACCTGGTCGACGCTCATGCCGCGCTGGATGGCGTCGAAGCGAGCCACCGAGAAATTCGCGGCGCTGCAGGGGGGTGTCGCGGCGAGCGCGGGCGGTCCGGCAAACGCGACGAACGAGAAAAGCGCCACGACGGTGGCGAACAACCTGTTGTTCTGATCCATGGGTACTGCGACTGCTACTGCGACTGCGACTGCCGCTCCCTTTTAACAAAGGCCGCGGCGGCTGTCCACGACCGCGGTCAACGTCCGGCGAGCGCCTGAACCTCATCCGTGCGCAGCCACCGCCACTCGCCACGCGCAAGATCGGACGGCAGGTCGATGCCTCCGATGCGAACGCGATCGAGGGCGACGACATGGTTGCCCACGGCGGCAATCATCCGCTTGACCTGGTGGTACTTGCCTTCGGTCAACGTGAGGTCGAGCACGTACGAGGTCACGATTTCGCACGCCGCCGCCTTCACGGCCACCGGGTCGTCGCGCAGCGTCACGCCCGCGAGCAAGGACCTCGCCTGCTTCTCGTCCACCGGCTGTTCGCAGGTCACGCGATACACCTTCGGCACATGCCATTTCGGCGACGCCATGCGGTGGATGAACTTGCCGTCGTCGGAGAAAAGCAGCAGGCCCGTCGTGTCCTGGTCGAGCCGCCCGATGGCCTGCACGCCGGGCGTCGCGCCGGGGCCGGCCCGTTGACGCAGCGGCGCGGGCAGCAGCGTATACACGCTCGGCCAGGCGCCCGGCTTCTGGGAGCACTCGTAGCCGGCCGGCTTGTTCAGCAGGAGATAGGCCTTCTCGTGGTACTCCCACGCCTTTCCCTGGACTCGGAAGCGCAGGCCGATGGGGTCGAGCTGCTCGAACGGGTCGTCGTGGACGCTGCCGTCGATCTCGACGAAACCCTGCTCGACGAGGCCGGTACAGACGCGGCGGGTGCCGAAGCCCTGGGAGAAGAGAATCTGGTGAAGTTGCAAGGTCGAGAGCCCATGAACGAAGGCCGCCCATTCTTGCGAATGGACGGCCTCGCCGTATCTGGTGGAGCTGGCGGGATTTGAACCCGCGTCCGCAAGCCTTCGTCGAACAGTTCTACATGCGTAGCGATCTGATTTGATCTCGCCGCCCCCGCCGCGCAGTCGCACGCTGCGGGAACAGCCAGTACCCTATTGTCTCGCCCCGACCCAAGGTACCCGGGTCAGGGCCAGCCCATGTAGATTACCTCACAGCTCAGGGCTTGCGCCCTTCACCCAGCCCATCGGCCAACTGTTGTGAGGCCCGTCGCAATTAAGCGGCGAGTGCGTACGTGTTGTCGTTCGCAGTTAGTTTGTTTTCAGCGGATTTACGAGGTAACTGAACCTCGGCATGCCCTGCTGCGATTCCGAACCCACGTCGAAACCAGTACAGCCCCAAGGACTCGTATCTTACGCCGAAGGACGGAAATTCAAGAGGGGCAGCAGATCGAGCGGCTTTTCGATGTGGGCGTCGGCTCCCCAGTCGGGCACCTGCTTGTCGCGGCCGAGGTAGCCGTACATCGCCGCCACGGTGTACATGCCCGCGGCGCGCCCGGCCTCGATGTCGCGCTCGTCGTCGCCCACGTACATGCACTGGCAAGGCTCCAGGCCCAGCTGCCGGGCCGCTTCGAGCAGCGGCGCCGGATGCGGTTTCGCGTGCGGCGTCGTGTCGCCGCCCACCACCGTGCCGGCCTTGGCGAAGAGCGCGAGCTTCTTCGTGAGCGGCCCCGTGAATCGCATCGCCTTGTTCGTCACCACGCCCCAGGGCATCTGCCGCCCCTGAATGGCGTCGATGAGTTCGGCCACGCCTTCGAAGACCTGGGTGCGCTCCGTCATCGCGTTTTCGTACGTGGAAAAGAACTCCTCGCGCAGCTGCGCGAACTCCGGGTCCTCGGGCTTGAGGTTGAACGCGATGCCGAGCATGCCCCGCGCGCCCGCGCCAGCCATCGGGCGGTAGACCTCGAGCGGAAGCGAAGGCAGCCCGCGGTCGGTTCGCAGCTTGTCCGCGGCCGCGCCGAGGTCCGGCGCACTGTCGATCAGCGTGCCGTCGAGGTCGAACAGCACTGCGCGGATTTCCGGGGGGATGTTGGGCGTGGGGGAGGCCATCAGTTTCGGCGCGTGGCCACCAGGTAGTTGACGCTGGTATCGCTGGACAAGCCGTAGCGCCGCGTCAGGGGGTTGTATTCCATGCCGCGGGTCTGTTGCAGATGCAGCCCGGCCGAACGGCACGCGTGCGCGAGCTCGCTCGGCCGAAGGAACTTCAGGTATTCGTGGGTGCCTCGGGGCAGCAGGTTGAGCACGTATTCGGCGCCGACGATGGCGAAGAGAAAGCTCTTGGCGTTGCGATTGATCGTCGAGAAGAACACCCAGCCGCCCGGCCTCACCAGCGTGGCGCAAGCGCGCACGACCGACGCCGGGTCCGGCACGTGTTCGAGCATTTCCATGCAGGTCACGACGTCATAGGTCGCTGGCGATTCGGCCGCCAGCGCTTCGGCGCTGATTTCGCGATAGCCGATGTTGGGCGTGCCGGCTTCGAGCGCGTGCAGCTGAGCCACGCGCAGCGCCTTGCTCGACAGGTCGATGCCCGTGACCTGCGCGCCCTTGCGCGCCATCGAGTCCGCGAGAATCCCGCCCCCGCAGCCGACGTCGAGCACGCGCTTACCGACCAGGGGGGCCTGCGACTCGATCCAGCCCAATCGCAGCGGGTTGATCTCGTGCAAGGGCCGGAACTCGCTCTCGGTATCCCACCAGCGGTGGGCGAGCTCGGAGAACTTGGCCAGTTCGGCCGGATCGGCATTGAGGGTCGGTTCGCTCACGGGAGGAATTGTCGAGGCTGAATGCGAAAAAGCCCCGCGGCGCGGGGCTTTTTCAAGGTAACGACCTGAACCTGTTGCTTCGATGAAGCAGCAGGCTCCCGAACCTTAGCGGTTCGGACGCGTACCCACCACTTCGATTTCCACGCGGCGGTTCTTCGCGCGGCCTTCGGCGGTGCGGTTGTCGGCGACGGGCTGCTTCTCGCCCTTGCCTTCCGTGTAGACACGGTTGCGCTCGATGCCCTTGGTCACCAGGTAGGCCTTGACGGCTTCCGCACGGCGGACCGACAGGCGCTGGTTGTAGGCGTCGGTGCCCACCGAGTCGGTGTGGCCGACGGCGATGATCACTTCGAGGTTGATGTCCTTGATCTTGCCGACCAGGTCGTCCAGCTTGGCGCGGCCTTCCGGCTTGAGCACGGACTTGTCGAAGTCGAAGAACGCGTCGGCGGCGTACGTCACCTTGGTCGCGGCGACCGGGGGCGGCGCGGGCGGGCGTGCAGCCGGAGCCGGAGCCGGAGCCGGACGCGCGGCAGGCGCGGGGGGCGGCGCGGGACGGGCGGCCGGAGCCGGAGCCGGAGCGGGCGCAGCAGCGCGAACCAGCGCGCCATCGCAACCCACAGCGGCGGTGGCGGGCGTCCAGTTGCTGTTGCGCCAGCACAGCTCGTTCGTGCCGTTGCGCCAGACGTACTGGCCGGTACCGTTCTGCCAGTTGTCGATGCGGTTGCCACCGTCGGCGGCGCGGACTTGCGCACCCGCGGCGGTTGCAAACGCCACAGAGGCAAACAGCAGCGCCACTTTATTCAGTTTCTTCATGGTTCTCCTCTTCGGGAAAAAAGCGCAGCCGCGCTGCGTCCAAACTACGTGTCAGGTGACCAATTCACCATATACGTCCAACTTATTGTGCCATACGAGCTTACACCAGCAATCGCTTGACCGGCTGAGGCACGTAGGACGAAACCGCATCACCGCCGCAGATGTTGCCACAGCGCGACAAGGAGCGGGCGAAAGTAAAATCAACGGCTTCCCGCCTGCCGAGCCACGCTCACCCGCCGTCCCTCATGACCCAATTCGCCAAAGAAACCCTGCCCGTCAGCCTCGAAGAGGAAATGCGGCGCAGCTACCTCGATTACGCCATGAGCGTGATCGTGGGTCGTGCCCTGCCCGACGCCCGGGACGGCCTGAAGCCCGTGCACCGCCGCGTGCTCTTCGCGATGCACGAGCTGAACAACGACTGGAACCGGCCCTACAAGAAGTCCGCCCGCATCGTGGGCGACGTCATCGGCAAGTACCACCCCCACGGCGACCAGTCGGTCTACGACACGATCGTGCGGCTCGCGCAGGACTTCTCCATGCGCCACATGCTCGTGGACGGCCAGGGCAACTTCGGCTCGGTCGACGGCGACAACGCGGCGGCGATGCGCTACACCGAGATCCGGCTGGCCAAGATCGCGCACGAAATGCTGGCCGACATCGACAAGGAAACGGTCGATTTCGGGCCCAACTACGACGGCAGCGAGAAAGAACCGCTCGTCCTGCCTTCGAAACTCCCCAACCTTCTGGTCAACGGCTCGGGCGGCATCGCGGTCGGCATGGCCACCAACATCCCGCCGCACAACCTCAACGAGGTGGTCGACGCCTGCCTGCACCTGCTGCGCAACCCAGAGGCCACGCTCGAGGAGCTGATGGAGATCGTGCCGGCGCCGGACTTCCCCACCGCCGGCATCATCTACGGCGTCTCGGGCGTGAAGGAAGGCTACCGCACCGGGCGGGGCCGCATCGTCATGCGCGCCAAGTGCCACTTCGAGGACCTCACCGGAGGCGGCGACCGCAGCCAGCGCCAGGCGATCGTCGTGGACGAGCTGCCCTACCAGGTCAACAAGAAGACGCTGCAGGAGCGCATGGCGGAGCTGGTCCACGAAAAGAAGATCGAGGGCATCAGCCACATCCAGGACGAGAGCGACAAGTCCGGCATGCGCCTGGTCATCGAGCTCAAGCGCGGCGAAGTGCCCGAGGTCGTGCTCAACAACCTCTACAAGCTGACCCAGCTGCAGGACACCTTCGGCATGAACATGGTGGCGCTGGTCGACGGCCAGCCGCGCCTGTGCAACCTGCGCCAGCTCATCGACATCTTCCTGCAGCACCGCCGCGAGGTCGTGACGCGCAGGACCGTGTTCAACCTGCGCAAGGCGCGCGAGCGCGGCCACGTGCTCGAAGGCCTGGCCGTGGCGCTGGCCAACATCGACGAGTTCATCCGCATCATCCGCGAGTCCCCCACGCCGCCGGTGGCCAAGATGGAGCTGATGAACCGGCCCTGGGACTCGTCTCTGGTGCGCGAGATGCTCACCCGCGCGCGCGCCGACGGCTCCGTCGTCAACGCCGACGACTATCGTCCCGACGGCCTCGAGCGCCAGTACGGCCTGGGCGGCGACGGGCTCTATCGCCTGTCGGACACGCAGGCCTCCGAAATCCTGCAGATGCGCCTGCAGCGCCTCACCGGCCTCGAGCAGGACAAGATCGTCGCCGAATACAAGGAAGTGATGGCGGAGATCGAGGACCTGCTCGACATCCTCGCCCGTGCCGAGCGCGTGGCCGCCATCATTGGCGAGGAGCTCACGGCCATCCGCCAGGAGTTCGGCCAGACGAAGCTGGGCGCGCGCCGCAGCGTGATCGAGCACAACGCGCAGGACCTGGGCACCGAGGACCTGATCACGCCCACCGACATGGTGGTGACCCTGTCCCACTCCGGCTACATCAAGAGCCAGCCCGTGAGCGAATACCGCGCCCAGAAGCGCGGCGGGCGGGGCAAGCAGGCGACGCAGACCAAGGATGACGACTGGGTCGACCAGCTCTTCATCGCCAACACGCACGACTGGATCCTGTGCTTCTCCAACCGCGGGCGCATGTACTGGCTCAAGGTGTGGGAGGTGCCCGCCGGCTCGCGCGGCTCGCGCGGCAAGCCCATCGTCAACATGTTCCCGCTCGCCGAGGGCGAGAAGGTCAACGTGGTGCTGCCGCTCACCGGCGAGGCGCGCAGCTTCCCGGCCGACCGCTTCATCTTCATGGCGACCTCGATGGGCACGGTCAAGAAGACCGCGCTCGACGAATTCAGCAACCCGCGCAAGGGCGGCATCATCGCCGTCAACCTCGACGACGGCGACTACCTGATCGGCGCGGCGCTCACCGACGGCCAGCACGACGTGATGCTGTTCAGCGACGGCGGCAAGGCGGTGCGCTTCCACGAGGAAGACGTGCGGCCGCTCGGCCGCACCACGCGCGGCGTGCGCGGCATGTCGCTCGACCCGGGGCAGAGCGTCATCGCGATGCTGGTGGCCGAGGACGAGCAGCAGAGCGTGCTGACCGCCACCGAGAACGGCTACGGCAAGCGCACGCCCATCGGCGAGTACACCCGCCACGGCCGCGGCACCAAGGGCATGATCGCGATCCAGCAGAGCGAGCGCAACGGCAAGGTGGTGGCCGCGACGCTCGTCCATGCCGACGACGAGATCCTGCTGATCACGGACCGCGGCGTGCTCGTTCGCACGCGGGTGAGCGAGATCCGCGAGCTGGGGCGCGCCACGCAGGGCGTCACGCTCATCGGGCTCGACGAGGGCTCGAAGCTCTCGGGCCTGCAGCGCATCGTGGAGAACGACGCGGCCGCCCCGGCCGAAGGCGCGGAGAACGCCGACGGCGACTCCGAAGAGGCGCCGGAGTAAAGTCGCGGCATGCCGAGAACACTCGCCGAACTGCGCACCGCCATCGACGCCGTCGACAAGGACCTGCTCGCCCTCCTGAACAAGCGGGCCGGACTCGCCAACGAAGTCGGCGAGATCAAGCGCGCCGAAGGCTCGCCCGTCTTCCGCCCCGACCGCGAGGCGCAGGTCATCGCGAACCTGCAGGCCGCCAACGGCGGGCCGCTGAAGGCGGACAACGTCGCGCACATCTGGCGGGAGGTCATGTCGGCCTGCCGCGCGCTCGAGGAGCCGCACCGCGTCGCCTACCTCGGCCCCGCCGGCACGTTCAGCGAAGAGGCCGCCCTCGCCTTCTTCGGCGCGAGCATCGAACACGTGCCCTGCGTGAGCATCGACGAGGTGTTCCGCGCCACCTCGGCCGGAAGCGCCGATTTCGGCGTGGTCCCGGTCGAGAACTCCACCGAGGGCGTGGTCGCGCGCTCGCTCGACCTGTTCCTCAACACGCCCCTGCATGTGGTGGGCGAGACGAGCCTGCTGATCCGCCACAACCTGCTGCGCACGACGAATTCGCTGGCCGACGTCGAGGTCGTGCTTGCGCATCCGCAGGCGCTCGCACAGTGCCAGGGCTGGCTCAACACGCACCTGCCCAACGCCGAGCGGCGCGCCGTCTCGAGCAATGCCGAGGGCGCGAAGCAGGCCGCCGGCAATCCGAAGTGGGCCGGCATCGCGAGCGAGCGCGCCGCCACGCAGTTCGGCCTGCACGTCGCGGCGCATGCAATCCAGGACGATGCGTACAACCGCACCCGCTTCGCCATTGTCTGCCTGCCGCAGACCCTGCCCGCGCCGGAAGCTTCGGGCAAGGACTGCGTGAGCCTGATCGTCTCCGTCGCCAACAAGCCCGGGGCGGTGCACGACATCCTCGTGCCGCTCAAGCAGCACGGCGTGTCGATGACCCGGTTCGAGTCGCGGCCGGCGCGCTCGGGCCAGTGGGAATACTTTTTCTACATCGACGTGCAGGGACACCCGTCGCAGCCGCACGTGGCGGCGGCGCTGGCCGAGCTGCGCTCGCTGTGCGCGTTCTACCGGGTGCTGGGCACCTATCCGCTGGGCGATTGAGACCGATGGCACACGTCTTCGAACAACTCGGCCTGATCGGCTGCGGCCTCATGGGCGGTTCGTTCGCGCTGGCGCTCAAGCGCGCGGGGCTCGTGAAGCGCGTCGTGGGCTACAGCAAGTCGCCCTCCACCACCGAGCGCGCGCGGCAGATGGGCGTGATCGACGTCGAGGCGCCGTCGGCGCTGCTCGCCGTCTCGGGCGCCGACATCGTGCTGCTGGCCGTGCCCGTTTCCGCGACCGAGGCGACCTTCAAGGCCATCCGCCACCTGATCAACGGCAACATGCTGATCATGGACGTCGGCTCGACCAAGCGCGACGTGGTCGATGCGGCGCGCCGCGTGCTGCGCGACCACATCGGCTCCTTCGTGCCCTGCCATCCCATCACCGGCAAGGAAGTGTCCGGCGTCGAGCATGCCGACCCGGACCTCTATGCCGGACGCCAGGTCATCCTCACCCCCATCGAGCGCACGCAAGTCAACCACCTCAAGCGCGCGCAGGACATGTGGGAAGGGCTCGGCTGCAAGGTGGAGCAGATGTCGCCCGAGTCGCACGACGCCGCGTTCGCCGCGGTGAGCCACATGCCGCATCTCATCGCGTTCGCGCTCATGAACGGAATCACCGGCCAGGCCCAGGGCCAGGAGTTCCTTTCCCTCGCCGGCCCGGGCTTTCGCGACTTCACGCGCATCGCCGCGGCGGACCCCAAGATGTGGCGCGACATCATGTTGGCCAACAAGCAGGAACTGATCGCGCAGACGAAGATCTTCCAGCGCACGCTCGACGCGATGCAGGCCGCCATCGAGGCCGGCAACTCCGAGGCGCTCGAAAGCATGATCCACCAGGCCAGCACGACGCGCGCGCACTGGCGCATCTCCTCGCACAAGAAGTAGATGGCGTTCGCCACGGCCTTCCTCGACCTGCCGCCTCTGTCCGGCGCGGGCGGCACGGTGGTGCTGCCGGGGTCCAAGAGCATTTCCAATCGCGTACTGCTGCTCGCCGCGCTATGCGGCGGCCGCACCGTCGTCCACGACCTGCTCGACTCCGACGACACGCGCGTCATGCTCGATGCGCTGCGCGCGCTCGGGTGCAGCGTGGTGCATCAGGGGCAGGCGATTTCGATCACGGGCATTCCTCCCTCCCCCGCTGGGGAAGGGCCGGGGCGGGGGCACGTGCGCCTCTTCCTCGGCAACGCCGGGACGGCGATGCGCCCGCTGACGGCCGCCCTCGCGCTCCTTGGCGGCGCTTATGAACTGAGCGGCGTGGCGCGCATGCACGAGCGCCCCATCGGCGACCTGGTCGATGCGCTGCGGCAACTCGGCGCCCGGATCGAGTACCTGGGGACAGAGGGGTATCCGCCCCTGCGCATCGACCCCGCGCCGGCGCTGAAGCTGGACGCCCCCATCGCCGTGCGCGGCGACGTGTCGAGCCAGTTTCTCACCGCGCTGCTGATGGCGCTGCCGCTGGTGGCGAAGCAGGACGTGACGATCGACGTGATCGGCGAGCTCATCTCCAAGCCCTACATCGAGATCACGCTCAACATGCTGCAGCGCTTCGGCGTGCAGGTGCGGCGCGAGGGCTGGCAGCGCTTCACGATCCCGGCCGGAAGCCGGTACCGGTCGCCGGGCGAAATCCACGTCGAGGCCGATGCGTCCTCGGCCAGCTATTTCGTGGCGCTCGGCGCGATCGCGGCGGACGCGCGGCCGGTGCGCATCGAAGGCGTGGGCGCGAGCTCGATCCAGGGCGACATCCGATTCGTCGACGCGGCCGTGGCCATGGGCGCGCAGGTCGAAAGCGGCCCCAACTGGCTCGAAGTCAGGCGTGGCGCCTGGCCGCTGAAGGCCGTCGACCTCGATTGCAACCACATGCCCGACGCGGCCATGACGCTCGCCGTCATGGCGCTGTACGCCGACGGCCCCTGCACGCTGCGCAACATCGCGAGCTGGCGCGTGAAGGAGACCGACCGCATCGCGGCGATGGCGACGGAGTTGCGCAAGCTGGGCGCCGAGGTACGCGAAGGTGCGGATTTTCTCGAGGTCACGCCTCTGCCTTCGCCGCCCATTCCTCGTTTCCGCGAAGGCGGACAGGACGGCCGGGCGATCCACACCTACGACGACCACCGCGTCGCGATGTGCTTTTCGCTCGCGGCCTTCGCCGGCCCGGTCCGCATCCTCGACCCGAAGTGCGTCGCCAAGACCTTCCCGGATTACTTCGAGACGCTGTTCGGCGTGGTCACGGCCGAGCCGGGCGACATCCCCGTGATCGCCGTGGACGGTCCCACGGCCTCGGGCAAGGGCACCCTCGCCTCCGAAGTCGCGCGCCGCCTCGGCTATCACTATCTCGACTCCGGCGCGCTCTACCGCATCGCCGGCCATGCCGCGACGAAGGCCGGGCTCGAACTCGACTCCGCGCACGAGCACGCCATCGCCACCCTCGTGGCCGCACTGCCGATCCGCTTCGAGCACGGCCACGTGTACCTCGGCGAGGAAGAAGTCACCGACGCCATCCGCACCGAGCAGGCGGGAATGAACGCTTCGCGGGTCTCGGCGCTGCCCGCCGTGCGCGCCGCGCTCGTGGCTCTGCAGCACGGATTTCGCAGGCTGCCGGGCCTCGTGGCCGACGGCCGCGACATGGGCACCGTGATCTTCCCGGACGCGCGGCTCAAGATCTTCCTCACGGCCTCCGCGGCCCAGCGCGCCGACCGCCGGCATAAGCAATTGATATCAAAGGGAATCGAGACTACAATCGATACCCTTCGTGCCGACCTCGAGGCACGCGACGCGCGAGATTCCAATCGAGCCGTCGCGCCCTTGAAGCCCGCCGAAGACGCCCTCCTTCTGGACAACTCGGGCCAGGCCGTCGAAGAGTCGGTCGCCCAGGTTCTGCAGTGGTGGGACGAGAAGCAAAGCAAGTAAGCAAAGCAAGCAGTACCAGGCCCCCGGCACTCCCTCCGCGCAGCAGCGCACCGGTGACGGGGTTCTCAACATAACCCGTGGCTCGCAAGGGTCACACGCAAACTCAATGTCCGAATCTTTTGCCGCCTTGTTCGAGGAATCGCTGCAGCGCTCCGAAATGCGCGCGGGTGAAGTCATCACCGCCGAAGTGGTGCGTGTCGAACACAACCACGTCGTCGTGAATGCCGGCCTCAAGTCCGAGGCCTACATCCCCATCGACGAATTCAAGAACGACACCGGCGGCATCGAAGTGCAGCCCGGCGACTTCGTCTCGGTCGCCATCGACGCCATCGAAAACGGCTACGGCGACACCATCCTCTCGCGCGACAAGGCCAAGCGCCTCGCCTCGTGGATGAGCCTCGAGAAGGCCCTCGAATCCGGCGAATTCGTCACCGGCACCACGACCGGCAAGGTCAAGGGCGGCCTCACGGTGCTGGTCAACGGCATCCGCGCCTTCCTGCCCGGCTCGCTCATCGACACCCGGCCCATCAAGGACCTGTCGCCCTACGAGAACAAGACCCTCGAATTCAAGGTCATCAAGCTCGACCGCAAGCGCAACAACGTGGTGCTGTCGCGCCGCGCCGTCGTCGAAGCGTCGATGGGCGAAGAGCGCGCCAAGCTGATGGAGACCCTGAAGGAAGGCTCCATCGTCCGCGGCGTCGTCAAGAACATCACCGAGTACGGCGCGTTCGTCGACCTCGGCGGCATCGACGGCCTGCTGCACATCACCGACATGGCCTGGCGCCGCGTGCGCCACCCGAGCGAAGTCGTTCAGGCCGGCCAGGAACTCACCGCCAAGATCCTCAAGTTCGACACCGAGAAGAACCGCGTGTCGCTGGGTCTCAAGCAGATGGGCGACGACCCGTGGATGGGCGTTTCGCGCCGCTACCCCAACGGCACCCGCATGTTCGGCAAGATCACGAACATCGCCGACTACGGCGCGTTCGTCGAACTCGAGCCCGGCATCGAGGGCCTGGTCCACGTGTCCGAAATGGACTGGACCAACAAGAACGTGGCCCCGGCCAAGGTCGTGTCGCTGGGCGACGAAGTCGAAGTCATGGTCCTCGAGATCGACGAAGACAAGCGCCGCATCAGCCTGGGCATGAAGCAGTGCCGCGCCAACCCGTGGCAGGAATTCGCGCAGAACACCAAGCGCGGCGACCGCGTCAAGGGCCCGATCAAGTCGATCACCGACTTCGGCGTGTTCGTCGGCCTCGCCGCCGGCATCGACGGCCTGGTCCACCTGTCCGACCTCTCGTGGAACGAAACCGGCGAAGCCGCGGTTCGCAACTACAAGAAGGGCCAGGAAGTCGAAGCCATCGTGCTGGGCGTCGACGTCGACCGCGAGCGCATCTCGCTGGGCATCAAGCAGCTCGACGGCGACCCGTTCGCCACCTTCACCTCGGTGCACGACAAGGGCAGCGCGGTGTCGGGCAAGGTCAAGACCGTCGACCCGAAGGGCGCCGAGATCGACCTGGGCAACGACATCATCGGCTACCTGCGTGCTTCCGAGATCAGCCGCGACCGCGTCGAGGACGCGCGCAACGTGCTGAAGGAAGGCGACGAAGTCAATGCCGTGGTGGTCAACGTCGACCGCAAGACGCGCAACATCCAGCTGTCCATCAAGCAGAAGGACATGCTCGACGAGCAGGGCGCCATGCAGAACCTGAGCCAGCAGTCGTCGCGCGAGAACGCGGGCACGACGAGCCTGGGCGCGCTGCTGCGCGCCAAGCTGGACAACAGCGACAAGTAAGGCGAGACTGTCGCCGTGGAGCCCCGCTCCGCGGCGACTTCCGCTTTTCGCTTTCGCCTCGATTCCGCAGCATGACCCGCAGTGACCTCGTAGAAGAACTGGCCGCGCGCTTCGGCCAGCTGACGCACCGGGATGCCGAGTACGCCGTCAAGACCATCCTCGACGCGATGAGCGAGGCGCTGGTGCGCGGGCACCGCATCGAGATCCGCGGCTTCGGCAGCTTCAGCATCAACCGCAGGCCGCCCCGCATGGGCCGCAACCCGCGTTCGGGCGAGAGCGTGCAGATCCCCGAGAAGCGCGTGCCGCACTTCAAGCCGGGCAAGGCCCTGCGCGAAGCGGTGGACCAGCGGACGGCGGAACTCGGGGGCTGACCGGCCGAATAGAATCCTCGTCACCGAGGCACCCGATGAAATACGTGACATGGCTGCTCAAGGCAGCCATTTTTTTTGCGCTCTTCGCCTTCGCGCTGAACAATCAGCACGAGGTGACGCTGCACTTCTTCTTCGGCACCGGGTGGAGCGCCCCGCTCGTGCTGGTGGTGCTGGCCGCGTTCGCCATCGGCCTGGCCGTGGGCGCGCTCGGCATGGTGCCGCGCTGGCTGCGGCAGCGCCGCCAGGCCCTGCAGGCGCAGCAGCCGGGCTCGCCCTCCGTCACGCCCCTGCCCCCCGTGGCATCCGACGCCCCGCATGGACTTTGACCTGAGCTGGCTCCTGTGGGGCCTGCCCATCGCCTTCGTGCTCGGGTGGCTGGCCTCGCGGCTCGACCTTCGGCAGATGCGCATCGAGAACCGGCAGGCGCCCAAGGCGTACTTCCGCGGCCTCAATTTCCTGCTCAACGAGCAGCAGGACCAGGCGATCGACGCCTTCATCGAAGCCGTGCAGAACGACCCGGACACGTCCGAACTGCATTTCGCGCTGGGCAACCTGTTTCGCCGCCGCGGCGAGTACGAGCGCGCGGTGCGCGTCCACGAACACCTGCTCTCGCGCGGCGACCTCGCGCGGGCGGACCGGCACCGGGCGCAGCATGCGCTCGCGCTCGATTACCTCAAGGCGGGCCTGCTCGACCGGGCGGAGGAGGCGCTGCGCAAGCTCGAAGGCACGGCCTACGAAGGCCAGGCGCTGCTCGCCCTGCTCGCGATCTACGAGCGTTCGCGCGACTGGACGCAGGCCGCCGAGATCGCGCAGAAGCTGGAAGACGCGGGCCAGGGCAACTTCTCGGGGCGGCTGGCGCACTACCTTTGCGAGGATGCCTCGAGCGCGCCGCCCGAGGTGGCGCGGCAGCTGCTGCAGGAGGCGATCCGGCTCGCGCCGGCGACCCCGCGCCCCGGCATCGAATTCGCCGCCCTGCAACGGCGTGCGGGCGACCGCGACGGCGCCTTCCGCACGCTGGCGCAGCTCGCGCAGGCTTCGCCCGCCGGACTTCCGCTTATCGCGCGCCCCCTGACCGAGGCGGCGATCGCCAGCGGCATGCAGGCCGAGGCGCTCGACATCCTGAAGGCGAACTACGAACAGCTGCCCTCGCTCGACGTGCTCGAGGGCATCGTGGCGCTCGAGCCCGATGCGGCGGCGGCGCGCCAGTGGTATGCGCGGCACCTCGAACGCGAGCCGTCCCTGGTGGCCGCGACGAAGTGGCTCGCGGGCGAGACGCTTGCGCAGGAGCAGTTCCATCCGAACGTGCAACGCGCGCTCGACCATGCCGTGAAGCCGCTCGTGCGCTACCGCTGCGCGGCCTGCGGCTTCGAGGCCAAGCAGCATTTCTGGCAGTGCCCCGGTTGCCAGGCGTGGGACAGCTATCCCGCGCGAAGAGTCGAAGAGCTATGAAACCCACCCGAGAGACCATGAACCGCGCACGCGTGCTCGTCGTCGGCGACGCGATGCTCGATCGCTACTGGTACGGCGAGGTCGACCGCATCTCGCCCGAGGCGCCCGTGCCGGTGGTGCGCATCGGCCGCGAGGAAGTTCGCCTCGGCGGCGCGGCCAACGTGGCGTACAACGCGGTCGCGCTCGGCGCGAAGGCGAGCTTCCTCGGCGTCGTCGGCGACGACGAGCCGGGACATCGGCTCGAGTCGATGCTGAGGGAGTCGGGCGTCGGCGCGCACCTCAAGCGCGATCCCGGCCTGCAGACCACCGTGAAGCTGCGCGTGATCGGCCGCCAGCAGCAGCTGCTGCGCATGGACTTCGAGAACGAGCCCGACCACGACGTGCTCGCGCAGCAGGGCGAGGCCTTCGATGCGCTCGTGACGCAGCACGACGCGGTGCTTTTCTCCGACTACGGCAAGGGCGGCCTCGCGCACATCACCCGCATGATCGCGGCGGCGCGCGCGCACGGCACGAAGGTGCTGATCGACCCCAAGGGCTCGGACTATTCGCGCTACCGCGGGGCCGACATCATCACGCCCAACCGCGCGGAGCTGCAGGACGTGGTGGGCCGCTGGCACGGCGAGGACGAATTGCGCACCAAGGCACGCGCGCTGCGCGAGTCGCTGGACCTGGGCGCCCTGCTCGTCACCCGCAGCGAAGAAGGCATGACGCTCTTCGACGCCGAGGGCGAGCTGCACGTGAGCGCACAGGCCCGCGAAGTGTTCGACGTCACGGGCGCGGGAGACACCGTCATCGCCACGCTCGCGGCGATGGTCGCCGCCGGCCTCTCGATGCGCGAGGCCATACCGATCGCCAACAAGGCGGGCGGCATCGTGGTGGGCAAGTTCGGCACCGCCACCGTGAGTTACGAGGAACTATTCGCATGACACGCGTGGTCGTCACCGGCGCGGCCGGCTTCATCGGCTCCAACATCGTCAAGGGACTCAACGCCCGCGGCATCGACGACATCGTCGCCGTCGACGACCTGACGGACGGGGACAAGTTCCGCAACCTCGCCGACCTGCGCATCGCCGACTACGTCGACGCCGCCGAGTTCTACGGCCCCTTCGGCGAAGGCGCCTTCGGCGAGGTCGAGGCCGTGTTCCACGAGGGCGCGTGCAGCGACACGATGGAGACCAACGGCAGGTACATGATGGACAACAACTACGGCGTGTCCGTGGCGCTGTTCGAAGCCTGCCGGGAGCGCGGCACGCGCCTCCTCTATGCATCGTCCGCGGCCACCTACGGGGGCTCGGACACGTTCCGCGAAACGCCGGAGTTCGAGCTGCCGCTCAACGTCTACGGCTACAGCAAGCTGCTGTTCGACCAACGCATGCGGCGCGAATGCGGCGCGGACTTCGCGCGCGTGCAGCACCAGGTGGCGGGCTTCCGCTACTTCAACGTGTACGGCCCGCGCGAACAGCACAAGGCGCGCATGGCGAGCGTGGCCTTCCACCAGTTCAACCAGTTCCGCGAGCACGGCAAGGTGAAGCTGTTCGGCGAGTACGGAGGCTACGGGCCGGGTGAGCAGAAGCGCGACTTCGTTTTCATCGACGACGTGGTGGCGGTGAACCTCTGGTTCTTCGACCATCCCGAGAAGTCGGGCATCTTCAACCTCGGCACGGGGCGCGCGCAGCCTTTCAACGACGTGGCGACGTCGGTGGTGAGCGCCCTGACCGGGCAGAACCACACGACCGAATCCGCGGTGGCGGCCGGTCTCATCGAATACATCCCTTTCCCCGATGCACTGCGCGGCAAATACCAGTGCTACACACAGGCGGACCTGACCGCGTTGCGCGCAGCGGGCTGCGATCATGCATTCGCCGACGTCGCCACCGGCGTGGCCTCGTACATGAACTCCCTCGCCCCTCTGGGGAGAGGGCTGGGGTGAGGGGCATGGTGAGGCACCCTCTTCTCATCGGCGCCTGCCTGCTGTCTTCGAGCGCCTTCGCCCTCGACGTCAACACCGCCAGCGAAGCCGACCTCGACGGCCTCAAGGGCCTCGGCCCCGCCAGCACGCGCTCGATCCTGCAAGCGCGCGAGAAGGGCGCGTTCAAGGACTGGGCCGACCTGATGGCGCGGGTCAAGGGCCTCGCCCCCGCCCGCGCGGCGAAGCTGTCGGCCGAGGGAATGACCGTGAACGGCCTGCCGCTGGCCCCCGTGACGCGAGCGCGCTGAACGGGAACGACGCCGGCCTCCCATTTCGGGAGCGACTCCCGGAATGTCGGGCAATAATGCCCCACCGAACCAACGAGGACGGGCGACGATGCGGCGGTACCTGGATGCGCTCTACGACGGGGCGGCGTGGCTCGCGGCCCTTGCGATGATCGGCGTGCTGGCGATGGTGCTGCTGTCCATCGTGAGCCGGCAGTTCGGCTTCCATGTGCCCGGCACCGACGCGTACGCGGGCTATGCCATGGCGGCGGCGGGCTTCCTCGCGCTCGCCCACACGCTGAAGCGCAACGAGCACATCCGCGTCACGCTGCTCGTCTCCCACCTGCAAGGCGGGGCGAAGCGCGCACTCGAACTCTGGGCGCTCACGGCCGGCGTGCTGCTGGCGGCGCTGTTCGCCTTCTACGCCGTGCGTCTCGCCTGGGTGTCGCGCCAGCTCAACGACATCTCGACGAGCAGCGACGCCACCCCGCTGTGGATTCCCCAGCTCGCGATGGCGCTCGGCACCGTGATCCTGCTCGTGGCCCTGGTGGACGAGTGGTTGCTCGAATGGCGCGGCTTGCGAAGCACCGTCGGCTCGCAGGAGGCGCTGCGCAATGAGTGACGTCGCGATCACCACGCTGCTGGTCGTGGCGCTCTTCGCCCTCCTGGGCTCCGGCGTCTGGATCGGGCTGACGCTCGCCGGCGTGGCCTGGATCGGGATGGAACTGTTCTCGTCCCGGCCGGCCGGCGACGCGATGGCGGTCACCGTCTGGGGCGCCGCATCGAGCTGGACGCTGACCGCCTTGCCGCTCTTCATCTGGATGGGGGAAATCCTGTTCCGCACGCGGCTGTCGGAGTCGATGTTCCGCGGCCTCGCGCCCTGGGTCGACCGCCTGCCCGGGCGACTGCTGCACACCAACGTGATCGGCTGCACGATCTTCGCGGCCGTGTCGGGCTCGTCGGCCGCCACCTGCGCCACCATCGGGAAGATGTCGCTGCCCGAACTCGCCAAGCGCGGCTACCCGGAGGACATCACCGTCGGCTCCCTCGCGGGCGCGGGCACGCTGGGCCTGCTGATCCCGCCGTCGATCATCATGATCGTCTACGGCGTGACGGCGGACGTGTCAATCGCGCGCCTCTTCGTCGCCGGCATCTTCCCGGGCATGGTCCTCGCCGCGCTGTTCTCCGGCTACATCGCGGTGTGGGCGATGCTCAATCGCGACCGCATTCCGCCGCCCGATGCGCCGATGACCTTTGCCGCGAAGCTCGCCGAGTCGCGCCACCTGATCCCGGTCATGTTGCTGATCGGCGGCGTGCTCGGCTCGATCTACGCGGGCATCGCGACGGCCACCGAGGCCGCCGCGGTGGGCGTCGTCGGCGCACTCGTGCTGTCGGCGGCACAGGGCTCGCTCACCCGGGCCACGTTCCGCGAGTCGCTGCTCGGCGCCACGCGGCTCTACTGCATGATCGCCCTCATCCTCGCGGGCGCCGCCTTCCTCACGCTCGCCATGGGCTACATCGGCCTGCCGCGCAACCTCGCGGCCTTCATCTCGTCGCTGGGCCTGTCGCCCTTCATGCTGATGGTCGCGCTCGCCGCCTTCTACGTCCTCCTGGGCTGCTTCCTCGACGGCATCTCGATGGTCGTCCTCACCATGGGCGTCATCCTGCCGACGGTGCAGGCGGCCGGCTTCGACATGATCTGGTTCGGCGTCTTCATCGTGATCGTCGTGGAGATGGCGCAGATCACCCCGCCCGTGGGCTTCAATCTCTTCGTGCTCCAGGGCATGACGGGCAGGCAGATGCCCTGGATCGCCCGCGTCACCATGCCGTTCTTCTTCCTGATGTGCGCGATGGTGCTGCTGCTCTGGTTCTTCCCGCAGATCGCGACCTGGCTGCCGTCGAAGATGTAGACGCGGCCCGCGTCGCGCGGGCGACAGGGGTAACACCGCATCCGCGGGCACGGTCATTGCACGTATTCTGGGTCGCCATCACAACCCCCTTTTCCCGGAGCCGCGATGAAACTCAAGTTCGCCTTCCACGCCGCCGCTGCCCTGGCGTTCTGCGCCCAGGTCTCCGCCCAGACCAAGTGGGATCTCCCGGCCGCCTACCCGGCGTCCAACTTCCACACCGAAAACCTCACGCAGTTCGCCAGCGACGTGGACAAGGCCACCGGCGGCAAGCTCAAGATCCAGGTGCATGCGAACGCATCGCTCTTCAAGGCGCCCGAGATCAAGCGCGCGGTCCAGGGCGGGCAGGCGCAGATCGGCGAAATCCTGCTCGTGAACTTCCAGAACGAGTGGCAGATCTTCGGCGCGGACGGCCTGCCCTTCCTCGCCGACAGCTACGACGCCGCGATGAAGCTCTGGCGCGCGCAGAAGCCGCTGATCGAGAAGAAGCTTGGCGAGCAAGGCATGATGGTGCTGTACGCCGTGGCCTGGCCGCCGCAGGGCATCTACACCAAGCGCACCCTCAACTCGGCCGCCGACATGAAGGGGCTGAAGTGGCGCGCCTACAGCCCCGCCACGGCGCGCATCGCCGAGCTCGTGGGTGCGCAGCCCGTCACCGTGCAGGCCGCCGAGCTCTCCCAGGCCATGGCCACCGGCGTCGTCGACTCGTACATGTCCTCGGGCTCCACCGGCTTCGACACCAAGACCTTCGAGCACATCAAGAACTGGTACGACACGCAGGCCTGGCTGCCCAAGAACGCGGTGATCGTGAACCGCGCCGCGTTCAACGCGCTCGACAAGGCCACGCAGGACGCGCTGCTCAAGGCCGGCGCCAGCGCCGAGGCGCGCGGCTGGGCGAACAGCCGCAAGGCGAACGCCGAGACGCTCGACAAGCTCAAGGCCAACGGCATGAGCATCATCGCGCCGTCTGCCACCCTGAAGGCCGACATGAAGAAGATCGGCGACACGATGCTCAAGGAGTGGCTGGAGAAAGCCGGCCCCGAAGGCCAGCAGCTGGTCGACGCCTACCGCAAGCTCTGAGCTGAAAAAAACTAATTGGGGTCAGATTCCAATTAATCGGCGTACTAGGTACGCCAATGTTTAATTGGAATCTGACCCCAATTTATTCTATGTTTAATTGGAATCTGACCCCAATTTATTCTTGGCGGCGGCGACTTCCATGTCGCGCGGGAGTTGCACGGCGTTCTTCACGGCGAGGACTTCGGCCATGATGCTCACCGCGATTTCCGAGGGCATCTTGCTGCCGATGTAGATGCCGATCGGGCCGCGCAGGCGCGCGAGGCTCGCGTCGGTCTCGCCGAAGTGTTCCTTCATGCGCGCATGCCGCGCCTCGTTGTTGCGGCGGCTGCCGATGGCGCCGACGTAGAAAGCTTCGGACTTGAGCGCTTCGAGCAGGGCCAGGTCGTCGAGCTTCGGGTCGTGCGTGAGCGCGATCACGCAGCTGCGCCGGTCGGGCCTGAAGGCCAGCACGGTGTCGTCGGGCATGTCGGTCACCACCTTCGCCGCCGGCACGCTCCACGCTCCCCGATACTCTTCGCGCGGGTCGCACACCGTGACCGCGAAGCCGTTGAACAAGGCCATCGTGGCCAGGTACTCCGCGAGTTGCCCCGCGCCGATCAGCAGCATGCGGTACTCGGGGCCAAAGGTGTTGACGAGTTCGGCCGCGCCCAGCGTCAGCTCCTGCGGCGACGACGCGGCTTCGAGCGTCACGACGCCATCGGCCAGGCGCACGCGCCGGCGCATCAGACGCCCCTGCTCCAGCTGCGCCACCAGTTCGGCGAGCGAGGCTGCATCGGGGTCGAACTCCAGCATCAGCTCCAGCGTGCCGCCGCACGGCAAACCGAAGCGGTGCGCCTCGTCCGCCGTCACGCCGTACTTCACGAACGCGGGCGGGCCCATGGGAATTTCGTGGCCCGATTCCTCGCGTGCATACGCCTGCGTGTAGCGGTGGATCAAGTCGTCCTCGATGCAGCCGCCGGAGACCGACCCGGTCACGGCGCCGTCCTCGCACAGAGCCATGATGGAGCCGACCGGGCGCGGCGACGAGCCCCAGGTGCGCACGACGGTCGCAAGCAGCGCGCGCTTGCCCGCCAGCCGCCAGTCGCGCACCGCGCGCAGCACCGTGACGTCGAGGTTCTCCATGGCCTGCTTCAGCGACGCGCGAGAGGCGTCGCGAGACGATGATCCGGCGCGCCGCGCATCATCGCCGCACCAGCATCACGATGACCGCGACGACGACGACGCCCGCCGCCCAGGCCCACCACGGCACGCCGCCCCGGGGCACCGTCGGCTCGTCGCGCACGAGCTTGCTGTCCGCGACGAAGGCGACCGGGTGGCGGCGCTGCATCTCGTCGTCGAAACGCTTGAAAAAGTCCTCGGCCATCGACTTCGCGACGCCGTCCACCAGCCGCTGGCCCACCTGCGCGATCTTGCCGCCGACCTGCGCGTTGACCTTGTACGCGAGTTCGCAGCCCGCGCCCTCTTCCGGCGGCGACAGCGACACGTCCGCGGTGCCCTTGCCAAAGCCGGCCGGGCCGCCCTGCCCGTCGAAAGTGATCGTGTAGCTGTTGGGCGCCTGCACGTTGCTGAGCGTGATGCGTCCGTTGAACTTGGCCGCCACGGGTCCGATGCGCACGGCCACGCCCACCGCGTACTGGTTCTCGCCCGTCGCCTCGACGCGGTCGCAGCCGGGGATGCAGGCCTTCAGCACCTCCGGGTCGTTCAGCGCGTCCCAGGCCTGCTGCTGCGTGACCGCCAGGTGGCGGCGCCCTTCCATGTCCATGTTTCTTCTTCCCTTGATTGATGGGTCTTCAGGTCTTCATCACCGCGGCCAGGCCAGCCGCCAGTTCCTGCAGCCTGGCGAGATTGTGAACCGCCAGCATGCCGTGCGCATGCCGATGCAGCACCGCGGCCCCGCGGGCCACCGGAGAATACGCATCGAAGCGCAGTAGCGGATTCAACCAGAGCAGGCGGCGCGAGCGTCGCACCAGCCAGGCGAGCTCCCGCGAGAGCAGTTCGGGCTCGCCGGTGTCGAGGCCATCGCTCACGATCAGCACCAGGGTGCGCCGTCCCACGAGCCGCCTCGCATGCAGTTCGCGCAAGGTCCGCAACGATTCGCCTAGCCGCGTGCCGCCCGCATAGTCCCGGATCGCTTCGGCGGACGCGGCGAGCATGGCGTCGGTGTCGGCCAGCTTGAACGCGGGCGTCAGGTCCGTGAGATGCGTGCCGAACGCGAACACGTCGCGGCGCCGCACCTCGCGCGTCGCCGCGTGCAGGAAGGCCAGCAGCAGCCGCGCGTAGCGCTCCATCGAACCCGACACGTCGACCAGCACCAGCAGCGGCAGGCTCTCCTTGCGTCGCTCCAGGCGGCGCAGCAGCAGCAGTTCGCCGCCGGTGCGCGACGCCTGCCGCAGCGTGCGCGACCAGTGCAGTTGCGCGCCGCGCGCGCCGGGCCGGCTGCGCCGTGCGGCGAACGTCGGGACGGCCAGGGGCACGTCGCGCGCGAGGCGCTCCACCAGCCGGTATTCGCCCGCGCCGAGCGAGTTGAAGTCGGCGTGCTTCAGGCGTTCGACCTCGCTCGCCGTCATCGCGGCGTCGCGCTGGATCTCTTCTTCCTTCGGCCTGGCCGCCTGGCCGCCGAATGCCCGCTGCGGCGACAGCGCGTCGTTCACGCGCGGGCGGCGCTTGCGGGCCTCGCCCTTGCTCTCGGCGGCCGGCAGCAGTTGCGCGAGCAATTTGTGCGCGAGCTCGGGATCGCGGAAGTAGGCGTCGAACAGTTCGCGAAAGACGGCGCGGTCCTGCTCGCGGCTGATCATCACCGCCTCGAACGCGGCCGAGACGTCCTCGCGCCGTCCGATGTCGAGCCACCGCGCGGCCTCCTGCGCAAGCGCGATGCGCGAGCTGTCGATGCGCACGCCCGCGCGGCGAAGGGTGCGGCCGAAACCCGCGATGTTGTCCGCGAGTTTGCCGGTGCGCGCGTCACCGAGCTGCATGCGGGTTCACTGGACTTCCTCCGGCTTCAGCAGATCCACGGCCATTTCCTTCGTCAGCGCCGCCACATCCTCCCGCTGCTTGAAGAGAATGCCCGCCGTATCCGCGACCACCTCGGGATCGATCTGCAGCGTGTCCAGCGCCACCAGCGCCTTGGCCCACTCCACGCTCTCGGCGATGCCGGGCGCGCGCTGGAATGCGTTCGCGAAGGGCTCGCTGCGCAGCCGGCCGACGAACTGCGCCACCTGCCGCGACAAGGCATCGCTCGCCTCGGGCACGCGCGCGCGCACGATGGCGAGTTCGCGTTCCCGATCCGGGTACTCGAGCCAGTGATAGAGGCAGCGCCGCTTCACGGCGTCGTTCAACTCGCGCGTGCGGTTGCTGGTGAGGATCGTCACCGGCGCGGCCACGGCGCGGATCGTGCCGATCTCGGGAATGCTCACCTGGTATTCGCCCAGGTACTCGAGCAGGAAAGCTTCGAAGGGCTCGTCGGCACGGTCGACCTCGTCGATCAGCAGCACCGCGCCGGGCTCGGGCGTCTGCAGCGCCTGCAGAAGCGGCCGGCGGATCAGGTAGCGCGGCTGGTAGACCTCGCGCTCGATCTGCTCGGCGGTCTCGGTGCCCTCCACGGCGCGCATGTGCAGCAACTGCGCGGCGTAGTTCCACTCGTAGAGCGCCTCGCGCAGCTCGAGTCCGTCGTAGCACTGCAGCCGCAGCAATTCGCGTTGCAGCGCTGTCGACAGCGCCTTGGCGAGCTCGGTCTTGCCGACGCCCGGTTCGCCCTCGAGCAGCAGCGGACGCTGCAGCTTGAGCGCGAGGAAAACGGCCGTGGCAAGACGGCGGTCGGCGAAGTAGCCGGCCTGTTCGAGTTCGGTCTGGAGGGCGTCGATGGTCGCGAACATGGTGCTGGGGGTTCGCTGCGCGCGCCTGGGCCCTAAACGGTGGGCGCCCGGGGCGCGCTCGCGCGAAAGGCGAGCGCAGCGGACTCCAGCATACCCCTCAACCCAGCGCCTTCGCCACCGCGCGCTGCGTCATCACCCCGATCAGGTTCGCGCGGTAGGCCGCGCTGGCGTGCAGGTCGCTCGACAGGTTGCTGCCATCGACACGCACGGAAGCGGCCGCCTCGGGCGTGAAGCTCTTCGCGAGCGCCGCTTCCAGCTCCCGATGACGGAACACGCCATTGCCGCCGCCCGTCACCGCGACGCGCACGCCGGCATCCGTCTGCGCGACGAAGACGCCGATAAGCGCGAAGCGCGACGCGGGCTGCCGGAATTTCATGTACGCCGCGCGCTTCACGATCGGGAAGCTCACCGCCGTGATCAGCTCGCCGTCCTTCAGCGCGGTCGCGAACATGCCCTGGAAGAAGTCGTCCGCCGCGATGGTGCGCTGGTTCGTCCGCACGGTCGCGTTCAACGCCAGCAGGCCCGCCGGATAGCACGCGGCCGGGTCGTTGTTGGCGACCGAGCCGCCGATCGTCCCCATCGCGCGCACCTGCCGGTCGCCGATGCCGCCGGCCAGCGCGGCCAGGGCCGGAATCGCGGACCGCACGTCGGGGTTGGACGCGACGTCCTCGTGCCGCGTCATCGCGCCAACGACGAGCGCGTTGCCCTCGCGCTTCACGCCCGCGAGTTCGGCGATGCCGCCGAGATCGACCAGCGTTTCGGGGTTCGCGAGCCGCAGCTTCATCGAGGCCAGCAGGGTCTGTCCGCCCGCGAGCACCTTGGCGCTGCCCGCCGCCGCCTGCTTCGCCGCATCGGCGAGGTTCGCCGGCCGTTCGAAAGTGAATTGATACATGGTGGTCGTTCCTCCTCTGAACTCAGGGCCGGGCCTTCTGGATCGCGTCCCAAACCCGCGCCGGCGACGCCGGCATGTCGAGCTCGTTCACGCCGAGGTCGCGCAGCGCGTCCAGCACGGCGTTGATGACGGCCGGCGGCGAGCCGATGGCGCCCGCCTCGCCGCAGCCCTTCGTGCCCAGCGGGTTGTGCGTACACGGCGTGCAGATCGTGTCGAGCCGGAACGGCGGCAGGTCGTCCGCGCGCGGCATCGCATAGTCCATGAACGAACCCGTGAGCAGTTGCCCGCTGTCGGGGTCGTACACGCAGTTCTCGAGCAGCGCCTGCCCGATGCCCTGCACGAGTCCGCCATGCACCTGCCCCTCGACGATCATCGGGTTGATGATGGTGCCGAAGTCGTCGACCGCGGTGAAGCGGTCGATGCGCGTCGTGCCGGTCGCCGGGTCCACTTCCACTTCGCAGATGTAGGTGCCCGCCGGAAAGGTGAAGTTGGTCGGGTCGTAGAACGCGGTTTCGTTCAGGCCCGGCTCCAGCTTGTCGAGCGGGTAGTTGTGCGGCACGTAGGCCGTGAGCGCGACCTGGCCGAATGTCACCTTCTTGTCGGTGCCCTTGATGCGGAACTCGCCGCCCGAGAACTCGACGTCGCCCTCGCCCGCTTCCATCAGGTGCGCCGCGATCTTCTTCGCCTTGTTCTCGATCTTGTCGAGCGCCTTCATGATGGCCGCGCCACCCACGCTGATGGAGCGCGATCCATAAGTCCCCATGCCGAAGGGGACGCGGCCCGTGTCGCCATGCACGACGTCGACCGCCTCGACCGCGATGCCCAGCCGCGCCGCGACGACCTGCGCGAACGTGGTCTCGTGCCCCTGGCCGTGGCTGTGCGAGCCGGTGAACACCGTCACGCAGCCGGTCGGATGCACGCGGATCTCGCCGCATTCGAACAATCCCGCGCGCGCGCCGAGCGCGCCCGCGATGTTCGACGGCGCGATGCCGCAGGCCTCGATGTAGCTGCTGTAGCCGATGCCGCGCCTGAGCCCCTTCGCCTCGCTCGCCTTGCGGCGCGCATCGAATCCCGCGACCTCCGCGAGTTCCTGCGCGCGGGCCATCGCGGCGGGATAGTCGCCGGTGTCGTACTGCAGCGCCACGGGCGTCTGGTACGGGAACGTGGTGATGAAGTTGCGCCTGCGGATCTCGTCCTGGCCGATGCCCAGCTCCCACGCGCAGCGCGACACGAGCCGCTCGAGCACGTAGGTCGCCTCGGGCCGGCCCGCGCCCCGGTACGCATCGACCGGCGCCGTGTTGGTGAACCACGCGTCGACCTCCACGTAGACCTGCGGCGTCGTGTACTGGCCCGCCAGCAGCGTCGCATACAGGATGGTCGGCACGGCCGTCGAGAACGTGGACAGATACGCGCCGAGGTTCGCATCGGTCTTCACGCGCAGCGCGAGGAACTTGCCGCTGGCGTCGAGCGCCATCTCCGCATGCGTGAGGTGGTCGCGCCCGTGCGCGTCGGACACGAAAGACTCGCCGCGGTCCGCCGTCCACTTGATCGCGCAGTTGAGCTGCTTCGCGCCCCAGGTGAGCGCGACGTCCTCCCCATACAGGAAGATCTTGGAGCCGAAGCCTCCGCCGACGTCGGGCGCGATCACGCGCACCTTGTGCTCGGGCAGGCCGAGCACGAAGGCCGTCATCAGCAGCCGCTCGACGTGCGGGTTCTGGTTGGCGACGTAGAGCGTGTACTCGTCGGTCGCGCGGTTGAACGCGCCGATGGCCGCGCGCGGCTCCAGCGCATTGGGCACGAGCCGGTTGTTGTGCAGATCGATCTTCGTCACGTGCGCCGCGCGCGCGAACGCCTCATCGACCTTCGCCTTGTCGCCGATGGCCCATTTGTAGCAATGGTTGTCCGGCGCGATGTCGTGCAGCGCCGCACCCTTCGCGGCCTGCCGCATGTCGATCACCGCCGGCAGCGGGTCGTACTCCACGTCCACCGCCTCGGCCGCGTTGCGCGCCTGCTCCAGCGTGTCCGCGACGACCATCGCCACGGGGTCGCCGACGTAGCGCACCTTGCCCTGCGCGAGCACCGGATGCGGCGGCTCCTTCATCGGCTGGCCGTCGACGCTCGTGATGAGCCAGCCGCAGGGCAGCCCGCCCATCTTGCCCTCGATGTCCTTGCCGGTGAAGACCTTCGCCACGCCCGGCATCGCCTCGGCCTTCGCGACGTCGATCGCGCGGATGGCCGCGTGCGCGTGCGGCGAGCGCACGAACACCGCGAAACGCTGGTGGGCAAGGTTGATGTCGTCCGTGTACTGCCCGGCGCCGGTGAGGAAGCGGTAGTCCTCCTTGCGGCGCAAGGCCTCGCCGATGTGCGGCAGCTTCGCGAAATCGGATGCACCCATGTTGGCTTCTCCTTCGCTCGTGGTCGTTCAGGGTTGGGACGCCATGGCCGCGGCGCCCTGCCGCACGGCCTTGACGATGTTCTGGTAGCCCGTGCAGCGGCACAGGTTGCCTTCGAGCTGCTCGCGCACCTCGGACTCGCTCGCATTCGGATGGCGCTTGCACAGGTCGAGCGCGCTCATCACCATGCCCGGCGTGCAGAAGCCGCATTGCAGTCCGTGGCAATCCTTGAACGCGGCCTGCATCGGGTGCAGCGTGCCGTCGGCCGCGGCCAGGCCTTCGATGGTGGTGATTTCCGCGCCGGGGTGCTGCGCGGCAAGCGTGTTGCACGACTTGACGGCGCGCCCGTTCACGAGCACGGTGCAGGCGCCGCACTGGGCGGTGTCGCAGCCCACGTGGGTGCCCGTCAGGCGCAGTTGCTCCCGCAGCGCCTGCACCAGCAAAGTGTTGGGCGCGACGTCGAGCGCCTGCGCCTTTCCGTTGACCTTCAGCTCGACCCGCATGTCCTGCTCTCCTCGAATGTCTGGAAGGGGCATTGTTGGACGGGCTTCCGGCCCCCTCCCTAGGCGAAACCCTAATGAGGCCCGATGAACACCAAAGCTTTTGTCTCGTCCGGGGCCGATCTAGAATCGCGTCCTGTTCCAGCGGGCCGGCGTGCAGTGCGAGCGTCATCCGTCTCCCATTCACTCACCCTCGAGGCTTGCCGATGTTCGACTTCAGGAAGCTCTTCGCGCGCCGCGCACGCCCCAAGCGCACGCGCCACGCCCGCGCGACGCGCGATGCGCGCGAGGCCGACAGCGATTTCAACTCCAGCGCCGCCGGCCGCGGCCTCGAGGTTGAATACAAGAACGTCATCGCCCTCCAGTTGCGCAAGTGGGGCATCGATCCCGCCTGCGTCACGGTCGACGTGCGGCGCCTCGGCCGCGCGCCCGACGGCTTCGACGTCTTCATCGGCATGCTGCGCATGGAGAAGTGGCAGCGCCAGTCGAGCGTTCACTCGCTGCTCGGGCTGCCCCTGCTCGAGCACAGCGTGCGAAAAGCCGTGCGCAGCACCTGGCTGCTGGAATTCAGCCACTTCGGCGGCCTGTGGATGCATTCCTCGGAGCAACTGCATGCCACCGGACAACTCGGCGAACTGCGCGAACTGCTTCACCAGGTGATGCCGCGCGCGGCGATGGACAGCAGCAGCATCATGTCCAGCTCCCGGCCGGTGTCGCTGGCCGACATCGGGGCGGACTCCGGGCCGTACCGCGATGCGGGGCCGAGCGTGCCGTTTCCGCGCTGAGGCGCGGCGCGGCGCGGCGCGGCGCAAGATCAGCCCAGCTCGCCCTTCACGAACAGATCCGCTTCGCGCGACACTTGCGCCAGCGGCCCGTCGAAGAACTCCTTGACGGGCAGATCGGCCAGCACGCGCCCGTGTTCGAGGTAGACGACCCGGGACGCCAGGCGCTTCACCTGCCCCAGGTTGTGGCTTGCGAACGCGAGCGTCATGCCCGAGTCCGCGAACTCGCCCATCAGCGCCTCGACCTCGCGCTTGGCCTGCGGATCGAGGCTCGAGGTCGGCTCGTCGAGCAGCAGCATCGCCGGCTTGACCGCCCAGGCGCGCGCGAGCGCGAGGCGCTGCTGCTGGCCGCCGGAGAGCGTCCGCGCGCTGCGGTGCTCCACGCCGTCGAGCCGCACGCGCTCGAGCGCGCCGTGCGCGAAATGCTTCGCGTCCTCCCACGGAAATCCCCGCAGCCACAGGCCCAGCGCCACGTTGTTCAGCGCACTCGTTCGCAGCATGAAGGGGCGCTGGAACACCATCGCCTGGCGCAGCCCGCGCTCGCGCCGCACCGAGCCCGCGATCGGCTCGACCAGCCCGTTGAGCACGCGCAGCAGCGTGCTCTTGCCGCTGCCGTTGGCGCCGATGAAGCCCACGCGCTCGCCTGCCGAGATGCGGAGGTTCACGCTGCGCAAGGCATCCACCCGGCCGAATCGCACGACCACGTCCTCGAGCGCGACGAGCGAATCGCCCGCGCCGGGGGTTGCGGGTTGTTCCGACTTCGCGCGTCCCGGCATCGCGTTTGCCGCATCGAGCCTCATGCGGCGGCCATCACCGTGCGATCGTTCGCCGCGCCGCGCCAGCGCGCCAGGAGCGCGATGGCCGCGTTCAGCAGAAGAACGACGGCGAGCAGCACGATGCCCAGCGCGAGCGCGAGCGGCAGGTCGCCCTTGCTCGTCTCGAGCGCGATGCTCGTCGTCATCACGCGCGTGAAGCCGTCGATGTTGCCGCCGACGATCATGACCGCGCCCACCTCGGAGATCGCACGGCCGAAGCACGCGAGCAGCACCGTGAGCAGGGCGAAGCGTTCGTCCCACGCGAACAGCAGGGCGCGCAGGAATGAACCCGCGCCGAGCGAGCGCAACTGTTCGCCGTGCGACCTCTCCGCATCCTCCACCACCTGCCGCGTGAGCGCCATGCACACGGGCAGCACGAGCGCCGCCTGCGCGAGCACCATCGCCTTGACGGAGAACAACCAGCCAAGAAAGCCGAGCGGACCCGACCGCGAGAGCAGGAGGTAGAACACGAGCCCGACGACGACCGAGGGCAGCGCGAGCGAGGTGTTCAGCACGGTCAGCACGGCGCCGCGCCCTTCGAACCGCGCGACGGCCAGCCATGCGCCGAGCGCCAGACCCGCCGTGCAGGCGACGAGACAGGCCAGGCTGCTGACGAGGAGAGAGCGGCCGACGATCGCGGCGAGGGCGGGGTCGCCGCCGGCGATCAATTGCAGCGCGACGGCTGCGCTTTCGAAGAACTGGTTCACGCGGGGATGGTACGGACCGCGGCCGTCCCGCGAAAGCAGGAATTCGAGCTATGAAGCGCCGTGCATAGCGGCCGCGGGCTTGCGGCGCACCAGGCCGTCCTCGAGTCCGGGAATGCGGGCGAGAACCTCCAGAAAATCCTGGGTCGAACCCGCGATGTGCTCGAGCATCGCGCGCCCCGCCGCCTCCGGGTCGCCGGCCATCACGGCGTCGGTCACCCGCCCGTGGTCGGCGTACGAGATGCGGATGCGGCTCGGCTCCTCGAACACGCTGCGCCGATAGACTTTGCTGCGGCGGCGAATGGTGAGGATCTGGTCGCGCAGGTACGGATTCAGGCAGCCCGCATAGAGCATGCCGTGCCATTGCGCGTTGTAGCGCTCGTACGCCTCGTGGTCCTCGCGCTGCGCGGCCGGCAGCGCCTCCTCGTGCAGGGCCTTCAACTTGCGCCGGTCCGCCGGGCTGAACCGGCGCGTCGCAAGCCGCGCGCACGCGGCCTCCAGCTCGGCCAGCACCTCCAGCATCGCCAGCAATTCGCGCGCGGACATTCGCGCCACGTAGGTGCCCGAGCGCGGAAGGATCGTGATCAGGCCCTGCATCGACAGTTGCAGCACCGCGGTTCGCACCGGTGTGCGCGATACGCCGAAGCGCTCCATCAGCTCGTTCTCGTCGAGCGGCTCCCCGGGCTGCCGCACGCCGCTGTTGATCTCGTCCTCGAGGACCTCGCGCACGAGCGTTACTGCACTTTTCTTAGTCGATGGCATGAGTTCTTGTACTTTACGCGAGTCATGGAAAATACACTAGACGAAAACTGAAATTTCACAGATAGTGTGCTGAATTTCAGGAGACAGCGGATGCAACTCGGATTCGTCGGCCTGGGGGCCATGGGCCAGCCCATAGTCAGCCGCTTGCTGGCGCAGGGGCACAGCGTGGTGGTGTGCGACGTGAACGAAGCGGCGGTTCGGACCCTGGTCGCGAAGGGCGCGACCTCCGCGGCGACGCCAATGGAAGTTGCCTCCGCGTCCGAGACGGTCCTGGTCAGCCTGCCCACGCCGGACAGCGTGCGCGCCGTCGCGCTGGGCGACAAGGGCCTGATCCACGGAACGCGGATGAAGCGCTACGTCGACCTCTCCACCTCCGGCGCGAAGACCATGACGGAAGTCGCCACTGCACTGCACGCGAAGGGCGTGAGTTCGATCGACGCTCCGGTGAGCGGCGGAGTCGGCGCCGCCGCGAGCGGCACGCTCGCGATCATGGTGGCCGGCGATCGCGCCACGTTCTCCGCGCTGAAGGATCTGCTCACCACCATCGGCAGCCGGCTCACCTACGTCGGAGAGGAAGTCGGCCACGGCCAGTCGCTCAAGCTCATCAACAACCTCCTGGCGGCCACCTCGCTGGCCGCAGCCTCGGAAGCGCTCGTGCTCGGGCGGCGGCTCGGCCTCGGCCTCGACACGATGCTGGAAGTGATCAACGCGAGCAGCGGGCGAAGCTTCGCCACCGAGAAGATCATTCCGCAGACCGTGCCGCAACGCACCTTCGACTTCGGCTTCCGAACGGAGCTGATGCACAAGGACGTCCGCCTGTGCCTCGACGAAGCGGAAAACCTCCAGGTTTCGATGTGGCTCGGCAACAGCGTGAAGCAGGTGTGGTCGCACGCCATGACGCAGGGCGGCGGCAAGAAGGACTTCTCGGCCATCCTCCACCTCTTCGAGGCGTGGAACGGCGTGCAACTCGGCAAGGCCGCGAACGACGACTCGGGAGCAGCGCGATGACAAGCACGTCCCGCGACCTCGGCCGGTTCGACCTCGACCCGCACGGCCTGGCCCGCATGCTCAGCGGCAGGATGTATGTGGACGGCGACTTCACGGCGCCCGGCGGCCGCGAGACCTTCGCGGTCCACAACCCCGCGACCGGCCTGGAAATCGGTCGCGCGCCCGAAGCCGGGGCCGACGACGTGGACGCCGCGGTGCAGGCGGCGCGTGCGGCGCAGCGCAGCTGGGCCCGCACGAGCGCACGCGATCGCGGCAAGCTGCTCGCGGAAGCGGCGCGTGTGCTCAACGGCCACGTCGAAGAACTCGCACGGCTCGTCGCGCTCGAGACCGGCAAGGCGCTGCGTACCGAATGCCGCCCCGAAGCGCTCGCCACGAGCGACGTCTTCACCTTCTTCGGCGGCCTCACCCCCGAGCTCAAGGGCGAGACGATTCCGCTGAAGGCCGGGGCGCTCACGTACACCGTGCGCGAACCCATCGGCGTCGTCGGCGCGATCATTCCCTGGAACGCACCGCTGATGCTGATGGCGTTCAAGGTCGCCCCCGCCCTGGCCGCCGGCAACACCGTGGTCGTCAAGACCGCGGAGGAAGCGCCGCTGGGCGTGCTTCGCGTGATCCAGATCCTCGGCAGCGTGCTTCCCCCCGGCGTGCTCAATGTCGTCTCCGGTCACGGTCCGAGCACGGGCGCGGCGCTCGTGAGCCACCCCGACGTGAAGAAGGTGTCGTTCACCGGCTCGGTCGAGACGGGCAGGATCATCTACCAGGCCGCGGCGAAGAAGCTCGTGCCGGTGACCCTGGAGCTCGGCGGAAAGTCGCCGATGATCGTTCTCGCCGACGCGGACCTCGACAAGGCCGTCGCGGGCGCGATGGCCGGCATGCGCTTCACCCGCCAGGGCCAGAGCTGCACGGCCGCGAGCCGCATGTTCGTGCACGAGAGCATCCACGACGAGTTCGTCGCACGGCTCAAGGCAGCCGCCGACAAGCTCGTCATCGGCGATCCGCTCGAAGAGTCCACCGACGTCGGCACGATCATCTCGAAGGCCCAGTTCGACAAGGTGCGCTCGTACATCGACCTCGCGAAGCGAGATGCGTCCTGCGTGCTCCACACCTGTTCGGCGCTGCCCGGGAACGCGGCTCTCGCGCACGGCTACTACCTGCAGCCGACGCTCGTGACCGGCGTCTCGAACGACAGCACGCTCGCGCGGGAGGAGATCTTCGGCCCCGTCGCCTGCGTGATCCGCTTCGGCACCTTCGACGAGGCGATCGCGATGGCGAACGACTCAGACTTCGGGCTCGCCGCCACCGTGTGGACGAACGACCTCAAGCTGGCGATGGAAGCCTGCGCCCGGCTCGAAGCCGGCATCGTGCAGGTCAACCAGAACCAGGTTGCGGGACCGAACCTGTCCTACGGCGGCGTGAAGCAGTCGGGCCTGGGCAAGGAGCTCTCGCTCGAATCCATGCTCGACCACTTCACGCACAAGAAGACCGTCGTCGTCAACTTCGAGTGACCGGAGAAGCACCTTGAGTCTGCCCCTGGCGGGACTTCGCGTCCTCGACCTGTCCCGCGCCCTGTCCGGCCCGTTCTGCTCGATGGTGCTCGCCGACCTCGGCGCGGACGTCGTGAAGGTCGAGCCCACGCCCGCGGGCGACATGATCCGCGGCTGGGGTCCGTTCGACCACGACACGAGCGTCTACTACCTCTCCGCGAACCGCAACAAGCGAGGCATCGCGGTCAACTTCCGCGACCCGCGCGGTCTGCAACTGCTGCGGCGCATGGCGGGCGAGGTCGACATCGTCCTAGAGAACTTCAAGCCCGGCACCATGGAGGACATGGGCCTAGGCTGGGACGCCCTGGCCGCGGCCAACCCGAAGCTGATCATGGGCAGCATCAGCGGCTTCGGCAGCGGCGGGCCGCTGGGCGCCTTGCCGGGCTTCGACCAGATCGCGCAAGGGTATTCGGGCTTCATGAGCATCACGGGCCAGGACGAAACGGGTCCCACGCGCGTGGGCACCGCCATCGGCGACCTCACATCGGGGATGTGGGTGGCGATCGGGATCCTGTCCGCCGTCATCGGCCGCCGGACGAGCGGGCGGGGCCAGCGGGTCGAGGGTTCGCTGCTCGCCAGCCTGGTCGGCCTGCTCAGCGTGCAGGGCCAGCGCTACCTGAGCCTCGGCGAAGTGCCCGGGGTTGCCGGCAACCAGCACCCCGTCATCGCGCCCTATGGCGTCTACGAGGCGAGCGACGGCCCGCTCAACCTCGCACCCGCCACGCCCGACATGTGGGCACGTCTGTGCAAATTGCTGCGCCTCGATGTCGCCGGCGATCCGCGCTTCGCCGACAACGCGGCGCGCATGCGCAATCGCGCCGCGTTGAAGGACCTGATCGAGTCGAAGCTGAAGACCCGCACGCGCATGGAGTGGACCCGCGAGCTCAATGCGCTCGGCATTCCCGCCGGCCCCATCAACGGCCTGGCCGACGTCTTCGACGATCCGCAGGTGCGGCATTGCGGGCTCGTCGAGGAGATCGAGCATCCGGTTGTCGGCGCCCTCAAGCAGGTCGCGACGCCGATCCGCATGGAAGCGCTGCAGGACGGGTGCGTGCGCACGCCGCCGCCCCTGCTCGGACAGCATACCCGCGAAGTCCTCGCCGAGTTCGGCTTCGCGGAAGGCGATCTCGACCAGCTCGCGGCCGAAGGCGTGATCCAGCAACACGAAATGGCGCCTCATGCATAGCGAACCGCCCGGCCTCCACCGCGAAGGCGCCGCCGCCGTGATCCGGCTGCGCCGCCCGCGCGAACACAACCGGCTCGACCCGGACGACCTCGACGTGATCCGCCGGCACCTCGACACGGTCCTCGACGAGGGCGAGGCGCGCGCGCTGGTGCTCACCGGCACCGGCGAGCAGACCTTCAGTTCCGGCTACACCATCCAGGCCATCGTGCAGACGCTCGACGGGCGATTCGAGAAGCTGCTGGACGTGGTCGAGGACTTCCCGCTGCCCACGATCTGCGCGCTCAACGGCAGCGTGTACGGCGGCGCCACCGACCTCGCGCTGTGCTGCGACTTCCGCATCGGCGTGCGTGGCTCGCGCATGTTCATGCCGGCCGCGAAGTTCGGCCTGCACTACTACCCCGGTGGCCTGCGCCGCTACACGACGCAGCTCGGCCCGACGCAGGCGAAGCGTCTCTTTCTGACCGCACAGACCATTGCCGACGAGGAAATGCTGCGCATCGGCTTCCTCACCGAACTCGTGGACCGCGACGAACTCGCGCCGACGGTGAGCCGTTACGTGGAGGCCATAGGCGCGTGCGAGCCGCAGGCCGTGCGATCGATGAAGCGGCAGATGAACGCGATCGCCGGCAACGCGCCGGACGCCGCGGCCGAGCGCGACGACTACGAGCGCTCGCTGCGGTCCGAGGAACTGGCTCGCCGCGTGGGCGCCATCGCCTGACCGAACGCACGACCGAATCGAAATCGAGGAGCACGAACAATGTCGAACACCAGAGCCCCGGACGGCGCCGAACAACTGGACGCCATCGTCATCGGCGGCGGCTTCGCCGGCCTCTACGCGCTGCATCGCCTGCGAGGGCTGGGCCTGAAGGTCAAGGTCTTCGAGGCCGGCAGCGGCATCGGCGGCACCTGGTTCTGGAACCGCTATCCCGGCGCACGCTGCGACGTGGAGAGCCTCGAATACTCGTATTCGTTCGACGAGAAGCTGCAACAGGAGTGGGTGTGGCCCGAGCGCTTCGCCGCGCAGGCCGACATCCTGCGCTACATCCACCACGTCGCGGAGCGCTTCGACCTGAACCGCGACATCGTGCTGAACGCACGGGTGAGCTCGGCGACGTTCGACGATGCCTCCAGCCAGTGGACGGTGGAGACGGCCGCCGGCCATCGCGCCACCGCGCGCTGGTGCGTGATGGCGTCGGGCAACCTCTCGCTGCCGCGCGTGCCCCGCTTCCCGGGGCTCGAGAATTTCCGCGGGGAGTGGCACCACACCGGCCAGTGGCCGTACGAAGGGGTCGACTTCGCCGGCAAGCGCGTGGGCGTGATCGGCACGGGTTCCTCGGGCATCCAGGCCATTCCGCTCATCGCCGAACAGGCGAAGCACCTGCACGTCTTCCAACGCACCGCCAACTTCACGGTGCCCGCGATCAACCGGCCGCTCACGCCGGAGGCCGATGCGGCCCACAAGAAGAAATACGCGGAGTGGCGCGAAGAGGCGCGGCGCACGCCGTTCGGCATCGCCGGCCACGCGCCGCCGACGAAGTCGGCGCTGCAGGAGGAGGAGGACGAACGGCGCGCGGTGTACGAGAAGAAGTGGAACACCGGCGGCAACATCAGCTTCCTGTACGCGTACAACGACCTGCTGGTGAACAAGGACTCGAACGAGACCGCCTGCGAGTTCGTGCGCGACAAGATCCGCGGCATCGTGCGCGACCCCGAGGTCGCGAAGCTGCTGATGCCGAACGACCATTACATCGGAACCAAGCGCCTCTGCCTGGACAACGGCTACTTCGAGACCTTCAACCGCGACAACGTCACGCTGGTGGACGTGAAGAGCGATCCGATCGTGGAGGTGACGGCGAAGGGTCTGCGCACGGGCACGAAGGAGTACGAACTCGACACGATCGTGTTCGCCACCGGCTACGACGCGATGACGGGCGCCCTGCTCGACATGGACGTGCGTGGCCGCGGCGGCCGATCGTTGCGAGAGAAGTGGGCGGACGGTCCGCGCACGTATCTCGGCCTCATGACCGCGGGCTTTCCGAACATGTTCGTCATCACCGGCCCCGGCAGCCCGTCGGTCAAGACGAACATGGTCTCGTCCATCGAACAGCACGTGGACTGGATCGCCGACTGCCTGCAGCACCTGCGCGCGCGCGGTGTCGTCGCGATCGAGCCCGAGGTCGCGAAGGAAGACCAGTGGGTCGAGCACGTCAACCAGGTCGCGGACTCGACGCTTTATCCGCTTGCGAATTCCTGGTACGTCGGCGCGAACATCCCCGGCAAGCCGCGCGTGTTCATGCCCTACGTCGCCGGCCTCGACAAGTACCGAAAGATCTGCGACGACATCGCCGCGAAGAACTACGAAGGCTTCGCACTGAAGGCACAGGCCCCCCAGACAACTCCGGAGACGACGACATGAAGCTGCTCAAATCACTCACGCTGCTGGGCTTTGCCCTGGCCTCGCTCGCGGCACCTTTGGGCGCATCCGCGCAGGACCGCGCCGCCGGCTACCCCAATCGGCCGGTGAAGCTCATCATCCCCTTCCCGGCTGGGCAGGCGACCGACATCATCACCCGCATGCTCGCCGAGCGACTGGCCCAGCGCTGGGGCCAGGGCGTGGTCGTTGAAAACCGCGGCGGCGGCAACGCGATCCCAGGCATGATGGCCGGCAAGGACGCGACCCCCGACGGCTACACCTTCACCGTCATCGCCACGAGCAGCACGGTCATCAACGAAGCGCTCTACCCGAGGCTGCCGTACAACACGCAGCGCGACTTCGTCGCGGTGGCGCCGGTCTTCACGCAGGCCTGGCTGATCGTCGCGAACCGCAATGCGCCGTACAACAACCTCAACGAGCTGATGGCCGCGGCCAAGCGGGCGCCCGGCAAGCTCTCCTGGAGCGTGAGCGCGACCGGCCTCGAGTTCGCGGGCGAGCTCGTCAAGCTGCGCACGGGCATGGACATCGTGCCGGTGCCGTACAAGGGCAGCCCGATGGCCGTGAACGACCTCATCGGCGGGCACATCCAGCTGGGCGTGGACACGATGGCGGCCACGCTGCCGCACATCAAGGAAGGCCGGCTGAAGGTGATCGCGAGTCTCTCCGACAAGCGCGCCACGCAGTTTCCCGAGGTGGCGACCGTCCACGAGCAGTTCCCCGGCACCATCAGCGTCGGCTTCTCCGGCGTCATGGCGCCCAAGGCCACGCCGCCGGAAATCGTCCAGAAGGTCTCCAACGACATCCGCCAGATCATTCTGGACCCGGCTTTCCAGCAGCAGGTGATCGAAAAGGGGTCCGTGCCGGACACCCGGACGCAGCAGGAGTGGGCCGCCTTCATCGCGGACCTGACGGTGCGCTACTCCGAAATCGTGAAGAGCGGCAAGGTCAAGGCGGCGGAGTAACCATGGACAAGCAACTCTTCGAAACCGGCCTGGCCACCCGCAAGGAAGTCCTGGGACCCGACTACGTCCATCGCGCGTTCGAGCAGAACGTCCTCACCGACGAATTCCAGCAGATTGTGACGGAATTCGCCTGGGGCGCCGTCTGGTCGCGCCCGGACTTTCCGCGCAAGACGCGCAGCATGCTGAATCTCGCCATGCTTACCGCGCTCGGTCGGGAGCACGAGCTGCGGCTGCACATGCGCGCGGCCATCCGCAATGGCGTCACGAAAGAGGACTTCGTCAACATCATGCTGCAGGCGATGATCTACTGCGGCGTTCCGGCGGCGAACGACAGCCTGCGGCTCGCGAAGGAAGTCTGGCGCGAGTACGAGGCGGAAAGCAAGGGAAGCTGACGGGCCTGGCGCCCGTCCCGACGCATACTCGGGCGGTGCGCAAGGTCGATCTCTCCTATTCCTGGTCCGCGGAACGCGACGCCGGCTTCATCCGAAACGCGCTGATGGACCTGCTGCACGCCGTGCGCGCGCACGGCTCGATCTCGGGCGCGGCGCAGGCGGTCGGCCTTTCCTATCGCCACGTCTGGGGCGAGCTCAAGCGCTGGGAAGCCGAACTCGGCCACGCGCTCATCGTGTGGGAGAAAGGCCAGCCCGCCCGGCTCGCGCCCTTCGGCGACAAGCTGCTGTGGGCCGAGCGGCAGGCGCAGGCGCGGCTCGCGCCGCAGGTCGAGGCGCTGCGCGCGGAGCTCGAGCGCGCCTTCGCCGTGGCTTTCGACGACAGCGCCCAGGTGCTCACGCTCTTCGCGAGCCACGACGAGGGCCTCACGCAACTGCGCGAGTTCGCGGTGGCGCAGGCGCGATTGCATCTGGATGTGCGCTTCAGCGGCAGCGTCGACGCCATCGCCGCCCTGAACGAGGGCCGATGCACGGTCGCGGGCTTCCACACACCGCTGTCGGTGCAGCGGGGAAGCCTCGCGGAAGCGACCTACGCGCCGCTGCTGCGCCCGGGCCTGCACAAGCTCATGGGATTCGCCACGCGCAGCCAGGGGCTGCTGGTCGCGCCGGGCAATCCGCTCGGATTGCGTTCGCTCGCGGACCTGCGCGACAAGCAAGCCCGCTACGTCAACCGCGCGCTCGGCAGCGGCACGCGCCTCCTCTTCGATCACCTGCTCGCCGAGGCCGGCGTCGCGCCGCGCGACGTGCGGGGCCACGACCGCGTCGAGTCATCGCACGGCGCCGTGGCGCACGCCATCGCCGCGGGCGATGCCGATGCGGGGCTGGGGATCGAGGCGACGGCGCGCGCGCAGGGCGTCGACTTCGTGCCCCTGGTGCAGGAGCACTACTGGCTGGTGTGCCTGAAGGACGTGCTGGAGGAGCCGCCCGTGCGCGCGCTGCGCGCGCTGCTGCAACACGACGGCTGGCAGTCGGTCCTGCGCCAGCTGCCCGGCTACGAACCGTGGCGCAGCGGCGAGGTCCTGAGCCTCACCGAGGAATTGCCATGGTGGACGCTCGCGCCGAAGCGGCGCGCCGTCAGAGCGCGCAGGTCCTGAACCCGACGAACCCGTCGTCGCGCTCGGGCAATGCCCATGCACGCGCCTTCGGGTGGCGCATGCGCGCGGGCGTGGCGAACGACGCGCCGCGGATCGCGCGCGCCTGACCGAAGACGGTCGTCGCATCGAGTTCCGCATCGGCCGACCACGGGTCGGATACGAAGCCCTGCCACGGCCGCAAGGTGCCGCCGGTCCACTCGCGAACCTCGCCCCAGCGGAAGCCGCGCCGCGTCGCCGCATGCGCCGCGATTTCCCATTCGACCTCGGTCGGCAGCCGCCGGCCGGCCCAGCGCGCGAAGGCATCGGCTTCCCACCAGCTCGCGTGCATCACGTTCTGCGTGCCGCTCATGCGCGTGGTCCTGCCGAAGACGGTCTGCAGCACCGCGCCGCTCGCCACGCCGATCTGTTCGACGTGGCGCGGTCCGCGCCGGCCTTCCAGCGCCGTCGCGCGTTCGAGCCACCGCCACCCCTCCGACCGCCAGAACTCCGGCCGGTCGTAGCCGCCCTCGTCGATGAATTCGACGAACTGCGACCAGCCGACCGGCTGCGCGTCGATCTCGAACTCGGGCACGTCGACGGCCTCCTCGCCGCCCTCGATGTCGATCGCGAATCCGCCACCCTGCCAGCCCAGCCGCCACTGCGTGGCCGGCAGCGCAAGCGGCTCGCGCGGCGCGGCGCCCCCGGGCAGGGGCAGGCCCACGTTGAGGCCGATCGCCTGCGCGTGCGCCACGAGCTGTTCGGCGCGCAGGTCCTCGTGCCACAGCGCCATGCGGTAGAAGTACAGGGCCGCGTCGTCGCCCGCGGCCTTGTCGAGCAGGTCGAGCGTCGTCTCCAGCGTCTCGAGCAGCCAGGCCCGCACGGCGTCGAGCGAGGGCTGCGCGTCCGAGCGGCGGTCCGCGGGCGTCGCGAGCGCCGGGTTGTACCAGCGATCGGCCTGCGGATCGATGGACGCGAGCCGCACGGCGTCGCGCGGGCATGCCGCGCCCAGGCCGCGCTGCGGGTTGCGCGCGATCCACGACTCGGCGAGCCAGGCGATATGGCCGGCGGTCCAGCGCGGCAGCGTCGCATCGGCGACGCTGTCGGCCGGCGCACCCTCGAAGTGCGACAACAATTGCAGCGTGCGGTTGCGCGCGTCGATGAGAGCGAGCGACAGCACGTCGGCGCCGGCGTGTCGCACTTCGGCGGAATCGGCGCTCATTCGCTCATTGCGCGGGTGAAGTCGGGTCATTCCTCAGTATTATTCAGCGCCACCGGTCGGCGATGGCCGCGCAATGCGAGATCCGTTGCTCGTCAGGCTATTTTCAAACAGCGGCCGAGCCAGCGGATAGTATTTAAGGCCCAGGAGACGAAATGGCAGCACTACTAAAATTTGCGCTGGCGCTGGACTGGCTGCACGAGCGCCTCGGCCGGTTCGCGGCGTGGTGCGTCTTCATCTCCGCGATGATCTGCGCCGGCAACGCCTTCGTGCGCTACGGCTTCGACATGAGCTCGAACGCCTGGCTCGAGGTGCAGTGGTACCTCTTCGCCGCCATCGTGATGTTCGGCGCGCCCTACGTGCTGGAGAAGAACGAGCACGTGCGCGTGGACATCATCTACGGCAAGCTGCGCGGCAACGGAAAGGTCTGGGTCGACCTGTTCGGCCTGACGTTCTTCCTGCTGCCCGTGATCGGGCTGCTCTTCTGGCTCTCCGTCCCGTACTTCTGGAAGGTGTTCGTCACCAACGAGATGTCCAACAACGCGGGCGGCCTGATCCGCTGGCCCGCCGTGCTCACCATGCCGCTCGGCTTCGGCCTGCTCTTCCTGCAAGGCATCGCCGAGATCATCAAGCGGGTGGCCTACCTGCAGGGCCGCTTCGCGATGGACGTGACCTACGAGAAGCCGGTGCAGTAAGCCGCACGAAGGACGGAGAACAAGATGCAGATGCAAAGTTTCGCCCCGATCATGTTCGCGGGGCTGGTGGTCGTGATGCTGATCGGCTTCCCGGTCGCGTTCTCGCTGGCGGCGCTGGGGCTGGCGTGCGGCTTCTTCGCCATCGAGATGGGGTGGTTCCCGGCGGCGTTCATGGGCAACCTGCCCATCTCGATCTTCTCGATCCTGTCGAACGAGCTGCTGCTCGCGATCCCCTTCTTCACCTTCATGGGGACGATCCTCGAGAAGTGCGGCCTCGCCGAGGACATGCTCGACTCGATGGGGCAGCTCTTCGGCCCCGTGCGCGGCGGCCTCGGCTACTCGGTCATCATCGTCGGCTTCATCCTCGGCGCGATCACGGGCACCGTGGCGGGCCAGGTGATCGCGATGGCGCTCATCTCGCTGCCGGTGATGATGCGCTACAACTACAACATGCGCTACGCCACGGGCGTGCTGGCGGCCTCGGGCACCATCACGCAGCTCGTGCCGCCGTCGCTCGTGCTCGTGGTGCTGGCCGACCAGCTCGGCAAGCCCGTGGGCGACATGTACAAGGGCGCCTGGGGTCCGTCGATCCTGCAGATCCTGTTCTTCGCCGCCTACACCTTCGCGCTGGGCCTCGTGCGTCCGCAGGACATCCCCGGCGTGCCGAAGGAAGCCCGCACGCTGCACGGCTGGGCGTTGTGGGGCAAGTGCCTCAAGGGTATTGTCCCGTCGGCCGCGCTCATCTTCGTCGTGCTTGGCTCGATGGGCGGCCTGCCGTTCCAGGACCACGCGATCGCGACGCCGACCGAGGCGGGCGCGATGGGCGTGGTGGGCGCGCTGATCCTCGCCGCGATACACCGGCGGCTGTCGTTCGCGCTGCTGTGGGAGGCGATGCACGGGACCATGCGGCTCACCGCGATGGTCGTCTTCATCCTCATCGGCTCGCGCGTCTTCAGCCAGGTGTTCCAGGGCGTCGACGGCGCGATCTGGGTCGAGCACCTGCTCACCGGCCTGCCGGGCGGCCAGGTCGGCTTCCTCATCGTCGTCAACATCTTCGTCTTCTTCCTCGCGTTCTTCCTCGACTTCTTCGAGATCGCGTTCATCGTCGTGCCGATGCTCGCGCCGGTGGCGGCGAAGATGGGCATCGACCTGATCTGGTTCGGCGTGATCCTGTGCGTGAACCTGCAGACGAGCTTCATGCATCCGCCCTTCGGCTTCGCCCTGTTCTACCTGCGCGGCATCGCCGACACGCTGTTCAAGGAGAAGCGCATCCCGAGGCCGGTGCTCTCCAACGACATCTACCTCGGCTCGATCCCGTGGGTGTTCATGCAGCTGCTGCTGGTGGCCGTCGTGATCTTCTTTCCCAAGGTCGTCACCGTCTTCCTCGACGAGGAGGTGAAGGTCGATCTCGACAAGGTGAGGATCGAGGTGCCGGCCGACCTGCCCGCCGCGGGCATGCCTTCGGCCGAGCCCGCGGCCGGTGCGGCGTCCGGCGCCGAACCCGCGGCCGGCGGGACGTCGGCCGAGGACGAAGAGCAGAGGAAGATCGACGAGCTGTTCAAGGAAAAGAAGTAGCCTTGTCCGCGCCCTCCCTTTCCGAGACGCTGGGTCCGCCGCCGTTTCGCTTCGAGCCGCGGCCGGCGCGAATCCGGGCGGCCGCGTTCTCGCGGTTCTTCCGGCTGCTCGCCACGGGCCTCGTCGCCGCCATCGGCACCTGGATGCATTCGCTATGGGCCGCGGGAAAGCTCGCGCCGGCCGGCGCCTCGAACGCGATGGCGCTCGGCTGGCCGCTGGCGGCCTTCGCCGTCGTCGCGATCACATGGTGGTTCATCCAGACCAGCAAGACCACGCTGACGCCCGAGGCGTTGCACCAGAGCTGGATGTGGGACAAGAAGATGGAACTGCACGAGCTCGCTTACGCGAAGCTCATTCGCGTGCGCGGCCTCGAATGGCTGATCGCGCCGCGCCTGTACGTGCGCACCCTGCTGGGCAAGTTCGCGGTGTTCTACACGGCCGACAAGGCGATGCTCGAGGAGTTCGAGCGGCTCGTCGTCGAGTTGAAGTCGTTCCGCAACTTCCGTTGAACGCCGCTGCGTCATTCCCGCGGAGGCGGGAATGACGGGGGCTGCTATCAGACCTTCACGCCCGACATGTAGCTCGAGTAGCGAAACTCCGAGAAGCGCTCCCACAGCATCTGGTCGCGCTGGAACGCGCGCATCGACTGGTGGATCTTCTTGAACTCGGGCGACTTCGCCTCGTGCGCGGCGAACACTTCCTGCGCAGCCTTCCAGCCCGCATCCATGATGTCCTTGCTGAACGGCCGCAGCTTCGTCTTGGCGGCCACCAGGCGCTTGAGCGCGATGGGGTTGCGGGCATCGTACTTCGCGGTCATGTCGCGCGCGGCCACGTTGGTGGCGGCGTCGACGATCGCCTTGAACTCGGCCGACAGCGCGTTGTACGCCTTGGTGTTGATGAAGAACTCCAGCTCGGCGCCGCCTTCCCACCAGCCGGGGTAGTAGTAGAAGGGCGCGACCTTGTTGAAGCCGAGCTTCTCGTCGTCGTAGGGGCCGACGAATTCGGTGGCGTCCAGCGTGCCCTTTTCGAGCGCGGAGTACACCTCGCCCGCCGGCATGTTCTGCGCCACGACGCCGAGCTTGGCCATCGCTTCGCCGAAGAGGCCGCCGCCCAGGCGCATCTTCAGGCCCTTGAGGTCGGCGACGGTCTTGATCTCCTTGCGGTACCAGCCGCCCATCTGCGTGCCGGTGTTGCCCGAGCTGCGGCTGGTGAAGCCGTACTTGGCATAGAACTCGTCCATGAGCTTGCGGCCTTCGCCGTGCTCCATCCACGCATCCATCTGGCGCGCGGTCAGGCCGAAGGGCACGGCGCAGCCGAACGCGAAGATCGGGTCCTTGCCGGTGAAGTAATAGGGCGCGGTCTGCGCCATGTCGATGCTGCCTTGCTGCAGCGCGTCGACCACGCCGAACGGGGGCGTGATCTCGCCGGCCGCATGCACAGACACTTCGAACTTGCCGCCGGACAGCGCCCGCACGGTCTTCGAGAACATTTCGGCGCTGCCGAAGATGGTGTCGAGCGACTTGGGGAAGCTGGAGGCGAGGCGCCAGCGCACCGCGGCCTGCGCATGCACCGCGGGCGCGACGCCGGCGGCGACGATGCCGGCGATGCCGGCGTTTTTGATGAGGGAACGGCGATCCATTGGATGAAGACTCCTGTTGTCTGTCTCGAGTTACTGCGCGCGCGATGATGAAGCTCGGCGGACTCGAAACCCTGTCAGAAGGCTGGCAGCGCGTGGGGAACGTGGCGCCGAAGCGAGTATTCGGCGCGCCAGGCGAGTCGGCTGGCTGTCGGGCGAGTCACGAGCCGCGGTATTCGGCGTGCGCCGCGAACGCGGGCTGCATGAGCTCGGCGTCCGCCCGGGACAAGCCGGTCTGCGCGGCGATGGCTCGCCAGTCGTCCACCACGCCGGCAATCTCCTCCACGACGACCGCGGCGGCAACCTCGTCGACACCATAGAACTCGGAGGTCTCGAGCACCGACTCGAGGCTGGGCCTGTCGTCGACGTCGTCGATGTTCAGCACATGGTGCGCCTTGTCCGGACTCGCGTTCACGTCGAAGGCGGGTGCGAGCCGCCACCCGGCCTGTCCGAGCAGGAATCCGTGATTGCGCAAATGATCGTCGCGGTTTCCGACCGCCACGTTGAACGCGACGCGCCGATAGAGCTGCCGCAGGTCCGTCGCCGCGTGCGGCGCATCGCCGTGGTGGCGGATGAATTCCGCGAGCTCGAGGTAACTCGTGCCTTCGCTTCTCTCCTTGCGCAGCAGGGTCATGGCCGAGGCGTAGAAGCGGCGCTTGCCCGCCACGCGGTCGAACCGCTCGACGCAGAAGGTGTGGAATCCGGAGCCGACCCGGTGAACGCGCGCGCGGGGCACGTCAACGCCGGCGAGCAGCGCGAGCCGATGAACGACGTATTCCCAGCCGCCGATGTCGCGGTCGTCGTCGCGCGCGGGAAACTTCGCGATCCAGAGCGTGCCATCAGTGTCCGTGAAATTGGCCTTCGGTCGCGCCCCGCCCAGCGATGCGCCCGGCGCAACGAGCACGGCGAGCCATTTGCGCAGCGCATCGAGGTCGTCGATGCGCTTGCCCGTGAGTTGCAGAGCCACGGCTTCGAGGTCGCGCAAGGTCGTCACGGGCGGGGCGGCCATTTTCTCGTCCGCCAAGAAGCCTTCATCTCCGGGCCGCCGGAAGCGCAAGGCGCCCTGCCGGGTGGGATCCTGGACGCCGACGAGGACGTCCCAAGCGTAGAGCGTACGCGCCGCGCGCTTTTCGTCCTTGGCCTGAAGCGCCTCACGGCGCTTCATCAGCGTCTGGCCCCAGCGATCCGGGGACGAGTCGAGAAAGATCCCGAAATTGCCCAGCTCGGGCTTCGGAAAGAACGGCTGGTCGTCGAGCGACAGGTCGGGGTCGAGTGCGAAGGCGCGAGGATCGTGCAGCCACGCCCGGTCGTAGCGGAACCGGATCTGACCCCGGTCGTGCGACAGCATGCCGACGCGCGCAAGCGGCCCGACGTCCGCGTCCAGCCACACTTCGAGCGTACCTGCCGACACGCTCATGGAGGAGTCCCCTGCGCGTCGAGCGAAAGATCCTGCAGCTTGCGGCCCACCTTGTCGTCCGCGGCCACGAGATCGAGGTCCTTCTCGAGCCCGAGCGCGGCGAGGACGCGGAGATACGTCCCCATCGTGGCGCGGCCATCGCCGCTTTCCACGTTGTAAAGCGTCGCCCGCGCGATGCCTGCTCGCTGCGCGATCGCGGTCGCCGTGAGCCTGCGACGCAAGCGCGCGAGGCGAATGCGCTCGCCCAGGGCCTTCAGCGTGCGCTGCTCCTGGGGGAAGATGATGGGTGGACGGCTCGGCATGTCCACCATTTTAAGCAAAATCCTGTTTCTTTGTAAAAAATGGTGGACATAAGCGCGAACGGACGGCACGAAAAAAAAGGCCCCGAAGGGCCTTTGTCGTGCGCGAGCGCCTCTTACAGCTTCTGCGACTGCATGAACCGGTCGAAGGTCGCTTCGGTGAAGCGGAACCAGAGGTTCTGGTCGGCGCGGAACTTCGAGTAGTCGGCGTAGACCTTCGCCCACTCGGGATTCTTCGCATTCAGGTCCGCGTAGAGCGCCATCGCCGCCTTGAACGCCTCGGACAGCACCTCGTTCGGGAAGGGACGCAGCTTGGTGCCCGCGCCCACGAGCTGTTTCAGCGCCATCGGGTTGCGGCCGTCGTAGCGCGCCTGCATGATGATGTGCGCCTCGGACGCGGCCGCTTCGACGATGGCCTTGTTCTCCGGCGACAGCGCGTCGTAGGCCTTCTGGTTCACGAACAGGTCGAGCTGCGGGCCGCCTTCCCACCAGCCGGGGTAGTAGTAGAACGGCGCGACCTTGTTGAAGCCGAGCTTCTGGTCGTCGTACGGGCCCACCCACTCGGCCGCGTCGATCGTGCCCTTCTCGAGCGCGGTGTAGATCTCGCCGCCCGGCAGGTTCTGCGGGATGGCGCCCAGCTTCTCCATCACCATGCCGGCAAAGCCGCCCGTGCGGAACTTCAGGCCCTTGAGGTCCTTGACCGACTTGATTTCCTTGCGGTACCAGCCGCCCATCTGCGCGCCGGTGTTGCCCATGGGGAAGTTGATGATGCTGTACTTCGCGTAGAACTCGCGCATCAGCTTCATGCCGTTGCCCTCGAACATCCAGGCCGTCATCTGCCGGCTGTTGAGGCCGAAGGGAATCGCGCAGCCCAGGCCGAACACCGGGCTCTTGCCGAAGTAGTAGTACGGCGCCGTGTGGCCGCACTCCACCGAGCCCTGCTGCACGCCGTCCACGATGCCCAGCGCGGGCATCAGTTCGCCCGCGGCGTGGACCGACACCTCGAACTTGCCGCCGGACATCTTCTTCACCCGGTCGGAGAACACCTCAGCAGCGCCGAAGATGGTGTCGAGGGCCTTGGGAAAGCTCGACGCCATGCGCCAGCGCACTGCCGCCTGCGCGTGTACCGCGGGCGCGACGCCGGCGGCCAGCACGCCGGCGATGCCGGCATTCTTGATGAGGGAACGACGATCCATGGATTGCACTCCTGAGAAGGACAAGGCTGACGGAATCTGACGCAACTAAAGTTTGCGAGAGCGAATCCATTCTAGGAATCTGCCGATGCAGTAGCTCAGGGGTTTTCCCGTGAGGAAACCCTGACAACCTTCGACTGCACGCGCGCAGTCAGTCTTTTTTCAGGAACCGTTGCTTTTCAGCCGACAACCTTGAGCGATGGCGCACCGCGATCGAGCAAAGTTGCGAAGCGCGCCTGGATCGACGCTTCGATGCCCGCCGCATCCAGCCCCTGCAGCGCGAGCAGGCGGGCGGGGTCGCCATGCGGCGCGTACTCGTCGCGCAAGCCGAGCTGCAGCACCGGCTTGACGATGCCCGCGGCGTTCAATGCCTCGGTCACCGCACTGCCCGCGCCGCCCATGATCGCGCCCTCTTCCACCGTCACGAATGCCTCGTGCGTCTGCGCGAGCTGCAGGAGCAATTCCGTGTCGAGCGGCTTGGCCCAGCGCATGTTGGCGACGGTGAGGTTCAGTCGCTGCGCGGCTTCGAGCGCGGGGTACAGCAGCGTGCCGAAGGCCAGCACCGCCACGCCCTTGCCCTGCCGCCGCACCTCGCCCTTGCCGAAGGGCAGCGACGACAGCCCCGGCTCGATGGCGACGCCGGCGCCCGCGCCGCGCGGATAGCGCACGGCCACGGGATGGTTCTGCTCGAACGCGGAGGTGAGCAGCTTGCGGCACTCGTTCTCGTCGGCGGGGCAGGCGATGCTCACCTGCGGAATGCAGCGCAGGTAGGGGATGTCGTAGGCGCCCGCGTGCGTGGGGCCGTCCGCGCCGACCAGGCCCGCGCGGTCGAGCGCGAACACCACGGGCAGGTTCTGCAGCGCGACGTCGTGGATCAGCTGGTCGTAGCCGCGCTGCAGGAAGGTGGAATAGATCGCCACCACCGGCTTCAGGCCTTCGCACGCCATGCCCGCGGCGAAGGTCACCGCATGCTGCTCGGCGATGCCGACGTCGAAGTAGCGGTCGGGAAAGCGTTTTTCGAATTCGACGAGGCCCGAACCCTCGCGCATGGCGGGCGTGATGCCGACCAGGCGCGAGTCCTTCGCGGCCATGTCGCAGAGCCACTGGCCGAACACCTGCGTGAAGGTGGGCTTGGGCACGGTCGCGGGCTTCGTGAGGCCCACCGCCGGGTCGAACTTGCCCGGGCCGTGATACGCCACGGGGTCGGCCTCGGCGAGCTTGTAGCCCTGCCCCTTCTTCGTGACGACGTGCAGGAACTGCGGCCCCTGGAGGTTGCGGATGTTCTCGAGCGTGGGGATGAGCGAGTCGAGGTCGTGGCCGTCGATGGGGCCGATGTAATTGAAGCCGAACTTCTCGAACAGCGTCGCGGGGACCACCATGCCCTTCGCGTGCTCCTCGAAACGCTTGGCGAGTTCGAACAGCGGCGGCGCGATGGACAGCACGTTCTTCGCGACGGTCTTGCCCGCCGTGTAGAAGCGGCCGCTCATGAGCTGGGCCAGGTAGCGGTTGAGCGCGCCCACCGGCGGGCTGATCGACATGTCGTTGTCGTTGAGGATCACGAGCAGGTTGCAGTCGCACACGCCCGCGTTGTTGAGCGCCTCGAAGGCCATGCCGGCGCTCATCGCGCCGTCGCCGATCACGGCGATGGCCTTGCGCCGCTCGCCCTTGTGCTTCGCGGCCAACGCCATGCCGAGCGCCGCCGAGATGCTGGTCGACGAATGCGCGGTGCCGAAGGTGTCGTATTCGCTCTCCGCGCGCTGCGGAAAGCCCGCGAGCCCGCCCAGCTGGCGCAGCGTGTCCATGCGGTCGCGCCGGCCGGTGAGGATCTTGTGCGGATAGGTCTGGTGGCCCACGTCCCACACGATGCGGTCGTGCGGCGTGTCGAACACGTAGTGCAGCGCGAGCGTGAGCTCCACGGTGCCGAGGTTCGAGCTCAGGTGGCCGCCCGTCTTGGCGACGCTGTCCAGCACGTATGCGCGAAGCTCGTCGGCGACCTGGCGCAGTTGCGCACGGGGCAGCTGGCGCAGTTGCGCGGGGGTCTCGATCTGTTGCAGAAGCGTCATAGAAGCATCATCAGTGTTCCCGGTCCACCACCAGCTCGGCCAGGCCGCGCAGCGCCCGGGTGTCCTCGAGCCCGCTCGCGACCAGCGCGCCGCGCGCCTGCTCGAGCAGCTCGCGCGCATAACCGCGCGCCCGCTCGAGCCCCAGCAGCGAAATGTACGTCGGCTTGTCCTGCGCCGCGTCCTTGCCCGGCGTCTTGCCGAGCGTCGCCGAGTCTGCGGTGACGTCCAGGATGTCGTCGACCACCTGGAACGCGAGGCCCACCGCCCGGCCGTAATCGGCCAGTGCCGCGGCTGCGTCGGGCGTTGCGTTGCCGCACGCCACGCCCATCATGACGCTCGCCTGCAGCAAGGCGCCGGTCTTCAGCCGATGCATGCGGCGCAGCTCGTCCTCGGTCAGGGTGCGGCCAACGGCGGCAAGATCGATCGCCTGCCCGCCCGCCATGCCCGCATGGCCCGCGGCCCGTGCGAGGAGTGCGCACAGTCGCGCTTGCGCCGCCTGCGGCACGCCGCCGGCGTCGTCCGGCTCGGGCGTCAGGAATTCGAAGGCCAGCGCCTGGAGCGCATCGCCCGCGAGCAGCGCCGTCGCCTGCCCGAACCGCACATGCACAGTGGGCTTGCCGCGGCGCAGCACGTCGTTGTCCATGCAGGGCATGTCGTCGTGGACGAGCGAGTACGCATGGATGAGCTCGACGGCGCAGCCGGCGCGCAGCGCGGCTTCTTCGTGGCCCCGCACCGCTTCGCTCGCCGCCATCACGAGCAGCGGCCGCAGGCGCTTGCCGCCGTCGAGCACGGCGTAGCGCATCGCCTCGCCCAGGCCGGCCGGCGCATCGGCGGGCAGCCATTGGTCGAGCGCACGCTCGACGCGGGCGAGCCGCTCGGCGCACCACGCACCCAGCTCGAAGCCGGCGGCGACCTCCGCGCCCTTCACTCTTGCGTCCATGGTTTCAAAGTCGTTCCGTCGAGCACCTTGATCTGGTCTTCCACGGCCTGCAGTTTGTCACGGCAGTACTTCAGGAGATCGGCTCCGCGCTCGTACCCGGCGAGCAACTGCTCCAGGGGGAGCTGGCCGGATTCGATCTGTCCCACGAGCTGCTCCAGCTCGGAGAGTGCCGCTTCGTAGCTGGCCGGTGGCGTGTTGGAGGCTCGGGTCATGAGATCTTTGAGTCGATCATGGATTTTAGGCGGGCCGCCCCCAACTGACCCCCCGGGGTAGAATCGCCCCTCCTTGGTCGTACCCCCGCGCGCAGTCGCGGCCCTGCCCCTTCATAGGGGGAGTCTCTAGGTCAGGTTCCCGTGTCTGATTTAAGTCTTCAATTCAAGCAGGCCGTAAGTCAACTTCCGGTTTCCAGCTATTTCGACGAGGCGCTGTTCACGCGCGAGATGGAGACCATCTTGCAGCCCGGCCCACGCTACGTGGGCCATGAACTGGCAGTGCCCGAGGTCGGCGACTACCTGGCCCTCCCGCAGGAGGGCGAGGGGCGCGCCCTCGTGCGCACGCCCGCCGGCATCGAGCTCATCTCCAACGTCTGCCGCCATCGGCAGGCCGTGATGCTGCGCGGGCGCGGCTCCATCGCGCCCGGACACGGCGCCTCCGGCTCCGGCGGCAACATCGTCTGCCCCCTGCACCGCTGGACCTACAGCGGCGGCAACGGCAGCCCCGTGGGCACGCTGCTGGGCGCGCCGCGCTTCGCGGACGACCCCTGCCTGAGCCTCAAGCGTTATCCGCTGCAGAGCTGGAACGGGCTGCTGTTCGAGGCCAACGGCTTCGACGTGAATGCCGCGATGCGCCGCCTCGGCCCGACGCCCGAGCATTTCGACTTCTCCGGTTACGTGCTGGACCACGTCGAACTCCACGAGGTCGACTACAACTGGAAGACCTTCATCGAGGTCTACCTCGAGGACTATCACGTCGGCCCGTTCCACCCCGGCCTGGGCAACTTCGTGACCTGCGACGACCTGCGCTGGGACTTCGGCAAGCACTGGTCGGTGCAGACCGTCGGCGTCGCCAACGCGCTGGGCAAGGCCGGCTCGGACGTCTACGGCAAGTGGCACGACGAGGTGCTGCGCTGCCAGGGCGACAAGCCGCTGAAGCACGGGGCGGTGTGGCTCACCCTTCATCCGAACGTGATGGTGGAGTTCTATCCCAACGTGCTGGTCGTCTCCACGCTGCTGCCCAAGGGGCCGCAGAAGACGGTCAACGTGGTGGAGTTCTTCTACCCCGAGGAGATCGCCGCCTTCGAACGCGAGTTCGTCGAGGCGCAGCGCGCGGCGTACATGGAAACCTGCGTGGAGGACGACGAGATCGCGCTGCGCATGGACGCCGGCCGCAAGGCGCTCCACGAACGCGGCGACAACGAGGTCGGCCCCTACCAGAGCCCGATGGAAGACGGCATGCAGCACTTCCACGAGTGGTACCGCGAGATGATGGGCGCGCACGTGCCGGCCGCCTGAGTGGCCTGGATCCTTCTATCGTCGTTCTTCTTCGCGACGATGGCGGTCTGCGTGAAGATCGCCTCCGAATGGTTCGGCACGGCCGAGATCCTGTTCTACCGCGGCGCGATCGGCATGCTCCTGATGTGGCTGTGGGCGCGCTCGCGCGGCGAGACGCTCGCCACCGCCTACGGCTCGATGCACCTGTGGCGCAGCGTCGTGGGCGTGATCTCGCTCGGCGCGTGGTTCTACAGCATCGCGTACCTGCCGGTCGCCACCGCGATGACGCTCAACTACATGAGCAGCGTGTGGATCGCCGTCTTCCTCATCGGCGGCGCGCTGTTCGCGTGGAATCCGCGCGACGGTCTGGCCGCCCCGCTGCGGCAGGGACCGCTCGCGGCCACCGTTGCGGCGGGATTCGCGGGCGTCGTCCTCATGCTGCGCCCCACGCTCGAACAGGACCAGTTGTTCGCGGCCGTCATCGGCCTGCTGTCGGGTCTCACGGCCGCGATCGCGTACCTGCAGGTCATGGCGCTCGGCCGGCTGGGCGAGCCGGAGACGCGCACGGTGTTCTATTTCGCGCTGGGCTCGGCGATCGGCGGCCTCGTGGGCATGTTGGCGACCGGCACGGCCGTCGGGACCGCGTCCGACTGGCACTGGTCGCGCGCCGGCTGGCTGCTGCCCATCGGCCTGCTCGCGGCGCTGGGGCAGTTCTGCATGACGCGCGCATATGCGGAGACGTCCACCCTGGTCGTGGCCAACCTGCAATACTCGGGCATCGTGTTCGGCGCGCTGTACAGCCTGCTGCTCTTCGGCGATCGCATTCCGCTCCTCGGCTGGGCCGGCATGGCGCTGATCGTCGCGAGCGGCATCGCGGCCACCGTGCTGCGTGCGCGCGCAGCGCCCGACTCGCCCGCGGAGGAACATTGACATGACGAACAGCCCCCTTATTTCCGCCGAGGAACTCCTCGCCCTGCGCGCGAGCGGCGCGCGGCACATGGTGTTCGACTGCAGCTTCGACCTCATGAACCCCGCGGCCGGCGAGGAGCAGTACCGGCAGGCGCACATTCCCGGCGCGGTGTATGCGCACCTCGACCATGACCTGAGCGACAAGGGCACGCCCGACGCGAGCGGCAAGTACCAGCCCCATCCCGACGCCGCATCGGGCGGCCGCCATCCCCTGCCCGGCCGCGAGAAGTTTGCGATCTGGCTCTCCAGCGTGGGCTTCGCCAACGACATGCGCGCCGTGGTCTACGACCGCAACGGGGCCAATTACTGCGGCCGCCTGTGGTGGATGCTGAGGTGGGCCGGCCACGAGGCCGTGCAGGTGCTCGATGGCGGATTGCAGGCCTGGCAGGCGGCCGGCGGGAAGGTCGCGAGCGGCGCGGAGCCATCGCATTTCCAGTCGAACTTCGAACTCGGCGAGCCGCGCGCGACGCTGGTCACGACCACGCAGATCGAAAGCGCCCTGGGCACGCCGAAGCACACGATCATCGATGCGCGTGCGCCGCAGCGCTATCGCGGCGAAGTGGAGCCGCTCGATCCGGTGGCCGGCCACATTCCCGGCGCGCTCAATCGCCCCTTCACGCAGAACATGGGCGCCGACGGGCGCTTCAAGTCCGCGGCGCAGTTGCGCTCGGAGTTCGAGGAGTTGCTCGCCGGCCGCGACGCCGCGAGCGTCGTGCATCACTGCGGCAGCGGCGTGAGCGCGCTGCCGAACGTGATCGCCATGGAAGTCGCCGGACTGGGGCGCCCGGCGCTCTATGCCGGGAGCTGGAGCGAGTGGTGCGGCGACGCGAAACGGCCGGTCGCAAAAGGACCGGCCGCTGGGGGCTGAGGAGACCCGGTCGCCCGGGTCTGGCGGGGCGCGAGCCCCGTCATCGTCAGCGCGTCGTGGTCGTGGTGCTGGGCGTGCTGCTCATCGCGCCCGTCGAGCCCATGCTGCCGCCGCCGGCGGATGTGGACGCGTCCGTGCTGCTCATGCCCGGCGTGCCGGCCATGCCCGAGGTGCCCGTGGTCGTGCCGGCGGTGCCCGAAGCGCCCATCGACGTGCCGGAGCCCGCCGTCGAGGCCGTGTCCGTGCTGGAGGTGCCCGTGGAGCCGCTGCCCGCGGTCATGCCGGAGGTGCTGGAATCCGTCGTGCTCGGGGTGCTACTCGACGTCGAGCTGGCGCTGTCCGTCGAGGACGGCATCGGGGTCGTGGTGGTGGGCGTCGAGCTGGTGGCGGTCGTGTCGTCCACCTTCTTGCCGCAGGCGCCCAGCGACAGGGCGGCCACGACGGCCAGGGCAGTGGCGCAACGGGTGAGTGTGGGGTTGTTCATGGGTAGCTCCTTGAGTCTCTATCGATCTCGCAGGAGATCGGGTGGGTGGTTGGGTGGAAAGGGCGCCCGGGTCGGGTCCTGCGGTCACTCTAGACACGCCCCGCTGCGGCTGTGTCATCCGCGACTGCCGAAGCTTGTAGGACAGCAGGGCGGAGAAGAGAAGAGCTACGCAGCGCTCAAAGCCTGCCGAGCGCCGAGGCGAGCGCCTTGCGCACATCGGGGAACTGATGCACGTCGCTGTGCCCGGCGCCGGTCACGCGCAGGAGTTGCGCTCCGCGCACCACGCTGCACAGCTTCTCGCTGTGGCTGATCGGGATGAGCTCGTCCTTCTCGCCGTGGATCAGCATCACCGGGCCGAGCAGCTTGGCCGCATGGTCGAGCGTGTGCAGCGGGTAGCGCAACACCCGCTCGACGGGCACCCAGGGATAAAGCTCGGACGCGAGGTTGCGCATGCTGCTGTAGGGCGACACGAGCAATGTGAGGTCTGGCGCGCGGCCCGCCGCGCACAACTGCGCGGCGAGGCCCGCGGCCAGCCCCGTTCCCAACGACTGCCCCGAAATCACGACCCGCTTGCCTTCGTACTGCGGCGCGAAATGCTCCCACACGGCGGACACGTCGGCGCGCAGCTGCTCTTCGCTCGCGATGCAGCCGCTCGATTTGCCGAATCCGCGGTAGTCGAACATCACGACGTCGAAGTTGGCCTGGCGAAACGCGTCCAGCTCCACGAACCACTTCTTGAGGTTGCCCGAGTTGCCGTGCAGGAAGAAGAACACGCCGCGCGGATTCTCCCGCTTGAGGTGGGCGACCGACAGCCGCGCGCCCGGCACGTCGACGAACAGTTCGTGCGTATCGGCGTCCTTCGCGATGGGTTCGTCGTGCGGCAAGGCCTCGGGCTCAAACAGCAGCCGCTCCTGGCGCAGCCACAGGTAGCCGATGGCAGCTGCGTAGACGGCGCCAACGGCGGCGAGGACGGTGGCGGAGAAGAGGGCGTAGACCATGGAGCCTCCCCGGCCAGTGCTAGCGGCTGCGCTTGCCATTGGCGTTGCCTTGCTGCGGACGAATCGCGTTGGCCATCGCTCCACTCCCTTCTTCTCGCTTCGATCTTGTAGGCCGGCGGTTGCCGACCGTTGAAGCAAGTGTGGTCCAGCGTGGTGCGCGCGACCTGTCGGCACCCCGCGTTGGGGCACGTAGGACGCCGACCGTTCGTTATGCAGGAACGAGGTACAGCTCGCGCAGGCGCGCGCGCTCGGGCTCGCGCAGGCCCAGGCCGTCGCGCAGATAGCCTTCGAGCCCGCCGTAATCCTCGTCCACCGCATCGAAAGCGGCCTGCAGGAACTCCGGCTGCACGCGGTACATCACGTGCGCCACCTGCGGCGGCAAGGTCCAGCCCTGTGGGCCGTCGGGGTTCAGGTGGTCGTTGGTCGCGAGGTAGTCGGCCAGCACATGTTCGTGCGGCACGTCGAGCGCGCCGAGCACGAGGGCCGCGGCGAAGCCCGTGCGGTCCTTGCCCGCGGTGCAGTGGAATACGGTAGGCTCGTTCTTCTCCAGCAGGTGGCCGAAGAACTCCCTGAAGCGGTCGGAATTCGTGCGCACGAAGCCGCGATAGGTGTCGCGCATCAGTTCGACGACGTCGTCCGCCGACAGCTCCGCGCCCGCATCGAGCAGCGTGTGCAGCTTCTGCACGATGGTCGGCTCGATGGCGAGCGAATGCACCGCGACGCCGGGCACGCGACATGCGGCCGACTCGCGCTCGGTCACGCCGCGGAAGTCGATCACGCGGGCGATGCCGAGCGCGTGGATCTGGCGGGAATCGTTTTCGTCGAGCGCGCCGAGGTGGTCGCTGCGATACAGCGTGCGCGGCCGCAGCCGCAGGTCCACCGGCACGTGCAGCGCGAGGTCGCGGAAGTTGGCGGGGCGCGTGGGGAGAGGCGTCATGCCGACGATGGTACCATTGATCGCACGATTCATCGTACGCCGAATCGTGCTTAGAATCACACCATGAACAGCCTGACCGCGAACGACCTCAAGACGCGCGGCGTTGCCGCCATCGAGGAGAAGCTCTCTGCCCAGCCGGAGGCAAGCATCTCCGTGCGCGGCAAGGAGCGGTTCGTCGTGATGGACATGGCGCAGTACCGCTACCTCCGCGAATGCGAGCTCGACGCCGCCCTGGCGCAGAGCCGGGCCGACGAAGCGGCGGGTCGCGTCATCGTCGAGACCGCGGCACAACACATGCAACGGCTGGAGGCCCTGCTCGCCGCCGACGCGGCGCCTGCACGCAAGAAGCGCGGCTGATGGCCTGGCGCCTGCGGTTCACCGAGTCGTACCTCAAGAACGAACTCAAGTTCCTGCGGCGGCATCCCGACCTGAAGACGCAATACGGCAAGGCGCTGGCGCTGCTCGAGGCGAATCCCCATCATCCATCGCTGCGCCTTCACGCGCTGGCCGGTCGGCGGGAGGGGCTGCATTCGGTGTCGATCACCCTTTCGTACCGCATCACCATCGAGTTCGTGATCCGCGAGACGACGATCGTGCCGATCCAGGTGGGGAGCCACGACGAGGTGTATTGAGCAAAGATGTTTCCGCCGCCAGCCGATGGGCCGGCCCCTGCGGCTAGACTGCGACCATCATGATTCCGATTTCACGCCGCGCCGCCCTCTTCGCCGCGCTCGCGGCTCCCCTCGCCGCCTGGGCACAGGACGCCGCACCCGACCCCGAAAAGGAAAAGGAAAACGCCGGGCGCATCACCGCGCAGGGCTTCCTGCTGGTGCTCGATCGGCGCGACTGGGGCACTGCCTGGGAGTCCACCAGCGCCCTCTTCCGCCGCAACGTGCCGCTGGGCAAATGGATGGACGCCATTCCGCAGGTCCGGCAGCCGCTCGGCAACCTCGTCGAGCGCAGCGTGGTGGGCACCGGGTACAAGGACTCGCTGCCGGGGCATCCCGGCAAGGGCGACTACGTGACCGCCACCTTCCGCAGCAAGTTCGAGAACAAGGAAGTCGAGGAAACGCTGACCGTGATGCGCGAGCCCGACGCGCGCTGGCGCGTCACGGGCTACCAGGTCCGCTGAGCATCACGGCGCGCGGCGCGCCCATCGTGGCCGTCGACGCCGGCCGTCCGCCGGCCAGCACGACGTGGTAGCGCACCGTGGACAGGTGCCGCTGCGCCCAGGCCTGCAACTGCGGATCGCGCGACACGGCAAGGACGCGCTCGAAGCGCGCGGCATCGTTCGTGTTCGTCTTCAGGGCGACCTCGTCGAGATACACGCGGTCGAACTTCGGACCCGACGCAGCAGCCAGGGCGCGAATCACGCGCACTTCGTCGTTGCCCCGCAGCGGCAGCGCCATGCCGCGCTGGTGCAGCAGGTGCAGCACTTCCGGTTGCGTGGCCGCCGCATGATTGACGAGCGCCGCGGCCACCTGCCGCACGCGCGGGTCGGCGGAGCGGGCCAGCGCGAGCCGCGACGCCTCGGCCTGGAAGCGCAGGTTGCCCGCGACCTCCTGCAGGAAACGCCGTTCCTGGCGCTGCTCGGGCGTGAGCTTTTGCACGGCCGCAGCGCCGTTGCCGGCGGGCGCGAACGCCGGCCGGTAGGCCGCGTGGGACTGCGCCCGGGCCGTCGTGCCCAGTGCCAAAACCATCGCCGCGGCCGCGGCCGCGCACACCATCTTCATCGTCCTCCCTCCGGCGTCGCCGCCGTGAACTCGTTCAGCCCTTGCCGGCGCCCTTGCCGCCCGCCTGCGGCAGGGCCTTCGCCGCCGCCAGGTGCTGGCGCAGCACCGGCAGCGTCTTGTCGACGAAGGCCTTGAGCTCGGCGTCCTTCACGTCCTTGCTCGCCTTCTCGAACAGCTTGATGTTCTTCTCGTGGTCCTTGATGCCGACTTCCCTCACGAAGTCCTTGTCGAACTCGGCGCCCGTCTTCTTGCCGAGCTTCTCGATGTCCTTGCGAAGTCCGCGCGGCGGGGCCGCGGGCAACTCGACCGCGCGCGCATTCGCGATCTTCACGAGCTCGTTGTTCGCGGCCGTGTGATGGTCGACGAGCATGCTGGCGAAGCTCTTGACCTGCGCGTCGGTGGCCTTGCTTGCGGCCAGCTGCGCGATCTGGACTTCGAACATCCCGTTCTCGCCCGCCGTCTCGATGAACTTGCGGTCGCCGCGGGCGAGCTTGTCGTCCTGCTTCGTGGGCGCGTTGCGGGTACCCGCGCCGGCCTGCGCGGCGGGCGCCGCGCCGCCGCCCGTGACGGAGCTGCCGGCGCCGGGGGTGGATGTGGTGGACTGGGCGAAGGCGGTGGAGAGCGCGAGCGCCAGCACCGCCGGTGCGACCAACATGGATCTGTTCATTTCCTGACTCCCGTTCGTTCGAACATGTGTGAATTGAATGCAGAGGTGACCCGGCATCGACCTACAAACGATAGGCCGCCCGCACACCGCCGCATGTGGGAAAACCGCCGATGAGTTGTAGGACGGACGCGCCCGGTGCCGTGCAGGCGGTTGCGAGGTTCACATTTCCTTTGCAATGCAGCCCGCCCGGCTTCACAAACGCGGCGCAGCATCGATGCATCGCGCCACATCGCGCCACGAGCGCAGAAGGAGAACCAACATGATCGCCATCCGGAAACCGTGGGTCGCCTACGCCGCCATCGCCACCGCGGCAGTCGCCGCCGCGCTCGCCGCGCCGAAGGCGGAGGCCGGCACCTCCTGGAGCGTGCAGATCGGCGTGCCCGCCTATTCGACGCCGTACTACTACCCGCCCGCGCCGGTGTACTACCAGCCCGCCCCGGTCTACGGCACGTATTACAACTACGCGCCCGCCCCGGTATTCGGTGCCTCGTACTACTACGCGCCCCAGCGTGCGTATGGCCATGGCCATCGCCGCGGCCGCGATCTCGACCGCGATGGCATCCCGAACCGCTTCGACCGCGACCGTGACGGCGACGGCGTGCCAAACCGCCGCGACCGCAGCCCCAACAACGGCTGGCGCCGCTGATCGGTCAATGGGCGTGGGCGAAGCTGCCGGCCACGGTCACCATCCCGATGCCAACCAGCAGCCAGGCGACCTGGGCGACCGTCTCGCGCGCGCCCAGGCGCTTCTGCAATTGCGGAATCAGGTCCGCCAGCGCCACGTAGATGAAGCTGCTGCTCGCGACCACGAGGAAGTAGGGTAGAAGCGCCTGCAGCCGGTCGACGAGCCACCAGCCCAGCAAGCCGCCCAGCGGCGTCACCGCCCCCGCCAGCGACACCTTGATGAGCGCCGCCCGGCGGTTGCCGCTGTTCTGGCGCAGCACGACCAGATCGCCGATGTGGTGCGGTATCTCGTGCGCCAGCACGGCGAGCGCGGCCACGATGCCCAGGCGCAGGTCCGCGACGAAGGCCGAGGCGATGAGAACCCCGTCGCCGAAGCAGTGGACGCTGTCCCCGGTGAGGATCGCCCAGCCGCCGGCCGTGTTGCGCGGCGGCGGCGCGTGGTGATGGGCGGGGCGATGCGCCTCGTGCGCATGGGGATGCCCGTGGCCGTGGACATCCCCGTGATCGTGATGGTGGTGGTGCTCATGCCCGTGGTGCCACAGCTCCGCCTTGTCCAGCAGGAAGAAGAACACGATGCCCACGAGCAGGGTCGCGAACAGTTCCTTCGCGCCCGCCTGGCTCTCCATCGCTTCGGGCAGCAGGTGCATGAAGGCGGTCGCCAGCAGCGCGCCTGCCGCCACGCTCAGCAGGTGCTGCGTCGCATTTCCGCGCGCCTGCGGCGCCTCGCCCGGCGACCAGCCCAGGCGCAGGAGGCCGGCCGCGAGCCACACGCTGCCGATGCCGGCCGCGAAGGTGGCGAGAAGGATGGGAATGAGCGTCGTCAAGGCGGGAAACGGATGGGCGGTCGCAAACGCGGAACCATGGAGTCTTGCACAATCGCCGCTGTCGAATTCACAGGAGCACCATCATGCCCACCATCCGCGTCGATCTTTTCGAAGGCCGCACCGACGAGCAGAAGCGCGCCCTCGTCAAGGCGCTCACGCAAGCCTGCGTCGACACCATCGGCAGCACGCCGGCGAACGTCGACGTGATCCTGTACGACATCAAACCCACCGACTGGGCCACGGGCGGCGAGATGTGGTCGGAGCTCAAGAAGAAGAAGGCCGGCTAGGAGGGGGTGGTCAGCAACGAGGACCCCCGAGGCGCCTACACAAGCGTGCCGGCGGCTTCGTGCAGGCTCAGGAAGGGCTTGTGGGCGAGTTTCTGCGGCAAGTCTGTCTGCGCGAGCCTGTCCATCACGGGACCGCGGACCTCCGCGAAGTGCAGTTCGATACCGCGCTCACGCAGGTCGGGTTGGAGGCGCTGGAGAGCCTCGACGGCCGTGAGGTCGATGCGATTGACCGAGGACAAGTCCAGGACGAGATGCCGGACGTCCCCTCGCCGCTCGATCTCCTCCTCGATGCGGTTGAGGACCGCCGGCACATTGGCGAAGAAGAGGCTTTCGTCGACCCGCATCAGCAGCAGGCCGGGATAGGTCTTCACGGCAAAGCGTTGCTCGTTGCGGAAGTGCTCGCTGTCCCCCACCCGTCCCACAACGGCAATGTGCGGCCGGCTGGCACGCCAGAGAACGGTGCCGATCGACATTGCGACACCGAGCCCGACGCCGGACTCGACCCCGAGCGCAAGAACCCCCAGCGCCGTCACCAGCCAGGCGATGGCATCGGCCCGGTCGTAGTGCCAGGCGTGCCGCAGCGTCGCGAGGTCCACCAGACCGATCACTGCAACGATGATGGTCGCCGCGAGCACCGCGAGCGGCAGCCTCTCGAAGAGTCCGGTGAGGCCGAGCAGCACCACTGCCATGAGAGCGGCGGCAATGACGTCGGCGACAGGCGTCCGGGCGCCAGCCGCGAAGTTCACCACGCTGCGTGCAAAGCCGCCGGTGACGGGGAAGCCGCCGGAGAAGGCGCTCGCCAGGTTGGCAGCGCCCAGGCCGCGGAGTTCCGCATCGAGGTCGATCCGCTCCCCCCGCTTGATCGCGAGCGATTGCGCCACCGAGACGCTCTCCACGAAGCCGATCAGCGCGATCATCACGGCGGGAATCGCAAGGGCTTGCACCTGGCCGATGGATGGCAGCGTGAACCCCAGAGCCGGCAGTCCTGCCGGGATGGTCCCCACGACCGCGACGCCCGCGCCGACGTCCAGCTTCAACGCCCACACGGCCGTGATGGCGAGCAGCACCACCACCATGGGGGCCAGCTTCGCGAGGATTTCCGCGCCCTTGGCCCCCATGCCCGCGCGACGCAGTCCGTCCGCGAGGAATCGGCGCGACGCCCACAATGCCAGCACGGAAAACAGTCCCAGCATGGCGGTGGGCAGATGGAGCTGATTCGCGCGCGAGATCAGCGAAACGAGCAGTTCCAGAGCCGTCCCACCCTTGGCGGGTATGCCCAGCAGCGGCTTCAGCTGACCCAGTGCGATGAGCACGGCCGAGCCCGTCACGAAGCCGGAGATGACGGGGTGGCTCAGGAGATTCGCCACGAACCCCATACGCAGCAGGCCGAGCACCAGCAGCACGACGCCACCCAGGAGCGCCAGCAGCATCGACAGCAGCACGTACTCCGCGCTGCCGGCGGCGGCAAGGGGCGCCACTGCGGAAGCGGTCATGAGCGACGCCACGGCCACCGGCCCGACCGACAGGGTCATGCTGGAGCCGAGCACCGCGTAGGCGACCAGGGGCAGGATGCTGGCGTACATGCCCACGTGCGGCGGCAGTCCCGCAAGCATCGCGTACGCGAGGCTTTGCGGCACCAGCAGGATCGTGACCACGATGCCCGCGACCAGGTCCTGGACGGCCCTGCCCCGGTCGTAGCCCGCGAACCACCTCGGCAGCCACGGTTTCGTCATGCTCGCTCCTCTTTCGATCTATTTCACGATATTCTATCGTTTGATATATTGATCGTCAAGGCAGGGCAAGTTCGTGCGCGGCGCCGAACCCCCAACGACGCTCAGTGCGCCTTGTCCCAGTTCGGCCCGATGCCGATCTCCGCGAGCAGCGGCACGCGCAGTTCCGCCACGCCGGCCATCAGCCGCGGAATCTCCGTCTTCAGCCAGTCGACCTCGTCCTCGGGCACCTCGAACACGAGTTCGTCGTGGACCTGCATGATCATGCGCGTGCGGCGCCCTTGCGAATCGAGCGTCTTCTGCACCTCGACCATCGACAGCTTGATCAGGTCCGCCGCCGTGCCCTGCATCGGCGCGTTGATCGCCGCGCGTTCGGCGCCGCCGCGGCGCGGGCCGTTGGGTGAGTTGATCTCGGGCAGGTAGAGCCGGCGGCCGAACACGGTCTCGACATAGCCGCGGCTCTTCGCCGAAAGCCGCGTCTCGTCCATGTACGCCTTCACGCCGGGATAGCGCTGGAAATAGCGGTCGATGTAGTTCTTCGCGGCCGAGTTCTCGATGCCCAGGTTGCGCGCGAGGCCGAAGCTGCTCATGCCGTAGATCAGCCCGAAGTTGATGACCTTCGCATAGCGCCGCTGCTCGCTCGACACCTCGCCCGGGGCGACGCCGAAGACTTCGGCGGCCGTGGCGCGGTGGACGTCGAGGTTCTCGCGGAACGCGCGCAGCAGCGCCTCGTCCTCGCTGATGTGCGCCATGATGCGCAGTTCGATCTGGCTGTAGTCCGCGCTCGCGATGCAGTGGCCCGGCGCCGCGATGAAGGCCTCGCGGATGCGCCGGCCCTCCGCCGTGCGGATCGGGATGTTCTGCAGGTTCGGATCGTTGGACGAAAGCCGCCCCGTCACCGCCACGGCCTGCGCGTAGTGCGTATGCACGCGGCCCGTCTTCGGATGCACCATGAGCGGCAGCTTGTCGATGTAGGTGCCCTTGAGTTTCGACAGGCTGCGATGCTCCAGCAACTTGGCGGGCAGCGGGTAATCCTCGGCCAGCTTCTCCAGCACCTCCTCGTCGGTCGAGGGCGCGCCGCTCGCGGTCTTCTTCACGACCGGCAGGCCCTGCTTCACGAAGAAGATCTCGCCGATCTGCTTGGGGCTGCCCAGGTTGAAGGGCTGGCCCGCGAGCTCGTGCGCTTCCTTTTCGAGCTGCATGATGCGCTGGCCGAGTTCGTGGCCCTGCCGCCCGAGCTCCTCGGTGTCGATCAACACGCCGTTTCGCTCGATGCGAAACAGCACCTCGCTCGACTCGATCTCGAGCTCGTAGATGAAGCGCAGCTTCGATTCGCGTTCGAGCTTGGGCCACAGCGCCAGGTGCACGTCCAGCGTCTGGTCGGAGTCCTCGCAGGAGTATTCGGCCGCCTTCTCGATGGGCACCTGGTTGAAGCCGATCTGGTGCGCGCCCTTGCCGGCGATGGTCTCGTAGTCGATGCCGCTGCGCCCGAGATGCCGTTCGGCCAGGCTCGCGAGTCCGTGGGGCTTGTGGACTTCGAGCACGTAGCTCTGCAGCATCGTGTCGTGGACGTAGCCGCGCACCTCGATGCCGTGGTTCGCGAACACGTGGCGGTCGTACTTCACGTGCTGGCCGAGCTTCTTCCGCTCGCCGTTCTCCAGCCACGGCTTCAGCTTCGCCAGCACCTCGTCGCGCGGCAGTTGCTGCGGCGCGCCCTGGTAGTCGTGCGTGAGCGGGATGTAGCACGCGGCGCCCGGCTCCGTGGAGAACGACAGGCCGACGATGGACGCCTTCATCTCGTCGAGCGAATCGGTCTCGGTATCCAGCGCGACGAGGTCCGCCGACTCGATGCGCGCGAGCCACGGCGCGAACGCCTCCCAGGTGAAGATCGTGTCGTATTGCAGGTTGGCGACCTGCGAGATACCGGACAGGTCGGGCTCGTCGAACAGGTCGGCGTGTCCCTGCGCTGGCGGGCCCGCGCGCTTCGCGCCGCGATGCTCCTCGATCAGCTCCGGCGGCACGTCGTGGGTCTCGAGCTGCTTGACCAGGCCCTTGAAGCCGTACTTCTCGTAGAACGCCTTGAGCGCCTCGCTGTCCTGCCCGCCGATCACGATGTCGTCGAGCTCGGGGAAGCCGGGGATGTGGTCCTTCAGGTCGCAATCGACGCGGATCGTCAGCAGCTCGCGTCCCTTGGGCAGCCAGTCGAGCGCGCGGCGCAGGTTCTCGCCGACGGCCCCCTTCACCTTGTCGGCATTCGCGACCAGGTTGTCGAGCGAGCCGTACTCGGCGAGCAGCTTCACGGCCGTCTTGGGGCCGACCTTGTCGACGCCGGGCACGTTGTCCACGGCGTCGCCCACGAGCGTCTGGTAATCGACCATCAGGCGCGGCGGCACGCCGAACTCGGCTTCGACCCCCGCGGCGTCGCGTCGGCGGTCGTTCATCGTGTCGATGACGATCACATGGTCGTTCACGAGCTGCGACAGGTCCTTGTCGCCGCTGGAAATGACGGTGTGGATGCCTTTTTGCGTAGCCATGCACGACAGCGTGCCGATCACGTCGTCGGCCTCGACGCCGGGGACGTTCAGCACCTTCCAGCCGAGCAGGCGCACGACCTCGTGGATCGGCTCGATCTGCGCGCGCAGGTCCGGGGGCATCGGCGAGCGGGTCGCCTTGTAGTCGGGGTAGAGGTCGTCGCGGAAGGTCTTGCCCGGCGCGTCGAAGACGCAGCAGGCGTAATCGGCGCGCACGTCGCGCCTGAGCTTCTGCATCATGTTGATCATGCCGCGGATCGCGCCCGTGGCCGCGCTCGCGGGATCGCCCGGCACGGCCCGCAGGTCGGGCATGGCGTGGAAGGCACGGTAGAGGTAGCTGGACCCGTCGACCAGCAGCAGGACCTTCCTGCCTTGTTCTTCTTCGCTCATTCAGCCTCCGCCGAGCCGCCTCAAGGAGGCTGAGGCCCCCTCGGGGGGCAGCGCAGTACACGAAGTGACAAGCGTGGGGGTCATATCCCGGATTGTGCCCGGCCTACAATCCGGGGCCATGCGCTTCCTCCCTGCCCTTCTCCTGGCGGCCGCTTTCGCGCCGCTCGCGGCCTTCGCCCAGGCGCCAGCCGCCGCGGCCGAAACCCGCGAGTCCCTCGATCCGCGCAAGAACCAGAAGATCGAGCGCATCCGCATCGAGGACGAGGGCAACCGCATCGACGAGCTTCGGGTGGGCGGCGAGACGCAGAGCATCACCGTGCAGCCCAAGGGCTCGCGCCTGCCCGCGTACGAAATTCGCCGCGGCGACCGCCAGCGCGTCTGGAACGTGCTGGCTTTCTAAAGCCCATGGCGGTCTTCACCGAAGTCTCCGACGACGAGGCGCGCACGCTCCTGCACGCCCTTGGGCTCGGCGAACTGCGCGAGCTGCGCGGCATCCAGGGCGGCATCGAGAACACCAACTACTTCGCGACCACGAGCGTGGGCGAGTACGTCCTGACCGTGTTCGAGCGACTCTCCGCCGAGCAGCTGCCCTTCTACCTGCACCTGATGAAGCATCTGGCGCAGCGCGGCATTCCGGTGCCCGACCCCGCCGCCGACAAGTACGGCGAGATCCTGCACCAGGTCTGCGGCAAGCCGGCGGCGGTCGTGAACCGGCTGCCGGGCCACAGCGAGCTCGCGCCCACCGCCGCGCACTGCGCGAGCGTGGGCGAGATGCTCGCCCGCATGCACCTCGCGGCGCGCGACTACAACCGCACGCAGCCCAACCTGCGGGGGCTGCCGTGGTGGAACGAGACGGTGCCGGTCGTGCTGCCGTACCTCGAATCCGCGCAGGCCGACCTGCTGAAGAGCGAACTGGCCTACCAGAACCACGTGGCCCAGGGATCGGCCTACATGGCCTTGCCGCGCGGACCGGTCCACGCGGACCTGTTCCGCGACAACGCGATGTTCGACGACGGCCGGCTCTCGGGCTTCTTCGATTTCTACTTCGCCGGCGTCGACACCTGGCTGTTCGACATCTCGGTGTGCCTGAACGACTGGTGCATCGACCTGCCGACCGGCCGCGGCGTGCCGGAACGCGCCAAGGCCTTCCTCGACGCGTACGCGGGCGTGCGGCCCCTGGCCAGCGCCGAGCGCCGCCTGCTGCCCGCCATGCTCCGGGCCGGCGCGCTGCGCTTCTGGATCTCGCGGCTGTGGGACTTCCACCTGCCGCGCGAGGCGTCGCTGCTGAAACCCCACGACCCCGCCCATTTCGAACGCGTGCTGCGCGAACGTCTGCTGCACGCGGATATCCTGTAGCTCCGTCCACCCCGAACCCACGCCCGCCGCGCATCCGCCCCGTGAAACTCAACATCGTTCCGGCACGCGCCGGCATCCAATGGGTCCGGCTCGGGGTCGTCACCTTCCTGCGCCAGCCGCTCGCGCTCTCGGGCCTGTTCTTCATGCTGTTCGCGATGACGCTCACCCTGCTGCTGCTCATCCCGTTCGTGGGCGCGCTGGCGTCCGCCGTGCTCATGCCCGCCGGCACGCTCGGCATGATGGCCGCCACCCGGACCGCGTCGCAAGGCAAGTTCCCGATGCCCTCCGTGCTGCTCACGGCCTTCCGCGCCGGCCGGCAGAAGACCCGCGACATGCTGCTGCTCGGCGCGATCTACGCGGCCGTGCTGCTCCTCATCCACCTCGTCACGCTTCCCTTCGGCACGCAGATGGAGGGCACGTCGCCGGCCGCGCCCGCCGCGTCCGCGGCTTCGGCCGCCGCTTCGGCCGCCATGGCGAACCCGATGGCGCAGCCGGGCCTCCTGCTCGGCATGCTGCTGCAACTGCCTTTTCTCGTGCTCTTCTCCCATGCGCCGGCGCTCGTGTACTGGCACGGCCTGAGCCCGATGAAGGCGCTGTTCTTCAGCGCGGTCGCGTTCCTGCGCAACTTCGGGGCCTTCGTGCTGTTCGGCCTCGGCTGGCTCCTGGCCCTGTTCGCCGTGGGCGCCGTGCTCAGCCTTTTCTTCGCGATCTTCGGCTCCGCGCCGTCGCTGCAGGCGGTGTCGCCGGTCGCGCTGCTCGTCATGGCGGCGATGTGCGCGTCGATGTACTTCACCTTCCGCGACAGCTTCGTGACCGACGAACCCGCCTCTCCCCTGGAACTTCCTGGAGGACCCCCACCATGAGCGATCACATCCTGCGCGGCCGCACCGAAGAAGAAGTGCTTTGGTTCCGCCGCCGCGGCTTCCTGCAGGCCGCGGCCGCATGGACGTCGATGGGCGGCTTCGCCGCGGCCTGGGCGCAACAGCGCAGCAACGTGGTGGATTTGCAGGGCGACGCCATCGTCAACGGCGAGCGGCTGCGGCCCGGCGCCTTCATCCAGTCGGGCGACCAGCTCGCCACGGGGCCGAACTCCACCGTGGTGTTCGTCGTGGGCAGTTCGGCATTCCACGTGCGGCAGAACTCGCGCCTGGTGGTCGAACGCGGCGCGACGCTGAACTCCATCAGCGTGCTGCGCATGCTGACGGGCGCCGTGGTCAGCGTGTGGGGCAAGGGCTCTTCGCGGCAGATCACGACGCCGACATTGACAGCCGGCATTCGCGGCACGGGCGTGTACACCGAGATCTTCTCGGCCGAGGCCTACCGCACTTACTTCTGCAACTGCTACGGCGTGGTGGAACTCGCCTCGGGCGGCGACCGCGCGACCTCGCGAGCGGACTATCACCAGTCGTTCTGGGGCGAGCCGCAGCCGAAGGGGGGTCGACTGCTGACTCCCGCGCGGGCGATCAATCACACCGACGAGGAAGTCGAATACGTCGCGAAGCTGGTGAACCAGCAACCCAACTGGGTGGCGATGGGCCGCCGTGGCGAGAAGGACGGCCGCGGCTACATGGAGCCGCAGCCGGAGTACATGCATCCGGTGGGGCCGCCGGCGCCGGCGCCCGCGCGGTGAAGCAGGAACCGCCGCGATTCCAGTGAACCCCGTGCCGGCGGGATGCGGGTCGGAGCCTGCTTTCTAGGCGTCGATGTAGCCGAGCATCCCACCGACAACGACCTGCATGCCGACGATCTCGACTTCGAAGTCGGCAACCCGGTCGCCGTTCACGTCCCCCGCCAGCAGGCCGTTCGCGAACCGCAGCTCTCCGGCATTTCCGGAAAACTGCTGTGCTCCAACGAAGCTGAACTTCTGCCGCCCCGCAACAAGCGCGTTGGCGTCGAAATTTTCAAAGCGGATGAGGTCTCCCCAGCTGAAGTCGGCGATCCGGTCGCGCGGAGCTCCTGCAACGCTGTCGAGCTGCCCGAAAATGAAGGTGTCGCCGCCGGCGCCTCCGGTCAGGACGTCACGGCCGGCACCGCCACGCATTGCGTCGTTTCCATCGCCGCCGAAGAGGACATCCGCGCCATCGCCGCCGGTCAGAGTGTCGGCACCGGCGCCGCCGCTGAGCGTGTCCGCCCCGAGACCGCCCGACAGATCGTTCGCCAACCCGTTGCCGGAGATCACGTTATTGCCGCCGTTACCCTTGCCGAAGACGGCGGCGCCTTGGAGGACCAGGTTTTCAACCTCGAATCCCAGCGCGTATCCATCGACGGAAGCGAACACGGTGTCGGTGCCCTCGCCTGCCAACTCCACGACGACATCCCGCACGTTATCGACGAAGTAGGTGTCGTGCCCCTTGCCGCCGATGAGCGTGTCCTTGCCGAGCTTTCCGTCCAGGATGTTCGCCGTCGAATTTCCGGTGATGCGGTTGTCCCAGGCATTGCCGGCACCGTTGATCGAAGCATCACCCAGAAGAACAAGGGTGCGTTCGCCGTCCGCCAGCGTGTAGCTCTGGAAGCTGTTCACGTCGTCGTCGATATTCGTGACGACGACCGTGTCGAACTTCGAGTTCGTGCCCGCGTACGCGGCGTCGCCGCTTGTCGTTGCCGTCAGCGTGTACGTGACGTTTCCATCGTCCAGGTCGTCGTCGACGCCGGTCACGGTGACGGTCTGCGCAACGTTCCAGTTCGCCCACGTGAAGGTGAGCTTCTGCGGGACGCTGCCTTCGGTCGTGTCAGGATTCGTCACCGTGACGACGACGTTCGACGTGGGCTGGCAGGTGAGTACCGCGGTAAACGCCGTCGAATGGTCCCGCCCGCCGGCCTCGGTGGTCGTGAGCGAGCCCTCCGTGATCGTCAGGCCCGCCACATCGTCACTGATATTCCGGACGGCAACGGTCCCGGTTCTGGCATTCGCCCCCGCATAGTCGGCGTCGCCGCTGGTCGTCGCAGTCAGCGTATAGGAGATGTCGCCATCCTCCAGGTCATCGTCGACACCGGTCACGGTGACGGTCTGCGCAACGTTCCAGTTCTCCGACGTGAAGGTGAGCATCGACTGGACACTGCCTTCGGTGGGGTCGGGATTGTGGATCGTGACGAACACGTCTTCCTTCGGCCGACTCGTCAAAACCGCCCTGAAGGCTTTCGCGTGATTGGCGCCGCTTGCTTCGGTGGTGGTCAGCCAACCGCCGGCAATCGTGAGGCCAGAGGGAAGCTTGGGAAAAACGTCGAATGTCACTGATCGCTCCAGTTTATTTATCGAGGGCGAAATGCCCTGGAGCGATGATGTGAAAAATCCCCGGCTCAGACTCAAGACGAAGGTATGCCAACTGCGCTCTGCGCGATCGTTTCGATGGCTTGAAGACCTCCGTCTCGACTGCGGAACTAAGTCACGGGCGTGAGCTTCGCGACGGAAAGCGCGAGCCATTTCACGCCATGCCGCGTGAACTTGATCTGCGCGCGCGCGTCGTCGCCCGTCCCTTCGAGCAGCAGCACTGTTCCTTCGCCGAACTTCGCGTGGAACACCTGCATGCCCGAGCGCAGCCCGTGCGCGGGCGCGGCCTTCTGCTGCGGCACCGGCGGGCTGGCGAAGGTCTCGCTCCCGCGCGAACCCGCGCCGCCGTACGACCCGCCGCCGTATGACGACGAACCGCGCGAAGTCGGATACCCCATTCCGTAGCCGAAGGCCGAGCCGCCGAAGGCCTGGTTCTTCGGCGTCAGCCACTTCAGCGCATGCTCCGGCAGCTCCTCGAAGAACCGGCTCTTGACGTTGTAGCGGGTCTGGCCGTGCAGCAGGCGCGTCTGCGAATGCGAGAGGTACAGGCGCTTGCGGGCGCGCGTGATCGCGACGTACATCAGCCGCCGCTCCTCTTCCAGCCCGTCGTGGTCCGCCAGGGAACGCTCACTCGGGAACAGCCCCTCTTCCAGCCCCGTCACGAACACGCAATCGAACTCCAGCCCCTTGGCCGAATGCACCGTCATCAGCTGCACCGCCTCGACGCCGGCCTGCGCCTGGTTGTCGCCGGACTCGAGCGCGGCGTGCGTGAGGAACGCGGCGAGCGGCGACAGCGTCTCGCCCGTCTCCGCATCAGGCGGCACGTAGTCGGGCGCCGGCTCGTTGATCTCGGGCAGGCTCGGGTCGAGCCCCTGGCTCGCGGGCGACTGACGCAGCAGCGTCTCGCCGTGCTCGTCGATCGGCAACGCGACGGCGTCGCGCCCGAAGCCCTCCTGCGTGACGAAGCTCTCGGCCGCGTTGACGAGTTCCTCGAGGTTCTCGACGCGGTCGCCGCCGTCGCGCTCCGCCTTGTAATGTTCGACCAGGCCGCTTTGCTGCAGCATGACCTCGATGATGTCGCGCAGCGTCGTGCCCTGCGTCTGCTGGCGCATCGCATCGATCTTCGCGACGAAGGCCGCGAGGTTCGCGCCGGCCTTGCCGGTCGTCGCGGCCACCGAATCGTGCAGCGACGTGTTCGCCGCGCGCGCGGCATCCACGAGCTGCTCGACGCTGCGCGCGCCGATGCCGCGCGGCGGGAAATTCACCACGCGCAGGAAGCTCGTGTCGTCGTTCGGGTTCTCGAGCAGGCGCAGGTAGGCGAGCGCGTGCTTGATTTCGGCGCGCTCGAAGAAGCGCAATCCGCCGTACACGCGATACGGCACGGCCGCATTGAACAGCGAGGTCTCGATCACGCGGCTCTGCGCGTTGCTGCGATAGAGCACCGCGATCTCGTGGCGCGGCACGCCGTCGCGCGCGAGGTTGCGGATCTCCTCGACCATCCACTGCGCCTCGGCCATGTCGGTCGGCGCTTCGTACACGCGCACCGGCTCGCCCGGCCCCTGGTCCGTGCGCAGGTTCTTGCCCAGTCGGCCCTTGTTGTGGCCTATGAGCTGGTTGGCGGAGTCGAGGATGTTGCTGTAGCTGCGGTAGTTCTGCTCCAGCTTGATCTGGTGGCGCACGCCGAACTCGCGCACGAAGTCCGCCATGTTGCCCACGCGCGCGCCGCGGAAGGCGTAGATGCTCTGGTCGTCGTCGCCCACCGCGAACACCGAGTTCTCCGGTCCGGCGAAGGTCTTGATCCACGCGTACTGCAGTTTGTTGGTGTCCTGGAACTCGTCGATCAGGATGTGCCGGAAGCGCCGCCGGTAGTGTTCTCGGATCGGGTCGTTGTCGCGCATCAGCTCGTAGCTGCGCAGCATGAGCTCGCCGAAATCCACCACGCCTTCGCGCTGGCACTGGTCTTCGTAGAGCTGGTAGATCTCGACCTTGCGCCGGTCCTCGTCGCCGCGCGTCTCCACCATGTTCGGGCGCAGGCCGTCTTCCTTGCAGCCGGAGATGAACCACTGCATTTCCTTCGGCGGAAAACGCTCCTCGTCGACGTTGTTCTGCTTCATCACCCGCTTGATCGCCGACAGCTGGTCCTGCGTGTCGAGGATCTGGAAGGTGCTGGGCAGGTTGGCGAGCTTCCAGTGCGCGCGCAGGAAGCGGTTGCACAGGCCGTGGAACGTGCCGATCCACATGCCGCGCACGTTGACCGGCAGCATCGCGCCGAGGCGCGTCATCATCTCCTTCGCGGCCTTGTTGGTGAAGGTCACGGCCATCACGCCGCCGGGGCCGATCTGGCCGTTGGCGAGCAGCCAGGCGATGCGCGTCGTGAGCACGCGCGTCTTGCCCGAGCCGGCGCCGGCGAGAATGAGCGAATGCTCGTTGGGCAGGGTGACCGCGGCGCGCTGCTCGGGGTTCAGGTGCTGCAGGAGCGGCGAGGCGCTGTCGACTTCTGGGAACATGGCGTCATTGTAGGAACCCCCTCCCCTCGCATGTTGCTGTGCCCCCGCTCCATCGCCGACCGTATTCCCCCGGTGCGTCTGCTGCGCTCGCGACGGCTGCCACGGGTGACTCTGCTGTCCCTACTGTCCCTGCTGCTTCTGTCTGCTGCGTTGCCGGTGGCGGCGCAGGCGTCGTGCTCCAGCGACGGCGTGCCGCGGCCGGTCGCGGTGCTCGAGCGCTTCGTCAATGCCGACTGCGAAACCTGTTGGCAGGACCGGGCCACGCCAGCGCCGCGCCGGGGCGAACTCGCGATCGACTGGGTCCTGCCCGGCGGCAAGGGCGACGACGCGGCGCTCGCGGTGGCGGCGCGTCCGGAAGCGCTGGAGCGCGTGCAGGCGCTTGAACGCAAGCCACCGCTCGCGAGCGATGCCGTTCGCCTTCCGCTGCCAGCGCAGCCGCGCGCTGCTCGCCTTCGCATCGCGCAAGGGGCGAGCGTGAATGACTACATCGCGGTGTCGGTCGATCTCGCACCCGGCCGCACGCCGCCGCGCGGCGGACCGTTCCAGCTGTGGCTGCTGCTCGTCGAGTCGCTGCCGCGCGGCACCGAAGGCAGCCCGGTCGCCCGCAAGCTCGTCCGCAATGTGTTTACCCAGTCGTGGGACCCGGCCGCCGTCTCGTTCTCCGAGACGCGCGCCATGCAGATCCACGAGGGCGTGCGGCCCTCACGGCTGCGCGTCGTGGCGCTGCTGCAGGACGCCAACGGGCGGCTGCTGGACGCTGCGGAGACGCGCTGCGACGGACGCTGAGCGTCGAGAGGGTCGCGTCCTTCGTCTCGCCGTGCTTCAAGACCTTTGTCTAGGTGCCGAATGGACTCATTTGAATACATTGGGCCTCACTACGAACGAAAGGGATGGTCATGAACACTGCGAACTTCAGGGCGCTATGCGCCGCCTATTGCGAGGGGTTGGGGGTTGCTTGCCCCGACCTCGTGCCCGACGACGACGGCCTCGTCGCCTTCCACCTCGAGCGCCGCGGCGTGAGCATCGATGCGATGTTCTATCCCGAGATGTCGACCGAAGGCGCCTTCATCCTGTTCGAGCTCGGCCCCATGAGGGACCACGAGCACGCGGCGCCGGACATCATGCGCGCGCTGCTGCGCGCCAATTTCCTGTCGCTGCAGGGCGAGCGACCGTCGTTCGCCTGCCACCCGTTGAGCGGCGACGCCGTGCTGCAATGCGTGTGTCCGCTGGCCGACACGAGCGCCGGGAAGTTCACGCAGCTCATCGAGGACGGCGTCGCGCTCGCCCTGCGCTGGCGCAAGGGCTTCTTCCTCGAGGCACTGGACGCGGCCGAGCGGCAGGCCGAAGCCGCCACGTCGTGAGCGCGAGGCGATCCGGGGGCCGAGTTTCCCCGTGAGAGCGCCACTGCCGCGGCGCGACTAGAATCGGACACCGGGCCCAAGCCATTGGGACCCGGTTTTTTTGTACCGGGCCCAGTCCAAGCGCTCACTGTTTCACAACAGCATTCGAGAGGCTTGCGATGGAAATCTTCGACTACGACAAAGTTCTTCTGCTGCCGCGCAAGTGCCGCGTGCAGAGCCGCTCGGAATGCGATCCGGGCATCGAATTCGGCGGACGCCGCTTTCGCCTGCCGGTCGTGCCGGCCAACATGAAGACGGTCGTCGACGAGTCGATCTGCCTCTGGATGGCGCAGAACGGCTACTTCTACGTCATGCACCGCTTCGACCTGGACAACGTCGCGTTCGTCCGCGCGATGCGGGCCGCGGGCACCTACGCATCCATCTCGCTCGGCGTGAAGCCCGCCGACTACGAAATCGTCGACCGCCTCGCGGCCGAGGGGCTCGTCCCCGAGTATGTGACGATCGACATCGCGCATGGCCATGCCGACACGGTGCGCGACATGATCCACCACCTGAAGAAGAAGCTGCCCGATGCCTTCGTGATCGCGGGCAACGTGGGCACGCCCGAGGCCGTGATCGACCTCGAGAACTGGGGCGCCGACGCCACGAAGGTCGGCATCGGCCCGGGCAAGGTGTGCATCACGCGCATGAAGACCGGCTTCGGCACGGGCGGGTGGCAACTCTCGGCGCTCAAGTGGTGCGCGCGCGTGGCGAGCAAGCCCATCATCGCCGACGGCGGCATCCGCGAGAACGGCGACATCGCCAAGAGCATTCGCTTCGGCGCGTCGATGGTCATGGTCGGCTCGATGCTCGCCGGCCACGAGGAATCGCCGGGCAAGACCGTCGAAGTCGACGGCAAGCTGTTCAAGGAGTACTACGGCAGCGCGTCGGACTTCAACAAGGGCGAGTACAAGCACGTCGAAGGCAAGCGCATCCTCGAGCCCGTGCGCGGCCGCCTGGTCGACACGCTGCGCGAGATGGAGGAAGACCTGCAGAGCTCGATCAGCTACGCGGGCGGCACGAAGCTCGCCGACGTGCGAAAGGTGAACTACGTCATCCTCGGCGGCGACAACGCGGGCGAGCACCTGCTGATGTAGTTGCCATTCTCTCCCGGTGGTCTCTCTCCCTCTCCCCCTGGGATAGGGCCGGGGTGAGGGCAAAGCGCGGCACTACCTCACGAACATCCCCACCGGATTCACTTCGCCCGCCGGCACGACGCGCCCCTTCACCGGCGCGGCAAGCGCGCCGCACTGTCCCGTGCCGATGTAATTGAGCGCGGCGCGCAGTCGCCGTTCCTGCGGATCGCCCAGCGCGCGCGTCAGGTCGTCGGCCACCGCGCAGTCGGGCGCGAAGCCGCTCGTGAAACCGCCGACGTTCTGCGAATTCACCGTCTCGAACAGCACCGCGTTGAATGTGGTTCCGCAGCTCGCGCGCGGGATGAAGCCGAAGGGCTTGCCGAACGTCGTCTGCCCCACGAGCACCACGGGAACGTGCGGCTTCAGGCCGTTGATGAGGAGCTCGCTCGCCGACGCTGTCTCGGTCGACGTGATCACGACGACGCGCCGCATGGCCGTTGCGATGGAGGGGGCGAACAGGTAGTCCTGGTTCGCGCCCTGCATCTGCGCGTTGAAGCGCAGCGACGCGAAGATCCGGTTCATCGTGGTCGTGCCGCCGATGTGGCTGGCCACGTCGCGCGCCGTGTTCACCGCGCCGCCGGAGTTGTAGCGCAGGTCGAGCACGACCTCGGTCGCGCCCTCCGCGCGGAACACGGAGAACGCATTGGCGAGATCGTTCGCGCTGTAGGTGACGAACTGGTGATACGCGAGATAGCCCACCCGCACCGTCGAGCCGTCGCTGCGCGCCACCGTGTGCGTGGCCTGCGCGGCGACCGGCGTCAGCGCGAAATCCTCCGACGCGACCTGGATGCCGCGCTGCGCGCCCGAAGCGTCGCGCACGACGATGACGCGCGGCACGCCGACCGTGGTGACGGTCGCGACCTGCCCCGCCATGACTTGCGAGGGCGTGAAGCCGTCGATGGAGATCACGAAATCGCCGCGCTTCAGGCCCGCGCGCGCGACGGGACTCAGCGGCTCGACGTAGCGCACCTGCAGCGTGCCCGCGGCTTCGTCCCAGGCGAGCGAATAGCCGTAGCCGATGCGGCGCCCCTCGGTGAAGCGCTGGTTGAATGCGGCCGTGGGCTCGGTGTAGCTGTAGCGGTCGAGCGGCTTGAAGAGCAGCGACTGGAAGTACGCGTCGATGGTGAGCGCGGACGGATTGCCCGCGGCCATCCGGTCGGCCCAGAAATACTGCTGCCGCATGTAGGCGAGCAGGCTTTGCTGCTGCTCGGCCTGCGTGCAGCCGGGCTCGACGGGTGCCGGCGTCGGCGCGGGCGTCGGCGCGGGAGCCGGCGAGACGGTGTCGACGGGTGCGGGGGCGGGAGGTGGGGTGACGGGTGCAGGCGCGGGTGCGGGTGCGGGTGCGGGCGGCGCGACGACGACTGCATCGCTGCCGCCCCCACCGCCGCCGCAGCCGGCCGCCAGGGCCGCTGCCGCGAGCCACAAGGACGTGTTCAGTCGCATCGATTTGCCGAGGGTGATCCTCGCGCAGATTCTAGGCGGCGCATCGCATCGCGCGGGCCGGGCGGCCTGCTTTACGCCGCGCACTGAAAGCGGCGCGAGAGTTTGATAGAATCGACTTCGTTGTGGGGGGGTAGCTCAGCTGGGAGAGCGTCGCGTTCGCAATGCGAAGGTCGGGAGTTCGATCCTCCTCCTCTCCACCACAACACCTCCTCTTTTTCTCGAAGTGGGTTCTTAGCTCAGTTGGTAGAGCAGCGGACTCTTAATCCGTAGGTCGTAGGTTCGAATCCTACAGGACCCACCACTTTCAAGTGCGCCAGCCTTCGTGCTGGCGCTCTCATTTCTGCAGCAGCCGACCCGCCTGCGCAGGAGCAGAAGTTCTCCCTCGGACCATTCGAACCGTGATCATGCCGAGGCCAGAATCTTGAATTCCGTGGCGTTCGCAACGGGTCGGACCTGATTCCTCTCGCGGCGCAGCGTTACGAGCCCGTACCGCTCCATGGTCTTCAACGTGCGGGACAAATTACCCGGCCGGCGGCCGGTCGCTTCTGCAAGTTCGGCCATCGAATGCGGAGAGGTCTCCTCGATAGCCTTGAGCAATGCGCGGTTGGAGTCGCTCAGCACCTCCGCTACCGAGCGCATCGAGTTGAACCAGATCTTGGGCTCTCGCCGGGCTTGGGTTTGTACTCGGCCTTGGCAATTGCAATAGCCCGGGCACGCACCTTCTCCTGCGACATCACGCCACTGCGCACGGCCGCCCGCCTCCCCCCGCGCACTTGACCCTCGTCAACCCCCCCACCCCCCATCTCATCCAGACTGGACCCGCCAACCCAGAAAGGAAACGCCATGAACATGAACGACATCGCACCGCACCTGGCGGACGACCGCGAGCGGCTCGCGCGCGACCTGCGCGCGGTGGTCGACGATGCGGAAGCGCTGTTGCGCCACGCGGCGGGCGACGTCGGCGCGGGCTACGGCGACGCACGCGCGCGCCTGGAGAAAAGCCTCGCCTCCGCCAAGGCCGAACTCGTGGCCACCCAGCGCGCGGCCTTCGCGAAAGTGGAAGAAGCCGGGCGCGCGGCGGACCGCGCAGTGCGCGAGCATCCGTGGCAAGCGATCGGCATCGGCGCCGGTATCGGCCTGCTCGTCGGGCTGCTCGTCGGCCGCCGCTGACATGTTCGAGCGCGGCCTGCTGCGGCGTGTCGCCGCCTCCGGTGTCCAGGTGCTTCGGCAGCGCGTGGCACTGGCCGCGCTCGACGTTGAACAGGAACTCCTGTTCGCGGGCTGCGCGATCGCCGCCCTGCTGGCCTTCACGACCCTGGCCGCACTCGCACTCGCCGCACTGGGCCTCGCCGTCATCGCCTACTGGTGGGAAGACGCGCGGGTCGCGGCGAGCCTCGGCGTCGCGACCTTCTTCGCGTCGGCCGCCGGCTTCGTCGCCTGGCGGCTGGCGGTGAGCTTCCGCACAAAGCCTCCATTCCTCCACGCCACGCTGGAGGAACTCGAGCGCGACCGCGACGCACTGCGTCCGGAGGCACGGCCATGAGGATCGGGCACCAACTGCGGATGCGCAAGCTGGCGCTTCGATGCGATGCGGCGGCGACGCGCGCACGCCTGGCGCGCGATCTCACGGATCTCGGCACGGCGGCGACGGCCGGCGCGATTGGGCTTGCCGCCGCACGCGTGCTGATGGCTCGCGTGCCGCTGCGCGCGATCCTAGGCGCAGGGGCCACCCTCGTCGCAGCCCTGCGCGCGTTGAATTCCTGACGCAACCCGTCCGGCCTCAGCGGAGCAGCGCCGCACCGGCGCCCTCGCCCGCCGGCTGGAACGGACCCAGCGGGTTGGTCTGCCGCTCGACCTTCTCGATGCGCGGCTCGCCGGAATGGTTGCGGAACAGCACGACGTCATCGCTCACGACCACGAGCGTCTCGAACCACCACCCCGTGGTGTTCGTGACGCGCCGCACGTTGAGGAAGTCCGCCCAGAAGCCGCCTTCGCGCTTGCGGTCGATGCGCTCGAAGCGGAAGACGTAGGCGCGGCATCCCGAACGCGCGACGATGCAGGCGCGGATGCCGGGGTCGAGCGCATCGAGCGACACCCCCGGGTACGGCGCAAGGCGCGCGACGATGTCCGGATAGGGGATCTGCGTGACGTTCCTGCCTTCCTTCGGGTCGAACCCGAGGGACTGAAGGTCGTCGACTCGCGTGCGAAAGGGCGCGATGCGCTCGGCGGCGGCCTGCGCCTCCGCGAACGAACGAAACGGCGACGGCATGTCGGTCGTCCCGCGCGGAAGCATCGACGAGCATCCGGCGAGCAGCGCGGCTGCGGCGAGCAGGGTGGAAAGTCTTGCGGTGGTCACGCGTCATCCTCGGCGCAGCCGCAGTGCCTCGCGTTGAGAAAGGTCAAGCAGTCATCGCGGCAGGCGCGTGAAGATGAGGCGACCTCCAAGGAACCCACATGTTCAAGCACATCCTGCTCGCCACCGACGGCAGCGCCGCCTCCGAGCGCGCCGCCAGGGCCGCCGTGGACCTTGCACGCGAGCAGTCCGCCGTCCTGACCGCCGTGTATGTCGTCGACCCCTACCCTTACCTGGGCATCGGCGACACCAACCCGCTCGGCCTGCACGCGTACCTCGGCGCGGCCCGGGACCACGCGGCGGAGGCGCACGCGCGCGTACTCCAGCTCGCGGAACAGTCCGGCAAGAAGCTGGACGTGCGCCTGCGCCTGCTGGAAGACGTGACCGCCGCCAAGGGCATCCTCGCCGCGGCGAAGGAAGCCGGCGCCGACGTCATCGTCGCGGGCTCGCACGGCCGCACCGGCCTCGACAACCTCCTGCTCGGCAGCGTCGCCGCGAAGCTAGCGGCGCTCTCGCCCGTTTCCGTGCTCATCGTTCGTTGAAAGCGCCCCATGACCCGACCCGACCCGACACTTCTCCATGCGCGCTTCCAGGCGCTGCTCGATCGCCGCGAAGCCGACCTGCGCCGCGCGATCGCCACGGACCTGCATGCGTCCTCGCACGAGCACGACCGGACCGAAGTCCAGGACAGGAAGGACTTCGCCGAGGAAGACACGCAGGCGATCGTCGACGAAGCGCTCACGACGCGCGCGGCGAGCGAGCTCGAAGCCATCGCCGCCGCCCGGCGCCGCATCGCGGACGGCAGCTACGGCACCTGCCTGTCCTGCGGCGAGGCGATCGGCGAGCAGCGCCTGCTCGCCGTGCCGGCGGCGCCACTGTGTACGCGCTGCCAGGCCGACGCCGAGTAGACGGACACCGACGCCGACGGCTTCACGGCCGGCCCGATTCGATTCGCACCGTTCCATCGCGCGAGCCCAGCCAGCCGCCCGCGACTGCCGCCGCCGCGCCCGCACCCAGCGCCGCAAGCAAGGCCGGCAGCGACACCGGCGCGAAGCGCAGCAGCTCGCGAGCGGCCGGCAGCGCGAGGCCGACCGCGCCGGCCAGCAAGGTCGCCAAGCTCACGGCCACCAGCGCGCGGGAGGCGTGCAAACCCGGCGCTCCTTGCGGCCGCGCAAGCATCCACACGAGCGCGATGTTGCCGGCGGTGAGGGCGCTCATGGCCAGCGCGCGCGCCGTGTCGTCCGAGTCCCCTGCACCGAGCGACGTCGACCACACGAGCAGCACCACCCCCAGCAGGACCACGCCCGCCACCAGGGCGCCCCGGATGCGCGACCACCGGAACGCATGGTCGTTGCGCGGCCGCGGACGCCGCTGCATCGCCCCGCGGGCTTCCGGGACGCCTTCGAAGGCGAACGAGCACAGCGGATCGATCACCATTTCCGTCAGCACCACGTGGACCGGCAGCAGGAGCGGCGGCATGCCGAGCAGCAGGGGGACGAAGGCGAGGCCCGCGATCGGAACGTGGATCGCGACGATGTAGAAGATCGCTCGCCGCAGGTTGTCGTCGATCCGACGGCCCAGGCGCACGGCGTCGACGATGCGCGCGAAGTTCTCGTCCAGCAGAACCAGCCCGGCCGATTCGCGCGCGACGTCCGTGCCGCGCGCACCCATCGCGATCCCGATGTGCGCCGCCTTCAGGGCCGGCGCGTCGTTGACGCCGTCGCCCGTCATCGCCACCGTTTCGCCGCACGCCTGGAGCGCCCGCACCAGACGCAGTTTCTGCAGCGGCGCCACGCGCGCGAAGACGCGAACGCGCCGGACCACGTCAGCGAGCGCTGCATCGTCGAGCTGCGCCAGCGCCTCGCCCGTCATCACGCCGCCCGCGGTGTCGATGCCGGCCTGTCGCGCGATCTCCAGCGCCGTGGCGGCATGGTCGCCGGTGATCATGACCACCGCGATTCCCGCTTCGCGCGCGACGGCCACGGCAGCGGGAACGTCGGCGCGCAGCGGATCCTCGAAGGCCAGCAAACCCAGCAACGCGAACCCATAGTCGTCGACGTTGGCCCGCACCTAGGCTTCCGGCTGCGCGCCCTTCGCCACCGCCAGCACGCGCAGCCCGCGCGCGGCCAGCAGGCCCACCTGCCGCTGCAGCTTTTCGCGGGCATCGGCATCGAGCTTGCAAAGCGTCGCGATCGCTTCCGGCGCGCCTTTCGCCGCGACTTCGATCAAGCCATCGGGCCGCGTCCACGCCTGCGCCATCGCGAGCAACCGGGGGGTGATCGGATATTCGCGGGCGAGCGACCCGCCCGCATGCGGCTCGACCGCCGCCGCCTGGTCGGCGGTCGCGATCACCGCGCGGTCCATCGGGTCGACCGCGCCGCGCCGCGACGCCAGGCTCGCGTGCCGCAGCACGTCGCGCACGGCAGGTATCTCCTCCACCGGGCGATGCTGGACATCGCTGCCCGGCAGAACGATGCCGAGCAGGTGCATCCGGTTCTCGGTCAGCGTCCCCGTCTTGTCGACGCACAGCACGGTCGCCGCACCCAGCGCCTCGACGACCGCCGGCCGGCGCGCAAGCACCTTCACCGACGCGAGACGCCATGCGCCGAGCGCGAGGAACACGGTGAGCACCAGCGGAATTTCCTCGGGCAGCATCGACATGCCGAAGGCGATTCCGGCCAGCCCGCCCTGCAGCCAGTCGCCGGTTCCGAACCCCATTCCCACCGCCAGGACGACGCTCATCGCGATCGCGACGAATGCAAGCTTGCGGGTGACGCGGGCCAGCGTCTGCTGCAGCGGCGTGGGCGCGAGATCGATGCGGTCCAGCGACGCGCCGATCGCGCCCATGCGCGTGCGCACCCCCGTGGCCTGCACTTCGGCCACGGCATGGCCGGCGACCGCCAGCGTGCCGGCGAAAGCCATGTCCCCGGCGCGCTTGGCCACGCTCACCGATTCGCCGGTCAGCAGCGATTCGTCGCATTCGAACGCCGCGGCCTCCAGCAGCTTCGCGTCGGCGGCGACCCGCTCGCCCTCGGCGACGAGCAGCCAGTCGCCTTGCACGACCTCCGTGCTCGGCACGCGGGCGGGCGCGCCGTCGCGCAGCACGCGCACGTGCGGCGCGGCCAGCGCGCGCAAGGCTTCCAGCGCCCGGTCGCTGCGCCTTTGCTGGAAGATGACGAGGCCCACGGTCACGCAGGCAAATCCGGCGAGCAGCAGCCCCTCGGCCGGATCGCCGATCAGCAGATACAGCGCCGCGGCCGCGATCAGCAACAGGAACATCGGCTCGCGCGCGACGCCTGCCAGCAGGGCGGCCAGCGAGCTGCGCCGCACGGCCTCGATGTCGTTGGGGCCGTCGCGCGCGAGGCGCTCGCGCGCCTGCGCGGACGAGAGACCCTCCATCGGGCGACTCACCGCGCCGCGACGGTGAACGACGCGCGCTCCTTGGCCTTGCGGGCGGCGCCGCGGCGGCGGTGCGATTCGAGGTTCATGGCAAGCTCCAGGTATTCGCGCATGGCCGGCAGTCTGCATCATGCGGGGCGCCGACCCTTTGACGCAAACGGCCGAGACTTGCGAAAGATCAACCTGCGGCGGCCGCCGCCCGCCAAGATCGGAACGACCACGATGTTCTTGCAGGGGAAGGGAAACGATGAACTGCGATTCGAGACGCCGCAACGGCAACCCGATCGACCGCCGGGCTTGAGGACGATGCGACTGCTGCGGCTCGGCATCGACACCTACCAGGAGCCCGTGGTCTACATGCGGCGCGACTGCGCCGTCTGCCGCAGCGAAGGCTTCGAGGCGCAGTCGCGCGTGGAGGTGGTGCTCCAGGAACGCTCGATCGTCGCGACGCTCAACGTGGTCGACGGCGATTTCCTGTCGCCGGACCATGCGGGCCTGTCCGAGGCCGCATGGCGGCTGCTGGGGGCACGCGAGTCCGACGAAGCCACGTTTCGCCATCCCGCACCGCTCGAGTCCCTGGGCCACGTTCGGGCGAAGGTGTACGGACGCCGACTCTCGGTCGACGCCTTCCGTGCCGTGATCGGTGACGTCGCGGCCGGCCGCTATTCGGACCTGCAGCTCGCGGCCTTCGTCACCGCATGCGCGGGCGACCACCTCGACCTCGACGAGACCATCGCGCTGACGCGCGCGATGGTCGATGCGGGGGACCGCCTCGCCTGGGGCGCAGGGCGCGTCATGGACAAGCATTGCGTGGGCGGCCTGCCCGGTAATCGCACGTCGATGATCGTCGTTCCGATCGTGGCCGCGTGCGGCCTGCGGATGCCCAAGACCTCGTCGCGCGCGATCACCTCGCCCGCCGGCACCGCGGACACGATGGAAGTCCTGGCGCCCGTGGCCCTGGACATCGCGTCGATCCGCCGCGTGGTCGACGCCACCGGCGGCTGCATCGTGTGGGGCGGCGCCGTTCGCCTGAGCCCGGCCGACGACGTGCTGATCCGCGTCGAGCGGCCTCTCGACCTCGACAGCCAGGGCCAGCTCGTGGCGTCCATCCTGTCGAAGAAGGTGGCGGCGGGCGCGACCGACGTGCTGATCGACATGCCCGTGGGTCCAACCGCCAAAGTGCGCACGGCGGCGGCGGCGGACGGTCTCCAGCGGCAGCTCGAACACGTTGGCGCCGCGATGGGATTGACCCTGCGCGTCCTGCAGACCGACGGCCAGGCGCCGGTGGGACGCGGAATCGGTCCCACGCTCGAAGCTCGCGATGTCCTCGCCGTCCTGCGCAACGAACCGGCGGCGCCGGACGACCTGAAGTCCCGCTCGCTCCTGCTCGCCGGCCACGTGCTCGAGTCCGGCGGCGTGGCAGCGCCGGGCGCCGGCCTGGCGATGGCGTCCGCCGTGCTGGCGGACGGCCGCGCATGGGCCAAGTTCCGCGAGATCTGCGAAGCGCAGGGCGGGCTGCGCGAGCCGCGCCTTGCGCACTACCGCCACGATTTCGTTTCGGCCCGCAGCGGCTGCGTGATCGCCATCGACAATCGCCGGCTCGCACGGGTGGCCAAGCTCGCGGGCGCGCCGCAGTCACCCTGCGCCGGCATCGACCTGCACGTGCGCAACGGGGATTTCGCGGAGCGGGGGCAGCCCCTCTTCACGATCCACGCCGAGTCGCCCGGCGAGCTGGACTACGCGCGTTCCTATGCCGCCGCGCAGTCCGACACCGTGCATGTCCGGGAGGACGCCTGATGCTCGTGCTCGCACTTCCCGATGCCGCGGCGACGGGCTCGCGGATCGCGGCGCATCTCGAAGCCGGTTTCGCGACGATCGACATTCACCGCTTCCCGGACGGGGAACAGCGGGTGCGCATCGACGCCGACCTCGCCGGCCAGCCCGTCGTGTTCGCCGCCGCCCTCGACCGGCCCGATGCGAAGGTGCTGCCCCTGCTGTTCGCGGCGGATCTCGCCCGCGAGCTGGGTGCAACGCGCGTCGGGCTGGTGGCCCCTTACCTGCCTTTCATGCGGCAGGACACCCGGTTCCGGCCGGGCGAGGCCATCAGCGCGCGCAGTTTCGCGCGCCTGTTGTCGCGAAGCTTCGACTTCCTGGCGACCGCGGAGCCCCACCTGCATCGCCTGCACGAGCTGCGCGAGGTCTTCGACGTCCCGGCGCGCGCCGTGAGCGCAGCGGCGCCGATGGCGCAGTGGATCCGGAACAACGTCCCGGACCCCGTCATCGTCGGGCCCGACGAAGAGAGCCTGCAATGGGTCCGCCGCATCGCGGCCCTGCTCGATGCACCCTACGCGGTGATGCGCAAGGTACGCGCGGGAGATCGCGACGTCGCGGTCAGCGCGCCCGAGCCGGCGGTGGAGGGCGGCACGCCCGTCCTGGTGGACGACATCGTTTCCACCGGACGCACGATCGTCGCGGCGGCGCAGTTGCTCCGCGCGTCGGGCCTGGCGGCCCACACCTGCGTCTGCGTCCATGCGCTGATGGACGCGGACGCGCTGCGCGTGCTCGACGCCGCGGGGATCCGCATCGCCAGCTGCGACAGCGTGCCGCACGCGTCCAACGTCATCTCCCTCGCGCCGGTCCTGGCCGAGGCGGTCCGCGAGCTGAACGACTCTCCTTAAGCTTGCGTCAATCTACGGTGCGCAAGATCGCGGCTTCTCAAAGGAGCTTGCATGCCACCGGCCTCGTCATGCCTTGCCATGGCCCCCTCTCGAGCGCAAAGCGCGGACGGCGCCGCCGAGCCTCCGGCGTTCGCCCTCCACCGGCCCGACGACGCCGGGCGCGACGCCGTCGAGGACTTCATCCGCGAGATCTACTTCAGGCGCTATGGCGCACGCGTGCGGACGTTCATGCCCATGCTGGTGTCGCTGCAGGATGCCGGCGGGATCGTGGCCGCGGCCGGCTGGCGGTCGGCCGGCGCTTCCCCGCTTTTCCTGGAACGCTATCTGCGCACGCCCGTCGAGACGCTGCTGGCGTCCGAGCAGCACGGCGTGCCGGCGCGCGAGTCCATCGTCGAGGTCGGGCACCTCGCCGCGTCGCGCGCGGGTGAAGGCCGCCGCCTGATCCTCGCCCTGGGGCCGCACCTCGCGCAACAACGCTTCCAGTGGGTGGTGAGCACCCTCACGCAGGAGCTGCGAAGCCTCTTCCTGCGCATCGGCGTGACGCCCCTCACCCTCGGCGTGGCCGATCCCGCCGCGCTCGGTGACGAGGCCGCGGACTGGGGCTCGTACTACGAGCATCGGCCGCTCGTCCTCGCGGGGCACCTGCCGCAGGCGCTGCGCCGCCTGGCCGCGCGCGGACGCGGAGCCGCGCAATGAACGACGCGAGCCGGAACCCGATCGCACCCGGTGCGGTGGTGCGGGACGGCCGGCAGGCCTGGGCGGCGGACGACCTGGAGACCGCCGTCGCCGAGTTCGCGACCACGCTGCAACGCGAACGGGTCCGCGTGCTGGCCACCCTGATCGACAACTCCGTGGCCTGGGTGATCGCGGACCACGCAGCACGGCGCGCGCAAATCGTCCACGTCCCCTTGCCGGCCTTCTTCACGCCCGAACAGATCGGGCACGCCTTGCGTTCGTCGGGCGCCGATGCGCTGCTCGCGAGCGAGGCCGTGGCCCGTCGCTGGCCCCAGGCGCCGGCGCAGGCCTGCGGACTCGGCGGCGATGCGCTGGTGCTGCTGCGCCTGCCCGGTGCGCGCGTCGACCTGCCGCCGGGCACGTCCAAGATCACGTTCACCTCGGGCACGACCGGCACCCCCAAGGGCGTGTGCCTCGAAGCCGCAGCGATGCGCAAGGTGTCGCACGGCATCGTCGATGCGTTGGCCCCGCTCGGCATCCAGCGGCACCTGTGCGTGCTGCCCTTCGCCGTGCTGCTGGAGGACGTCGCCGGCCTGTCGGCGGCATTGACGAACGGGGCAACCTGCCTCGTCGAGCCGCTGGCGCAACTCGGCTGGACCGGTTCGTCCGGCTTCGACGCGGCCGCCTTCCATGCGGCCGTGGCGCGCGCCGAGCCGCACAGTCTCATCGTGCTGCCGCAGATGCTGCGGCTGTGGGTCGCGCACCTGGCCGCGACGCGCCAGCGCGCCCCGGCCTCCCTGCGGCTCGTCGCCGTCGGCGGTGCGGCGGTGGGCGCGCGGCTCATCGCCGCCGCGCGGACCCTCGGCATTCCGGCCTACGAGGGCTACGGACTCTCCGAAGGCGGGTCGGTGCAGACGCTCAACCTGCCCGGCGCCGACCGGCCCGGCAGCGCCGGCCGCGCCTTGCCGCATGCGCGCCTTCGCGTGACGCAACGCGGCGAGATCGAGGTCGCGGGAAGCCTGTTCGCCGGCTACCTCGGCGACGTGCAGCCGCCCCCCACGTGGTGGCCCACAGGCGACCTCGGCACGATCGATGCGCAGGGCTTCCTGCACGTGGAAGGCCGCAGCAAGAACGTCCTCATCACCTCCTTCGGCCGCAACGTGTCGCCCGAATGGGTGGAGGGCGCGTTGCACGACGCCGGCATCGGCCTGGCCGCCGTGTTCGGCGACGCGCAACCCGCGCTGAGCGCCGTGCTGTGGCCCGCCCGCGCCGACGTCCCCGACGCGGCACTGCAAGCCGCGGTGGACGCCGCGAACGAGACCCTGCCCGACTACGCGCGCGTGCGCGACTGGGTCCGCGCGCTGCACCCCTTCGACAGTGCGTCCGGCATGGCGACCGCCAACGGGCGGCCCCGGCGCGACGCCATCCTCGCGGCGCACTCGAAACACCTGGCGTCGGCCGCGGCCGCGCCTTCCCTTTCAGAACGAAACGACGGAGAGTCCATGAGCTTCCACGCCCGACTGCTGCAGGAGACCGAGAGCGACCGCGCCTCGCTCCTGTCCGCGCCCATCATCCAGGGGTGCCTGCGCGGCGAGGTATCGCTGCCCAGCTACCTCGCCTTCCTGCGCGAGGCCTACCATCACGTGCGCCACACCGTGCCATTGATGGAAGCTTTCCGGCAACGCATTCCCGCCGGCCGCGAATGGCTCGCCCCCGCGCTCGACGAGTACATCGAGGAGGAACGCGGCCACGACGCGTGGATCCTCGACGACATCCGCGCCTGCGGCGGCGACGCCGAGGCCGTGCGCGACGGGCGTCCCGGCGTGGCCACCGAAGTCATGGTGGCTTATGCCTACGACGCCGTCCTGCGGCGCAACCCGCTCGAGTTCTTCGGCATGGTCCACGTGCTGGAAGGCACGAGCGTCTCGCTCGCCCTGCTCGCCGCCGACCGCATCCAGGCGCCGCTCGGCCTGCCCGATGCCGCGTTCAGCTACCTGCGCTCGCACGGCACGCTCGACCAGGAGCACGTGCAGCACTTCCAGCTGCTCATGGACCGCGTCGACGACCCGCGCGACCAGGCGGACATCATTTATGCGGCCCGCGTGTTCTTCCGCCTCTACGGCGACGTGTTCCGCGCCTTGCCGCTGCCGCAGCGGCAGGCCGCGGCCGCCGAGGTGGCGGCATGAAGGCCGCGCAGACGCGCGTGCTGCTCACGGGCGCGGGCGGCGGCATCGGCACCGCCGCCGCGAATGCGCTCGCTGCCGCGGGCAGCGCCTTGCTGCTGGCCGGTCGCTCGGCCGGTCAGCTCGCGGCGCAGGCGCGCGCCCTGCGCCAGCGCCATCCGGCCGCGCAAATCGAATGGCACGCCGGTGACCTGCGCAAGGAGATCGACATCCACGCGCTGTCGGCGCGCGCCGAAGCGCAGGAGTGCAACGTGGTGATCCATTGCGCCGGCACGCCGCAGTTCGGCCCGCTCGGCGACTGCGGCATCGACACGATGACGAACGTGCTGCAAACCAACCTGCTCGCGCCGATGGCCCTGACGCGCGCGCTGCTGCCGCACATGCGCGGCCTGCCGCGCGCGCAGGTGATCTTTCTCGGCTCCGCGCTCGGGGCCATCGGCCTGCCGGGCTTCAGCGTCTACTGCGCGGGCAAGTTCGGCCTGCGCGGCTTCGCCCAGGCGCTGCGCCGCGAGCTGGCCGATACCGGCGTTCGCGTGCAGTACCTCGCGCCGCGCAGCACGCGCACCGCGTTCAACGATGCGGCCGTCGAGGCCTACAACCGCGCGACCGGAACCGCGATGGATTCGCCCGAGCACGTCGCGCGGGCGCTGGTGCGGATGATGGAAAACGAGAGTGCCGAGACCTTCCTCGGCTTCCCCGAGAAGATCGCGGCCCGGCTCAACGGCCTGGCGCCCGTGGCGCTCGATGGCGCCTTCGCCAAACACCGCCGCAGCCTGGGCGGCCACGCGGCGCACCACCCGATCCATGACGACAAGGAGATGAAGAATGCCCATTGACCGAAGCCTGTTCCTGCGCGCGGCCGGCGCGATGCTGCTGGCCGCCGTCGTGCTCGTGCCCTGCGTCGCGCGCGCGGCGCCCGTGGACGACGCCGTGGCCGAACTGCAGCGCGACTGGGAAGTGATCCGCTACCAGACGCCCGCGGCGGAGCGCGAGAAGCGCTTCGAAGCGCTGGCCGCCCGCGCGCACAAGGTGAGCGAGACCTACCCCGCGCGCAGCGAGCCGCTGGTGTGGGAAGGCATCGTGGTCAGCTCGCTCGCCGGCGAGAAAGGCGGCCTGGGCGCGCTCGGGCTCGTGAAGCAGGCGAAGACGCTGTACGAACGCGCGATCCAGATCGACGGCAACGCGCTCGACGGCTCCGCGTACAACAGCCTCGGCGTCCTCTACTACAAGGTGCCGGGCTGGCCCGTCGCGTTCGGCGACAAGGAGAAGGCGGGCGAGCTGCTGCGCAAGGCGCTCGCCGTGAACCCCAAGGGCATCGACGCGAACTACTTTTACGGCGAATACCTCGTCGAGACGAAGCACCCGGAGCAGGCGGTCCCCTACCTCGAACGCGCGATGCAGGCCACCGACCGGCCGGGCCGGCAGGTGGCCGACACCGGGCGGCGCGAGGAAGCGCGCATGCTGCTCGACCGCATCAAGTCGAAGTAGGCGGCGCGAAGCGCAGCACGGCGCGAATGACGCCGGGCGCCGGCTCGCCCGCACTCCGGCCCGAAGCTTCGCCCGCGTCGTAGGCGAGCTCGAGCCCGTGCAGTGCGGCGATGCGCTGCACGATCGACACGCCCAGTCCGCTGCCGGGCTCCTCCTGCCCCGGCGGGCGGTGGAAGCGCTGCCCGAGGCTGCGCGACTGCTCGGGCGAGAGCGGCCCGCCTTCGTTCTCGACCTCGATGCGGTCTTCCATCATCCGCACGGTGACCGTGCTTCCGGCCGGCGCATAGCGCGCCGCGTTGTCCACGAGGTTGCGCAGCAGCACGGTCATCAGGTGGTCGTCGCCCACCAGCGGCAGCGCCGCGCGGCCCTCGGGCGGCCACTGGCATGCGAGCTCGATGCGGCGGCGGTCGGCCAGCGGCAGGCAGTCGGCCATCGTCTGCTCGACGACGGCCGTCCAGTCGACGTCCCCCGTATCGGGGCCCAGCATCGTGCTTTCCGCGCGCGACAGCGCGAGCATCTGCGTGACGAGCCGGTCGAGGCGCGAGAGGCCCGCGTCCATGGCCGACTGCGCCTTCGCGCGCTCGTCGTCGCTGCGGGAGCGCTTCACCACGTCCCACTGCGCGCGCAGCACGGCCAGCGGCGTGCGCAGTTCGTGCGCGGCATCGGCGGTGAACCGTCGCTCGCGCACGAGCAGGCTGTCGATGCGCGCGAAGAGGCTGTTCATTGCGGCCACGAGCGGGCGCAGTTCGGCGGGCGCTTCGGCGTCGGGCACGGGCGCGAGGTCGTCGCCGCCGCGCCGCTGTAGGTCGTCGGTCAGCCGATGGATCGGCGCCAGCGCCTGCCGCACGGCCCAGCCCATCGCGAGCAGCAGCACGGGCAGCAGCAGCAGCCACGGAATCGCCTGGCTGCCCACGAGCGAGACGACCAGTTCGTCGCGCTCGTAGGCGGCCTGGCCCGAGGCGACGAGTTCCCCGGTGGGCGCCTGCAGGTAGTAGAGGCGCCAGGCGCGGCCCTCGACCGTCTGGTCCACGAAGCCCACCGCGTTGCGGCGATAGGGCAGGCTCACGCCTTCGCGGTCCGAGACGAGCAGGCGCCCTTCGCGGTCCCACACGGCGATCGCGAGGTCGCGGACGTCGCTTTCGCCGCTGTCGGCCGCCCCCGGCGAAGGCGGCGGCGGCAGCTGCGGCGCGACGGGCGCCTCATGCAGCGGCGTGCGCATCGTCGCCAGCACCTGGCGGGCGAGGCGGATGAGCTCGGTGTCGTACAGCTCGTTGACCTGGTAGCGAGAACGCTGCACGGACACGGCGAGCGCCGCCGCCCACACGAGGGGCGCGCAGACGAGCAGGTAGATCATCAGCCGGCGGCGCAGGCTCATGGCGAGGCCTCGGGCGGCCCGAGCGCGTAGCCCACGCCGCGCACGGTGCGCACGATGCCCGGCGAGATCTTGCGGCGCAGGTGATGGATGTGGACCTCGAGCGAGTTGCCCTCTGGCTCGGTGTCGCTCCAGTCGTAGAGCTTGTCGCGCAGAATGCCGCGCGACAGCACGCGCTGCGGCTCGCGTAGCAGCGCCTCGAGCAAGGCGAGCTCGCGCTGCGTCAGTTCCACCGGCTGGCCTTTCCAGCGCACCCGCCGGGCGGCCGGCTCGAATTCGAGGGCACCGTGCTGCCACACCGGCTGCGCGCGCCCGGTGGACCGCCGCATCAGCGCGCGCAGACGCGCGGCGAGCTCGTCGATGGTGAGCGGCTTCAGGAGATAGTCGTCGGCGCCGGCATCGAGCCCGGCGATGCGCTGGTCGACGCCGTCGCGGGCCGTGAGGATCAGCACCGGCACCTTCTCGCCCCGGTCGCGCCAGCGGCGCAGCCACGTCATGCCGTCGCCGCCGGGCAGGCCGAGGTCGAGCACGACCGCGTCGTAAGGCGTCGCGATCAGCGCGCCATCGGCGTCGGAGCCCTGCGTGAACAGGTCGGCGACCTGTCCGAGTTGACGAAGGCCCGTGGCGAGGGCCGGGCCGAGGAGGGGATCGTCTTCGACGATGAGGATGCGCATGGGGGCGGGGCAACGCGTCGGCCGGTGGCCGCGATTCTCGATCTTAGCCGCGCTCCGATCTGGCGCAGAACCGCGCCCTGCGGCCGGTGATTTCGGGCAGCCTCGCGAAAACCCCTCTCGCGTCCCTGCGCGGCACATGCGAAGCTCGCGGACGTGTCCGCCGATTTCCACTCCGACTGGATGCACCGCTCCCGCATCGAGGGCCTCGTCGCCCTGGTCGTCGCGCCGCGCACGCCGGTGGGGGAAGCCGTGATGCGCATGTGGCGGGCCAATGGCGGCGTGGCGATCGCGATGGAGGCACAGATGAACATGCCAGCGGCGATCGACGAGGCGGTAATGCGGTCGGGACGCCTCGATGTGCTCGTGACGGCCCAGGAGGTAGAGGGCGACGCGAATCCCGGCGAGATCGTCGACGCACGTCGCGCCCTCGCATCCGCCTGCATCCCGCACCTGCGCCGCAGCCCCTCCCCGGCCATCGTGGACCTCGTTCCGCTGGCCGGCAGCCCGGCGCAAGGCGCGCTCATCGAGCTCATGCGCAGCATGGCGCTCGAAGTGTCGGGCGACGGCATTCGCGTGAACGCGGTGAGCCCCGGCCTATTGACGAGTGCGTCCAAAGCGCCGCCTCGACTCGCCAACATGATTCCGATGCGGCGGCCCGGCACGCCGGAGGAAGTCGCCAGCCTCGTCGTCTTCCTCGCCTCTCCCGCCGCGTCCTTTCTCACCGCGCAGGTGTTGAACTGCGACGGCGGCCTGTCGCAAAGCCTCTATGCCGCGCCGATGACGCGACCGGCAGGAGGCCCGGCATGATGCGCGCCCCGCTCGACTGGATGCGCAACTCGCCGTTGCAAGGCCTCGCGGCGCTCGTCGTCGGCGGCGGCAGCGGAATCGGCGAGGCGGTGTGCCGCACCCTGGCCGCGAACGGTGCGTCGGTCGCCATCGGCGACATCGCGTTCGCGAATGCGCAGCAGGTGGCTTCGTCCATCAACGACGACAACGGCGGCAAGGGCAGCAGCGAACACGCCATCGCCCTGCCCCTCGACATTTCGAACCCGGACGACATCGCCGCCGGCGTTGCGAAGACCGTTGCCTCCTTCGGCCGGCTCGACATCGTGGTCGACTGCGCGGCCATCGTGTTCGCCGCGAAGCTCGAGGACTGCACGCCGCAGGACTGGCGCCGCAGCTTCGACGTCAACGTCCTCGGTGCGCTGCTGCTCGCGCGCGCCTGCCTGCCGCACCTGCGCAACAGTCCGGCCGCATCCATCGTCAACGTGTCCACGCTCGGCTGGATCTGGGGCCGGCCGAACAGCGGCCCCTATGCGCCGAGCAAGGGCGCGCTCACCACGCTCACGCGGCAGATGGCGCTGGAATGGGCCGAGTACGGCGTGCGCGTGAACGCCGTCAACCCCGGCACCATCCTCACGCCGCTCGCGCGTGCCACGCTGCCCGAGGCAGTGCGCGAACGACGCGCCCGCGACATTCCGCTCGGCCGACTCGGCACGCCTCGGGAGATGGCGGACCTCATCGTGTTCCTCGCGTCGCCCGCCGCGTCGTACATCACGGCGCAGGCGTTCAACTGCGACGGCGGGCATTCGCAGGCGCTTTTTCGGGACGTGGACGACCCGCCTACTGGTTGAGGATCAGGTTCGCGATCAGGCCCGTGGCGATGGCGGCCAGCACGTAGTCGGGGCCAACCTGAACCCAGTGGTAGCCGCGCGGCGGGGCGGACAGGCGATGGCTGCGCCAGTTGTTCACCACGTACTGGTTGTGCCGCAGTTCGGACGGCAGGCGGCCGCCCCGGCGGAACTCGTTGGTGCGCGCGTTGTAGTAGCGGCGCGCTTCGCGGCGGTCCTGGCGCGCCTCGCGCAGGTCGCGCTGCGCCTCGCGCAGGTCCTGCCGCGCCTCGCGGGTTTCGCGCGGGGTGTCGGCACGGCGCAGGTCGCGCTGGGCCTCCCGGACGTCCTGGCGCGCTTCGCGCGCGGGCTGCGCCACGGCGATGGACGAGATGCCGAGCGACGCGATGGCGAGGCCGCAGACGAGGGTTCGTGCTTTGTTCATGATGGACTCCTTTGCTTCGATGACTCGATGCTGAGCGCCCCATGTGAGGCGCAGGCGAAGCTCCCGTATAGAGTTGCAAAGCCGCTGTTACGTTTGGGTCGGCGACCGCCGGCTGTCGGTTCGGCGGGGCGCCGCGACGGCGGGGAATCCGACGCGCGGGCGGCGCCTACAACGTCGAGTCACGGCAAGGTGTAACGTACGGTCCATGATCCGTCTCGAATTGCAGGTCGACCTGGCCTACGACATCACCGACCCTGCCGGCGCCGATTTCGTCTTCAACATCCACGCGGCCCGCACGCCGCAGCAGACCGTCGAGCAGGAGCGGCTGGTGATCAACCAGCGGGTCGCCACCGACGTCGCGACCGACGAGGCCACGGCCACCCGCTTCATGCGCCTGCGCGCCGGCCCCGGCCCCTTGCAATTAACTTACACCGCCACCGTGCGCATCGACCACCACCGCGCCGACCCGGCGACGCTGCGCGAGGTTCCGGTGCGCTCCCTGCCGCTCGACGTCCTGCCTTATGTGTACCCGAGCCGGTACTGCCAGTCCGACCGGCTGCTGCGCACCGCGTTCCGCAACTTCGGCCACCTGCCGCAGGGGCACAGCCGCGTGATGGCGATCCAGAACTGGGTACAGCAGCACGTGACCTTCGCGTCGAACACGAGCAACTCCAACACGTCGGCCATCGACACGCTGGTCGAGCAGGTGGGCGTGTGCCGCGATTTCACGCACCTCATGATCGCGCTGTGCCGTGCGCTGAACATTCCCGCGCGCATCGCGACCGGCACCGACTTCGGCGCGGACCCCGCGCTCGGCCCGCCGGACTTCCACGCCTACGTGGAGGTGTACCTGGGCGACCGCTGGTACATCTTCGACGCGTCGGGCACCGGCATTCCGATGGGCTTCCTGCGCTTCGGCACGGGCCGCGACGCGGCCGACGTTGCGTTCGCGACGATCTTCGGCGGGGTGAACGCGATGGCGCCGATGATCAGGACGGTCGCGCTTGCGGGACCGGGCCTGTGGATGCCGGAGCATTGCGCGGAGGCGCTGTCGACGGTGGCGGGGCCGGGGGTGGGTGGGGCGCGACTTCTTTGACTGCTCTCGTCGTGGGGACCGCGTGCCTCAGCGTTTGCCCCGGCTCAGCGCGGACTTCACCTTCGCCAACAGTTCTTCAGCCGCTGCGTGTTCGTCGTCATCGAGAAAGCTCGTGGCCTTCATGCGAATCGCAATCGTGGACAGCGAGAGGATGTTCGCGCGCGCACCCGCCAGGATCCAGCGAAAGTCGCGGTCCTCGCCGCGCGTGAGCTTCGACACGGCTGCATCGTGCGGCTCGAGAAACAGCGCAACGACATCGCCACGCTGCAACTTGATCAGCCGCGTCTCCCATCGGTCGGGGAGCGTGGGCAGCTTGGGGTTCACGGGATCGAGATAGATGCCGTTCGCGATGTGGAAGACGCTGCCCTCACCGAGCGCATCCTGCAGATCCAGCGCCCGCCCGGGGTCCGTCAACGTGTAGCAGTCTGCATCGATCGACAGGACCATGTCGGCGGGAATCGCCGACACCTCCGACACCCCGAGGACCGAGAGGCTGCCGACGACAACGTACTGCGTATGGCCGCAGTGTCTTCGCGCTTCGGCAAGAAGCGCAAAGAGCGCGTCTGCATTCATCCGGGGATCACGCCGAACGGCGAGTTCTGCCTCATTGCATTGCCCCAGCCGTCGGCGTCCGAGCACATGGTCCGCGCCAATGTGGCAACAGGAAGCGCGAGCCACTGCGTCCAACGGTCGATGTAGTCCTGACTGCACAGCTGGTTCTCCGACCAGCGGCGCACCTCGTTCCTCGCGGTCGCCAGAAGGTGCTTCCGTCGCGTTGCGTCGCTCAGGAGGTCGAGCGCGATCCGATGATGCTTCAGCAGCCGACGTTCCTCGACGCGACGCTGCTGTTCCCGCGCGAGTCTTCTTTCATCCAGGAGCGGAGCACGTTCGAGCCAATCCGGTGGGACCAGTGCGGCAACGACCTTGCCGTGCCTTTCGATCGCCACTGGCGCGACGGCGGCCCGTTGAAGGCATTCACCTAGCGTCTGCTTTGCAAAGGAGGCCGTGACTTTGTCCATTTTCAAATTTTAGACAAATTCCGGGGGTCGTTCAAACCAGCGGACCGAGCCCTCGGCAAAGCGGGTTGCCGTAGGGATCCCGCTAGACGGTTGAACGCAGCAGCCATCCGCTCCCTCATGTGAATGGCCTTGGTTCTCGACGGCACCCTCGTTCGGTCACGGACCATCAGGAACCTGGAAGGCGGTCTGGAGTTGCTCGCAATGCCTGCCGAGATGGACAGTATCTATTCATTATCTATTCATTTATGATCGACCGGTGCAGCTCAATCCGGAACACCAGCTGATTCTCGGCGTGCTGGCCACGAAGGGGGCCGTTACGTCGGCGGAACTTCAATCCTCCATTGGGAAGAGCCAGCCTACCGTTTCGCGGCTGATCAAGGACCTGGGTCCGAAGGTCTTGCCATTGGGGCGGGGCCGCGCCACCCGCTACGGGTTGGGAAAATCCATTCATGGTCGCCCCGCCCAACATACGATCTGGTGGACCGACGCGCAGGGAGGCCGCCGCGAGCTCGGGACGCTTAGCCATCTGGCCAACGACACGATTTTCGTGCAGTCGCGCATGCTCGGCGACTTCAGCGGCTCCGCGCTGCCCTGGTATCTCTCGCCGCTGCGGCCCGAAGGTTTCCTGGGTCGCATGACAGCTGCAGCAGCCGGCATGGCGTCGTTCGGAGCCGACGCAGATCCGGCGCGGTGGCTCCTCGAGACGGTGCTGTATGCCGCACTGCAAATCCATGACGCGCCCGGCGCGATGACTTTAGGCGTGCAAGACGATGCCATCCCGCCGCTGGCGCTCTCGCTCGAGATGCTTCACCAGTCGCTGGACACCGTGGCCGACAACATCGCGACGACACTCCCGGCGGGCTCGTCGGCCGGAGGCGAACAGCCCAAATTCCTCGCGATCCTTCCCACCGGGGCGCACGTCATCGTCAAGTTTTCGCCGCCGCTGGAGAGTCCCGGCGGGACGCGCTGGTCGGACCTTCTCCTGGCCGAACACCTGGCATGCGAGACGCTGAAGCAACACGGGTTCAGCGCGGCCACTTCGCATTTCGAGCGAACGAGGCGGCGCGCCTATCTGATTTCGCAACGTTTCGACCGGGTCGGGCCAACCGGTCGCCGCCATGTCGTCTCGATCGGCAAGGCGCATGAAGCGTTCGTGCAGGGCACTTACCGCAACTGGCCCGAGAGCTGCGCTGCCCTGGTCAGCCGCGGTTGCCTGTCGTTGCAGGAAGCGGGTGCCGCGCGGACGGTTTTCGACTTCGGCCGCCTGATCGGGAACACCGACATGCACAGCGGCAACCTGGGATTGTTCGTCGGCCTGGACGGCATCCTCCGCGGACGCTTCGAGTTGACGCCCGTCTACGACATGTTGCCGATGCGGTGGCGGCCGGATCCCGCACTGGGTGGAGTGCAGCCCTATGCGCCCTTTGCCCCCGACGATGGTGCGCTGGCCTCCCGCGCCGCGCCCGTCGCCGAGGCCTTCTGGACGACGCTCTCGCAGAGCAAATCAGTGACTCGCGAGTTGCGCGATGTCGCGTCAGAGATGGCGGCGCGTCTCCGCCCCGGGTCGACCCTGCGTTGACCGGGCCGCGGGCTCACCCCAATCGCCTCGCCACCACCCCCATATCCCCCCAGTTCTCCTCATGGCAGGTGAACGCGATTACCTGGTGCCTGTGCGCCGCGTCGTACAGCACCCGCCTCATTTGCGCCAGCCGCTCGCGGTCATCGCCCTTGCCACACGGGCGTTCGCTTCTGCAGAAAGGCGCGCGGCCCTTCCTTGATGTCTTCCGTAGCGCGGTTGCGCTGGACGCATTCGAGCGTCAACGCGCGCAACTCGTCTTCGGGGAGATCTTCCGCGGAGCGAGCGATGAGCAGACTTTCGCGCACCGCGATCGGCGAGCCACGAGTAATCGATTCCGCGAGCGCAAGCGCTTCATCGAGCAGCGTCCCGCCCTCCGCCAGCCTGTTCACCATCCCAAGTGCATGGGCCCGTTCGGCGCCAATGGGCTGGCCGGTCATGATCATCTCGAGTGCGAGGTTGCGCGGGAGTGCGCGCGGCGCGCCGATATTGATATATCCGTCCTGCGTTCGGTAAGCCGAAGTCGGCATGCTGGTGGGGTGATCGTTGCCATAGCGGCCAGGCACCGTTTGGTCGTGCAGGTAGCGCGCGGCCTGGAAATCCAGAAGCCCGAACCCGGCGTGCAGGAGCGAAATCTGGACCCACTGACCTTTGCCGCTCGCTTGGCGCTCGAGCAGCGCGGTCATGGCGCCCACGGCGGCATACACGCCCGAGATCACGTCGATCACTGCAGCGCCGGCGCGCAACGGCGGGCCCCCCGGGCTCTCCTGTCGTGCTCATGAGGCCGCACATCCCCTGCAGGACCTGATCGAAGCCTGGCCGGGAGCGGTAAGGCCCGTCCTGGCCGAAGCCGGAGATGCTCACCAGAACGATGCGGGGGTTGACTGCCGCGAGAGACTCGTAGTCGAACCCAAGTCGATCCTTGACGTCGGGCCGGAAATTTTCCAGCACGACGTCGGCTCTTGGCTGAGGTCGAGGACCGTGTAGCCCGCAAGTGCGCCGGGCGGGTGCTGGGGTGTTGATTCGCTCATGGGGTTCTGGTGTCGGCGGTGTGGCGTCGGCTCGGTATGGCTGCGGGGCCGGCTACTCAGTTGCCGTGGAAGACCGGGACCCGCTTCTCGTGCCAGGCCGTGACGCCCTCCTGCAGGTCCTTCGAGTGCATCGCCCGCACCTCGCTGCGTCGCACTTCCGCGAGGTCCACGTTGTCCGCCGCGATGGCGTTGAGCGTTGCCTTCATGCCCCGGGACGCCAGTGGCGCCATGGCAGCGGCCTTCCACGCGATATCCATCGCCTGCGGAAGCAGATCGTCCGGCTCGACGATCCTCTGCAGGTACCCGATGGCGTGCATTTCCGGAGCCGGCAGTTTGTCCGCCAGCAGGAACAGACGCTTGGCCGTGTCGAGCCCAAGCCGCGACACGAAGCGGCGCAGTCCGCCGAGGTGGTAGTGCAGCCCAAGTCGGGCAGCCGGCATGAACATTTCGCAGGACCGCACCGCGATGCGGAAGTCACACGCCAGGGCAAGGTCCGTTGCCCCGCCGTAGACCCCGCCGTTCAACGCGCAGACCGTGACCTGCGGCAACTGCTCGAGGGCGTCGACCATGCTGCCGAAGGCGTTCTCGCCGTTGTCCGCCTCAGGGACGCGATCGGTGCGGAGGATGGCCCCGAGGTCGTAGCCCGCGCTGAAGTGACGCCCCTGTGCGGTGAGCACGACGGCTCGGACCGACTCGTCCTGCCGAATCGCGCGCCAGAAATCGTGAAGGAGTTCCACATCCTCTTGCTGCAGCTTGTTCGCTTGCGCAGGTCGGCGTAGCGTCACCACCGCGATGTTTCCATGGCGCTCGAGGAGCGGCGGAAAAGATTGAGACACGGCACCTCCAGGTTCCCCGGATTATGGCACTTTGATATCTCAATTTCAATTATTGATATATTACCCGGCTTTCCGGTGCAGAACCCTGGCGCGTTGCCGTTCACGTTCTCGACTCCCGGGGGAGTCGGAGTGCATCTGCTCACCTGCGTTTGACCGCCTTGGCCCGGCGCGACTTGGGTCCGCCCTCGGCCAGAACCTTTCGCGCGACGGCGCGTTGCGGCTCGATGCGTGACCTTCCCGGATACTCGGGCTCGCCGGCCAGCATCGTCGTGGGCACGCGCGAAAGCAGGTCCGCGAAGTCACGTCCGCCGATGGCGATGTGGTCCAACATGGCGGCATAGGCTCCGTCCGGATCGCCCATGAGGATCGCGCGGACGACCCGCTCGTGGTCTTCGCGCGAACGACGGATGCGAAGCTGGTTCTGGAAGACCGACTGCCTGTAGACCTGGGTGCGCATGCGCAGATGGGCGATCTCCCGCGCGAGGGGCTCGTTGCGGCAAGCTCGGTAGAGGATTTCGTGGAACTCCGCGTTCGCCGCCGCATAGCCCGCTGCGTCGGCCTGCTTCTCGAACGCCAGGCTGTTCTCGTGGACACGCTTCAGCGCCTGCGCCTCCTCCGCCGAGTGCCGCCTCGCTGCGAATTTGGCGCAGACGGCCTCGAGTTCGGCGAGAAGTTCGAGCAGCCCGAGAAGTTCGGGAATGGACAGGCGCGCAACGTAGATGCCCGCTCGGGGGGCGATCGTCACCAGCCCGCGCACGGAGAGGTGGAGCAGTGCCTCGCGCACCGGTGTGCGGGAGATCCCGAACCGGGCTGCAATGGCCTCCTCATCCAGAGGATCCCCCGGGACCAACAACCCTTCGCTGATCTCCCGCTGGAGTTCCACGCGGACACTTTCGGCTGCGCTGAGCTTGCGATCCGGGTCGCCGAGGTCCGGCGTTGTCACTGGGCTAGGTTCCATGAGGCCCGATTGTCGCCCACTTTGATATATCCATTCCTTCGAAAACTGCACTGCGCCGCACCGGGTGCCATGCTTCAACCGCACCTCAAGTGATTCGAGCATGCCCCGCTACGACTTCGACATCTCCCGATCCGCCTCCGCCTCCGGCCACAAGTTGGGAAAGTAGTGCCGCAGCGCATGCCTCGGAATCGCGAACCGCAGCTTGCCGTAAGGCGAGTCGCTCGCCACATAGCCGCTTTTCAGAAGCGCAGACACGAGATCGGTCGCGAGCCGGTCCCCCAGCCCCGACATCGTCTTGAACTCGCCCCGCGTCAACTCGACCTGCGCAGCGAACAGATAGTGCAGCGGCCGCAGCGCCTCGGTCCGAATGCCGTTGCGCCCCGTCGCTGCATCGTGGATCAACGACGCTTCGATCCGCCCCTGCATCCCGCGTACCTCCAGTTGCCCCGTCATGAACTCGATCTGGTCCCGGCACACGTCCAGCGCATACGCGATCCACTCGACGAAGCCCTTCTGCGTGAGGTTCCCCCGCCCATCCAGGTCACCCTGCCGGTGTTCGTCCGCCGCTTGCAGCAAGGCCTTGTACTTCGACTCGCTGCGTGCAAAGCCACGCAGCGGTGACCACAATCCATTCGTCAGGCCCATCGCATGCAGCACCAAGTGCGTGTGCAATCGCGCGACCCGGCCATTGCCATCGAGAAACGGATGCACCCACGCAAGCCGATGATGCGACGCAACCGCAGCCACCAGCGACATCTCGCCGCGCCGCACCCCGCCATACACCTCGGACCATCGATTGAGGAAAGCTGGCAAGGACTTCGACAACGGTGGCTCGTGCCGCCCCACCGCCACTTGCCGCGCCCTGAATTCGCCCGCCACGAGGGACGTCCCATCGGCCACGCGCAAGTCGGCATCGGCCAGGCCGGAGAAAAGCTCGCGATGCAGCCACTTCACGCACTCGATGGAATACAGGGCACGAAAGGCGTCCGTGCCTTTGGCCGCCTGCGCGTCGAGGTCGTCTTCGCACTGCTGCTCGGTCTTGATGTGCGCCACGGCCAGCCTTTGCCGGCGCGCGATGTCGGCGTTGGCCGAAAAATCCTGTTGCAGCGCCCTTTCGATCTCGATGGGCCGCGTGTGCTCGCCTTCGAGCTTGTTGGTGTAGTACGAATTCATCGCGCGCAGCAGCGACTTCAGCTCCTGCTGCGCCGTGGTGGCCGAACCCAGCGCCGTGGCCGCGCGCATCACGTCGCTCGCCTGCTCCAGGAGCGGGCGCAGCCGCAGCTCGTCGGGCAGCAGCGGCTCGAACTGATGCGGCGCGTCGTAATGCGCGATGATCTGCGGGCTCATCTGCGAGATTGTACGCGGGCCTATTTCCCTCTGGAAATTGCCGATTTTCGCGACAATTTCTGCGAGATTGACTGCGACCCCGTCGGCTCACGCCAGGCGCCGGGCCACCACCCCCATATCCCCCCAGTTCTCCTCATGGCAGGTGAACACGATCACCTGGTGCCTCTGCGCCGCGTCGTACAGCACCCGCTTCATCTGCGCCAGCCGCTCGCGGTCCGTGTTCACCAGCGCATCGTCCAGCATCAGCAGCGTCGGCTTGCCCTTTTCCCGCAGCAGATCCGCGTAGGCCAGGCGCGCGATGATGCCCAGTTGCTCGCGCTCGCCCCCGCTCAGCTCGCCGAACTTCGCCGTCTCGAAACCATGCGGGCCCTGTCGCGTGATGCGTGACGGCCGCAGCATCTCGTCCAGCTCGATCTGCACGCCCGGATACTGGATCTGCAGGTAGTGATTCAACCGGACCTGCAGCGGCGCGCGAATCCGCCGTGCCAGCGCCGCGCGTTTTTCCTGCAGGAGCCCGAGCAGGTGCGCGAGCGCATGCGCCTTGCGCGAATGCAGTTCCGAATCGCGCTGCAGCCGCGCCACCGCGTCCTGCTTCTCCGCCGCGTCGTCGCCCAGGCCCAGCGCGCCCATCGCCTTCAGCTCGCCTTCGAGGCCATGCACCTCGATGCGCAGGTTGCGATATTCCTCTTCCTGTGCGGCAGCGCTGCGCCCGAAGCGCTCCACGTCCTGCTTCAACTGCTCGAGGTTCGCCGCGCGCAGGCGCGCCTCGATCTCGTCCAGCGCCTGCTTCTCCACGCTCTCCTGCGCGCGCGCCGTCACCCAGCCGTTCTGCGCGGCGAGCTTGCGCGCCTCGCGCCCCGGCGCTTCGAGCTTGCCGCGCGCCTGGTCGCATTCGCGTTGCGCGCTTTCGCGCTGCGCGATCGCCTGCGCCGCCTCTTGGCGCGCCTTGTCCGCACGGGCCTGGGCAGCGTCGAGCGATGCCTTCGTCGCCGCCTCGGCGGCCTCGGCCTCCACCACGCCGAGGGGCGCATCGGCCGCAAGTTCGGCCATGCCCTCGAGCGCCTGCAGATGACCCGCACGTTCACTCTCGACACGCATGCGCTCCGCACGCAGGGCATCGACGCCGTCGGGCGCCAGCGCCTTCAGGTTGCTCCTCAACTGCTTCAGTTCGACCTCGATGGCCACCAACCGATGCTCGGACTCGATGGCTTCCTCGACCGTGTTCGCGCCGTAGTCGCCGAGCGTGCCGGCCAAGGCGGCCTCCTTGCGCTGCGCATCCGCGCGCAGCACGGAAAGATCTTCGCCGCCGGGCACGATGCGCAAGGTACCGACGCCGGCGATCGACAGCGTGACCGGCTCGACGACGGTGCGCGACCCGTCGCCGGACACCGGCGCACCTTCGATGGCGACACCGTCGCCGAGCAACTGGTATTCGATCCGCGTGGCCACCGCATCGAGCCGCGCCCGGGCCTGCATGAGATCGTCGCGCTGCTTCGCGAGGCGTTTGCCGGCGCCCGCGAACCGCACGAGCTGGCCCCGCTCGCGCTCGCGCGTCTCGATGTCCGCGTGGACGACGTCCACCGACGCCTGCACGCGCTGGATCTTCTCCAGGCGATCGAGCAAGGAAGCCGCGGCCGATACATGCTGGCTACGCGATGCCGCCTTGCGCGCGTGGACCGACCGCGCACGCGCCGCCGTGTCCGCCTCCTGGGCGGCAAGGAGCGACTCGGACGCATGCCGAACCGCGGCCAGCGTCTCCGCGTCCCGCGCAAGCGCACGGTCCAGCGCCGCCTGGCGAACTTCGACGGCCTGCTCTTCGTCCGCCAGCACGCCCAGCTCGCGCAGGCATCGCTCGACATCCGCCTTCGCCATCTGCAAACGCATTGCCGCCTGCTCGCGCTGGCCCACGAGCCCCGAGGCTTCGTCGAGCTTCGCCTGCGCGCTCGCGAGCTGGTGCTTGAGCGCCTCCCACGGCCGCCGCCGTTCGACGTCCGCGAGCGCCTGCCGGCGCGCGCCGAAACGGTCCACCATCGCTTCGTACTGCTGCACCTTCGCGAGAACGGCATCGCGCTCGCCGACGGCGGCTTCCAGTTGCGCCAACACGCGGCCGTACTCGCCCGTCGGCTTGCCGGTCTTGGTCTGCAGCGCGGCCAGCTCCGCCTCCACGCGCTCGATCACGCGGTCGCCTGCCGTCGCCGCGAGTTCGCCCACCGCATCGCCCAGCGCGCGGCTCAGGTGTTCGTGGGCATGCTCCACGCGATCGTCGATGTCGCCCGACTGGCCCTGCTTCACCCACAGCAGGCCGGGAATGCCCTGCACGTCCGGCTGGCTGGCGCCGCGTCCCGCGAAGCCGAACGAGAACATCTGCGCCAGGCGGTTCTCCGCCTCCTCGCCGGACTCCGATGCGCCGTCCGATTCGAGCGTGCAGGACTTCTTCGGCCCGAAGGTCTTGGTGACGCGCCACGACTTGCCCTCGTGCGAGAACTCCACCTGCACCGAAGGGCTCGCGCCCGGCTGGCTGTGCGGCGCGAGCGACTCCGCGGGCTTGGCCGACTTGTACCGCTCCAGGAACGCGGCGCGCACCGCCTCGGCCAGCGTGGACTTGCCGCCGCCATTGGGCGCGACGACGAGGTTGATGCCTTCGTCCAGCGCGGCCAGCGTGTACGGCTCGCGGAACTTCCGCAGCGATTCGACGCGGATGGTGCTGATCTTCACGGCGCCGTCTCCGACGGCACGGCGCCGAGTTCGCGCTGGATGCGTGCGAGATGCAGCAGTGCATCGCGTGCTGTCTCGGCTTCGTCGCCGGTCGACGCCAGCTGCACCTTGAGCGTGTCCAGCACCTCGCCGAGAAAGCCATCGGCCTGCAGCGAACGCAGGTCGGCCTCGGTCGGCGCGAGGCGCAGGTCGTTGACGCGCACGGCCAGCGCCGCCGCCTTGTTCTCCGCCGCGGCCAGGGCCGACTGCAACCGTTCCTGCCACGCAAGATCGCACGAGCCTGTGAGGTGAACCTCGGCGACGGTCGACGAATCGACACCCGCGAGCGCATCGACCGCGCGCTGCGCATCCCTCGCGTCCCCCACGTCCAGCGAAAGCGTCACCCAGCGATAGCGGCCCACCGAAACCGGCGTCACGTTCGGCGTCGCGCCGGGACTCGCGATCTCCACCAGCAGGGCAAATCCCGGATCGTTCGCACGAAAGCGCTCCGGCTCCGGCGTGCCGCTGTACCAGGTGCGCTCGTTCACCTGCAGCTTGCCGTGCCAGTCGCCGAGGGCCAGGTAGTCCAGGCGCGCGCGCTGCGCACGGTCCGCCGCGATCGGGTTCTGCGCATCCGCCGCTTCGGGCAGCCAGCCTTCGACGCTGCCGTGCGCGACACCGATGCGGAATGCATCGGCATCGGTCTGCGCGTCGTCGAACCACGCCGTCAGGTCCAGGTGCGTGTGCCGCTGCGTCAGCGGCGCGGGCAGCACGGCGATCTTCGCGCCCGCGGCACCGGCGACATGCAGCGTTTCGGGCGTCAATCCAAGGTGGACGTTCGCCGGCACGGCATTCAGGCGGCGCGCCAGGGTCCACACCGATTCGGCCAGGGCCGCGTCGTGGTTGCCGGGCAGCAGCACCCACGGACCCGCGAAACCTCGCATGGCCTCGAACAGCCGCACCACGGCTTTCTCGCGCGGGGCCTGCGAGTCGAACACGTCGCCGGCGACGACGACCGCATCGACCTCATGCCGAACCGCAAGCTCGGCGATGCGCGCCACCGCGTCGACGCGCGCGGCGCTCAATTGCGCGCCGTCGCCGCTGTCGAACTGCGAATAGACGCGGCCGATCTGCCAGTCGGCCGTATGCAGCAACTTCATGCGTTCCCCCTTGCAAGGGGATTATGGCGGCGCGTTCCCGATCGGAAGGCGCCGGGGCGCGCGGGTCACTCGGGCTGGATGCCCGCGGCCTTCAGGGCCCGGCCCCACCGCGGCTCTTCGCTGCGGATGTAGGCGCTCAGCTGCTCGGGCGCATGCACCACCGGATCGGCGCCCATGTTGCGCAGGAAAGCCAGCATGTCGTCGCTGCGCAGGATCTCGTTGATGGCGGTGTTCAGCCGCGCGATGACCGGCTGGGGGGTGCCCACCGGCGCGGCGAAGCCCGTCCAGCCGAAGAACTCCAGCGGTTCCGGCAGGAGCTCGCTCAGGGTAGGCACGTCCGGCAGCACCGACGACCGCTTCGCCGATGTCACCGCATAAGGTTTCACCGAGCCCGCCTTGATGTGCGGCAGCGTGAGCGCCACGTCGTTGATCATCAGCGGCACCTGGCCGCCGAGCAGATCGGTGACCGCTTGCGCGCCCGCCTTGTAGGCCACGGCGGTGACGTCGATGCGGGCGATCTGCTTCAGGCTGGCGGCGGCCACCGCGCCCGTCGCGTTGGAATAGGCGATGTTCAGCGTGCCGGGCTTGGCCTTCGCGAGATCCATCACCTCCTTGAACGTGTTCGGCGCGAACGCCTTCGATCCCACGAGTACCGACGGTACCGAGAAGAACGACGAGATCGGCGCCATGTCCGTGAGCTGGTAGGGCAGCTGCTTGATCAGGTGGACGGCGGCCACCGTGCTCGTTGACGAGATCATCGTCAGCGTGTAGCCGTCCGCCGGCGAGCGCAGCCCGGCCTGCATGCCGATCACGCCGCTGCCCCCGGCGCGGTTGTCGACCACCACGGCCTGGCCGAGCTTCTCGGCGAGCTTCTGCGCCATCAGGCGAACCGCGGCGTCCGAGGTGTTGCCGGGCGGCGCGGGAAGGACGATGCGGATCGACCTGCTGGGGTAGGCCTGCGCCCGCGCGAGCTGCCACGGAAGCAAGCCGCCCGCGAATGCGGCCGCGACGAACTGCCTGCGATGCATGGTCATGATGTCTGTCTCCTGGGTCGCTTGTTCGACGCATGCTCCTCCAAGGGCCGGCCTCCAGCAATGGCATCGACCGCATATCAGCTATGCCCGAAAGGTTTGCCGCGCGACAATGCCGCATGGACCTGAAGAAACTCGAATACCTCCTGCACGTGGCGGAGTACGGCAGCTTCACCAAGGCCGCGGCCGTGATCGGCATCGCGCAGCCGGCGCTCGGGCGGCAGGTGCAGAAGCTCGAGGCGGAATGCGGCGTGCGCCTGCTGTACCGTCACGGCCGCGGCGTCGCGCTGACGCCCGAGGGCGAGACGCTGCTCGAGCGCGTACGGCCCCTCGTCCACCAGCTGCAGCACGCGGCGCTCGACCTGCACGAGGAGTCGGCGGCCGCGAGCGGACCGATCACGCTGGGGCTGACGCCCACGGCCGGATCGCTTTTCGGCCTGGCCCTGCTCAAGACGCTGCGGCTGCGCTTTCCGAAGCTGCGCGTCAACATCGTCGAGGCCTACAGCGGCTACGTCCACGAGTGGCTGACGAATGGGCGCGTCGACCTCGCGATCCTGCACGACGCGCGGCGGTCGCAGCACATCCTGGTGGAGCCGCTCGGCGCGGCGCGCCTCTCCCTCGTGTCGCCGCCGGGCACGAAGCCGCTGGTGCAGGCGCCGTCGGCCGCCGTGGCGCTGAAGAAACTGGCCGGCGTGCCGCTGGTGCTGCCCACGCGCAACCACGGGCTGCGCCGCGCGCTCGACTACGCGGCCAGCCGCGCGGGCGTCCACCTCGACGTGCAGTACGAGATCGACACCATCTCGCTCGCGCTCGACGTGGTGCGCGACGGCCTCGCGCACACCGTCCTGCCGTACACCGCGGTCGAGGCGCTCGAGCGGCGCGGCGAGCTCATCTCGCGCCGGCTCGGCGCGCCCGAGGTCGAGATCCGCCTGATGATGGGCCGAGCGGCGAACCGGCCGCCCAGCCGCGCGATCCAGTTCGTGGAGGCAGAGATCCGCAACCAGGTCAAGCTGGCCGCCAAGCGCTTCCCGCTGTACCTGACGGTGGCGGCCGAGGAGGCGCCCAAGCCGGCGCGAGCGGCGAAACGCCCCAAGGCCGGCCAAACCTTCCGGGCATAGCTGATATAAATTCCATGCCCTTGCTGCGGTGGCCCGATCCGTCGGACCATGCGGCGTGCCGACCGCCTCCCACTCGTTCCTCGAAGTCTTCGCAGCCCATGGCATCGACCGCGCATTCCTGGTGCCCGGCGAGAGCTACCTCGGCCTCCTCGACGCGCTGAACGAGGTGCCGGCCATCGAGGCGGTGACCTGCCGGCACGAGGCGGGGGCCGGCTTCATGGCCTGCGCCGACGCGCGTCTCACGGGACGCCCCGCGCTGGTGATGGTCAGCCGCGGACCGGGCGCATCCAACGCCGCGATCGCGCTTCACACCGCCCAGCAGGATGCGGTGCCGCTCGTGCTGGTGATCGGCCAGGTTCCCAAGGACCACGTGGGCCGCGAAGCGTTCCAGGAAATCGACTACCCGCGGATGTTCGGCGGCATCGCCAAATGGGTCGGCAGTGCGCACGCGCCGGAGCAGCTTCCCGAGCTTGCCTTCAAGGCGCTGCGGATGTCGACGTCCGGCACGCCGGGGCCGGTGGTGCTCGTGGTGCCCGAGGACGTGCAGGACCAGGCCTTGCCCGCGCAGGACTGGCGCGCGCACCCGCCCGCCCCGACGCAGCCCGCGCCGCAGGTGGTGCGCGAACTCGCGGACATGCTGCGCGCGGCGCAGCGGCCCCTGATCGTGGCCGGCAGCAGCTTCGAGAACGAACCGGGCCGCGCCGCCCTGCTGCGCCTCGCCGAATCCTGGCAGGTCCCCGTCGTCGTATCGTTCCGCCGGCACGACATCTTTCCCAACGCGCATCCGCTGTACGCGGGCGACCTGGGCCTCGCGAACGACCGAGAGCAGATGGAGGCTTTTCATTCGAGCGACCTGATCCTGGCGCTCGGCACGCGCATGGGCGACATCACGAGCCAGGGCTACACGTTTCCCGCGATGCCGCAGCCCGCGCAGGCCGTGGTCCATTGCCATGCGGATGCGCATCAGGTCGGGTTGAACTTCGCGCCGCGCATCGGCATCGTGTGCGACCCGACGGCGCTCGCGCAGGCGCTGGCCGACGAAGCGCTGCCGCACACGTCGAACGCATCGAACGCATCGAACGCATCGAACGCATCGAACGCATCGAACACATCGAACACATCGAACACATCGAACGCATGGCGCGAGCGCCTGCGCGCGATCGAACGTCGCATTTCCGCCTGGCCCGCCCCGTCGGACGGCGTGGACGTGGTGCGCGCCCTCGCCCGCCAACGCGAGGGATCCACCCTCGTCTGCCTCGACGCCGGCACCTTCGCCGCGCCGGTGTACCGGCACTTCAACTTCCGTCCCGGCGAACGCATGCTGGCGCCCATTGCCGGCGCGATGGGCTACGGCACGCCAGCCGCGGTGGCGGCCGCCATGCGCCGCCCGGACGCCAAGGTCGTGTGCCTCGTCGGCGACGGCGGCTTCATGATGACGGGCAACGAGATGATCGCGGCCGTCGAGCGGCGCCTGCCCATTCTCTTCATCGTCGTCGACAACTGCGCCTACGGCTCGATCTGGCTGCACCAGGACCGCCACTATCCCGGCCGCCACGTCGGCACGACGCTCGCGAGCCCGGACTTCGCGCGGATCGCCGCCGCATTCGGCATGCCCTCGGAAACGGTCGAACGCGCGGACGACGTGGACGCCGCCGTCGCGCGCGGCCTGCGGTCCGCCACGCCCTACTTCCTGCACGTGAAGACGCGCCTGCCCGCCTCCCGTGCGACGCAGGATCCGCAGGCGTCGCGCGAAGCGTAACCTCCACCCCGGACCGACCCCATGACGACACTCATCTCACGCAAGACGAACCTGCGCCGCACGCAGCTCATCACCCCCTGCGACAACGCCTGGGACCTGATGAACAAGGCGGCGCGATCGAAGACGGACATCGTGCGGCTCGAACTCGAGGATGGCGTCGTGCCGGAGCGCAAGAACGAGGCGCGCGGCTGGGCGCTGCGCGGCCTGCGGGAAATCGACTGGGGCGACAAGGAGGTGTGGGTGCGCATCACGCACTTCGACTACGGTTACGCCGAGGCCGACATCGACACCCTCGTGCAGGGCCAGCCCAACGTCATCGTCATGGGCAAGTGCCAGGGGCTCGACGACATGCTGCACCTCGACAAGATGATCGCCGCCGCCGAACGGCGCCACGGCATTCCCGTGGGGACGGTGAAGATGGGCTGCGTGATCGAGCGCATCCGCGCCGTCCACAAGGTGGAGGACCTCGCCGCCTGTTCGCCGCGCATGAGCATGATGTGCTGCGGGCTCGACGACCTCTCCAACGAGTACGGCTACCGCCTCACGCGCATGCCCGCCGATGCGCTGGAGACGCTGTACGTGCGCAGCCGCGTCGTGCTGGCCGCGCGCCTGGCCGGCATCACGGCGGTGGACTATCCGTACCTGAAGTACCGCGATCTCGAAGCCTCGGAAATCGACGCGCGTTTCTCCGCGCGCCTGGGCTTCCATGGCAAGCAGATCATTTCCCCCGCGCAGGCCGAGGGCGTCCACCGCGCCTTCGCGCCGACCGAGAAGGAACTCGCGTGGGCCAAGGCGATCCTTCGGGCCGTCGAAGAGAACAAGGACAGCGGCGCCGCCGTGTTCATCGTCGACGGCGAGATGATCGACGCGCCGCACATCCTGCAGGCGCGCACGATCATGCAGCGGCAGGCGAGCATCGAGTAGCGAAGGCAGCGGAAGTGGCGGCTCAGGGCCGCCAGGAAGCCTCGCCGGTGTGCTCGCCCAGGCGCGCCGTCCGGTCCGGCAGGTCGCTCTCCCAGTTCGACCAGCGGATCGGATGCCGCATGTGAATGAACTTGTGCCGGTCGAATTCGTCGACTTCGCGGAAGAATCCGACGTCGCGCAGGTGCGGGTCGTCGAACATGTCCTCGATCGAATTCATGGGTGCCGCCGGCACGTCCTCGCGCTCGAAGATCTCGAGCCACTGCGCCGTCGTCTTCGCCAGCAGGCCTTCGGCCAGCGCCGCGTTCAGCGGCTCGATGTTCTCCAGCCGCAGCCCGGGGCTCGCGAAGCGCGGGTCCTGCATCAGCTCCGTGCGCTCGATCACGTGGAAGATGCGCGCCCAGTGCCGGTCAGAGTAGCCGAGCATGCAGAGGTAGCCGTCGGCGGTCTTGAACGGCCGCCGGTTGCGGTCGAGCGTGCGCGTCGCGCCCGACTCGCCCAGCGCGGGCACGAAGGACTTCAGGAACATGTGCTCCACCATCACGAAGTGCGCCATGCTCTCGAACATCGGGATCTCGAGCGCGCAGCCTTCGCCGCTGCGCTCGCGCGCGAGCAGCGCCATGACCAGCGCGCTCAGGCCGTACAGGCCCACCACGCGATCCGCCAGCGCCATCGGCGCATAGCGCGCGCCCGCGCCCGCGCGCAGGTTGAGGTCCGCCACGCCGGACAGGCCCTGGATCAGGTCGTCGTAGGCCGGCCTGCCCGCATACGCGCCGCCGCTGCCGAAGCCGGTGAAGGCGCAGTACACGATGCGCGGATTGATCGCGCGCACGGCCTCGTAGCCCAGCCCGAGCCGCGCCATCGCCTCGGGGCGGATGTTGAACACGACGGCGTCCGCATCCTTCAGCAGCCCGTGCAGCACCGCGAGATCGTCCTTCGCCTTCAGGTCCAGCACCACGCTGCGCTTGTTGCGGTTGACGTGCTGGAACACCGGCGACATCGCGGGCTCGGGCGCGCGGCCCAGGTGGCGCGTGATGTCGCCCTCGGGCGCCTCGATCTTGATGACGTCGGCCCCCTGCTCCGCGAGGAAATGCGTGCAGAACGGGCCCATGAGCACCGCGGTGAGGTCGAGGATGCGGAAGCCTTGAAGGGGAGCGGTCATGGCGTCGAGTATCCGCTGCGGCGCGGCGCGCCGGCACCCCAAGGTTCCGCATGCTGGATCAACATGCACACCGGCTTTGCATGTTCTGATGAGCTGAATCGCACGTTCCCGCTACACTCGAGCCGTGCGCTCCGAACATACGATCCTGGTGGTCGACGACCATCCCGCGGCCCTCTACGCCGCCTCCCGCCTTTTGCAGAGCGCCGGTTTCAGGACCCTCGAGGCCGCCAGCGGCACGGACGCCCTGCGCCTGGCCGGGCGGGCATCGGCCGTGCTGATCGACGTGAACCTGCCCGACGTCAACGGCGTGCAGGTCTGCCAGACGATCAAGAATGCGCCCGAGACGAAGCACGTTCCCGTCATCCTCATGTCCGCCGTGTACCTCGACGAACTGCACCGTGGCGCCGGGCTCTCGGCGGGGGCCGACGGCTACCTCACGCCCCCCTTCGAGGGCGAGCAGCTCGCCGCCCTGCTGGACGGCCTGGTCGCGGGCAAGGCCTGACGCGTTCGGCGACAGGCCTTTCGCGTCGCAGGCACTACTTCAGCTCGCCCGCTTCCTTCATCAGCCGCGCCCAGCGGTTGTAGTCCTTCTCCAGCACGTTGCGGAATTCCGGGCCGTCGGTGAACACGGCCTTGTTGCCGCCGTCCGACGCGAAGCGCGTGTAGGCCTCGCTCTCCACCGCCTTCTTCAGCGCGGCGCGCAGCTTCTGCATCACGGCCGGCGGCGTGCCGGGAGGCGCGGCGAGCGCGTTGGTGCTGTCGTATTCGAAATCGTCGACGCCCTGCTCCGCCGCCATCGCAACGTCCGGGTACGCGGGCGAGCGCACGGTGCCGCCGGAGGCGATCGGGCGCAGCACGCCCGACTTGACGTGCGGGCCGGACTGCGCGGCGTCGGTCAGCAGCACGCCGATGCGGCCCGCCACGGTGTCGAGCAGCGCGGGCTGGATGCCCTTGTGCGGGATATGCACGATGTTGAGGCCGCGGCGCTTTGCCAGCACCGTCATCACCACATGGCTCGGGCCGCCATGGCCCGACGTCGTGTATGGCGTGCCGGGATGCGCCTTGAAGTACGCCTCCAGCTCCTTCAGGTTCTTCACGTCGACGACCTTCGGGTTCACGACCACCACCATCGGCTGCACGATGGTGCCGCCGATCACGGTCATGCGCTTGTCGATGTCGAGGGGCTTGTTCTGCGCGAGCAGCGCGACGCTCGTCGCGTTGGGCATCAGCAGGATCGTGTAGCCGTCGGGCTTGGCCGACGAGAGCGCGTCCAGGCCGATGAGGCCGCTCGCGCCCGGCTTGTTGTCGACGACGACGTTCTGGCCGAGCGCGGCCGACAGTTCCTTCGCGAGGATGCGGCCGCCCATGTCGGTCGGGCCGCCGGCCGCGAAGCCGATGATCATCTTGATGGGCTGGTCCGGGTAGCCCTGGGCCTGTGCGGACGAGAGGCCTGCGAACAGCAAGGCGGAAGCAACGAGAAGCCGGCGGGTGAACCGCATGTATGTGTCTCCGAGGGTTGGGAGGCACAGCATCGTCGACGCCCGCGCCACGCGCAAGGCGGCGCGCGCCGGATGTTCTGCATGTCGGAACAGCGGCGCAGGGGGGCGCGCCGCGAACCGATGAGGTCTACTCGATCTTCAGGTTGCCCGCCTTGATGACGCTGCCCCACTTCGCGTTGTCCTTGCGGATGTAGTCGCCGAATGCGGCGAGCGACAGGCCCTCGGGCGCGGCGCCGAGCTGCGCGAACTTTTCGCGCGTCGCCGGCTGCGCGATGACGTCGCCCATCACCTTCGCGAGCCTCGCGGACACGTCGGCGGGCATGCCGGCCGGGCCGACGATGCCATACCACGCGGTGACGAGATAGCCCGGCAGGCCGGCCTCGGTCGAGGTCGGAATCGTCGGCTCGAGCGGGCTGCGCGTGTCCGTCGCGATGGCCAGCACCTTGATGCGGCCGGAGTGGATGAAGGGCAGCGCCGGCGGCATGTCGACCGACATCACGTCGACCTGGCCCGCAACGAGGTCGACGAGCGCCGGGCCCGTGCCCTTGTACGGAATGTCGACCATGCGGATGCCCGCGAGCTGGTTCAGCATGACGCCCGTGAGGTGGTGCGTGGTGCCGAGGCCGCCCGAGCCGTAGTTGACCTTCGTGGGGTTCGCCTTCGCGTACGCGATGAACTCGCGCAGGTTCGACACCGGCAGGTTCGCGCGCACCACGAGCACGTGCGGGATCGACGCCACGTTGGTGAGCGCGGTGAAATCCTTGAGCTCGAAGCCCACCTTCTGGAGGTTGGGACCCACCGACATCGGGCCGGTCGAGCCGAGCAGCAGCGTGTAGCCGTCGGGCGCCGCCTTCGCGACGAACTCCGTGCCCACCGCGCCGCCGCCGCCCGCGCGGTTCTCCACGATCACGCTCTGCCCGAGCGGGCCGGCCATCTGCTGCGCCATGTAGCGCGCGATGATGTCGACCGATCCGCCGGGCGCGAAGGGCACGACGATGCGCACCGGCCCGCGCTTCGGATAGTCCGAGGTCTGGGCCAGGCCGGCCACGGGGGAAAGCAGGCCCAGGGCCAGCAGGTCGCGTCGTTGGAGGGTCATGATGGCTCTTTCTCTTGAAGGAATCACTTGGCCGCGGCCGTCGCGGCCGCCGGCGCGTCCGTGCGCGTGCCGCCGCCGTACGACTCGCTCACCGGCAGCTTGCTGTCGGCGAACACATTCTTCGCGCGGCTGAACACCTTGTCGCTCCAGTGCGCGAGCTCGGCCTCGCCGAAGAGCGTGCGCGCGCCGGTCTCGGCGTCGTAGTTGCCATGCGTGTCCGTGCCGCGCACGAGCATGGCGGACTCACGGTGCTTGCGCTGCTTCACGCACGTGGGCATGAGCTCCACCAGCAGGATCACGCGGTCCTCGCCCGAGGTGTTGACGCCCGAGCCGTGGATGGTGGCGGCGTTGAACAGCCCGATCTCGCCCGGCTTCAGCACGAGGTCGACCGCGCTCGACTTGTCGAACTCCGCCGAGATGAACTGTCCGCGCGCGAGGATGCTCGTGGGGTCGTCCGATTCGACGTGCGGCAGCGTGCCGAGCTTGTGGCTGCCCGGGATCACCTGCAGGCAGCCGTGCTTCACCGTGCATTCGGACAGCGCGAGCGCGCCGATGATCATGATCGGCTCGATGCCGCCGTACGCCGTGTCCTGGTGCCAGCCGGCCTGCACCTTGCCGTCCGACGGCTTGATGCGCATCGCCATGCTGTAGCACAGGATGTCGTCGCCGAGGATGTCGGCATAGAGGTCGAGGATGCGCGAATGCCGCGCGATCTCGTCGATCCAGGGGCACAGCAGGTGCGCCTTGGTCTTGAGCTTCTTCGCGTGTTCGGGGAAGTCGCTTCGGCACTGCGCAAGGCTTGCCGCGTACTTCGCCACTTCCTCCGGCGCGAGCACCTGCACCGGCGGCAGGTAACCCTGCTCGTCGAAGAACTTCACCTGTTCGGAGCTGATGACCTCAGGCATCCTGGGTCTCCGATTCGGCGGGCGTGAACGCATAGCGCTGGCCCGATGCAGGAATCACGCCACCGCGCAGCGTGCCGGCCTCGACCTCGCCCCACAGCACGCGCTCGCGCTCGTCGAGCGGGCGGTTGTCGGGCGTGGAAAGCCACAGGCGATACAGCAGGCGCTTCTTGCCCGGCTCCTCGTGGTCCTCGTAGCTCGTGCGCGAATGCAGCGTCACGTGGTTGTTGAGGATCTGGATGTCGCCGGGCTGCATCTCCATCTCGAGGCAGCGCTCGTCGGCGATCTGCGCGAGCAGGTCCAGCGCTTCGTCCTGCGCCGGCGTGATGCGCGGCACCTCGGGAAAGCGCTGCGCGGACTCCACGAAGGAGCGCGAATACTGGTTGGAGAAAAAGCCGTCTCGAATGCTGAACACGGGCTTCGCATACCACGGACCCTGCCCCGGCCCTTCCTCGCCCTGGCGGCTGAAGTAGTAGTCCTCGAAGAGCAGCGGCAGCAGGTCGGGCCGGCGCTTCAGCATTTCGTTGTGGATGTCCACGGAGCTGATCACGCGGCTCAGGCCGCCGGTGCGCGCCTTGCGGGCGCAGTACAGCAGCACCAGATCGGCGTGGTCGGTATGAAAGCGCAGATGCTCCTTGGTGCGGTAGCCGCGCGACGTGGGCGTGTGCAGCTTCACGCCGACGTCCGTGACCTCGCCGAGCAGCTCGCCGTTCTTGCTTTGCGACACCGGAATGCCGAGGTGCGCGCCGACACCCCACACGGCATAGCGCGCCCACTCGTCCGAATAGCGCTCGCCCTCGATGCCGCGCAGCAGCACGAAGCCGCGGCCGTGCTCGAGTTCGTGGGCGACCTTTTTCAGGCGCGGCCCGAGCATGGGAAGGGGGAAGTCCGAGGGGCGCGTCTGGTGCAGTTCCAGTCCACGCGCGAGCACGCCCCGGATCGCGCGATCGAGCTCCTCGACCTCCGCGGGCGTGACGGTGAACGTCCATGCCTCGCTGCGCTTCTCCATGTCCTTGCCGTGCCAGACGAACGGGCCGGTGATGGGTCGGATGTCTCTCATGGTCTTCTTCCTTCGGTGCGCAAGCATGCTTGCAATCGGAACGCCGGGCAAATGTGATTTGCCGATGCGCTGCTTCGGGAAAACCGATTCAGCGACGAGCCGTCATTTGCCTTCGATGATCGCGTCGGCGGCGGCGCGCAGGTCCTTTGCCGCCTTGGCGAGCCGTCCCTCGATGCCGGCGACCACCGCCTCGTCGCGCGCCAGCAGCCCCTCGAACAGGTCGGCCTGCCGCAGCGACTCCTTCGGCGCGGGGCCACCCTGCAGGGTGCGGTTCGCGATGAAGTTGCCGGGATCGAGCGCCGTTGCAATCTCGGCCTGCGTGAGGTTCGCCGGAATCTCGTGATACGCCATCGACGCTTCGTCGAGCAGCGCGGGCGTCACCTGCGCGGGCGCGATGCCGCGCGACTCTGCGAGGCGGACGAGGATGCCGACCACCTGGTGCGCCGTGCGCCACGACCAGTCGTGCTTGCGGATGAGCGCGCTCGCGACGTCGGTCGTGGTCGCCCAGTGCCGCCATGCCTGCTCGCGCATGTGTTCCTTGTTGACGATCAGCTCGGGCAGCAGTTCGGCGAACCAGTCGAGGTGCCGCACGCTGTTGTCGGCCACGCGCCAGAGCATGTCGAGCGCGTAGTAGCGCTCGGTGATCGGCGAGCCCGTGGTGCCCTTGAGCGCGTGGTAGGACGTGACGACGCAGCCCAGCGCCTCGGCCGACGCGCCCTTCACCTCGGCGGGGCCGATCACGTTCTTCTTCTGCATCATGATCGACGAGGTGCCGCAGTAGCGGTCCGGCACGTCGAAGAAGTCGAACTCGCTCGTGCTCCACTGGATCAGGTCGTCCGCCCACTTCGCCATGGAGTGGTAGAGCGTCGCGAGCACCATCGCGGTGTCGATGTTGTCGTCGGCGTTGAGCTCGAGGATCGCGCCGCGCAGTTCTCGTGGACGGCATCGAAGCCGAGCAGTTCGGCCGTGCGCTGTCGATCCACCCTGAAGTCCGAGCCGACCATGATGGCCGCGCCCGCCGGGCTCGTGTTCACGCGCTTGTACGCGCCGTGGTGCCGGTCGAAGTCGCGCTCCAGCGTCGCGACCCACGACAGGTAGAAGTGCGCGAGCGTCATCGGCTGCGCGTGCTGTCCGAAGCTGTAGCCGGGCAGGATGGTGTCGGTGTGCTGCCGCGCGAGCTGGATGAGCGTGCGGCGCAGCCGGTTCATCGCGCCCATGGTCGCGAGCAGCTTCTCGCGCTGCAGCGTGTTGATCGCCACGGAGCCGAGGTCGCCGGAGCTGCGTGCGACGTGGAAGCGGCCGCCGACGTCCTCGCCGAGCAAGCGAATGAGGTAGTGCTCGCCGGAGTGCATGCCACCGCCCACGCGAAGCCGCGCCTCCACGACGCCTTCGCCCTCGGCCATGTCGCGCAGGCCCTTGAGGATGGCCGCGCCCATCTCGCGCGACAGCTCGCCCTGCTCCACCAGCATGACGGTGTGCGCCTCGTCGAACGCATGCACCGAGGGCAGCATGATCTGCGTGCGGCCGGAGTACAACTTGCCGAGGTGGGGCAGCATGTCCTCGCTTAGGCGGATGCCGGCGTTGCGGTAGCCGCGGTATTGGGTGGAGTCCTGTTTCAGCATTCCTGTCGTCCTTCTTTATTCGTTGTTCGTTATTCGGCGCGCAGCAGGCGGGAGATTTCCTCGAAGCTTTCGAGCGTGTCGAGTCGCCCGATCGCGTCGCGCAGCCTGTCGAGCCTGTCGCCCATCGCCCGGCCCGCGACCGTGTCGTGCTTTCTTTGCAGTTCCTGCGGCGTCACGGGGCGCAGGTAGCTGCCGCGCGCGATGGGAACGTGGCGCCGGATCGACTCGCCGCTGGCGAGCACGACTTCGACCTCGGGTTCGTCGTACGGCCCCATGTCGGTGTCGCCGCGCACTTCCACGCGGTCCATCAGGGCGCGCACGTCGTCGCCGTGCTGCGGCGGGTTGAACTGCGCCAGCGTCGCTTCGCGGTAGAGCGCGGCGACGGCCATCGAGTACGGCAGGCTGAACTGCGCGTCGAGCATGTTGGCGATGCGGCGGTTGGAGAACTGGCGCACGGTGCGCGCCGCGCCGTGGACGACGATGCGCGCGATGTCCTCGGTGCGCACTTCCCTGTCGCGCAGCAACTCCATCAATGCTTCGACCGGACTGTGGACGCCGCGGCAGGCCGCGTAGATCTTCACGCCGGTACCGGCGATGCGGAAGTCGCTGCCCAGGCGTTGCACGGTCGCCTGCGGCGTGGCTTCGGGGCCGGAGAAGAGCTTGAAGAATCCGCCGTTGCCATCTTCCAGGATGTCGCGCGGCCCGCTCATGCCGGAATCGGCCAGGCACGCGGCCTCGACACCGTGCGAGGCCGACATGCCGGGGTGGAAGCGTTTCGTCGCGGCGCCGTCGCTCAGGAAAGCCCAGGTGCCGCTCGCGTAGGAGCCGGCGATGCCGAGCGCCCAGGTCGTCCGCTCGGCATCCAGCTCCAGCATGACGGCGGCGGCGGCTGCTGCGCCGAAGGTTCCGCAGGTGCCGGTGGAGTGCCAGCCGCGTTCGTTGTGCGGACGGTAGCCACCGGCGCCCTCGAGCACACGGGCCGCGACGTCGTAGCCTGCGGCCACCGCGCGGATCACGGTGCGGCCGTCGGCATTCGTCGCGTCCGCGAGCGCGGCCACCGCGGGGACGACGCAGGCGCCGGAGTGGCCGCAGCCGCCGAAGTCGTCGAGTTCGAGGGCGTGGCTTGCCGTGCCGTTGATGCGGGCTGCGAGGGCGGGGACGGTCTGCTGCGACGTGCCCCACACGGTGGACGGGCCCGATGTGTCCTTCATGAAGCGTCCCCCCGCGTCCGCAACCATTCGCGGCTCGGGGCACAGGCCGCCGCGGTAGCCGACGACGAGCGTGTCGAGCAGGGAGCGCTTGCAGAGTTCGACGATTTCCGGCGGCAGGTCTTCGTAGCGGGCGGTGCTCCAGTAGTTGGCCAGCTGTTCGCTCAAGGAATTCGATTCCACGATCAACGCCCCTCCCTTCGCCCGTCGTTCCCGTAGGCCCACGGCCGCGTCTGCCGGTCGCGCATGCGGTAGGCGTCGATCCGCTCGCGCAGTGCCAGCGTCAGATCGATCTCGTCCTGCCCTGCCAGCAGCATGCGGCGCAGGCGAGGCGGGCTCGTGAAACCGTGCCGTTCGCCCGTCGATGAGACCACCACGTTCTCCTGCAAATCGACCTCGACCGTCGTTCCCGCCAAGGACTCCACCACCGCCTGCGGCAACACCACCGGCGCGATCCCGTTGCGAAAGCAGTTGCCGTAGAAGATCTCGCCGAAGCTCGGCGCGATCACCGCGCGGATGCCCCACTGCCGCAGCGCCTTCGCCGCCTGCTCGCGCGACGACCCGGAGCCGAAGTTCGGGCCGGTCAGCAGGATGGGCGCATCGGCATACGCCGGCAGGTTCAGCACGAAGTCGGCACGCGGGCTGCCATCGGGCATCAGGCGCCACTCGGCGAAGAGCCCTTCCCTCAGCCCGCCCGGAATCAGCACGCGCGGCATGAAGCGCGAAGGCAGGATCTGGTCCGTGTCCACGTTCGCCTGCAACAGCGGCGCGGCGATGCCGCGAACGCGCTCAAACTTTTCCATGGCGTTCCATCAACGAGGCCGCGTCGCACAGATGACCCGCGACGGCGGAGGCCGCCACGGTCGCGGGGCTCGCGAGATGCGTGCGCGTACCCTTGCCCTGCCGGTTCTCGAAGTTGCGGTTGGTCGTGCTCACGATGCGCTCGCCCTTGAACCGGTTGCGGCCGTTCGCGCAGAAGCCGCAGCCCGCGTCGTGCCATTCGAATCCCGCGTCGATGAAGATGCGGTCGAGCCCCTCCGCTTCCGCCTGCCGCTTCACCGAGGAACTGCCGGGCACGCAAATCGCCGCGACGCCGCTCGCGACCTTGCGGCCCGCGAGCACGCGCGCCGCTTCGCGCAGGTCCGAGATGCGCGCATTGGTGCAGCTGCCGATGTACGCAGCGTCTACCGCAATGCTCGATGCCGACGTTCCCGCAGTGATCTGCTGATAGGACAAGGCACGCGACGCCCACTCGCGCTGGGCGTCGTCGGCGATGCCTTCGCATGCCGGCACCTCGCCCGAAAGCGGCATCACATGCTGCGGACTGATTCCCCACGTGACCTGCGGCGTCACGGCGGAGCAGTCGAACGTCACCTCGCGGTCGAACACCGCATCGTCATCCGTCGCGAGAGAACGCCAGGCGGCCTCCGCCTCGTCCCACGACGTGCCCTCGGGGGCGTACTCGCGGCCGTGCAGATACGCGAACGTCTTCTCGTCCGCCGCCACGAATCCATACCGCGCCGCCATCTCGATGGCCATGTTGCACAAGGTCATGCGCGCTTCGACGTCGAAGCCGCGAACGACGGAGCCCGCGAACTCCACGGCGAAGCCGGTGCATCCGTCCGCGCCCAACGCGCCCGCGAGAAAGAGAACGACATCCTTCGCCGTGACGCCGGGGCGCAGTGCGCCATCGAGCACCACCCGCATCGTCCGCGGCCGCGGCATCACCAGCGTCTGCGTCGCCACCGCATGCAGGCACTCGCTGGCGCCGATGCCCCACGCCAGCGCGCCGAGCCCGCCGAGCGTGCAGGTATGGCTGTCGGGACACACGATCGTGAGCCCCGGCAGTGCGATCCCGAGTTCGGGCGCGGCCACATGCACGATGCCCTGGCGCGCATCCTCCGCGCCGATGTAGTGCAGCCCGAATTCGCGCGCGGTCGCCGCCGACTCCGCGATCAGCTGCGTCCCCACTTCGTACCAGCCCTTGCGCGGCGAACCGGGCGACGCCCGCGGATGCGTGTCCACCGCATGGTCGACGAAGCTGAACACCTGCGCCGGCGCCGCCACCGTGCGGCCCTGCGCGACCAGGTCGCGCAGCACGCCCGCGCCCATGCTCTCGTGGATCAGCAGCCGGTCGATCTGCAGCACGTCCTCGCCGTCGGCGCTCGCGATGACGTGCGCGTCCCAGGCCTTGTCGAAGCAGGTGCGCGCCACGGTCACTGCAGGTCGATGTTCGCCTTGTTCGCGACGGCCTTGTATTTGTCGATCTCCGCCTTGTGGAAGTTGCGGAATTCGGCCTGCGTCATGATCGTGGTCATGATCCCGCGCTTCTCGAGGAAGGACTTCACCTCCGGCAGTTCGGCCGCGGCCTTCATGCGCGAATAAAGTTCGTTCGCGATGGCCGGCGGCAGCTTGGCGGGCGCGAAGAAGGCATACCAGTTGCCGATGGAGTAGCCGGGAATCGTCTCCGCCACCGTGGGCACGTTCGGCAGCACCGGGTCGCGCTGCAGCGAGGTGACGGCCAGCGCCTTCAGCTTGCCCTGGTTGATGTGCGCCTCGACGTTGCTCATCGTCGAGACCAGGATGGTCGTCTGCCCGCCGATGGCCGCCGTCACCGCGGGCGCGCCACCCTTGTAGGGCACGTGCAGGAAGCCGACGTCGGCCATCTGGTTGAACAGCTCGCCCCCGATGTGCGCCGACGTGCCGTTGCCGGACGAGGCGTAGGAAATCGACTTCGGGTTGGCCTTGGCGTACTTCACCAGCTCGGCCACCGTGTTGAAAGGCGCGTTCGCCTGCGCGACGATCACGTTGGCCGAACCGCCCACGAAGAAGAGCGGCAGGAAGTCGTTCACCAGGTCGTAGGGCAACTGGCGGAACACGCCCGCGTGGATCGCGTTCGACGACGACGCACCGATGCAGATCGTGTAGCCGTCGGGCGCCGCCTTCGCGCATTCGCCGGTGGCGATGCGGCCGTCGGCGCCGGGCTTGTTCTCCACGATGAAGTTCCAGCGCGGGTCTTTCTCGGTGATCTTCTGCGCGATGATCCGCGCCACCAGGTCGAACGCGCCGCCGGCCGCGAAGCCGTTGAGGATGCGGATGGGGCGCTCGGGATACTGCGCGTGCGCGGCGCCGGAGGCAAAGACGACGGCCGCGAGCGCGAGCTTGAGCCAGGAAGAGCGGACGATGTTCATGGGGTACTCCTGATGGGGAAAATTCAAGGGGCCGTGCCGCGCACGTGATCGACGAGGCGGGCGAGCATGGCGTCGCACTGCGCAAGCTGCGCGAGCGACACGTATTCGTCGGGCTTGTGGCCCTGGTCCATGCTGCCGGGGCCGCAGATCACGGACGGGATGCCCGCGCGCTGGAACAATCCGCCTTCGGAGCCGAAGGCGACGGTGCCGAACTCGTTCGACCCGGAGAGCACGGCGAGCAGGCGCGCGGCGTCGCTCTCGTGCGGCGTCGCGAGGCCCGGGTAGGAATTCAGCGGCGCGAGTTCGATGCCGGTGTCGGGCTGCACCGCGCGCATCTTCGGCACGAGCTCCGTTTCTGCAAAATCCCGCAGCCGCTTGGGCACCTGCTCGGCATCGAAGCCCGGGATCGCGCGCACCTCGAAGTCGAACTCGCATTCGGCCGGCACGATGTTGAGCGCCCGGCCGCCCTTGATGACGCCGGTCTGCACTGTGGAAAACGGCGGGTCGAAGCGCGCATCGCGATTCGACGGCTGCGCGAGCTCGCCGCCGATCTCGCCGAGGCGCGAGATCAGCTTCGCCGCGTACTCGATCGCGTTCACGCCGGAGGGCGAGTAAGCGGAATGGCAGGCGGCGCCCTTCACCACGCAACGCATCGCGAGCTTGCCCTTGTGGCCCAGCACCGGCTTCATGGCCGTGGGCTCGCCGATCACGCACACGCTCGGGCGATGCGGCCGTTTCGCGAGCTCGGCCAGCATCGGCCGCACGCCGACGCAGCCGATCTCCTCGTCGTACGAGAACGCGAGGTGGACCGGCTGCTTCAGCGGCTGCGCGAGCAGCGCGGGCACCGCGGCGAGCACCGACGCGATGTAGCCCTTCATGTCCGCCGTGCCGCGTCCGTAGAGGCGGCCGTCCTTCTCCGTCAGCTGGAACGGGTCCACGGTCCACGCCTGGCCGTCGACGGGGACGACGTCCGTGTGACCGGACAGGGCGATGCCGCCGTCCACTCGCGGCCCGATCGTCGCGAACAGGCTCGCCTTGGTGCGCTCGGGGTTGTAGAACAGCTCGCTGTCGACGCCCGATGCGTGCAGCAGGTCGCGGATGAATACGATCAGTTCGAGGTTCGAGTTGCGGCTGACCGTCGGAAAGGCGATCAGCTTCTCGAGCACGCTGCGCGTCGCCGTCGCCGTCCCCTTGCCTTCACTCATCGCCCGGCACCCCGTAGCTCGGCGCGGCGGTGGGATTCAGCGCGCGCGTGAGGTAGTCCTGCATCTGCGGTCGGTACGCCTTCCACAGCGCATCGAGTTCGGCGATGGGGTCGCCTTCCGTCCAGTCGACGCGCAGGTCGACGATGGGCCACTCGACCTCGCCCGCGATCTTGAGGCCCGCGGAGCGCACCGGGCCGGCCTCGCCGCCCGCCGTCATGGCCGCGCGCATCGCGGCCATCAGCCGGTCGGCGAGATGGCCCGTCGTGTCCTCGAACGCGCGCGTCATCGCTTCGATGACCTGCAGGGACGACAGGAGATTGCCCGCCGCCACGCACCCCTTGCCGGCCACCGCGTGGTGAATCCCGAGCGCCTGCTTGCCGGTGAAGAATGCCGTGCCCCCGCGCGCATCGACCACCGTCACCTGCCGATAGTCGTTCCAGTCGTCGCTGTGAATCGCCCGGTGAAGCGATTCCTCCGCATCGGCGGAGCCGGACCCGAGCGAATCGAGCACGCGCAGGCCCAGGGCCGGCAGCGTCACGTTCTGCGTCGCCACCGCGCCCACGCCGGCGCGCACCCAGGGGCAGCGCGCGGCCACCGCGATGCTCGACGAGCTGATGGCCACGCCGAGCTGTCCCGTTTCGGCGCAGCGGCCGACGATGGAAAAAGTCATGATTTCGCCTCCGGGGTCCAGCCGTCGGGAATGACGGCGATCACGTCGATCTCCATCAGCCACTGCGGCTGGCCGAGCGCGCTCACCACGAGCCCGGTGGAGATGGGGAACACGCCCTTCAGCCACTTGCCGACCACCTGGTACACCGGCTCGCGGTAGCGGGGGTCGATGATGTACGTGGTCGTCTTCACGATGTGCGAGAGGTCGCTGCCGGCCTCCTCCAGCAACACCTTCAGGTTCTTCATGGCCTGCTCCGCCTGCGCCGCGGGGTCGCCGAGACCGACGAGATTGCCGTCGAAATCGGTGCCGACCTGGCCGCGTACGTAGACGGTGTTGCCGGCGCGGACCGCCTGGCAAAGATCGTTGTTCAAGGACTGGTTGGGGTAGGTGTCCTTGGTGTTGAACATGCGGATGCGCGTGTGCGTGGGCATGGCTTCGTTCCTCCTCAGGCGTGCGCCGCTTCGACGGACTTCGACATCGCCGCGTCGTGATACGCGAGGTAGCGACGCTGGATCAGGATGTGGTCGGCGACGTGGCGCGCGTCGTGCCACACGCCCCAGATGAAGGACGAACCGCGCCGCGACAGCCACGGCAGGCCGAGGAAATAGATGCCCGGCTCCTTGCCCACGCCACGCTGGTGGATCGGCTTGCCCTTGGCGTCGAAGGTGTCGACCTTCAGCCAGCTGTAGTCGTTGGAATAGCCCGTCGCCCAGATGATCGAGGTGACGCCGGCCTCGCGCAGGTCGAGCCGCAGGATCGGGTTCTTCACGCAGTCGGGCTCGGGGAACGCCCTGCGCGCCTCGGGTTCGAGCGGCAGGTCGAGCCCGTTGCGCTCGGCATAGGCATCGGCCGCGTCGAGCACCGCGAGGTAATTCGCGTCGCCGCGATCGAGGTTCGTCGCCAGGTCCGGCTCGAAGGCCGCGACGCCGCCCTCGAAGGACTTCGCCATGCCCACGAGCGTGATGCCCTGGTGCGCGAGCTCGCGGAAGTTGATGGTCTGGCCGCCGCGCGCGCCGCTGACCGCGATGGTCACGTGCTCGCGGCCCGGTCGGGCGATCTCCTGGTCCCATTCGCCGAGCACGCCGAGCCACCAGCAATAGTCGAGGCCGCGATACCCTCGCGGCGGCCGGTCGTGCGGGCCGACCGAGAGATAGACCTGGCGGCCCGCGCGCTGCAGTTCGTCGGCGATCTGCACGCCCGAGGAGCCCGCGCCGACCACGAGCACCGCGCCCGCGGGCAGCTGCCGCGGGTTGCGATAGTCGGCGGAATGGATCTGGAAAAGCCCGTCGTCCTTGGGCGCCACCGGGGGAATCACCGGCTGCTGGAAAGCGCCCGTCGCGACGACGACGCGGCGCGCCTCGAACGGGCCGGCGGAGGTCTCGATGGCGAAGCCCGGGCGGCGCGTGTTGCGCTGGACCTGCTTCACATCGACGCCGGTGCGCACCGGCGCCTCGAACTTCCTCGCGTACGCCTCGAAGTAGTCGGCCACGCGGTCCTTGGTCGCGAACTCGTCCGGCCCGATGTCGTCGAACGCCATGCCGGGGAAGCGGTCGTGCCATGCCGGGCCGTTGGCCACCAGCGAGTCCCACCGCCCCGTGCGCCACTTCTCCGCGATGCGGTCGCGCTCAAGCACGATGTGCGGCACGCCCAGCCTGCTGAGATGCTCGCTCATCGCGATGCCCGCCTGCCCGGCGCCGATGACGAGGGTGTCCGTCACGGTCTTGTCTGCGTTCATGTCTTCGATTCCTGTCGATGCGGCCCGATTGGCCGACTCACGCGCCGATTACAGCCAAGAACGCGCATCGAGTGCGTCGGCTTTGCCGAGCCGGTGCATCGGAAAAGGCGAATCAGCCGCCCGGCCCCCGGACCGGCGCCGGGCGGGAGGCGTCCGCTAAACTGAAAAGCATGCTGACCCGCCTCACTTTCCGCCAGCTGGAGTACTGCGTGGCCGCCGGGGAGTTCGGCAGCATCGCGGAGGCGGCCGAGCGCATCCACGTCTCGGCCTCGTCGATCTCCGCGGCCATCACGCAGGTGGAGTCGGAGCTCTCGGCGGCGCTGTTCGTGCGGCACCACGGCCAGGGCCTGTCGCTCACGCCGGTGGGCGTGGACGTGCTGAAGGAAATCCGCTCCCTCCTCGACCACGCCGCCAGCCTCTACGACATCGCGAAGAGCTCTCAGAATTCGGTGCGCGGTCCGTTGCGCGTCGGCTGCTTCACCACCCTCGCGGCGATGGTCGCGCCCGAGCTGTGCCAGGGCTTCGCCCGGGCCCACCCCGGCGTCGACGTGACGCAGGTCGAGGACCACCACGAGGGCCTCGTCGAGCGGCTGCGCCACGCGCAGATCGACGTCGCGATCACCTACGACCTCAACACGGCCGAACCCGACATCTCGTTCGAGCCGCTCGCCTCGCTGCCGCCTTTCGCGATCGTGAGCGAAAGCGATCCGCTCGCGCAGCAGGCCACGACGACGATCAAGGAGCTCGCGGCACGGCCGATGGTGCTGCTCGACCTGCCGCTCAGCCGCGAGTACTTTCTCTCGATGTTCCGCGAGGCCGGCGTCGCCCCGCTCGTGGGCGCGCGCTCGGGCAGCCCCGACGTGGTGCGCTCGCTGGTCGCGAACGGCGTCGGTTATTCGCTCGCGAACGTGCGGCCGCGCGCGGCGCACTCGCTGGACGGCAAGCGCATCGTCAACGTGCAACTGAAGGGCAAGCACCGGCCCATGCAGCTGGGCCTGGCGTGGCTGAAGCAGGAGAAGCCGCGGCACGTGGTCGAGGCCTTCATGCACCGCTGCCGCTCGTTCATCTCCAACGAGTACATCCCGGGGATGACGGCGCCGGGGTCGCATCCCGACAAGACCTGAATTTGTGGTTGTCGCAGGCTGTTTCGCGTTCGACGTCTTGTGGCCGGTCGGTCGGCGGCCGGGGGTGGGTCATTCTCCGGGGACCTCGCGGTCAAGCACCCAGGTGCGCGACCTTGAGTAACGTCAACACCGCTTCTTCAGGCGCAGGTCCGGGCAACCGCGAATGCCCCTGCGCCTGACCCACCCCCGACCACCAACCTCCGCATACGCGGGAACATGCACCGAGGACAGCCCACGCGGGCCTGCCCGTACGTGGAGCGTCGCGATCGGCATCGAGGCTGGTGATCGGGGTGGGTCGGGCGCAGGGGCATTCGCGGTTGCCCGGTCCTCACAGCCGAAGAGGCGGTGTTGACGTTTCTTCCGGTGGTTCGCTCGGGAGTCTCTCCGCGAGGTCCCCGGAGAACGACCCACCCCGGTCGCCGGCCGACCGGGCACCCCGGGTCGCGCGTGTCGGCGCGGGGCACTCGAACAAGAACGCTAATCGCCTCTAGATCGCGCGGCCCGCGTCGGCCCAGTACGGCTCGCGCAGCTTGCGCTTGAAGATCTTGCCCGAGTCCTCGCGCGGCAGGCTGTCGGCAAACGTCACCTGGCGCGGCACCTTGAAACCCGCGATGCGGGCCTTGAGGAAGGCGATGACGTCCTTCGCTTCGAGCGTCGCGCCCTCCGCGCGCTCGATCACCGCCATCAGCGACTCGCCGAGGTCGGGGTCGGGAATACCGAACACGGCGCAGTCCTTCACGCCGGGGCAGGTGATGAGCGTCGCCTCGATCTCGGCCGGGTAGATGTTCACGCCGCCCGCGATCACCATGTCGCGCTTGCGGTCGCACAGGTAGAGGAAATTCTCCGCGTCGAGGTAGCCGACGTCGCCGCACGAGACGAGTCCGTTGCGTTCGACCTCGGCACGTTTTTCCGGCAGCTTGTGGTACAGGAAATCGGCGGTGTAGACCTGCTTCACGTAGAGCTCGCCGGGTTGGCCGAGCGGCAGTTCCCGGCCCTCGTCGTCGAGCACCGCCACGGTCGCGCCGTCGACGATGCGGCCGACGGTGCCGGGATGGGCGAGCCAGTCCTTGCTGTCGGTGAAGGAGATCGGGCCCGTCTCCGAGGCGCCGTAGAACTCGTAGAGGATCGGCCCCCACCAGGCGATCATCGCCTTCTTGACCTCGGGCGAGCACGGCGCGGCGGAATGCACGATGAAACGCAGCGAGGACAAGTCGTAGCGCTCCCGCACCTCCTTCGGCAGCGCGAGCAGGCGCACGAACATCGTCGGCACCATGAACATCGTGGTGATGCGATGCCGCTCGACGAGCTGAAGCATTTCCTCGGCATCGAAGCGCGGCATGATGACCGTGAGTTCGCTGTACGTCGCGGCCTGCACGCAGAAGTTGTTGGGCGCGGAGTGGTACATCGGCCCGGTGACGAGCGAACGCGAATCGGGCGTGAGCCCGAACAGCAGCCGGCGCAGGACGTCCATGCCCGCGGCCTGCTCGGCATCGGGCGTGCCGCGCCGCACGCCCTTGGGCTTGCCGGTCGTGCCCGAGGTGTAGACCATGCTGTCGGGGAAGCGCACGCGCGGCGCCGTCCACTCGGGCTGTTGCGCGCGCCACGAATCCCAGTCGATCGTGCCGGGGGGCAAGGGCCAGGTGTCCTGCGCGATGCCATAGGCTGCGCGCACTTCGGGAGGCGGCGTCGCCACGAGGATCTTCACGTCGGCCGGAATCGCGTCGCGCACCGGCGCGAGCAGGTCGGCATGCGCGACGAGCACCTTCGCCTCGCAGTCCTGCATGAGGTACGCGACCTCGTCGCTCTTCAGGTGCCAGTTCACCGGCACGCTGTACGCGCCCAGCCGCGCGGCGGCCATCAGGCCCACGAGAAAGCTCAGCTCGTTGCGCAGCAGCAGCGCGACGGTGTCGCCGGCCTTCACGCCCATCGCGGCGAAGCCGGAGGCCACGCGCGCCGCGCGCTGCGCCAGTTCTTCCCTGGAGACCAGCGTGTCGCCGCTGCGAATGCCGGTCTCCTCGCGCGAGCCGCGCTGCGCCGTCGGTGCGTTCATGCGCGCCAGTCTATGCGCCGCGCCTGCCATCGTCAAGCCACTTACCAATCGCTTGCTTGGTGAGTACGATGCGGGTCTGGATTCGCTGCGCGAAGGAGGACAGGCAATGCCGGAGACGAAGAGACGGGGCCCGCTGGCGGGCGTGAAGGTCGTGGAGGTCGCGGGCATCGCGGCCGCGCCTTTCGGCGTGATGATGCTCGCCGACATGGGCGCGGACGTCGTGCGCGTGGACCGGCTGCCCGCCGGCGAGAAGCACGCGCGCGACCCGCGCGGCGACGTGCTCAACCGCGGGCGGCGCTCCATCGCGCTCGACATGAAGTCCGAGGAAGGCGCGGCCATCGTGCGCTCGCTGGTGAAGGACGCCGACGTGTTCGTCGAGGCGTTCCGCCCCGGCGTGATGGAGCGGCTGGGACTCGGCCCGAAGGAATTGCTGTCGGCCAACCCGAAGCTCGTCTATGCCCGCATGACGGGCTGGGGCCAGGACGGTCCGTGGGCGATGCGTGCGGGCCACGACATCAACTTCATCGGGCTCGCCGGGACGCTGCACGCGCTGGGCGCGAAGGACGCGCCGCCGGTGCCGCCGCTCAACCTCATCGGCGACTTCGGCGGCGGCGGGATGCTGCTGGCGTTCGGCATCGTGTGCGCGGTGCTGGAGGCTCGAGCATCCGGCAAGGGCCAGGTGGTCGACGCCGCGATGGTCGACGGCGCGGCGTCGCTCACGACCCTGTTCTACGGCCTCACCCAGAACGGGTTCTGGAAGGACCAGCGCGGCGCCAACCGCCTCGACGGCGCGGCCCCGCACTACGCGGCCTACGAGACGAGCGACGGCAAGTACATGGCGGTGGGCGCGCTCGAGCCGAAGTTCTACGAATCGTTTCTCGAAGGGCTCGGGATGGAGGACGAAGCACTGCCCGACGTGAACGACCGCAGGAACTGGGACGGACTGCGCGAGCGCTTCGCCTCGGTGTTCCGCACGCGGACGCGCCTCGAATGGGAGTCGATCTTCGGCGGGCTCGATGCCTGCGTCACGCCCGTCCTGTCGATCGCGGAGACCGCCGACGGTCCGCACGTGTCGGACCGCGGCACGGTCGTGCGCGCGGGCGGCGTGGAGCAGGCCGCGCCCGCGCCACGGTTCAGCCGGACGCCGGGGTCGCTCGGACTGCCGCCGCCGTATCCCGGCGAGCACACGCAGCAGGTGCTGGCGGCGAGCGGCTTCTGGCAGAAGCAGGCGGACGAGCTGGTCGCGAGCGGGAAGGTGTACCAGGCGCCTGCAGCTTAGCGGCTCCCTTCCCCCTTCGGAGAGGGTGTCAGGATCGCGTTCGCTTGCGCTCGTCGAGCAGCGACGGCCCGATCTGCTGGCGAAGCATCGCCACCAGATGCCGCGCGATCTGCGCGGGGCTGTGCGTGCGATCTTCCTGGTACCAGTAAGGCGTCCAGTTGAGCGCGCCGAGGATCTGCAGCCGCATGAGGCGGCGGTTCACGCCCGAGGGCAGCGGCAGCGCCTCGAGGAGCGACTTGAACAGGTCGTCGTATTCGTTGCGCGACGCGATGAGGCTCGGGCGCAGACGGGCCGCCACGAGCGACAGGCCGGGCGCGATGGCAGCGGAGAAAGGGCTCTTGAGCAGCGTCTGCAGATGCGCCACGGCCGCGGCCTCCAGGCGCTTCCACGGGTCGGTCTCCTTCTCGAGCGCCGACTGCACCGCACGCGTCATCTGAGTGATGCCTGCTTCGTACACCGCGAAGAAGAGTTCTTCCTTCGAGCTGAAGTGATAGAAGAGCGAGCCCGACAGCATGTTCACCGCGGACGCGATGTCGCGCATGGTCGCGCCTTCGAAGCCTTTCTCGCTGAAGAGCTGCGCGGCGGCCACGAGGATGTCCTCCCGGCGGTTCGCATTGGCCGCAGGGAGCGCCGCCGGGGCGGGGCCGGCCGCGGATGCACGCCTGGGGGCCGCCGCGCGCGAGCGGGCCGGCGGCTTCGCCGGAGGCTTCATCGCCGCCTTCGCAACAGACTTCACGGCCGACTTCGCCGCCGCCTTCACTGCCGTTTTCGCCGTCGTCGTGGATTTCGTCGCCATGTCGAGCGGAATCATAGCGCCTGCGCATCCCCGCGCCTTTGGAGGAAAGCACTTACCAAGCAAGCGCTTGGCAGGGCTTGACACCGCGCGGCGGCGCGCCCATCATCGCGTTCGAATCCGCCGGCCCTTCAATCCAACCCGGAGCGCGCAATTCCATGGCGACGATGGTGACGCTAGTCGCGAAGCAGTATCGAAACGGCATCCCGGTCGTCTTCCGCACGGCGTCGGACGATTTCCGCGCCGAACCGGTGAGCGTCCATGCGGTCGACGGCGCACGCTCGCAGGGCCTGTACTGGACGCACGCGAAGCATCCGCGGCCGAAGACCGCGCTGCTCTTCATGCATCCGAACGTGGACTTCACGCGCCACTACGCGATTCCGCGCCTGCTCGATGCAGGCTTCGCATGCCTGGGCGCGAACACGCGCAGCCCCAACAACGACTCCGCCACGGTCCACGAGCAGATCATTCTCGACGTGCAGGCGCACGTCGCGTTCCTGAAGAAGCAGCCGGGCATCGAGCAGGTGGTGCTGGTCGGCAACTCCGGCGGCGGCTCCCTGATGGCGCTCTACCAGGCGCAGGCGCAACTGCCGCCCGCGCAGCGCCTGAAGCGCACGCCCGGCGGAAAGCCGCTCAAGCTGTCCGAGACCGACTTGCCTCCGGCGGACGGGATCATGTTCCTGGCCGCGCACCGCGGTGAAGGCAGCGTGATGAACAGCGTGATCGACCCCTCGGTGGTGGACGAGGCGAACCCGTGGCTCACCGACGCCTCGCTCGACATGTACGCGCAGCACAACGGCTTTCGCGAGCCGCCCGCGTGGAGCGAGTACGACGCAGGCTTCATCGAGCGCTACCGCCGCGGGCAACTGGAGCGCGTCGCGCGCATCGACCGCATGGCGCGCGCCCTGATCGCGCAGACGCAGCAGATGTCGCAGCGCGCGAAGGAGCCGAATCATGCGGCGATGCCGCAGGACGAGCGCCGCGACATCCTGCGCAGCCAGGTGTTCCAGCCGATCATGACCGTCTACCGCACGCAGGCGAACCTGTGCTACGCCGACGCGCGGCTCGATCCGTCGGCGCGCGAGTACGGCTCGCTGATGAGCCCGCGGCCGGACGTGATGAACTTCAACCTGATCGGCTTCGGCCGCGTCACCACGCCGCAGGCCTGGCTGTCGACGTGGTCGGGACTGAGCACGAACGCGGACCTTGTGAAGACCGGACCGTCGATCACGGCGCCCGCGCTGGTCGTGCATGCGGAGCGCGACCAGGACGTCTTCGAGCAGGCCGACGCGCGAGCGATTCTCGGCGCGCTCGCATCGCAGGACAAGCGCCTCGACATCGTCGCGGGCGCCCGCCACTACTTCGAGCCCGACGAACCCGGCGCGGACACCCGCGCACTCGACGCCGCGATGGACGTCGTGGTCGACTGGCTCGCGAAACGCTTTCCCCGCTGAACGCCGACCGCCGACACCGAACGCAGACCCACGAAGGAGACAAAGGCATGAAACGACTGATGAAGCACATGCTCGCCGCAGCCGCGGCGACACTGGCGCTGAGCTTCCCCGCCGCTGCGAAGGACACCATCGTCTTCGCCTACGTGATCGATCCGCTGCACGAGGCCATGCTGTACGCACTGAAGACCGGCAAGGTCACGTCGGACAAGGTCCACGTCGACGCCAAGGCGGTCGACCTCGCCGCCTTGCTGCAGGGCACGGTGTCGAAGCGATTCGACCTCGTCGAGACGGCCGCCACCTCGCTGCCGCGCGCCATCGACCAGGGGCTCGAGCTGAAGATCGTCGCGACCGCGCTGCGCGCGCAGGACGGCCAGGGCACCGACATCTGGGTGAAGAACAACAGCCCGATCAAGGACATCAGGGACATCAAGGGCAAGCTCGTCGGCTTTCCCGCGATCAGCTCCACGAGCGTGACGCTCGCGCGCATCGCGCTGTGGAAGGGCGCGGGCCTCAACATCGACGTGAACGGCGGCGACTTCAAGTACCAGGAAACGCCCAGCCCCGCGCTCGCCGGCACGCTGAGCACGGGCCGCATCGACGCGGCCATGCTCGCGCTCAGCTATGGCTACCGAGCGAAGAAGTCGGGCGAGTTCCGCTCGATCTTCAACGCCAACAAGACGAACTTCAACGTGTTCGGCGTGCCGCCGGTCACGGCCGTGATCGTCGGCTACCCGGAGAAGCTGTCGAAGAACCCCGAGGCCTACCGCGCCGCCATCGAGCTGCTGCGCGCCTCGCGCAACTACGCGCTCGCGAACAAGGAGGAGGTGTTCAAGGCCGTGGGCAAGGCCGAGAACATCGACCCCGAGTTCTTCGAGACCTGCATCAAGGAATACTTCGACTTCCCGGTCACGATCACCAAGGGCGACGTCACTGCCATCGGCAAGCTCTGGGAGTTCTCGCGCGAGCTGAAGCTCCTCACGAAGTACCCCGACGTCAACTCGGTGATCTGGGACCGCGCGCTGCGCGAATGAACGAAGAGCGAACGTTTCGAGTGACCGGCATGGCGCAACCCCTCATCGTCTTCGACCGCGTCAACACGGTCCTGGGCGGCTCGCCGCTCTACGACGAAATTTCGTTCTCGGTCCACCCGGAGGAATTCGTCTGCCTGCTCGGGCCGAGCGGATGCGGCAAGTCGACGGCGCTGCGCCTGCTGGGCGGCCTGCTGCCCGCGTCCGCAGGCACGATCGGGATCGACGGCAAGACGCCGGCCGACGGCTGGGAGGAAATGGCCTTCGTCTTCCAGTCGCCGCGGCTCGCGGGCTGGCGCGACGCGGTCGAGAACGTGCTGCTCGGCGTGCAGCTTCGCAAGGGCCGCATCGACGACGCCGACCGCACGATGGCGCGCGAGCTGCTCGCCAAGGTGGGACTCTCCAACGACGGCCACAAGTTTCCGCGCATGTTGTCGGGCGGCGAGCGCCAGCGCGTGGCCATCGCACGCGCGCTGGCGGTGCAGCCGCGCATCCTGCTGATGGATGAGCCCTTCTCCGCGCTCGATCCGACCACGCGGCACCGCTTGCGCGAGGAGATCGTCTCCATCCGCGACACGATGAAGAAGACCATCGTATTCGTCACGCACGACGTCGACGAGGCGCTCATCCTGGCCGACCGGATCCTCGTGTTCTCCAACAAGCCCGCGCGCATCGTGGCGGACATCCGGCCGGCCGCAGCGCGTCCGCGCGACGTGCAGTCGGACCCGCTCCTGCGCGACCAGCGCGCGGAATTGCTGCGGCTGTTCGAGTCGTCGTCCACGGCCGAGGAAGCGGCGCCCGCGTGACGCAGGCTTCCGCATCGACCGCTGCCGCGCCCTGGCCCGGCGAGCGCGCAGCCACATCGTCGAAGGCGCTGTGGGCGCACGGCTTCACCCTCGCCTGCCTGCTCGCCTGGTGGGGCGCATCGCTCGTGCTGCCGCCGTATCTCATCGCGGGGCCGGTCGATGTCGTCGTGCGCGCCGCCCAGTTCTTCACCAACAAGTTCGACTTCATGAACCTGATGGTTTCGCTGTTCCACGTGGTGTCGGCCGTCGTGCTCGCCTGCACCATCGGCTTCGCGCTCGCGCTCATGGCGTACTACGTGCCGGCCGCGCGGCTCATGATCCGCCACCGCTGGTATCCGTTCTTCAATTCGTTCTCCGGCATCGGCTGGGCCATCATCGCCATGCTGTGGTTCGGCCCCAGTCACGTCACGGTCATCTTCGCGATGACGACGGTGATGGTGCCCTTCGTCTTCATCAACGTCACCGAGGGCCTGCTCGCGCTCGACGCCGAGCTGCTGGAGATGAGCCGCAGCTTCACGCGCAGGTCATGGCGCAGCTTCCTGCATATCGTCTTCCCATCGCTGCTGCCCTTCCTTTTCGCCGCGCTGCGCATCTGCGCGGGCGTCGCATGGAAGTCGACGCTGCTGGCCGAGCTGTTCGGCACGAACCAGGGCCTGGGCTTCATGGTCAACCAGGCGCGCCTGGCCTACGACTGCAAGACGATCATGGCGGTCATCCTGCTGATCATCGCGGTGGTCTACATCACCGACCGCCTCATCTTCAGCCCGATCCAGAAACGACTGGCGCGCCACTATGAAAACGCCTGAGCATCCGCTCGTGCCCCGCGTGCTGGCCGAAGGCAGCGTGCTGTTCGTGCTCGTCCTCTGGTGGGCCGCGTCGCTGCGCATGCCGGCCTTCGTGCTGCCTTCCCCCGGCGACGTGGGCCGCGCGATGCTCTCCCTCTTCGTCAACCCGGACTTCAACAAGCACGTGGCCGCGAGCGTGCTGCGCCTGATGTTCGCCATCGCGCTCGCCATGATGCTCGGCGGCGCGCTCGCGCAGTTGGCGCGCAGCTTCGGCTTCCTCGAGTGGGTGGTGATGCGGCGCATCCTGCCCTTCCTCAACTCGTTTCCGTCGATGGGCTGGGCCGTGCTGGCCGTGCTCTGGTTCGGCGTCTCGACGACGGGCGTCGTGTTCGTCGAGGTCGCGATCCTGCTGCCGTTCGCGCTGATCAACCTCGCGGCGGGCCTGCAGGAGATCGACTCGGAGATCGTCGAGATGGGCCGCAGCTTCACCCGCAGCCGCTGGCGCGCGCTCACGCGCATCTACCTGCCACTGCTCATGCCCTACATCGTGGCGACGCTGCGCATGTCCTACGGCATCGGCTGGAAGATCGCGCTGGTCGCCGAGCTCTTCGGCGCGGAGGAAGGGCTGGGCTTTCTCATGGTGCGCGCGCAGTACAACGGGCAGTCGGACACCGTGTTCGCGACCTGCCTCACCATCGTGCTGATCTTCATCGTGGGGGAGAAGCTGCTGATCGATCCGCTGGCGCGGAGGTTCGGGCAGGCTTGACCCCTCGGGCGAGCCTACGCGTCGGCGATCAGCGAACCAGATCCTTCCACGGCTCCAGCAGGAATTTCTCGCCCGTGCTGCGCCGCGAGAACGCCTCGATCACCTCGGGCTGCAGCGCTTCGGACAGCGACACGCTGCGCGTGTAGTGACTGGCGAAGGTGCTCGTGAGTTCATCGGCCACGCGCGCCTTCAAGCTTCGCACCGTCTCGGCCGGGGCCTTCTCCAGGAAGTGGAACAGCAGCCAGCCGCCCGCCCCCCACGCCATGCCGATGTCGCGCGGGAGTTCCAGCGGCCGCGGGTCGAGCCCGCCGTAGACATACAGCTGCTTGAAGGTTTTCGAGCCGTAGCGGCTGAACTTTTCGCCCGGGCGCCGGCGCAAGGCCGACTCCATGCAGCTGAGGACCTGCCCCCCGAGCGGACCGCCGCCGGTCGGGTCGAACGCCAGCGTCGCGCCCGTCGTGGCGATGGCCTCCGTCAGCTCCTCGCGGAACACCGGCGATGTGGAGTCGCACACGTGGCGGGCGCCCTGCGCCCGCAGCAACTGCGCCTGCGCCGCGGATCGGACGATGTTGACGAGCGGGATGCCGTCCTTCAGGCAGATGCGCAACAGCATCTGGCCGAGATTCGAGGCGGCGGCGATCTGCACGATCGCGCCGTGCCCTTCGTCGCGCAGGGTCTCCACGAAGCCCAGCGCGGTCAGGGGATTCACGAAACACGACGCGCCCTGCGCGGGGGTCGTCCCCTCCGGCAGCACGAGGCAGTCCGCCGCGCGGACGCAGCGGTACTGCGAGTACATGCCGCCGCCCATGACCGCGACGGTGCGACCGAGCAGCCGCTGCGCCTCGGGGGAGCTGCCGGCGGCCACCACGATGCCCGCGCCCTCGTTGCCCACGGCCATGGGGATGCCGACGCGTGCGGCCTGGCTCGCCATCGCCGCGGCGGGAATGGGCGCGATCACGCGCGAACCGTGCTCGCCCGGCACGGAGCGAATGCCACCCATGTCCGCGGGGCCCAGCAGGAGGCCGATGTCCGACGGATTGATCGGCGCCGCTTCGACACGGATCAACACATCGCCGGTCCCGGGCGCCGGCACTGCTTCACTCGCCAGCGAGAGTTCGAGATGCCCGTCCGCCGTGACGAGCGAGCGCAGGGCGAGCGTGGTGTGAGCGTCCATCGGGGAAGGATACGGGTTCAGAACGCGCCGCGCACGTCCAGCAACGCGCCCGCCACGTACGACGAGTCGCGGCCGTCCGCGAGCCAGACGATCGAACGCGCGATTTCGTCGGCCTGGGCGATGCGGCCCATCGGCACCATCTTGACCATCTGCGCGAGCTGGCCCGGCGGCCTCTCGGCATGGATCTCGGTGTCGACGATGCCCGCGCGAACGCAATTGACCCGGATGCCCTCCGCGGCGACTTCCTTCGCGAGGCCCACCGTCATCGTGTCCAGCGCGCCCTTGCTCGCGGCGTAGTGCACCCACACGCCGGGGGAGCCGAGCTGCGACGCGCCCGAGCCGACGTTGACGATCGCGCCGCCGCGCCCGCCGTGGCGGGTCGACATGCGGCGCACGGCCTCCCGTGCGCACAGGAACGGCGCGCGCACGTTGATGCGGAACACGCGATCGAGCTGCTCCGCGGTCACCGAGTCGACGCGCGACATGCCGCCGCTCATGCCCGCGTTGTTGACCAGCGCCGTGAGCGGGCCGAGCCGGTCGGCGGCCTCGAACGCGCGCACGATGGCAGCCTCGTCGGCGATGTCGGCTGCGCAGGCTTCGGCCCGGCCGCCGTCGGCGCGTATCGCGTCGACCAACGAGCGCGCGTCGGCCTCCCGGTCGCGGTAGACCATCATCACGGCCCAACCGCGCGCGGCGGCGAGACGGGAGGTCGCTGCGCCGATGCCGCGCGTGCCGCCGGTCACCAGCATGACGCCGCGATCGTCCCGAAGAGCTGTGGCCATGCGCTCGTCTCCCTCGAAATGAAATCAGACGCTGAGGTAGTCCCGCAGCACCTGCTCGTTGCCTTCCAGGTCGCTGCTCGTGCCCTTGAAGCACACCTCGCCCTTCGACAGCACGTAGTGCCGGTCGCCGAGGTCCAGCGCCGCGCGCAGGTTCTGCTCGATCAGCAGCACGGCGAGGCCTTCGCGCTTGAGCGTGCGCAGCACTTCCATGATCTCGCGCACGATCAGCGGCGCGAGGCCTTCGGAGGGCTCGTCGAGCAGCAGCAGCGTCGGGTTGAGCATGAGCGCGCGCGCGATCGAGAGCATCTGCTGCTCGCCGCCGGAGAGCTGGAAGCCGAGGTTTCGCTCGCGCTCCTGCAAGCGGGGAAAGAGCTGGTAGACGGCGTCCAGCGTCCAACGCCCCTTGTCGCCGTGCCGCGCCATGGTCGTGAGGTTCTCCTTCACCGTGAGGCTCGGGAATATGCCGCGCTCCTGCGGCACGAAGCCGATGCCGGCGCGCGACACCTTGTGCGGCGCCCAGCCGGAGATGTCCTTGCCCTCGAACGTCACCTTGCCGGGACGCGGCGCGAGATAGCCCATGATGGTGAGCGCGGTGGTCGTCTTGCCGGCGCCGTTGCGCCCGAGCAGGCACACCACCTCGCCCTGCGCGAGCTCGAGCGACACGCCATGCAGGATGTGGCTGTCGCCGTAATACGCATGCACGCCGGCCAGGGACAGCATCAGTGCGCCTCCCCGAGGTAGACCTCGCGCACCCGCGCCGACGCCTGGATCTCCGTCGGCGTGCCGCTGGCGAGCACGGCGCCGTAGTAGAGGACGGTGATGCGGTCGGCCAGCGAGAACACCACTTTCATGTCGTGCTCGATCATCAGCAGCGCCAGCGATTTCGGCAGCCCGCGCACGAGCGCGATCATGCCGTCGGTCTCGCTCGGCGACATGCCGGAGGTGGGCTCGTCGAGCAGCAGCAGTTCCGGCTCCGAAGCGAGCGCGATCGCGATCTCGAGCTGGCGCTGCTCGCCGTACGAGAGTTCCGAGACCTTGCGTTCCGCATCGCCGTGCAGGCCGACGCTCGCCAGCAGTTCGTCCGCGCGCTCCCACAAGCCGCGATCGGCCTGGATGGAGCGCAGCGCCTGGTAGATGTTGCCGCGATGCGCCTGCACCGCCAGGCGCACGTTCTCGCGCACGCTCAGGCCGCGGAACAGGTTGTTCTTCTGGAAGGTGCGGGCGATGCCGCGACGGCAGATCGCCTCCGGCGCGAGCCCGGCGATGTCCTCGCCCTTGAAGAGGATGCGGCCCGAGCTCGGCTGCAGCTGGCCGCCCAGCTGATTGACGAAGCTGGTCTTGCCGGCGCCGTTGGGGCCGATCAGCGCATGGCGCTCGCCCGGCAGGATCTCGAGGTCGACGTCGCTCGTGACCACGAGGCTGCCGAACGCGCGGTTCAGCTTCTCGGTGCGCAACAGGGCGTTCATCGCCGCCGCCCGGTCCAGCGCGGCCACTGCTGGAGCACCAGGTCCCAGATGCCCTGGCGCATGAACATCACGCATGCGATGAACACGACGCCCACCCAAAGCATCCAGTACTGCGTGTGCGAGCTGACGACGTGCTTGAGCATGAGGAACAGCGCGGTCCCGATGATGGGACCCGTGATCGTTCCCGCCCCGCCGAGGATCACCATCAGCACCCCGTCGCCGGACAGCACCCAGTGCAGGATGTCGCTGGAGACGAAGGCGTTGAAGAACGCGTAGAGCGCGCCCCCGAAGCCCGCCACCGCGCCGGCGATGGTGAAGGCGATCAGCTTGATGCGCTGCACCGGGTAGCCGATGGCGCGCATGCGCTGCTCGTTCTCGCGCACGCCGATCATCGCGGAGCCGAGCGGCGAGGCGATCAGCCTGCGCAAGCCCCACCACACGAGCACGAAGCCCACCGCGATCACCCAGTACTGCGTGGAGCGGTCGTCCAGGCTCCAGCCGAAGAACGAGGGCCGCTTGAACCCCGGCAGGCCGTCGGTGCCGCCGGTCACCGAGCGCCACTTCACCGCCACCGAGAACAGCAGCTGCGAGAACGCCATGGTGAGCATCAGGAACGGAATGCCGCTCACCCGGATGCAGAAGAAGCCGATCGCGAGGGCGGCGACCGTCGACAGCGCGATGCCGGCCAGCATCCCCCACCAGCCGCCCACGCCCAGGTGTACGCCGAGGGTCACGACCGCGTACGCCGAGAGGCCGAAGAACGCGGCATGGCCGAAGGACATGAGGCCGGTGTAGCCGACCAGCAGGTCGAGGCTCATCGCGAAGATGGCGAACACCAGCACTTCGGCGACCAGGCTGCTCGCGTAGTCGCCGGCCAGCGGCACGAGCGCCAGCGCGAGTCCCGCCGCCGCGAGCAAAGCCGTGCGCAGCCCCCGCCCGTCGTCCTTCATGCCTTGCTCACCCCGAACAGACCCTGCGGCCGGGTGAGCAGCACCACCACCATCAGGAAATAGACCGCGAACAGCGCCAGGTCGGGGAAGTAGGCCTTGCCCAGGGTGTCGACGACGCCGACGAACATGCTGGACACGAAGGCGCCGCGCAGGCTGCCCATGCCGCCGATCACCACCACGATGAAGGCCGGGATCAGGATCTCGAAGTCGATGCCGGTGTAGACGCCGAGCACCGGTCCCGCCGCCGCGCCGCCCAGGGCCGCAAGCCCGACGCCGAGCGCGAAGATCGCGCCGAAGAGCAACTGCACGTTGACGCCCAGGCCCGACGCCACGGCCGCATCGTCCACGCCCGCGCGCACCATGGCGCCCACGCGGCTGCGCTCCAGGAACAGCCACAGCAATACGGCGATCGCCCCGCCGAACGCGATGAGGAAGAGCCGGTACTTGGGCACGATCACGCCGAAGATCTCGAACGCCCCCTCGAGCATCTGCGGCACGGCGATGTTGCGGATCTCCGGACCCCATGCCATGCGCACCAGGTCCGAGATCACGAACGTGAATCCGAAGGTGAGGAGCACCTGGTCGAGATGGGTTCGCGAATAGAGGTAGCGGATGAACAGCCGCTCCATGGCGAAGCCGAGCACCACCGCGGGTATCCAGCCGAGCGCGAGGCCGGCGAAGAAGCTGCCCGTCCAGTTGACGATGGAGAGCGCGAAGAACGCCCCCAGCATGAAGAACGAGCCGTGCGCGAGGTTGACGACGTTCATCAGGCCGAAGATCAGCGAGAGGCCCGCCGACATGAGGAACAGCAGCATGCCCAGCACGAGGCCATTGACGATCTGTGTGACGGCGAGTTGCACGGGCGGGCGCGGGTACGCGGCCACCGCGAGCGGAGGCCGCTGTTGTGGTGGGTCAGGTGGGCTTGTTGTCGGGCTCGCGCACTTCCGGGATCGTGGCGATGACCTTGTTGGCGATCCGGCCCTGCACCTCGGCGACCTCGCGAACGTAGATGTTGTGGATCGGGTTCTGCGTGGCGGGGTTGAAGCGGAACGGCCCGCGGGGCGCGTTGAAGCGCATCGCGAGCATGGCCGCGCGCATCCGGTCCTTGTCCTGCGTGTTCCCGTCGATCGCCATCAGCGAGTGGTGGATGCAGCGCGCGGCCACGTAGCCGTATTCGGAATACACGCTCGGGTATTCCTTGTACTTGGCGCGATAGTCCGTGACGAACTTGCGGTTCTCGGGGTTGTCGAGCGTGTCGGTGTAGTGCAGCGCGCTCACGATGCCGAGCGCGTCGCGGCCCTGCGCGGGCAGCACGTCGCTTTCGACCAGGAAGCCGGACGCCACGCTCTTCATCGCGCCCTTGAGCCCGTACTCTGCATACTGCTTCACATAGCGGGTGGCATCGGAGCCGGCGAAGAACGAGAAAGTCGCGGGCGGCTTGGCGCTGCGCACGTCGGCCAGGTAGGCGCTGAAGTCGTTCGTTCCGAGCGGCGGGTAGATTTCCTTGATGATGCGCCCGCCGGCCCGCTGGAAGCCCAGCTTGAATTCGAGCACCGTGTCGCGGCCGCCCGCGAAATCGGACGCGAGCGTGATGCACTCGCGAGCGACGTTCTGGAACATCCAGGTGCCCAGGGCGCTGTGCGCCTGCCAGCCGTTGAACGAGCAGCGGAAGAACGTGGGCACGTTCACGTACGACAGCGCGCCCACGCCGGCGCCGGAGCAGAGGAAAAAGGTCTTCGACTGGCGGACGTAGTCGATGAGGGCCAGCGCCACGTTCGAGGCCTGCACGCCGGTCACCAGGTCGACGCGGTCGGACTCGACCAGCTTTTTCATCTTGGTCAGGCCGACCTGCGGGTTGATCTCGTCGTCTTCGCGGATCAGCTCGATCTTGCGCCCGGCGATCGTGTTGCCGATGCCGTCGAAGTAGAGATTCATGCCGTTCAGGTTGTGCGCCGCAAGCGCCGCGAACACCTTGGAGAACGAATTGAGTACGCCGATCTTCAGCGGCGCCTTCGACTGCGCGAGGAGCGCGGGCGCATAGCCGCCGAGAACGAGTGCGGAGCCGGCGGCGCCTGCCTGGAGGAAGCGGCGGCGCGGAACGGCCGCACCGGGCGTGGGGATGCTGCGAATCATCGTGTCTCCTCTTCCTGGCCCGGTCGGGCCGGTTGGTCGTATTGGTTCGACGCGGCCATTCTATGGCGCACCTCTGCCGTCCGCTTGTTCGCGGACGGAACAAATCCTGTTCCGCCGTCGTGTTGCCGCGGCGCTGCGGAGCGCGCAAACTCTCGGGCGAACAACGAGGAGACGCTCGCATGAGGCTGGCCAGTTTCGAGACCGCGCAGGGACGTCGCGGATTTGGTGCGGTGCAGAACAACGGGGCGATCGCGGCGCTCGATACGCCCGAGGTTCCGACGCTGCGCGACGCCCTGGCGACGTGGGGCGAGTCCGGCCTGCGCGAGCGCGCGGCCGGCGCGAAGGCCACGATCGAGCCGGGGCAGTTCAAGTGGCTGCCTCCCATCCTGCAGCCGGACAAGATCCTCTGCGTCGGCCTCAACTACCGGCGGCATGCGGAAGAAGCGGGCATGGCGATCCCGAAGCATCCGTCGATGTTCGTCCGCTTCCCGGGCGCGCAGGTCGGGCACGAGACGCCGACCGTCGCACCGTCCGCGTCCGAGCAGTACGACTACGAAGCCGAACTCGCGGTGATCGTCGGCCGCGGCGGGCGGCACCTGCGGGAGTCCGAGGCCATGAGCGCCATCGCCGGCTACGCCTGCTTCGCCGAGAACTCGGTGCGCGACTTCCAGAAGCATGCGGCGCAGGCGACGCCCGGCAAGAATTTCGAGGCGAGCGGCGCCTTCGGTCCCTGGATGACGACGGCCGACGAAGTCGCCGACCCGACGCGGCTGCAGGTGATCGGCCGCCTCAACGGCGAGGTGATGCAGGACGAGCCGGTGTCCAACCTCATCTTCTCCATCGCGCAGATCGTCGCCTACGCCTCGTCGTTCGCGAGACTGCTCCCGGGCGACGTGATCGTGACCGGTACGCCCGCAGGGGTCGGGGTGGCCCGCAAGCCGCCTCGCTGGCTGAAGCCGGGCGACGTCTTCGAAGTCGACATTCCCGGCGTCGGACTGCTGCGCAATCCGGTCGTCGCCGAAGCGGAGTCGCCGCGATGAGCACACCTGTCCTCTGGCTGACCGAGCAGGACGTCGTCTCGCTCGTCACCCTCGACGATGCGATTGCCGCGCTGGAACGCGCCGTGTCGGCCGAAGACGCGTTCAACGTGCCCAAGGCGCTCGCCACGTATGGCGACGGCGGCACGATGCACGCACTCGCGTCGGCGGCGCCTGCCCTCGATTACGCGGGATTCAAGACCTGGCTGCATACCAAGCGCGGCGCCACGGCCCTCTACGAGTTGTTCGACAGCCGCGACGGGAGCGTCAGGGCGGTGATCGAGGCCGGGGCGCTCGGGCAGTTGCGCACCGCGGCCATGACGGGCCTCGGCACGCGCTGGATGGCGCCCGAAGGCGCCGATGAACTCGGGCTGGTCGGCACCGGCCTGCAATCGATGGCGCAGGTCGCCGCGATCAACGCCGTTCGGCCGTTGCGGCGCGTGCGCGTCTTCAGCCCCACGCCGGAGAAGCGCCAGGCCTTCGTGGCGAAGCTGCGCGAGCGCTTCGGCGCGGAGATCGTCGAGGCGCAGAGCCTCGACGAGGCGGTCGACGGCGCGCCCATCGTGACCCTGGTCACGCGCGCACGCGATCCCTTCCTGCATGGGTCGGCGCTCGCACGCGGCGCGCACCTGAACGCGGTGGGCGCGATCCTGCCGGCCAATGCGGAATTCCACCCCGACGTCTTCGAACGGGTCGGCGCCGTGATGGTGGACGACGTGCCCAATGCGCAGAAGGCGTCGCGCGAGTTCATCGACCACTACGGCGGCGAGCGCGGCTGGAGTTCGGTGCGTTCGGTCGGCGAGGTCGTGCGCTCGGGCCGAAGCGCCCGCGCCGAAGGCTGCGACCTGACGCTCTTCAAGGCGATGGGCATGGGCCTGTCGGACCTCGCCGTGGCCATGATGGCGTACGAACGTGCACGCGAGCGGGGCCTGGGCCGCGAGATTCCCGCCGCGAAGCGCGCAGCCCTCACGTGGAAGGGCGACCGGTCGCCTCCCAAGGCCTGAGCGGCATCCCGAAAAAACAGGAGACAGACATGAGCGATACCTTCCAGTTCGTCGAAGTCGGCGGCAGCGCGCCGCGCGTGCAGCAGCAGTGGCCGTCCATCATCGTTCCGCGTTCGGCCATCGAGGCCGAGATCGAGCGGCTCGCGAGCATCCCGCTGCCGGCCACGGGCCGGCGCGCCTCGGCCATCTCGCACCCGCGCAACACGCACGAGGTGCCCGCCTTCGCCCCCGGAATCGACGTCACGATCCACGTGGTGAAGCCCGGCGAGTCCACCCCGCCGATGGCGCGCAGCGCGACGGCCGTGGACATGTGCATCCGCGGCTCGGGCGTCGCCTCGATCGGCCCGCGCGAGTTCGGCGTCGAGCGATTCGACGTGTGGAACACGCCGTCGATGGACCCGGTGTCCTACCGCAACACCGGCCAGGACCTCTTCGTGCGCATGTCGTACTCGAACGCGCCGCTGCTCGAGAAGCTCGAAGTCCATGTGACCGAGTCGAGCCCGAAGCCCGTGGCCTCCAACGAGTCGGCCGTGGCCGAAGGCGGGCCGCGCGCGCGCGACCAGGCCGAGTCGATCGACATCGGCAACGAAGGCGCGAAGCTTCTCGGCTACGAGTACCTGGTCGACATCGACGTGGTGCCCTCGCGCCCCCTGCTGTGGCCCTGGGCCGAGGTCGAGAAGCACATGGCCAACGTGTACAACCGCGACCGCAGCTACACGGGTCGGCACCTGTACCTGCTGTACAACCCGGCGACCGAGCGGCGCATGGGCACCTCGCACTGCTTCTTCGCGACGATTGCCAAATACCCGCCGGACAAGGTCGACCAGCCGCACCGGCACACCTCGGCGGCGATCAACTACTACTTCGAGGGGCATGGCAAGAGCGCGGTCGAAGGCCAGCGCATGGAGTGGGAGGCGGGCGACCTGCACTTTTCCGCACCGGGCTGGGCCGTCCACAACCACGGCTCGCGCGAGAAGGGTTTCTGCGCCCTCACCATCCAGGACCATCCGCTGCAGATCGCCATGGAGTCGCTGATCTGGCAGGAGACGCTGAAGTCGCCCATCGTCAAGCTCGGGTCGCAGCGCGGGTTCCAGACCAACATCGGCGAGATGCTGCGCGCCGCCTGAAGGACAGAAGGAGCCCTCGTGGACACCGGCACTGCTGCTACCAAGACGGTCAACGAGCTGGCGCGCTCGCTGGAGCGGCCGCCGCCGCTCGGCCCGGAGCTGCGCACCCTCACCATTGAACTGCGCGAGCTGTACGACGAAATCGCGGACCTGCTCGACCGCGACCAGGTCGAGCGCCTGCCCGCGTACTTCACGGACGACTGCCTCTACCAGGTCATTTCGCGCGAGAACCACGACCAGGGACTCCCGCAGGCGACGATCTTCTGCGACGGCATCACCATGCTGCGCGACCGCGTCCTCGCCTTGCGCCAGACACAGGTGTACGAGCCGCGTCATTGGCGCCACTTCGTCAGCGGCGTGCGCGTCGTCTCGGTGGATGGCGACGAGATCCGCGCGCAGGCGAATTTCCTCGTGACCGAGGCCATGTCCGACGCGGAACCGACCGTGCTGCTGGTGGGCCACTACCACGACCGCCTCGTTCGTCGCGACGGCGTTCTCCACTTCCGGGAGCGCAGCGCGGTGTACGACAACTACCGCGTGGTGCGATCGCTGATCGTGCCCGTCTGACCGAAGGACCCCCCATGGACATGGACACGCCGCGCGTCTGGCCCGCCGAAGGGTGGACCCGCGTCCCCTACTGGATCTACACCGACCCCGCGCTGTACAAGCGCGAGCTGGACACCTTCTTCTACGGCAAGGCCTGGAACTACGTCGCGCTCGACTGCGAGGTTCCGAACCCCGGCGACTACAAGCGCGCGTGGATCGGCGAGCGCCAGGTGGTGGTGGTGCGGGCGAAGGACCGCAGCATCCATGTCTGGGAGAACCGCTGCGCGCACCGCGGCGCCCGCGTGGTCTGGCAGAACAAGGGCCGTGTCGACTCGTTCACCTGCCCGTATCACCAGTGGAACTTCGCGCTCGACGGCAAGCTGCAGGGCGTGCCGCTCAAGCGCGGCGTGGCCGGCAAGGGAGGCATGCCCAGCGACTTCTCGAACGCGAACCACGGACTGTGTTCGCTGCGCGTACACGTCGAAGGCGGCTCGGTGTGGGCGACGTTCGCCTCCGACGGACCCACGTTCGAGGACTATTGCGGCCCCGAGATGTTGTCGCTGATCCGGCGCGTCTTCCCGGGACGCCCGCTCAAGCTCCTCGGCTACAGCCGCCAGCTGATCCCCAGCAACTGGAAGATGTACGTCGAGAACCTGAAGGATCCATATCACGCAACCCTCCTGCACTCGTTCCTGATCACGTTCGGCCTGTGGCGGGCCGACACGCAATCGGAGTCGGTGCCGGTGGCGGGCGGCAAGCACGGCATCATGGTGTCGCGCAACGTGGGCAAGAAGGCATCGGCGGAAACGGCCGAGATCCAGCGCAACAAGTCGCAGCTGGAACTGGAGGACGCGGACACGGTGACGCCGATCCGCGAATTCGACGACGGCAAGGTGATCGGCCTCACGATCTTCCCCAGTGTCGTCATGCACCAGCAGGCGAACACCCTCGGCATGCGCCACATCATCCCCAAGGGGCCGGGCGCGTTCGAGCTGTCGTGGACGTACTACGGATACGCGGACGAACCCGCCGAACTGACGCGGCTTCGCCTGCGCCACGCCAACCTGTACGGCCCGGCGGGCTACGTCGCGATGGAAGACGGCGAGGTCCTGTCGGAAGCGCAGCTCGGCGCGGCCGAGTACGGGCATCGCAGCGCGGTCGTCGAAATGGGCGGCAAGGACGTCGAGCCGCAGGACCACATGGTCACCGAGGTGCTGATCCGGGCCTTCTACAAGTATTACCGCGAAGCGATGGGGCTTTGACGCCGCCCGCGCGCGCGCTGCGTCCACTGTTCCTGGTGGTGTTCCTGCCGTTCTCCACCGGCTACTTTCTCTCCTTCCTGTTCCGCAGCATCAACGCAGTGATCGCGCCGGACCTGGCGCGCGACGTGGGGCTCGGCGCCTCGGGCCTGGGGCTGCTCACCGCGGCCTTCTTCATCGGCTTCGCCGCGGTGCAGCTGCCGCTGGGCGTGATGCTCGATCGCTGGGGCGCGGCGCGGGTGCAGGCCGTGCTGCTCGTCCTGGCCGCCGCGGGATCGGCGGCGTTCGCTGCGGGCGACGGGCTTGCGTCCCTTCTGTGGGCGCGCGCGCTCATCGGCATCGGCTGCGCGGGCGGCTTGATGGCGGCCTTCAAGTCGATCGTGAAGTGGTATCCGCCGCAGCGCCTGACGTTCGTCAACGGCTGCTACCTGGCCGTGGGCGGCCTGGGCGCCATTGCCGCGACGGCGCCGGTCGAAGCCCTCCTCGGCGTGGTCTCGTGGCGCGGCGTGTTCGGCGGCTTGTCGGTACTGTGCCTGGTGTCGGCGGCGTTGATCTTCTCGCTGGTGCCGCGCGGCGATGCGGTGAGCGATCCGCCCCCGCTGCGCACTCAGCTTCGCGAGCTGCACGGAATCCTGCGCGACCCGCTTTTCTGGCGCCTCGTCCCCGTCTCGCTCGCGGGGATGGGCGGCACGCTGGCGATCCAGGGATTGTGGGTCGGCCCCTGGCTTGCCGATGGCGTGGGGCTCGATCGCGGCGCCGTCGCGACGCGCCTGCTCGTCCTCAGCATCGCCATGACGGCCGGTTTCGTGCTGACCGGGCTCGTGGCCGATGCACTGCGTACGCGCGGCGTTTCGAGCCTGACCACGATGGCATGGGGCACCGCGCTGTCGATCGCAGCCCTCGCCCTCATCACCGCCGGCATCGATCCCAGCGGCACCTGGCACTGGATCGTGTTCGGCCTGTGCGGGCAGGTCACGGCGATGGTGTACCCCGCGATGTCGCGCCACTTCGGCGCCGCCTTCGCCGGACGCGCCGGCACGGCCAACACGCTCGTGGTCTTCGTCGGGATCTTCGCGCTCCAGTCCGCCATGGGCGCGATCATCGACCTGTGGCCTCGCAGCAGCGCGGGGACGTATCCGCCGCAGGCTTACCAGGCGGCCTTCGCGGTGGTGCTGGCCGGTCTGGTCCTCGGCCTGCTGTGGCTGGTGCGCCCCGGCAAGGACCGCGAGATGGCGCTGGCGCGCGTGGTTTAGTCGACGCGACATAAGATCGCGCCATGACTGGTGTTGCGAACGCTGCGAACCCGGCGACCTTCGCGGTCACCGCGCTTCCCGTGGGATTCGAGGACCTCGCGTCCCTGCGCATCTTCGCGCGGGTGGTCGAGCTGCAGAGTTTCTCCGAGGCGGCCCGGCGCATGGGGATCACGCCGTCCACGGTCAGCAAGCACATCTCGGCGCTCGAGGAGCAGTTCGGCACCCGGCTGGTGAACCGCACGACGCGGCGCCTGTCGATCACCGACGCCGGCACCCGCCTGTACCAGACTTATCGCCGCGTGATCGGCGAGTTGCAGGATGTCCGGGATGAGCTGGCCGCCATCGACAGCGAGCCGAAGGGGCACCTGCGGGTGTCGCTGCCCATTTCGCTGGGCGCGCGCAAGATCGCGCCGGCTCTGCCGGACTTCCTCAAGCGCTATCCGGCGATCACGCTGGGCATCGATCTTTCGCCGACCCGGGTGGACTTGCTGGGCGAGGACATCGAACTGGCGGTCCGCATCGCCGATCGCCTGCCCGATGGCGCGGTGGCGCTGCGGCTCGCGCCCTACCGTCGCGTCTTTTGCGCCGCGCCCTCCTACCTGGCCGAGCGCGGCGTGCCGCGCACGCCGGAGGACATCGAGTCCCACGACTGCCTGGTCGTTCCTGTCGCGAGCGGCGGGATGACGTGGACGCTGAACAGCCCGGAGGGCGTGGTCTCCGTGCCGGTCAAGGGCCGCATGGTGGTCAATCACGGCGACGCCATCTACGACGCCGCCATCGCGGGGCTCGGTCTGTCGATGCAGCCGCGGTGGCGGGTGCAGGAAGCGCTGGCGGACGGGCGCCTGGTCGAGGTGCTGCAGGAATACATCGGCCCCAAGCTCTGGATCTGGGCCGTGCTCGCGCGGCGCGGGGCGATGCCGTCGAAGGTCAATGCCTTCGTCGAGTTCCTGCGGGCGACGCTGGCGGATCTCGCCTGAGCTTCGGTCCGCGCGAAAATTTCCGGGATTCGCCTTGCAGACCGCGCACGCGGCCCGAGATGGGGTTATCTTTGCTGCACCGCAGCATATCAGGGAATCGAGATGCACCCCCCCCTCCATGCCATGGCGCAAGCCACGCGGCTGACGCGCGAAGGTCGATTGACCGAAGCCGTCGCCGCGATCCAGCACGCCCTGCGAAGCGCACCGACGGCAGAGCACGACGATGGCACGGTCGACGCGGCCCGGGACACCGCCGCCGCCGATCGCGCCGACGATCGAGGCGCCCTCGCCCGCCATCCGGCGGACATCGAAGACATTCCATTTCGCGAATTGCCTGCGGACGTCGAGCCGAGCGCGGCGTCGGACCGGCGGGAGCCCGCGGAGCAGCCCTCCGCGCCGGCAGACCCCGCGCCGGGCACGTTCACGTCGCACCGCTTCGCCTTCGGCCGGCACGCGTACCGCTACCGGCTTTTCGTACCGGGTTCTCCCGCCGCCGATCGCCCCGTGCTCGTCCTGCTGCACGGCTGCAAGCAGGATTCGGAGGACTTTGCACGCGGCACCGCGATGAACGAGCTGGCGCGCACCCATGGCTGCATCGTCGTCTATCCGGAGCAACTGCGCAGCGCGAACAACATGGGGTGCTGGAACTGGTTCGATCCTGCGCACCAGCGACGCGGGGCCGGTGAACCGGCGATGATCGCGGCGCTCGCAAGCAAGGTAGCGGCCGAGCACGGGGGCGACCCGCGCCGCATCTACGTGGCGGGCCTCTCCGCAGGGGGAGCCATGGCGGCGCTCGTCGCGCGTTTGTACCCCGAGGTGTTCGCCGCCGTCGGCGTGCATTCCGGCTTGCCACCGGCCGCGGCCCACGATGTCGCCTCGGCCCTGCGCGTGATGCGCAACGGCTCGCGCAAGGCGAGTGCGCCGGCTGCGTACCCCCCCGTGCCGACCATCGTCTTCCACGGCAGCGCCGACAAGACGGTGCATCCCTCCAACGCCGAACAGGTCGTGCGCGAGTCGCTGGATGCGTGGCGCCAGGAAGGCGTGACCCTCGATCGCGAACAGGAATCCATCGGCGGCACGGAACGCCAGGCGATGCGCACACGCTACGTCTCTCGCGACGGCCACGTCCTGCTCGAGAAATGGGACGTCGCGGCCGGGCCGCACGCGTGGTCGGGAGGGGAAGCCGGCGGCTCGTACACGGACCCGCAAGGGCCTTCCGCATCGAGGGCGATGCTGGAGTTCTTCATGGCGCACCGATCCCGGTTTGCGTGACGCCGGCGGGCGGCGTACGCTGGGACACCTCACCGAGCTCGCAAGGAGCGGGCAATCCGCACTTGCGGTGAGCCGCACGGCCCGGAAGCGCTCAACTCGCCGACTGCGGCCGCAAGGAGACCGTCGTGAACGCCTCGTCGCCCGGCCGCTGCGCCTTCGCGTACGCCTCATCCAAAGGCGGAATCCGCAGGACCAGCAAGTGGCAACCCGCATCCCCTGCCTCGAGCGCGAGCGCTTCGTTCGCGAAGAACAGCTGCTCGGGCGCTTCCAGCTTGCGTTCCGCGGCCGTCAGCGTTCCCTCCAGCACCACGACGAACTGGCCCCAGGCGCACTCCGCGAGCGTCGTCTTCTCGCCCGCCGCCAACCGCAACTGCTCCGCGTACAACGGACCTTGCGCATCGCCCAGCAGCGCATGCGAACCTTGCGCATCCCTTGCCACCGCCTCCGACGTCGCATGCGCCTTCGGCCCTGCCAACATCGCCGAACGCGCCGCGGGAAGAAAGCCCGCACCGAAGTCGTATTGCGCGCGCAGCGTGAAGTAACTCAGGCCCTCGGGACCCGCCGCGATGGGGCCGTAGCCCGTGTACGCGCCCGCGTAATGCACCACGCACCCCGCGAGCGGCTGCTTTCCGATGCTGCCGCTGCCCTGCACGAACACCTGGAACTGGTTCTCGCGATGGAAGTGCGCGGGCAGCACCGCGCCGGGCGGCTGCTCGATGAGCACGGAAGTCGGCGCGAAGTCGTCGACGCGCTCGCCCTCCATGAAGCTGCGCCGGCGAAAGAGCGAGCCGTTCACCACGGCTTCCTTCTTCATCGTGGAGGCATGGCTTTCGAGGCCGAAGGCGATCATGGCGAACGCTCCTTGAGTTCTCTTGTTCCGCTCAACGCGGACGCATGAGTTCCATCAGCACCGACACATCCTTGGCCGACTCTAGGTCAAGCACGGCGGCCACCGCATCGTCGATGGCCTTGGGCGACAGCACTTCCGCCGCGTTGTGGCGGAACTTCGCGACGAGTTCGTCGGTGGTCATGTAGGTCGTCGGGTCGGGCGAGGGGCTGCCCTTCGGGTAGCGCTTCTCCTCGACGAAGGTCTGGCCGCGCGCCTTGATCTCCACGCGCGCCGGCCGCGACGCGCCCTGCTCCGCGAGCTTCTTCGCATCGTCGGGGAACGGCAGCGTGGTGACGCGGTTCATGAGCGAAATCACCGAGGGATCGAACACCGTCTCCGGCGTCTGCCATGCGCGGCCCGGCGGAACGCGATGCGCGCCGACCGCGATGCCGTGCGCCATGCTGAACTGCGCATCGTGGACGTGATGGATGTCCTTCGTGAGCCAGGCGGGCCCGGTGGCGAAGCTCTCGATGTAGACCGTCATCGCCTCGATCTCGTCGGGCTTCAGGTCGTGTTCTTCGACCAGCTTGTAGATGCAGTCGAGCGAGCTGTGCAGCACGCGGCAGTGCGGATACGGCTTGTAGATCTGCTCGGACGTGAAGTTCCACTTCGTGCCGAGATCGTCGGTGATCCTCGACGGCTCCCAGCGCTGCGTGCCGATCATGCGCGCGAAGCCGTGCTCGGCGTCGTCGAGCACGACCAGGTCGCCGCGGTGGCCCATCGCGGCCATGTTGGCCGAGGTCATCGCCGTCTGCACCAACACGCCCGCGAACTGGTATTTCACGGTCGTGTTCGGATAGTGCGAGTGGAACGCGGTCATCGCCTGCACGGGCACGACGGTGCCTGCGATGCCGAGCGAATCGGCGATCGTCTTCTTCGCCTGCCGCTGGATCATCGCGATGGCCGCGGTCGCGCCGAAGATCGTGCTGCTGAAGCCGTACACCGGCGGCGCCGACAGGCCCGAGCCGGTGGGCACGCGCAGCGGATCCATCGCCTTGCTCATCCGCCAGGACATTTCGTGCGAGGCCGCGATGGCGGCCAGCAGCTCCTTGCCGCTGCGCGCCAGCGATTCGGCATACGCCAGCGCGCCGGGCAGCACGTAGGGCGTGACGTGGCCGGGCGCGAGGATCGCGTCCATGTCGAGCGCATTGATCAGCTCGCCGTTGGCGAAGGCCGCGCCGAACACGGACGTGCGCTGCGCGCTGCCGATGGTCGTGGCCTCGGTCGTCGCGCCACCGAGCATGCGGCCGTAGTCGATGCCGATCCTGCCCTTGGGATGGTCGATGGCGGCCAGCGCGCAGCCGAGGGAATCGAGCAGCAGGCGCTTGGCCTCCTGCGCGACAGGGGCGGGAAGGTTCTCGTACCGGACATCCGTGGAAAACGAAGCCAGTTGTTCGACGATGCTCAAGCGTGTCTCCTGCGGCCCGCGGCCGACGTTCGGCCACCAGCATGGGCGAGCCCGCGGCGGCCCGCAATGGGGCACGCGCGGAGATGTTCCACATGTCGAAACATCCGGGGCGGGCGCCCCGCCCTTCTACTTCGCCAGGTCGAGAAGTCGCGCCAGCTCGGCCAGGTCGGCCGGCTTCACCAGGTGGTGATCGAATCCCGCCTCCCCGGCACGCTGCCGGTCCTTCGTGCCGCCATAGCCGGTGAGCGCGATGTACATCGCGTCGCGGGAGCGTCGCTGCTCGCGCAGCGCACGCGCGAGTTCGTAGCCGTTCATGCCCGGCAGCCCGATGTCGAGGATGAAGACGTCGGCCGCGAAGCTTTCCGCGAGCGCGAGCGCCTGCACGGCGTCGTGCGCCACCCGCACCTCGTGGCCCAGGGTCTCGAGCAGCACGCCCAGGGTCTCGGCGCCGTCGCGGTTGTCGTCGACCACCATCAAGCGCAGCGCGCCGGGCGCGGCCGCCGCGCCGCTCGCCGTCGCGGCGGCCGCGGGCACCGGAGCCTGCGCGGGCAGGCGCGGCAGTGTGACGGTGAACGCACTGCCCTCGCCGCGCCCTTCGCTTTCGGCCGCGACGCGGCCGCCGTGCAGCTCGACGAGGCTTCGCACCAGCGAAAGGCCGAGGCCGAGCCCGCCCTGCTGGCGGTCGGGCGTGCGTTCGCCCTGGGTGAACAGGTCGAAGATGTGCGGCAGCAACTGCGCGTCGATGCCCGTGCCGTTGTCCGCGATGCGCACCTCCACGAACTCCGCGCCCTCGGGCGCGGACAGCGCGAGCGTCAGCGTGCCCGAGGGCGGCGTGTATTTCGCCGCGTTGTTGAGAAGGTTCGAGATCACCTGTACGAGCCGCGTCGCATCGCCGAGCACGTACACGTCGCCCGACGCGATCTGCGTCGCGAGCCGGTGGCCGCGCGCGTCGATCAGCGGACGGACCTGTTCGATGGCGTTGCCGATCACCGCCTTCAGGTCGACGGGTATGCGCTCGAGCTCGACCAGTCCGCGCGTCACGCGCGACACGTCGAGCAGGTCGTCGACCAGCTCCGTCATGTGCAGCACCTGGCGCGCGATGATGTCCGCCGAGCGCTCGACGTATTTCGCGTCCGAGGGCGCGGCCTTCAGCAGGTGCGCGGCCGTGCTGATAGGGGCGAGCGGGTTGCGCAGCTCGTGCGCGAGCATGGCGAGGAACTCGTCCTTGCGGCGGTTGTTCGCAAGGAGTTCCTCGCGCACCATCTTCTGCTCGTGGACGTCGGTGCAGGTGCCCATCCAGCGCACGATGCGGCCCTCGGCGTCGCGCACCGGCAGCGCCCGGCCGAGCACCCAGCGGTATTCGCCGGAGCGATGGCGCAGCCGGTATTCGATCTCGTAGGTGTCGCCCGTGGCCAGGCTGTGGCGCCACTCGTCCCACGCATGCTGCTGATCGTCGGGATGGAACATGTCGTTCCAGCCTTCGCCGTCCGTGGTGCCCGGCGGCACGCCGGTGTAGTCGTACCACTGGCGGTTGTAGTAGTCGTGGAAGCCGTCGGGCAGCGTCGACCACACCATCTGCGGCAGGGCGTCCGCGATGGTCCGGAATCGCGCCTCGCTCTCGCGCAGCGCCTGTTCCGCCATGACGCGGTCGGTCACGTCGACGCCCTGCACGAAGATGCCGCTCACGGACCCGTCCTCGTCGCGAATGGGCTGGAAGACGAAATCGACATAGCGAACGACGGGCGCCACGCCGGGATCGGGCTGGATCTCGTAGCGCGAGGCGACGGCGGAGTACGGCTCGCCCGTCAGAAAGACGCGATCGAGCAGGGCCGTGTAGCCCTGGGCCACCGCGTCGGGGAGCGCCTCGGCGATCGCCTCGTCCAGGACTTCCCGCCCGACCAGCTTCACGTAGCGCGGGTTCGCCAGCACCACGCGGTGCGACGGGCCTTCGAGCAGCGCCATGAAGCTGGGCGCCTGCTCGAACATGCGCGCCAGGCGCTCGCGCTCGCCCTGGACGATGCGCCGCGCACGAACCTTCTCGGTCGTCTCGATGACCACCGCCATGACGCCCGCGGGCTCGCCGCGCTCGTCGAGCATCGGGGAATAGTCGAGGTCCATCCACACCGGCTCGCCGACGCCGCTGCGGTACAGCACCAGCTCCTGGTCCTTGTAGCTGAGGTTGCCGCCGGCCAGGCCGACCTTCATGACGTTGTCGTTGAACTCCGCGACCTCGGGCCAGCCCTTGCGCACCTCCGAGCCGAGCAGCCGCGGATGGCGGCCGCCCGCGAACACCGAATAGGCGTCGTTGTAGATCATGTAGCCGAGCGGGCCCCAGAGCATGACGATGGGAACCTTCGCGCGCAGCATCAGCGCGGTGGCGGTCTTGATGTGTTCGGGCCAGCGTTCCAGCGGGCCGAGCGCGGTCGCGCTCCAGTCATGGGCCGCAATGAGCCGGGCGAGCTCGCCGCCGCCGCGGAGGAAGGGAAATTCGGAGGGAAATGGGAGCGGGTGGGACATCGGCGCGCCGGGGGCGCTGCGAGTCTAACCGGGTCCTCTGCGCTTTGGGGGTCGCGGATGACCGCGCGCTACGATGCGGGATCCGTCCACGAGGTTCCGCCATGGCCATCGCCGCCTTCGACCACGCCGCCGTCCCCGCCGGCAAGCCCCGCGAGCTCATCGCCTTCTACGGCGCGCTCGGTTTCGGCGTCCCCGACGCGGAGCAATGGCTCGCCACGAACGACCGCAAGTTCGAGGTCCGGTTCGGCCCGAACAAGATCAACTTCCACGCCCCACGGCTGTGGCAGGACAAGAGCTTCACGCTCAAGGGTCCGAGCGCCACGCCGGGCTGCGGCGACTTCTGCTTCGTGTGGGACGGCACGGTCGCCGAGCTTCAGGCGACGCTCGCGAAAGCGAACGCCGAGATCGTCGAAGGCCCCTGTCCGCGCGAGGGCGGGCGCGGGCCGGGCACGAGCATCTACACGCGCGACCCCGACGGCAACCTGCTCGAGTTCATCGTCTACGGCTGAGTTGCGCGCCGATCACACCTCGGCGAGACCCGCCGCGGCCGGCAGCCCGCCCACCGTGTCGACGAACTCCTCCAGCATGTCCTGGATGCGCTGGCGCACCGAACTCTCGTTGTCGATGATGCCGACGATCTGGCCCACCGGGCAGGTCATGTAGTCCAGCGCGCGCGCCCGGTCGATGCGAAGCCGCGCCTCGGCGTTCAGCACGCTCTGCCACGGCATTGGCAGCGTGCCCGGCGCGCCCGGCTGCACCCACGCCTCGGTGTACTTGCTGCGCAGCATGCGGCCCGGCTTGCCCGTCTTGGAGCGCGTCTGCACCGCCTGGTCCGACTTCGCCTTGAAGAGCAGTTGCTTCATCTCGTCGGTCAGGTCGCTCTCGCGCGTGCCGTGCCAGATCGAGCCGCACCACACGCCCTTGGCGCCCAGCGCGAACGCGGCGGCCATCTGCCGGCCGCGCCCCACGCCGCCCGCCGCGAGCACCGGCATCGGCGCGACCGCATCGACCACCTCGGGCCACAGCACCATCGAGCTCACCTGGCCGGTGTGGCCCGCGGCCTCGGTGCCCTGCGCGATGACGAAGTCGAGGCCGGCGGCCTTGTGCTTCAGCGCATGCTCCACCTTGCCGAGGATCGCGCCGACCTTGATGCCCATGCCCTGGATGCGGTTCAGGATGTCCTTCGGCGGCGAGCCGAGCGCGCTCACGACCATCTTCACGTTCGGGTGGCGCAGCGCGACCTCGACGATCTCGTCCGCGAACTCGGGCGTGATGTGCATCGACTCGATTTCCTCGCGCAGCATGCGCTCGCGCTCGGCGGCCGGCAGCGGCGGGATGCCGGCGTCGTCGAGCAGCTGCCGCTGCCACCGCACGTGGCCCTCGGGCAGCTTCGCGGGGTCGAGCGGCTCGCCCACGGTCTCGTACTTCTGCGGCAGCAGCATGTTCACGCCATAGGGCTTGCCCTGCACCTGCTCGTCGATCCAGGAGAGTTCGACCTCCAGCTGTTCGGGCGTGTAGTAGGCGGTGCCGAGGCAGCCCATGCCGCCCGCGCGCGTGATCTCCGCCACGACGTTGCGGCAGTGCGAGAACCCGAAGACGGGGATGTCGATGCCGAACATGCGGCACATCGCGTTGTCGATCATTTCCTGCTCCAGAACTAAAGAAAGCCTATAGATAGTACAACAAGCCAGGACATCATCCGCGCCCGCGCCCACGTCCGCCGAACAAGTCCGACATCTCCCCCGCGGCCGCGACGAGCGCCGCGAGGTACGCCTCCTTCTTCTGGAACGCGCGCGAGGACGGCGCGCCGATGCCGAGCGATGCGACGACATGGCCGGGGCTCGAGAAGACGGGCGCGGCGAAGCCGTACACCTCTTCGGAAAACTCGCCGTTGCTCACGACGAAGCCGCGTTCGCGAACCTCTTCCACGCGCTTGAGCACGCTCGCGCGGTCCGTGAGCGTGGACGCGGTGAATTGCGTGAGTTCCACGTCGCGCAGGTAATCCTGCGTCCACTGCGGCGGCTGCCACGCCATGAGCACGAAGCCCGAGGACACGCAGTACAGCGGCCGACGCACGCCGGGCCGCACGACATAGCGCACGGAGCGCGTCGACTCCACGACTTCGACGTACTCGAGTTCGCCCTCGTGCGGATGCAGCACGCTGAGCGACACGGTCTCGCCCACGTCCCCGGCCAGGCGCGCCATGAGCGGCTGCAGGCTCGCGAACATCGAGGTCTTGCTCGTGGCCAGCGCGAGGCGGAACAGCGCGGGGCCGGCGAGATATTTGCGGTCCGTCTGCGCGAGGTAGTTCTGCGCCACGAGCGGCCGCAACAGGTTGAACAGGCTCGTCTTCGGTATCTCGAGCTGCGCGCCGAGCTCCGCGAGGCTCAGCCCGCCGGGCACGCCCGCGATCACCTCCAGCACGCGCAGCGTTCGCGCGGGCGACATGGGGCCGGCATCGTCCGCCATCCGGTCTTTCACCGTCGTCACTCTTTTTTCCGCATTCGTTCCCATATCCGAACATCCTTGGTTTAGCGCGAACTATGGACTCATTTCCAGCGGCGCGCGCTAAGGGATTGACCTGAGCGAAGCCGCCGGATCGGCCCATTATCCTCATCGGAACAAACAAATCAAGAAATTCCTATATCCGAACAATGCTCGCCCAGCAGCTTCTCAACGGCGTCGTCGTCGGCGCGGTCTACGCGCTCTTCGCGCTCGGCTTCACGCTCGTGTTCGGCGTGAACCGCATCATGAACATGGCGCACGGCTCGGTGCTGACCTGCGGCGCGTTCGCCGGTCTCTTCTGCGTGACGGCCTTCGATGCGCCGCTGCCGCTGGCACTGATCGCGGCCGCGGTCGTCGGCGGACTCGTGTCGGTGCTGATGGACGTCCTGGTGTTCCGCCGCCTGCGCGCGCAGCACAACGCGGAGTTCACGACCATCGTCGCCTCGATGGGGATCGACCTCATCCTGCTGTCGATCGCGCAGAAGGCGTCCAACACGCAGGTGCTGCGCTTCCCGCAGGACACGTTTCCCGTGGTGATCTTCACCGTCATGGGCCTGCGCATCCAGCTGCTCCAGTTGCTCATCGTGCTGGCGAGCCTGGTGCTCGTCGCGCTGCTGCTGCTGTACCTGTATCGCACCTCGTTCGGGCTGCAGGTGCGCTCGGTCGCGTTTTCGGGCGAGACGTCCAAGCTCTTCGGCATCGCGCCCAACGGCGTGCATTTCCAGGTGTTCTTCGTGTCGGGCGCGCTCGCGGGCATCGCGGGCGTGCTCGTCGGCCTCGCCTTCAACTCGGTCCACTTCATGATGGGCGAGTCGCTGCTGCTGCGGGCCTTCGTCGTCATCATCCTCGGCGGCCTCGGCAGCATCTCGGGCACGCTCGTCGCGGCGATGCTGATCGGCATCGTGCAGACGCTGAGCGTCGCCTACGTCTCGACGGGCGTCGCCGATGCCATCGTCTTCGCGACCCTCTTCGCCGTGCTGGTGGTGCGCCCCACGGGCCTGCTCGGCGACGGCGCCGGCGCACTGCGGGTGGCACGCCAATGATCGACTACCTCCTGAGCTATGCGTCGGTGCTCGACGCCATCCTCATCGGCAGCCTGCTCGCCATGAGCCAGTTCGTCGTGCTGCGGGCGGGCGTGTTCTCGCTCGCGCCGGCCGCGTTCGCAGCGGTGGGCGCGTACACGGCGGCGCTGATGGTCAAGAACGCCGGCATGCATCCGGCCCTCGCGGTCGTCGCCGCCATGGCGCTCGGCACCCTGCTCTCCGCCATCGTCGCGCTGCCGCTGTCGCGCCTGCGCGGCGTGTTCCAGGCGCTCGCCACGCTCGCGCTCGTGCAGGTGGTGATGTCCTTCACGCTCACGGCCACGCCCCTCACCAATGGCGCGATCGGCATCAACAGCATCCCGCGCTCGCTCGGCACCGGTTGGCTTCTCGTGCTCGTCGCCGCGGTGATCCTGCTGCTGCATGCGATCTGTTCGCACGGCATCGGCCGCGCGTTCAACGTGATCCTGCAGGACGAGACCGTGGCCGCGAGCCTGGGCGTGCAGGTCGCGAAGTACCACCGCATCGCCTTCCTGCTCTCGGGCTGCATCGGCGGGCTGGCGGGCGCCGCCATCGCGCTCAGCTCCTACACGATCCAGCCCAGCCTCTTCGGCTTCCACATGCTCGTGAACGTGCTCGCGATGGTGGTGCTGGGGGGCACCGGCTCGGTGTGGGGACCGCTGATCGGCGCGGCCATTCTCACCCTGCTGCCCGAGATGTTCCGCGTGTTCGCGGACTACCGCACCGTCGTGCAGGGCGTCCTGCTGTGCATCTGCATCATGTTCATGCCGCGCGGCGTCACGCATAGCTGGCGCTTCCGCCGCGCCGCCAGGCCGCCGGCCCCCACGAAACTCGCGGAGGCCTCGCGTGCCTGAACTCGTCCTCTCCGGGGTCTCGCGCAACTTCGGCGGCCTGCCCGCCGTGGCCGACCTCAGCATGACCGTGCCGCCCGGCCGCATCACGGGCCTGATCGGGCCCAACGGCGCGGGCAAGACGACGGTGGTCAACATGATCGCCGGATTCCTCAAGCTCACGACGGGCAGCATCCGCCTGGGCGGCGTGGACATCGGCGAGGCCGAAGCGCCCGAGGTCGCGCGCGCCGGTGTGGCCCGGACCTTCCAGAACATCCGCCTGATGGCCGAGGGCACGGTGCTCGAGAACGTGATGGCCGGCTTCCACCGTCACGAGACCGCGTCGCTGTTGTCGAACTTCCTCGCCCTGCCCTCGGCGCGCGCCGAAACGGCGGCCCTGCGCGACAAGGCCATGGGGATGCTGGAGCGCTTCGGCATGGCCGCTTTCGCCGCGGTGCCCGCGGGCACCGTGTCGTACGGCCACCAGCGGCGCATCGAGATGATGCGCGCGCTCGCCGCGCAGCCTTCGGTGCTGCTGCTCGACGAGCCCGTGGCCGGCATGAACGACACCGAGGCCTCGGAGCTCGACGCGATCTTCCGCGAAGTGGCGGCGCAGGGCGTGGCGATCCTGCTCATCGAACACAACATGCGCTTCGTGATGTCGCTGTGCGAGCACATCCACGTGCTGGCCTCCGGCCGGCTCATCGCGCAGGGCACGCCGGCCGAAATCGGCAGCCACCCGGACGTCGTGAATGCCTATCTCGGAGCCGAGGCATGCTGAGAGTCGAAGACCTGAGCGTCGCCTACGACGGCATCCAGGCGCTGCGCGGCGTGAGCCTGGAAGTCGGCGCGGGCGACATCTTCGCGCTCGTCGGCTCCAACGGCGCGGGCAAGTCGACGCTGCTCAACACGCTGAGCGGGCTCGTGAAGCCATCGAGCGGGCGCATCCTGCTCGAAGGAAAGGACATCACGTCGCTGCCCGCGCATGCCCGCGCGCGCGCCGGCCTGATCCAGGTCCCGGAAGGCCGTCGCGTCGTCGCGCCGCTCACCGTGGCGGAGAACCTCGAACTCGGCAAGCAGGCCGCCGGCGCACGCGGCCCCGGCGCCATCGAGCGCATCCACGAACTCTTTCCCACGCTGAAGGAGCGCGCCGCGCAGTTGTCCGGCACGCTCTCGGGCGGCCAGCAGCAGATGCTCGCCATCGGCCGCGCCCTCATGGGCAACCCGCGCGTGCTCCTGCTCGACGAGCCGAGTCTCGGCCTCGCGCCCGTCGTCGTGCAGGAAGTGTTCCGCGCGCTCGTCGAACTCAATCGCGGCGGCCTGAGCATCCTGCTCGTGGAGCAGAACGCGCGCCTCGCGCTGCGCACCTCGCGCCAGGCGGCCGTGCTCGAACGCGGCCGCATCGTGCGCACGGGCGCCTCCGCCGACCTTGCCGCCGACCCCACGGTCGTCGACCTTTATCTCGGCCGCGCAAGCGGCGCTTCCACCTCATCCCTCCAAGGAGTCTCGACATGAAAACGATCACCCGGCGCGGCATCGTCCGCGCATTGGCGTCGGTGTGCCTCGCGAGCGCCGCCGCGCTGCCGGCCGCCGCGCAGGAAGTCACCATCGGCGTGATGAACGCGCTGACCGGCACCTACGCCTTCGGCGGCGTGCCCTACCAGAACGCGATGAAGATGGCGCTGGAGGAAGCGAACGCGAAGCGCGAACTCGGCGCGGTGCGCATCAAGATCGTCGAAGGCGACACCGCCGGCGACAAGGCGCAGTCCCTCAACCTCCTGAACCAGTTCGCGCGGCGCGACCGCGTGCTGATGGTGCTCGGCCCCACGTCGAGCGGCGAGGCGCTGGGCGCGGTCGCGCTCGCCAACGAGCTCAAGGTGCCGATGTTCGCGGCCGGCCTGTCGAACGACATCCTCGCCGCCGGCCCCTGGACCTTCAAGATGCTGCCGCAGCAGAAGGAATCGATGACCGTGCTGGCGAAGCATGCCGTCGGCAAGATGGGCATCAAGCGCATCGCCTTCGTGTTCGACCAGGGCAGCGACGGCTACACCGCCATCAAGAACGCCGCGCGCGATGCGGTGCGCGCCGAGGGCGGCACCATCGTCGCCGAGGAAGGCATCCAGGCGAGTGAATCGAACTTCATGGCGCTCGCGACCAAGGCCGCGTCGATGAACGCGGACGCGATCTTCATGGCCGCGCCGGCCGAAGTCATCGCGAACATCGCGATCCAGTTCCGCCAGTCCGGCCTGCCCGCGACCGTGCGCCTGCTCGGCCCGCCGGTCATGGCCTCGCAGAACTTCCTGAAGATCGGCGGCAAGGCGGTGGAAGGCAGCGTCTTCGTCGCCGACTACGTGACGCAGAATCCGAGCGCCGCCAACCAGACCTTCATCAAGACCTACACCGAGCGGTTCAAGGTCGCCCCGGACAACTGGGCCGCGGTCGGCTACACGCTGGGCCGACTGGCCGTCGAAGCGATCAAGAACGCCGGCCCGAACCCGGACCGCGAGAAGGTGCGGGCCGAGCTCGCGAAGCTGCGCAACGTGCCGGTGCTGATCGGCAGCGGCCGCTTCAGCTTCGACGAAGGCCGCAACCCGATGTACGGCGCGACGCTGGTGACGGTGCGCAACGGCCAGTTCGCGCTGGCGCAGTAAGCGCGATGCGGGTGACGGATCGGGGAGGGGCGGCGCGATGATGCTGCTCGAAGGGCGCAAGGCCCTCGTCACGGGCGGCGGCTCGGGCATCGGCCGTGCCGCCTGCCTGATCTTCGCGCGCGAAGGCGCGTCGGTGTGCGTCGCCGACCGCAACGTCGAAGCGGCCGAGGCCGTGGCGCGCGAGATCGCGAACGCGGGCGGGCGCGCGCTTGCCGTCGAAGCGGACGTCAGCGTTGCGTCGGACGTGGTGCGCATGCTCGACCGCGCGGATGGCGCGTACGGCCCCGTCGACTGCTACTTCAACAACGCGGGCATCGGCACGACCGAGACGCACAGTCGCGGCAAGCCGCTGGCCGACATCGAACTGGAGGACTGGAACCGCATGATCGGGGTCAACCTGACCGGCGTGTTCCTCTGCCTCAAGTACCAGTTGCCGCGTCTGAAGCGCGGCGGCTCCATCGTCAACAACGCCTCCATCGGCGGCCTGATCGGCCTGCCCAACGCGGCGGCGTACGTGGCGAGCAAGCACGGCGTGGTCGCGCTGACCAAGAGCGCGGCGGTGGAATATGGACAGGCCGGCATCCGGGTCAACGCGGTATGCCCCGGCCATGTCGCGACGCCGCTGCTCGGCTCCAACACGCGCGACGGCGATGCGCTGTCGATGCGCAATCCGATGCAGCGCTATGGCAGCGCCGACGAGATCGCCGAGCTGGTGGCGTGGTTGAGTTCGTCCCGCGCATCCTTCGTCAACGGGTCCACCTTCACGGCCGATGGCGGCCGGCTGGCGGGCGGTTGACGATCACGACTTCGACTCGAAAGGAGTCCCGCATGCCGAGCCCCGAATACGCCAAGTTCCTCGCGATGCTCGGGCCGCCGAAGCCCGACGCCTTTCCGCCGCTGGAAGACCGCCGCAAGATGGTCGACCAGTGGGGCGAGATGCTGCCCCCGGCCGCCGACGTGCGGTTCGACAAGGACGCGATCGCGGGCGTGCCGGTGCTCTGGACGCGCACGCCCCAGTCGAGGGACGACCGCCTCATCGTGTACCTGCACGGCGGCGGCTTCACCATGGGCTCGGCGCACAACTACCGCGACATGGTGTCGCGCTTCGCTCGCGCCGCGGAAGCGACGGCCGTCTCCATCGAATACCGCCTCGCGCCGGAACATCCCTTCCCTGCGGGGCTCGACGATGTCGTGGCGGTGTACCGCGAGCTGATCCGCACGGGAAGGCCGCCCTCGCGCATCGTGTTCGCCGGCGACTCCGCGGGCGCGGCGCTCGCCGTCTCCGCGCTGCTGCGCCTGCGCGACGAAGGCGCGCCGCTGCCCGCTTGCGCCGTATGCGTCTCGCCCTTCGCCGACCTCACGCTGAGCGGCGCGTCGATGGAGAAGAACGCGGCGCACGACCCCATCGTGCAGCGCAAGAGCGCAGGCGGCAGCGTCGCCCGCTACGCGCAGGGCGTCGCGCCGGACCATCCGCTGGTGTCGCCGATCTTCGCGTCGTTCGAGCGCGTTCCGCCGCTGCTGATCCTCGCCGGCACGAAGGAAAGCCTGCTCGACGACTCGGTGCGCCTGGCCGAGCGCGCGCGCTCGCACGGCGTGGACGTCGAATTCGAGACGGCGCAGGACATGATCCACATCTGGCCGTACTTCGCCGCGTGGTTCCCCGAGGGGCAGGCGGCCCTGGAACGCATGGGCGCCTACGTCGGCAAGCGCCTGGCCTGAAGCGCAAGGCTTGAAGCGCCTGACCGGCGCGCTTGCCGGAGGGTCGTGCGGGAAAGTATGATGCTTGTTAGGCCAAGCAGACACCTGCACAGGAGACCTCATGAGCTTCACCCCGACGCGACGCGTGTTCGCGTCCTCCCTCATCGCCCTCGCCGCCTCCGGCGCGCTGGCCCAGTCCGGCTATCCCAACAAGCCGATCCGCATCGTCGTGCCCTTCGGCCCCGGCAGCGGAACGGACGTGGTCGCGCGCATCATCGCGGAGGAACTGCAGGGCGAACTCGGCCAGACGGTCATCGTCGAGAACAAGCCCGGCGCCAATGGCACCATCGCCGCGGACCTCGTGGCGAAGGCGCCGGCCGACGGCTACACGCTCGTGATGGGCGGCAGCTCCACGCACTCGTCCGCACCGAGCCTGTTCAAGAACCTGCCCTACGATCCCGTCACCGACTTCACGATGGTCGGCAACACGGTCGAGACGCAGTTCGCGCTGGTCGTGCGCGCCGAGTCGCCCGCGCAATCGCTGAAGGAGCTCACCGCGCTGCTGCAGGCGAAGGCCGGCAAGGGCACTTTCGGCTTCGGCTCGGCCACGACGCAGATCGCGGGCGCGGCGTTGATGAAACGCCTGAACCTGAACGTCACGCCGGTGCCGTACAAGAGCAACCCGCTCGCCATCACCGACCTGATCGGCGGCCAGTTCGACTTCATGTTCCTCGACCTCACGACGGCCATGCCGCAGATCCGCGGCGGCCGCGTCCGCGCGCTGGCTGTCGCCGCACCGGCGCGCGTGAGCGAGCTGCCGCAGGTGCCGGTGTTCGCCGAAATCGGCGTGCCCAACTTCACGCTCTACAGCTGGCTCGGCATCATGGGTCCCAAGGGCCTGCCCGAGCCCGTGGCCGACCGGCTCGCCAACGCCATGACGAAGATCATGAACAAGCAGACGGTGAAGGATCGCCTGGCGCCCACGGGCAAGCCGATCCCGCCCGTGGCGCGCTCGACCTATCCCGCCTACCTGCGCGAGCAGCGCGACGGCTGGGCCGGCAAGATCAAAGATGCGGGCATCCAGCCCGAGTGAACAACTCCCCGAAAGACACACCATGAAACGCATGCTGGCCCTTGCGGCCGCCTTCACGCTTTCCCTTGCCGCCTTCGGCGTGGCCCAGGCCCAGCCCGTCACGCGCTTCGTCACCGGCAGCTCGCCGGGCGGCGGGCTCGACACCCTCGCCCGCGCGCTCGCCGAGACGATGGCCGGCCCGATGGGCAAGACCATCATCGTCGAGAGCAAGCCCGGCGGCTCGTACAACATCGCCGCCGAATTCGTGGCGCGCGCGCCGGCCGACGGCAACACGGTGCTGCTGACGTTCAACGTCCACCCGATCGCGGGCGCGCTGAACCCCACGCTGAACTACGACCCGGTGAAGGACTTCCGCGCCGTCGGCATGATCGCGACGACGCCCTATGCGCTGGTCGCGAACCCGAAGCTGCCGGGCTCGAACCTGAAGGAGATGATCGCGCTCGCGAAGACGCAGGGCCGCTCGCCGACGTTCGCGTCGGTGGGCGCGGGCACGCCGCAGCACCTGATGCTGGAGCGCCTGAAGCACCAGACCGGCGTCGACATCCGCATGGTCCACTACAAGAGCGCGGCGGGCGCGTTGAACGACGTGATCGCGGGCCACGTCGACTTCTCGCTGCTCACCATCGGCCTGTCGGAGCCGCAGGTGAAGGCGGGCAAGATCAAGGTGATCGCCGTGACGAGCGCGCAGCGCCTGCCGAATTTCCCCGACGCGCCGACGGCGAAGGAAGCGGGTTACGAGGCTTTCGTCACCGACGGCTGGTACGCGATGCTGCTGCCGGCGAAGACGCCGCCCGCGGTCATCAAGCAGTACAACGATGCGCTGAACACGGCGCTGACCACGCCCGCGCTGCGCGAGCGCATCCTGCGCCTGGGCGCCACGCCCGCGCCCGGCAAGCCGGAGGTGCTGGACAAGGTGGTGCGCGATGACGCCGCCATGTGGACGGCCGTCATCAAGCAGCAGGGGATCAAGCCGGAGTGAACGAAGGGGCGACCGCGGTCACCCCTTCGGCGACGAGCCGCCTCAAGTCCTCCTCGCCATACCCCAGCTCGCGCAGCACGTCGGCGCTGTGCTGCCCCACCAGCGGCGGCGGCATGTAGTCAGTGGGCGGGGTGCCGTGCCATTCGCTGGGCACGGCCGTCTCGACCACCTTGCCGATGTGGGGCACCTCTTCCTCGCGGAAGAAGCCGATGTCCTCGAGGTGGCCGTCTTCCAGCAGCGACTCGAAGGTATGCACCGGGAACACCGGCACGTCGGCTTCCTTCAGCAGCGCGCGCCACTCGGCCGTCGTCTTCGTCGCGAGATGCTTCTCGACGAACGCATTGAGTTCGTCCGCATGCTGCGTGCGCGTGGTGATGTTCCTGATCCGCGGATCGTTCGTGTACATCTCGCCCATGCCCAGGATCTCCAGGAACGCCTTCCAGTGGTGGTCCTGGTAGATCACGCAGCATACGTGGGCATCTTTCGTGCGGAACGGCTTGCGCAGCTTCGAGAGGATGCGGGGATAGCCGAACTCGCCCTGCGGCGGCGAATACTTGTGGCCGTAGAGGTGGTCGCCCAGCACATAGGGCACCATCGTCTCGAACATCGGCACATCGACGCGCTGGCCTTTCCCGGTGCGCTCGCGAGCGAACAGCGCGGAGGCGATCACGCCGAAGGCGTAGAGGCCCACCGAGCGGTCCATCATGTTCAGCGGCACGAAGCGCGGCGTGTCGTCGACGCTGGCGGCCATCGCGCTCGGGATCGCGGTCGCGGCCTGGATCAGGTCGTCGAACGCGGCCGAGGGCGCATAGCGGCCGCGCTGCGAGAAGCCGAACATGCCGACGTAGACGAGCCGCGGACTGATCTCGGCCAGCGCCTCGTAGGTGAGCCCGAGGCGCGCCATCGCTGCGGGGCGCACGTTGTACGTGAGCACGTCGGCGTCCTTCGCGAGCTTGAACACGATCTCGCGCGCCTCGGCCTTCTTCAGGTCGAGCACCAGGCTACGCTTGTTACGGTTCAGGCCCAGGAAGATGGGACCCATCTTCTCGTCGCCCATCGGGCCGATCTTGCGCGTGGAGTCGCCGGCGGGCGGCTCGATCTTGACGACATCGGCGCCGAGGTCCGCGAGGAACTGCGTGGCCGACGGTCCCATCAGCACCGCCGTGATGTCGACGATGCGCACGCCGGCCAGAGGGCCGGTGCGCGCGGGCTGCGAAGGCTGCGACGGCTGCGAGGAAGCGCCGCTCATTTGCCGGGCCAGTTCGGCGGACGCTTCTCGTTGAAGGAGGCGAGGCCTTCGCGTGCGTCCTCCGTGAGGATCATCGGCGTGAGCGAGGTTTCGGTGAACGCCATCATCTCGTGGAAGGACATCGACTCCACCGCGCGCATCGAATACTTGCCGCGGCGCATGGCGACGGGCGACACGGCCACGAGGTCGGCCACCAGCGCATCGACCGCCGCGTCGAGTTCGGCGGCGGGCACGACCTTGTTCAGCAGGCCGATGGCATGCGCGGCCTGCGCGTCGATGGGCTTGCCCGTCATGCACATCTCGTTCATGTGGCGCGGCGGGATCAGGTCGCGCAGGATCGTGAGGATCTGCATCGGGAAGATGCCGATCTTGATCTCGGGCATGCCGAACTTCGCGGTGTCGACGGCGATGGCCAGGTCGCACAGGCCGAAGATGCCCATGCCGCCCGCGACGCAGATGCCGTTGATGCGGCCGACGATGGGGATGCGGCACTGATGCACGGCCCGCGCGAGGTCGCCGATGGGGCTGTGCAGGCGCGTCGCGTTGGGCTTGAAGGGCGTGTCGCCCGGCGTGAGGTCGGCGCCGGCGCAGAAGGCCTTGTCGCCCGCGCCGGTGATGACGATCGCGCGCAGGCTCTCGTCGGCATTGGCGGCGGCGATGGCGTCGCGCAGGCCGGTGATGACGGCGTCGGTCAGCGCGTTGCGGCGCTGCGGGCGGTTCATCGTGAGACGCAGGACGGCGCCGTTGCGCTCCTGCAGCAGGTCGCCGTCGGCGAGGGTTGCGGTCTGGACTTCGGGCACGGGTCGCTCCTATGAAAGCGCAAAAGAAAGCCTATAAATAGGACACGATGATATCATCGGCTCCATGGCTACATCCGCGAAATCCAAAGACACGCTGCGCATCGGCGGCGCCTGCGCATTCTGGGGCGACACCAACGCCGGCGTCACGCAGCTCGTGAAGGGCGGCGACTGCGACGTGCTCGTGTTCGACTACCTGGCCGAACTCACGATGTCGCTGCTGCACAAGGCGCGCAGCCGCGACCCCGAGGCGGGCTTCGCGTCCGATTTCGTCACCGCCGTCACGCCGGTTCTGGGCGAGATCGCGAGCAAGGGCATCAAGCTCCTGAGCAATGCCGGCGCGATGAATCCGCAGGCGTGCGCGCGCGCGCTGCGCAAGGCGTGCGACGCGGCCGGCGTATCGCTTCGCATCGCGGTCGTCGAGGGCGACGACCTCATGCCCGTGCGCGAGCAGATCGCCGCGGCGGGCGTGAAGGAAATGTTCAGCGGCCAGCCCCTGCCGCAGAACATGACGAGCATGAACGCGTACCTGGGCGCGATGCCCATCGCGGCGGCGCTCGCGCGCGGCGCGGACGTGGTCATCACCGGCCGCTGCGTCGACAGTGCGCTGTCGCTTGCCGCGCTGGTCCACCGTTTCGGCTGGAAGCCCGACGAGTACGACCGCCTCGCGGCCGGCAGCCTGGTCGGCCACATCCTCGAATGCACCACGCAGACCACGGGCGGCCTGTTCACCGACTGGTGGCGCGTGCCCGGCTGGGACAACATGGGTTTCCCCGTCGCCGAGTGCTCGGCCGACGGCAGCTTCGTCCTGGAGAAGCCGGCCGGCACGGGCGGGCTCATCGCGCCCGAGGTCGTGACGGAGCAGATGCTGTACGAGGTGGGCGACCCCGCCAACTACCTGCTGCCCGACGTGACCTGCGACCTGAGCGCGGTGCGAATGACGCAGGTCGGCGAGAACCGCGTGCGCGTCGAAGGCGCGCGGGGACGTCCTCCGACGGACACGTACAAGGTCAGCTCCACGTGGTCGGACGGCTTCCGGTTGTCCACCACGCTCACCATCGTCGGCGACGACGCCGCGCCCCGCGCCGACCGCGTGGCCGAGGCCCTGCTGTCCCGCACGCGCCGCATGATGGCCGAAGCGGGATTCGCCGACTACAGCGAGACGCACGTCGAAGTGCTGGGCAGCGAGACGCCGTCGTACGGCGCACACCAGTCCGGCGGCACGGGCTCGCGCGAAGTCGTGCTGCGCATCGCCCTGCGCCACACGAACGCGGCCGCGCTCGACATCGCGGCCAAGGAGGTCGCGCCCTTCGGCGTGTCCTCCGCCGCCGGCACGACGGGGTTCAGCGGGCGGCCGAAGGCCGGCCCGGTGTTCCGCCTCTTCTCCTTCGCCTGGCCGAAAGACAAGGTGCCGGTGTCCGTGACGATCGATGGCGAATCGAAGCCCGTGGAGATTCCGCGCGGCGTGCCCATCGCGCAGTCCATCGGCGACGGCCAGCGCTACGGCGCTGCCGCCACGGCCGCCCTGCCCGCCGGTGAGCGCATCACGGTGCCGCTGTCGGCCATCGCGGTCGCGCGCAGCGGCGACAAGGGCGACATCTCCAACATCGCGATCATCGCCCGCGATCCGAAGTTCGTGCCGGTGATCGCGCAGCAATTGCCGACGGACGTCGTGAAGGCGCACTTCCGCCATCTCGTGAAGGGCAAGGTCACGCGCTACGACGTGCCCGGCGTGCATGCCTTCAACTACGTCATGGAGCAGGCGCTCGGCGGCGGCGGCGCGGGGTCCCTGCGCAACGATCCGCTGGGCAAGAGCCTGGGCCAGGTGCTGCTGGCCACGAAGGTCGAGATTCCGGCCGCGTGGCAGTCCGACATCAGCGCCGGGCCGCCGCGGAAGTAATCGATGGGCGCGCGTCCGAAACTCGCTTCCACGCCGCAGCCGCATTTCGTGAGCGGTGCGACGGCGCTCTACGCGCAGCTCGCGAGCGTGCTGCGCAGCCGCGTGCTGTCCGGCGAATGGGCGTACGGCGAGGACATCCCGAGCATCGACGAGCTGTGCGCGAGTTACGGGCTGGGCCGCATCACGGTGCGCCAGGCCTTGCAGATCCTCGCGGAGGAAGGCCTGGTCGCGAGCCAGCGCGGCCGGCGCACCTACGTCACGTATGCCGCGGGCGAAGGCGACGCCAAGCCCCTCTTCTCGTCCATCGCCGCGCTCGACCAGCGCGTGCCGAACTACACGATCCGCATCGTCTCGCGCACGCGCGTGACCGGCCTGCCCGCCAAGCGCTGGCCGGTCGGGACCGACGCGGGGGCGTATCTTCATTTCGTAAAGATCGATCACGACGATGCACAGGCGTATTGCCTGTCGTCGGTGTATATCGCCGAAGACGTCTACAAGCGCTTTCCGAAGGGCGCGGAAAACACCGCCAAGCTCGCGCAGCTCACGGTGAAGTACGCGAACCCGAAACTCGCGTCCGGGCGCGAGCGTCTGACCGTGCTGCCCGCCGACTTCGATGTGTCGCAGGCGCTCGACTATCCCATGGCGGCGCCGGTCGCACGTGCGGAGCGCGTGTTCTGCGATGTGAACGGGCGGGTGGTGTACTACGGCGTGAGCAATTACCGCGGGGACCGTTTCGGGCTGGAGCGGGACATGACGGAGTATTTGCTTGGCGAGAAGCGCGGGTAAGCCCTTAAAGAATTGGCCCCGCCCCCACGCCGATATTGGTTCTTGTGAGCGATCCGCCGCCGGCAAATACTCCGGCGGAGATGAACACCGCCTTCGTCACAAGCGCCCGCCCCGAAGTGGCAGCCCTCCGATCCTCGAAGATCCGGGAGGTCGCGAATGCCGCGCTCGGCCGCCCGGACGTGCTGCCCTTCTGGTTCGGTGAGCCGGACGAGCCGACACCGGAACATGTGCGCCGCGCCGCGTCCGCCGCGCTCGACGCCCGCCAGACCTTCTACGCACAGACGCTGGGCGTGCCGGCGCTGCGCGAGGCCATCGTCGCCTATCTCGCGAAACTGCACGGCGCGATGACCATCGACTCCGTGGCCGTCACCAGCTCCGGCACCGCCGCGCTCATGCATGCGGTACAGGCCCTCGTCGGCCCCGGTGACCGCGTCGTCGCCGTGACGCCGCTCTGGCCCAATCTCGTGGAGATGCCGAAGGTGCTGGGCGCGAGCGTCGTCACCGTGCCCCTCGCCTTCGCACCGGGCGGCTGGCAGCTCGACTTGCAGCGGCTACTCGACGCGTTGACGCCGGCCACGCGCGTGCTGCTGCTGAACGCACCCAACAACCCCACCGGCTGGACGCTCTCCCGCGCGCAGCAGCGCGAGATCCTCGCGCACTGCCGCGAGCGGGGCATCTGGATCGTCAGCGACGACGTCTACCAGCGCATTCATTACGACGGCGCGTGCGCGCCGTCCTTCCTCGACATCGCGGCGCCGGACGATCGCGTGATCAGCTGCAACTCCTTCTCGAAGGCCTGGCTGATGACGGGCTGGCGCCTCGGCTGGATCGTGGTGCCGCCCGCCCTGCTGCCCGAGATCGGCAAGCTCATCGAATACAGCACCACCTGCGCGCCGCCCTTCATCCAGGCGGCGGGCATCGCCGCGCTGCAGCGCGGCGAGGAGACGATCGATCGCACCGTGGGTCACCTGCGCGTGTCGCGCGACCACCTGCAGGCGCGGCTCGCCACGGTCCCCGGCGTGGAGCTGGCCGAGCCCTCCCCCGGCGCGATGTACACCTTCTTTCGCCTGCGCGGCCTCGCGGACAGCCTCGCCTACTGCCGGGCGCTCGTCGAGGAAAGCGGCCTCGGTCTCGCGCCCGGCATCGCGTTCGGCCCCGATGGCGAAGGCTACCTGCGCTGGTGCTACGCGAGCAGCACGGCGCGCCTCGACGAGGGCGTGCGCCGGCTCGTGCGCCACATCGAAACGCGCCCGCGGGCGCACTGAGGACCCCGCAAATGGACACCGAATCGATCGCCGACGCGCTCTGGCAGGCCCTGCAGGAAGGCCGGCACATGCCGGCCGAATGGGCGGGCCGCTTCGCCCTCGACCAGGCCTACGCCGTGCAGCTCGCCCTGCTGCGCCGCCGCATCGCCGCGGGCGAGCGCCAGGCCGGCTGGAAGGTCGGCCTCACCGCGGAGTCGATGCGCGTGCAGCAGCAGGTGCATGAGCCGTGCTTCGGCTACCTGCTGGAAAGCGGCCGCCACCCAAGCGGACGCCGCTACGCATTCGACTCGCTGATCGCGCCGGGCTTCGAGAACGAGCTGTGCCTGACCCTGGGCAAGACCCTGCGCGGCCCCGGCGTGACGCTGGCCGATGCGCAAGGCGCCGTGACGCACGCGGCGCCGGCGCTCGAGATCGTCGAAGTGCGCGGCCCCTTTGCCGGCAACCTCGCGCTCGCCATGGCCGACAACGCGCAACAGAAGGCGTTCGTCACCGGCGAAGAGATCCTGCTCACGTCCGCCAACCGCGACCTGGCGCAGGCGAGTGTCCGGGTCGAGATCGACGGCGAACTCGTCGAGGAGGCGAGCGGCGCCGCCGTGATGGGCGGCGGCGGGATGCTCTCGATCGCGTGGCTCGCCAACAAGCTCGCGGAATACGACCTCGCGCTGGAGGCCGGCATGCGCGTCATGGCCGGCTCCTTCACGCGCCAGTACTCGGCGCGCCCCGGCATGTCGGTGCGCTCCACCTTCGCACCGTTCGGTGCGGTCGCCGTCGACTTCGACTGAGAGGACGCGCACATGGACCTCGGACTCCAGGGACGAACGGCGCTCGTCTGCGCTTCGAGCAAGGGCCTCGGCTACGCATGCGCGTACGCGCTGGCGCAGGAAGGCGTGGCGGTGACGCTGGTCGCGCGCGGCGCGCAGGCGCTGGACGACGCGGCGGCCTCCATCGCCGCCGAGACCGGCGCCAGCGTTCGCAAGGTCGCGGCCGACATTTCGACCGAGGAAGGCCGCAGGCGCGTGCTCGCCGCCTGCCCCGCACCGGACATCCTCGTCAACAACGCGGGCGGACCGAAGCCCGGGGACTTTCGCGACTGGCGGCGCGACGACTGGCTCGCGGCGCTCGACGCGAACATGCTCGCGCCCATCGAGATGATCCGCGCGACCGTCGACGGCATGATGGAACGCGGCTTCGGGCGCATCGTCAACGTCACGTCGTCGGCCGTGAAGGCGCCCATCGACATCCTGGGCCTGTCGAACGGCGCGCGCAGCGGCCTGACCGGCTTCGTCGCGGGCGTGGCGCGCACCACCGCGCGGCGCAACGTGACGATCAACAACCTGCTGCCCGGCCCGTTCGCCACCGACCGCCTGGCGGCGACGCTGCGTGCGGAAGCCGCGATGCGCGGCTGCACGTACGAGGACGTGGTCGCGCAATGGACCGCACGCAACCCGGCCGGGCGCTTCGGCGACCCGATGGAATTCGGCCGCACCTGCGCCTTCCTCTGCAGCGCGCATGCGGGCTACCTGAATGCGCAGAACGTGCTGCTCGACGGCGGCGCGTTCCCCGGCACCTTCTGAGGACGCGAGCATGGCGAACGGAACCCGGGAGATCGTCGCGGCCGACGGCATCCGCAAGAGCTTCGGCGCGGTCGAGGTGTTGCGCGGCGTCGGCCTGCGGGCGCGCGAGCACGACGTGGTGACGCTGATCGGCGCGAGCGGTTCGGGCAAGAGCACGTTCCTGCGCTGCCTGAACCTGCTCGAGGTGCCCGACGCAGGGACGATCGCCATCGACGGCGAGGCGATCGCGATGAAGGACGCCGGAGCGGGGCGCCGCGTGCCCGCCAGCCAGAAGCAGGTGATGCGGATGCGCGCCGGCGTGGGCATGGTGTTCCAGAGCTTCAACCTCTGGAGCCACATGACCGTGCTGGACAACGTCATCACCCCGCCCATGAAGGTGCTGGGCGTCGGCCGGGCCGAGGCCGTCGAGCGCGGCCAGGCGCTGCTGGCGAAGGTGGGCCTGCACGACCGCATGCACTACTACCCGGCGCAGATTTCCGGCGGCCAGCAGCAGCGCTGCGCGATCGCGCGCGCGCTCGCCATGGAGCCGAAGCTGCTTCTGTTCGACGAGCCGACCTCCGCCCTCGACCCCGAGCTGGTGGGCGAAGTGCTCAAGGTGATCCGCCTGCTCGCCGAGGAGGGCCGCACCATGGTGCTCGTCACCCACGAAATGGCATTCGCGCGCGAGGTGTCGAGCGAAGTGCTGTTCCTGCACCAGGGCCGGATCGACGAGCAGGGCGCGCCCTCGCGCCTGTTCGCCGATCCGCAGTCCGAACGCTGCCGCAAGTTCATCGAAAGCGTCCTGTAGCCCACGCGGCCCAGAACCACCATCCACCCAGGAGACCGAACCATGAAGAAAACGCTGCTGATTGCCCTGCTGGCCCTGAGCTCGCTCACCGCCGCCGCGCGCGAAGTGAAAGTGGGGGTGCAATGCACCTACCCGCCCTACAACTTCAAGGACCCGTCGGGCACGCTGAAGGGCTTCGAAGTCGACATCGCGCGCGAGCTGGGCAAGCGCATGAAGACCGACGTCGCCTTCGTCTGCATGGCCTTCGACGGCCTCATCCCGGCGCTGCTGTCGAAGAAGATCGACGTGATCGCCTCCAGCCTGTCGATCACCGAGACGCGCCGCAAGAGCATCGACTTCTCGGTGCCGTACCGCGCCTCCACGGCGCGCTTCGTCGGCCGCAAGGGCGGCGGCGTGCAGCCCTTCAAGCCCGACGGCACGCCCAACCCCGCGGCACTGAAAGGCAAGGTGGTCGGCGTGCAGCGCGCCACCACGAACGACAGCTACCTGGCGGGCGAATTCCCGGGGGTGGAGATCAACCGCTACGACTCCGCCGAGAACCTGCTGCTCGACCTCGTTGCGCAGCGCATCGACGTCGCGCTCGTGGGCCCGGTGAAGGTGGAGATGGATTTCCTGAGCAAGCCCGAGGGCCGGAATTTCGAATTCGTCGGCCCCGAACTGGAGTCACGCAAGTATTTCGGCGATGGCGTCGGCGTCGGCGTGCGCAAGGAAGACCAGGCGCTGCTGGGCGAGGTCAATTCGGCGCTCAAGGGCATGTTCGCCGACGGCACCTACAAGTCGATCAACCAGAGGTACTGGAGCTTCAGCGTCCTGCCGGCCGTCTGGAAGTGATGGCGCGGCTGCCGCACCGACCGAGGTAGACCATGGATCCGTTCGCAGGCTGGGGCCCCACCATCGCGCGGGGCGCGTGGATGACGGTGGAAGTCGCGCTGGTGTCGGCCGTGTTCGGGAACATCGTCGGCCTGATCGGCGCGGCGGCGAGCCTTTCGCCGCTGCGCGCCGTGCGCATCGTCGCCGATGCCTACATCACTGCCATCCGCGGGCTGCCGCAGCTGCTGCTGATCCTGCTCGTGTACTTCGGCAGCACCGTCGCGCTCACGAAGCTGGTCTCGCTCGCGATGCCCGGGGCCGGCACGGTGTCGGTGCCGCCCTATGCCGCCGGCGTGTTCGCGCTGTCGCTGATCTTCGGCGGCTATGCGGCGGAGGTCTACCGCGGCGCGCTGCTCGCGATTCCGAAGGGGCAGGTCGAAGCCGCCGTCGCCTTCGGCATGAGCCGCGCGCAGGTGTTCGCCGCCGTCAAGTTGCCGCAGATGATGCGCTTCGCGCTGCCGGGGCTGGGCAACATCTGGATCTCAACGCTGAAGGACACGTCGCTGATCTCCATCGTCGGCCTGAGCGAGCTCATGAAGGCATCGGAGCTCGCCACGAGCGACACGCGCCGCGCGCTCTTCTTCTACTGCACCGCGGGCGCGGTCTACCTCGTGCTCACGCTGCTCAGCTCGGTGGTGCTGCACGCCCTCGAACAGCGCGCGGCGCGCAGCGAACGGAGGGCCTGACGCATGGACTGGCAACTCATGCTCGACAGCCTGCCCCTGCTCTGGCAGGGCACGCTGCTCACGGCGGAGCTCTTCGCGATCTCGGTCCTCGCCGCCACCCTCGTGGCGGTGCCGCTGGCCATCGCGCGCGTGCAGCCGCAGCGCTGGCTGCGCTGGCCCATCGAGGCGTTCTCGCAGGTGTTCCGCGGCACGCCGCTGCTCGTGCAGATCTTCATCGTGTACTACGGCCTCGCGCAGATCGAGGCCGTGCGCGAGAGCTGGGCATGGCCGTACCTGCGCAAGCCCTACTGGTGCGCGCTCATCACGCTGACGCTCAATACCGCGGCCTACCTGGTGCACATCCTGCGCGGCGCCATCGAGGCCGTGCCGCGCGGCGAGGTCGAGGCGGCCCAGGCCTTCGGTTTCACGTTCCGCAGCCTCTACCTGAGCGTCATCCTGCCGCGCGCGGTGCTGCTCGCCCTGCCCTCGTACGGCAACGAGCTGATCAAGAGCGTGAAGCGCACGTCGCTCGCCAGCACGATCACGCTCGCGGAACTCACGGGCGTGGCGAACACGCTCGTGTCGCGCACGTTCGCGCCGTACGAGATCTTCCTCGTGGCGGGCGCGATCTACCTCGTGTTCGCCTTCGCCGCCAACCACCTCGTTCGGCTGCTGGAGCGGCGCATGTCGCGCCACATGGGCGCCGTGCCCGCGCCCGCGCTCCGCCCGATCGGCCCCGACTAGAACCACCCGCCATGCCATCCTGTCCCGACCCCGGCTTCCTCGACGAAGCCCTCGCCTTCGCCGAAGGCCTCGCCAACGCGAGCGGCGCGATCCTGCGCGAGAACCTGCACACGCGCCGCGGCTTCGCCACGAAAGAGGACGACAGCCCCGTCACCGACATCGACAAGCACATCGAGGAAACGCTGCGCACGCTGATCCGCCACCGCTACCCCGGGCACGGCATCCTGGGCGAGGAGTTCGACGGCAAGGACCTCGACGCGGAGTACGTGTGGGTGCTCGACCCCATCGACGGCACCAAGGCGTTCATCACCGGCATCCCCATCTACGGCACGCTGATCGCGCTGGCCCGCCGGGGCACGCCGATCCTGGGCATCATCGATCACCCGGTGACGAACGACCGCTGGGTCGGCGCGCAGGGACGCGCCTCCACCTTCAACGGCAAGCCGATCCGCGCGCGCCAGTGCGGCGCGCTCGCCGATGCCCTGCTCTCCTGCAGCAATCCGGAGCCGTTCGGCCCCGGCGAGCGCGCGGCCTTCGAGGTCCTGCGGACCTCCACCAAGTGGTGCGTCTATGGCTCGAGCTGCTACGCCTACGGCTGCGTCGCCAGCGGCTCCATCGACATCGCCATCGACTGCGGCCGCCACCGCGAGGTGGACTATTGCGCGCTCGTCCCCGTGATCGAGGGCGCGGGCGGCGTCATCACCGACTGGGAGGGACGCCCGCTCACGATCCACTCGGGCAACCGGCTGGTTGCGGCCGGCAACCCCGAGCGGCATGCCGAGGCGCTGCGCATCCTGGCCGCAGCCTAGAATCATTCACCCGACCGGGCGCCGCCCGGCGCCGTCGCGGCCCCTCCTTCAATGGCGCGGACGTTCAACTATCCGACCTGGAGCGCGCTGACCCTCGACCGGCAGTGCGACACCCCGCTGCACGGCCAGGTGTTCGACCAGCTGCGCGCGGCCATCGTCGAAGGCCGGCTGGCCAAGGGCGCGCGCCTGCCGCCGAGCCGGCAGCTCGCGCAGGAATTGCAGGTCTCGCGCAACACCGTGATCCTCGTCTACGAACGCCTGCTGGCCGAAGGCTACGTCACCGGCCGCGTCGGCGCGGGGACGTTCGTGGCCGCCGTCGTGCCGGAGGATCGGCATCCGCGCAGGGCGCCCGTGGACGACGGACCGGATGCGCCCGCCGCGACGCACGCCTGCGTCGCGACGCAGGGTCTGTCGCGGCGCGCGCGTTCCCTGCTGGACTTGCGCCTGCCCTCCGAACGCAACGGGGGGTTCGACCTGAGTCCGACGGTCCCGGCGCTCGACCAGTTGCCCTTCGAGCAATTCGCCCGGGTCGCGGCGCAGTACTGGCGGTCGGAGCCGGCCGCGGACCTCGGGTACGGCGGGCTGCTCGGCCTGCCGGAATTGCGCGCCCAGATCGCCGGGTATCTCGGGGAGGCGCACGGCGTGACCTGCCACGCCGCGCAGGTGATGGTGGTCAGCGGCACGACGCAGGGCTTCATGCTCGCGGGCCACGTGCTCGCCGACCCCGGCGACCGTGCGCTGGTGGAGGACCCCGGCTACATCACGCGCGTCGCGGCGCTGGCCGGCGGCGGCGTGGCGCTGGTGCCCGTCCCCATCGACCTTCAGGGCCTGGACAGCGCGACGTTCGCCGCCTACGGCAAGGCGAAGCTGGTGGTGGTGTCGCCGACCAACCAGTTCCCGCTGGGCAGCACCATGCCGCTGGAGCGGCGGCTGTCGCTGCTGCGCTGGGCGGAGGAGAACGATGCGTACGTGATCGAGTACGACTTCAACAACGCATTCCACTTCAGCGGCCGGCCGCTGCCGCCACTCGCGGCGCTGGACCGCGGCGGGCGCGTGATCTACATCGGCAACTTCAACCGTTCCATTTCGCCGGCGTTCAGCCTCGCGTACATCGTCATGCCGCCGGCCCTGACGGATGCCTTCACCCGCGCGCATGAGGTCTTCTCATTCCACGCGTCCGTGCCGACGCAGGGCGTCGTCGCCGACTTCATGAAGAGCGGGCAACTTGCCGCGCACATCCGGAGGATGGGCAGCCGCTACCGGGAGCGGGCGAACCTCATCGTCCACTGCCTGCAGACGCTGTGCGGCGATCTGTTCTCGCTGTCGGACGCGACTGCCGGGCTGCACATCGCTGCGATCGCCAAGACTCCGCTGGACGATGCGGCGATCTCCCGGCGGTTGCTGGAACATGCGATCGACGTGCCGGCGCTCTCGGCGTACTGCATGGGCGAAGCCGTTCGCACCGGCTTCGTCTTCGGATTCGGTAACACCGCGGCGGAGCGGATCGGCGGGGCGCTGGGGGTATTCGCGCAGCAGGTGCGCGGCGGGGGTTTCGAGCGGGCAAATGACTAGGAGTGTGGGCGGCAGAAGGGTAGCCCGCGCCCTTCTCCACAGATTCTGAAGCTGTGGCGTTGAATGCGGTGGCGCACCCCGGACCGGGACGGGGGCGGCCCCTTCCGCGAATGTCCCCCGTCG